>NZ_NSCM01000035.1 GCF_003287735.1 Photorhabdus bodei | reverse complement strand
CTCGATTAGGTTGGCTGAAGAGATTTTCACTGCATTAGGTTTCCCTGACCCTACAGAGGTTAATCTTAGACGATTAACAAAAAAGAGGCTTAAGGAAATTAAGGCTAATTCCCCTGAGAGGGAACCCGGTAAAGACAGTGATAGAGTATTGCCAGATAGAGCTTGTTTCGTAAGCTATTATTACTATTACTGACTCAAGTAATTACCGGGTAAGAAACTGTTATGTTTAAAGGTATTATTTCTTTGATCAGATTGGTTGAAATTATGAAATCAACCCAATTGATTGACCCGGAATCGCAGCGAAACTTTGAAAAAATCAGCAACGAATTATCGAAGGTAAAGTGTTATCTAATACTATTCGAGTGATAGGTAATTTTGTGTAAATTGAGGTTTTTTTATGAAACAGATCTATAAAATGGTTTTCGTCGGTTTTACCATTAATGTATTAATATGTTTGGCTTCACTGGTGGCGACCAGGGCGCTTTATGCCAGTTATGATGATCTCTCTTATCAATTACAAAGTGTGGTTGATAAGTTATTTATCGTGGATAAAGTGCTACAGGTTTTCATTTTCCTGCAAATTGTTAATTTATTTATTATTATCAAAATGCCAAAGTATGCAAAAATCAGTTCTTTTATCGTGTCTTGTGTCTTTCCGTTGGGGGTGGTTTATTTTATTGGGTGTTTATTGTCTATTCAACGCGTGGCACTTTCTTCATTTGCTGAGTGTGAAAATAATAATACCGTCCCAGATAGCGCGGTTTGTTTTTTACGGGACGAGTATCGATACAAAGCGTTAATTTGGAGCGGGGGGGCTATTTTACTCTTGATTAAAGGTTTAAGTAGTACGTGTATCACGATGGCGGTGATGCATTATGTCTCATATCGTAAAATAAAAGATCGTTATTTCTTTGCCGAGAAAGAGAACGGCTTTTTGTTAACCCCGACCACTTTTAGTAAAACGATTTTTTTGCCTTATGGATGTATTGAACAGGTTGAACAACGTAAAAATAAAGTAATTGTTTCCGTTAAGTTAAAGGGAAAAATCGACATAGTGTGTTCAACGAAATTTATTGATAGAGCAGAGCTGGAAAAAGTCGTTAATACGCTGTCGCTGGCGGCGTCAAATAATCAGGGTGATAAACAGTAGTTATTGCTGCTCTTGAGATGTGAAAAATTTATCCTTAATTATACCGGAGCTATTATGTTTGAAGGCATTATTCGCCTGGGTGATAAGCTCAGCAGCGGCGGTGAAGTGATTTCCGCTTCTTCCTCAATAGAAATTGACGGTAAAAGCGCCGCGTTATTGCATGATGTAGTCAGTTGTCCGCTGGAAGGGCATGGTATTAACCGTATTGTCAAAGCCAATGCCCAATTTATCTCTGATGGCAAGCTGGTCGCTTTTGATAAAGCCCTTTGTCAATGCGGTTGTTATGTCATTTCCAGCACATCGAAAATGGGTACCGGAGGGGAAGCGTGATGACCTGGGAAATTCCGGAACCGCATGTTGTGCACCGGCCAGCGTCGTTGAACTGGTCACTCTGGTGGCGGCTGTTCAGTCTGATCTGTTTTGTCGTGGTGGTGGCCGCCAGTGGTTTTTGGTACATGTTTGAAGATCCCCGTAGCGTGTTCTACGCCGTGGTTGCGGTGGTAGGAGCCGCGATGGTGTTCGGGTTGATAGCCGGTTGGCAGTTTTTTCGTTACGGCGTGGAATTGGAGCAGGCGGAGCTACTGACGCAGGAAAATGCCTGGCAGGAAGCGTATTGGCAAGCGTGGGCTTCACAAGGCATGAAGGTCGTGGATTATCATGCGATTTTTCCGCCTGAAGTCCCGTCACCGGCGGACAGTGCGGTGTTAGTCAATGGCGATAGTGCCCTGGTCTTACCGCCTTTTCCGGGGTATACCCGCTTGTTTGAAGAGGTGTTAGGACCGATGCGCCAGAGTTTGCTGAAACATGTTACTCGCCGTCAGTTGACTCTCTATTTCCCTTTACCGGTCGCAGAGACCGTTTGGCATCAATTCTGCCAGGTTTGGCAAAAGCTGGGGTTTTCGTTGTCGCAGTTACAAGGCCCTGTTGTGCTGAAACCGGATTATGCCAGTCAACTCAATGACTGGCTGGTGACGGAAAGCCAGGATCTGATGCTGATAATCACATGGTCGTGGGAAAGTCCTGATGAGCGTAGCAGGGCCAGTGATGGCGCAGTAGCCTGGTTATTAACAGCATCGTCTTCTAAGCTGCCGGCAAAATGTTGTTTGCATCGTACAATGACGACAACGCCTGATGATGCTCAGCGGGATATCGCCCGGTTTCTGCATTATCAATGCCCGGCTGTCGCGGCGGGGACACTGTGGGACAACGATGTTGATCCCGCCATAAAAGATCGCTTACTTATCCAGCTGAATCAAGTGTTGACATCTTTGTTATCACCAGAGGTGACGACAGCACCGGTCATGCCGGATCACCAGTGTGTGAGCCACTGGCTGGGGAAATCAGGGGATTTTACCGACTGGTTTACCCTGACGCTCGCTATGAGAATGGCGGAATATCAACATGTCCCTCAGCTTTTTCTGCTTTCTCAGCATGCTACGTTACAACTGGGGACGGTCTCCCCAGTAAACCCGGCGATAACATCAGGAAATTCCTATGTCTAAAGCGTTTATTACCCGTAATCTGGGGGTGGGGTTGATAACCCCGCTGATAGCACTGGTGTCAGGCGGGCTGCTATATCTCCGAGGGGATCAGTTAGGATTAAATACGCCGGCGCTCAAGATAGTTGTCTGGATAGTCAGTATGGTGGGCGTCATCTGGTTGTTGAACCTGATTCGTGACGTCAAACAGGGGACACCCCCACAGAAAGTGCCCAATGCCTTCAGAGGAAAAGCACTTTCCTCTGAAGAGCCATCTTATTTTTGGGCGCTGAAAAGCCGTGCTCGTCGGCGCTATGGTTATTTCTGGCGTTTTAAAGTGCGAATTTTACTGGTGACAGGTAAAAAGGCGCTTGTGGAAGCGATTGTACCGGGGTTGACGACGCAACACTGGCTGGAGGGCCATCGTACGCTCCTGCTGTGGGGCGGTAGTTTACACACTGAACCCGATGCCGCGCAACTGGCGGCCCTGCGTCGCTTGCGCCGTTTCCGTCCGCTCAACGGTATCGTCTGGGCATTGACCGAACAACAAAGCGCCCAACCGGTCTGGGTGGATAAGGCATTGCGGATGTTGCAGAAACAGGCCCAACAGTTGCACTGGCAGGCACCGGTCTATTTGTGGCAGGTGTGTCACAGTCTCTGGTCACAGGAAGGGCGGGTGACTCAGGCGGTGGGGTGCTTTTTGCCTGAACGCTGTACCCCCGAGATGGTGGAGACCCAGCTACGCCAGTTGATTGACCCGATACGCAAGCGGGGGATGCAGCAACTGTTGCCCGAGAATGCCCATGATTTTTTGTATCGGCTGGCCTCCACGCTGGAGAAAACAGGCATTGCCCACTGGCGCAAGATGTTAACGCCGTGGCTGGCGGAGTACGCTCAGGTCGTGTCGTTGCGTGGCCTGATGTTCAGTCTGCCGCTAGCGGCGACCCCGGATGCAGGACCGCAAAGCTGGCTGCCCGATGCCGCCTGGCAGGGGGTATTAGCTGACAGTCGGCACCGGCACGGCAGACGGGTCGGCTGGATCCAGAAGCGCAACGTTTATCACGGCCTGATGGCCCTGGCCTTATTGTGGGGCGCGGGCAGTGTGCTTTCTTTTTTTACCAACCGCGACCAGATAGCGGAGATCAACGCGGCGGTGACTGATTTGCAAGCCCGTCCTGAGGCGTCCGACGCCCAGTTGATGGCGTTTAAGGCGCTGCGTAATGAACTGGGCCGGTTGCAGTACCGGGCCGAACACGGTGCCCCCTGGTATCAGCGTTTCGGTTTGAATCAAAATCAGCCGCTGTTGACGGCGGTGTTGCCGTACTACACCCAGATGAATAACCGGCTGATACGGGATAAGGCGGCGGCGATACTGCGCCAAAAATTGAGCGCCCTGGTGAATCTGCCCCCGGGTAGCCCGCAACGGGCCCGCCGGGCAAAAGCCGCGCACAACCAGCTTAAAGCGTATCTGATGATGGCCTACCCACAGAGAGCGGAGGCCGCGTTTTTAACCCGCGTCCTCAGTGAAAATGAGCCGGCCCGGGCCGGTATTGCCCCCGGCGTGTGGTTGAGCGCGGCCCCGGATTTGTGGGATTTTTATGCGGAGAATCTGCCCGCCCATCCGGAATGGCGGATTACGCCGGACACGGCGTTGGTCAGTCAGGCGCGCCGGATATTGCTGGAACAGATGGGGCGGCACAATGCGGAAGCCACGCTCTACCAGCAGATGCTGCAATCGGTGGAGCAGGATTATGCCGACCTGACCTTAAGGCAAATGACCGGCGACACCGAGGCGGAACGGTTGTTTACCACGACACGCGTGGTGCCGGGAATGTTTACCCGTCAGGCGTGGGAAGGGCAGATACAGAAAGCGATTGATAACGCGGTGGCTTCACGCAAGGAAGCGATTGACTGGGTATTGAGTGATAACCGTCAGGCCGTCCCGGCAGCCGTCTCACCGGCGGAGCTGAAAGCCCGCCTGACCGCGCGTTACTTTACCGATTTTGCCGGGGCCTGGCAGGATTTTCTCAACAGCCTGCGCTGGAACAAAGCGCGTAATCTGGCCGGGGTGACAGACCAGTTAACCCTGATGACGGATGTGCGCCAGTCCCCGCTGATAGCGTTGATGAACACGGTGGCGTATCAGGGGCAGACCGGCCGGCAGGGGCCGGCGTTATCGGATGCATGGGTGAAATCCGCGAAGACGTTGCTGAATAAAACGGCGGTGCCGGTGATTAACCAACAGGCTGGCGAAGTAAACGGACCGATGGACAGCACTTTCGGTCCGTTACTGGCGTTGATGGGGAAAAATAAGGCATCGGATGTCATAACGGCGGACAGCAACCTCAACCTGCAAACCTTCCTGACCCGTGTCACGCAGGTGCGGCTGAAACTGCAACAGATGGACAACAGTGACGACCCCTCGGAGAGGGTGGGCAGGCTGGCGCAGACGGTGTTTCAGGGCAAAAGCACCGACCTGACGGAGACGCAAGGCTACGGCAATCTGATGGCGGCCGGTTTGGGAGCCCAGTGGCGCGGTTTCGGTCAGACGATGTTCGTACAGCCGTTAAATCAGGCATGGCAGGGAATACTGAAACCGGCAGCGGCAAGTTTAAATGAACAGTGGCAGACAGCAATAGTGGCTAACTGGAATAGCGCCTTTGCCGGTCGCTACCCGTTTGCCGGCGGGCAGAGTGACATTTCATTGCCGATGCTGGGGCAGTTTATCCGCCCGGACACCGGGCGCATTGAGCAGTTTTTGACGCGCCAGTTAGGCGGGGTGCTGCATAAAGCGGGCAACCGTTGGGTACAGGACAAGGTGAACGGTCAGGGATTGCAGGTTAACCCGCGTTTCCTCAGGGCAGTGAATCAGCTCGGTCAGTTATCGGATGTGCTGTTTGCGGACGGCAGTCAGGGACTGCGGTTTGAACTGCGCGCGCGCGCGGCGCGGGATGTGGTGGAAACCGACCTGACGATAGACGGGCAGAAATTGCGTTACTTCAACCAGATGGAAAGCTGGCAGCGTTTTCGCTGGCCGGGAGAGACGTATAAACCGGGGGTGATGCTGACCTGGACCAGTGTCAATGCCGGGGCGAGGCTGTTCGGTGATTATCCGGGAACCTGGGGGCTCATTCGCTGGCTGGCACAGGCGAAAGCGGAAAAGTGGGATGAAAGCCGTTACCGGCTGACATTCACTATGCCGGACGGTTTACCGGTGACCTGGATATTACGCACGGAAATGGGCGGCGGACCGCTGGCGTTGCTGAAACTGCGGGGATTTACGTTGCCGAAAGAGATCTTTGTGGTGACGCCGGGGGATGACACGAAAATGTCGGCGGTCGATGACGATGACCTGACGGAGGGATCATGTTGCAACGATTGATAACAACCTGTCTGGGTGAGCGTGATGTGTTGACCCTCGCCCGAGAGCAGACCGAACGGTGGACGACGTGGTTGTTGCCCATTAGCGCGGAGGCGCCGACCGGAGAGGATCCGGTTCATCACGATGATTTTCAGCGCATGCGTGAGGAGGTCAATAAACTCAGTGGCATTGATACGGCCCTTATCTGTCAATTGGCGGAAAAACTGCTGATGACCTACTGCAAAGATGTTCGCGTGGCAACCTATTACGTCTGGGCGCGTCTGCATCAGGAGGGTGAAAACGGTCTGGCTGAGGGGTTGACGTTGTTAGCCGCGCTGGCGGACCGTTTTGGCGAAACCCTGCTACCCCATCGGGCAGGCCGCCGTCAGGCGGCGCTGGCGTGGCTGACCGGGGGCAAAGTTCAGGCCAGTTTATCCCGCTACCCGGAAGTGAATCGCGCCGATTTTGAACGCGTGCTGGCCGCGCTGGCGTTACTGGAACACGTGTTTGCCGACTGGGACGCGGCGGCTCGTCCCACCCTCGCCGGGCTGGCGGGCCCCCTGGAAACCCGTCTGGCCCAATCGGGCGGTGTTGACGCCGTGGTGCCGCAAACTATCGCACAGACCGCGTCGGCGAACGGTGACGGGCCGTCACCCGGCGTGCGGCCCGTGCAGTCCGGGCGTGATTTGCTGGAACAGGCGCGAGAACTGGCGCGTTATCTGCGTGATCAACCGCGCGGGTGGTTATCCAGTCATCGCCTGATGAAAAGTCTGCGCTGGGACACCGTCCATCAGTTACCGCCACAGGATACCACCGGACTGACCCGTTTGGCACCGCCTCGTACGGAATACCGGGCGCAGCTGAAACGGCTCTACCGGCAACAAAGTTGGCGTGAGTTGTTGGCGCAGGTCGATCGGATGTTTGCGGAAGGGGTTAACCACTTTTGGCTCGATTTACAGTGGTATCTCTGTCAGGCATTAAGCAAATTGGACCATCCTGATGAAAGTTGGGCGGATATTGTGAAACAGGATCTGAGCATCCTGCTTGGGCGCCTGCCGGGGCTGGAGAATTTGGCCTATAACGACGGAACACCGTTTGCCGATGAGGTGACCGGTCAGTGGATAGCGCGGGACGTGATGGCGGCCCAGGACCTCGGGTTACCGGACGCCCCGCCGGCCCAGGGTGAGAATGACCTCCTGGCGCGGGAAGCGGAGGCGTTACAACTGGCGGACAGTGAAGGTATTGAGGCCGCGTTGCGTTGGCTGGGGCAATTACCGGGGATCATGGGGGTGCGTCCCCGCTGGCTCCAGCGCTTGTTGATGGCGCGGGTGGCGGAGCAGTACGGCAAAAATGAGATGGCGTTGCATCTGCTTGCGGAGCTGGACGCCGGCGAACCGTTGGGTCTGAGTGAGTGGGAACCAGCGCTGATGTTTGAGGTGAAAGCCCGGCAACTTAAGTTGCTGCGGATGAAAGCCCAACGCAGTGAACAGGATAAGGCGCTGACGGCACAACGCAGGGAGACATTGCTGGCCGGACTGGTGGCGATTGATCCGGTCAGGGCGGCGGTGTTGTGTGGCTGATGGCCCTGGAATACGGCATGACAAGCTTATCCCTGTTCGACCCGTTTTACCCTCCCCAAGGTATTTATTCTGAACTGTTTATTTGAGGACAATCCGATGGATGATTTAATCCTGCGCTATTACGAGGCAGAAATGCGCTACCTGCGTGAAGCGGGCAACGAGTTTGCCAAAGCCTACCCTGACCGGGCGGCTCTGCTCAATCTGGACAGAGTCGGCACCCGTGACCCCTATGTGGAGCGTCTGTTTGAAGGCTTTGCCTTTCTGATGGGCCGCCTGCGCGAGAAGCTGGATGATGACTTACCGGAGTTGACGGAAGGGCTGGTCAGTTTACTGTGGCCGCATTACCTGCGCGCCATCCCTTCCCTGTCCATTGTGGAACTGGGCGCGGATTGGGCACAGTTGAAACAGCTGAAAAATCCGGTCCAGGTGAAAAAAGGCTTCGAGGTACTTTCGCAGCCGATCGGCCCGCAACAGACCCGGTGCCGCTATACCACCACTCAGGCGGTTCAGTTGCTGCCGCTGGCGCTGACTGACGCTTCGCTTAAATCTGAGCCGGATGGCCGGGCTGTCATTCGCCTGCGTTTTGATTGTGGCACTCAGGCGGACTGGCGCCAGGTTGATTTGAGTCGTTTGCCGCTGTACCTGAGCGCGGACAGCCCGCTGGCCTGCGCGTTACATCGGGCATTGACGCTTCAGACGCAACAGCTGTATCTGCGTCTGCCCGGTCAGCCCGACCGCCAGCCGTTTGACGGGGGATTCTCCCCGTTGGGATTTGGCGATAAGGAAAGGCTGTGGCCGACAGGAGACAGCGCGTTCAGTGGTTATCAGCTGCTGCTGGAGTATTTTACCTTCCGTGAGAAATTTATGTTTGTCGCGTTGTACGGGCTGGAACAGCTGACTATACCCGACAGGACGCCGTGGTTTGAACTGGATGCGGTGTTAGGTGAAAGCTGGCCTCAGGAGTGGCCGTTTTCTGCGGCGCATATCCGTTTGCACTGTGTGCCGGTGATTAACCTGTTCCCGCTGGAATCCGATCCGTTGCCGCTGTCACCGTTGAAAACGGAGTATTTGCTGCGCCCGATGCGCCTTCAGGACGGGCATACCGAGATTTATTCGGTGGATGCGGTAGTCTCCTCGAAACGCAGTGATCACCAGTCGTATGTGCCCTTCAGTAGTTTTCGCCACAAAGGCGGTATGCTGCGCCATGACGCCCCGGCGCGTTACTACCATACCCGGGTGAAACAGGGGCCGTCGGGTTTGTACGACACCTGGCTTATTCTGGGCGGGGAGGCGGTTGATAATAATGAGGGATCGCGTGAAGCAGAAAATCTGTCACTCACGATGACCGGTACTCATGGGCAACTGCCTCGTCGGGCATTGCAGGAGACGCTGCTGGATACGGCGGTGTCTCCCCCGTTGGCGGAACTGACCGTGCGTAATCTGTGTGAACCGACATTGCCGTGTTATCCGCCAAACCGGGATCGCTTTCACTGGCGGGTACTCAGTCATCTCGGCTCCAATTTCCTCAGTTTGATGGATAACCCGGAAGTGTTGCGCGGCACGCTGGCCCTGTATGACTGGACCGATGACGAGATGAACTATCGCCGTCTGACGGCCATTGTGGCGGTGAAACATGCGCTTATCGAGCGGTTTGAGCAGGGGTGCCTGCAACGGGGCGTGCATATTGAAGTCACGCTGGACAGCAACGGCTTTACCGGGACCGGGGATATCTGTCTGTTCGGCGAAATGCTCAGTCGCTTTTTTGCCTTGTACGCCGATATCCATCTGTTCAACCGGCTGACGCTGGTCTTACAACCCACAGGAGAACGCTTGTCATGGCAAGAGAAGCACAGTCAGTGTATTCCCGGTTAATGTCCGGACTAAAGGACGATATTTCGACGCTCAATTTCTATCAGTTCTGTCAGGCCGTTGAGCGCGCGGTCCCGGATCGGCCCCCCTGGGCAGTACGGATAATCCCGCCGATGATGTGATACGTTTCCGGCCCCATCCGGGGATGGGGTTCCCGGCCGGCGCGCTGAAAGCGATGGAAACTGACTGCGAATACCCGGATCGCCCCCCGACAGTCAGAACCACGTTTATGGGGCTGTACGGCGTGGATTCCCCGTTGCCGACCGCTTACCTGAACGATATCGCGCAGCACCGGGAAGGGCATGAAGCGGTGGAGGCCTTTCTGGATATGTTTAACCACCGGATACTGACCCAGTATTACCGTATCTGGCGTAAATATTCCTACCCGGCGACGTTTGCCTCTGGGGGAAGTGACCCAACATCGCAGTGTTTACTGGGACTCATTGGCTTAGGCATTCCGGGCAGTCAGCAGCAGATTGCCACGCCGGCGTCCCGTTTTCTGGCGTTGCTCAGTGTGATGCGCCTGCCGACCCGGACGGCGGAAGGGGTATCGGCGCTGGTGACGTTGCTGGCGCCGCAGACCCGTGTCGTAGTGACGCCCGCCTGCCCGCGGCAGATCCATCTGCGGCAACCGGCCGGTTTTTCAGACTCGCAGCCGATTTCCCTGTCGCAACGTACCGTGCTGGGCAGAGTCGGCACGGATATCAACAGCCAGTTATTGCTGGCGTTGCACACGGATTGCCCGGCGGAAGCGCGGGGCTGGCTGCCGGGCGGGCAGTTACACACTGATTTGTTGACGTTGCTGCGCGTTTATCTGGGCTGGCGGTACCGGGCCCGGCTGCAATTGACCCTTCAGACCCGAATATTACCGGTGCCGGTGCTGGGCAGCGATAAGCCTGTTCAGCTGGGGCTGACCGGGGTGCTGGGGTTGCAGGCTGAAAAAAATCAGGCGGCAATCCCGGACAAGATAACGGTGAGTCTGGGAGATTATCAGGGAATATCGCCGGACAGCCATCAAAACACCGGAGGACACCATGTTCACTACCGCTTTTTATAAAACGGTGCCGATGATAGCGGCAATCACCTTACTGCTGACCGGCTGCGGGCTGACGCAGACGGTAGCCGATGGCACGGTATCCGCCACACAGTCCCTTTTTCATCGACAAGTGAAAACAATGCGGCTGGATTTTACGCCCCGGGCAGCGGTCAACACGGATAGCGGGGAAAGTGTTGCCCTGTCCGTCCCTACGCTGGTCCGGGTTTATCAGTTGCGGGATAACCAGGCGCTGGAAAAAGCGGATTATGCGGATTTGCTGGAGAACGGCGACCGTATACTCGCTGCCGATTGTCTGGCGAGTCGGGAGGTGGTGGTCAAACCGGGTAGTCATGCTTCACTCAATATGCCGATGGCGGCGCAGGCGAAATATGTCGCGGTGGTGGGTCTGTTCAGAAATCCCGATTTAGCCGGGGCGACCTGGCGCCTAATCATCAGGCGCCAGGCGCTGTTACCGGATAAGCCGCGTACCATTGAGTTGAATGGCGGCGGACTGACTCTGTTGCCTGAAAAGGAGTAAGTCGATGAAAAAGAAAACCAACAAGCCTTCCCTGTATGAATGCCTGTTCGGCAACGTTCGCGGCGGGTTGGATTTGCATCAGATCAGTGAGGAAAATCAGGTGATTTTGTCGGTACTGGATAATATGCAGTGTATCCTCAATGGCCGGGCGGGTTCGCTGAGCCATCTGCCGGATTATGGCCTGCCTGATCTCAGCACTATCCTGCAAGGGTTGCCTGAATCGTCACAACGCTTGATCGCGACGATTGAACACACGCTGCTGACTTATGAGCCCCGCCTGAAGCAGGTCAGTGTGACGTTATTGCCGGAGATTGAACCGACGCATTTGCGTTATGACATCAACGCCGAACTGAAAGAGGTGGGGCGGGTGCGTTTTAGCACGGAATTTGTCCCGGAAGGGAAAGTGTTGGTCCGCCATCTGCGCCAACAAGGGCGGAGGGATTAATCTGCGGTGGGGCTATCTTGCCGCCGCTTTCTGTTATCGGAACGGGCCGGGGGGGCCGCCCGGACTGTTGAATGCGTTGATGTTGTCCCGCTGCGTTAATCATGCTGATTTCAGCAACAAATCTGGGTGAAAATAAAGTGATGACTGAAAATATTGTCTATACCGGGGATAATCCCCGTACGCAGCCTGAATTCCGCGCGCTGAAAGACGAAATGAGCAAACTGAGCCATCCGGCACGGCCCGACATTGACTGGGCTAAAGTTGAACAACTTTGTTTGACACTGTTTCAGGTTAACGGTGTAGAACTGCAAAGTGCCGCCTGGTACACATTGGCCCGGGCACAACGGGCCGGATTTGCGGGTATTCATGAAGGGCTGGCCCTGATTGAGGGGTTAGTGGCTCATCAATGGTCGCAATTCTGGCCGCAATCTACACGTGTACGGGTTGAGATATTGGCCTGGCTGGTCGCACGGTTACAACAGGTGTTACGTACCTCGGTTTTCTCTTATATTGACCTGCCGCTGATTTACCCGGTGGAAAAGGTTCTTGAACATCTGTGTGAAGTGCTTCAACGTCGGGAACTGAAATATGTGAGTCAACTCGACAGCCTCCGCGTGTGGCTTCACAACAGCGCTCAACGCTTAGAGCGGCTGAAACCGGAAACGGGGATGAGGCCTGTTGTCTCGGTCTCCTCCGTACAACCTGGGGGGAATGCTATTTTGACGCCCACAGCCCCCCTCCGGCCGCAACTGATATATGTCGTGCGTGAAACGGTTTCTGGTGTCCCCCCTCAGGGCAATGGTGTCCGGGCTTTACCTGTGTCCCGCGGGAAAGTCTGGCACGGTTTTGTCGCGGGTGTCGCGTTGTGCGCGCTGGCAGCGGCCGGTGTTTGGTGGGTGAAAGGGATGCGACAAGCGCCGCCGCTGGCGCAGGCATTGCAAGTGACCGCGCAGCCTTTGCCGCGGACCTTACTCCCAGCGCAACTTGCTGAGTTGCGCCACCCGGACAACGCCGTGCTGCTGAATCAGTTGCAGGAGAAAACGCTGGCGGCCAGCCGGTCGCAACTGGCAAGTTTGGAGACCTTGCCTGTGTTGTGGCGATTAACGTACGGGACGCAGCTATTACACCAACTGCAAACATTATGGCCGGCCAGCCAAACGGTGCAAGAGATGGAGAAACAGTGGCAACAGCAACGTGAAGCCACAGCGTTACCTGTCTCTGAACTGGAAAATTATCACCTGGCTCAATCGCGTCTGCAAAGATTAGCGGCCCGCCTTGATGAGCTGGATGAAAGACGCGGTCGTTATCTCACGGGGTCTGAATTGAAATCGAGGGTATTTGGCATTCAGCAACCGTTGGCGAGCACGCCGCCATTGGAAGAATTGTTGCGCCAACTGGCCGAACAACAAAAAAGCGGCACGGTCTCCCCGGCACTGTGTCAGCAAATTAACATCCGTTTCAATCAATTACTCAATCGTTATGCACTGATCATGCAGCCTGCTATCCATTAATCAATTCACTGTAAGGATTTTGGTTATCTATGAACAATGTTGTTGACGCTTTCTCTCACCTGGATGCAAAGGAATATGCCTTGGTGTGTCAAATCTGGCAGCGTGAACCGGTGTTGCGTGAGTTGGTCGCGGAACTCGATAAATATCATCTCAGAGGCAGTCAGGAAAAACGGGCCGTAAAACCGACGAAACATGCACATCAGGCATACTATTGTCACTCCTGCCAGTGTGACCACGCTGACTATTTCGATACACCATTTCATCTGATTGACCACCTGCATGTCTGTTTGTATGCGGTCCTAGTCACGCTGTGGGGCTGTGGTGTATTGAACATGCAATACGCATAAGTCACTGTCATAAAAAGTCTACGTGGATCGGTTATGCCGCAATATGATGGATATGTGTACCTTGACCATGCGTTTACGCCAGCAAGGCATTACCCTGATATTCCTAAAGGAACAGCTCACTTTTAGTGCTAACAACCCCC
The DNA here is from genome assembly GCF_003287735.1 of Photorhabdus bodei. GTDB lineage: Bacteria > Pseudomonadota > Gammaproteobacteria > Enterobacterales > Enterobacteriaceae > Photorhabdus > Photorhabdus kayaii. Next base: position 38,772 of record NZ_NSCM01000035.1, on the reverse strand, counting down.
CTATGCAAGAGCCACAACTGCATATGATGTCTCCATCCCGCCAGTTTGAACGTGCATTAATTCTCGAGAAAGGCAGGCTGAAGGGATCTCTGCTAAAAAACAGCGCGGAGAACGAACTGGCAGACCCGGTTATGCAGTGACCATTCAGGTAACAACCGGTCAATTTCCTGATCCATAAGCCCCAACCACACCATCATACTGCGTCAGTATGTTCTGATGCCGGGTAAAGTACACGGCGACGACATCCTGGTACCGGTTCAAGCCCTGGGAAAGAGAAAAATCGCCCCCGCTGAGCACCGATAGTACCGAACACCCTGTCGGCGATAGTTTATGCCTTTAAACCGGAAAACCCGTGCGGACGGGGATATCAGGCGAAAAGCCCAAAGGGCGTTAGGGCTGGCTAGTCCGACGTATCCTGGCTGAATTGATATCTGCCTGTACAACAGGCTAAAATGAATGCACTCTATCAATGAGCGCTGAATATGTTAAGAGCGACCAAAGTCCGCATCTACCCCACCCCCGAATAGGCCGAGTATCTTAACGGCCAGTTCGGTGCGGTCCGTTTTGCGTACAACAAGGCGCTGCACATCAAAAAGCATACTTACAAACGTCACGGCGTGAGTTTAAATCCGCGCAAAGACCTCAAACCGCTCCTGGCGGTCGCGAAGAAATCCCGCAAGTACGCCTGGCTCAAGGCATATGACGCTATCGCGTTACAGCAGGCGGTGATCAATCTGAATACCGCGTTTGATAATTTCTTCAATTCGAAGTTACGCGCCCAATTTCCCACGTTCAAACGCAAACATGGCTGTCAATCCAGCTATCACTGTGTTGGGGTGAAAGTGCTGGAGGGCGCGGTGAAGATCCCGAAATTGTCACCGATAAAGGCACGCATACACCGAGAAATTAAAGGGGAAGTGAAGAGCATTATGCTATCCCGAACCGCCACGGGAAAATATTTCGCGGCTATCCTGTGTGACGATGGCAAAAATGCGCCGGAAAAGCCGGGCGTTATCACCCGCGTGACAGGATGTGATATGGGGTTATCCCACTATCTTATCCAGTTGACCGGGGAGAAGGTCAATAACCCGCGTCACCTTATCAACGCCACCCGTAACCTGCGTCGAAAGCAGAAATCGCTGTCCCGCAAACAAAAGGGCAGCGCTAACCGCGGCAAGGCACGCTTACGTCTGGCGGCAGTCCATGAGCGAATAGCCCATGCCCGCGCCGATTTTCAACACAGACTCTCTCGAACAAGGGTTGACGAAAACCAGGCGGTCATTGTTGAGACGCTGAAATCGGCCAACATGATGAAGAATCGCCACCTTGCCCGCGCTATCGGGGATGCGGGCTGGCATGGCTTCCTCATGAAACGTCAGCATTTTACTGCCCTCTGGATACTTCTCGAACCCCGATACAGTGCTCTGTTTAATACCGACCCGATCAGTCGTTTCTCGCTGAGTCAATTTGCTTTTTTTGCGGGTCTCCCTCATTGCGAGTGCGAGTATCTCTGGTGATGTGATCTTCATAATTACCCCTATAACAGATAAATACAAAATATCCCCTGAAAGGGATATATCGGCATCGACGATTAAGAGAAAGCAAACCTGACCCACGCAACCGCAGGTCAGGCACATCACTGTGATTTTCCTTTATAGAAAGGAGAACCATCACAACTCACGCTTTGGACAATCAATCACGTCGAAATTTTTGCTGTAACAAATGTAAAATTCATCACGATTGATTTGAATGGCTTTTCCCTTCAATGATGGGTTATTTTTCTGGAGGAACTTAATTAACTGTTTATTAGATGGACGATCATTAGGCAATACCAATCCATCAAACAGTTCTTGCTGCTTACTGAAAAATTGATCTGGCGTTGTAAACGCACAAACACCATGTTTTTCCCACTCACCTTGTAACAAATCTGCCCCTGGAGAAGCGCATAGATAAGGTTTAATCACCTGATAATCCAGTGGTGGCAAATCCCCTTTGCAAAGACGTGGATGTTTTCTGACATCAGACCAATCACGGCACTGTGCCATTGATTTACTATCACAGGTTTGCGCCCACAAGCCGTGAATTACCCAACTAAATTTGTTTTCGGAGAAACATTGCAATTCAAACTTTTCATATTCACGCTGCGCTTCAGCAAGTTTGTTACTATTTTTCAGGCGCTCAATATTCTTTGCTTTGCTCTTACAAAATGCTGGAGAATAACTAATAGACAGTTTGAAATAATCTGTCGATGCGATTGCGTTCTGACCATAACGGTCACCTTTAGCAACATAATCATAATCTTTCGGCGGAGTAGCAGGTAAGATACAAGACGCCCCCTCTTCCAATGTTGATAGAGACTCCAACGAGTCAGTCACTTCTGGTTGCTTCACACAACCCACAATCAGTAAAACGAATATTGCTGATAATAAATTAAAAAAACGCATCTTAATTCCTTTATGGGAAATTATTTCCCTGTTGATGGTAAACAAACAAAAACCTGCCAAAATTAAGGCAGGCGACTATTAAAATTATTTTTTTCAGTCAAATCAATTTGATACACGGCAAAACCGATCTCATCATTTTCCAAATATTTCACGGGATATTGAGAAAATGCTTTGATGAATTTCGCCGCTTTCTCACTTGGAGACGTTTCGAAACGGATATCCAATTTCTTGTCAGTTTTGATTGGCATAATCGACCAGTTATTCTCTGCTTTGGTCGCTACTATCCCTTTCTGTTTAGACATTTTGGCAATGTAAGCAGCCAAAATAGCGCGGTTCTCATCCGGTGAAGCGAATGCAATGTGATCTTCGCCTGTGCCGGCAAATTTACCACCATAGGCGCGGTAGTTATTGGTAGCAATGAGAAATTTAGCGTGAGGATCGATCGGTTTACCTTGGTAAGTCAGCTCTTTGATACGATTCGCCCCTTGATTGATGATCTGGCAATCAACGTCGTATTTAGCGGGCTGAGTCAGATCAATCTTATAATTCACGCCACTTATCATGTCGAAGTTATAAGTACGAAAACCGCTCCAATTCAACAGATACTGCGGCTGAGTTGAATTTGGATCAATCTGGTTATACATGCCGGCCGAACACTCCAACCATTCAATCACATCAGCGCCAGTGACCTTCACAACAGCCAGTGTATTGGAATAGAGATACAAATCTGCTGCGTTACGAAAGGTTAAATCACCTTTTTCAACTTCAATAAACTCTGAAGGTGCATTTTTACGCCCGCCAACTTTGAATGGTGCCGCAGCGGCCAGAACAGGAATATCTGCTAAATCGGGATCACCTTGAATAAAACGCCGCGTGTAATCGGCTTGTGCATCATTCACAATCTGCACTGTCGGGTCACTTTGAATCAAAGCCAAATAGCTATACATATTGGCAGACGCTTTGCCAATCAATTTACCGACAAAACCCCGCGTCCCCTGATGAGCTTGCCCGATAATTTTTGCCAACTCACTATCACGCTCAACCAGTGCCTTTTTATTCACTTTGTCATAAATCGGGCGCACTTCCGCTTTTGCTTCCGTCACTTTCCATGCCCCACCCCCGTTGTCGATAACCATATCAACAACACCTAAATGATCACCCCATTGGCCGGGCATAACAGCCGGAATACCGTTAACCGTACCTTTAGCAACATCAACGCCTTTAATGTCTGCAAATTCTTTACTTGGAAACACACCGTGTGAGTGACCAAACATAATCGCATCAATACCTTTAACTTCACTCAAGTAATAAACCGAGTTCTCAGCCATTGCCTTATAAGGCTCCTTGGAAAAGCCGGAGTGAGGAATAGCAATAATCAAATCTGCCCCCGCTTTTTTCATTTGAGGAACAAATTTTTTCGCGGTTTCAGTGATATCGTTAACGACAACTTTCCCATCCAGATTGACCTTATCCCAGATAACAATTTGTGGCGGTACAAAACCGATATAGCCAATCTTGATGGTATGATTCTTACCCTCCCGGTCTTTTACCGGCGTATCAACAATAATATAGGGGGTGAAATAGTTCTTACCGGTTTTCGCATCCATGATGTTGGCATTGATATAAGGGAACTTCGCACCGGCAATGGCTTTTTTCAGATAATCCAAACCAAAGTTAAACTCGTGGTTACCAAAGTTACCCACGGTATAACCCATTGTATTCATTAACTGATGTGCTGGATGAGATCCCCCTTTTTTAAGGCCTTTTGCGGCCACGTAATCAGCCAGTGGGCTACCTTGAATCAAATCACCGTTATCGACCAGAATGGAGTTAGAGGCTTCTGCTTTGGCTGCTTTAATTAAACTCGCTGTGCGTATCAAACCAAATTGTTCTGTAGGTTTATCCTTAAAGTAATCAAAATCAATCAGGTTACTGTGAACATCAGATGTTTCCATTACCCGCAAATCAACTGTTTCAGCATGGACATTACATGCGACCAATAAGGTTAATGTGGAGACTTTCAACACATTGTTAACCATTTCACACCTCTTTTTTAGGTAGTTTAGGAGGACTCAAAATCAGCTCTCCTTTAACTGTCAACTTACAAGTACAGATGAGCGTCGATTTCCACAATCATCTGTTTTTTATTTTCATAAGCTGGATTGTCGCTGTGCGCATCATCATATGCCGCTTCAACGAACAAATTCAGGCTATTGTACTGAGAAATTGCAAAACGTTTATCTCAACCAACAAGATAAATCTGTTTTTTTATAGTTAGGGTGCCTGCATTTTTATCACGCAAAGAGTCACTCGCAGACATACCACTTTGCCAAGATCTCACTCCTCCTATAACACTAACACAGTAAAACCGGCCCTCTAGCCACCTTTAATACGGTTTAATTTAAGTTAAGTAAGAATAAAATATCTACAATGCTTTGTATTTAATTATTAGCTTTATTTCTGGACAAAAACCTCTCTATTCCATTGAGCCGGTAAAATATTCAGGCTAATAAATACCGCTCATAATATTACCGTATAAAACAAACTTGTTAACAAATTGTAAATATTTTCGAGCAATCAATTATCATCCATATTATGGTTTCCTTATATAAACTTTTATGGTTTTTAATTAAAAAATAATCGTTAATTTAGGTTATAATGATGAACACTTTTAATTAAAAATGAGTGATTCTATTAAAATTTCAATTTTTTGATATAACCTTCAACCAAACAATCTACTGTAACCATATAATAAATAAACACAAAAATCATTTTCGTGATAAAATGCACAATTACATCGTTAAACAAACAAATAATTAAAATTATTTGTGATAATAATCACATCATCAGGTAACTTTATCTTTTTAATTTTATTAATTACATTATTTATAAAAAAAACAATTTAAACATTAAAACTTTAATAATTAATTTAAATATAAATTGATTTTAATTATAAAATAAGAAAATATTAAAAGTCATAAAAAAAATGTTATTAATTTTATATAAAACAAACCTCTAAAATTAATTAAAATTATTCCTTGTAAAATATAGAAATATATTTCAAATATTATAAAAAGCAAAAATACCCTTTATCTTTTAAAATAAAACAAAAATAATAAATTAATTTACAAACAAAATATAAAAATTAATTATCATACTGATTTAAAAGAAAAATAATTTATCAATAACTTTGATACCACTAGAATGACTATAAACGACTTTTCTGATCAGCATGACACATTCATCCATCGCCCCCACTATCTCACTCAATTCAGCAATGAAGAGAAAATAAAAAAATTTATGTTCCCCTCTTGACCAGAAACAATAATTACATTAATTTTATTTAACATTATAAAGAATATCATTGAACCTTATCATTTCAGCACTCTCGTAGAGCCGAAAGAACTTAGAATAAGTTTATAGCAATAATTGATTGTAGTAATAGTTAATTAGCTAGAACTCGCGTTAACTATTCATTAATTTTAAAGAGATTTTAAGGTTAATCGCTGACGTCAAAACAAAAAATATAAAATAATATAACATTTTTAAAGCATTTTTTCTCATCAGGATTACTGAGGATTTCCTGACAAGTTAATAACACCTCTACTGTCTTTATTCATCACCATTAACCCTAAAATAATCAAAACATTATGATGGAGGTAACTGCAAATGAAATGGTATGTCAAGGAAGCCCTCGAAATTAATCAGGCTATACCATACGAGGAATCAATCAATATCGAAGCGGGTTTTGGACCAACAGGGCTTCCACACATAGGAACCCTTTGTGAAATCCTCCGAGCCAATCTCATCAAAACCGAATTGGAGAAAGTAGGCAGAACAGTTAATTTTTATCTCATTTCAGATGATTTGGACCCTTTCAGAAAAGTGCCTTTGAATATTCCAAATGCTGAACAATTAACGCCTTATCTAGGCCAACCGATAAGCAAGGTGCCGGACCCTTTCGGAAATTTCCCGTCATTCTCTGAAATGGCGGAATATCAACTCATGAAGCTCGCCACAGAATACGAAATAGAGTGTCAGCTAGTCAGAAACTCTCTAGCCTATCAAAATGGCGATTACAATGACGAAATCAAACTATTCCTACAAAATTTTTTGGTGCTAAACCAAATATGCAAGGAATCTACTGGATCTTTAAGACAAAGAACCTACAGCATGATCATGCCCATTTCTGAAAGAACTGGCACCGTACTGGAACATATTATAGTAACCGACGTGAACCCTGCATCAGGAGAAATAACCTATTACATACCTGGCGATGAAGTCATTAATAAACCCGGTTATGAATATGGCGTAGAAATTCGGGAGTTCTATAAAAATGAAATATTGGATCAAGAGCAAACTATTTCGGTACTAAACGGTAAATCTAAACTTCAGTGGAAAGCAGACTGGGGTATGCGCCTCCTTGCCAGAAACATTCATTTTGAAATGCATGGTGAAGATTTGCTGGCTTCTGCCGATGTTGCTCGCCAGATCGCGGGAGCATTAGACAGGCCAATTCCACGTTTTTACAAATATGGGCTTTTCCTTGATGATTCAGGTAAAAAAATATCGAAATCGAAAGGAAATAGTTTCTCTTTAGATGATATTCGCCATCTGCTTACACGAGATGCAATTCGCACTTACCTCTCAAAAGAGCCACAGAGATCGTCTAAATTTTATGTCGCGCTGGCACCACATCTCAATGATCAAGTTAATATTTCGCAAAAAGATGGAAAAAGACTATCTTTTTCGAAGATAGCAAGAATATTACACGCGTCAAAACCAGCAAATAAACTCGCGGCTAAAAATTTTCTGAATCGCTATAAAAAACCGGGAGAGTCCATTTCAGATCAGGAGTTGGAAATAAGTTATAATTATTATATCAGGACATGTAAAAATGAAAATCAAGGATTACAAAACATTAAAGAAGAAAAGTATTTCTCAGCCATTGCCAACTCAATCAGTTCAGGAGAAATATCCACTAAGGATCAACTTTTCCAGCATATAATCAGTACATATGAAGACCATTTTTCAGATGATAAATCATCCCAAATATGGCCTCTGCTCTACCGAGGGTTATTTGGTGATACCAAAGGCCCACGAATTAAAACATGGTTAGATTTAAATTGCATGCAGCATGTTTTAACCCATTTTAACAACCCATATAAAAACTCATACCAAAAAAATGAGGAAAATATCGTTAACAATGAAATTAAAAAATCTCAAAAAGAGAGATTAATAAACAATAGCATCGAGGAGAACAAAACATATATGACTAAGTTATACAGTAAAATTAATTTCACCGAAATCAGGAAAAAATGTGATGAACTTTCCTCTGCTTTACAGAAGAATAGTGAGGCGTTAGTTGAAGCACTCTCTGACTATCAATGTAAAAACGTCACCGAAGATGAAATTCTCCGTTCAATAGATGTCTTGAATAATATTGAGAACAACAGAGAATATTTCAAAAAGAAAATTTATGGTGTGACATCATTCCTCCCGCTTAACCAACCCATTTACGCTTCCGTATGTTTTGGTTTTATCCCTTCACTTATGGCAGAAAACGTGTGCATACGCCCCCCGACAGCAATGCATACAGATTACAAAAAATTTGAGCAGGTTATTAATTTATCCAAATTTTCTCCAACATTATCTATTTCTTATGAAGATAAAGAGTTATTTTTAAGTCAACGCGTAAAAATAACTGATGCAGTAATCTTTACTGGAACACCAGAGAATGCGCTCAAAGTCCGTAAACATTTCAGAAAAAACACCTTATTTATTCTTAATGGTGCCGGTCATAACCCACTTATTATCTCAAAAGATGCAGACATTAATCTGGCTGTTGAAAGTGCAAAACGAGTTGTTCTTTACAATCAAGGGCAGGATTGCGCTGGTCCAAACGCCATATTAGTACACAATGATATATACGATTTATTCAAGCAACGATTAATCTCTGATTTGAAGAACATTGAAGATAGAGTTGGCCCTTATAGTGACTATAAAAATATTGTCGGTCCCAATAGCGATATTGATCACAGTATAAAAATTGCTTCAGTATTTAAAGTAAATAGACCCTATTGCACCTATGGAGGAGAAGTTAATCCCATCAATGGCATGATAAAACCAACGGTTTTCGAGAAAGAATTATCATTAGGTGGCAATTATAAAGAATTTTTTGCCCCTGTGTTCTTCTTACAAAGATATTATCAGGATCAAGATTTAATCCATTATTTTTCTGATCCTTTGTATTCTGCTAATGCTATGTATATATCTTTGTTTGGTACCAGTGACTATATCCATCATCAACTCAGCGAACGCCTTCACTTGCCAGATAGTATTCTGAGTAATACTGATTTACATCTGGAAGAACACGGTTATCTTCCCTATGGTGGTCAAGGGCCGGCGGCTTCATGCCTTTGGTATGAAGGTAATAGGATTAGCGGCAGTACGTTGCCACAACGTGATATATACCATTATTTAATTGAACCCTTTGATACCCTTCCCACGCCAAAGAGTGAAAAGCACCACTGTGTTCAAGCGGGAATTTAAGCTACTCCGGTAAGTCCTCACTTCGACGGATGACCTGACAGCGCCGTACTTTCATAAGTAAGCACGGCGTGTCTCCGCGTTTAAATATACCCGTTATCTTTCAAGTTGCCTCTTTGTTGGCTGCACTCGCTCACCCCAGTCACATAGTTACCTATGCTCCCGGGGATTCTCTCCCTTGCCGTCGCGATGCATCTTGAAATCCATAGGGTATATAATAAAGTCATCAATCAGGATAATTGATACAAGATACTAGGGCTTATCCCTGTGATTCGCTATCATGCTACCTTATGTTGGTCATGCTCACCGATTCATTGAGCAAAAATATGGGGTAATTTTATGTTGTGGTTCAAAAATTTAATGATTTACCGTTTAAACCGGGAAATTTCACTTTCTGCGGATGAACTGGAAAAACAATTGAGTCCGTTAGCATTCACCCCATGTGGCAGTCAAGATATGGCGAAAACAGGTTGGGTGCCACCAATGGGTTCACACAGTGACGCCTTTACCCATGTCGCGAATAACCACATTCTGATTTGCGCCCGTAAAGAAGAAAAGATGTTGCCTTCACCTGTTATCAAACAAGCACTGCAAGCAAAAATTGAAAAACTGGAAGGAGAACAGCATCGCAAACTTAAAAAAACAGAGAAAGACTCTCTGAAAGATGAAATATTACATACCTTGCTACCACGGGCATTTAGCCGATTCAGCCAAACTTATATTTGGATCGATATCGCCAATAATCTAATTATTGTTGACGCTGCCAGTGCTAAACGAGCCGAAGATAATTTGGCATTATTGAGAAAAAGTCTGGGTTCTTTACCTGTTGTTCCTCTGACATTTACAGACCCGATAGAATTAACCCTGACAGAATGGGTACGTTCCGGTAATTTACCGACAGGTTTTGCTTTAATGGATGAAGCTGAATTAAAAGCTATTCTGGAAGAGGGTGGCGTGATCCGTTGTAAAAAACAAGATTTGGTTTCTGACGAAATCGCCACCCATATAGAAGCAGGCAAATGTGTCACTAAATTGGCGCTCGATTGGGAAGAGCGTATTCAATTTATGTTGTCAGATGATGGCGCTTTCAAGCGCATAAAATTCAGTGATACTCTGCGTGAACAAAATGATGACATTGATCGGGAAGATTTTGCCCAACGGTTTGATGCTGACTTTATTCTAATGACCGGCGAATTGAGTGCGCTGATTAAAAATACCATTGAAGCGCTGGGTGGCGAAGCGGAAAAATAACCTCAACCTTTAATGCTATTTGCCGCTTTGAACTATTTTTCAGAGCGGTATTCTTATGTCTTTCTCAACCTTATACTTTAATCAACAACAGTGGAGTGCAGATATGATATTTGATATCCCATTAGCCGAAAACTGGCAGATAATAGAGCCTGAAAATCGCGGCTGGTCTAAAGATCAGAAATACCATGTTGTTGATAAACAAGGTAAGAATTTGTTATTACGCTTGGCAGATATCAGCCAAGAAAATAAGAAAAAACAAGAATTCTTCTGGACACAACAACTATTTAAACAAAATATTCCCATGTCTGAACCCATTAATTTTGGCATTTGCAACAACGGCCAGAGTGTTTATTCTTTACTAAATTGGATCGAAGGACAGGATACTACTCATTGGCTGGAACAACATAATGAACAATTACAATATGAAGCAGGTTTACAAGCAGGAAAACATTTAAAAAAAATACATCAATTAACAATCCCATCTCAAACCATTTCTCCCCGTCAGGAAGCAGAAAACATTTATCAGGAAAAACTGGCCCGGTATGAACAATGTGGGATCAAGATCCCTCATGAAGCAGACTTTACTGATTTCATAAAGGATAATTTCTCTCTGCTTGATAATGTATCCCCTGTGTTCTTACATGGTGATTATCATGTCGGGAATATGATAATCGATAATAAATATAAACTGTGGGTTATTGATTTCAATCGTTATCGTTTTGGCGATCCGGCCAAAGACTTTAGTCAGATGATGATATTTAGCCGATTACATAGCACGGAATTTGTTCATGGACAAATGGATGGTTATTTTGCAGGCCAACCAAGCCAAGAGTTTTTAAAAAGAATCGCTTTTCATACCGCCTATAACGCTTTCTTTAGTTTACTTTGGGCACAATCATTTGGAGAAAAAACAATTCAAAATTGCCTTAACCGTATTAATATGATCTGGCACGATTATCAAGGATTTAAACGCAGTATGCCAAGCTGGTATAAGCCTTAAAACCAAATTGATGACTGAATCGGAACAACATCTGCATTCATTAATTATAAATCATTAGATTCGGTCATCATCAAACTATTTCAATTATATACCCTATGGATTTCAAGATACATCGCGAAGGCAAGGGAGTGAATCCCCGGGAGCATAGATAACGATGTGACCGGGGTGAGCGAGTGCAGCCAACAAAGAGGCAACCGGGTATAATAACGTTAAAACTAGTCACGGTAATCCAATTAGGTATTCAATGAATTCAGCTAAAAAAGGCTATCAGCCGCCTTTCTCGATTACAGCTAAAATGATCCAATTAGTTGCTGAAATCAGTGAAAATATCGGGCGGTTAAGCACAGAACAGGAACAAATAACCGCTTTGCGATTGAGACGTATCAATCGGATACGCACAATTCACGGTTCACTGGCAATTGAAGGTAACTTACTTGATGCAAGCCAAATCACAGCCATTATTGAAGGAAAGCGAGTTATTGCACCGATCAGTGAAATACAAGAAGCGCGTAACGCTATCTTGGCTTATGAAAAGCTTAACCATTGGCATTTCACATCAGAGCAAAACTTACTGGAAGCCCATTATGTTCTGATGAAGGGATTGCTAGATAATGCCGGCAGTTATCGACACAGCGGCGTCGGTGTAATGGATGGAGAAAAAGTCATTCACATGGCTCCACAGGCAAACCGGATTCCAAAGCTGATGGGTGATCTTTTTCACTGGTTAGGCTCTACTGATATTCATCCACTTATTGCCAGTTGCATTTTCCATTATGAATTTGAATTCATTCATCCATTTGCCGATGGAAACGGCAGAATAGGCCGGTTATGGCAGACATTGATTTTAAGCCACTGGAATCCATTATTTGAATTTATTCCCGTTGAAAGTCTGGTTTATGAACATCAAGCTCATTACTATCAGGCAATTAATCTCAGTAGCCAACTTGTTGATTGTACACCATTTATTGAGTTTATGCTGCACATGATCCGTGATGCAATTCTGACATCCACCCATCAGGCTACCCATCAGGCTACCCATCAGGCTACCCAACAAGTTAAACAACTAATTATGGTATTGAAAGGGGAAATGAACCGTGGGCAACTGCAATCAGCACTTGGATTAAAAGATCGTAATTCATTCCGACAGCGCTATTTGCAACCCGCACTGGCAGCAGAATTAATTGAAATGAGCCATCCAGAAAAACCGAGCAGTCCATTACAGCGCTATCGTTTGACAGAAAAAGGGGTGAATTTAAAAGCTCACCACAAATAATGAAAAGTAACCAATTCCTACCTTATCGGTGGCTTCGATGTGAAAACCTGCATAAATAAGATTGAGCTATAATATCTACTGAAATATCAATGTATTAACAAAATAATTCAACCACACCAGCGAAACATTAACTCCCGTCACTATTTTGGCAAACTCATTAAGTGGACATGAAAACCATAACTATAGTGCTTTAATGTCCACTTGAAAGATAACGGATATAAATTAATGATGAATTAGCTCTAACGAATACAGTGTTACCGTTGAAGGTTTCGCGCCTTTATCAACCAACGTTAATTTATTATTAGCTATAGACACATTAATCTGACTAGTCACCTCTGGTGGTGTTATTTGTTCCAGCGATCCGCCTTGTTGAATACGATACGCTTTAACTTTAAATTTTTTGCAACCTATATGATCAATCACCACAGTAACGCCTTGGTCACTATGAATATAATCACGAGCTTTAGGTCTTAAAAGAGAATCTAGTGGCAATTGTTGTACCGGATCTTTTTGCACTACCGCATTATTAGATTGAATGGTTGTCGGATCAACACCACCAAACCATCTATTTTTACTACAGGTATCCGTTAATTGATCTAATGTTCGGCTAGTATCCAAATAGTATTGTCGATATAAATCCGCAGGAACGGGGGCTACATTACCATCAGAAAAACTCTTATCCACTTTATAATTTGCTGCAAGAATATTAATTTTATTACCCGATTTATTTTCAGCCGCCAAAACCGTTAAGCCAGTTGAAAAATCTTTTTGACCACTTAAGATATAAGGGGTTTTTAATATTTTAGCAAAAAGACCAAAAGATTGAGCTGAATAGGTACAGAAATTTCTAACGCTTGGGTTTTTAGGATTAGGCTGATCATTAAACAAACCAAAAGATAAACCATCACCCCGATAATAATGGGCTAGGTCAACTTTGGTATATTGCATATAAATCAACGAGGAGGCGATATATGCTGCGTTTTTAGGACTCTGCACTTTGGTAAATGTATTTCTCGACCCAAAAGGACTAGAGTTCCACTCAGTACAAATACTCTCTGTCTTGGTAAAACCATAAGTATGCAAACTATTCTGAATGGTATTACCCATATCAATAATGTTTTGCGGGTCTCCAGTATCAACATATCCATGCCAAGAAAAGAAATCTAACGGTACATGATTATCCCGACAATATCGGAAAAATCCATCAATATAATGCCCTCCTGCATGATTACTAAACGAAATACCTGCACCACCCACTTTAGCATCAGGATCAACCGTCTTAATTAATCTCACTACTTTTTCATATAATTGATAATACTTTTGTGGATCATCCGTATTCCAGAAAAACAGTAAATCAGGCTCGTTCCAAATTTCCCAGTAGCTTATTTTTCTCGGCAACCCAATGCTGGCATAATTTACACCATAACGATTCACCAAGGTTTTAACTAATATTGCATAAATATCAAAATCCTCGGGTATTTCATAACCGCCATCAAGTGAACGCCCAATACGAAACAGAAGTTGTCGCTGAATATTATCTGGATTCAGATCTGCTTGATTATTCAGAACATCACGTAGATAAGCATCCGTCATTTCATAATTGGCATCTTTTAATGCAAGACTCACATCATGATTTCTCATTCCGAGAGCCGCATTGGGAAAGAGACTTCTAACATTTGCAATATCAGCAACAAGCTTTTTAGCCGCGGGTTTATTTTCCTCCGACACATTAACAATCATTTGATTTTGATTGTTTTTCCTATCCACCTGGAAGTAATTATCTATATCCCCAATACCAAAGCCGTCATGCAGCCGGACATGGGTAATTCCCATCTGATTAAATTCATTATCTAAATCAGGGAAACCTGGCGCTATAGATTTAGTAAGACCATTGACACCATTAACCGCTTTAAGACATGAGTTATGTCCCGCTGATAAATCCCGATGATTTTTATTAAATGAAAAAACTTTAGTCATAATACCCTCTATATTCATTAAAAAATTGTATCCCTATAAACCAAAAATAATATCAAAGAATAAATAGATTTATCTGACAACTCAATAACAATAAATGAATGGAAGACCCAAATAATAGTTAGATATCACTTTCAACCACACCTTAAAATTCTCAGCTATTACTTTGAATTTATTGGATTAAACAAACAATTACATTAACACAACTATTTATGATAATAAAATTGACTCCGTGACTTATTTAACCGCAGAATCATTAAAATAAAAAAAGATATATCAATCAACCAACAATGATATTAATAACAATAATAAAATAGCACGCAATAAAACCATACAGAGAGTAGATTATATTTAAAAATATCGTACAAAAGATCATCGACATATATTAAAAACATGTTTTTAACCTTAACAAGCCACCAAAAAATATAAAAAATCTATACAATTTAATTAACTGTTATCAAAAAGGCTCTTTCCAGAGCCTGTTCGATTAAAATAATTTACAATAATATTTCCATTGAATATAAAATTAATTATCCTCTAACTCTAACGAATATAATGTTACTGTCTCAGGCTTCGCTCCCTTATCCACTAGCGTTAATTTATTATTAGCTATAGACACATTAATCTGGTCAGTTACTTCCGGTGGTGTCATTTGTGCTAGCGATCCACCTTCTTGAATACGGAATGCTTTAACTTTAAATTTTTTATAACCTATATGATTAATTACCACGGTAACACCTTGGTCGCTATCGGTATAATCACGATTTTTAGCTCTCAACATATTATTATCCGGAAATGGCTTAACCGGTTCATGTTGTACTACCGCGTTATCAACGCGAACGGTTGTCGGATCAACACCGCCAAACCATTTATTCTTACTCCCAGTATCCGTTAATTGATTCAGTGTTCGGCTAGTATCCAAATAGTATTGTTGATATAAATAATCAGGAGCCGCATTACCATCGGCAAGGGTCTTATCAACTTTATAATTTGCGGCAAGAATATTTATTTTATTTCCTTCGGTATTCTCGGCAGCCAAAACAGTTAAACCTGTGGAAAAATCCTTATTACCACTTAAAATATAAGGTGTTTCGAACATTTTGGCAAACAGGTAAAAGGATTGAGCTGAATAGGTACAGAAATTTTTAACACTTGGATTTTCAAGGTTGGGCTGGTTGTTAAACAAACCAAAAGATGAACCATCTCCTCGATAATAATAAGCTCTGTCGATTTTTATATATTGCATATAAATAAACGTGGAAGCAATATATGCCGCATTTTTAATACCCTGCACTTTTGTATATGTATTTTTTGTCCCAATAGGACAAGAATTCCATTCAGTACAAAAACTTTCTGTACCGGTAAAACCATAAGTATGCAAACCTTTTTGAACCTTATTCCCCACATCAATAATGTTTTGTGGGTCTCCAGTTTCAACGTACCCATGCCAGGAAAAGAAATCTAATGGTACATTATTATCTCTACAATATCGTAAAAACCCATCAAGATAATCCTCTTGTGCTCTATCAACAAACCCAATACCCGCGCCACCAACTTTAGCATCCGGGTCAATAGCTTTAATTATTCTTGCAATTTTGGCATATAATTCATAATATTTTTGAGGATCATTACTATTCCAGAAAAAAATTAAATCAGGTTCATTCCAAACCTGCCAATAGGTTATTTTTCTTGGTAAACCAATTCTGGCATAGTTTAAAGCGTAGCGATTCACCAGCGTACTGACTAATATGGCATAAATATCAAAATCTTCTGGTATTTCATAACCACCGTCACCGGTACGTCCAATACGAAACATGATTTGTCGCTGAATATTATCCGGGTTTAGCTCAGCTTGATTATTCATAATATCGCGCAGATAAGCATCAGTCATTTTATAATTAGCCTCTTTTAATGCAAGACTAATATCATTATTTCTCATCCCGGCAGCCGCATTGGGAAAAATGCTTCTGATATTTGAAATATCAGTAAGCAGTTTTTTAGCCGCAGGTTTATTTTCTTCTGGGACATTAACAATAATTTGATTTCGATCATTGACTCTATCCACTTGGAAATAATTATCCATATCCCCAATACCAAAACCATCATGCAGCCGGATATGGGTAATTTCCATCTGATTAAATTGATCATCTAAATCAGGGAAACCCGGCATCAAAGATTTAGGAGCACCATTCAAGCCATTAACCTCTTTAAGCAATGAGTGATGCCCTGCCGATAAATCTCGATGATTTTTATTGAATGAAAAAATTTTAGTCACAATAAACCTCTATATTCATTAAGAAATGACATTGTTATAAATCAAAAATAATATAGAAGAATAAATATATTTCTCTGACAACTCAACAACAATAAATGAACCGAATACTTAGAGAATAGTTAAATATTACTTTTAACTATATCTTAAAATTACCCTATATTAATTTTAATTTATTATATCAATCAATAATCACATAGATATAATTATTTACGCCAATAATCGATCCTGTGATTTATTTAACAAAATCAGCACTAAAGAACATATACTTCAATAATAAATTGATATTAATAACGACAGTAAAAAAACACCCAATAAAATCATATAGTGAGTGAATTATATTAAATAATATCGCATAAATTTATTAATATATATCAGACGGATTCTCCTAAATAATCTTGGCAAGCCTCTTTTGCAATAACGACATAAATACGGTTAATTTTGCTGGCGGGTGAGCAAGCGCCCGCAGTAAATAAATATCTTCTTTACGTCCATCTGGATCATCAAATAGAGGAATAAGTTTTTCAGAACGAATATCTGCTGATACCGCCCAATTAGGCAGAAGCGCTATTCCAAATCCACTCACTGCGGCCATTCTCAATGTTTCAAAGTCATCACTGCGAAAGATCCTGTTATCATCGTTGAAGTTAATAACACTGCGATAGCGTGACCAGCAAATACCTGCGGGGTCATGATGTTTATCAAGCAAATAGTGCTCACCCAGTTCAGTAAGTGTTGTCGGTGTTCCATGCCTTTGAATATAGCCTGGGCTGGCACAAATAATCCAAGTTTGTGTGGCGATACGTTTGGAATAAAGTGTGCTATCCTTTAACTCACCAATACGAATAACTATATCGAGACGATCCCTGACCGGATCAGTCAAACGTTCTGTTTGATCAAGTTCAACCCGAATTTTAGGATATCGAGTGAATAGTTCTGCTAGCATCGGAATAATATGTTGACGTCCAAAAGTTGGCAGGCAAGCTACACGTAATGCCCCTTGCGGTTCGCCATTCAACGCCGCTAACTCAGCCTGAACATCAACAAGATCATTGATAATACCTTGCGCCCTTGAAAACAAAATCTCCCCTGCGTCAGTCAGCGATAAACCGCGGGTAGAGCGAAAGAATAGTTTTGTCTCTAACACCTGTTCAAGGTTGTCTATCTGACGTGTGATAGAGGATGCAGCCATACCTTGCAAACGAGCAACGGCAGAAAAACTCTGTGAGCGGACAACATGAATGAATGTTGTTAGCATATCGGTACGTAATAAATCTTTCATCGCAATTTTTACCTATACATTTCATATATTACAAATAATACACAATATCTGGTATCGCTATTATTTTTGCATTCTATGCAAAACAATTTCGTTCGCTCTCTTTATTCCCACGCTCTCAAGATAATGCCAAAATCATTTCATCATAATTCCGGCCAAATGCTGAAATGCTGAGAGTTCCCATGTCAAATACAGCAATAAAACCAAATCCTATTTCTTCCGTTTCTCTTATCTTATTATCCGCTGCTTGTGGTTTTGCTGTAGCGAATATTTATTATAATCAACCATTATTGCCAATAATTGGGACAAGTTTTAACGTTAATGGTTCAATATCCGGCTGGATCGCGACACTAACGCAGATCGGCTATGCGACGGGGCTTCTCTTTTTTGGGCCGCTTGGAGATACACTAAGTCGTCGCAAACTGATTTTCTGCCTCTTAATCGGAAATATAATCAGCCTTATCTTATGTGCCACAGCACCAAATTTTACATGTCTTCTGACAAGTAGCCTGATTATGGGGCTAACTTCTATTTCAGCACAAATCATTATTCCCGCCGTGTCCGGTTGGGTAATACCAGAAAAGCGCGGCCGGGCGGTAGGAAGTCTGATGAGTGGCCTTTTCGCCGGCGCACTGCTTGCCAGGGCATTGAGTGGTGCGGTCGGAGAGCATTTCGGCTGGCGTGAAATGTTTATATTGGCAGCTTTAATCGATATATGTCTATTTTTTCTGATCTGGTTTGTGTTGCCAGAAATAGAAACACCACACACGATAAATTACAGCCAACTTCTTATTTCACTCGGTAAGTTAATAAAACAACACCCCCTTTTGCGTGAGGCCGCATTATCCGGTTTTTTACTGTTCGCCGCTTTTAATACGCTGTGGGGGTCGCTGGCCTTATTACTTTCCCAACCACCTTACGGATGGGGGAGTGATATCGCCGGTCTTTTTGGTTTGACGGGCATTGTAGGAATGCTAGCTTCACCAATAATAGGTTCGTTGACAGATCACTTCGGTGGAAAGGCAATTGTTGCCGCAGGCGCTTTATTCGTAACACTAGCCTTGTGCCTAATTAGCGGCACGAGCCACAGTATTCTATTTTTATTCGTTGGTATTATTCTGCTAGATCTTGGCAGCAGAGCGGGTTTAGTGGCAAATCAAACACGGTTATATACATTATTACCTGATGCCCGTAGTCGGCTTAATACCGTATTTATGACCTGCTATTTCGCCGGTGGCGCAATAGGTTCCTCTTTGGGAGCTGTCGCGGCATGGCATTTTTCTTGGTATGGTATCGCTTTCAGCGGTGGTGGATGCGCATTATTAGCTGCTCTGGTGGTCCTGTTTAGCTCAAATAACAGAAAGCAAATATGATTTTTACACACTACGTCCCAAGCCATCTTTTGCGATAGATTGCCACCAGCCAGAAGATAACTGGTATCACGGTATTAACCAGTAGAAATAATGTTGTCTCAATGGACTTACGATAACAGCAAAATATCTGTGCTGCATTCTACAGACAACACACCGCCATCTGCGGTAACAATCGAATTGGATCCTATCAGTGCTGCGGTGCCTGATAAATCCAGAGAAAACAAGCGCAACAACAAGTAGTAGGTGACAAGTGTTCAATGGTTCTAATTTGCGGTTAGCTCGTCTGTATCACGAGCTATCTCTTGAGCAAGTGGCTGAGCGGGTTAATAAAACCCGCCAATATATTCAGCGGCTGGAATCCGGCTTTGCTGTGCCCACTAATGAACTTTCTAATGAATTAGCGACTGTATTGCAGGTTACTCCTGCGTTCTTTGAAACCCCAATACAATCTCCTGTGAACGAAGAGATTGTTCATTTCCGTAAACGCAGCGCAATTAGAGTAGCAACAAAATTAGCAGCACTTGCAAAGGCTGAATTATACAGACGATTAATCGTCGTTTTCGAAGAAAACCTAAATTTACCATCAGTATTATTTCCTGAATTAAAAGCAAACTCCCCGGAAGAAGTTGAACGAGCAGCAGAAAAATGTCGGATTGATTGGGGATTAGGGCTTGGGCCAATTGAAAATGTGACTCGCCTGGCTGAAAAGCTAGGTGCGTTTGTCACCTCGTTTGACTCAGTATCTGATGATGTTGACGCGTTATCCGTTCCATTAGATCGACCTTTCATTGTCAGAAATACAGCCAAGAAGTCACCATGCCGACAACGGTTTGATATTGCACATGAAATTGGACATCTTGTGTTACACGGCGGAATATCTACTGGTGACAGAATAACAGAATCTCAAGCCAACCAATTTGCCTCTGCCCTACTTTTACCACGAAGTGCAATGGCTAAATATTTTCCTGTCCCGATAAGCGGAAGAATCAACTGGCGAGGTCTAAGTGAGTTCAAGTTAACTTGGAAAGTAAGTAAAGCAGCAATTATTTATCGGGCACATCAGCTTTCCCTTTTAACCGATACGCAATACAAAACGGCTTTTTTGGGGCTTAAACATAAGGGAGAAGCTATTGAGGAAAAAGAGGATTATCTTATTCCCCATGAAAAACCTGAATTATTTCATCGAGCAATAAAAGTGCTTATTAATGATGTTTGTATTGATATTGAAACATTAGCTAAGCGTCTGAAAATTACAGTGCCAATGCTGCTTGAACTAGCTAACGATAGTTCACTTTATGAGCTTCATGATCAGGCAGGTTCTGTAAATGTCATTTCGATGTTTTCATATCGATCCAGAATAGCGTAATCATTCTCCATTCTGTTCAAATTAGGCTCTTATTAATACAAACCAATTATCATTTTATCTCAACCGCGCTTTCCAGCGCGGTTATTCAATGGAAGAATCAGTGACAATTAACCTGATGAAACCGCTTCCATCCCTACCAAGCCCACTTTCAGATAGCCCGATTTACGCAAAGAATCCATCACGCTCATCAGTGTTTCATAATCCACGGTTTTATCAGCTTGAAAGAAAATGGTTGTCTCTTTATTGGATTGGGTGGTCTGATCCAATACCGCCGCCAAAGTATCATAATCGACCTGTTGATCTCCGACATAAAGCTGGCGATCAGCTTTAACCGTCAAGAATACCGGTTTTTCTGGACGCGGCTGCGGTTTTGCCGATGAAGCGGGTAAATCCACTTTAATATCAACGGTTGCCAGTGGTGCTGCTACCATGAAGATAATCAACAACACCAACATCACGTCAATAAATGGTGTGACGTTGATTTCATGCAATTCGCCACTATCATCCAGATCTTCATTAAGACGTATTGCCATAAATCACCTTGTCTTGCTATTTGATAAATCCAGATCACGGCCAAGCAGTAATATTGACTGTGCCGCCATGTCACCAACCTGACCACGGTAAGCAACGATCATACGGGCGAAGATGTTATATATCACAACGGCAGGGATCGCTGCGACCAAACCAAGTGCTGTCGCTAACAAGGCCTCCGCAATACCCGGCGCCACAACCGCGAGGTTAGTTGTCTGTGAGTGGGCAATACCGATAAAGCTATTCATGATGCCCCACACCGTACCAAATAGACCAACGAAAGGAGAAATCGCCCCAATGGTTGCCAGATAGCCATTACCACGCCCCATATGACGGCTGATAGCCGCAACGGAACGTTCCAAACGGAAAGTGGCACGCTCTTTCGTGCTATTCAAATCAGTACTCTCGGAAGATAATTGACGTTCTGCCTGTACTTCACTCAGCAACAAGCGGCCAATACTGTGTTTGCTGAAACCTTCGGCAATTTCCGTAGCCTGATCAAGGCTATTCACGTCCGTTAAAGCGAATTGCTCTTTACGTAAACGACGGCCGGCAGCTATCAGTTCAGTACCTTTCGAGAAGAACAGAGCCCAAGTAATAACAGAAGCAATCACCAAGCCAATCATCACGGTCTTAACCACAACATCAGCGTTCTGATACATCCCCCAAATAGACAGATCAGTAGCAAAGCCACTGGAAAGGCTGGCTTCATCAGCAGGAACTTTAGGTGCAACCTCATCCGTTGCAACCGGCGTCACTTGGGCGCCCTCCGTCGCAGATGCCGTTTGCAGCGCAATCTGATTTGCAGGTGGTGCAGTTGCATCCGTCACCGCCGGGGGGGATGCCGGAATAGACCCTGCAGTCTGTACGGTTTTCGCCATGTTATTGGTCTCTGTTGCAGATTCTGGTGCTGTATCAGCCAATGCCGAACCTGCCAGCCCGAGCGCTAATATTATTGAAGCAGTCAAATTTCGCATCAGTTGGCCTTTACTCCCTTTGCTATAAACCTTGTTATTTAGCAGTGAATTACTTTTCGTCATCTCACTAACCTTATTTATACCGAGTCTTTGCTCATCTTCACCAGATTGAATGAACATGCAGGCTGATAATATCAAACCTTAAGTGATTTGATAGTAATTATCATTATTGTTTAATAAAAAAGTATTACCCCTTCACAAAATAAAGTTAAGCACCCCCTACTCACAGGTAATGAGATGAATTTTCGTCAAGTTGTTCTAATCCCTTTGTACAAAAAGGTCTAAATCTTTTAACGTGTTAACTCTATTTTTTACACCATTTCAAAAATTGAAGTGTTCTAAGGTAGCAATGGATCATGGCAGAAAAAAAACTGGAAACTTCACTGGTCAATGCTGGTAGAAGCCAAAAATTTACTCAAGGCGCAGTCAATCCCATCATTCAGCGAACATCATCGGTGATCTTCGATTCTGTCGCCGCCAAAAGACATGCGACGCAAAACCGGGACAAGAGCGAACTGTTTTATGGCCGCCGTGGGACACAGACTCATTTCTCTTTTCAAGCAGCAATGGCTGAACTAGAAGGTGGTGCCGGCTGTATGCTTTACTCTTCTGGTGCCGCCGCGGTTAGTAATGCCATTCTCGCTTTTGCCGCCGCCGGTGATCATATTCTATTAACCGGTTCGGCTTATGACCCGACGCAAAGTTTCTGTGACAAGATATTGTCACGGATGAATATTACCACCGATTATTTCGATCCCATGATTGGCGAAGAAATTGCTGATCTGATTAAGCCCAATACCAAAGTGGTGTTTCTTGAATCCCCTGGCTCCATCACAATGGAAGTACAAGATATCCCCGCGATTGTCCGCGCAGTGCGCCAAGTCAATCCGGATATTGTCATCATGATCGATAATACTTGGGCAGCAGGCGTGCTGTTTAAAGCGCTAGAATTCGGCATCGATATTTCGATTCAATCAGGCACCAAATATATTATTGGTCACTCAGACGCAATGTTAGGTATTGCTGTGGCTAATGAACGCTGTTGTGTACAACTGCGAGAGAGTTCCTATTTGATGGGACAAATGGCAGATGCCGATACAGTTTATATGGCCAGTCGTGGATTACGGACTTTAGCTATTCGCCTGAGACAGCATGAAAAAAGCAGTATTGAAATCGCACGCTGGCTGCAACAACGAACCGAAGTCGCCGCAGTCTATCACCCCGCTCTGCCTTCCTGCCCCGGTCACAATAA
Organism: Photorhabdus bodei; assembly: GCF_003287735.1. Classification (GTDB taxonomy): domain Bacteria; phylum Pseudomonadota; class Gammaproteobacteria; order Enterobacterales; family Enterobacteriaceae; genus Photorhabdus; species Photorhabdus kayaii. The sequence goes on along the minus strand of NZ_NSCM01000035.1, from coordinate 15,231 downwards.
TTTTATCCGTGATTTCAGTGGCAGTAGTGGCCTGTTCTCTTTTCAATTGAAAGAGAAATTAACCCCACAGCAATTTACGGATTACTTGGATAATTTTCACCATTTTAAAATGGCATTCTCATGGGGCGGTTTTGAATCCCTGATCCTGGGTTATCAACCAGAAGAGATAAAAATGATGCGCCAGTACGGTGCGCCACAAAGAACGGGTACCCTGTTCCGCCTGCATGTCGGGCTGGAGAATGTTCAAGATTTGATTGATGACCTCGCAGAGGGATTTAGTCGAATTTCGGTTGATTAATTTTATTGTTATTCAATGTAATAAACTGAAAAACTTAACACTTGGAAGTCAGCATGAAGCGATAATATATACCCGTCATCTTTCAAGTTGCCTCTTTGTTGGCTGCACTCGCTCACCCCGGTCACATAGTTATCTATGCTCCCGGGGATTCACTCCCTTGCCGTCGCGATCCATCTTGAAATCCATAGGGTATAGATATATTGCCAGTACAATGTATTTGCATTACATTTCGTTAAACAGATTCTCAAATCAGCATAACGAGGTAGAAATATGCACGTCTTACCAAATGTTGAGTTCGAAGTTAGTGCAGAATCCAAGCTTACCCGTCGCAGCCAGACAACTATCCCAACATCTATCCGTAAAGCGCTTAAGCTAAAACCAGGTCATGACAGTATCGCATATAAGATTTTATCTTCCGGTGATGTACTTATTAGTCGTAAAAACAGCGAAGAAGAAAAAGATCTTGTCATGGAATCATTTCTGAACTTTCTGGCAAAAGACATTCAGAAATATCCTGAACAAGTACAACAATTAGATGAACAACTCATTAACCGGGCGAAGTCACTTATCGCTGGAATAGACATAGATCTGAACAACCCATTATCTGCTGACGATGAGTAAAGAACTATGTATGATCGAGTGTGTGTAATAAACGGATGGGCTCTTTTTGCTCATCCATGCTTTATAGAACAATTAAAACAAGCAATAGATAAGGTAGTACAACTTCAGCAAAAATATCCAAATGACTACTTGAAAAAAAATGATACAAAACGCCTGGCTGCAATCATAAAACTCGTTACTGAAATTATTCCCAATGACCCAGCGAATATATACCTTATGGATTTCAAGATGCATCGCGGCGGCAAGGGAGCGAATCCCCGGGAGCATAGATAACTATGAGACCGGGGTGAGTGAGTGCAGCCAACAAAGAGGCAACTTGAAGGATGACAGGTATAGCCTTTCGTTTAGATGACACATTGGGTGGAAAAAGAAAACACTGGTTCAGAGCAAAATTTTTCCAACAATATCGCCTTTTTTTCCGTTTCCACGCCGAAAGTAAAATTATTATCTTTGGCTGGGTAAATGACGAGAGAACAAAAAGAGCATATGGTGATAAGCATGACGCTTACAAAGTATTTGGTGAAATGCTTAACGTTGGACATCCACCGGACGATTGGAATTCTCTTTTAAAAGAGTCTATTGATTCACCATATTTAACTGAATTTATTAATGATGAGGATATTCTGGATGTGGTTCGTGAGCGTACCAAAAATCCAGCAAAGCAGATCAGAATTAATCTAGATGAAATTTAACATCGATTTTGATGAGCGAGCCTTAAAATGTACTTTGAAAAGGTTGCGATGAATCGCTCCTTTTCTATTTTTTTAACTTTTATTTGATGGTTATGTGCCCCAATTGATTCATTAGTATCAGCCATTAATTTTCCCTTATCAGGGATAAAGCCAAGCCATGCCAAAGCTTTTACTGTAAACTGACTTTATATATACAGATGAAATAAATTTATTTTATACCTTATGGATTTCAAGATGCATCGCGACGGCAAGGGAGTGAATCCCCGGGAGCATAGATAACTATGTGACCGGGGTGAGCGAGTGCAGCCAACAAAGAGGCAACTTGAAAGATGACGGGTATATAACAGTCACAGGATAAGCAATGGAAGTACTAAACGGGATCATGCAGGCATTATGGCAGCATGACTTTTCTAAACTTGCCAACCCCGATGTTCTCTGGATTATCTATGGCATTCTATTCGTGACACTGGTTCTGGAAAATGGCTTATTACCTGCCGCTTTTCTGCCTGGTGATACTCTGTTAATCCTTGCCGGTGCATTAGTTGCCAAGGGAGTCATGAGTTTTATCCCAACCGTTTTTATATTAACAGCGGCGGCAAGTATCGGTTGCTGGCTCGGCTATCTTCAAGGGTTATGGCTTGGTGATACCAAACGGGTTAAAGATTGGCTGGCACAACTTCCTATTCAGTATCGTCAGCGAGCTAACGAGCTGTTTTTCAAACATGGTCTGGCCGCGTTACTGATTGGCCGTTTTTTGGCTTTTGTCCGCACTCTGTTACCAACATTGGCTGGTATATCCGGTCTTAACAGTAAACGCTTTCAAGTTTTTAACTGGTTGAGTGGCTTGCTATGGGTTGTCATCGTGGTCGGTTTTGGTTATCTCCTCAATCAGATCCCGTTTATTAAAAATCACCAAGATTTGGTGATGAATATTTTGATAATTTTACCCATAGTGCTGTTGTTAAGTGGTTTAAGCGCCTCTCTGTTGATGTACTGGCGCCACAAGAAAATCTCGGCGATAAAACGTAAATAAAAGTCATCATGGTTTACAAGTAGCAGCAGGGTTTTTATCCTTAACTTAATGTACCAATATTATATATACCCTATGGATTTCAAGATGCATCGCGACGGCAAGGGAGCGAATCCCCGGGAGCATAGGTAACTATGTGACCGGGGTGAGGGAGCGCAGCCAACAAAGAGGCAACTTGAAAGATAACGGGTATAGGCTAAGGGCTCAGCACTAAGTGATATTGTTGGTATCGATGCGCCACCAAACCGGTTAATTCATGTGTTTGGTCATGTATTGATCACAATACATGGCTTAGATCACGCCAATTGTATTACTTCCTTCAATTACGCTTAATATCAACTTAATATCAATCGCCATAATTTTAACTGATATTTTAAGTCTATCTTTTTATAGGAGTTAGTAATGGATAATCAACCTATTATCAGACTTGCTGATGGGAATCACATGCCACAATTGGGGCTTGGATCATGGGCCGCAGATGACCAGCAGATAGCAGAAACAATCCATGCTGCACTGGATATCGGTTATCGGGCAATTGATACCGCCGCTATCTACAACAATGAGAAAGGCGTAGGCAACGCGTTACAAGAAACAGATATCCCCCGTGAAGATATCTTTGTTACAACTAAATTGTGGAATGACAGACACCTTGATGCCCGTGCTGCCTTGGCAGAAAGTCTGGAAAAGTTGCAACTGGATTATGTTGACCTTTACCTCATTCACTGGCCTGCACCACCGCAAGATCAATATGTCGGTGCCTGGCAACAATTGATTGAATTACAGAAAGAGGGGTTTATTCGCAGTATCGGTGTTTCTAACTTCCAACCTGAACATATCCAGCGACTGATCAATGAAACCGGCGTTCATCCCGTCATTAATCAGATTGAGTTGCACCCGCTGCTACAACAACGTCAGCTTCATGCCTGGAATGCCACACATAATATCGTTACCGAATCCTGGAGCCCACTGGCACAAGGTGGTGAAAACGTATTTGATAATCAACTGGTTCAACATCTGTCACAAAAGTATGGCAAAACACCCGCGCAGGTTGTTATCCGCTGGCACATTGATAACGGCATGATTGTGATCCCAAAATCAACCACGTTATCGAGAATTAAAGAGAACTTTGATGTGTTCGACTTCAAACTAGAAAAAGAAGATTTGACCGCGATGACTACGCTAGATATCGGTAAACGTCTGGGACCAACCCCTGAAATATTCGTTGATTTCAGTGAATTCATTCAGCTTCTTGAGCAAAATAACGCTAATAATCAGTGCTGAAAAACGGCTGATAAAATTGATAAGGTGATAGTGGGCAAAACAGAATTAAAACGCGCGCGGCATCAACGCCGCGCCCCGATTTTGCTGAGCTATTTTCATGGTTCCACCGATTATCACCCATCTGGTTTTTTCCATTATTGATTGACCGGTATAGTCACTAACTGCCCAACAGAGCCGCGATCGGCCATTTCCAGAATCTGACTGTAATATAGGAATGGGAAGTGTTCATAAGAGGGCTGGCTCATATAAACCAGCAACTCCACCCGCCCATCAACCCAAACTGTATCCTTCCAACCATAATCTTGCGGTTGAGGGGCCTCACCGTTGTGATTAATCACCTTAAACTGCACACCTTCAATATGGAATGGTTGTGGGGCAGAGGCATTTACGATCCAACGCTCCCACGTTCCTTGCTGGCTAGTAATATCCACCCGATTCATATTCCATAACGCACCGTTTATTCCAGGCGTATTATCATCAAGATAAATTTCCCGGTTACGGATTGCATTGGAAACTGGCGTAACATCATCAACCAGACGAGATGGGAGATTATCTGTCACCAGAGATAATAAACCGGTTGCTTTAATGGTCAGAACAGTGCTGGAAATCAACACGGTAGAGGGTTCAAACAACCCACGTAACTTATCAAGTACCCCGGCTGATTCACCTGCGGTAACAACAACTTCGTCCTCTTTGGACATATCGATTAATACCTCACGCCGTTCTCCTGGCGCAAGGGAGAGTTGCTGAACGGCTATAGGAGCAGGTAACAGCCCCAAATCAGTGCCTATCATATAGAAAGGACGGCCATCACCAATCTGTAACTGATATCGGCGGGCATTGGATGCATTGAGTAAACGTAAACGGATCCAGCCACGAGATACCTCAATAAAAGGATTTTGTACGCCATTAACTAACAGAGTATTACCGATAAATCCACTATCAGAGGCCGGCTGATACTCAGGAACCCCAAAGTTATCCAACCGTTTATCTTGAAGAATAACCGGGAAATCATTAACACCATAGTGTTTCGGCAACGGCAAATGGCGGCTGGTTTCATCTTCTACCAACCACATACCAGCCAAACCTTTATAAACATGTGGTGCCATCCGATTAGGTGTATTGGCATGATACCAGCAAGTTGCCGCCTGCTGACGAATAGGCAACACTGGCGACCAGCCAGACCCCGGAGAAATCTGACGGGCAACCCCACCGGTCAACGTACCCGGTAATTGTAATCCGCTGACAGTCATCGAAACCGGCTCCGCTAACCGATTACTGTATATCAGTTTGACATCATCGTTTTTATGAACCCGTACAGTCGGACCAAGATATTGGCCATTAATTCCCCATACACTGGTTTTATATTGTCCATCAAAAGTCCAATGCGCTTTTTGTAAAGTCAGAAATAACGGCTGCCCACCACGGGATTCCAATAAAGGGGGAACCGGCAAAGCAGTCTGCTGATTTTTGCTGGCTCGAACCAATAGAGGAGCGGCTCCGATACACATCGCCAAGCCTGATACCTGAATAAATTGGCGCCGACTAAATGACATATTTTCTCCGCGACAAACCTAATTAAATTCCGGGTTTATATGCCTCAAAAATAGTTGAGACACTGCAATCATTCACCCCGGAAGCGAATAACTCATTATTGAAGTTATTAAAGCTTATTATCCTTTTGATTGCGCTTAACAAAAACATTATTTATCAAGCTCTCATCATAACGCGAATATGGAGAGAATTAAACTATCTGAATGCATTACACGAATCTCTCTCGGTCAGCGATCAGTACATGTCATTTCCGACTAAGAATAAAAATTGTGGTCATAGACAACGAACAAAAATCCTCACATATACTAAATATGTGAGGATTAAAGTACACTTAAAAGCTATCGCCTTTGTCAGACCCGCACTTTATTATAAAAGAGTGGCCCCATATAACCTATTATGAGTACTTACCCTATTTCTCCATTGCAACCAATTCTTCATCCAATGCATCTATTTTAGCTTTCATCACTTGATGACAATATTCTGCCAACTCACGCACCTGCTCTTTGGTATAGCCAGAAGTATCAATGGGAGGCAACATTTCAACAATGACGGCACCATTATTCCAGCGATTCAGCTTAATACGTCCATTAGTGATGGAAGAAACGCAAACCGGGACAATCGGCACTCCCGCAGAGATCGCAGCATGGAAAGCGCCAGTTTTAAACGGCAATAAACCACGACCACGACTACGTGTCCCTTCCGGAAACATCCAAACAGAAAGACGACGATTTTTAATCTGCTCCACAACCTGGGTAATCGTGCCATGTGCTTTGGCGCGGTTAGCACGATCAATCAGAATATTGCCAGCCAACCAATAAAGCTGACCAAAAAATGGGATCAGCACCAAAGTTTTTTTACCGACTGTCACTGTGCCCGGCTGAACCGCATTGGACATAGTTATCATGTCATAGTTGTTTTGGTGGTTGCCAATGTAGATACTCGGACCATAATGCCTGGCTTCAGCAGGAATACGTTCAATAATTTTGACGCCAAATATTTTTGACAACCGACCAAACATATTACCAAACACCATAACATGGTCAGGGTGACGTGGTCTGAATAAACAGTAAATAGCACCAGAGACACACACTACAATCGAAAACAGAATAACAATAATGCCGCGAATAATTGCTAACATAGCCGCCTCTTATAATCCCACTATTTAATTACGTTAGTAGCAGAAGGTGGGGTCTCAACCTGAACCCGTTCAATACGCTGCAATCCACGAGGCAGAGGTGTTCCCTTACGACCACGTTCTGCACGGAATTTCTGAAGATCTTCAGGACGCAACGTCAATTTACGCTTTCCAAAGTAAAGTGTAATAGACGATTGTGGCGGTAGTATCAATAACCAACTCAATAGGTCATTTTCTGCGGCTGACTGAACAGAAATTATCTTATTCCCTTTCCCTTTAGAAAGTTGCGGCAAATCCGCAACCGGGAACATTAACATCCGGCCTGCGCTGGTAATTGCCAACAACATATCATCCTGCGGGTTATTTATTTCCAGCGGCGTCATGACGCGAGCATTTTCCGGCAATGTAATCAGTGCTTTACCTGCTCGATTTTTAGCAACCAAATCACTAAAAGTACAGATAAAGCCATAACCAGCATCAGAGACCATCAGAAACTTCTGCTCATCCGGCGCCATCAGTACATGCTCTACCGTTGCCCCCGCGGGTAAAGTCAATTTACCCGTTAGTGGTTCCCCCTGCCCTCTGGCAGAAGGTAAATCCCGCGGATCAAGCGAGTAACTGCGACCTGTTGTATCAATAAAAACAACCGGCTGATTGCTCTTACCACGAGCCGCACCACGGAAGCTATCACCTGCTTTGTAATTCAGCCCAGCCGGATCGATATCGTGGCCTTTCGCACTACGAACCCAACCCATCTCGGACAATACGATTGTCACCGGCTCAGAAGGTGTGATGTCATGCTCACTCATCGCTTTGGCTTCATCGCGTTCTCTCATTGGAGAGCGACGCTCATCACCATAAGTGGCCGCATCAGCTATGATCTCTTTCTTCAACAGCGTATTCAGTTTGCGCTCAGAACCCAAAATCGCCTGTAACTTATCGCGCTCTTTTGCCAGCTCATTCTGTTCGCCACGGATTTTTACCTCTTCCAGTTTAGCTAAGTGGCGTAATTTCAGCTCAAGAATGGCTTCCGTTTGCGTCTCACTTAAACCAAAACGTGACATTAATACCGGTTTTGGCTCATCTTCACTACGGATAATGTGAATGACTTCATCAATATTGAGAAATGCGATCAGTAAGCCTTCCAGCACATGCAGGCGCTTAAGGACTTTTTCCAAACGATGGTTCAGACGCTTACGAACTGTTTCCCGGCGGAATACCAACCATTCGGAGAGGATCTCAACCAGCCCTTTCACGGTCGGACGATTATCCAATCCGATCATATTCAGGTTGACACGATAACTCTTTTCCAAATCTGTAGTGGCAAACAGATGATTCATCACCTGCTCCAAATCAACCCGGTTTGTACGAGGGACAATAACCAGACGAGTTGGATTTTCATGATCAGATTCATCTCGTAAGTCGTCAACCATAGGCAGCTTTTTAGCCCGCATTTGGTTAGCGATCTGTTCCAACACTTTGGCACCAGAAACCTGATGCGGCAGCGCAGTGATCACGACATTGCCATCTTCTTTTGACCAAACAGCTCGCATCCGTACCGAACCACGGCCATTTTTATAAATCTTACGGATATCTTCGTGAGAAGTGATGATCTCCGCTTCAGTCGGATAATCAGGACCTTTAACGTGTTCCATCAGATCATCAAGGGAACTCTGCGGCTTATCCAGCAGCGTGACTAGTGCATTCGCCACTTCACGCGCGTTATGGGGCGGAATATCTGTCGCCATCCCCACCGCAATACCGGTGGTGCCATTCAGCAAAATATTTGGCAAACGCGCCGGCAGCATTTTCGGTTCCTGCAACGTACCGTCAAAGTTTGGCACCCAATCAACTGTGCCGTGCCCTAACTCAGTCAACAGTAACTCGGCATATTTGGACAGACGAGACTCGGTATAACGCATTGCGGCGAAAGATTTGGGGTCATCCGGCGCCCCCCAGTTCCCTTGCCCATCCACTAAAGGATAGCGGTAAGAAAATGGCTGCGCCATTAACACCATAGCTTCATAACAGGCGCCATCACCATGCGGATGGTATTTACCCAGTACATCACCCACGGTACGGGCGGATTTCTTAAATTTAGCGGTATTGTTCAACCCCAGTTCTGACATGGCATAAACAATACGGCGCTGAACCGGTTTCAAACCGTCACCGATAAAAGGCAACGCCCTATCCATGATGACGTACATGGAGTAGTTCAGGTAGGCGTTTTCAGTAAATGAGTGGAGCGTCTGCCGCTCCACGCCATCATGAGTTATCTCACTCATTCGCTAATTTCCTCAGAATCTTTTTTGACTATCCCTGTGGGTGTTACACTTCAATTTCTACCGTATCGCCCTTCTCTTGCAGCCAGTTACGGCGATCTTCTGAACGCTTCTTCGCTAGAAGCATATCCATCATAGAGAAGGTTTCCTGGTAGTTTTCATCATCGATAGTCAACTGCACCAGACGACGGGTATTCGGGTCTAACGTTGTTTCACGCAGTTGCATGGGGTTCATCTCACCCAATCCTTTAAAGCGCTGTACGTTAGGCTTACCCCGTTTGCGGCTTAGACGATCCAACACCGCACTTTTTTCCTCTTCATCCAGTGCGTAATACACTTCTTTACCTAAATCAATACGATATAGAGGCGGCATTGCCATATAAACATGGCCGTTCTTAACCAATGTTGGGAAATGGCGGACAAACAGGGCACACAATAGCGTCGCAATATGCAAACCATCTGAGTCCGCGTCTGCCAGAATACAGATTTTGCCATAACGTAACTGACTGAGATCGTGGCTATCCGGGTCGATACCAATCGCGACAGAGATATCATGGACTTCCTGTGATGCCAACACTTCATCTGAAGAAACTTCCCAAGTATTCAGAATCTTCCCTTTCAGCGGCATAATGGCTTGATATTCACGGTCACGCGCCTGTTTTGCCGATCCCCCCGCAGAATCTCCTTCTACCAGAAACAGTTCGGTAAAATTGAGATCCTGTGATGTACAGTCAGCCAGTTTTCCCGGTAATGCCGGGCCACTGGTCAGTTTTTTACGCACAACCTTTTTCGCTGCACGCATTCTACGTTGTGCACTAGCGATCGCCAGTTCGGCCAACTGCTCTGCTTCCTGAACGTTCTGGTTTAACCATAAGCTGAAAGCATCTTTGACAACACCAGAAACAAAAGCGGCGGATTGGCGCGAAGAGAGGCGTTCTTTCGTCTGACCAGCAAATTGCGGATCCTGCATTTTTACCGACAGAACATAAGCACAGCGATCCCAAATATCATCAGCAGAAAGTTTCACACCACGCGGCAGAATATTGCGGAATTCGCAAAATTCACGCATCGCATCCAGTAATCCCTGACGCAGCCCGTTTACATGTGTTCCCCCCTGCATCGTCGGGATGAGGTTGACATAACTTTCAGTCAGTAGCTCTCCCCCTTCCGGCAACCAGAGTAACGCCCAGTCAACCGCTTCGGTTGCACCACTGAAAGTACCGACAAAAGGCGCTGCCGGCAATGTTGTCAAGCCATTAACCGCAGCCATTAAATAGTCGGTCAGACCATCGGCATAACACCATTGCTGTTCGGTATCGTTGATCTTGTCTTTAAAAACAATTTTCACTCCCGGACATAAAACTGCTTTCGCTTTCAGCAAATGGGTCAAGCGGGAAACGGAGAAACGAGGGCTATCAAAGAAACTTTCATCAGGCCAAAAGTGAACACTGGTACCGGTGTTGCGTTTACCACAACTTCCTATTACTGTCAGCTCCTGCACTTTATCGCCATTCTCAAAAGCAATCTGATAAATCTGACTGTCACGGCGAACGGTGACTTCAATCCGCTTGGACAAAGCGTTAACCACCGAGATCCCCACACCGTGGAGACCGCCAGAAAACTGATAGTTTTTATTCGAAAATTTACCACCGGCATGTAAGCGGCTCAGGATCAACTCAACCGCTGAAACTCCTTCTTCTGGATGAATATCAACCGGCATGCCGCGGCCATCATCAATGACCTCCAGTGACTGATCGCTATGAAGGATCACTTCAATATGTTTAGCGTGACCGGCCAAAGCTTCATCCACGCTGTTATCGATCACTTCCTGTGCCAAATGGTTCGGACGCGTTGTATCAGTGTACATTCCCGGACGACGGCGAACCGGTTCCAGACCACTGAGAACTTCAATGGCATCTGCGTTGTAACTAGATTGAGTCATGTTGTAATTCTGTTGGTTGCTTCTTGATTAAAGGGCTAATCAGTTTTGTATACTGTTGATAATACCAGTCGTTCAAACATTTTTGGCAAGTTTTTTCTCGCCATCACTAGAAAGCCCAAGAAAGTTGATGATTTGTGGGAAATAGTGTTCAAATCCGATAAAAGAATGATTACCACCAGATTCAATAGTTTGCTTACATAATACCAGATAAGCAACCGCTTGGCGGTAATCCAGCACCTCATCTCCGGTTTGTTGCAATAACCAGATAAGATCCGGTGACTCCAATGGTTCAATCCGCATACTTTTGAGATCATGAATATGGCGCGATTCCAACGTATATCGTTGGTTAGTATAGGGGTTAATATTTTCCCCAAGATAATCCCGCAGTAATTCAAACGGACGCACGGCTGGATTGACGACCACAGCGGGCAAGCTGAAACATTGTGAAAGCCATATCGCCAAATAACCACCGAGAGAAGAACCAACGATACCCAAATCATCCCCGGCATGCTCCATCACCAGATTTTCTAGCAGCTCAGCCGCTTCTTCAGGATAAGGGGGTAACTGAGGCACCAGCATGTCAATTTCAGGATGCTGCTGATACAGCCACGCTTTTAAGGCATTGGCTTTTGCAGACTGCGGGGAACTATTAAAACCGTGCAAATAGAGTAACGTTGACATCAGACCGTGCCCCTCAATTGTGCATAAATACCACCGGCCACTATGCTCCTGTGCGACATGCCACAGATAGTGAGGCTTGGCAAATCCAATAAGCAGAGAGTAACACAGCAACACAAGGAGACAAACACAACCTAATATCCATCCGAATCTAAATCAGGGCAGAATTCATTACTTGCCAGTCTATAGACCTGGGTTGTCAGACCAAATTCGCCATTATCGGCAACAGACAATTCGAGATAACGCCATCCCGGAGCAACAGTATCAAGCATAAAATTGGTACAATGTGGTTTGAATTGCAAACATGTTGATGGTGTCGCCATCATACGGATGCCATTCCAATCCAGATCCATCTCTTGATGTATATGCCCACAAAGCATCGCCTTAACCCGTGAATAACTTTGCAGATACTGGGCCAGAATATGTGAATTGCGCAAACTATGCTGATCCAGCCAAGTACAACCTGATGGTAATGGATGATGATGAAGCAAGATCACCGCGTAACGTTCAGGGTACCTATCCAGGCACTTTTTCATCCATTCAAGCTGATATTCCGACAACTCCCCGTGGGGAACGCCCTGCACCTGACTATCAAGCATCAAAAGTTGCCAGTGCTTACCGACTAAAATCTGTTTCGACGGAGAAACGCCAGCCGCCGCCAAAGCATCCACCATCGCAGGCTGGTAATCATGATTGCCGGGCAACCAGACACAAGGTGCCGGTAAACGGGCAATACCATCAGCAAAATGCCGATAAGCTTCCAACGACTGATCCTGCACCAAATCACCTGTCGCTACGATTAAACCAATATCAGCATTTTGTTTAAGGATGGCATCCAGCACCGCTTGGTAACTGCGATAAGTATTGATACCCAATAAAGTATCTTCTTTGCTGGCAAAAAGATGCGTATCTGTTATTTGCAATATTTTGGCTGTGGTTCCCTCTACCACAGGCAGTTCAAACTGGCTTTCCAAATGGTTTCCTTGTCCTATAAGTCATCGACGAGCATCATAACTCGTTTTAACGCAAGAGATCTGCTGACTGGCACACACTTCCCTTTTCTCGGTTAAAAATTAGGAATCATCTGAATTCCATTCTTTTTTTAACTTTTCATGGTGTAATGCCAGCCATTGTATCGCAATAACTGAAGCAGCATTATCAATAATTCCCTCTTCCATCCAATGATAAGCTTGTTCACGGCTGACTACATGCACCCGAATATCTTCATGTTCACCAGATAATCCATGAATACCGGTGGCTGTCGTCGCATCCACTTCCCCCACCATCACAGAGATACGTTCCGTTGTTCCTCCGGGACTGGAGAGATAACTCAACACTGGTTTGCAACGTTTAACTTCGATTCCTGCCTCTTCCATCGTTTCTCGGCGCACCACCTGTTCCACATCTTCGCCCTCTTCAATCATACCGGCAACAATTTCCAGTAACCACGGCGTTGCTTTCGTCTCTATTGCCGGAATACGTATCTGCTCTATCAATACAACCTCATCACGACGTGGATCATAAGGCAACAATGCACCGGCATGGCCCCGCTCAAAAACTTCACGGCTAACCTCTTCACTCCAACCACCGGCAAACAGACGATGACGGAAACGATAATTTGTCAGCTTAAAGAATCCATTGTACAAACTTTTTTTCGCGATAATTTCTATATCCTGCTTATCCAACATGACTGGCATTAACGGCTTCTTATGCATAAAATTCTCCTAAATCGTTCCTGACTTGCTAGCCACTAAGATGATATTAATCAAGCAGAGTTAAAAAATTCACTCTTTGATGGTGTAAAGTTAAGCTAAATTAAGGCAATATGGCACAAACGGCTACCTTTCGCTGATAGCATACTCTGCTAGAATCAGTAACATTTCGTTTTTCACCAAGGCAACGTAAGAGTCTATCCCAATAAGCGTAATTGGTGCAGGCCGTTTTTGTAAATGAACAGTGAACTCAGACTGTGCTCAGCACCTGAAGCATTCACTCTTTATCACAAAACATGGCAAATAAAATAGCCTAATGGGATAGACAACGAGCAAAATAGCTGTGCAATCAAGGAATTACAATGAAAAAACTGCTCTCCATTTTTATCGCTATGAGCCTGACGGGATTTAGTTCAATGGGTCAGGCTGAAGATCTTTTGCAAGTTTATAAGCAAGCAAAAGAGAGTAACCCTGAACTACGTAAATCAATGGCTGAACGTAATAAAGCTTTTGAAAAAATTAATGAATCCCGTAGCCCATTATTACCTCAGTTGGAATTAAATACTGGATACTCCTATAACAGTGGTTACCGCGATCAACGTGACACAGAAAGCAATACATTGAATGCAAAGCTTGGTTTGACTCAAACCATTTTTGATATGTCTAAATGGCGCCTATTGAACTTAGAAGAAAAAACGGCAGGTATTGCTGATGTTACCTATCAAAGCAGTGAACAAAAACTGATCTTGGATAGTGCGACAGCTTATTTCAAAGTACTGCGTACCATTGATACACTCTCCTACATTGAAGCTCAGAAAGCGGCCATTTACCGCCAGTTGGATCAAACGACTCAACGTTTTAATGTCGGTCTGGTTGCAATTACTGATGTCCAGAACGCTCGCGCTAACTACGATGACGTACTAGCTCAGGAAGTTGCCCGCCGTAATGATCTGGACAATGCACTGGAAGCTCTGCGTCAAGTAACCGGTATTTATTACCCTCGGCTAGCCTCGCTGAATATTGATCATTTCAAAACACAAAAACCAGAATCAGTGGATATTCTGCTAAAAGAGGCAGAGAAACGTAATTTAGGTCTACTATCTGCCCGTTTAGGTCAGGATCTGGCTCGTGAACAAATCAAAGCGGCCCAAACAGGGCATATGCCAACTATCAATTTAGGCGCTTCTACCAATGTTTCAAACAGCCAGAATCATGCACCAGGCAGATCAAACAACTATAGCGGTGAAAACAGCGTTGGCCTGACACTTAGTCTGCCAATTTATAGCGGCGGAGCCACCAGCTCCCGCGTTGAACAGGCACAATATGGTTTTGTCAGCGCCAGCGAACAATTAGAGAGCACCTACCGCAATGTTGTACAGACTGTCCGTTCTTCCTTTAACAACATATCTGCTTCCATCAGCAGTATCGACGCCTATAAACAGCTTGTTGTTTCTGCGCAAAGCTCACTCGACGCAATGGAAGCGGGTTATCAAGTTGGTACACGCACCATTGTTGATGTACTGAATGCCACTACCAAGTTGTACGACGCCAAACAGAAGCTATCCAATGCTCGCTATGATTATCTGATTAATCAGCTAAATATTCAGCATGCACTGGGTACGCTAAATGAGAAGGATTTAGTTGCTCTGAATAATTCGCTAGGTAAACAGCTCTCAACTTCCGCTAACAGCATTGTTCAAGAAACAGCAGCACCAGTAACATCTGCTCGTAACTGATTCAGTTCTTCACTTTCACTAATTAACGGCCCGCCATAAAGCGCTGAGGAATCCCCACAAATCAGCGCTAATAAATCAAAACCATATTTTGGTAGATTTTGGCGAGGTGCTTGAGTGTTTTATTAAGCACTATTTCAAATAATATTAGCGGAGAATGGCGTAATACATTCTCCGCTAATGTTAGGTGAGAGATGACTCTTCTTGATTTGATACTATTTGCCTGATAATTAAGGTGTATTCCTTTATTTTCGGCATAAAAACCAATCAGCC
>NZ_NSCM01000034.1 GCF_003287735.1 Photorhabdus bodei | reverse complement strand
AGGGGTAAGCCAAAGAGACAATGACCCTTTAGCTTGAACAAAGAGAAAGCGGCGTCATTTAGGCGCGGTCGGTAACATGCCCTTATAGGGCTAGAGCAAACCACCCGCTATGCGGGTGGTTATGATTTCTTCAACCACTTACCATTAATACCAAGCACATACTCACCAGGTTCAGCTCTGTTCACCAATTTTTCGCCAGTAAGTTTAGCCACTTGCTTTGTAGAAATATTATTGCCAGCCGCAATTTCTGCGTATTTTTTCTCACGGGCTTGATTAATTTCTGCCACCAAAGCTTGTGCCTGACTATCTGTTTTCACTATAGCCAGATAACCACTGAAAGTTTCACCGACCAACCCTTTCTGCTTCGCCTCATTCAGGGTCATTCCTACAACGGAAGAGCTGAACAATACACTAGCCAATAACAATATTCCCGTACCTGTTCTCTTCATAATGCCCCCCTAGAATAAACCCGTGTTATTCTTAAGCATCTCTTCAACTTGCCTGTCTACTTTTATCTGAATTTCATGCTCAATTTTGACATTCATATTAATATTAATGGGCTTCTCCGGTGTTGCCACTTCAAGGCGTATACAACCTGACAGCATTAAAGGCCCCATTGATAGTAAGAACAGCTTCATTCCAGTTTGTTTTGTCATCTATCACTCCCATTTAATACAGATATATTCTGCTGTAGCCAATCTTCAAGATTGTTGCCAAACCGTAAACTACGCCATAAGTGAAAGATATTCTCTTCATGATGGTAATTCAGTTTGACTTGCCGTTTTTTATCTCTTAATGAATTAACACCTTGAATTTCAGCATTAAGTGTCAGAATCCCTAAATTATCAAGACTGACTTGCGCCCGTAAGAGACTGATTTCTAAATAGCGTAACCAATCCATAGCGGCACCAGCGGAAATATTATCTTTGTTAATGGAATCTATCGTGTCTTTATCCAGACGTAAGGTCATATGGTCGATATTGGCAATCCGACCTTGCTGAACTATCCAACGTTCATTATTAATAAACAACGGCAATTTTCCGCTGATTTTGCCGGACATCGCAAATTGTTTAACTTTCAATACCGTAAAAAGGCGACTTAACTCCAATTTATCAAGCGTCAAAATAGCAGGATGCTGCTGAGGAAGCCTTAATTTATCTAGGTTAATATGTCCATCCAATATACCTACATTCACATTAGTCAATTCCAGCGGTTTTTGTTCCGATGGTGGATAAAATCCCTGTAAATCCGCCGTCAAGCTACGCATTTCAAACAGGTTATTAATCGTTTTCACTCGTAGCTGAACCGGCGATTTAACACCAAATTGCCAGATACTATCTCTCAGGCGCCACGGTAAGACAAAATCAAGCCCACTGATTTCACCATCTTTAAGCCACATGCTGCCATTTTTTACCACCCAGTGACCACCCGCAACAAAACCTTGCCCCTGTGTAACAGAAAAAGCGGCCTGTGCATAAAGATCACCTGATCGTAAGTTTATCCCTAAATCTTTAGGTACCAACGGCTGAAATGCGAGTAAAGATTGAGTGGGCCAACGCGCTTCACCACGCAATCTTGCTCCATCCCAACGACTGTAAAAAGGGATCGGACCCATATTTCTTGATGAAAGATCACCATTAACAATAAAATTGTTCGGGCTTTCTCCTGTCAATTTTGCTGTCAGCTCAGCGGGGGGCAAAAAGCCACCGGACCGAAACGATGTTTTCTTCGCTGTCAGCCGTAACTCACCATTAAAGGCGGGCGATTCTTCTGAACGTTGCCATTCCAATGGTTTTGTTAATTGTAGACGCGGCGTATCCACCCGGATCATGCCGTGCTTAATAACATTAAAGCCGGTAGTCATTTCGCTGACGCTAATCAATGTGTCATGCCAGCGCCCTTTTCCGGCGATATCCCATTTAGCCTGTAGTGACGGCAAATCGCCATCTCCCCAATAGTTCCAACGCCAATAGCCTTTATCCGGCATAAAATTCTCGGCATGACCATCAAGATGCAAATGGAATTTTCCCCAGTCACGGTGTTGTGCATTTACAATTGCCTGTAACCGACCAGTAAAACCGTCACGTGTCAGATAAGCTCCCGCTAACGGTGATCGGGCATCTTTAACAATAAGCTCATCAGACAAACGCCCCCAAACCCGAAACAACGAACCTGACTGGAAAGTCATTTTCGGATTAACCAACGGACCATTAATTATCGCAGGCAATGACATAGCCATAATCATATCCTGCACATTAATCTGACCTGTTAATTGAAAAGGAAGTTGCGTATTTAATGAGTTTATCCGGCCCGGTTTTATCGTTAATACAATATTCGCTTTACCACGTTCACCCTGAGTGACCAAATTTATACGGCCACTAATTAGCAGGTTATCCAACCCTTGTTGCCAATGAGCAATCTTAATATTCACGCCACCCGCAAGAGGTTGCCCCGCCCCAGTCCACCGCCATTTACCATCAGTAATATCAAGCTGTTCTTGGTTAAACCGCCAAGGTAATTCAGCCAAAGATAGTGTCGCCCCCTCTTCTCTGATAATAAGCTTGCCGGATTTCCCTCGCCAACCTAACTTGATATTTAGCGGGTGCGCATATTGCTTGGCAATAATTTTACCTTTTACTTCACCATGAGGAGGTAGTTTATCCACATTAAGAGGTAAAGTCATTTCACCATTAAGGCTGATTTCCTGTTCTGGTAATTTAATTGCCAGTTGGTCAATAACTAGCGATTCCTTACCATAAATATGCGCTGACAATTTAACCTTCTTCCCCTGATAACTTAGTTTTTGCCCCTGAGAAGAGGAATTGAATTTTAGTCTTCCAGCAAAATCTTGCCAGGGATGAAAAGAAAGATTTTCCACGGACAAACTTCCTTGTGGAATATGAGCTAAAATATCAGCAACAGACAATGGAGCAAGACCTTGTGTAGATTCAGGTAACTGATTTAGGCAATTGATATCCCCACTAATATCTGCGGCATTTAATTGCCAATGATAACTGTTATCTATCTCTGAATATGGGTAACTAACAGATAATCGCGATACACGAATAAGCCTGCAATCCTTCACCTGCAATAAAATATCAGCCAGTTGCAAAACTCCATTTTTCCATTCTGGTTGTTTCAATGAAACCGTCATACCTGGAGGTAACCAGTGACCGGTAACCTTAGGTAACCAATGAGGAATCGAAAACCATCCCGCCGCCATCAGTAATACCAACAGAATAGGTATGGTAATGAATATTTTTAACCCTTTGGTTATCAAATCCTTGCCTCTCCTTATTAAGCCTTAGATCGGTTACTTCTATACCCGCTATCTTTCAAGTTGCCTCTTTGTTGGCTGCACTCGCTCACCCCGGTCACATCGTTACCTATGCTCCCGGGGATTCGCTCCCTTGCCGTCGCGATCCATCTTGAAATCCATTGGGTATATTGTTATTCCATAATTTAGCAGACAAACATTAAACTAAGACATTGATTATTAAGAAAATTATGTTGAACATATAGGGGAACAACAAGCAATACACTTATAGAGTTAATTAATTTATTGTTTATTTAACCCCTTACGTCAGCAATAATTTAAGCCCAAAACAATTTATTAGCTACTTAAATTATAGCGGAGATAATTCCATGAAATTAGTCGTTTACAGTACCAAACAGTATGACCATAAACATCTGGAGCAGGTCAATAAAAAACTCGGATTTGGTTATGATTTCGAGTTTTTCGATTTCCCTCTTAGTTCAAAAACTGCCAAAAACGCTATTGGTGCAGATGCTGTTTGTATTTTCGTCAACGATAATGCTGACCGTAAAGTGCTCGAAGAATTGGCTGAAATGAATATAAAAATCCTCGCGTTACGTTGCGCAGGTTTTAATAATGTCGATCTAGATGCAGCTGAAGAATTGGGTATTCAGGTTGTACGAGTTCCAGCCTATTCCCCTGAAGCTGTTGCTGAACATACCGTCGGATTAATGTTGTGCTTAAACCGCCGTATCCACCGAGCTTACCAACGTACCCGTGACGCCAATTTCTCTCTTGAAGGCTTAATTGGCTTCAATATGCACAGTCGTACAGCGGGAATTATCGGAACCGGCAAGATTGGTATTGCAACTCTACGTATTCTTAACGGGTTTGGTATGCGTTTGCTAGCTCATGATCCCTACCCCAATCAAGCTGTTTTGAATCTCGGTGCTCAATATGTCGATCTGGATACGCTGTATGAACAATCCGACGTCATATCTCTTCATTGCCCGTTAACACCAGAAAACCATCATCTGCTGAATGAAGTTGCTTTCAGCAAAATGAAAAACGGCGTAATGATCATCAATACCAGCCGAGGGGCTCTAATTGATTCCATCGCAGCCATTGGCGCATTAAAACAACAAAAAATTGGCGCTCTGGGTATGGATGTTTACGAGAATGAACGCGATCTCTTCTTTGAAGATAAATCTAATGACGTAATTCAGGATGATATTTTTCGTCGCTTGTCTTCATGTCATAACGTGCTGTTTACCGGTCATCAGGCATTTCTGACAGAAGAAGCCTTAACCAGTATCAGTGAAACTACGCTGAGAAATATCCAGCAATTAATCAACGGGAAAAATTGCCCAAATATTGTTAGTAAGTACCCTTAAAATAATATATAGGAGATAAACATGAAAAAAATACTACCTTTGGCAACAGCAACTTTATTGTTAGCCACATTCCAAGCGTCTGCGGTAGAAAACGTGTCAGTTGATGATTTACAACGTCACAAATTTGTTCTGGTGAGCGTTAATGGCGAAGGCGTGAAAAATCAAGATGGTCGCGTACCAACCATTGAATTCGGGGAAAAAATGCACGTTTCTGGTTCCATGTGTAATCTCTTTATGGGTCAAGGTAAACTGAAAAATGGTGTACTGACCGTTAAAAACCTAGCCAGCACTCAGATGCTTTGCTCTGATGAAAAATTGAATAGATGGGATTACCTAATTGGTCAAGTGTTAGAAGATGGCGTTAAAGTGAAGTTGAAAGATCAAAAATTGACACTATCTCACCCCGACAATACATTGGTTTATAAAGTTCAGTAATCAAAAAAATCATTTATAAAGTTAGCATTAAACATTTAGCAGAGTGAAATTTCTTGAATGGACTCAAGATTAAACTCTGTTTATCCAAATGTTTTATGTTTTAGGTGCCGGAAATTATTCTCCGGCACTTCCAGATATAATACCTAAGCAATAAATTTACCGCCGACATTAAACTTTTAAACATTATAGGAGAACCAAAATCGACATAAATAAATATAGATAACATCACTTATTTTTAACTTATTCCCTCCAACTTAAATAAAGAGCTTTACACTTTTTACATTTAATAGATAGTTTACTAACTAAATAAAAGGAAATAATTTATGTCCAATATTGTACTGACTGATATTCAATTTATCGACCTCATGAACGAAATGCGCCAACACGCAAAACGGATGTTAAATGATTCTAAAATTGAACCATTTATGCCATCGACACCTGAACTTCAAGCATATGCAAATACGCTTGGGGAACAATATGAAAGTATAGATATTACCGAAAATAAGGAAATAGATGGTATTATTAATGAATTGAAAGATTCTGTGAAATCTGGTGCTAATTCAACAACAAACGTTTCTAAGGCAAGTGTAACTGATAGCACACAGAAATATCAGAAAGCAATTACCGCTGATCCAGACAACGCAGACCAAGACTGGATCGATAACATGAACAAATCTCGTCAAAGAACCAAAGATGAGAACAACAGACAAATTGATACAAGTTACGATAAAGCCATTCAACTCGGGTTACAATTTCCTAACTCTAGAGCAGCAATACAAAGTTTTATGGAAAAAACTAATGCATTCTTCTCCAGTTTATTTGGCAGACTTTCAAATTTTATACTTGATGCAGCCAGGCAACTCTCTGAATGGATAAGCAGAGCGTGGGAATCAATTAAATCGTTCTATGATAAAATTAATGTTTGGATTTCCGGTGCTTTGTAATTAATTGATAATGGTTCGAATTAGTTCGAACCATTATATTCACCTCAGATATAACCTGGAAAAATTAATTACTTATTAGGCAGTTTGATCCTGGAAATAATTGCCAGTCTATCCATATAATATTCCACATTACCCCACAACCAACTCTGCTCTTTACTAACATCACCTTCAGCTAAAATATTTCTTAATTCACAAGTCATAACGTCATAGCCGTAAACATGAAGCCCAAACTGTAACGCCTCATACATTCTGGCTTGCCAAAAAGAGGTGCCTTCTATTATTTGACTCATATTTGAAGCAACAACATCATAGGTTTTAATCAGATAGTGGAAAAAGATTTTAGCGGCCAAATCACTTAATGCCGCTTTATGTTGTGGCTTCCTCGTTCGCCACACAAGTATCTGCGAAGCGAGGCGACAGTTAAGCACCAAGTCACTTAATATAATAACTTTGTTGTAATAAACTACTTCTTTTGTTTCGTCACTAAGCAGCGCTAATTCAAAATAGGGCTCATCTATATCATCCAAATCTAGCCTGTTATCAACCCTGATCAACCGGTAACCAGGTGGAAAAATGAGTTCATCCACATCATGCACAATATTAGTACCAGAGGAATCAAGAGCATCATACAGAACACGATTGAACTCTAACTCACTCAATTGGATGAAATCATTGGTAATCTTTTCTATGTTTCCCACATGTATTGGCATACTTTATGCCTCCTATAATAGACCACAGGTTCAATTACCTAATGGTAATAGTATAGATGCAATTATATACAATCAACCTTTAGTTCATTTTTGGTGGATATACCCACTGGTTAACTTAGCTCTAGAGCAAGCTCCCAACTTGGGAAACACAGAAAATAACTTATTAAATTACAGTTAGTTAAATCATTATCAAGGTTTATTAATAATATGGTCTTCCCATTCCACAACATCAATTTCCCGTACAGCGATATGCCTAACAGAAATTCTTTCGCTATGCATTGCTGATTTAGAACCTTTAATCAGAGGATGCCACGGTAATAATGGCTTCCCTTCTTCAAGCAAACGATATGCACAAGTTATTGGTAACCATGCAAAAGTCGGCAAATTATGACGGGTTAATTTGATACAATCCGGTTCATATCTGAAACGATCTTCGTAATTTTTGCATTGGCACGTTTTTATATTGAGTTGATTGCAAGCAACATTAGTAAAATAAATTTCATCGGTATCATCATCCATCAATTTATGTAAGCAACACTGCCCACAACCATCACATAATGACTCCCATTCTTCATCCGTCATCTGATCTAAGGTTTTTACCTGCCAGAAAGGCTGAGACATAACTCTACTATTCCTTATATTATTCAAATCACCCTGGTAGTGAGTGAATTATCATTCAGAGTAACCTTTAGCACATCACCGGGTTTTAGTGCTCCAACACCTTCCGGTGTACCAGTGAGAATGACATCTCCCGGCCGCAAAGTGAAAAAGTGCGACATATGGCTGATCAGGGGAACAATGGGTGTCAACATATCGTTACTATTACCGTTCTGCCGTAGCGCATTATTGACTGTCAGTGAAAACTGGACATTCCGCGGATCACCAAAATGACTTATTCGAATAAACCCAGATATCGGGCAAGAGCCATCGAACGCCTTACTTTTTTCCCACGGTTGACCCGCTTTCTTGAATTTAGATTGCAAATCACGCAAGGTGAGATCCAATGCAACAGCAAAACCCGCGATAGCGGCGCCAACTCGCTCTTCATTTGCTTGTTTCAACGGCGTACCAATCAGTACAGCCAGTTCAACTTCATGATGAACAACACCAAAATCCTTTGGAATTGCAATTGGCTGATGTATATCACACAGTGCAGTTTCCGGCTTAATAAAAATGACTGGCTCTTCCGCTGGCTGAGATCCCATCTCTTTAATATGTTTAGCGTAATTACTACCAACGCAAACCACTTTATTGACAGGAAGATCCAGTAATGCCCCCTGCCAGTCTCTGTGTTGATACATATTCGTTTCTCACTCTGGTTTATTAGGCAACATACCCATAATTATAGCACTTATTGCCCCATCTTATCGGCCACCACGCCAAAACTGATCGCAAAATAAGGAAACCTTTCCTTTGAGAGGCAAACCAGATTGTTTCCCTTATAAAAGCACAACTCATTGTGAATATTGTGGTGGTTAATAAAACCGCGCCGACGGTTAATTTTGCTCATCAAGCCCCTGGATTCTTCTTATTTTTCCATCTGGTTCAGATGTGCATTCATTAAGTTTTCAACCGGAGGGGGGATTTGCAGGTAAAAACCCTGTTCAATTAACGATATTTTTACCTTTTCGATATCAGCACCAGCCAAGTTTTTTCTGTCCACCAGAGAGATCGTCATTGTATATTGGGGCTGTCCAAAACTTTTCAGTAACTCTTCGGGAACGCGAGAGAAATTATCTCTTTTTTCAACATAAAGATATGTTTGCTCCCTTTTCGGACTTCTGTAGATCGCACAAATCATTATAATAAACTCTTTTAAATTCAGGTCACAACTTGCTTGAATAATTCAGTAATTATAACATGTTTATTGTATTTCTAAATATCGTATCCCAGGGGGTATTCTGGGGGGATCTCAAATTTGCTGAATCTGAGTCAGGCAGGATAGATGTCACAGTCGCCAATTGAGCTAAAAGGCAGTAATTTTACGCTTTCGGTTGTTCATTTACACAATGACCAACCAGAAATCATTCTACAGGCCCTACAGGAAAAAGTGGAACAAGCACCGGATTTCCTGAAAAATGCGCCTGTTGTCATTAATATCTCCGCTCTGCCGGCAAGCGCTGATCTGAAAGCACTGCATTACGCTATTGATTCAGCAGGATTCCGTATTGTCGGAATAAGTGGTTGTCGTGATGAGCAACAACGCAGGGCGGTAATAAAAGCATCCTTACCACTACTAAGTGAAGGAAAAAAACAAAAAACCTCGGCAAAGGAAGATAAACCGGTCGAACCCGCAATTAAAAAAACCCGTGTAATTAATTTACCTGTTCGCTCAGGTCAAAGGATTTATGCCCAAGGCAGTGATCTTATTGTTACCAGTAATGTAAGCGCCGGTGCCGAATTGATTGCGGACGGCAATATTCACATCTACGGTATGATGCGTGGTCGGGCATTAGCCGGTGCATCCGGTGATCAGGAGTGCCTGGTTTTTTGCACCCATTTAAATGCTGAACTTGTCTCTATCGCAGGGCAATATTGGCTCGGCGATAAAATCCCAACTGAATTAGCAGGAAAAGCCGCAAAACTTAGCCTGGTAAATAATGAATTAACTATTGAACCTTTAATCTAGCCCTTTTAATAAGGAATCACTTCATGGCACGCATTATTGTTGTTACATCAGGTAAAGGTGGCGTTGGCAAAACCACTTCAAGCGCGGCCATTGCTACCGGCCTTGCTCAAAGAGGTAAAAAGACCGTCGTTATCGATTTTGACATCGGCCTGCGTAACCTCGATCTGATTATGGGATGTGAACGCCGCGTAGTTTATGACTTCGTGAACGTTATCCAAGGAGACGTCTCGCTTAATCAGGCATTAATTAAAGATAAACGTACCGAGAATCTTTATATCCTACCTGCATCGCAAACCCGCGATAAAGACGCTCTCACTACTGAAGGCGTTGAGCAAGTTTTAGTTGATCTGGATAAACAAGGTTTCGAGTTTATTATCTGCGACTCCCCAGCAGGGATTGAAAGTGGTGCGTTGATAGCACTCTATTTTGCTGACGAAGCCATTATCACAACAAATCCTGAGGTCTCTTCCGTACGTGATTCAGACCGTATTCTGGGTATCCTGGCCTCAAAATCTCGACGAGCTGAACGGGGTGAAGATCCCATTAAAGAACATCTGCTATTAACCCGCTATAACCCAGGCCGTGTAAGTCGTGGTGATATGCTGAGTATGGAAGACGTTCTGGAAATTTTATGCATTCCTTTAATCGGTGTTATTCCGGAAGATCAATCTGTACTGCGTTCATCTAACCAAGGGGAACCGGTCATTCTGGATACAGAATCTGATGCAGGAAAAGCGTATACAGATACTGTTGAACGTTTACTAGGGGAAGAACGTCCTTTCCGCTTCATTGAAGAAGAGAAAAAAGGCTTCTTAAAACGCCTGTTTGGGGGATAAAACATGGCCTTGCTAGATTTCTTTCTGTCGAGAAAAAAAACGACAGCAAATATCGCTAAAGAGCGGCTGCAAATCATCGTGGCAGAACGTCGCCGCGGTGATTCTGAACCTGCTTATCTGCCTGATATGAAACGGGATATCTTGGCAGTAATCTGTAAGTATATACAGGTCGATCCAGATATGCTCTCTGTACAATTTGAGCAGAAAGGTGATGATATTTCCGTCCTGGAGCTGAATATAACATTACCTGAGGTAGAAGAACCTCAAAAATAACGCGGATAAACAGTGCTGTTTTATCACTACCGCCATCAAAGTAACCACAAACGAATTATGTGGCAATCTGAGATAGGGAACCCCTAACCGGGAACCCCTTCTCATGCTTTAGACTGGCGTCAGGCTAAAGCTCTAATATGGGTTAATCAGGATAGTTCGCCAGAATCTCTGAGACTGGCTCAGCCAGCAACTCTCCCCGCCACCCACTAAGCAGTTCAGGTTTGCCATTTAATTGTTTCAATTTCCAGTGAACACTGAGTAATTGATTAATCTGACGACGAGATGCCAATAATTCAGAATTAAATCTATGCTGCTCACTTACCTGATGGATCAGCGCTTTAATATCCTTAAATGCTTTACGATAACCAGGTTGATCAATCAGGTTCGTCATTGGCGGCGGGCATTCACTTTCTGGAATATTTCCACTTTCAGCAACCATTGCCAATAGGCGACGACCATGACAACGAATCTCCTGCCCACTTAGCCCTAACGCATCCAACTCTGCCAAAGAAGTTGGCATATAACGCGCTACCTGCCATAGGTTTTCTTCACGAATGACGAAGTTCACGGCTAAATCGCGTTCTCTGGCCTGACTCAAACGCCATGCGGCCAGTTTTTTCAAACACGCAAGCTGTTGGGGACGTAATTGACAGATATTGCCTATCTGTTTATAAGCACATTCCGGCACCAATATCTCTTTACGGCGTCGACAGATAAGTTGACACTCACCCGTCGCAGCCTCCATATATCCAGCCTGCTCTGTTGCAGTCATTAGGATATCCGCTAAAGGCAACAGATAATAAACATCCGCTGCTGCATACTCGCACTGTTTTTCACTTAACGGACGGGCAAGCCAATCAGTGCGGGATTCGCTTTTATCCAGCTCGACATGGATATATTCAGCCACCAGCGCGGCAAAGCCACATGAAAGCGGGTGCCCAATAAAAGCCGCCAAGACCTGAGTATCAATCATCGGTTCCGGCAAGCATTGAAAAGCATTCAGAAAAACTTCCAAATCTTCACTGCCAGCATGTAACAGCTTCAATATTTGAGGATGAGTAATTAACTCACGGAAAGGTTGCCAGTTGGTGATATTAAGTGGATCAATCAGAGAAAGTTGTTCGCCATCATACAGTTGTATCAAACCTAATTGTGGGTAATACGTCCGTGTGCGTACAAATTCAGTATCCAATGCTACTTTTGAGTATTTTTTTGCCCCTTCGCAAACTTGTTGCAACTGAGCATCTGTGGTGATCAACTGATAATTCAAAACATAGTTCTCTTAGCCATTCATGGAATAAGCACGACAACGCCGGCTAATACCGGCGTTGTCGTGCTTATCAATATTATGAAGAGGATCTCAGGCTATAGCTACATTCCTGACCTTTTCCTCTTCATCACGCAGTTCCCTACGAAGAATTTTACCTACATTAGACTTAGGTAATTCATCCCGGAACTCAATGATCTTTGGTACTTTATACCCTGTTAGATAACGACGACAATGGGTTTTAAGTTCATCCTCGGTCAAACTAGGATCTATCCGAACCACAAATACTTTGACAGTTTCACCGGAACTTTCGCTTGATACCCCTATTGCTGCTGACTCTAGCACTTTAGGGTGAGCTGATACAACATCTTCAACTTCATTAGGATACACATTGAAACCAGAAACCAAAATCATATCTTTTTTACGATCTACGATACGAATGAAACCTTGTTCATTAACATTCGCAATATCACCCGTTGCTACCCAACCATCTTTCAACACTTCTTCTGTTGCATCAGGACGATTCCAATAACCAACCATCACCTGTGGGCCACGTATCCACAATTCTCCCTGCTGGCCCATCTCTACCTCATTACCATCATCACCCATAAGTTTGATTTCCGTTGAAGAGACCGGGAAACCAATACTGCCAGTGTAATGTTTCGAATTATAAGGATTACAGGAAACCAAAGGTGAACATTCTGTCAGACCATAACCTTCAAGCAGATTGGTGCCTGTCACTTTTGCCCATTTCTCAGCAACCGCTTTCTGTACCGGCATACCACCACCAACAACCAGACGCAGCGTAGAAAAATCAAGCTTCTTAAATTCTTCATTATTCAACCAGGCGTTAAACAATGTATTTACCCCGGTGACAGAAGTGAACGGATAACGACCTAATTCTTTAGCTGTACCCGTAATATCACGCGGGTTAGTGATCAGAAGATTGCACCCACCCAAGTAAATAAGTAACAAGCAATTTACCATTAACGCAAATATGTGATAGAGAGGCAACGCCGTAACAATCAGCTCTTGGCCTACACGTAATAATGGAGAATAAACCGCTTTTGCCTGTTCAAGATTTGCCAAAATATTACGGTGAGTCAGCATAGCCCCCTTAGCTACGCCAGTGGTGCCACCAGTATATTGCAGAAAAGCCAAATCATTACCGTTAATTTCTGGTTTTACATATTGCATGCGATAACCTTTCTGTATCGCACAACGAAATGAAATGGCATCAGGCAGATTATACTTCGGTACCAGCCGTTTAATATATTTCACCGCAAAATCAACCAACGTACCTTTAGGACGAGATAGTTGGTCCCCCATACGCGTCAAAATAACATGCTTAACTTTAGTATTAAAAACGATCTTTTCCAATGTATGGGCAAAATTGGAGACGATCACAATAGCGGAAGTGCCGCTGTCATTAAGCTGATGTTCAAGCTCACGTGGCGTATACAGCGGGTTTACATTTACGACAATCATACCTGCACGTAGAACACCAAACAGTGCAACGGGATATTGCAGCAAGTTTGGCATCATCAGCGCAACGCGATCTCCTTTACTTAATCCCAAGCCATTTTGCAAATATGCTGCAAATGCCCGACTACGCTCTTCCAACTTACGAAAGGTCATAATCTCACCCATATTGATAAATGCAGGTTGATCCGCATAGTGCGCTACGGCATTTTCAAACATCTCAACCAATGATGCATAACGATCCGGGTCAATTTCCGCAGGAACATCCGCCGGATAATGTTTTAGCCAGACTTTCTCCAAGGTAGTACTCCTGAAATTTTAATTGCTATGTTATCACTCGCCTAATAAATAACGCACGCTTTGATTTAACAAATTATTAACTCAGCGTACCAGTTTAAAAAAGAAACATTGTTCAGGTTGAGATACACATCACTAATTTCACGTTAATCCTGATACATAAAAACAAAGAGAATTGTGTTGTCTGTAAATTATTTTTATTTATCAGTATATTATTGCCACAGTTAATATTTAACTTTGTAGCTATTGACTATACATTGACCTACTTATTTTTTGCTTAAGATAGCATTTTTGAAATAGCATTTATTGCTTTCGTCTATTCCAATGCATTATTAAAAAACCAATGGTAATAAAAAATGATTATAAATAACATTACGGTCAGAAGGGCAACCTATAAAGATAGTGCTACTATCAGCGACATAGAGCGCCAAGCTGCGTCCCTTTTTCCAGAAGAACTCTTACCAAAAGTGCTCGGTGATCAAACCCTACCCGCGTATGAAATTGAATCAAGTATTCAGGAACAACGGCTTTGGGTCGCTGAAAGTGATCAAAAACTGGTTGGATTTGCGCTAATCCGCCGTTTAAATCAATTGATGCTGCTAGCTGAGATTGATGTGTTGCCGAAATATCATGACCAAGGTATTGCCAGTACCCTGCTTAGCTTAATCATTGAGCAATTAGAACAAAACAAAGAAACCGCACTTTACCTCACAACTTTTCGTGATTTTCTACCAAGCCGCAAATTATATGACAAATTTGGTTTTGTCATACTGCATTCGAATGATATTCCTAATGAACTACAGAAAATTCTAGTAGAAGAGATGACTGCGGGTTTGGGTGCAAGAATTGCGATGAAATTAACGATCAATCCAAAGATAGATAGGAAATAACAAATAAATTACCGCCACATATTATTGCGGCGGCTCAAACTGGAAAGAAAGTTACAATGTCACAAAGTGTATATCAACAATCCCGATTGAAATAACTCTATCTGGTCAAAATAGTCTCAACAGGTGTGGGGTCGGGGTAATACCAATTCCATCCCCAACCTGAATAATATGGATAGCCATAATAATTCCAAGGCCCCGGGCCATAAGGCATCAATACTCGCTGAACAACTTTCCAGCGTTGATAACCCATTGCATTAATCACAACATAAGCATAATCCGCACAACCAATTTTTCCCTTTTTCAATCCCACTATCGGACCTACGACAGTGACGTAATTTCCTTTAAAATCGTCAGGATCAAGGAAATCATTAACATAAACATAGATACGGCCAAGGGAAGGCTCATCTAATTCTGGACTGGCATCCGATGCTAATGGCAATGACGATATTTCCAAACGAGTACGGTGATTTTCATTTACTACACCAAGTACCTTGCCGCCGAATCGCCCTTCCTGCCCGATAAACAGCTCAGGCGTACTCTTAACAGAAAGCAGATCTTGAACAGGCGTTGGTGACGTTCCTTTTATTGAATCAGGAACGGTGATACAGCCTGTAAGCATTACAGCACCTAATAAGATTAGCGCGTTAATACTCGTCCGGTAGTTTATTACTCTTAACATAACCACCTTCTCCTAAAAATTGTCCCAATCATGATGTTTAAAATAACTCTGTCTATTTGATACTTTCTTTTACTACAAGCTTCATCAATAGATACTTAACGGCCCGGTAATTTTTTCCAAGTAACTTCATTACGCAAGTATACCGGTTCAGCATGTTCTACGGCCGTCACTTCACCGTTTTGCCACATCTGTATTGCCAGAGGTAACATATCTTCAGCATGAGGTAATGTGATACTACTATCAGTTAACGTTAAATGACTTGCCATCAACTGAGGATAAGCCTGCCAGCCAGTACCCGCAACCACCCAATCGCCACTTAATGAAGCCATGAATGCCTGTACCTGTTCCGGTTTCAACACTGCTTCTGTTTCACTTCCTTGCCATTCACCTTGCTGATTACGGATATATTGCCCCCAATAAACTTCTCCCATCCGGGCATCAATGGCGGTTAATACCTGAGTTGCACCTAGCAGACGAAAAACACCTTGAGCCATTGCATTGAGCGTTGACACACCAATCACCGGCAGTTCAGCCCCCAGTGCCAAGCCCTGAGCAATACCAACACCAATACGTACACCGGTAAAACTACCCGGCCCACGGCCAAAAGCTAAAGCGTCAAGCTGTTGTAAACTCATCCCCGCTTCTGCCAGAACAGATTGAACCATAGGTAAAATACGTTGCGTGTGTTCACGTGGAGAAATTTCAAACTGTGCCAAAACGGCACCATCATTCCAAAGAGCAACAGAACAGGCTTCCGTTGCAGTATCAATAGCCAGAATTCGTACAGGCATGCCTTAAGCACCTCGGCAAGAAATATAATCCAAAATAAGGTGCTATTTTATCACAACGCAGTCGATTTTACCCAGATTGCCGGGCTTGCAAGAAAGCGACCGCTTTCGTTAAATCTCGGGTTCGTGGTGAAGGTGGCAAACTATTCAAAAACACTTCACCATATGGACGCATCACTAAACGATTATCACAAATAACAACGACGCCATAATCATCAATATCACGAATAAGCCGCCCGACACCTTGTTTCAGGCTAATCACCGCATCCGGTAACTGAACTTCATTAAATGCATCACCACCTCTAAGTTGGCAATCTTCAATACGGGCTTTTAACAGCGGATCATCCGGTGCCGTAAAGGGCAATTTATCGATAATGACACAGGAAAGCGCCTCACCGCGCACATCAACACCTTCCCAAAAACTGCTGGTTGCCACCAATAAAGCGTTGCCGGCAGCAATAAATTGCGAAAGTAGCTGACCCTTGCTAGTTTCCCCCTGAACCAAAACCGGCAATGTCATGTTGGCACGGAATGCCTCAGCCAGACTGCGCATCATCTGGTGTGAGGTACATAAAAAGAAACATCGACCTTTATTGGCTTCAATGAGTGGTTTGAGCATCTCTGCCAACCATTTTGCACTACCAAGCTGATTTGGTGATGGTAGATGACGGGGAACACAAAGTAGTGTCTGGCTTTGATAATCAAATGGACTTGGCAGTAATAACGTTTTCACCTCTTTTAAACCTAGTCGTTCAGTGAAATGGGAAAGTTGCTCGTTAACAGAGAGTGTCGCTGAGGTGAACACCCAACAACCGGATTGCTCATTAATTATCTCATTAAATTTATCGGCAACAGACAGCGGTGTGAGTGCTAAAAGAAAATGACGACCATAACTTTCAAACCAATAGCTATAACCGGGGATAGTCACCTCTTTCAAGCGTTTAAGACGATTACGATAAATTGTTGCCCTTTCAAATGCCGCATCCAACATGACTGAACGCCCTAAAGATAATTTTATCACGTCATAACAAAGCTCAAGCGCATCATCAAGCAATACTAATGCTCGCTGGACTTGCGGATTTTGCAATAACTCCCGCAAATTACCCCGATAACCATTCTCTCCCAACGCTAGCCGGAAATCTTGTGTACTCTGACTCAGACGATCTGCGCTCTTTTGTAACTGAACTTGATCTCGGACTTCCGTGCGATACGCCATAGTGATGTCTCTTGAGAGATCCATCAGTTGGCGGCTACTTAATTGCTGACCAAAATATTGACTGGCAATATCAGGGATTTGATGTGCCTCATCAAATATTTTGACTTCTGCTTGCGGGATCAACTCACCAAATCCCGTTTCTTTCACCACCATATCCGCCATAAACAGATGATGGTTAACAACGATAACATCTGCCTCCATTGCCCGACGGCGGGCTTTGAGTACAAAGCATTCCTGATAACGTGGGCAATCACTGCCAAGGCAATTATCGTTCGTACTGGTGACCAACGGCCAAACCTGGCTATCTTCCGCCACTTGGTGACAAGTACTGATATCACCCTCTTCAGTTTGTGAAGACCAGCCTCTTAGCCGAACAATATCTGACAGAATTTCTGCTTCCAATTGTCCGCCCCCAAAAGAGTGCTGTTCCAACCGTTCCAAGCACAGATAATTTGCACGGCCTTTCAACAACGCCAATTTACCGGTGAAATTAATTGCTTCAGCGACTGTCGGTAAATCACGATTATAGAGCTGATCCTGTAATGCCTTAGAACCTGTGGAAATGATAACTTTCTGCCCAGAACGCAACGCGGGTGCTAAATAGGCAAATGTCTTACCTGTTCCCGTGCCTGCTTCTACGACCAATTGTTGATGGTTTTTAATCGCACACTCAATAGCCACTGCCATTTCTCTTTGAGCATCACGGGGTTTAAAACCTGTTATTGCTTTAGCAAGGGCACCATTTTTCGCAAAATCGTCTGACACAAACCGTCTCTTTCAATAGAATGGATGGAGATTATGCCAATAGTATGTTCTGATCACCACCCAAAATCAGGCAGATAATCATTCACAGGAAGGAGTATCCATGACAATTGAACGTATTGATCCTCAAGATCGCTGGTCCGAAGCGGTAGTTTACAATAAAACCATTTACTACACCGCCGTACCGGAAAACCTGGATGGTGATATTACTGAGCAAACAGCGAATACACTGGCCGCTATTGATATTATGTTACAGCGTCTCGGTTCTGATAAAAGCAAAATTATCGACGCCACTCTTTTCCTGGCGGATGGAAAAGAGTTTGCTGGCATGAATGCCGCCTGGGATGCATGGGTTGTTGCAGGAAGCGCACCTGTACGCTGCACAGTTGAAGCTAAACTAATGAATCCCAAATACAAAGTCGAGATAAAAGTTATCGCAGGTATTTAATATTAATTTGGGGATATTCTCTATCGCCTGCATTTATATTTTAATTATATGGAGGTTATTAAGAATATCCCAATAGGTGTTATTAATGTAAATAAGATATAATTTTATCCGTTAATTTAGTTGCAATAACATTTTAAAATAAAATATTAATCGATATTTTCATGAACTACATTATCCATTGTTCCAAGTGGAATATTATATACCCTATGGATTTCAAGATGCATCGCGACGGCAAGGGAGCGAATCCCCAGGAGCATAGATAACTATGTGACCGGGGTGAGCGAGTGCAGCCAACAAAGAGGCAACTTGAAGGATAACGGGTATAAACCCAACACTTCTAACCTTCCTCCTATGCCTTGAACTATAAGATGACCATTATAATGGTCATCTAATGTTGACATTCTTATTTTGACAAACCATGATAATGACTATTATAATGGTCATTAATACTATCAATGATCATTATAATGGTCATACGGAGGGA
The DNA here is from genome assembly GCF_003287735.1 of Photorhabdus bodei. Lineage (GTDB taxonomy): Bacteria > Pseudomonadota > Gammaproteobacteria > Enterobacterales > Enterobacteriaceae > Photorhabdus > Photorhabdus kayaii. The sequence continues at coordinate 33,572 of NZ_NSCM01000034.1, read as the reverse complement.
GTATGTTAAAACATAGAGCCTATTCAAAATTCTCTAAAGAAGCAGTCATGTTACTCGGAGAACAAATCAAGTTAGGTAGAAAACGGCGCCATTGGTCAGAAAAGAATTTGGCAGAACGTGCTGGTATATCCAGAACCACACTGCAAAAAATTGAAAGCGGAGATATGGGTTGCTCTATAGGATTAGCATTTGAGCTAGCTAACCTTGTAGGTATCAACTTGTTTGACAGTGATAAGCTTCCTATCTCAGCACGTATAGAACAAACGAGAGATAAGCTAGTTTTGTTACCACAACGTATTCAGGAAGAAGAGAGAGAAATGTACGATGATTTCTAACAACAAAGAAGCTTATGTCTGGATATGGTTACCAGAACAAACTAAGCCAGTGGTGGCTGGCCGCCTAGAAGAATTTAATGGCCGCATTTTATTTAACTATGGTAAAAGTTACCTTGGAAGATTAAATAGCCAGCCACCATCTATCTCGATTTATGAGCCAGAATTACCATTAAAATCAGGGATCATATCCCCACAGAGTGATCTAACAATACCTGGCTGTATCCGCGACGCTTCTCCTGATGCGTGGGGTCGCAGAGTTATAATCAACAAAAAATTAGGACTAAAAGGAGCAGATACAGAAACTACTATATTAAATGAAATAACTTACCTTCTTGAATCAGGATCTGACCGCATAGGTGCTTTAGATTTTCAACTATCTCCATCCGAATATACTCCACGATCTATAAAAAATGTCAGTTTAGAAGAATTAGTTCAATCCGCAGAACGAGTTGAAAATGGTCTATTATTAACGCCAGAATTAGACCAAGCACTTTTTCACGGTAGTTCAATCGGCGGGGCACGGCCTAAAGCACTAATTGAGGATAAAGGAAGAAAATATGTCGCTAAATTTTCTTCAAGTAGTGATCTTTACAGTGTAGTTAAAGCAGAGTTTATTGCCATGAAACTTGCTAAGCGAGTTGGTATTGATGTTGCACCAGTAAAATTAACAACATCCTCAAATAAAAATGTACTATTAATTGAAAGATTTGATCGAGAACATACCCAAAATGGTTGGTTACGAAAATCAATGGTCTCTGCTCTAACCCTATTTAATTTGGATGATATGATGGCTAGATATGCTAGTTATGAAAAATTTGCCGAGATTATACGATATCGTTTCACTAATCCTCAAAAAACATTAGAAGAATTATTTTCACGGTTAGTTTTTAATATATTGTGTGGTAACACAGATGATCACGCTCGAAATCATGCTGCATTTTGGGATGGAAAAAATTTAAGTTTAACCCCTGCTTATGATATATGTCCTCAAGGTAGATCGGGTAATGAAGCATCTCAAGCAATGCTAATAGTCGGAAATAAAAATCTAAGTCAATTACAAATTTGTTTGGAAACTGCGCATAACTTTAATATTTCAGAGAAAAAAGCAAAAGAAATCTTTAATAAACAAATATCAATAATCCAAGATAATTGGAACAGTATCTGTGAAGAAGCTGAATTAAGTGAAATAGATAAAAAGTTGCTCTGGCATAGACAATTTTTAAATCCATTTTCTATAGCTTTTTGAGAATTTTAGGAGCCTGTATATACCCTATGGATTTCAAGATGCATCGCGGCGGCAAGGGAGCGAATCCCCGGGAGCATAGATAACTATGTGACCGGGGTGAGTGAGTGCAGCCAACAAAGAGGCAACTTGAAAGATGACGGGTATATATACCTTATGGATTTCAAGATGCATCGCGGCGGCAAGGGAGCGAATCCCCGGGAGCATAGATAACGATGTGACCGGGGTGAGTGAGTGCCGCCAACAAAGAGGCAACTTGAAGGATGACAGGTATAAACTTATTATAAATCAATCTTACAGGCCAAAACACCTACTTTAGTAATGGCCTATTTTAGGAATAATTTTAAATTAGACTATTTTTAATTCGTAGATAAAACTTCGATGATTAAGTGTAATAAAATAGTTTCCAATATTGCTTATCACAAATCGCGTTAATTTCATCTGACAGAGTTAACTCACCAAATGGATTTTCGACTATTTACCTTTTCAATGTTGAATTATACTTATACGTCGTCCATACTTTCTAATAAGCACATCAGTGTCTGGCCACTGTTTAGTGAATATAAACATGGCCTAATCTTCAATAACTTTTATCACTTGGTATGGAGCATGCTATGGATGTTTGTTCAGGTTGTCATGATTCCCTTCATGATTCCGTTGTTGCGGAAGCAGAAGGCAAGATCTATAAAAGTTGCCCATCTTGTTCCGCCTCAATGGGTCAACATGTTTTTTATCACTATAAAGACTTTGACATGAAGGAGATGGGGAATGGCCGCTATATTGTTCAGTCTTGTTGTCCTGGTTGTTGCGTGAAAGATGGTCATAAACCAGACGTCTGTTTTACCTGCTAAAAGTCACTTATATACCCTATGGATTTCAAGATGCTTCGCGACGGCAAGGGAGCGAATCCCCGGGAGCATAGGTAACTATGTGACCGGGGTGAGTGAGTGCAGCCAACAAAGAGGCAACTTGAAAGATAACGGGTATATTCATATCTGCTGGTTATTATGCAAAATAGTTGCATGCCAGCAAATAATATAAGAAATAAACAATAAAATTCGTTAGTTAAAAACCTGAACGCCAATAACGTATCTTTGTCCTGACTTTAAAAATTAAGATGGCTTAAGCCATCTTGATCATCATCATACCCAACAGCAACAAGGCAATTCCACCCCAACCTTTACAATTCAAACGCTGATTAAACATAATCCAGCCAGCAGCAACTGTCGCGATAATACCGAAAGCGCCCCATAAGGCATAAGCAATGGAAAGCTCAATTCCCTTCACTGCCTGAGCAAGCGCACTGAACGCCCCAAGAACAGTAATAAGCGAAAGAATACCCATCCAAGGACGTCTAAAACCATCAGAAATTTTCAGTAAAATATTCGCTAAAATATCCAACGCTATAGCAAGGAATAAGAACGCCGCATGCCACCATTCAAATTGTTGCAACATGTTATGCCTCCTTTATTTTACCGTTTTTGGTTGTTGCGACACTGACAGCCTTATTTGCCATCTGCTTCACTACCTCTGCCGATTTTTTGACTGCGGCTTTTCTAGTGCCAGATTTAATCAACATAATCCCTGTTATCAGCAGAACCAATCCCCCTACTTTCATCAATGACAGTGATTCATCAAACCACATAACACTAAAAACAGTAATAAATAGAATGCCAACCCCTTCCCACAAAGCATACGCAACGCCTAGTGCCACTTTTTTCACCGCCATTGCCAACAAGATATAGGATGTGGCGATCATGATGTACATAACGGCCATGCCAACTACACCACCGGAAACGCTGGCATGTTTCATCGATAAAGTACCGATAACTTCGGTAATAATTGCCATTGCAAGGAACAACCAATAAATCATTTTCTTTCTCCTGACCACACAAATACGCACGTCAAGACGCAAACTATAAATGACCTAAACCCACCCATATATAAGATGAGAAATAATAACCTGCGTTTTTGACGAAACAGAAATACCGGTTGAAAACCGGTTAACAGGAGTCAGACGCTATAATGAACTGCACCAGTAATGCTCACTGGATAAAATGGCAGAAAGGAAAAGCATGTGAGTGGAACTTTGAAACTTGACGCTTTTGGCGCTGTTCATGATATTTCATTCCTTCATCGCACCGATATTCTGCGCGATATACTAAGAATCCTCATAAATAAATAGTGTTAATTTTCCTAGTACTTCTACCATATAAGATAATAGAAAGCAACCACCCAATCTCATTTATTTTTTTATCTGATAAACAACGTTGAATAGAAAAACAGAATTGATACCAACATATACCCTATGGATTTCAAGATGCGTCGCGACGGCAAGGGAGTGAATCCCCGGGAGCATAGCAAACTATGTGACCGGGGTGAGCGAGTGCAGCCAACAAAGAGGCAACTTGAAAGATAACGGGTATAAGCTGATACCTTGTTGATACTAACCCAAGCCGCTTATAGTGCGGCTTGAGCTTCAACAGAAAGGTTTGTCAATTACTCAAACTCATTCCACGAACGACCATCGCGAGTGATCATCGCAACAGAAGCGACCGGCCCCCACGTCCCCGCCTGATAAGGCTTAGGCGCATCATTATCCGCCGCCCATGCATTCATAATAGAATCAACCCATTTCCACGCTTCTTCCACTTCATCACGACGAACAAATAGCGCCTGAATACCCCGCATAGCCTCCAGCAGTAACCTCTCATAAGCATCCGCCAACGGAATATGGTTAAACGTTTCAGAGAAACTCAAATCTAGCTTAGTGGTTTGCAGACGATGCTTGTGTTCCAGCCCCGGAGCTTTGTTCAGCACTTCAATATCAATACCTTCATCCGGCTGCAAACGAATCGTTAGCTTGTTCTGCGGTAGTTGTTGATAAGATTCAGAAAACAAGTTCAGTGCAGGCTTTTTGAAATAAACTACCACCTCGGAACATTTCGTTGGCAGACGTTTACCGGTTCTCAGGTAGAAAGGAACCCCGGCCCAACGCCAGTCATCAATATCGACACGGATAGAGACAAAAGTTTCCGTCCGGCTGGACTGGTTTGCCCCCTCTTCTTCCAGATACCCCGGTACCTTATGCCCCTGAACAAAACCAGCAGTGTATTGACCTCGTACCGTCTTCTCCCGCACATTCGTATGATCAATACGACGCAGAGAACGCAATACTTTTACTTTTTCATCACGGATACGGTCTGTCGTCAGATCTGCCGGAGGAGACATAGCAATCATGGTCAATATTTGCAACAGGTGATTCTGAATCATATCGCGCATCTGCCCAGCTTGGTCAAAATAACCCCAACGGCCTTCAATACCGACTTCTTCAGCTACTGTAATTTGTACATGATCAATTGTCCGGTTATCCCAATTATTCACAAACAAGGAATTGGCAAACCGCAGCGCCAACAGATTCAATACGGTTTCTTTACCCAGATAATGATCGATGCGATAAACCTGACGCTCATTGAAATATTTAGCCACTTCATCATTGATGGCTTTGGATGATTCAAGATCGGTCCCTAAAGGCTTTTCCATCACAACTCGATTTGGCTCTTTATTTAGCCCTGCAAGGCCCAATCCGTGACAAACCGAACCAAAGGTACTGGGTGGCATCGCAAAATAATGGATTGCAGGCCGATTATCCTGCTTAAGAATTGCCTTCAATTTGGCAAAGTCTTCCTTTTGATTAACATCCAGATTGCAGAACGCCAAACGCTCACTCAATATCTTCCATAATTCTGAATCTAATTTTTCTGGCAAGAATGTATTTAAAGCTTCTTCAACAACCTTGGTATAAGCTTTTTTATCCCAATCAGCCCGGCCAACACCGATAATCCGGGTTTCTGGGTGGATATAACCCGCTTTCTCAAGCTGATAAAGGGAGGGCAATAATTTCCGGCGTGCCAAATCCCCTTTAGCGCCAAAAATGACTAAATCACAAGCCTGAGCTGTAGAAGTAACCGCCATATGTCTCTCCTCGTTGCGGGATATTGTAATTTTGTTACAGCATTAACCGATAATGTACTCTTTTGACCATGGCGCGTAAACAGAGATAACGAATAACCATCACCCCGCGTTAACAATATGTTTCGCATATGATAAAAATGTGATAAATTTATGTAATTTTACAACGTTTATGAAAGATAATTACCAATATGAAAGTTAGACACTTGTCATACTTTTATGAAAAACATTAAATTATTGTGACTTCCTACTGCCAGCTTCAATTTGCTAATAGTATATTTTCATAAAAATTTACATAGATTTCTCTTCTGAATGAAATCGTCAAAAACCACAGGTAACTGCGTTTTATGAATACACTGGAACGGGTCCAAAACAGTATCGAATTTTTGAGTAAGTCAGAAAAAAAAGTGGCGCAGACAATCCTGGCTTCACCGCAAACTGCAATTCATACCAGTATCGCAACACTGGCAAAAATGGCGGAAGTCAGTGAACCCACGGTTAACCGTTTTTGCCGCCGTCTGGATACTAAAGGTTTTCCCGATTTCAAACTCCATCTAGCCCAAAGTCTTGCCAATGGCACGCCTTATGTAAATCGCAATGTTGAAGAGAGCGATACAGTGAGTGCCTACACCAATAAGATATTTGAATCGGTAATGGCAACTCTGGATACCGTCAAAAACAATTTGGATATTACAGCCATTAACCGAGCTGTTGATTTACTGACTCAAGCCCGGAAAATCTCATTTTTTGGCTTAGGGGCTTCTGCGGCCGTCGCACACGACGCAATGAATAAATTTTTCCGCTTCAACATCCCCGTTATCTATTTTGATGACATTGTGATGCAACGGATGAGCTGTATTAACAGTGCCGAAGGTGATGTCGTCGTCCTCATATCCCATACCGGCAGGACTAAAAGTCTGGTCGAAGCAGCACAACTTGCGCGAGAAAATGATGCGACAGTTATCGCAATTACCTCCCAAGATTCTCCCCTCGCCCACGAAGCAACACTCGCCATTCTTCTGGACGTCCCGGAAGATACAGATATTTATATGCCAATGGTCTCAAGAATCGCTCAATTAACTGTTATTGATGTTTTAGCTACGGGTTTTACCCTGCGCCGTGGTTCAAAATTCAGAGATAACTTGAAAAGAGTCAAAGAAGCGCTACGAAATTCACGCTTTGATAAAATTGACTTTCCCCCGACCTGAAAATAGTCCTCTTACTATACCCTATGGATTTCAAGATGCATCGCGACGGCAAGGGAACGAATCCCCGGGAGCATAGGTAACTATGTGACCGGGGTGAGTGAGCGCAGCCAACAAAGAGGCAACTTGAAAGATAACGGGTATATTAGGCTGACTCGCAACAATTGCGTAGTCAGTGATCGTTTATGGCTCATTGAGCATCAGTAAATAATCTGTACCAGCCAAGATAAGCGAGGAATTATTGAATTATATCAAGAAAATCCCATATTATTCAGTTAACTCAATAAAATAATGACCTTTTAAAATTAAAACATAGGATATTATTATAAAAAATTTACCGAAAGAAATAGAAAGCAGGAAGATAAAAATAACTTTCAGATATTGAATATAAATAATTTAGATATTTACCCGATCAACAGTTTCACATTTATTATTTCCACCCATTATACAAAAACTATTATCCCTCTAAGTTATAAGAATACTTTATTATGTTTTTTCCGAGCTAAAATATTATTGACATATATTAATTAAAATTAATTTTTTAATAATTCAGTATGTTGTTTATAAAAGCACATTATTTATATCTGAGGAAAATATATGAATCTCAAGAATGATTTTAAAGCTTTTTCTATTGGTAACAATGCTAATGTAGTCAGTCAAGAAGCCTATGAAGAAAGCCGAAGTTTGAAAACTGGGTTTCCCCCAAGCGATATTACTATTCATTTACTAAACAAAGTATTACGTCAGTCATCAACCATCTCCTCTGTTATCGCTAATTTTATCGCGACCCAATCTGGTAGTGATATTTTGGATGATGGTGATATAGCTAAACTCATTACTCAATTAAATAGAGCGTTAGAACAAAAAATTACAACAACTGTGCCAAACGCCTCATTAACACAACAAGGCATTATTCAACTCACAGACCAAACAGGCAATAGTAATACCCTTGCGGCAACACAGAAGCTTGTTTCTGATATAAATGATAACGCTAATAATCGGCTAGCAAAAGACCAAAACGGTGCCGACATTCCTGATAAAAATGCATTTGTGAAAAATCTTGGCTTAATCGAAACCATTATTAACATCCAATATCCTGTAGGAATTGTGATTTGGTTCGCTCAAAATAAAAATCCCAATGTGCTATTTCCGGGCACTACCTGGGAATATATTGGTGAAAATAAAACGGTACGATTAGCTAGCACCAATGGTTCCGATCTTTTATCAACCGGTGGCAGCGATTCGATAAATCTGACAGCGGCACAAATGCCAGCGCATAATCATACATTCTCTGGAACAACGAGCACATTTGATTATGGCACCAAAACCACTAATGTCACTGGGGATCACCATCATGATAGCGGCTGGGGTGAAGCTTGGGGTGGGCGTTACGGCTATTACGACAATTCTAGAAACAATATAGGGTCATCACAAGTACCAGATAATGACAACTACAAATACAACACCAGTACTAATGGTGCCCACTCTCATACGGTATCAATAGGAGCACATAACCATACAATTTCAGGTAACACCGGAGATTCTGGTGGCAATGCAGCGATTTCAATTACCAATTCATATATTAAGTTAATGGGATGGTATCGAAAAGCATAAGAACCCTACATCCCCCGGACCGCTAACAAATCTCACGCAAATAGCTGTCTCTTGATCATAAGTCTGACTTAAGAGACAGTGCCAACTCGTCCTCCTCAAAGAAAACTTATCATTTGCATACTTTACAGCATACCCACCCTGGACGTTTCGTGCTTTCCAGCCCTCAAGTGTTGCTGAATCCCAGTAAATTTCAGAAAGCTTGTATCAGACTCACACAGCAAGACGGGGAGCAGTCACATTATTGATAAATCGGGAACAAATCGTGATAGGATAGAAATACGGCAATAAATATCCGTTGCTGACACTGGTCAATAGGCACTACAGCGAAAAGTATCATGATAAGTTGATATGGGTCACAAAAGTAATCTATAAACAGGCTTGATAGTTGGATTGCCGAAGAGTTTTTTTACTCGTTTTATACCCTATGGATTTCAAGATGCATCGCAGCGGCAAGGGGGCGAATCCCCGGGAGCATAGAGAACTATGTGACCGGAGTGAGAGAATGCAGCCAACAAAGAGGCAACTTGAAGGATAACGGGTATATAGGATAATTAATAGATTATTGATTATTTTTATATCACAAATACCAATACTCACAGGTCAACGGAGTAAAATATGTCCAGACGGCTCAGAAGAACGAAGATTGTTACTACACTTGGTCCGGCTACCGACCGTGATAATAATCTTGAAAAGATTATTGCTGCGGGTGCAAACGTAGTCCGCCTTAACTTTTCCCACGGTACCGCCGAAGATCATCTCCAGCGCGCCAACAAAGTCCGCGAGATCGCAGCCCGCCTGGGGTGCCATGTCGCCATTCTTGGCGATCTTCAAGGACCTAAAATTCGCGTATCAACGTTTAAAGAGGGCAAGATTTTCCTGAATGTCGGAGATAAATTTCTGCTTGATGCCAATCTTGGTAAAGGCGAAGGCGATAAGGAGAAAGTCGGTATCGATTACAAAGGATTACCCACGGATGTTGTACCGGGTGACATTTTGTTGCTGGATGATGGCCGTGTTCAACTGAAAGTATTAACCGTTCAGGGCATGAAAGTATTCACTGAAGTGACAGTGGGTGGCCCGCTATCCAACAATAAGGGAATCAACAAACTGGGCGGTGGATTATCCGCTGAAGCCCTGACCGAAAAAGATAGAGAAGACATTATTACGGCGGCCAGAATTGGCGTTGATTACCTTGCTGTCTCTTTCCCCCGCACCGGTGAAGATCTTAACTATGCTCGCCGCTTGGCACGAGACGCAGGCTGTGAAACGCAGATCGTGGCAAAAGTTGAACGCGCAGAAGCCGTTAGCAGTGATAAAACCATTGATGAAATCATTCTGGCTTCCGATGTCGTCATGGTTGCTCGTGGTGACCTTGGCGTAGAAATCGGTGATCCAGAGTTGGTTGGCATTCAGAAAAAATTAATTCGCCGTGCCCGTCAACTAAATCGTGTAGTGATTACCGCGACTCAGATGATGGAATCTATGATCACCAACCCAATGCCTACTCGTGCAGAAGTGATGGATGTGGCAAACGCCGTTCTTGACGGCACTGACGCCGTGATGCTCTCCGCTGAAACCGCCGCGGGCCAATACCCTGCCGAAACGGTTGCCGCAATGGCGCGAGTCTGTCTCGGAGCAGAAAAAATGCCCGGGCTAAACGTATCGAAACATCGGCTAGACACAATTTTTGACAGTATCGAAGAAGCCATTGCGATGTCTACCATGTACGCGGCAAACCACCTAAATGGGGTTAAAGCCATTATTGCAATGACCGAATCAGGTCGCACCACTCGTATCATGTCTCGCATTAGTTCTGGTCTCCCCATATTCTCTATGTCTCGTCATGAAAAAACCTTAAACCAAACGGCACTTTACCGTGGCGTTACACCAGTTTATTGCAGCAGTCATACTGACGGCATAACAGCAGCCAATGAAGCAGTTAATCGTCTGCGTGATAAAGGTTATTTGGTTTCCGGCGACCTTGTTCTGGTTACTCAGGGTGATCAGATGGGGACAATTGGCAGTACTAATACCTGCCGTATTCTTGAAGTGGAATAAAACTTTATTACATTTAGCGCCAAGTTTTCGACAATCAGGTAAGCCTAGAATACTGGCGCGTTTCGCTTATCCAACAACGACCCGACGGTAAAAATAGATTCTTACCGTCTCTATTTCACTCAACTAATACTGTATTTGAAAATATAGAACCACCATTCAACTAATATATCAAAGTACAAATAATATGTTTTTTCACAAAACCCCCTAACATGCCCAACATTAGGGGGACAATAAAAAATTTCAAACTGTGATTATGATTTTCACATATATCTTGCGATTAGAATCACAGATCTTCTCTGTTATACGGCTCAATATCACCCTCTTTCCGCGTCTTAAGCAATTTAAGTATCCAGGTGTACTGCTCAGGATTTGGTCGCACTAATTGTTCTAATTCTTCATTCATCCGACGGGCAATAAAAGCATCATCTTTGCCATCAATATCATCCATTGGCGGACGAATATAAATATCAAGCTGATGAGTACGGTAATTATAAACCGGAAACAGCGGCACAATAGCAGCACGACAAACCTTCATCAATCGCCCAATTGCCGGCAATGTCGCTTTATAAGTTGCGAAAAAATCAACAAACTCACTGTGCTCCTCACCATGATCTTGATCAGGTAGATAATATCCCCAGAAACCCTGGCGAACAGTAGCAACAAACGGTTTAATTCCAGCATCACGAGAATGTAAACGGCCACCAAAATGATGGCGAACTTTATTCCATAGATAATCTGCAACCGGGTTTTTCTGGTGATGGAACATGGCTGATATTTTCTGTCCGCCCACAGACAGTAATATCGCTGGAATATCCACAGCCCAACCATGAGGCACCATGAAAATAACGTTTTTCCCCTGCGCTTTCAGTTGAAGAATAATCTCTTCCCCATGCCACTGCGTCCGGCTTAACGTTGATTTTGTACCACGTAAACACAGTTCAGCCAACATAACAAAAGGTTGAGGTGCGGTAGAAAACATCTCATCAATCAATGCTTCACGCTGTTGCTCCGTCAGTTCCGGCATACAGTAACACAGATTTATTCTTGCTCTACGACGTGCCCCTTTCGCTAACTTACCCGCCAACCAGCCTATTTTAGCCAGCAGAGGATCACGCACTTTAACTGGTAGGTAAGCCAGCCCGGCCAACACACCAATGCCCAGCCATAATCCCCAGTAACGAGGATGCAGGTAAGATTTATGAAATGTCGGCACATAACCAGCTTTACTGTCTGTATCTGTTTCTTTATGCATGAGATAACTCTTTAAAACAAAACGATAATTTGCCATTTTCATACAGGGATCTATATCAACAGATGTCAACATATCTTGTTCTGCAATACAAAACGACAGCGGATGATATCAATCATCCGCTTTAAAGTCTGTTACTAATGAACAATTAAACTCAATCTAACAGAAGCTGGGGCGTTACCTCTTTTATCGTTGCCAGGAATTCTGTGCGTTCTTTACCACTCAAACCTCCAGAACGCGGTAATTTCGCCGTTAATGGGTTTACCGCCTGCTGATTGATCCAGAATTCATAATGCAAATGTGGGCCCGTAGAACGACCAGTGCTACCGGACAACGCAATACGATCACCCCGTTTTACCTTCTGCCCTGATTTCACCAGCAGCTTTCTCAAGTGCATATAACGCGTGGTATATTGGCGGCCATGGCGAATGGCAATAAAGTTACCTGCTGCTCCGTTATATTTGGAGACAATCACCTCACCGTCACCCACCGCCAAAACAGGCGTTCCCACCGGCATGGCAAAATCCACACCTTTATGCGGCGCAACCCGACCAGTAACTGGATTCACACGCCGAGGATTAAATTGGGAAGATACCCGAAATTGCTTGGTGGTTGGAAAACGCAAAAAACCGCGCTCCAGACCGGAACCTTGACGATCATAAAAACGCCCATCTTCCGCCCGGATAGCATAATAATCTTTACCACCACTATTTAAGCGAACACCAAGTAATTGGCTCTGTTCACTGTGACCATCCAACATTTCACGGGATAGCAATACAGAGAAACGATCACCTTCATGTAATTTACGCAAATCAATTTGCCATTGCAGTGCCTTAGTGACTTCACGTGCTTCACTGCTGGTTAAGCCGGCATTTAAAGCACTACTGGTAAAGTTACTATCAACAACGCCAACGACGACGCTGTTTTTCCACTCCCCTTTTTGAAACTCTTTTGTTTCTTTAAACAGATCGCCTTCACGGGTATAAATGCGCATTTCACGGCGGGAAACACCCCAAGTCAGCGTTTGCAAGTCACCCGCTTCATTGACTGTCCATGACAATGGCTGACCAATGTTCAATCCCCGTAACGCTTTATGCTGACTCGCGAGTAACGCTACATCAGAAGAGTCGATACCAAATTGGGTCAGAATATTACTGAGGGTGTCACCGTCGGAGACAATATATTCATGCGGAGTTTGAGCCGAGACCTCTGAGTTCGTCTCTTCATCAGGAATACCCTCGTCCGGTAGCTGTTCACTGCTATCTGCAATAATCTCATCACTATCTACGGGAAGGTTGATGGCGATGCTGCCGACTGTTGTTTCTTCTTGTTCATGATGATAAGCAATAGGTTGCCACATAGTGACAACCAATGTTGCTACAGTCAGCGAACCCAACATAATTTTATGCGGTCGCGGTAACTCCTTATACACCAGAACGATAGTTTTAACTATCTGTTGCACTCATTGAATTCCTTATTACTTTAATTCAGGCAACCCGCGTACTGTTCCGACAACTGAGTTATAAATTTCATATAGCTGTCCTTATCCAATACGACGCGGCCTCCTAACGGATCTAAAGTGCCCATGCGCACTCCCGTACCCTTCGCCACAGCATTAATAACGGTCGGCCTGAATTGTGGCTCAGCAAAAATGCAGGTTGCTTTCTGCTCAACCAATTGTGTTCGTATATGATGTAATTTTTGTGCGCCAGGTTGTATTTCAGGATTAATCGTAAAATGTCCTAATGGCGTCAGGCCATAATGCTGCTCGAAATAGCCATAAGCATCGTGAAAAACAAAATACCCCTTACCACGCACCAGCTTAAGAATATTAGCAATATTTTTGTCAGTTTGCGCAAGCTGAGTATTGAATTTACGTAGGTTTACGTCCAGCGCTGCTTTTTTATGCGGATAACGCGCTTGTAATTGGTCATAAATCCCCTGTGCGACCTGTTTTGCTATTTCTGGTGATAACCAGATGTGCATATTATATTCACCATGAGAATGATGTTCATGACCATCTTCATGTTTATGTTGATCCGATTTGGGTAAATCTTCATTATTTTTCAGCAATAATGGCCTAATCGTTGGCAATTGTGCTAAAACTAACTGTTTATTTTGTGGAACTTTGGCTAACGGTTTAGACAAAAAGATTTCCATCTCAGGTCCAACCCACACAACTAAATCTGCCTGATTAACTTTCTTAAGATCAGACGGTTTCAATGCATAATCATGCGGTGATGCCCCATCAGGTAACAGCACCTGCGTATCAGTTACACCTTCAGTTATTGCCGCAGCAATAAAACCCAACGGACGGATTGATGTCACAACATCGGCATTAACCGATTGTATCGTTCCTGACATAAAAACAGCAGTAATCGCGGTCTTGCAGAGAAACTTGTGCGCTAGTTTATATGATTTGTGTAACATAATGTAAATATCTCGTGGACAGAAACCAGAATTGTTATATTATAACATCTCAATGTTCACGCAAGATATATTTAACATGTCGACACTCATCACTTTAAAAAATATTGCTGTTAATTTCGGCGATCGTCGGGTATTAAACAATATCTCTCTACATTTGCAACGAGGAAATATTCTGACGTTGCTAGGTCCTAATGGTGCCGGTAAATCAACTTTAGTCCGCGTTGTTTTAGGGCTTATTGAGCCATCATCCGGCACTATTGAACATACCGATGGATTGAAAATCGGCTATGTTCCACAGAAGTTGCATCTTGACCCCACCCTGCCATTGACAGTTAAACGCTTCATGATGCTAAAACCCGGGGTAAAATCTGGCGATATCTTGCCGGCACTTGAACGAGTAAATGCTGCTCATCTATTGCAACAGCCCATGCAAAAATTATCCGGTGGGGAAAGCCAACGGGTTTTATTAGCCAGAGCACTATTAAATCAACCTCAATTACTCGTCCTTGATGAACCAACACAAGGGGTCGATGTTAATGGTCAATTAGCACTTTATGATTTAATCAATCAAATCAGGACCGAATTGCATTGCGCTGTACTGATGGTTTCCCATGATTTGCATCTGGTCATGGCGAAAACAGACGAAGTTTTATGCCTTAATCAACATATTTGTTGTTCCGGCACACCTGAAGTTGTTTCAACTCACCCTGAATTTATCGCGATGTTTGGTCATCATGGTGCTGAACAATTGGCAATATACCGCCACCAACACGACCATCACCATGATCTGAAAGGGAAAATTAGCTTGGAAAATAACAGGGAATGCCACTCATGATCGAATTATTATTCCCCGGTTGGTTGGCCGGCGTATTATTGGCTATTGCTGCCGGGCCATTAGGCTCATTTGTTGTCTGGCGCAGAATGTCCTATTTTGGCGATACTCTGGCTCATGCTTCATTACTGGGCGTTGCTTTCGGATTATTGCTAAATATTAGCCCTTTTTACACAATTATCGCCGTCACCTTGATACTGGCAATTATTTTAGTTTGGCTGGAGAAACGTCCTCAACTGGCAATCGATACTTTGTTGGGGATTATGGCTCACAGCGCATTATCATTAGGGCTAGTGGTTGTCAGTTTAATGTCTAATGTGCGAGTTGATTTGATGGCTTATCTGTTTGGTGATTTGTTATCAGTCACCTATGAAGATATTTGGTTGATTGCCATCGGTGTCACCATGGTCACCACGCTCCTGTTCTGGCAATGGAACGCCTTGCTCTCTATCACCGTCAGTCAAGAAATGGCTTTTGTGGATGGAATTAAAATACAGCGGTTAAGAGTGCTGTTAATGCTGGTAACCGCGTTGACAATCGGCTTGGCAATGAAGTTTGTCGGCGCACTGATTATCACCTCCCTGCTCATTATCCCGGCCGCCACTGCTCGCCGTTTTGCCCGTACACCGGAGCAAATGGCCGGTATTGCTATTACGGTTGGTACGCTTGCCGTCACCGGTGGATTAGCTTTCTCCGCCGTTTACGACACACCAGCAGGGCCTTCTGTCGTGCTATGTGCTGCGGTGATGTTCATTATCAGCCTGATCAGTAAAGCAAAAAATTGATCCACTGAGTGGGGATAACCCAGTTATCAGGAGAACGGGATATACCCGTCATCTTTCAAGTTGCCTCTTTGTTGGCTGCACTCACTCACCCCGGTCACATAGTTATCTATGCTCCCGGGGATTCGCTCCCTGGCCGTCTCGATGCATCTTGAAATCCATAGGGGATAGGTTTCCCTTGCGGGGAGTACCCATCCCGATTTTTCAGGTAATTAAACAAGTCATTCCTGATCTCTGACCATACCAAAATGGCGATAAGCATGTTCGGTGGCAATTCGTCCACGGGAAGTGCGTTGAATAAAACCCTGTTGAATCAAAAAGGGTTCCAGCACATCTTCAATCGTTTCCCGCTCTTCACCAATAGCAGCGGCAAGATTATCTACCCCAACCGGCCCGCCCATAAATTTATCAATGATAGCAATCAGTAATTTACGATCCAGATAATCAAAACCGGCAGCATCTACGCTCAACATATCCAGCGCTCTGGTGGCAATATTGCCATCAATCGCACCATTCCCTTTTACTTGAGCAAAATCACGTACCCGGCGCAGTAAACGATTTGTAATCCGCGGCGTTCCACGAGAACGCATGGCAACTTGCCGGGCACCCTCGTCAGTGATCGCTACCCCCATAAAACGAGCGCTGCGAGAAACGATACTTTGCAAATCGTCCACATTATAAAATTCAAGACGCTGTACGATACCGAATCGATCACGCAATGGAGAAGTCAAAGAACCTGCGCGAGTAGTAGCCCCAATCAGGGTAAAAGGTGGCAAATCAATTTTAATCGAACGGGCTGCCGGCCCCTCGCCAATCATAATATCCAGCTGGTAATCTTCCATTGCTGGATAAAGAATTTCTTCCACTACCGGCGATAAGCGGTGAATTTCATCGATAAACAACACATCGTGCGGTTCAAGATTGGTCAGCATTGCCGCCAAATCACCCGCTTTTTCCAACACCGGGCCTGAAGTTGTGCGAAGATTAACACCCATCTCATTGGCAACAATATTCGCCAGCGTTGTTTTCCCCAATCCCGGCGGACCAAAAATCAGTAGATGGTCAAGAGCATCACCACGCTGTCTGGCAGCCTGAATAAAAATCTCCATCTGCTCACAGACCTGCGGTTGTCCGACATATTCAGACAACAATTTAGGTCTGATGGCGCGGTCAACGGCTTCATCATCTGGCAAAACTTCCGCAGAAACCAGACGGTCAGCTTCAATCATGGCTTACCCCTGTAACTTAGAGAACAGCGCGAAGCGCTTCGCGGATAAGTGTTTCACAATCCGCCCCCGGTTTAGCGACTTTATTTACCATGCGGCTGGCTTCCTGTGGTTTGTAACCCAATGAAACTAATGCCGCAGCGGCTTCCGCTTCGCTATCAGCGTCAGAAGTTGTCTGTTTGGCCGTTGCCGGCAAATTAATATCACTGCTCTGATTGAAGAGATCGCCATTCAGCCCTTTAAAGCGATCTTTCATTTCAACCACCAGCCGTTCAGCGGTTTTCTTACCTACACCCGGCAGTTTAACCAGAGAAGCGATCGCCTCTTGTTCAATAGCAGAGACAAATTGCTGCGCAGACATGCCCGAAAGAATAGCCAACGCCAATTTAGGCCCTACACCATTCACTTTAATTAATTCACGGAATAGCGCCCGCTCCTGCTTATCATTAAAACCATAAAGTAATTGCGCGTCTTCACGCACAATAAAGTGAGTAAATAGAACAGTTTCCTGTCCAGCATCAGGCAATTCATAAAAACAGGTCATTGGCATATGAACTTCATAACCAACGCCATTCGTTTCCAGTAAAACCAAAGGTGGTTGTTTTTCCAGCACAATTCCTCTGAGACGCCCTATCACTCGTTTATCCCCTAAAAAATACAACTGATTGTTCTATTTATGGTTATAACATAAAAAAAGCTGGATGCATATCCAGCCGTTATCTTAAACGTCCACGCGCCAGGATTAATCTGGGATCACCAACCCGCAAAAGATTCTGATTAAAGTGACAATGGGTTATCGCAATCGCCAATGCATCTGCCGCATCGGATTGCGGATTAGCAGATAATTTCAGCATAGAACGCACCATATGCTGAATCTGACTTTTTTCAGCCGCCCCGGTTCCCACAACCGTCTGTTTAACCTGTCGGGCAGCATATTCAAAAACCGGCACAGATTGATTGACAGCGGCAAGAATAGCAACTCCTCGCGCTTGCCCTAATTTCAGCGCTGAATCGGCGTTTTTCGCCATAAAAACTTGTTCGATGGCAAAAGCATCCGGTTGAAATTGCGTAATAATTTCAAGAATACCTGCATAAATACGCTGCAACCGGTTAGGCAGATCATCAACTTTTGTTCGGATACAACCGCTGCCAAGGTAGCTCAAATGACGCCCCTGCTGACGGATCACACCATAGCCAGTGACGCGGGAACCCGGGTCGATACCTAAGATAATCGCCATATTCTGTTTATTCGCCTTTGATTATCACCTTTAATATAAGGAGATAAAAACGTTAGAGAAAGTGTCCTGTACCACAGCACACTTTCTCTACGCTATATACCCGTTATCCTTCAAGTTACCTCTTTGTTAGCTGCACTCACTCACCCCGGTCACATAGTTATCTATTGCTCCCGGGGATTCGCTCCCTTGCCGTCGCGATGCATCTTGAAATCCATTGGGTATACAACCCGATTGAAATTACAGCAAAGCAGCAACTTCATCAGAGATTTCACCGTTATGGTAAACCTCTTGTACGTCGTCTGAATCTTCCAACATATCAATCAAGCGCAATAATTTAGGTGCGGTTTCCGCATCCAATTCCGCTTTAGTGGAAGGAATCATCGAAACTTCCGCTGATTCAGCCACAAAACCGGCGGCATCTAACGCATCTTTCACGTAACCAAACGTTTCTGGTGTGGTGTAAACATCAATCGCGCCATCATCATAGGTTTCTACATCATCAGCGCCGGCTTCCAACGCTGCTTCCATAACCGCATCTTCGTCCAGCCCTGGCGCGTAAGAAATCACCCCTTTTTTGGTGAACAAATAAGCAACCGAGCCATCAGTACCCAGATTACCACCGGTTTTAGTGAAAGCATGACGAACATCAGAAACAGTACGGTTACGGTTATCACTCAGACACTCAACCATCACCGCCGTTCCCCCCGGACCATAACCTTCATAAATGATGGTTTCCATGTTATCCGCTTCATCGTTGCCGACACCACGGGCGATAGCACGGTTCAGAGTATCGCGGGTCATGTTGTTGGACAGTGCTTTATCAATTGCAGCGCGCAGACGTGGGTTAGATGCCGGATCTCCACCACCCAGACGGGCTGCCGTTACTAGCTCCCGGATAATTTTGGTGAAAATCTTACCGCGTTTCGCATCCTGCGCAGCTTTGCGGTGCTTGGTGTTGGCCCATTTACTATGACCTGCCATAAGGTTCTCCGATAAAACGTCTAATAAACTTATTCAATAACAAACTCTTCAATCGCCTGCCGATTGCTCCACGACTTAGTGAGCTTTACTGCTTTATCCGCATCCAGCCACTGATAAGCTTGATGTTCAGTCAACAGGCATTCTCGCTCTTCCGGCAATGCCAGACAGAACCAGTACTCTTTATTGCGGGTGACTCCTGGGGCATAGCGATGGCGCAAGTGGGTAAAAATCTCATAATAAAGAGAACGCCGGCAATCTATCAGTTCAAGATTTTCACCTATAATATCAATACCGACTTCTTCTTGCACTTCACGTAATGCTGTCTCCCACGGCGTTTCATCTCCATCAAGGCTGCCAGTTACAGACTGCCAAAAATCAGGATCGTCCCGCCGCTGTAACATTAGCACCCGTCGGCTGGAAAACGCATAAATAACCACCAGCACAGACTCGGGGCGCTTATAAGCCATTATTCACTCTCTTTTCTAGCAACAACAGAGATTGATAACTCTTCAAGGGCCGCCGAATTGGCATAACTTGGCGCTTCCGTCATTAAACAAGCGGCAGCGGTAGTTTTAGGGAATGCGATAACATCACGGATGTTATCCGTTCCTGTCAGCAACATCACCAAACGGTCAAGACCAAATGCCAAACCTGCATGGGGAGGCGTACCAAATTTCAGTGCATCCAGCAAGAAGCCAAATTTCTCCTGCTGTTCCTGCTCATTAATGCCCAAAATACGGAACACCGCTTGTTGCATTTCATTACGGTGAATACGCACTGAGCCACCACCCACTTCGTAGCCGTTAATCACCATATCGTAAGCATTGGCAATAGCCGAAACCGGATCTTGCTCCAACTCCGCCGCTGACATATTACACGGTGAAGTAAACGGATGGTGCATAGCGGTCAGGCCACCTTCCCCATCATTTTCGAACATGGGGAAGTCGATAACCCACAGTGGCCGCCAGCTATCCAATTTTGTCAGGCTCAGATCGCGCCCTAATTTCAGACGCAACGCTCCCAAAGCATCAGTGACCACTTTTACATTACCAGCACCGAAGAACAAAATATCGCCATCCTGTGCACCGGTACGGGAAAGCAGACCTTCAATCACCTCTGCATTCAGGAACTTGGCTATCGGACTTTGAACCCCTTCCAGACCGGCAGCACGCGCATTGACTTTTATCCACGCCAGCCCTTTTGCGCCATAAATCCCAACGAATTTGCCATATTCATCAATCTGCTTACGGCTCAGTTCAGAGCCACCTGGTACCCGAATTACGGCTACGCGGCCTTTACTGTCATTCGCCGGTTCAGCAAAAACACTAAATTCCACATCTTTAACCAGATCAGCAACATCAACCAACTCCAATGGGTTACGCAGATCAGGTTTATCAGAACCGAAACGACGCATCACTTCGGCAAACGTCATCACAGGGAAATGCCCCAGATCAACACCTTCAATTTCAAGCCACAATTCGCGGATCATTTTTTCCATCATTTCCCTTACCTGCTCAGCAGTCATAAAGGAAGTTTCCACATCGATCTGGGTGAATTCTGGCTGACGATCCGCACGCAAATCTTCATCACGGAAGCATTTAACAATTTGATAATAACGGTCAAAACCAGACATCATCAGCAATTGTTTAAATAACTGTGGGGATTGAGGCAGGGCATAAAATTTGCCTTTATGAACACGACTCGGCACCAAATAATCACGAGCACCTTCGGGGGTTGCTTTCGTCAGCATCGGCGTTTCAATATCCAGGAAACCCTGATTATCCATGAAACGACGAACAAAACTGGTGATTTTAGCACGTGCTTTCAGACGATTTGCCATTTCAGGCCGACGCAGATCAATATAACGATATTTCAGACGCTGCTCTTCACTGTTCGTCTGATTGCTATCCAAAGGCAAAGGTTCGGAGCGGTTGATAATATTTAAACTTTCCGCAAAAACCTCTATTTCACCGGTAGCCATATCTTTATTGATTTGACTGTCAGGACGGGCGCGTACAGTACCGGTGATTTGAATACAGAATTCATTACGCAGTTCAGCAGCCTGAGAAAATGCGGCTTGCTGATCCGGGTCAAAAAACACCTGAACAATCCCTTCACGATCACGCATATCAATAAAAATCAAGCCACCCAGATCACGGCGGCGGTTTACCCAACCACAAAGAGTCACCTTCTGGCCTTCATGGGTCAGATTCAACTGCCCACAATAATCAGTACGCATACAATATCCTTTTACTCGGCTGTTGTGCTGTTGCTGCGGAAATTTTGGCATCGTTCTTGAACTTGAAAAATGTCATGAAGTGTCAAAAAAGGTCGCCATTATAATGGAAATTCTGCTCAGAGATAAGGGCAGGTAATATTCCGATGCTATACCATTGCTTGATGTCTGATAATCGGGCAATTTATTTTCAATTCCCATCTATTTATAGCGACAGTTTTATTTTTGGGGTTTATCATAACTTAATTGGCCAATTTCGGTTAGGCAATGGAGTTAAAAATGGTTAGCTCGCTTTATGTTGTGTTGGGCGCACTATTATTGATTAAGCTGTCTTTTGATGTGGTTAAGTTAAGAACACAATATCGTGTCTCATATGGAGACGGTGGTTTTTACGAATTACAAACAGCGATCCGCATCCACGGTAATGCTGTGGAATATATTCCTATCTCTATGTTATTGCTGGTCATGATGGAGATGAACGGCTCAAATGTCTGGATGATACATGTCTGTGGTTTGATTCTGCTCACCGGCAGAGTCTTGCATTATTATGGTCTGCACCACCGTGAACTCCGCTGGCGACGTTCAGGCATGGTAGCAACTTATCTCTCAATCGTATTAATGGTGATGACAAATATTTACTACTTGCCTTGGGAACAGATATTTTCTCTCTACTAATCTAATAGTACTAGCGCTGAAATAACAGGCAGCAAACTCTGCTGCCTATTATTCTAACCATAGCTGTTCCCCATGTAAGGAAGACTTTCCAACGTTGACATGCAAAGCGAGCAAGTGTTGGTTTTTTTACCTCTCATTGGCGAGAGTATAAACCGCATCTCCGGCCCGTTTACCAATAGCAATTACCAGCAAGATAATCTTATTGTCATTCACTTCATAAACTAAGCGGTAGCCAGAAGACCGCAATTTAATTTTGTATCGATTCGCTCGCCCACTTAATCTTGCTGACGGCACATGAGGATTTTCTAAGCGTTCAGCCAATTTTTTCTTTAGCTGCTCCTTAATTGGATGACCTAGCTTCTTCCACTCTTTTAAGGCCCGCTTTTCAAATTCCAGACTATAGATCATCTAGGTTCACACTAACAAATTCAGCATCTTCTAAACGTTCATCTGCAATTTTGTTTAGTGCGGCATTCTCTGCTAGCTCCTGATAGTAGGCGAATAATTCAGGAGGCACACAATAAAACGCAGGTTCATTCCGATTCAGGATTGCGACCGCCTCACCTTCCCCCTGCAAATATGTCCCCATTGGGTTACGTTTCAAATCGGTAATACTTGCCGCTAAGTTTGTTAAGATTTGATATGCCATACACCACCTCACTCTTTTACGTAAGCAAACAATAGGTCATTTAAAGGTGCTTTTCAATGCATCTTTACTTTTTTATATAAAACCCAAAGCTCCTCTAATGCTGACTGACTCATGAAATCAAGGATTGATCGCGCCATGATATGATTTTTGTACAACACTTAACTTCCTCAAATATTTCCATTATTCACTACTTTTAAGCACAGAGAAAATTGGTTCAAGGTCAAGCTTTACATCTGTTAGAATGCCACCTTCTATTTTTTCTGATAATTAATGCTGTTATGTCAAATCAAGATCCTTACCATCAAAGGGATAGCCTGTTTGCCACGCCCATTGCCAATCTGGGAGACTGGCGTTTCGATGAACGGGTAGCCGAAGTTTTCCCTGATATGATCCAACGCTCCGTGCCAGGTTATTCAAATATTGTTTCCATGATTGGTATACTGGCCGGTCGTTTCGTGACATCAAACAGTCAAATTTATGACCTGGGTTGTTCTCTGGGCGCATCAACCTTGGCCATGCGCCGCAATATTGCCGCTGAAAACTGCAAAATTATCGCCGTTGATAATTCCCCGGCAATGGTGGAACGCTGTCGTCGCCATATCGATGCTTTCCGGGCACAAACACCGGTTGAAGTCATTGAAGCCGATATTCTTAATATCGATATTCAAAATGCTTCGATGGTCGTACTGAATTTCACCTTACAATTCCTCAACCCGCAAGATCGACAAGGTTTACTTAACCGGATTTATCAGGGATTACGTCCGGGGGGTGTTTTAGTTTTATCAGAGAAATTCAGCTTTGAAGATCAACAGATTGGTGAGTTACTGTTTAATATGCACCACGATTTTAAGCGTGCTAACGGATATAGCGAACTGGAAATCAGCCAGAAACGCAGCATGCTTGAAAATGTCATGTTGACTGATTCTGTAGAAACACACAAATCCCGTCTCCACCAATCCGGTTTTAACCACGTTGAAGTCTGGTTTCAGTGTTTTAACTTTGGTTCACTGCTAGCGATAAAAGGAGCCGATAAATGATCGATTTCGGTAATTTTTATCAACTTATTGCAAAAAATAACCTCCAGCATTGGCTTAATTGCCTTCCTGCTCAACTGCAAGAATGGCAAAAAGCGGCCCTGCACGGTAATTTTAAACCATGGGTAAAAACCCTGGAAAACCTACCCGAAATTTCACCGACCCAATTAGATCTGAAAAATGGCGTGATCGCAGAACGCGATCCGCCCCTATCCGAAGGTGAAAAAATTTGCCTTACTAATATATTGCGAGTATTCACGCCGTGGCGCAAAGGCCCATTCTCTCTTTATAGCGTAAATATTGATACTGAATGGCGTTCAGATTGGAAGTGGGATCGGGTACTGCCCCATATTTCTCCATTAACCGGCCGGACAATTCTTGATGTTGGTTGCGGCAGTGGTTATCACCTGTGGCGGATGGTGGGTGAAGGGGCTGAACTTGCCGTTGGTATCGATCCAACTCAGCTCTTCCTCTGCCAATTTGAAGCTGTCAGAAAGTTACTTGGCAATGATCAACGTGCCCATCTTTTACCTCTGGGCATTGAACAATTACCGGCACTGGCCGCTTTCGATACGGTTTTCTCGATGGGTGTTCTCTATCACCGCCGCTCTCCCCTTGACCATCTCTGGCAGTTGAAAAACCAACTAGTATCTGAGGGTGAGTTAGTACTGGAAAGTCTGGTTGTTGAAGGAGATGAACATACCTGTTTAATCCCCGGTGAACGTTATGCTCAAATGCGCAACGTCTATTTCATCCCTTCGGCAAAAATGTTGAAAATTTGGCTGGAGAAGTGCGGTTTTGTCGATGTAAAAATTGTCGATCAGGCAGTCACAACCACGGAAGAACAACGTCGTACAGATTGGATGAAAACTGAATCGCTATCTGACTTCCTCGATCCTGCGGATAGCAGTAAAACCATTGAGGGTTATCCCGCTCCTCTACGGGCGGTACTCATCGCCCGTAAGCCCTGATTTTGTCAACTGGCCCAAAGTTGGGCCAGTCCATAATAGATTTTACTCAAATAAAGTCAGACTCAGCATCCCTTTCATCACCTCGACCACACCACCATCAACACAATAATGTGAAAACTCATCCACCTCATTGTCCGCGCTCATCGTCACCCCTGCTTTGCGATAGGTCATGGTAGAAGGCATAATCCGACTTGCCGAACTGTGAACTTCCGTTAACCCGATATCGATAAATTTATGAATATTACTCATACGAACACCCGCCCCCGCCATAATAATTGGCCCTTGACTGGCTTGATGCAGCTCTTTCAATAAGGGTAATCCCAATTCGGCATTCTGTTGCTGGCCGGAAGTCAATATTCGTTTAATACCAAGTTGAGTAAGTTGATCCAATGCCACATAAGGATTAAAACACATATCAAATGCACGGTGAAAAGTGACGGCCATATTGCCAGACAATGCCATCAATTGTTGCATACGGGGCAAATCAATATGTCCTTCTTCATCTAATACACCAAAAACGACGCCCATAAATCCCATATCACGGATCTGAGCAACATCATTTTTCATCACCTCAAAATCTGAGTGACTGTAGCAAAAATCACCACTTCTTGGACGTACAATGGGATATACAGGAATAGTTAATTGCTCAATAGCCTGCTTCAATGTACCAAAACTCGGTGTTAATCCCCCTTCCGCCTGACTGGCGCAAAGCTCTATCCGGTCAGCACCCGCCTGTTGTGCGATTAATGCGCAACCCACGCTAAAACAACAAATTTCTAACTTTGTCATCAGAAGTTCCTTGGACACCCAGTTATTAACGAGCAATCAATGAATCTACGCGATTCAGTAGTTCAACTCACTAACTATGACATCTAATTATTGCCGATGATTTGTAGGAAATCACAAGGTCAGAATTTTTATCTGGATCACAAGGACGAAAAAGTTAATTTTGCCGACTGGTGCTCATTTTTAACAATTTCACGCAATGTAAATGGGTGAAACTTGACGGTGATCTCACCATCAGTGACAGCTAAAGTAGGATTAGGCAACCGCTCTTGTTCCCCTTTGGGTTGATTCTATTTAACTATCCCCAACTTGGGTGTATATTATACTCAAGTTGGGGACAGATGGATAAGTGATGGAAGCTGTTTTTATTGAATTACCACCTTTTGAACGTTACCGCCATAACTACCTGAGTGATGAGGAGTTTCGAACCTTCCAAAATATATTGCTGAAAAATCCAACAGCAGGGGACGTAATCCAACATACCGGCGGATTACGTAAAGTACGTTTTACTGATTCCCGAAGGAAAAAGGGAGCATAAATGAACCGTGATCTATTTGCAGAACTCAATGAAGCAATGAAAGCTTGGGAAGAGGCTAATGAAGGCAAACTCACATTGAAAACGCATAAGAGGAGGTTAAAAAATGATATCTCCATCAATCCAGATGAGTTGAAATCCATCCGAAGTAAACTGAATATTTCTCAAGCTGTTTTTGCCCAGTACCTGCATACCGGTGAGACGACATACCAGAATTGGGAACAGGGGCGGGCTAAACCAAATAAACAAGCTGTGTTACTGATTAAAATGGTGGAACGCCACCCGCAGGCACTAGAGTTTCTTGCCAGCCTCACATAACGATATCACTTTAACTTATGTAGCCAGGCATTCACTTTTAACAATTTCACGCAATGTAAATGGGTGAAACTTGACGGTGATCTCGCCATCAGTGACAGCTAAAGTAGGATTAGGCAATCGCTCTTGTTCCCCTTTGGGTTGATTCTCTTTGACAAAAAAACCTGTTGGCAAAGGTTGCGGTAATAATGCTTTTGCTGCTGTTGATAAAATCTCAGGCGCCACCGGCAGCACTAGTTCCACATGTTCCCATCCCTGATGCAAGTAAGTTTTCTTACCAGGATAGGGCAATTCAACACAATCGATTTGCCAATTAAGCACTGCAATTGGGTGTTCTAAATCAAACAAGCAGATTGGACGTCCATTAATGATACTTTCTGACATCAAACTGCCACATTGCAAAAAACCTTTACGCCAGCGCTCGGCTACAGAGATATCGTGGCAACGTAAGGAGACATGATCTGCTTGATATTGCTCAACATTCAAATTAAGCCGCTGTTTGAACCGTACCAATTTTTGCTCAAATATTGCCAGATCAGCCACTAAATCCTGTAATTCAACAATAGAAGAAAAATGTGTCATATTATCCCAGTTAAGATGCTATAAATTGGCGCTAAACAGCCCAAGAGCTTTAAAGGCTTGCCGCCGCTTCAAGCCTCAAATGATACTCTCGATTTGTAACAAAATGAAATTTGATGGCACCAACACAACCACTCTTTCAATAACCTCCATAAATTCGCAAGATGTTAGACACTATCCAGCGGTCGTATATTGTTCATCAAGCGTCTGCAAATAGTCTGCACTGATCAGGTTACTAATATCATCTCCGCTTTCTAAACGCGCTTTTAGCCAATTAATAATCTGTTCCGCTAACCGTCCCTCTGGCTCATTCAGTTTTTCAGCTAATTCACCGTGGTTTTCCCACATATCACTACTGATCACAAATACTTTCCCTTTCAGGGCGTAATCGGAATGATGCCAGGCATGCAGCAAATGACTACCCAGAACAAAGGGTTGTTCACTCCCACCGGGACCACAATTTTCAGGACGGGAATACCACCGGGGGTTAACCGGATAAAATGACCGCCGACTTTCTGTAGAGAAAATTCAGCTACCGCAAAAGTTTTCTCCGGCAAATCGGTAATATGACAGAGAAAGTGTAATCCATCGTTCGTATGGACTCCTTATTTCTGATGTTGGTGTTTAAGTAAATTAGTAATATGGCCTTGGTGACGTTATTTTATTTTCCAGTAGTCTATCGTTTGGCGATGGAGGTCAATTCTTCCATTAGGATATTCAACCCATTCACCTTTCCCATTAGTCACAGTGACCTTAGCCATTTTGGTTTCATCCAGCTTAGGTTTAAAAATAATTTTCCATTTAGCTCCTGGAGTTAACATGAGTCGAAAAGGACGCATTTTTAATACTTCACCTTGTAAGGATACGCTTTTTGGAAATCCTTCAACTATTTCTAAAACAGGGTAAATAACCGGGCTAAAATCAATCGTATTCGATGCGGGCATTTCACTAATATTCGTCTGGACTGCATCATTGATAAATGCGATTAAACCTGTTCCCCCATAAGGCACCGCATCTTTTACCAGATGATGAACATCAGTATAACTGATTGATACAAAGGCCCGGTTAATTTTCCATTTACATCGGCCTCCGCCATTGAAAGGTAGTTTCGCCTGAAAGTAACCGGTTTGTGGATCGGCCTTTACTTTCAGGCGAAGCCCATTATAGGTAGGCACCTTATAAGGTGACATATCAGCATGCATCTGATATTCAAGGCAATCTTTTGAGATATATTCTGCGGACACATGAGGTTCGGTATATTTTGGTGCTACCCCTTCCACGGTGATCCATTGATTCTCTTTGGGCGGAGAAAGCGGCTCATTAGGATCAGCACAACCTGATATTAAAATTACGGATAAGACAGATAAGTATTGTTTAATATTTATCATGGTAACTGTTCCTCAATTCCTACAGCGTTATCTATATAGCGTGTTAAGGCTAACGGTCCTTGTTTATCCTGCTGAGTGCAAATCAATGCTTGCTTTAAGTGATGGTCCATCTGTAAAAATAATGTATCGCGCTGCCGAATATCTGCAACAATATCGGGCTTCTCATTCAGTGTTTTTTCAAATAACTGTTCTTGATCTCGGAAAAAATGGTATTTACTCGGTGCAACCAGTTCTGCTAGTCGTGCACCAATGTAACGGGCGTATTTTAATGAACTGTGATCAGGGAAACCTAAGGCATCTTTTAAAGTTGGGTTTTCGTTCAGCGGAAACCATTTGGCCTTATCAGAATCGCTTATCTGTTTAAAAAATCCTTTCTGAATCTCACCTGCATCCTTTAGATTATTTTCGGTTTCACGGTTTAGCGACGGAATTAAATACAGTTTTGTTTTAGTGGGTAAGGTAGTTCTGAGTCGTATATAGTTGCTTGGATTACGCTCTTCCTGCCATTCAATAACCAGATTGATTTTACAAAAGTGTACTATTTTTCCATGATGCAGGAAGACTTCACCACTTTTGGTAAAATCCAGCAATTCAACAGGGCTGAATAGATAGCCTAGAGGTCCCCAACAATCATATAGCCAGTTATCCAGATTTTTTTCGGTGGTAAAGAAGGAATAGGATCATCTTCATTCACATGGCGATAATGGATGATATCAGTTAGTTCCCGTACTGCACTGATTGTTAATACCCGTGGCATTCCATAGCTGTAAAAACATGGATTATGTTCTTTTAGTTGTGCACAGTGCAATAATGCTAGTGCGCCTCCTAAACTATGACCACAGATAAATAGTCTTTTATTTTTAACCAACTTAGTAATATCGGTGAATACTTCTTGATCCGTATCACTGGGAACTCTTAACTTGCTAACCAAATTAAATGCCTCCCAAAACCCTTTATGTACTTTGCCGCTATAAATAAACCCGCTGCATAGGGCTTTTTCATTGCAATCTAACCTCAAAGGCTGATATGTAGCATCTGTCAGAACATCCTCTGTACTGGCTGTACCCCGCCAACTGACAATCACATCATTTTTACTGGTGACATAAAACAACTGGGTATTACCCTGCTTATTATCTCCTGTTTTCGAATTAATAAATTCTATCCGAGTATAACGTTCACTAAACGGCATATCGTAAACTACAGGCGTTGCCGACAATTCCTCCACTTTATAGGGCAATTTTGAAACATCTACCATTTGCCGATTAAAAAAGTGTTTAACAGAGCCTGCTACATTAACATCTTCATCTGCGTAAGCCAGCACACTCATCAAACACTGGTTATAAGCATTCATAATGGAATACTCCTTCTGATGATGTAGCAGCAAAACCCAGGCCCGGAAAGGACATACTTCCAGAACATACCGTTGATTCACCGGATGAACCTGATAGCCTTTTGGCTCCGGGTCCGGGAAATGATAGGGAGGTGGAATTTTGTTGGGATCATTCCAATCATCTAGTGCTGGCAATCCATCACTAATCTGCCCGATAGTCACATAGCGATATTGATAGCCTTCAGCTTCCGCTTTTGGCTTCACCACAGAAGCCTCTTCACCGCGTATTTCCCGCAACGGACGCTGCTCCATCTCATCGGCCAGCGGTTGGGCACCGATATACAAAGTTACCGGATGGGACGGCATATCTTCTTCCCTTAGTAATCCATTGCCATCGGTAACCCCTTTACGTCCCAGCAGCGGATTTCCACGGATTTTCAATCGATAAGGCATATTGACCAAGGGTTTCCCCTGTTCATCCACCAACTGAAATTCTATCCAGTTTTTCAGCATGTTTTTACAGTCAAGACAATCGAGTGGGCTTAATTTGCTCATTGATACTATTTCCTTACAATTAACGTTACAGATAGGCACGCAGCCCAAACATCATGTGTTGAAAATCCCAACACGCTCTCCTACATGATTTTTATCTGGAAAAGTGTTTGCGAAGCGATCAAGATAGCCCCACAAGAGGTTTTCATGCCTTCCAGTGCGAGCCTTTGTTGATTGGTCCCGACTGCGGACGAAGTTCCTTCTGCAATGGATTGATGCCCGCCACACTTTGGACAGGACACCGGATCGTTAATCCGCGCCACACCTTTGCCCAAAACCTGAAAACGCTCATCACCGGCTAACACCGAACCACCGTGAGAGGTTTTGTCACCTTGTCGTATGATATTTTTCAACATAAATATCCTGCCAGAAAATGGAAATGATTGATTTCTTCACCCAAAATAAGGTAATAAAAATCCTATTACCATCGACAAAAAGCACCGCTTATGCCGTGAATAATAGTGAGTTGAATGACAGGAAGGCAGAAATGTATTCCCATCAATGAGTCCCTTTGAATAAAGGGAACAGAAGTTGAAATTTCCTTCATACTGCCTAGGTGACGGAGTTTAAGTTATAATTATTAAACCATCACAAAATAGCAAGAAAAAATTTCCATTTTTTTCATTTACAAAAAGTAGATTTTGTAAGAAAGTGTTACAAATTCAATAAAAGATTAAGTTATTGTAAATTTCATGAAGGATAAAATTATAAAAATAGCCTACTCCCCAAGAATAGCAATCCACGATATATAAAACAGTCTGACCTCCACTTATTTTCCACTTAAGGTTATGACATCAAACATTCAATATGTTAATTTTTAATTAAAACATATCGTTAACACTGATTACCTAGCCACCAATAATACCATCTATTTAATCTTTCAATTAATCGTTTGATTAATGATTCAGTCTGAATTAAGTACCTGATATATTAACTGTCTTATATACCCGTTATCTTTCAAGTTGCCTCTTTGTTGGTTGCACTCGCTCACCCCGGTCACATCGTTACCTATGCTCCCGGGGATTCTCTCCCTTGCCGTCGCGATCCATCTTGAAATCCATAGGGTATACAACTCATTTTATCCCGGTGTTAACCGATTTCCTATTAGGGTTAGTTTCACGAGATGGCGCACGTTCACCGTTAATGATCTCATTCATCTGTGTCATGCTTTCAGTCAACCTAGCAAACAATTTACTATCCATCTTTACCACCTCCCATTTAAGTCTCTCAAGATTTTCTTTTCTGATTCACTCAGATCGTCCTGTATACCTTTTTTATAAATCAACAGCAATCTGATGTGTGAAACGTCCACTTTGTAGTAATAAATAACTGCTCCATGCAAGAAACACTATCTACCAATAATTTACTGTAACCATTTTACGCAATTTCCACACGGAATAGGAATTAATGGCAATTCTGGTTTTCTAAAATAATTAGATTAGGGAATTAAAAAGAAGAGTCTTATTTTTTTATTCTAGTGATTCATTAAAATTATTTAAAATCAAAAATAACCATAAATTTATTATTACAACATAAAATTAATATTCTATAAAAAACATAGAAAGCAAAAATTACAATATTAAAATTAACTATCGAT
The DNA here is from genome assembly GCF_003287735.1 of Photorhabdus bodei. GTDB lineage: Bacteria > Pseudomonadota > Gammaproteobacteria > Enterobacterales > Enterobacteriaceae > Photorhabdus > Photorhabdus kayaii. The sequence goes on along the minus strand of NZ_NSCM01000034.1, from coordinate 1,760 downwards.
ATAAAGATCATTATAATTGATACAGATCACAAACTTTAATTTTTTCATTGAAACCCAATTGGTCAGGAAGTGCCACAGCCCCCATCAATAGCCACGCTCGTCGCTAAGATTGCCAACAAAAAGTTTAAAACTGGTCTACCCAAAAACCACATACAATCAACCAATTGCATAAATCTGTATATAATAACAGCATCATCTATGACATCAACTGAAAAGAAGGTTTTGCCTATCCATAAAACAGGCCACGCAATGCGCAGCCCTTAATAAATTGCACTAACGAGCTAAGTCATCAGCGTATTACTTTTCCCGAACACCTTCGATAGAAATCAATAAATCCGCTTCCTGTGATTTAGGTCCCAAATCTGCTTTGAAATTAAAATCTTTCAGTTTGATTTTACCAGAAGCTTCAAAACCTGCGCGGTAGCCACCCCACGGGTCTTTACCTTCACCCATCAGCTCTGCATTCAGTACCACCGGCTTTGTCACACCGTTTAAAGTCAGATCACCCGTAACAACATATTTCTCCCCCTCTTTTTTCACTTCAGTTGACGTGAATTTTGCTTCAGGGTATTTCTCTGTATTAAAGTAATCTTTACTACGCAGGTGTTTATCACGTTCGGCGTGGTTAGTGTCCAAACTGGCTATTTTGATCGTCACATTAACTTTATTTTCAGCCGGATTTTGCTCATCAAATGTGAAAGAGCCATCAAAATCTTTAAATGTCCCATATAGCCAGCTATACCCCAAATGCTGAATGCGAAATCCAATAAAGGCGTGCTGGCCGGGTATATCAATTTTATAATTGGCAGCTAATGCAGAACTTGCATTTAGTAACAATGCACCCGCAGTCAGGCCAAGTAACGTCTTCTTCAACATATTCTTCTCCATAATCGTCTTTTATATTATTCAGGACGGAAACCCAGTATCCGCTTTAAGGTTGCATCACGGTCAATAAAATGGTGTTTTAATGCTGCAACAGCATGTAATAACGATAAAATTACCACTGCCCAAGCAAGGTAAAGATGAATCATTCCGGCAGTATCCGCCTGTTCGCCCTGACCGATTAATGTGGCCGGAACAATAAACCAGTCAAAAACAGAAATCGGCTGCCCATCAGCGGTCGAAATTAAATAACCACTAATCAAAATGCCAAACAGTAAGATATACAACAAAATATGCATTAAAACAGCACTGACTCTAATCAGACGACTATAACTGGCTAATGGCTTGGGTGGTGGAGAAACAAAACGCCAGATAACACGCACAGCCATCATGATAAACAGCAACATCCCGATGCTTTTATGAATTTCAGGTGCTTTGTGATACCACGTATCGTAATACCCTAATGTCACCATCCACAGTCCTAGCGCAAACATGCCATATACGACCAATGCAACCAGCCAATGTAAAAGGACAGATAAGTGACCAAACTGGTTGGAAGTATTCTTCCAAAGCATAACAGTTCCTTTTTTAGGTAAATGTAGACTAGCCATTTTTTGAACTAATTCAATTATGAATGATATTAATCTCTTTTTTATTAAAAATCCCAACAAATAATTTGCAAAAGATTTTCAATTTTAATCAATGAAAATCATTTAAGGTAAAAAAATATTAAATAACAATAAGATAGAAATAAATAAGATTTCATAATTGTGCTACACCCATTTTTTGTCTTCCTGGCTTTTGCTGTGATGAAAACGATGCCAAAAAGGCATCAACATAATTCAGTAACTGCCACATAAATTGACAACAATGATTTC
>NZ_NSCM01000033.1 GCF_003287735.1 Photorhabdus bodei | reverse complement strand
GCTGAGCAACATAGGCCACGATTTCATGGGTGTGATGGAAAAGATGTTGAGATAAGTGATTGATTAAAAAATCAGTTTGTTCTCGGGAAAGCAAACTATCAGACCCTCCATTGTCAGATTTAAGTTTACCTTGATTAAGGTAATCACTGATATGGCGGTCAACGGTGGTCTGATGGAGTCGCAATGCCTGGGCTATCATGACAGAACTCCACCCTTCAGAAGCCAGAAGGATAGCTTTTATTCTGTCTCGTACTTGACCATCACGAGTGGTGTCGTGAAGACGTTCAAGTTTGATTTTTTGTTCTGATGTAATAAATATTTTCATAACGAGGATAATGATCTCCATTTCGGATAAAATCAAGCATCTTCAATGATTACGGGTATATATTGGGGAGTGCTCCTTTCAGACCATCCATTCTCTTTATTTTTTGAAAAATTGATGAGTTAACAAATCTTCCGCCATTTTTTCTAAAAAAATTAATCAAGACCTCTCTATTTTCCAGAGCAACATGATATTTATCCATAAACTTATTTGGATTTTCATACATTTTTATTGAATACTTTGGATTTGATATTAATTTTTATAAATATATATTTATTTCTCTTTTATTCATAATTATATGCCTTTCCCCCTAATTCAATAAGGGGGGATTAATTTAGTTATTATGGACAATCAACACTATTACAAAGGACCTCAACTTCTGGTTCAGACTCTTCAATTAATTCGATTTCCATTTTAATCCCCTATTACTGATACATAATTGTTTCAAAAACATTAACTTATAACTAAATGTTAATATTTATAATATTAGATGCATGTTACCATATGTCAAATTTTTATCTAAAAGTGATGATAATAAAACAATAATTTCAACCATATGAAAATAAAAGAATTATAATTTCATATGAATGTTTTGATATTACAACATGAAGAAATTTCATATTACTTTGTAGAGATAATTAGGTTGGGTAAATTCTCATAATGAAGTTAAACAGGTCAGATATGTTTAATAAAAAATTAATTTATCAACGCTTAACACTATCTCAAACAGAGCTCAGGGAAATTTATTCAACACAAATTTCCCTCTCAAAAAAATAAAAATTCCAGCTTTCATGCTACTCTTTGCGATTATTGCTTCTTAACCCGTTGCCACATTTGTTCCATTTCTTCCAATGTCGCCGCTTCCAAGGTCTGGCCTTGGTTTAGGATCAGCTTTTCTACTTCTCTAAATCGGCTCTCAAACTTATTGCATGCTTTTTGCAATGCAATTTCTGGTTTGTAACCCAGATGACGCGACAAATTCACAACAGCAAACAACAAATCGCCAATTTCCTCTTCCAGATGTTGTTGATCAACCACCGCCTGATGAGCTTCATCCATTACTTCGTCGATCTCTTCATAAACTTTGTCCAGCACCGGCCCCAGGGTATCCCAATCAAAACCGACCGCTGCACAACGTTTCTGTATTTTATACGCTTTCATCAACGCCGGCAGACTTGCCGGAATATCATCAAGGAGTGAATGCAGATCTTTTTGTGCTCTTTCCTGTGCTTTATGTTTTTCCCAACCACTGATAGCTCTGTCACTGCTGATATTCTGCTGCTGACCGAAAATATGTGGATGGCGGCGCTCCAGTTTATCGCTAATCGCATGGCAAATATCATCAAAATCAAACAACTGCTGCTCTTTGCCCATTTCAGCATAGAACACCACTTGGAATAACAGATCGCCCAATTCTTCTTTTAGATCAGAAAAATCACCCCGTTCAATGGCGTCAATGACTTCATAACTCTCTTCTAATGTATAAGGTGCGATGGTTTTGAATGTCTGTTGCTTGTCCCAGGGACATCCCTGTTGAGGATGGCGCAATTGCGCCATAATCTCCAATAATCGTTTTATAGCAGATGATTTCATTTTTTATCCAAATTTTCCCGCGGTTAGTTGCCATGAAGGCGCTTGGCTTCAATAACATCCGGTAACTGATTGATTTTCGCCAAGATCCGTCCTAGTACTTGCAGGTTATAAATCTCAATATTCATGTCAATGGTAGCAATCTGCTGTTTTACATCACTACGGCTACTCACCCCAAGTACGTTCACCTTCTCATTCGCCAAAATCGTGGTGATATCACGCAGTAATCCACTGCGATCATTGGCAACGACACGCACAATCAATGAGTAACCGCTGGAGTAACTCTCTCCCCAAACCGCATCGACTACCCTTTCAGGCGCATTTGCCTGCAACTCCGCCAGTTGTTCACAATCAACCCAATGGATAGAGATGCCCCGCCCTCGCGTGATAAAACCGACAATCTCATCGCCGGGAATGGGCTGGCAGCAACGGGCAATGTGATGCATCAAGTTACCCACACCTTCTACCACAATCCGCCCATCATTTTTAGCAGAACTGCGCTGAGGATGTGATTTACTCTCTAAATTGCGAAGCGCTTCCCGATCTGCATCTTCTGCGGTGGTTTTATTAAATTTGCTTTGCAAGAAATTGGTTAACTGGTTAATGCGGATATCACCCACACCAATGCCCGCCAGCACTTCGTCAAGTGTATGGACGTTATAACGCGCAATCAGCAACTTTTCCGCTTCTTTTAGGCTGAGATCCAGATGTGCCAGTTCATTATCCAGCATCTGACGACCCGCGATAATGTTTTTATCCCGATCCTGTTTACGGAACCAGTTGTGGATTTTCGCCCGACCACGGCTTGTGGTGACATAGCCCAAGATTGGATTTAACCAATCACGACTTGGGTTCGGATGTTTCTGTGTGATGATTTCAATCTGATCGCCCATTTGCAATTGATAGCTGAACGGCACAATGCGACCACTAATTTTCGCACCAATACAACGATGTCCCACATCGCTGTGAATATGGTAAGCAAAATCCAGCGGCGTAGAACCTGCTGGGAGATCAATAACATCCCCTTTCGGTGTAAATACATATACCCGATCATCAAACACCTGGCTGCGAACTTCATCCAACATCTCACCAGAATCAGCCATCTCTTCCTGCCATGTGATCAGTTTACGTAGCCATGCAATTCGTCCTTCATATCCCGCACGACTACCCGCCATTGTCCCCTCTTTATATTTCCAGTGGGCGGCTATTCCCAATTCTGCATCTTCATGCATCTGGCGGGTGCGAATCTGGATTTCTAATGTCTTACCACCCGGCCCAAGCACGACGGTATGAATAGATTGGTAGCCATTAGGCTTCGGATTAGCAACATAATCATCGAATTCATCCGGCAAATGACGATAGTGAGTATGTACTATCCCCAGTGCCGCATAACAATCCTGCAAACGTTCAACCACAATCCGTACAGCCCGAACATCAAACAACTCATCAAATGCCAGCGATTTTTTCTGCATTTTGCGCCAGATGCTGTAGATATGTTTAGGACGTCCGTATATCTCCGTGGTGACGCCCTCCTTGAGCGTATGCTTACGTAATGTATTGACAAAGTGATCAATATACTGCTCACGATCAATGCGCCGCTCATGCAGTAATTTAGCAATTTTTTTATATTCATCAGGATGGAGATAACGGAAGCAGTAATCCTCAAGTTCCCATTTAAGTTGACCAATACCTAGTCGGTTAGCGAGCGGCGCATAAATATTGGAACACTCTTTCGCAGCCAGTACACGCTCATCTTCAGTCGCCTCTTTAACTTCCCGCAAATGGGCAATCCGCTCTGCCAATTTGATAATGACACAGCGAAAATCTTCCACCATTGCCAATAGCATCCGGCGAACATTATCAACCTGTACGGAACAAATTGAATCGTTATGAGTGGCTTTCAACTGACGAATAGCATCCATTTCCATAACGCCTTTCACCAGATTGGTAATTCCACTACCAAACGCCTCAGTGACCGTTTGATCGTCAAGTAATTTGGCATCCATCAATGGGAACAGCAACGCCGCACGCATACTGTCATTATCCATACTCAGCGTGGAGAGGATCTCAACCATCTCTACACCACGCCATAACAGAAGTTCTGAATCAGGATGATTTTGCGCTTTTTCGTGACAATAACGCCAGGTTTTGGCTAATTTCTCACCCAATTGAAGATTCGCTATATTTAAACTCGCGATCCACCTGTTTACTGCAAACTCTCCCGCAGGGGTTAAATGAGCACTTCTTACCGCAACCATAATCTCTCCCGACGACTTCATAGCTTTCATCTAGCCATGACCTAACGGCTAAATAGCACCATTGACTCCAAATGGCTTGTATGTGGAAACATGTCCAGCATCCGCACACTGATAATATGATAGCCAGCCTCAAGCAGAATCTTACTGTCCCGTGCCAATGTTGTTGGATTACAAGAGACGTAGACCACTTTTTCAGGGGCCAGCTTGACAATGTGTGACATGACTATTGTCGCACCAGCACGCGCCGGATCTAATAAGACTTTATTAAACCCCAACTTTGCCCAAGGTTGATGACGTATGTCAGCTTCCAAATTTTCATGGCAGAAGGATATGTTATCCAAATTATTTAATCTGGCATTATATTGCCCATTAGCTACCAGTGTGGCAACCCCTTCGACGCCAACCACCGACTGCACTATTTGACCAATAGGTAAAGTGAAATTCCCCATTCCACAGAACAGATCAAGCACGTTGTCATTCGGTTGTAAATCGAGCCACTCTATCGCCTGAGCAACCATTTGTTGATTCACCTGATCGTTAACCTGAATAAAATCTCTTGGACTGAAAACCAGTTTCAGTCCACCTACCTGATACCAGGGTTCCGGCGGTTCATTCAACGACTCAAGTGAAGTTTCATCCGCCGCCAGATAGACCGCGACATTATGTTGCACGGAAAATGTGCATAGTTTCTCTTTATCTTCCCATTTCAAGGGATCAAGGTGGCGCAATAGCATCAATGGACCATTATCTGCCAGCACCAATTCCACATGCCCCAACCGTTTAACCGCTTTCAAATTATTCAGACACTGAGATAATGGCTGCAATAACTGTTCCAATTCAGGCCGCAAAACAGGGCATTCTTTTATAGCAACTAATTCATTGGATTGATTTTGACGAAATCCCATCACCAGTTGGCGCTGTTTTATTTGATGCTGTTTGACTTGATAATGTAAACCAAGCCTTGCCCGGCGCCGATAACCATATTCAGGGCCAAGAATCACCGGCTTGGCAGAAACCGTTACACCAGTTTCCCGCCTGATCAGGTGTTCGAGAACATTGGCTTTACTTTCACGTTGTAAATCGGGTGCAACATGTTGTTGCTGACAACCGCCACATACTCCAAAATGAGGACAACGGGGATTCACACGATATGGACTGTCAGATAAACGCTTAACCAACTTTGCTTTTGCAAACTGTCGCTTCTCTTCCGTTAGTTGTACCTGTGCCTGTTCACCGGGCAATAACCCGGCGACAAAAATAGTTTTACCCTGATGGCGAGCTACGCCCTGCCCCTGGGCATCGAGATTATCAGCAGTAACTGTGATGATATGCCGATTTACTGTTCGGCGATTGGGGGAATAAAATTGCACCATGATTCTTACGGACTATGAATTATTAAGTTCTTATTTTCCCATAATGGACGATTATGACCAAATATAGCTTACGCATCCGCATGATGAGCCTGATCCTAGTTCCAATTTTACTGGTTGGCATGTTTTTCAGTATCTCATTTCTCTGTTATCACTATCGTGAACTGGAAAACCAAATTGTTCGATCTGGGATCAGTATTATTGAACCCCTGTCCATCGCCAGTGAAATTGGCATCAACCTGCATAACCGTGAAAGCGTCAATTCATTGATCACCCGGCTTCATCGCAGACATTCGGAGATAGTCCGAGCGATTGCCATTTTTAATGGTGATAATCAGCTATTTGATATATCAAATTATAAATACAATGCCGTTCAACTACAGATTGCGCCGAGTATGCCACTCCCCACTACCCTGACAAAAACGGAAGTCAAAAACAGTATTATTTTACGCATGCCAATTATCTCAGAGCACCATCTGTCTCATAAGCAACAGAATTCTCACTCCCCATCTCTACATCCGATCGGTTATATTGCCATCGATCTCGATTTACATTCAGCTCACTTACAGCAATATAAAGAGATCGTTATCTTCATATTGCTATTACTGATTTGCCTTGGATGGGCATCACTGTTCGCCTACCATTTGGTGCGTAAGATCACAAAACCTATCAGCGATATTGTCAGTACTGTCGATAGAATTCGCCAAGGACAATTAAACAGCCGTGTCAGTGGGAAATATTTTGGTGAATTAGATACGCTGAAAAATGGCATTAATGCAATGGCAAAATCGCTTTCCCGCTATAAAGAAGATATGCAAAATGATATTGATCAGGCCACGTCGGATCTGCGGGAAACAATGGAGCAATTCGAAATTCAGAACGTTGAACTGGCAATAGCGAAAAAACGCGCGCAGGAAGCGGCCAGAATAAAAACGGAATTTCTGGCAAATATGTCTCATGAATTACGTACTCCACTCAATGGCGTCATTGGCTTTACCCGCCAAACACTGAAAACACCTTTAACAATACAGCAAACTGAATATCTGTATATTATCGAGCGCTCCGCTAATCATCTACTGAATATTATCAATGATATATTGGATTTTTCGCGGCTTGAAGCGGATAAATTGGTATTGGAAAACGTTCCATTCCTTTTACAGGATATGATTGATGAGATCATGGTGTTACTGACACTCAGCGCCAAAAGTAAGAATATTCAGCTAACTCACCATATTGATCCCCAAATACCGAATCTGGTTGTAGGTGACCCTATGCGCCTCCAGCAAATACTCACCAATATCATCGGTAATGCAATTAAATTCACGGACCAAGGTTCTGTGGAGATAAAGATCAATCTGCTACAACAGCAACACCATAAAATCAATTTAGAGATTATTGTCAGCGATACAGGCATCGGTATCAGCCCTGAGCAGCAACCTCATCTATTTCAGGCTTTTCACCAAGCAGATGCCAGTATTTCTCGCCGTTATGGCGGTACCGGCCTCGGTTTGGTCATTACAAGGAAACTGATCCGAGAAATGGGCGGAAATATTAGTTTTACCAGCGAGCCAGAAAAAGGTTCTGTTTTCCATTTTGATTTATGGCTAGGGAAAGATGATTTCATTCTGACCGACTCAGTGGTACCACAAAAAGCACTTATCCACCCACCTCGTTTACCCATGACAGTCATGGCCGTTGACGATAATCCAGCTAACCTCAAACTAATAAGTTCATTACTAGAAGAAATCGTGGAAAAAACCGTGCTATGTAGCAGTGGAGAAGAAGCTTTGCAATCAGCAACCTCTCACCATTTTGATCTTATTTTGATGGATATTCATATGCCAAGTATGGATGGCATCCGTACTTCCAACCGCATCCACCAGCTACCGCAACACCGCAGTACACCGATCATTGCGGTTACAGCTTATACCTGCCGACCAAAGAGCGATACAGATCAATCTCCATTTGAGGATTTCCTGACCAAACCTCTCGATGAAGATCGTCTGAGAGCAGTGTTAGATCGCTACGTTAAGACGACAAAATCACAACATATTAACTGGTCATTAGCGTTACAACAGGCCATCGGAAAAGAACAGTTGGCTATAGATATGCTACAAATGTTAGTAGATTTACTGCCAACAATTAAAACAATCACAGAAAAAGTTTTGTCAGGGGAAACGGTGGAAGATTATCAGCAGCAGATCCATAAACTACACGGTAGCTGCTGTTATAGCGGCGTGCCACAACTTAAAGCTCTCTGCCAATTAATTGAACAACAATTACAACAAGGCGTTCAATTAACCGATATAGAACCTGAATTGTTGGAACTGACAGATGAAATTGATCATGTCCTTACCGCCGCAAAAAAAATATTGAGTCGCGGCGAGAATCTTAACTACACACAATAAACTTACGATACTCTTCATAAGCATAATTATCTGTCATGCCACTGATGTAATCCTGAATAAGACGAGCGCGATAATAGAATTCGAGCAGGTCTTTTTCAGCTTGGTCAGTGGCAACAATTTTCTCTACTGCTTCACCATAAGCGAGACGATGCTTGGTGGAAAGTTTGTGTAGCAGCCGAGTTTCCATAAAATAATCTTTGTGGAAATTGTTCTGGTTCAGTTCCATAAAATCCTGACGGGACATCTTCAATAATGGGCAATAAAAATCTAATAACCCATTAATGACTCGGTATCCCTGCAACTCTAATTTTTCAATCTCTGGATGATTAAACACTCTCTTACAAGCAATGTTTTTCAACGTCCTAAGCAACCGATGCTCCTCGCTCTTATCTTCAAGTAGTGCTTGATTAAATGAGCCCTCAAAAACAGCCGGCAGATGATCAATAAAACGACGAGCAGTATAAGGAACAAGTTTGCCGGTAATATAAACCCGCAAATACATAAAAAATTGATCCTGCTGGCTTCGACGTAATTCGTTACCGTGAGTTCCCTTGTACGCCTTTCTGACCGTTAAGTCGAATAGATCCCCAGCCCGATGACCGCCATTTTCTTGCCACTCCTGTTCCAAATATCCCATCAGTGTATCGACGCTGAAAATCGTTTTTTCAACAGCATCATCCAAATCAGCAATGCAATAAGAGATATCATCTGCTGCTTCCATAATATAAGTCAGTGGGAAGCGACAGAACTCACCCAGTTTAAGCTCACGACGTAATTCGCGAACAAAATGCTCCTCCGACCAATAAAAACCTGGCTTTTTCATCAAATAATTAAATTGATTTGGTGTTTCTTCAAGACGAAAAGCAGGGCAAGTATATTTTAGAATACAACCAACCTGGGCATAAGTCAGATTGAGTTTTAATAAGCTATGCACCATACGGATAGCCTGAGCATTCCCTTCAAACTGACATAAATCTTTACGCAACTGGCGACGAAAGAGATCTTTTTTCACATCACCACATAAACGCAATTCGAAGATTTCGCATCGATCTTCTCGCTTAATATTTTCCAAGGAAAAATTAAGATCGAGCTTTTTGGCAAACCAATCTTTAATTGCCGCTTCACCAAAATGACCAAATGGTGGATTACCAATATCATGCATTAAACAAGCCATTTCAATCAAACTTTCAAATGATAATAGCCGTTTATCCAACCCGTAATCAGCCAGCAAATTACGCGTTTTCAATTCATTAATAATTGTTTTCGAAATATAGCGCCCAACCTGTTGCACTTCCAATGAATGCGTTAAGCGACTGCGGACAGCGGCATTATTTTCCAGCGGAAAAACCTGTGTTTTTTGCTGTAAACGACGAATAGCCGCTGAATTCATAATCCGCCCACGATCGCTTTCAAACTGGCGAATAACCTGCTCTTCATCATTAGAATCAACATGATACTGACGGTATTTACGCTGATAGTTAAGCTTTTGACTAAAGTCTATCCCGGACATTTATCCCCCCGACTTGTGAGATAACACAGTTTTACACTACAGATTATCTGATTGTTCCGTATTAGATGTTAAACTCAAACACGGAATGATTTTATATGATTAATTAATCAACTGCGAGTATGACATCATGAAAGTAGGCGTGATAGGTGCTATGGAGCAAGAAGTGACTTTACTGCGCGATCAAATTGAAGATCGCCAAACATTGTCACGAGGTGGCTGCGAAATCTATACCGGTAAGCTCAACGGCGTGGAGATCGCACTGTTAAAATCTGGTATTGGTAAAGTTTCTGCTGCAATTGGTACAACTTTACTGCTTGAACATTGTCAGCCTGATGTAATTATTAACACCGGATCAGCGGGTGGCCTTGATCCAAAACTGCAAATCGGTGATATCGTGATATCCCGCGAAGTTCGCTATCATGATGCTGATGTTACCGCTTTTGGTTATGAGCCCGGCCAGATGGCGCAATGCCCCCCAGCTTTCGTGGCGGATGACCAGCTAATTGATCTGGCGGAAAAATGTATTCATTCACTAAATCTGAACGCAGTACGTGGGCTGATTTGCAGTGGTGATGCATTTATTAATGGTGCGGAACCACTAGCGCGTATCCGGGAAATTTTCCCACAAGTGACGGCGGTAGAAATGGAAGCCGCAGCAGTAGGGCATGTCTGCCATCAATACAACACCCCATTTGTAGTGGTACGTGCTATCTCTGATGTGGCGGATAAAGAATCTCATATCAGTTTTGATGAATTTCTTGCCGTGGCAGCTCGCCAATCTACATTAATGGTCAACGCAATGCTGACAACTCTGAATAAAGACAAATAATATATTACTGACACGCCCTGATGAATATTTTCGGGCGTGTTTGCGGGCGACATATTTAATGTTTTAAAGAGCACCCTTCAATGAAATGGATAAAAAGCACGGGTTCAATTGGATTATCGCTTTTACTGTTTCTCAGTAGTTTCAGCCATTCTCTGTATGCAGCTCCCTTACGGGTAATCAGTTTATCTCCATCAACGACAGAATTAGCCTATGCCGCCGGGCTAGGTGACAATCTGATTGCCGCCAGCGCCCACTCTGATTATCCCCCTCAGGCCCGTAAACTTGAGCAAGTAGCTAACTGGCAAGGCATCAATCTGGAACGCATTATTACCCTTAAACCTGAGCTGATTCTGGCATGGCGTGGCGGTAATCCCCAACGCCCACTGGAACAACTTGCTACTTTTGGCATTAAAATCTTTTATTCCGATCCCACAACCACCGAACAGATAGCGCAGGATTTAGAACGACTCGCTGAATATAGTCCTCACCCAGAACAAGCAAAAAAATCTGCGACTGAACTTCGTCAACGATTTGCCAATTTGCAACAAAAATATGCCACTACAACCCCCAAACCGGCCTTTTTACAATTCGGCACTTATCCTCTGTTCACTGCTTCAGGACATACACTGCAAAGTGAAGTGCTTTCTATCTGTGGCGGCAGAAATATTTTTGCCAACAGCCCTGTTTCCTGGCCTCAAGTCAGTCGTGAACAAGTACTCATCAGGAAACCTGAAATAATTGTTATCAGTGGTGGACAAGAACAGGTCAAATTAATTGAAAATTTCTGGCATCCACAATTGCGTGCCAAAGTCATTACATTACATGAAGATTGGTTTCACCGCGCGGGACCGCGCATCATTCTGGCAGCCGAACAGCTATGCCAGCAATTGAATGACAAAGATTCTTGATAAAGCAAAATCGTTTAATAGGATTGCAAGAGGACTCCCGAAAATGGGTCATAATATTCAGACCCATTACGGGAAATCGCCTGGAATCAGATACTGAAAGAAGAACCACAACCACAAGTTGTCTTAGCATTAGGGTTCGTGACGATAAAACGTGAACCTTCCAGACCTTCGGTATAATCAACACAACCGCCAACCAAATATTGTAGGCTCATCGGATCAACAACCAACTCCACACCTTGTTTCTCAATGGTCATATCACCTTCATTTATTTGATCATCAAAGGTAAAACCATACTGAAAGCCACTGCATCCACCACCGGTGATATAAACCCGTAAACGCAAGTTCGGGTTTTCTTCATCCGAAACCAAAATTTTCACTTTGTTAGCTGCGGCATCCGTAAACTGCAAAGGTAATGCGATATCATCGCTCATCATTTTTACTCCAGACTGGAACTCGGCAAAAATATTCAGAAGACAACAAAAATTTGCCGATCATTAATAACTCGAATTATCCAATACCTGATTAGTTCGTTCAAGTATTGTCATTTTGACAACACACTAACCGCCAAAAAATTATCACACATTTGTTTACCATCGCGGCTACCTTAGCGACAAACGCTGGCTTTTTACGATAGCTTCAAAGAGCAGTAAACCGTCACGTGTAGTTAAACCCTCCGTCAATCAATTAACAATTAAGAAAGAAAAAATATTGATTTATCATCATGATTAGTTACTTTATTGAATATTTTTCAAAGTAACCATATGGAGTTCCTATGCGAAAAATGTTGCCACTGATGCTTGCTATCACCTTGACAGGTTGTGCCGCTCATAGCAAACAAACCGATATTGACAGCTATACCTCGAAAAAAATTAATGAAATTATAGAAAACCAAGTAAAACCGGGAAACAAAGATAATCCCGGAGAAATAATAAAAAACGTCTCTTATCAATTACTGGGCACACCTTATGCCGCCAACAAACTTATTGGCTCCCCTACTGAACCTGAAAAATTAGTTATAGACTTCAACGGGCTAGACTGTTTTACTTTCCTTGATTATGTAGAATCGCTAAGAAAATCCAACGACCAAAATGATTTTGTAAAAAATCTCATCCAGACAAGATATATCGACGGAAAGATTAGCTTTTTACAAAGAAAACACTTCTTTACAGATTGGTCAATCAGAAAAAAATTAAATGCCAAAGATGTAACGGATGAAATAAGTTCTTCTTACATAAAAATCACAAAAAGCCTGAATAAAAAGGCTGATGGTAGCGAATATATCCCCGGACTGGGTGTTACCAAAAGAGATATCAAATATATTCCAGGCGATAAAGTCAACGATGCCGTTATTAAGAATCTAAAAACGGGCGATTATATAGGAATATATACCCATCTTGCCGGATTGGATGTCACACATACAGGGATTTTTATTATGACAGATCATGGCCCAATGCTGAGGAATGCATCCTCACTTGCTGCGAATAAAAAAGTTGTCGACTCACCATTTCTTGATTACGTAAAGAATAAACCCGGAATTATCGTTCTAAGAGCATTATAATCCGAGGGGCAAACGACAACCCCACTTAAAAATAGATTCAGGAGCCTTTCATGAGCCAATCCGACATCCTCTATTCTCAGGCAAAGCAACTTATTCCCGGCGGCGTCAACTCTCCGGTACGTGCATTTAATGGTGTTGGCGGTACTCCGTTGTTTATCAAACATGCTGATGGCGCTTATCTCTATGATGTTGATGGTAAAGCCTATATCGATTATGTCGGTTCCTGGGGGCCAATGGTACTGGGACATAACCACAGCACTATCCGTAATGCCGTTATCAAAGCCGCAGAACAAGGATTGAGTTTTGGTGCACCAACTGCCGCCGAAGTAGAAATGGCACAGTTGGTGACTGAACTGATGCCATCAATGGATATGGTGCGCATGGTTAACTCAGGCACAGAGGCGACCATGAGTGCTATCCGTCTGGCCCGTGGCTATACCCATCGCGATAAGATCATCAAATTCGAAGGTTGCTATCACGGCCATGCTGATTGCTTGCTGGTGAAAGCCGGTTCTGGCGCATTGACCATCGGCCAACCAAACTCGCCAGGCGTTCCGGTTGATTTCGTCAAACATACGCTGACCTGTACCTATAACGATTTGAGTTCAGTTCGAGAAGCGTTTGAACAATATCCCGAAGAGATCGCCTGTATTATCGTCGAACCGGTTGCGGGCAATATGAACTGCGTACCGCCACAACCAGAATTCCTACCCGGTCTGCGCGCACTGTGTGATGAGTTCGGTGCTCTGTTGATTATCGATGAAGTGATGACAGGTTTCCGGGTCGCCCTCTCCGGCGCACAATCTCATTACGGTGTCGAACCCGATATAACTTGCCTTGGCAAAATCATTGGTGGCGGTATGCCCGTTGGCGCTTTCGGTGGACGCTATGAAGTGATGGAGAAATTAGCCCCAATTGGCCCTGTTTATCAGGCAGGAACCCTATCCGGTAACCCGATTGCAATGGCTGCCGGCCTTGCTTGCCTGAAAGAAGTTTCTCAACCTGGCGTTCATCAACGTTTAACCGAGCTAACAGATAATCTGGCTGCCGGCTTGACGAAAGCAGCAAAAGCGGCTGGTATTCCTCTGGTGGTTAACCATGTCGGCGGGATGTTTGGCATTTTCTTTACTGATGCAGAAACCGTCACTTGCTATCAGGATGTGATGAATTGCGATATTGAGCGTTTTAAACATTTCTTCCACCTGATGCTTGATGAAGGGGTTTATTTAGCGCCTTCCGCATTTGAAGCGGGTTTTATGTCTATTGCTCATACTGATGAAGATATTCAGCGTACTGTTGATGCTGCCGCTCGCTGCTTTGCCAAGCTAAAATAATTTCTTTTTTTTCAAATAATAGCGCCGTATTTTTACGGCGCTCATAACATCAGGTAACTACTCGGTTTACTCAATTTAAACAGTCCAATCTTCGATATGCAATCCCGGTACATATTGAAAAGCACGATCATTTGTAACCAATATCATCTTCATATTTAGCGAGTGTGCTGCAATAAGTAAATCAAGTGGTGCTAATATCTTACCCTGTTTTTGCATCTCAGCCTTGATCATACCATAGTGTTCAGCAACAGAATTATCCCAAGGTAAAACATCAATACGCATGAGAAACTCTTTTACTGCTATACGGAGTCGCTTTGCTTCTGGGCGACGCGCCAACCCAAACAATAATTCACCTTCTGTAATAGCTGAAATACAAAGTGACGACATTGGCACAGACAGAACATGCTGCACGACTGAATAGCGCCCTCTGATAAAATGCCCTACTACATTTGTATCAAGCATATAATGCTTCATTCTTCCCATCCCTCGAACGGATCACGAGATTGCTCTTGCTGGTACCGTTCTCCTTCACTCAGAAAATCATCGGGGATAGCTGTTCCCTTCAATGCCGCAAAAAATCCATCCCAGTTGTGTGGCTTACGGGACAGTATTACATCTCCTGTCTCAGGATCCTTTCGGATAAAAACTTCATCAGAATCAAATCGATAAGCCGCTGGCAGACGTACCGCTTGACTCCTCCCATTCATAAACAATTTAGCTATATGCCCCATACAACCTCCTAATATTGATTGGTATATATCAAAGCATATTACAAGTATGGATACATATCAAGATATAGATCAAATATATAGAGCCGCTAAGAGACGGGCTATTTCAACTGATAGTAGGCAACAAAGACATCACCAGAACAATTTTTGCTTATGCTAAGGGAAAAAGAATTTATATACTTCGCACATTGATAAAGAAAACCCCGAAGACTCCACCGACAGAAATCAAACTGGCATTACAAAGATTAGAGGAAATGACAGATGAAAGTTAAGGGTATTCCATTTTCAGAAGTGAAGGCGCAAGCCCTCTCATCCCCCAAAGCTCAGGCCGCTTATGAAGCAGCTAAACAGGAAGAAGAATTCTACAAACTCATTCAAAACATGAAACAGAAAGCAGGTATTGCAACACTTGAACGCTATGCAACAGCCTGTGGAGTAAATCTCAAAATTACTATCGCATAATACGTTAATCCCAATACCTGATATCTTAATCAAACTTCATGGTAAAGATATCGGGTAATCTGACCAAAGTTATAAACGTTATCTGGGGATTGCTCAGGCACAACAGATAAAAGTACCTATGCCAGCTTTATTAATATTGCTTTCTATGTGAGAAACTATCAGCAACTTAACTCCTATATATTCCGCCACTTGAATGCGTGTGATGATAATCTTATATGTATTAGCCTCATCCCTGAAGCCAATCTCTTCATGTCTCAGAAAAATTTAGTCATAAAACTGACTAATACTCTCTTTTTCTTGGCCGGATACGATGACATTTAACAACCGTTCATAATATGTAGCCATCCTATCAATGACTGATTCTGTATACAGTTCAGGATTGTAATTGAGTTCACAACTGATATTTTGTGGCATATATAAGAAATTCATCCCAAGTGATTCAAAAGGAATTATTTCGGTCTCTATCACTTCCACATCAAGATTTGGCAGTGATAATTTTTCATCTTTAGACATGTCGATAAAATCATAGAAACTTTGTGCATCCAAATAGTTAAACAGAACGTTAAATATATTATCCCTCGCCTTTTCTCCCACCGCGTCAATCACGACAGACATGTGGATATTAGAATTCTCTATGGCGCGATGAATAGACTGACTAACCTGCTTAATGATTCCTTGTAGGCCCATTTCCTTACTGATATTTGATTTTACTATCAAGTCACCCAAGAATAATCCTATTGTTTGATGGCTTTCTATGCGAGTTCGGTCAGCTTTTGGTGAGGTAACAATATGTTGTGATTCACCAGAGTGCATAAAAAGACAAGTGTGGAACAAAGCCATAAATAACATATAAGGTGTGATCTTCTGGGTTTCACAATATTGCAAAACAGCTTTATCCAGCGAATCTGGTATTTTGATATGACGGGCGTGAGACCGATATTTTGAAGCCAGATGTTTTCTGAAAGAAACAGGAAAGTCGCGTTCTGGATTAACATCAGCAAATTGTTGTTGCCAGAATTTAATTTGTTTTTTAGCTGCCTCAGTCGCATGGATTTCTTGTAAGTCATAAACATAACCAGAATATTGCATGGCAACGGGTGGCAACGTGTTTTCTTGCTCTTGTGAATAAGCCGTATATAACTGTTTAAACTCATTCATAATGATATTGACAGACCACCCATCGGAAATAATATGGTGCACATCAATAAATAATACCGTGATTGTTTCCGAAACAGGCAACAGGAATGTCTTAATTAGCGGGCCATTATAAACATCAAAAGGTGTTCTTAATTTCTCTTCCCAGAGCTTATTAATTTCAATAATGATTTGTTCTCTCTCGATTCCTCTTGGTAACGCTTCAATAACTTGAAGATTAATTTTCATACTATTATCAGGCTGCATGAAAATTTGCCCATTTTCTTTATAAAACTTAAAACGCAAACTTTCATGTCGCGCTAAGATGGTATTTAAACTTTTTTCCAACGCACTGTGATTCAACTCTCCTTCCATCAGCAAAGTAATGGGTACGTGGAAACTGTCCTCCAACAGCGCTTCTTGAATAAAATACCAATACATTTTCTGACAATAAGAAATAGGCATTTTTCCATCAAATGTATTGTGATCAGATATATTGTGTGTTGTCTTCGGTGCGGATATTTCATGCTTATGACTATGACGAATTACACTGGCAATCTGAGCAATGGTTGGATTTGCAAATAACTCATGCATACTGAAATTATTGGCCAAAGTATTTCTTATGGAAGCGGTTATTTTAACGGCCAAAAGTGAGTGACCACCGAGTGAGAAGAAATTATCATAAATACCAATTTGATTGATTTTTAGATGTTCTTGCCATAACTGACAGAGTTTTTCCTCAATTTCATCTCTCGGTGCGATATAAGCCTGACGACGTAAGTCATTTTCATCTGGAATAGGTAACGCTTTTTTATCCACTTTATTGTTAAAATTCAGTGGAATACGTTCCAATGGGATATAGAGACTGGGCACCATATAGTCAGGCAGTTGTTTTTTCAAGGCGGATTCCAGTAGCTCCGCAAGTTCTCCACTAATAGCAGGAAGTCGCAGGTAATCAGCTAAATGCGTTTGGCTGTAATCTGCATTAAAAGCGGTTGCTTTCTCCGCCAGCCAATGCGTACTCGGGCAAACATAAGCAATGAGTTTCCTATCCTCACTGTCATCACCATCAGCGATCACCACAGCATTACTTAAAATCTCCTGCCCCGCCAGCACCGATTCGATTTCCCCCAATTCAATACGATGGCTGCGAATTTTAACCTGCGAATCCAGGCGGCCAATGAATTCCAACTCACCTTCTGGCGTCCAGCGTACTAAATCACCAGTACAGTAAAGTCGGTCTGCCGGGTTGGTACTGAAGGGGTCTCGGATAAATTGTTTTTCCGTGATATCCGGTGCATTCCGGTAACCGCGTGCCAGTTGAATGCCACCGATATGCAGTTCCCCGACAGCCCCAAGAGGCACCAGATTACCGTCGGAATTCAGGATACGCATCACAGTATTCGGCAGCGGTTTTCCAATCGTCACTCGCTTATCTGCTGTTAATAAGGCGGAGGTCACAATCGAAGTACACTCTGTTGGGCCATAAACGTTAAACAGCTTTCTGCCCTGTGACCACTGCGCAGCGATATGCGGTGCCACCGCTTCCCCTGCCAACAACAAGGTTGAAACTGTACGCCATTTGTTGAAATCCAAATAAGGCAACAGCGCCGGCGGGAGTACGGCATGGGTAATTTGGTGTTTTTCAACCATCTCATCCAACCATTCAGGCGAACGGCGGTGTGTTTCTGAAATCAAATACAATGTGGCACCATAGGCCAAGGTCATTGCCATTTCCAACACTGCGGCGTCGAAGCTCCAGGAAGCAAACTGCAACCCGCGAATATCAGCATCCGCACCAAATAACGTGGCTTGTGCTTGTACCAGATTCACCCAACCCTTGTGCTCCAGCATCGCTCCTTTTGGTCGGCCAGTAGAACCAGAGGTATAAATGACATAGGCCAGATGATTTTCTGTCAGGGGCACTGAACGATGAACGATATTGCCAGTGGGCAGGTTTTGCACATGTGACTGTACCGTTCCGGCATCCAGACAGATAACGTGTTGCTGACTGATAGGCAATTTATCAACCAGCGGTGTTTCGGTCAGGATAAATTCAGCACCGCTGTGCGCCAACATGTATTGCAGGCGGGCTTGCGGATAACTGGCATCCAAAGGCACATAAGCTCCACCCGCTTTGAGGATGCTCAGCAGTGCAATCACCGTTTGCAATGACCGGGGAAGGCAAATTGCCACCAGAATATCTGGCTGGATACCCTGCTCAATCAGGTAATACGCCAACTGATTGGCCTGAGCATTAACAGCTTGATAACTTAAAGCCTCTTCACCAAAAACCAGCGCGGTTTTTTCAGGATTCAGTGCTACTTGTTCTTCAAACAACTCATGAAAGCAGCGCCCTTGTGGGTAATGGTTCTGTGGCCCATTTAATTCATACAGTAAAGTATGCTTTTCAGCCTCTGCCAATAATGGAAGTTCATGAACGGAGGGCTCTTTATTGACTGAATCATCTGTCATCACCTCAACAATGCCAGAAAGCAAGGTTGCGTAATTGGCGATAAATCTTTCAATGGTACTGCTATAGAACAGACTGGTATTTGAAATCCATACTATAGATAATTCTCCTGTCTGTTCTTCTTCAAAAACATGGATTTCCAAATCAAACCGAGTTGTTCTAAGTAAATTATCCCCGAGTTCAATAACATCATCCTGTCCCAGTATTGCGTCACGTCGGTTATTCTGTACTGCAAACATGATCTGAAATATCGGATTATAATTTAAGCTTCGTTCTGGGCTGAGCTTTTCCACTAACATCTCAAACGGCAAAGCTTGATGTTCATAAGCATCCAGAATGGTACGGCTGTTTTGTTTTAATAATTCACTGAACGTCGGCTGACCAGATAAATCTGTTCTGATAACCAATGAATTAACAAAAAAACCGATCAGCGGTTCAATATCAGGATGTTGTCTGCCGGCAATGACGGTTCCAACCAGAATATCTTTTTCATTACTATAGCGGCTCAACAATACGGCAAAAGCCGTTTCCAGGAACATAAATAGTGTAACGTTATGTTTGGTGCATAATGCTCTGATTGCCTGAGTAAGATGTGCTGAAATGCGCTGTAGATGAATCCGCCCTTCGATATTTTGTTTCTCTGGCCGTGGATTATCCAGCGGCACACGGTGGACGGGTGAAATTCCGGCTAACTGCTTCTGCCAATATGTCAGCTGTTTTTTCAGCACATCACCTTGCAGCCAGCCCTGTTGCCACTGGGCATAATCGGCATATTGAATTCTCAGCGGCGGTAGCGGATTTGTCTCACCCTGACAATAAGCTTTGTATAACGTGAAAAATTCATGGAGAAATATTGCCATCGACCAGCCATCGAAGGCGATATGATGTATCGTATAAATGATGAGGTAATCATTTTCTGCCAATTTTATTAACCTAATGCGTAGCATCAGATCGGTATTAAGGTTGAAAATTAGATTTTCTTCTTTCTTGCTAATTTGTTTTACCTGTTCGTTTTTCTTAATTTCAGACAACGCAGATAAATCATGATGTGTAATTGGTAAATCGAAATCCGTGGCAATAAATTGCCTCGGTTCGTTATTGATGATTTTGAAATGGGTCCGCAAGATTTCATGGCGTTCAAGTAATAATTTAACGGCCGCCTCAAACGCTGCTATGTTAATGGATTCCCGCAGTCTGAAATCCCCCATACAGTTATATTGGCGACTGCCTCCATCCAGTTGATCAATAAACCATAGTCGTTGTTGGGCAAATGAAAGCGGATAATGTTCCGCTTTGCCATCACGCTGAATATCTTGCAAAAAGTGATGAGTTTGCTCTTCTGAATCGAGCTGGTTCAGAAAATCAATCAACTCTTGTTTATGCCGTTTCCATTCACTGAACAAAGCTGGTGGAATACTGCCGCGGCTAGTCTCGTATTGTAAACGGTTATCAGTCACGAACAGAGTAATTCCCTGATCTAAAGACTCATTGATAATTCGCGCGGCATTTTTCATATATCACCTTTCAATAGTTCTTGCGCTGTTTCTTTCCCGGCCTGGAAATGTTTTCTTTTTTCTTTGATAAGATGAATAGTGACAATCTGTGATAGCTGC
The DNA here is from genome assembly GCF_003287735.1 of Photorhabdus bodei. Lineage (GTDB taxonomy): Bacteria > Pseudomonadota > Gammaproteobacteria > Enterobacterales > Enterobacteriaceae > Photorhabdus > Photorhabdus kayaii. The sequence continues at coordinate 32,099 of NZ_NSCM01000033.1, read as the reverse complement.
TCAAGTGTCGGGTGTTCAAAAACACTTCTCAACGGAACTTCTATTTCTAATTCGTTACGTATTGAACTAATAAGGCGCGTTGCCTGAAGTGAATGTCCACCCAATGTGAAGAAATTGTCATAGATACCTACTTGACTGACATTCAATAATCGTTTCCATAACTGACCGATCTTAATTTCTATTTCATTTCTTGGCACCACATAGTTTTGTCGGCGTAAATCGTCTTCATTTGGGATCGGTAACGCTTTTTTGTCCACTTTGTTATTTAATGTGAGTGGCATTCGTTCCAAAGGAATATAAAGACCTGGAACCATATATTCTGGCAATTGTTGTTTCAGTACGGATTCGAGTAATTCTGAAAGTTCCCCACTAATGGCCGAAATTTGCGGATAATTAGCTAAATGGGTTTGATTATAGTCAGTACGTGCTTGTACAGGTGGTAACTCACCACGACTAAAAACTACATCCAGCAAATCAAGTTGCTGTTGTGACCATGTAATGCCGCATTGATAACCACATTGTTCAGCATATTGCAGTAAGGATTCGAATTCCTGAACCTGTTGTAATGCCTGTGGGGAGAAACTGCCGACATTTGCTGGTGGCGTTATCATCTGATTGGCTGACCAGTGACGCAGCCCTTCTGCCAAAGTGAGGTCATCTTTAATTCTGGCATTGGGGATACCTGAAATACCCAATATATCCTCCGTGCCCATCTGTAACAAATTACGCAGGCTTTCAAAAGAATCGAAATTATGCCAATTTGAAAGCAATTCATTACAAGATTTGGTATTTTCACCTCTTTTGTGCAATATGACATCGTAACGATAACGCAACATTTCATTGTCGCCGATGCCACGTTTAACCAGAATATCAACCCGACCAATTTCGGGGTAACGCTCCGGTAATTGGGCAAAATAAGTTGGACTGAGTAAAAACTCGGGTTCTTGTTGTAAACGCCGCTGAATACGGTTCGCCAGCGTCCCTACCTGAATACGCTGCCCGTTAAGATGACTTTGCTCTATTGCTGTAGCATGGGCGGTTAATAGATCCAAATTGCGGATATCTCCCAGCAAAATTTTCCCACCCGCTTCCACCGCCGGTATTAACTGTTCAAGTACTTTTTCCAGATATTGAACATTGGGGAAATATTGGATAACAGAGTTAATCACGACAGTATCAAATTCATCAGCGCTCAATGTTCCTAAGTTGAGCGCATCGCCTCTTCTGAGCTGCACATGTGACCAGCCACGTTGTTGCAGAATATGTTGATGCCGATTTAAAACCTCAGCCGAAATATCGGTCGCCACCACTGATTCGCACTGTTCAGCATAGCGATACAACAATAATCCGGTACCACAACCAATTTCCAGTAAGCGATGAGGATTCAGGGCTTTAATCCTGTGCATGATTCCTGCTAACCATTCCTCCATTTGCTCAAGGGCAATCGGCTGTTCAGTATAGCTGTTCATCCAGCCGCCGAAATCACTGTCTAATGCAACTACATCACCTTTCTGAGTGCTCTCTTTTTGAGTACTATTCGTTGTAGGCTTCGTTGTGGTTTGACGGTACTGATCATCAAAAATTTCTGTCCAGTTCTCAACGCTACTTGCGTTAAATTCAACCGCTTTTTCACCTAACCACCCTGTACTTGGGCAGACATACGCAATGAGTTTTTTATCTTCATCTTGACCATAAGCGATCACAACAGCACTACTTAAAGCATCATGCCCGGACAAAACTGTCTCGATTTCACCCAACTCTATGCGGTGACTACGGATCTTAACCTGAGAGTCAACACGGCCGATAAATTCCAACTGACCATCCGGTGTCCAGCGTACTAAATCGCCGGTTCGATAAAGCCTGTTTTCCCAACCATCCGTTGAGTGTGAGCTGAATGGATCACGGATAAACTGCCTTGCTGTGATTTCCGGTGAGTTTCGGTAACCGCGTGCTAATTGAACACCGCCAATATACAGTTCCCCGATAACGCCTATCGGAGCCAAATTACCTTCCGGATCAAGAATACGCATCACAACGTTAGGCAAAGGTTTTCCAATCGTAATCTTCTCGTCAGTGAGTAAAGCTGTGGTGACAATGGATGTACATTCTGTCGGGCCATATACGTTAAACAGTTTTCTATTCTGTGACCAACGAACAGCAATCTGTGGTGGTACTGCTTCACCCGCCAAAAGCAAAGTTGAGACAGAACGCCATTTGTTAAAATTCAGATGAGGAAGCAGCGCCGGAGGTAGTACAGCATGGGTTATCTGATGTTTTTCAACGACCTCATCCAACAACTCAGGGGAGCGTCGTTGGGTTTCGGAAATCAAATACAGTGTTGCGCCATAGGCCAATGTCATCGACATCTCTAAGATCATGGCGTCAAAACTCCAAGAGGCAAACTGCAACCCCCAGCAATGTGAGTCAATACCAAATAAATCTGCTTGCGAGAATGCCAGATTAACCCACCCTCTATGTTCCAGCATCACCCCTTTCGGTTTACCGGTAGAGCCAGAAGTATAAATCACATAAGCCAGATGATTTTCCGTGAGCGGAAGTGGGCGCTCAGTAATATTATCCGTAGGCATATGTTGTAGCTGAGACTGTACTATCTCTGTATCCAGACAAATCACTTTCTGTTGGTTAACTGGCAGTTTTTCAACCAGGTGAGTTTCAGTCAGGATGAATTCGACTTCACTGTGATCCAACATATATTGGAGGCGGGCTTTCGGATAACTGGGGTCTAACGGTACATAAGCGCCACCCGCTTTAAGAATACCCAATAATGCCACAACAGCTTGCAATGACCTTGGTATGCAAAATGCAACCAACGTGTCCGGTATGATCCCCTGTTCGAGCAGATAGTGAGCCAATTGGTTAGCTTGCTCATTTAATGACTGATAACTCAGGGTGTCATCGCCCAAAATCAGTGCATTTTTTTCAGGGTGTTGTGATACCCGCTCTTCGAAGAGTTCATGGAAACATTTCCCGGTCGGATAAGGAATTTGTGGCCCGCTCCATTCATGCAGTAAGGTATTCCGTTCAGCATCCGCCAATAATGGAAGGTCATGAACGGACGGCTCGCTGATACCCGCATGATGCTTCATCACATCAACAATATTGGTCAGCAAAATTTCGTAATTGGCGATTAATCTGTTAATGGTCGCATTTCTGAACAGGCTGGTGTCAGAGATCCATCCAATGGATAACTCACCTTCGTCTTCTTCATAGATATGAACTTCCAAATCAAATCGGGTGGTCAGCAGGGAACGTTCTTTGGATGTAACAATACTATCCTGCTCCAGCGTTGTATCCCGTTGATTATTCTGTACTGCAAACATGATCTGGAAAATAGGATTATAATTTAAATTCCGTTCTGGACTGATTTTCTCCACCAGCATCTCAAAAGGCAGGTCTTGATGTGCATAAGCATCTAGGATCGTACGACTATTTTGTTTTAATAGTTCACTGAATGTAGGCTGACCGGATAAATCCGTTCTGATCACCAGTGAATTGACGAAAAATCCAATCAAAGACTCAGTGTCACGGTGTCTTCGCCCTGCAAGTGGCATTCCAACCAAAATATCCTTTTCACTACTGTAACGACTCAACAACACAGCAAAAGCCGTTTCCAAAAACATAAATAACGTCACTTCATGTTTGGCGCACAGTGCTCGTATTTCTTGGGTCAACGCTTTTGAAATACGTTGTGGATGAACATTTCCTTCAAAATTTTGTTTTTCTGGCCGTGGATTATCCAGTGGAAAACGGTGAAGTGGAGAAATACCTGATAATTGGTTTTGCCAGTAATCCAGTTGTTTTTGCAGAATATCACCTTGCAGCCAGTCCCGTTGCCATTGGGCATAATCAGTATATTGAACTTGTAATGGCGGCAGAGGATTACCCTCGCCTCGGCAATAAGCACGATATAATGTCAGCAGCTCACTGATAAAGATTGCCAGCGACCAGCCATCACAGGCGATATGATGAATCGTATAGAGAATGAAATAATCATCATCTGTTAATTTCAGCAACCGAATACGCAGCATCAGGTCGGTGCTGAGATTAACAGCTTGTTTCCACTCCTGCTCACCGAGTTGTTTAAACTGTTGTTCCTGCTCAAATTCTGAAAGTGTGGACAGATCATGTATGGTAATCGGCAAATCATAATAAGTCGCGATAACCTGCCGGGGCTCATTATCAATAATTTTGAAATAAGTACGCAGCGATTCATGGCGTTCAAGCAATGTTGCTATAGCCGCCTCAAAAGCGTTGAGATTAAGCGACTCTCTCAACCTGAAATCACCTGTGCAGTTATACTGCGGACTGCCTTCGGTAAGTTGATCGATTAACCACAAACGCTGTTGAGCAAATGAAAGTGGGTAATGTTCCGCACGCTCATAACGCGGAATACCTTGCAGTCGGTGAGTGTCCGAATCCTCTTCTGAATCGATTTGCTTCAGGAAATCAATCAATTCTTGTTTATGTTGTTTCCATTCACTGAGCAGTTCCGGAGGAATGCTATCTCGGCTGGTTTTATATTTCAGTTTGTTATCAATAATAAACAGAGTAATCCCTTGATTTAAAGCTTCATTGATAATTTGTGCTGCATTTTTCATATATCACCTTCCAATAGTTCTTGTATTGTCTCTTGCCCAGCCTGGAAATGCTTTCTTTTTTCTTTAACCTGATGAATCGTGGCGATTCGTGCTAATCGCTCAAGTGTTGGATGCTCAAAGACACTGCTCAACGGTATTTCAATGTTTAGATCATTGCGTATTAAGCTGATAAGGCGGGTTGCCTGAAGAGAGTGACCACCCAGCACAAAAAAGTTGTCATAAATGCCGACTTGGCTAACGCCCAACACTTCTTGCCATAACTGGCTAATTTTTCTCTCCACTTCATTTCTTGGCGCAATATAACTTTGTTGGCGGAAATCATTTTCATTTGGAATAGGCAACGCTTTTTTGTCCACTTTGTTATTTAACGTGAGTGGCATTCGCTCCAGCGGAATATAAAGGCTTGGAACCATGTATTCTGGTAATTGTTTTTTCAGTGCTGATTCAAGTAGCTCCGAAAGTTCAGTTTTAATATCGGAAGACTGAGATGCGTTGTCGGCATTAAATTTCAGCCCTTTTTTATCCAGCCAATCTTTGGTTGGACAAACATAGGCAATCAATCTCTTATCGTTCCCATAAGTAATAACCGCAGCATTGCTTAAGGCGTCATGTCCGACCAGTGCAATTTCGATTTCTCCCAACTCAATCCTAAATCCTCTAATCTTGACTTGAGAGTCAATCCGGCCAATAAATTCCACACTACCATCAGGCAACCAACGGGCTAAATCTCCCGTTCGGTATAAACGTAGGGATTGGGCTTTGTCCGTTAAATCAGTAATAAATTTCGTTGCGTTTGTTTCAGGGGCATTCAAGTACCCGCGCGCCAGTTGGATGCCACCAATACATAATTCCCCGGCAACACCAATAGGTACTAGATTGCCTGATGGATCAAGAATACGGATAACGGTATTGGGCAATGGTTTCCCAATTGTAATTTTGTCATCAGTTAATAAGCCCGAAGTCACAATGGCAGTACACTCTGTCGGGCCATATACGTTGAACAGTTTTCTGCCCTGTGACCAACGAACAGCGCTCTGTGGTGGTACAGCTTCCCCTGCTAAAAGTAAGGTTGAAACGGAACGCCATTTATTAAAGTCCAGGTAAGGCAGCAAAGCAGGTGGTAATACAGCATGGGTAATCTGATGTTTATCAACTAACTCATCCAAATATTCAGGGGTATGCTGTTGGGTTTCTGAAATTAAATAAAGTGCTGCTCCATACGCCAGTGTCATAGATATTTCTAAGATCATGGCATCAAAACTCCAGGAAGCGAACTGCAATCCCCGGCTATATGAATCAACACCAAATAAACCCGCCTGTGAAAGGGCCAAATTTACCCACCCCTTATGTTCCAACATAACCCCTTTCGGCTTACCCGTAGAACCAGAGGTATAAATGACGTAAGCCAGGTTATTTTCCGTGAGTGGGAATGGGCGTTCAGCGATATTATCCGTAGGCATGTGCTGCAATTGTGATTGCATTATCTCCGTATCCAAACAGACGACTTTCTGCTGGCTGATTGGGAGTTTTTCTATCAAATCTGTTTCGGTCAGAATGAATTCAGCTTCGCTGTGTTCCAACATATATTGAAGACGAGGTTTCGGATAACTGGGATCTAACGGCAAATAAGCTCCCCCTGCTTTAATAATCCCCAGTAGCGCTACTACAGCGCGTATTGAACGAGGAATACAGAGCGCGACCAATGCTTCTGGTTTGATCTTTTGCTCTGTCAAGTAATGAGCGAGTTGGTTAGCTTGTTTATTTAGTTCCTGATAGCTTAATGAATTGCCGTCAAAAATAACTGCTGTTCTTTCAGGATATCGGGCAACTTGCTCCTCAAACAGTTCATGAAAACAGCCTCCATGCTGGCTACGATCCTGTAGGCCATTCCATTCATGTAATAAAGTGTGTATTTCAGCTTCTGCTAATAGTGGAATCTCATGGACAGAAGGTTCCCTGTGTATCAGATCGGAGCCAATACATGGCTTCATGACACTAACAATATTAGCAAGCAAGGTTTCATAATTAGCGAGTAATCTTCCAATAGTCATATTTTTGAATAAGCTGCTGTCATAAACCCATAAAAGGGATAATCCTCCCTCCTCTTCTTCATAAATATGAATTTCCAAATCAAATCGGACTTTTAAAAGAAGACGTTCTTCAAACTCAATATTATTATCCCGCGCCAGTATCGTATCACGTTGAGTATTCTCCAGAGTAAAAGCGATTTGGAATATAGGGTTATAATTTAAGTTTCGTCCCGGACTCATTTTTTCCACCAGCATTTGAAATGGCAGATCTTGATGTGCATACGCATCCAGGATAGTGCGACTATTCTGCTTTAATAACTCACTGAAAGTAGGCTGGCCAGATAAATCCGTTCTGATCACCAGAGAGTTAACAAAAAAGCCAATCAGCGGCTCAATATCATGGTGTCTTCTCCCTGCAAGTGGTGTTCCGACCAGAATGTCTTTTTCATTACTGTAACGACTCAACAATACGGCAAAGGCTGTCTCCAGAAACATGAATAATGTGACTTCATGTTGGTGACATAATGCTCTTATTTCTTGTGTTAAATCCCTTGAAATACGTTGATCATTAAGATGCCCCTCAAAACTCTGTTTCTCTGGTCGTGGGTTATCCAGTGGAAGACGGTGAAGTGGAGAAATACCTGATAACTGGGTTTGCCAATAATCCAATTGTTTTTTGAGAATATCACCTTGCAGCCAATTTCGTTGCCATTGAGCATAATCGGTATATTGGATTTTAAGTGGCGGTAATGGGGCTATTTCTCCTTTATTATACGCGCGATATAAGGTGATAAGTTCATTGATAAAGATTTCTATTGACCAACTATCACAGGCAATATGGTGAATGGTATAGATAATCACATAATCATTTTCAGCCAGCTTTATCAGGCGAATACGCAACATCAAATCAGTACTGAGGTTAAAAACCAAGTTATCTTCTTCTTTACTGAATCTTTTGACTTGAGATTCTTGCTCAGTTTCAGAGAATGCAGTCAGATCATGTAGTGTAATGGGTAAATCATAGGAATGTGTTATGACTTGCCGTGGCTCATTATCAATAATTTTAATATGGGTACGTAACGCTTCATGGCGCTCAAGCAACGTTTCTACAGCAGCCTTAAAAGCATTGAAATTCAGTTGTTCCCGTAATCTCAAATATCCGGGACAATTATATTGGGGGCTACCTTCGGTAAGTTGGTCGATAAACCACAGGCGTTGTTGAGCAAATGAGAGTGGATAATGTTCTGCATGGCCATCACGTTGGATATTCTGTAATTGATATGTTTGAATTTCTTCTTCTGCATCGATCTGGCTTAAGAAGTCGATCAACTCTTGTTTATAATTTTTCCATTCACTAAACAATTCCGCAGGAATACTATCACGGCTAGTTTCGTATTGTAATCGGTTATCAGCAACAAACAGAGTAATTCCTTGATTTAAAGCCTCATTTACAATTTGCGCTGCATTTTTCATATATCTCCTTGAAAATATAATATCAAATTATTTACACACGTGATTATTTATTATGTCCATAATTATAAAGTAACAAATTTTTAATCATGTTAGCATATGGGCATCGAAAATCATTAATAACGTTGTTTGATTTTGTTATCAAAACAGCGATAAAATATGAAAATTTTTTAATTGATGAGCAATATAAAATCATATAAAATTAACAGCCATTTAAGCAGATAATGAGCTTCATCCATAAAGCTTATTCATTAACTATTTACCTGTTATTCGTCTAAATCTATACCTTATGGATTTCAAGATGCATCGCGGCGGCAAGGGAGCGAATCCCCGGGAGCATAGATAACTATGTGACCGGGGTGAGTGAGTGCAGCCAACAAAGAGGCAACTTGAAGGATGACAGGTATATATCTAAAAAATCTTAATCATAAAAATAACCGATATTCTCTTTTTCCTAACCAGATACAATGGCATCATTAATCGCTCATAATATCTGATGACGCTATCAATAGCTTATTTGGAATAGAGTTCTGGATTATATGAAAATTCACATAGGATATTTTAGGGCTTATTGATAAAAATCACCCCAAATGACTAGAAAGGAGTTGGAGTAATCTATATAGGTTCTATGCTCAGGTTAGTAAATAATTCTTCTTCATCACTTTCTATATCGATATAATTAAATAGTCCAATTTCTTGCAAAATGGCATCCACGTTGGGGCGTCAGCCAAAGAGTTGAACGAAAGTAATGCTCAGGCCGCTGAACAGGAAGCCGAAGAGCCGGAAACAGGCTCAAGCTGATAAATCAGCATCGGCAAACACATAATCCCCATCTGCATCAAGCCTCTCACACAAACGTCCTGTAATGCAGGGCTTTTTTAACAACAACTCCTAAGCTGCCTATATTTATAGCTTGTTTTTGAAAATAAGAATTTCAATATTAGATATTCAATCTCAAATTTGTATCAACTAGATCAATCAACGATTTTGGTACACCAAAATCAGCGGCTATCTTACTCCAAGCAGAGACTTTTTCTATGGTTTCCTCAATAATCCCATTGGCCATTTTTTTGGTGAACAGCGGGCTTAGTTTTTCCAATGAATAAAAATCTTGCCGAGTGAATAAGATTTTTAGGCTATTTATTAACGCTTCAATATTGATTGCCATTATTTATACCCTACGGATTTCAAGATGCATCGCGACGGCAAGGGAGCGAATCCCCGGGAGCATAGAGAACTATGTGACTGGGGTGAGTGAGTGCAGCCAACAAAGAGGCAACTTGAAAGATAACGGATATATAACCTCTTTATTCATATCTGACCTCTAGTATATAAACACGGATAACGGTTTATTAACCTCTATCCAATAAAGGTAGAAAATTAGAAAAAATATTCCAGAAAACGTCTATACAACTTGTTCAAATGCTAATACATCTACTCGCAAATCAGCTAAATAAATTCATCATATTTCACTTAAAAAACATATAGGAATATTATGAAAATTGCTGATTTTATTGTCTCCAACAGGTGTAAAACATCACATTTTGCAAAAACTTACATGCAATTACACAACAAATGTAGGTATCACCGCTATTGCGATAATAATGTAAAGTCGAAAAGATAATGGCGCGGTATGTTTAGGAAGCCGGTAAACTCAGAAAATCAAAACGCTGACCAGAAGATCAGCGCTTTGTCATTCATCTCATCAAATAGTTATTATTGACCAAACATCTCTCGCAACCAGCCCGGTGCTTGTTCTTGCTGTTGAACAGGTGCTGATACCGCTGTTTGCTGGCACAAACTCTGTGGGTCATAAGTCCAAACCGGTAATGTTCTCCAGCCACTGCCACTACAGCTAAAGCTGCCATCCTGATTAACCGCCATATCGACAATGCCTTCCGGTGGAATGTTATTCAACATCAGCGGCGTCTGATTTTCCAGATAACGGCGATATACATTCAACGCCCCTGTAGCGCCTGTCAGATTGGTCGGTCCGTTGTTATCGCGGCCAACCCATGCGATCACCACTTCTTTACCATCGATTCCGGCAAACCAGCTATCACGCAGATCATTGGTAGTGCCCGTTTTACCCGCCAGATTATAGCGACCAAACTTAGCATTCAGAGAACGAGAAGTTCCATTCGCCACCACCTGCTGCATACCATATAGCGTCAGATAAGCCGCCTGAGCTGGTACAGCCCGTTCAGCCTGTGGGTAACTCTGATATATCACGGTACCATCCTCCGCGATGACAGAACGTAACGCGGAAAGCGTCGCACGATTGCCGCCACTCGTCATCGTCTGGTATTCCTGCGCCACTTCTAAAGGTGTCAAGCTAAGAGAACCCAGTAACATGGCTGGAACCTGTTGAATCACTTCCTCCGGTACGCCAAGCCGGATCAATGTGTTGCTGACATGATCAAGGCCAACCGCCAATCCAAGATTCACCGTAGGAATATTCAATGAATTTGCCAGCCCATCTATCAACAGGACACGTCCACGGAAACGACGGTCATAATTTCTCGGTTCCCAAACCTTGCTGTTCGGCTGTTTTACCGCAAGAGGTTCATCCGACAGCCAAGTATTCAGTCGAAATTGATCAGGCTCACTCAATGCCGCCAAATAAGTCGAAGGTTTTGCCAGTGAACCAATTGAACGACGCGCCATCATTGCTCGGTTAAATCCAGCATACTGCGGTTGAGAACCACCAACCATCGCCCTGATTTCACCACTGATGCGATCGACAATTACCATTGCTCCTTCAAGGTCAGCAATTTTGCGAGTTTTTCTCAGGCTGGCAATCCCCTCTTCTACTGCGTTTTCAGCCGCATCTTGAGATACCGGGTCCAAAGTAGTGAAGATTTTCACGCCGGACAGATCATTCACTCTATCCCCCAGTTTGTCCTGCAACTCCTTACGAACGAGCTGCATAAACGCCGGTTGCGGGGTAATAACACCACCTTTCGGTTTTACCCCCAGTGGACGAGCACTCAATAATTTATAAAGATCTTCATCAATAATTTGCTGGTTTTGTAACAGCTTGAGCACCACATTACGACGCTGGAGAGTGAGTTTAGGATTACGCCACGGATTATAGAGTGAAGCCCCTTTCACCATACCGACCAGCAACGCCTGTTGATCTAAACTCAATTCATCCACGGGACGACCAAAATAATAGAGGCTCGCCAGCGGGAATCCTCGGATCTCCCCATCACCACTTCGGCCTAAATAAACTTCGTTCAGATACAGTTCGAGAATCCGATCTTTGCTGTAACGATAATCCATCAGCACAGCCATATAAGCTTCATTGGCTTTGCGCACCAAAGTGCGCTCATTGGTCAGGAACAAGTTTCTCACCAATTGCTGCGTCAGGGTACTTCCCCCCTGAACGGTACGCCCGGCAGTCAAGTTAGCCAGTGCTGCACGCCCAATGGAAAGAATACGAATACCATCATGTTGATAAAAATGGCGATCTTCGGTCGCCAGCAAGGTGTTAACCAGTAAATCAGGGAAACCAGAACGCGGCACAAATAGCCGCTGCTCCCCATTGGGAGACTGCAACATGGTAATCAGCTTCGGATCAAGGCGGAAGAACCCAAACTGACGTTGATTTTCCAGATTTTCGATCCCCGCCAAACGGTTATCACTGAAAGTTAGCAGAGCGTGGATCTGCCCCTCTTTGCTGTCTGGGAAATCAAACGGACGACGCAACATTTCAATGGTTTCACCTCTGACAGAAAACTCTCCGGGACGGGTAATTTTCGTCACCTGGCGATACTGCATCCCTTCCAGCAGATGTACCATCTCTTTCTTACTGTAGTTCATACCCGGTTCAAGATTGACCATGCGGCCATAGACTGCCGCAGGTAATTCCCAAACTCTCCCATCAATGCGATCGCGGATTTTGGCATCCAGATAGACACCATAAGCCGCCAATAATACGGCAAAAATAATGAATATCTTGAATAACAACCAGAACCAACGCCACTTTTTCTTAGGTGGACGGGAATACATTCCTTTCTTTGTCATGGGTTGATCCTCTTCATCATCGTAGTCCTCATCTTCATAGCCATTATCATCCAACAGATACCGTCTTTTTATTGACCGTTTACGGCGGGATACCCATTTTTTGCCTTTACGTCCGATTGGTTGACGATCTTCACCAGACATTCCAAAATTCTCCGAAACCGTTTAGATGCTATTATTGGGTTTTCATATTTTTTAATGAATTTATTCGCCGGCAAAAACAAGGGTTAAACTCTATTACGAATATCTTTTTGTCCGCCGAGTCGGTACCGTATTCGCCGGATCATCCGGCCATAAATGTTTTGGATAACGCCCTTTCATCTCTTTTTGCACTTCACGATAGGATCCTTGCCAAAAAGCAGCCAAATCCTGTGTGATCTGCAATGGCCTTTGGGCAGGTGATAGTAGTTCAAGCACCAGTGTTACCCGCCCTTTTGCCAGAGATGGGCTTTGCCGCTCACCATACATTTCCTGTATCCGAACTGATAATACCGGTGGTTTATCACTGAAATAACAGATTGCTATCCGACTGCCGGTAGGGACAGTGTAATAAATAGGCAATTCATTATCCAGACACTGTTGTTGCTGCCAATCCAGCAAATTTTCCAGTGCCGGCAATAAATCAATCTGTTTCAGCCCTTTCAAATCACGCACACCAGTGAGGAACGGCATTAACCAATCATCAAGAGAAGCCATTAATGCATCATTATTGACTGGCGGCCACGGCATTTCAGGCAACCATTTGGCCGCACATTGGATACGGATGCACAACTGAACCGCCGCAGGTGACCAATTCAGCTCATGTAATCCCTCACTGCGTAACCAGTTTAGCAGAGCCTGTTGTAATTGCTCATCGGAAGGCTTTGCCAATCGTTGGGCTTTTACTGTCAGGCTGCCACATTGCAGCCGCTTCCAAGCCTGCAACGTCCCTTTGTTATCATCCCATTCAACGACACTCTGTTCACTGAATAAATTCGGCTGTTGCTGTATCAGTCGTTCAATATCCAGAGGACAAGCCAGCAAAATACGCGCGTCAGGATTTCTACTGTTTTGTAATAATGAAGGAGCCACCAGCCACGATTCGCCAGATAACGTTTCTTCATCATCGATTATCGTTCCCAGACCGTTCGACAGTTGAAAACGCCCTCCCTTATCCCGATTTTTGGCTATTCTGTCAGGGAAACCTTGGGCTAATAGCATTGCAGCAAATCCACCGTCTGGCTCACCAAAATGATCACCCATATTTCTAACTAACTGCTTTGCCCGCCGTAACCAATGAGCTTGTCGCTGCTCAACCCAATAAGTGATGTCCGGCTGACCATCACGGGGCGGCTCCTCCAGAATCGCGGTCAGCATAGCGGCGGTTGCCAGCATATCGGCCCCTTGTTCCAACCCTGCACATAACATCGCTGCCAGACGCGGATCACTACCGGATTCCGCCATTTTTCTGCCTCTGGACGTTAACTGACCATTGTTACTGATTGCACCTAACTGTAATAACAGTGATTTGGCTACTGCCAGAGCGGCGGCAGGTGGCCTATCTAGCCAGCACAATTGGGAAATATCATGACATCCCCACTGCAATAAGGAGAACCATAAGCCACTGAGATCAGCATTCAGAATTTCGGGCTCACTATGCTCTGCCGCTCTTTCTGCCTGTTCTTGGCTGAATAGATGCCAACACACACCGGCTTCCAACCGTCCTGCCCGACCCGCTCGTTGTGTCATAGAGGCTTGACTGATGCGTTGAGTGATCAGGCGAGTCAGACCATTTTTGGGTTCAAAACGCGTCGTGCGTTCAAGACCACTATCAATCACCAACCGAATACCTTCAATCGTTAAACTGGTTTCTGCAATGTTAGTCGCCAAAACAACTTTACGGCGTCCAGATGGTGAAGGTTCGATCGCTTTTTGTTGCTCAGCTAATGACAACGCACCGTATAACGGGCACAAATCGGTATCCTCAGCAACTCTCCCGCTAAGCAGTCCAAACACCCGTTGAATTTCCCCGCTACCCGGCAAAAACAACAGCACAGAACCTTGCTCCTGTTGGAGTAACCGCAATACAACGGTGGCTATACTCTGTTCAAAAGGTTGGTGAGCAGACAAAGGACAATAATGTCTGGTCACAGGAAAGCTTCTCCCGTCAGAAATGATTACCGGCGCATCAGGTAATAAAGAACAGAGCCGCTGATTATCCAGCGTCGCTGACATGATCAAAATTCGCAGATCATCCCGCAGCCCTGCCTGTACATCCAGCAACAATGCCAACGCCAAATCAGCTTGCAAGCTGCGCTCATGGAATTCATCCAGAATCACCAGAGAAACCCCGATTAGCATGGGATCTTGCTGCAACATACGGGTTAAAATGCCTTCTGTTACCACTTCAAGGCGAGTAGTTGTACTCACTTTTGTTTCTGAACGCATTCGGTAACCCACGGTCTGCCCGATATTTTCATTCAGTTGAGCGGCAAGGCGATTAGCAACACTGCGAGCGGCAATCCGCCGTGGTTCTAACATGATGATACGCCCAGAGAAATCAGCTTTTTTCAGAATTTCCAATGGTAAAGCCGTCGACTTCCCGGCACCGGCCGGAGCATGAAGCAGGACCTGTTGTGAATTTTTCAACGCACTCAGGACAGGTTCGACGATCTCATATACAGGCAATAAAGACACAAACACTCCATACAAAGAAAGTTAACTTTCAACCGCCGGCATTGTAGCATTGCCTGCTTCAATCTTATGCCATCCGTCATTCAGGAGTTTTTATGAAATTCTATCCACTGTGCCAATACAGAGTACAGAGAGAATATAATCATACATAATTGCCATTGATACGGTAATATTGCGGTTTCTGTTTTAAAAACAAATAATTAGATTAGATATATAAATAATTTTAATTTTAATGTCAAATACATTGATAAATTCATTTAATGTGCTAATCTTTTAATTATCTAGATTCTTAATTGTTTTTACAAAGTTATGAAAGGAGTTTAAAATTGGGCTCTGAATTTTGCTTTGTCAAATATAGTTTTGATAAAAATTTAAATGAATTAACAAATGAGTTTCAATTTGATGAGTTATCTACCGGAAGAATACTCTTCCGTAATACAACAAATGTATCTAAATTTAAAAGTGAAAGATATACTGCTTTTTTAATTGGTAATATATATAACATATCTACCATCAGATCCATTCTTGGAAAAATAGAAGGAAGAGCTGGTGTGCTTAGCGATGTGGAGGTTTTATTATTAATTAGAGAAAAATTTGGTAATTCCATTATTTCTATAGCAGAAGGGGATTATTGCCTTTTTATTGAGGATAAAAAAGGAAATATAGAAGTAACAACGGAGTCTAGAGGATTAAATTTAGTAAATTTAGTACAGACAGATTTGATTTGGATTACTAATAGCTTGAAGATTGTTGGTAAGGTAGAGGGAGATAAAGCTTTTGATTTCAAATCTGAAAGCGAAGTTATTAAAAGCTCACTAAAACCAGATAATTTTTCACCAATAAGAAATGTGTCCAGATTAAAGCCTGGTACAATAAATAAATTAACATTTGATGAACAAAGATATCCTCATTTAGGAGTTGAATATGTAATACCTCCTGTAGAGGAAAATCTTTTTGATATAAAAGAAAGTGACCTTCTTGAAATAATTGATTCTGATTTGAGAAATTCTATTTCCCGGTTATCTAAAAATAATGAAACTATAGGTGTTCCACTATCAGGAGGATTAGATTCAAGTTTAGTTACTGCTTTAGCATCAAAGTATTTTGATAAAGTAAAAACATGGTCTATAGGAACAGAATTAAGCAATGAATTTGAATTTTCTAAAATTGTTTCTGATTATCTCGGTACAGAACACGAAGTTAAAATTCTTAGTGAAGATGAAGTTATATCAGGTGTAGTAAAAGCTATTTATCATAATGAAATATTTGACGGATTATCTTCTGAGATTCAATCAGGATTATTTAATGTTTATGAATTAGCAAAAGGAAAAGTTAACTCATTGATAACAGGATATGGTTCTGATCTATTATTTGGAGGGATATTAGAACCCGGAAAATCCTATATTGAACCAAATAAAATATTATCTGAGCAAGTTTATAGAACTAAATGGACAGGAGAATTTTCAACTCATGGAGCAGGAAATTATGGGTTGAACGTTTATCACCCATTTTGGACTAATAATCTTATATCTTTATGTCATAATTTGGACCCATACTTTAAAATAAGAGATAATGAAGTTAAAAATATTTTACGGGAATATGCAAGCAGTATAAATATCCTCCCAAAAGAAATAATATGGAGAAAAAAAATAGGTATTCATGAAGGATCATCTGTCAATAAGTTTTTTGCAACAATGATAGGAACTGAAGTAAATAACTATCAAGATAAAACAAGGTTTAGTTATTCTATATATAAAGAGTTTTTGACAGGAAAATTGTCAATTGAAGAAGCAAATTCAACCAAGTTGCGTGAAATTATAAAAAGGAGTTAGATATGGTAATAGAAAGAGATTTTAGCTCAATTAGAGTAATTATACTTAACCATGAAAATAAGCATAATCCATTTAGTGAAAGCTTAGAAAATTCAATTAAAAAATCTTTAATTAAAGCTGATCAAGATGACAATGTTAAAGCCATTGTTGTTTATGGTGGAGAGAATCGTTCTTTTTCTTCTGGGGGAGATTTCAATGAAGTTAAAAATCTATCAGGAGAAAATGTGGAACGTTGGATAGATAGAGTGATTGATCTATATTGTGCTGTTTTAAACGTAAACAAACCAACAGTAGCTGCGGTAGATGGTTATGCTGTAGGAATGGGATTTCAATTTGCTCTAATGTTTGACCAAAGAATTATATCAAGCGAAGCTAAATTTATAATGCCTGAATTAAAACACGGTATTGGCTGTTCTGTAGGTGCAGCTATACTTAGTTTTACACATGGACATAATATAATGAGAAAAATTGTATTTGAATGCGAAGAACTTTCATCAGAAATGTGTATTAAATACAACATTGCAAATCAGGTAATAGATAAAGAAATTCTTTTAGAAACAGCTATAGAACGCGCTAATTTACTAGCAAAATATCCGAAAACAGCATACTCGAACACAAAAAAATTTATGAACAAAAAATTCGTTGATATCTTGGAAGATAGCAGAAAAGAATCAAAATTAGTTCATAAAAATTCGTTTGGCTCTAGAGATTCTCAAAAGCACTTTAAAAAAGTACTTGGTGATAAATATTATGAGGATAATTAAATGAATAAAAATTTACAATGGTCACCAATAATGCAGTCAGGTTTTGGTGCTAACATTAGTACAGATGATTTTTTGAAAGCTTCTGCTAAAGAAATTAAAAATCTTCTAATGAGACAAGGCTTTATTGTAGTCAATAAAATAAACCTTAATGCTGATGAATTTCGCGATATATACAGCAAATATGGAACAATAGTTGAGTATGCAGATGAAAAAATAGATGTTGGTTTTGGGTATCGTGATACATTAAAACTTGAAGGCGAAAAAGGAAAAATTGTCACTGGGCGTGGACAACTCCCATTTCATGCTGATGGTGGGTTATTATTATCGCAAGTAGATCAAGTTTTTTTATATGCTGCTGAAATAAAAAACATGAAGTTTCGAGGAGCAACTACCGTTTGTGACCATGTTCTTGCATGCAAAGAAATGCCTAAACATTTATTAAATATTTTAGAAAATGAAATTTTTGAAGTAAGAGTTCTAGAATATGGCTACTACGTAGATGTATCTCCTGCTGGATGGTTTCAGGTTCCTGTATTTACTGACCTTGGATGGGTGAGAAAAATGCTAATATATTTTCCATTCGATGAGGGACAACCAGCCAGCTGGGAGCCAAGAATTGTTGGGTTCACAGATGAAGAAACAAAGAGATTTTTTGCTGAGCTTACTGAATTTATGAAAAATCCCCGCTATTATTATAAGCATTATTGGGAAAGAGGTGATTTAATTATAATGGATAACAGAAGAGTTATTCATGAAAGGGAAGAATTTGATGACGATAATATCGTTCGTCGTCTTTACCGTGGGCAAACTGCTGATATTTAAATTCCTCCCCCTTCATAGAAGGGGAGGTAAAAATAAAGTGACATATGAGTTGTTATAACTATAGAAATTACAAATAATGGCTAATAAAAAATCAAACAACAATAAAGTTTTTAAAGACGAAACATCACTGTATTCTAGATATAGTATATCAACCCTTTTTCTTAAGTTTTTTGTAACTTTATTGTTAACAAATAAAATCACAAAAAAAATTTCTTTATGGATGATGAGATTTATTTTAAATAAAAAAAATAAGTTTTTTATTAGGTTTTTAAATGGGGTTTATTTTGGTGGTGAAAGTATAGATGAAGCAAAGGCTAATGTGATTTTTCTATCAAAAAATAATATTCATAGCATATTAGATTATGCAATTGAAGGGAAAAACGACGAAATTTTCTTTGATAATGCGCTAGAGTCAACATTAAAATTAATTGATCTCGCTAGCAAAGAGTCCAATATACCATATGTTGCCATTAAGCCTTCATCACTAGGAGATATTCATCTTTATGAAGAAAAAATGAGAGGTTGGAATTTTTTTGGAGAAAAAATTAATTCTTGGAGTAGGATATTAGAACGTTATGAAAAAATATTTCATTATGCAGAAATTAAATCAGTTAAAGTTATGATTGATGCAGAGCAATCTTGGATTCAGGCGGCAGTAGACAAGATTGTCATAGATAGCATTATTAAACACAATAAAATATTACCTATTATAACATTAACAATACAATCCTACAAAAAAGAATCCATTGATCTTCTGATGTTACTACATAAAATTGCTATTGATAATAACATTAAAGTTGGTATTAAGATTGTTAGAGGAGCTTATTTAGAAGAAGAGATTAAACATAAAGAAAAATCAATTGGAACATTTTTTTTAAAAAAAGAAGAGACTGATTTAAATTATAATTATTTAGTTGAATACATATCAAAAAGAATTGAGTATTTTTATCCTTTTTTTGCAACTCATAATGAAAATAGTATATCAATCATATTAAATAAGAATGAATTAAAAAACAAATCATTTTGGATTGGACAATTGTACGGGATTGGAGATCATATTTCATCAAAACTAGCTTACAATGGTATTAGGACGTGTAAATATTTGCCATATGGGCCAATTGATAAATCATTGCCATATTTATTAAGAAGGATAAATGAAAATGCAGTGGCTTCAGATACCTTTGTTACAGAAAACAAAAAGATAATGAAAGAGATTATTTTAAGATTAAAAAAATACGGGAGATAAAAATGGATGTCTTTAAATTAAAAATTGGAAATGATTCTTTTGATATATCATCGAATGAAACGATTTTGAAATGTGCTTATAATAATGGAGTTAAATTAAAATATCATTGCGCTTCTGGATATTGTGGCAAATGTAAAGTAAAGCTTATTTCTGGTGAAGTTAATTTAGATCATTCTGGTGGAATATCTAGAGATAAAATATCTTCTGGATATATATTGACTTGCTGCTCATACCCGAAAAGCAACATTGAAATATAGGAAAAAAAATGAAATATATTTATTTGTTTTTATCTATAATAATGTCATCAAAAGCATATTCATTTGATAACATGAAACTCAGCTTTGTTGAAGGCGGTGATTTTTACGTTGGTAGTGTGTTTGGCGCTCAAAATTATGAATCTCATTCTAATGTTACATTAAATTCTTTTTATATCATGAAGAATGAAGTTACTTATTCAGAATATAAAGAGGTATATGAATGGGCTATATTAAATGGTTATGATTTTGATGATGGATGTAATGGGGCATATTATGAAGATTGTCTTCCTCCTGAGCAGGATGAAGGCAGGCATCCTGTGACTAGTATTAAATGGTTAGATACCATTCTTTTTTCAAATGCATTAAGTGAGAAATTAAAACTCACTCCAGTATATTTTCAAAAAGGAAATAAAATTATTAGAAAAAAAGACAAAAACTTAGAGATCTTTATAAATACAAACGCTAATGGCTATCGTTTACCTACCTTAAATGAATGGCATGTTGCAGCAAGGGGCGGAAAACCTGCCTTACGATTAGGAAGATATGGATACTATCACTCTGGAAGCAATGATTCTAAGAAGGTGGCATGGTATCCAGAGTTTAATACAAGTAATTTTGGAACACAGGTTGTAGGTAAATTATCTCCAAACGACTTAGATTTATACGATATGAGTGGAAATGTTTCTGAATGGGTCTATGATAGTTATGAACTTGGTACAGTTAAGTTGTACTATTTTTGTGGTGGAAGTTATCTTTCCCATGCAAACAGCTTATCCAGTTGTGATAACCATAGTTCAGGATATATTATGCCAGATGTTGGATTTAGATTAGTTAGGAGCTATTTAAATGAAAAATAAATTTTACCTTATTTTTATTTTACTTTTCTCGTTTGAGGCATTTTCTCATTGCGGAAATAAGGTAAATCTAAAGGATGGAATCAATCTTATAGATTTGAATGGTGATGGAAAAAAAGATGTAATTTTTTATGCCAAATTTGAAAACAATACATCTCATCCAAGTAACACATTAACTGTTTTTATAAAAAATAAAAATGGGAAATTTAATATAGTTCCACTCCCAAATGATACTGGTTTTACTTGGTTTGATTTTAAATTATCTGCTTCTGAAATAAAAATACAAGATTACGAGCTAAGGGTAAAAAAT
This sequence comes from Photorhabdus bodei, assembly GCF_003287735.1. Lineage (GTDB taxonomy): Bacteria > Pseudomonadota > Gammaproteobacteria > Enterobacterales > Enterobacteriaceae > Photorhabdus > Photorhabdus kayaii. The sequence goes on along the minus strand of NZ_NSCM01000033.1, from coordinate 11,196 downwards.
GGGGTTTATTATATTATTTTTTTTCGCAAAAAAAATAATGATGATGACATATTTGGAGAATACCCAGTAGAATTTATTAAATATGATATAAAATATAACAATGAAGTGCCTGGTATTTCAAATTATTATTGGGATTATACTAAATCCTATCTTACAAAGAAAAAATATAAAAATGTTAGTGATGCCATGACAGAATATAATATGGAGTGTAGTTTATGAAATTTTTTTTATTTTTTTTATTTTTTTTATTTTTTTTATCTTTTTTTTGTCATTCAGGAGAAAATGAATCTTTTAGAAAAAAAATACAAAAAAAAATTGACGATAAAATATTATTATGCCTAGGTGAAACTGAATGGCCAGTATCAATTAATGAAAATTCTATATGGGTTAATGCGAACATGGAATCTCTTGTTGATGCTGGATTAGTGAAATTGGATTTTAAAAGAGGAAAAAATAAATTATGGAACTTAACCAAGTTAGGAAAAAAAGAATTTAATAAAAATGGTGATTTTTGTTACGGTAGAATGATGTTAAAAGACATTCTAAGTATAACTTACATAAATAAAAAAAGAGGGTTTATAGTTTTTAACTACTATGTGCATTTATTACCTGAATGGGCTAAAAGCAAATCAATAAGATTCGCATATTCTTATCTAGATAATATTATTACAGGCATTGACAATGAAAAATATCAAATTGAATTTGAAAAATCTGACACTGGGGTTATTAAAATAATAAGTGACCCTGTTCAACTTGAAATTCTTTACTAATTTTAAGCGATAATAGGGGTTTCAAAAGCAACGGAATAGTACACTCCGTTAAATAACTATTTAATGACAGATTCGACTAATATACATTACACCTGCTGGATAGTCTTGGTATTCAGCATATACCCTAAAGATTTCAAGATGCATCGCGACGGCAAGGGAGTGAATCCCCGGGAGCATAGAGAACGATGTGACCGGGGTGAGCGAGTGCAGCCAACAAAGAGGCAACTTGAAAGATGACGGATATAAATCAAACGAAAAATCCCGGTCAGATAGACGGGTAAAATTCGACCATAAGACGAAATGTTGTGGAAAGATGTTTTGGTCGACTGAAAGAACATTGTAGCATTGCCCGCTTCAATCTTATGCCATCCGTCATTCAGGAGTTTTTATGGAATTCCATCCACCTTTACAACCTGCCACGCTAATTCGTCGCTATAAACGCTTCCTGGCTGATGTCATCACACCGGAAGGTGAAACACTGACTATCCACTGTGCCAATACGGGCGCAATGACTGGCTGTGCGACACCGGGAGATACGGTTTGGTATTCCACCTCCGATAATCCAAAACGTAAATACCCCAACAGTTGGGAATTGACAGAAACACCGGCTGGTCACTGGATTTGTGTCAATACGCTCAGAGCAAATGATTTAGTCGCCGAGGCTATTGCACAAAATGCCATTCCAGAATTTTCTGAATATAAAAAAATCAGTCGGGAAGTGAAATATGGCGAAGAGAACAGCCGGATAGATCTGCTATTACAGGCAGAACAGCAAGTTAATTGCTACATTGAAGTGAAATCAGTGACTCTTCTCCAGGAAAATTGTGGCTATTTCCCTGACGCTGTCACGACTCGCGGGCAAAAACACCTACGGGAATTGCAACACATAGCAGAACAAGGGCAAAGGGCTGTTTTATTTTTTGCGGTCTTGCATTCTGGCATCAGGCAGGTCGCGGCGGCTGCACATATTGATCATAATTATTCATCTCTTTTGGAACAAGCGCAAAATTCTGGGGTCGAAGTTATCTGTTACCAGGCCAACATGACAGGAAAAGGGATGGTTTTAGGCGATAAGTTAACTTTTGTACTAAAATGATTAACTTACCGATTCACCTAATATTTGCAGCCAAGTTGTACAAGGTGTAAAGGCATGCAATACATTTGCTTCCACACCATTGTGAAACTAATGGCAGGAACAATTGCCAACCTTTGCTCCATCTGCTATTTATAACGGCCTATTTTTTTCCCCGCTAGGGGTTCGTTTGATAGTGCGTGTGTTAGGAGAAGTATTATGCAAGAAGGGCAAAAACGTAAAACCTCGTCCTTAAGCATTCTCGCCATCGCTGGGGTAGAACCTTACCAAGAGAAGCCAGGTGAAGAATACATGAACGATGCCCAGTTGGCGCATTTCAAGCTAATTCTTGAAGCATGGCGCAATCAACTCAGGGATGAAGTAGATCGTACTGTATCTCATATGCAGGATGAGGCAGCGAACTTCCCTGATCCAGTTGACCGTGCGGCGCAGGAAGAAGAATTCAGTCTTGAATTACGTAACCGCGATCGTGAGCGTAAATTGATTAAGAAGATCGAGAAAACCCTGAAAAAAGTCGAAGATGACGATTTCGGTTTTTGTGAATCCTGCGGCATTGAGATCGGCATCCGTCGTTTGGAAGCCCGTCCAACCGCAGATTTGTGTATTGATTGTAAGACGCTGGCCGAAATCCGTGAAAAACAGATGGCTGGCTAATTAATGGTGTTCCGAATACGGCGTCTTTATGACGCCGTATAAACAACCCCACTGATCTCCATATGATAAAATCTGAACGTCCCCAAGCTTATATTGGGCGTTTCGCCCCATCACCTTCTGGTGACCTGCATTTTGGTTCATTAATCACTGCCATTGGCAGCTATTTGCAAGCCCGTGCTTGTCAGGGAAAGTGGCTGATACGTATTGATGATATTGATCCGCCCAGAGAAGTTCCCGGTGCTGCCAGCCGTATTCTTCACGCACTTGAACATTATGGTTTACATTGGGATGGTGAAATTCTCTATCAGTCTCAACGCCATGAGGCTTATCGCCATGTCCTTAATCAATTGCAACAACAAGGTTTAAGTTATTACTGCACCTGTACCCGTCAACGCATTCATCAGATTAATGGTTTTTATGATAGAAACTGTCGTGAATTAAATTTGCCCATTGATCATGCAGCAATTCGATTCAAACAGCGTCATCCGGTTTACGGTTTTGAAGATAAATTACAAGGATATCTGAACGCCGATCCGGTCATGGCTGAAGAAGATTTTATTATTCACCGTCGTGACGGTTTATTTGCCTATAATTTAGTGGTTGTTATTGATGATGATTACCAAGGGGTGACTGAGGTGGTAAGAGGGGCAGATTTGATTGAACCAACTGTCCGCCAGATTGCGCTTTATCAGCAGTTAAATCTCAAAATACCTGACTATATTCATTTACCACTCGCTCTGAATAAGGACGGCAATAAACTTTCCAAACAGAATCATGCTCAGCCGATTCCATTGGATGATCCCCGGCCATTACTGATTGAGGCATTATCTTTCCTTAATCAATCTGTTATAGAAAACTGGCAAGATCTTTCTCGTGATCAATTGTTGCAAAAAGCAACAGCACGTTGGGATCTGGATCGAATTCCACGACAAGGTAAAATGCACATAGATAACATGAATAAAGTTACGGTTAGTCATAACAACCATTCTCAAAAAATACACAGTAGGCTATGATTAGCCGCTGTTTTTTATTTGTTTTATATGATTAGTTACTTATCGAGGTGTACCATTTTTAACCGAGTAGCAAATTTCTGCCGTAACTTATTGATCCGCGAAGGGAAAAATAACCGCGAACTACAGGCAGCCAGTGAAAGGCCAGTCACCAGATCTGACCGTTCTGCTCAGGAAGAGTACATAACTCTTCACTCTAATCGCCAAAACCCTTATCAACTCTTATCCAATGTGGAGACACCAAGGAAGGTTGAACAGGAGAATCCTCATTCGAATTTATCGATAACGATAATTCCACGGGAACAACATTGTATTTCCCGCAGGGATATCAGTGAAAATGCACTGAAAGTCCTTTACCGTTTGAATAAATCCGGTTTTGAAGCCTATTTGGTTGGCGGTGGTGTCCGTGACTTATTACTCGGTACAAAACCGAAAGATTTTGATATTGCCACCAATGCCACACCAGAACAGGTGCGTAAATTATTTCGTAACTGCCGTCTGGTTGGACGCCGCTTTCGCTTAGCTCATATTATGTTTGGTCAGGAAGTGATTGAAGTCGCAACATTCCGTGGTCCACATGAACAAACGGGTTCTGATGATAAAAATCAATCACAACAAGCACAAAGCGGCATGCTACTGCGGGATAACATCTTCGGCTCAATTGAAGAAGATGCTATGCGCCGCGATTTCACCATAAACAGCCTCTATTACGGTATCAATGATTTCTCTCTGCGTGATTATGCCGGTGGCCTTCATGATCTGGAAACCGGTATTATCCGCTTGATTGGCGATCCTGAAACCCGCTATCGGGAAGATCCAGTAAGAATGCTGCGTGCGATCCGTTTCGCTAGCAAACTGAATATGACCATCAGCGAAGGTACCGCCGAACCTATTTCTCGTTTGGCTTTTCTGCTGAGTAATATTCCACCTGCCCGTCTGTTTGAAGAATCTTTAAAACTTTTACAAACTGGTCAAGGTTACAGCACTTATAAACTTCTGCGCGAATACCGCCTATTTCAACCACTTTTCCCATTGGTTCAACGCTATTTCACCGAAAATAACGATTCGCCAATGGAACGTATACTCAATCAGGTTTTGAAGAATACCGATTACCGGTTACAAAATGATAAACGGGTTAACCCGGCGTTTTTGTTCGCCGCAATGCTCTGGTATCCACTGGTTGAACATGCGGAAAAGCTGTCTCAAGAAGGTGGCCTGGCTTACTACGATGCTTTTGCATTGGCGATGAATGACATTCTGGATGAGCAATGCCACTCCATTGCCATTCCTAAGCGCCTGACAACCATCATGCGTGATATCTGGCAATTACAGTTACGTCTGCCACGCCGTCATGGTAAGCGGGCAAATAAACTGATGGAACACCCTAAATTCCGTGCTGCCTATGATTTGCTGGAACTGAGAGCCAATGTTGAAAATCGCAATGAGCTAAAAGATCTTGTCGATTGGTGGGGAGAATTTCAGCAAGTCAATGCATCACAGCAACGGAGTATGATTTCTGAACTGGGCAGTGAGATTGTTCGTCGTCGTACACGGCCTCGCCGTCACTATAAACCAAGACTGAGCAGGAACAGCTAATAAATTATGGCTCGTGTTTATATCGCTGTTGGTAGCAATCTGGCAGAACCTATGCAGCAAGTAAAAAATGCACTTGCTGCATTAAAAGATTTACCGGAAACAGAATGTATTGCCTGCTCCTCACTGTATCGGACTAAACCGATGGGGCCGCAGAATCAACCTGATTTTCTGAATACGGCAGTCGCGCTGGAAACCACGCTAACACCGGAAGAATTACTCAATCACACTCAGGCGATTGAACTGGCCCAGGGACGGGTAAGAAAAGATGAACGCTGGGGGCCAAGAACCCTCGATCTGGATATCATGCTATTTGGTGATCAGGTGATTACTACCGAACGATTGACAGTGCCTCACTACGGACTAAAACAGCGCGAATTTATGCTCTACCCGTTAGCTGAAATTGCCCCTGATCTTATATTTCCTGATGGGGAAGCTTTATCTGAAAGACTGAAACACATCCCAGAAAACGGCCTGACACTCTGGCTGCAACCGCAGCTCTGATTCTAATCATTACATATAGGGATCTCAGTTCAGTCCGTGGCCGATTTCTGTACATAACAAGAAAAATTGCAGGAGAAGGAAGATAAATAATGAAACCAATAACCATGACTGATCTGAATCAGCTCAAAAAAGAAAAACGTAAATTCGCAACTATTACCGCTTATGACGCCAGCTTTGCCCACCTGTTTGCCGAGCAAGGTATCGATGTCATGCTGGTTGGTGACTCACTGGGTATGACTGTGCAAGGGGCTGATACCACCATTCCAGTGACAGTTGAAGATATTGTCTATCATACTCGTTGCGTCCGTGCCGGAGCACCTTATACTTTTATCATTGCCGATATGCCCTTCATGAGTTATGCCACACCAGAGCAAAGTTGTGAAAACGCAGCCAAGCTTATGCGTGCTGGCGCTAACATGGTGAAACTTGAAGGCGGTGGCTGGTTATACGATACCATTAGCATGCTTACCGAGCGTTCTGTACCCGTTTGCGCTCATTTAGGGCTAACTCCTCAATCAGTCCATATTCTTGGCGGTTATAAAGTTCAAGGACGTGATGAAATATCAGCGAATCAATTGATAAAAGATGCCATTACCTTAGAAAAAGCAGGCATACAACTACTGGTGCTAGAATGCGTACCTGTTGATTTAGCTAAACGTATCACCGATGAATTACAGATCCCGGTAATTGGTATTGGTGCCGGTAATGTGACTGATGGGCAAGTTTTAGTGATGCATGACGCACTAGGCATTACCGTAAGCCCCCCTAAATTTGTGAAAAACTTCCTTGAAGAAGCAGGAAATATACGTGATGCCATCCGCTTATATAAAGAACAAGTGGAAAGCGGTGCCTACCCAGGTAAAGAACACTCATTTTATTAATAAATTACCCTTGTTAGCCCGAAGGCTGTATACCCTATGGATTTCAAGATGCATCGCGACGGCAAGGGAACGAATCCCCGGGAGCATAGATAACTATGTGACCGGGGTGAGTGCAGCCAACAAAGAGGCAGCTTGAAAGATGACGGGTATAAACACATGAAGGAGTATTAAGCAATGTTGATTGTCGAAACTGTACCGATTCTACGCCGTGAAATCCGCCGCTGGCGTCAGGAAGGAAAACGCATTGCACTGGTGCCAACAATGGGTAACTTGCACGACGGCCATATGACGTTAGTCGATACAGCCAAAGGGCAAGCAGATATTGTGATCGTCTCTATTTTCGTCAACCCGATGCAGTTTAATCGTCAGGATGATCTGGCAAAATATCCCCGCACTTTACAGGAAGATTGCGAAAAACTTCATCAACACGGTGTCGATCTGGTATTTGCTCCTGCTGATAAGGAAATATACCCTGATGGTATGGAACATCAGACTTATGTTGAAGTTCCTGGGCTTTCTACCATGCTGGAAGGGGCCAGTCGTCCCGGTCATTTCCGTGGTGTTTCAACCGTGGTGAGCAAACTATTCAATCTAGTGCAACCAGATTTAACCTACTTTGGCGAAAAAGATTTTCAACAATTACAACTTATTCGCAAAATGATCGCCGACCTGGCTTATGATATTACGCTGGTTTCAGTACCTACTGTGCGCGACAAAAATGGCCTGGCTCTCAGTTCGCGTAATAACAATTTAACAGCCGATGAACGTCGAATCGCCCCAGAATTCAGCAAGATCATGCGATCTATCGCTGAAAAAATGGCACAGGGTGAATGCCACACAGAACAATTGCTCATTCAAGCTTCCGCACAACTACACGAAACGGGTTTTGTACCTGATGAGTTGTTTATCCGTGACGCCGAAACATTGGCACCGTTAAATACCGAAAGCAAAAAAGCCGTTATTCTAATGGCTGCCTGGTTAGGTCAAACCCGTTTGATCGATAATCAGCAAGTAGATTTAACGCAATAATCGCCGTTGTATCAGGCGTTATTGATGCAAAAAAGTTCTAAGTTGTCATCGAATCAGGAGAAAAACCATGTTGCGTACGATGCTACAGGGGAAATTGCACCGGGTGAAAGTCACTCAGGCAGATTTGCATTATGAAGGTTCCTGTGCAATTGATCAGAATTTCATGGATGCAGCCGGTATTCTGGAATATGAAGCTATTGATATCTATAACGTGGATAACGGCGAGCGTTTTTCCACTTATGCTATCGCCGCTGAACGTGGTTCTAGAATAATTTCAGTTAACGGAGCAGCAGCACGCCGTGCCGCGGTAGGTGATAAGCTAATTATTTGCTCATATGTACAAATCCCTAACGAAGATGCCCGTCATCATAAGCCTAATATCGCTTACTTCGACAGTGATAATATTATGAGCCGTATAGCTAAAGCCGTGCCAGTTCAGGTAGCTTAAATATTAATTTAAGCGCTCAATAATGGGTAGGTTGTGAAGACATTGCAAGTAAACTTCCCCTACCCATTCACCACCACTTAATAACAAAATAATCTACAATTAAGTTCTCAATCCCCGCCCTGTTTCAATTAAATACCAAGCAACAAGATAAAAAACCACAATAAATGCAGTCAAAACACCCAACGTAATTATCAAAGAAACATCAGTAATCCCCAAGAAACCATAACGGAAACCACTAATCATATAAACGATCGGGTTCAACTTGGAAACCGCTTGCCAAAATGGGGGTAATAATGTCAATGAATAAAATACCCCACCAAGATAAGTCAGTGGCGTTAATACGAAGGTCGGAATAATGCTGATATCATCAAATGTTTTAGCAAAAATCGAATTCAGCAACCCCCCTAGTGAGAACAAAATGGAGGTCATCAACAACGTGACAACAATCATCCACCACGCATGAATATGAAGCGGCACAAAAAATAGAGAAACCAATGTCACCAGAATACCGACGCTGACACCACGGGCAACACCACCACCAACAAACCCCACAATCACTATGTGTGTCGGAACCGGCGCCACCAATAATTCCTCAATACTGCGCTGAAATTTCGCACCAAAGAAGGAGGAAGAAACATTGGCATAAGAGTTAGTAATCACTGCCATCATAATAAGGCCAGGGACAATAAACTGCATATAATCGACACCGCCCATTTCTCCAATACGCGAACCAATCAAGCTACCGAAGATAATAAAATAGAGCGACATGGTAATAACCGGCGGTAATAAAGTCTGTACCCAGATACGACCAAAACGGGTAATTTCTTTAATCCAGATAGTTTTTAGCGCCACCCAGTACAACTGAATCATTTACTATCTCCTTATTTGTTGCTCACCAAGCTGACAAATAACTCTTCCAGACGGTTCGCTTTATTACGCATACTCAAAATATGAATACCCTGAGCACTTAATTGGGTAAATACGCTATTTATTCCCTGACCACGTTGAACATCCACTTCCAAAGTAGAGGCATCCAGCAGTCGATAATCATATCCTACTAGTTCAAGAATTGGGTTTTGTGTTGCCAGATCGAAGAAGAATGTTTCAGATTCCACCCGACTGAGTAAATTTTTCATACTGGTGTTTTCCACCAATTCACCATGCTGAATAATACCAATATTACGGCACAGCATTTCTGCTTCTTCCAGATAGTGAGTCGTTAGAATAATTGTCGTTCCCTGAGCATTCAGCTCTTGCAAAAAATTCCACATAGAGCGACGAAGTTCAATATCAACACCGGCAGTCGGTTCATCAAGGATCAATAATTTAGGCTGATGCATCAACGCACGTACAATCATCAGACGTCGTTTCATCCCACCAGACAAACGAATCGCCCGTTGATTGCGTTTTTCCCACAGATCTAACTGCGACAGATAAGTTTTCGCTCTGGCTTGAGCCACTTTTCGCGGTACACCATAGTAACCGGCCTGATTGAGAACAATCTGCAACACCGTCTCAAACGGATTAAAGTTAAATTCTTGCGGAACAAGACCTAATTGACGTTTAGCATTCACAATATCAGTATCGATATCATAGCCAAACACCTTAACCTTACCGCTGCTTTTGTTTACCAGAGAGCTAATAATACCGATTGTGGTGGATTTCCCTGCACCATTCGGGCCTAATAATGCGTAGAAGTCTCCAACTTCCACATTCAGGTCTATCCCACGCAGCGCCTTAACGCCATCAGTGTAAGTCTTAGTAAGCTGCGTTAACTCCAATGCATAAGTCATAAATTACAAAACACCTTTATTATCTGGTCGCCTTTGCGTGTAATGTGGAAACATAATGCCCCTTTTCTGCCTGACTTGCTTTGCAAAAACAGCAGAAAGATTAAAAACAAACAGCAATAAAATATTAAAATTTCAATTGATGTTGTATATGATTCTATCTTAAAGAAACACTACCAGGCTATGAATCATGATGAAAAAAATAGAAGAGCTGCTTGCCAATAACAAGCAGTGGTCAGAATCGGTTAACGAAGAAAATCCAATTTTTTTCAAAGAATTAGCAAAATCACAAAAACCTCATTTCTTATGGATTGGTTGTTCAGACAGCCGGGTACCAGCAGAAAAACTAATTGATGCCGCCCCCGGTGACTTATTTGTTCACAGAAACGTTGCAAACCTGGTTATTCATACTGACTTAAATTGTCTTTCAGTTATTCAATATGCGGTAGATGTACTGGAAGTTGAACATATCATTATCTGCGGACACTACGGTTGCGGTGGTATCGAAGCGGCGATTGATGGCACCGAACTGGGGTTGATTAACAACTGGCTGCTACATATTCGTGATCTTTGGTATAAACACAGTTCTATGCTAGGTGAATTACCCCCTAATGAGCGTCTGAACCGTCTGTGCGAAATTAACGTTGTTGAGCAAGTATATAACCTTGGTCACTCAACCATTATGCAAGCAGCATGGAAACGAGGCCAAAAAGTGATGATCCACGGTTGGGTTTACGGTATTCATAACGGTCAATTGCAGGATCTTGAAGTGACGGCTGACAGTCGTGAAAAGCTGGAACTTGCTTATCGCCAGACAATATCCAAACTGACGCATAAGAAGTGATTTTTTAGATCATTCATAAAATACGCTGTAGAAAAGGTTATATTTAACTTTTTCAATATACCCGTTTAACTTGAAGATGCAGGATTCAGAACCTGGAAGTTGTCATTAATACGGCACGACAGGTTCCCGGCAAGTTCCGGTAATATTTCCGTAAAAAAGCGATGTATTGCCTGCCTGAACAAGGTCGTCGAGGCGAAATAATGGTTATTTCTGACCTGTTCATTCATCACTTTCCACAGCCTTTCTATCAGGTTCAGATTCGGGCTGTATGGCGGTAAGTAATGAAGGTCGATATTCATCACATAAGCCCAGTCTTTCACCAGCTTACTCCGGTGGTAACCGGCTCCGTCAAGGATAATATGAACCTTCTGACTGACCGGATAGGTTTCACGCAGGGCAATGAAGAACTCGGCGATATGATAACTGTCGATACGGTCATATTCGCGTACCACTGTTTTACTGATATCGGCCAGATTCAGGGCACCCATCAGGTTCAGACGGGTACGGCTGCCCGTGGTTTTCACCGCGGTTTTCTGGCCTTTGCGCATCCAGCCATAAGCGAGTTTCGTCCCCTGCGTGG
>NZ_NSCM01000032.1 GCF_003287735.1 Photorhabdus bodei | reverse complement strand
TTCCTGTTGTTTTGACTGTTTTTTTCTCGCCTTTTCGCATCCAGCCATAACCGAGTTTAGTGCCTTGAGTCGGGTGAACCGCGTCAAGAAAGAGGATGGGTTCGTCTTTCGCTGTGACTTTAAGATTTTCATAATATTCAATAAATTGTCGCTGTTTTTCTGCCTCGAATTTATGAGGGACACCACAAGGTTTTTTATAAGAAAAACCCTGACGGTGTAGCCATTTATTCATGCCTGGAATGCTAAAGGTAATATCCCAGAGCTGAGCAACATAGGCCACGATTTCATGGGTGTGATGGAAAAGATGTTGAGATAAGTGGTTGATTAAAAAATCAGTTTGTTCTCGAGAAAGTAAACTATCAGACCCGCCATTATCAGATTTAAGTTTCCCCTGATTGAGGTAATCACCGATATGGCGGTCAACGGTGGTCTGATGGAGTCGCAATGCCTGGGCTATCATGACAGAACTCCACCCTTCAGAAGCCAGAAGGATAGCTTTTATTCTGTCTCGTACTTGACCATCACGAGTGGTGTCGTGAAGACGTTCAAGTTTGATTTTTTGTTCTGATGTAATAAATATTTTCATAGCGAGGATAATGATCTCCATTTCGGATAAAATCAAGCATCTTCAATGATTACGGGTATATACCCTATGGATTTCAAGATGGATCGCGACGGCAAGGGAGTGAATCCCCGGGAGCATAGGTAACTATGTGACCGGGGTGAGCGAGTGCAGCCAACAAAGAGGCAACTTGAAAGATGACGGGTATAGTTTAAATTCAGTATTTGTGCGCTGATAAATAAGCAAAATATCTGGCGCTCCGTGGCATTCAAGGTAACCAATAATATTGGCCTGCTAATGAATGTTCACGGTAACGCTCTGCTAAAGGCTCACCAGTCTGTAAAAGCTCAATGGTTTTCAAGATAACCGATTGGGCTTTTTTATTATTAGCATAACGTTTTGCATCTTTTTTTAAACGACTCTGGTAAACAATCTTTAGCATTATTTACCCGTCATTCCGCCGCCATATCCGTAATGCACTGATTTTAAATAGTCTGTATAAAATTCATGCATTTGTTGATTCTCAATTAAAACAATAAATTACGAATGCGGTGCGGAATGTCGGATTTACCATCCAAGATCACGCTTTAGCTCATCTATCGTATTCACTCGGTGAACACCTACGCCATTTTCCAGATTCCGAATAGCCTGTAATGTCTCCTGATTAAGTTGCAGCAACTCAACGGGTAATTCTGGCTCAATAGCCAGACGATTAATCAGAGATGAAATCCCCCTGCATCCCCTCCCGATTTCTGCTAATCTGTGCCCCTTGTTTCTGGGGGGCTTTATGCTAAACATCGTCTTATTTGAACCTGAAATCCCACCTAATACCGGTAATATTATTCGCCTTTGTGCCAATACCGGTTTCCAATTGCATTTGATTCAACCCCTAGGTTTTACCTGGGATGATAAAAGGCTACGTCGAGCCGGGCTGGATTATCATGAGTTTGCCAATGTTAAACAACATCATGATTATTTGGCTTTTTTAGAGAATGAAGGATTAACAGGAGAGTCTTCTGCTCGTTTGTTTGCTCTCACAACGAAAGGAATACCAGCACATAGTGCGGTAAGTTATCAAGCAGGAGATTATTTAATGTTCGGGCCGGAAACCAGAGGGCTACCGCCTTACGTACTGGATAATATGCCGCCACAACAAAAAATCCGTATCCCAATGCTGGCAAACAGCCGCAGTATGAATCTTTCCAATTCAGTCGCTGTTGTCGTTTTCGAAGCCTGGCGACAATTAGATTATCAGGGCGCTATCATAAAAAATTAGTGTGTCATTTAATAAGCGTGACTAATATCGCTACACTTTCTTACAATAGCCCAACGTGTTATTTATTTATCGTATCGCGGCAATTTTTTCTTCTTTATGTGGGTCTGGTAAAGAATAGTTTTCTACTCTACACCAGATTCACGATGAGCTAAGCACCCATTTTTGTCATGTTCTCGGATGAAGTGTGGTACGTAAAATAATTAACTACGAGGGTTATCAGCTCAGGAATGTAGCAATCTGTAATCACAGGAGCATATTAAATGAGATGAATAAGCGCTATTTAAACCCAGCAGGTAAACTTTCTAGTCGGCCAATACTATATCCGCCAAAAGCATGGGTAGAGGAAGGTAGGAAGATATTAGACGTAACTTTTATCCTGGGTTTTTCTGAACAAGTTTTTGCGCTAAATCATCGTTTATTATGGAGCGTAGGTGCTATGATTAGTATAGAATAACCCTATTGGGGGATTTTTTCTCTTTAAAAATTGATTCAGATAACTTAATCGGGGTTGATTCCCTCAAACGATCTACTATTTGATAAAACTATTTAGATCATAATAATTTAATAAAGTTAGCATTAAAACAACTCATTTTCATTGATATATATTGGTTACACTATGAAAACAAAAATTTCAAAAGAATTTCTCCATGATGTCATAGAATGGGACATATACAATTGGAGCCATGCATTAAAATATTGGCAAGATAATTCTAGCTTAGAATTAAAATCAGCTAATACTCTAGAAATAGGCAGTGAAAATGGTGGGTTATCGTTGTGGGCTGCATTAAATGGTGCAAATGTCCTATGTACCGATCTAAATGGCCCTACACCAAAGACACTGGAGAAACATAAGCGTTATAATATAGAAGATAACATTCAATATGAAAAATTGAGTGCATCGGATATTAAATATAAGAACCATTTTGATATTGTTATGTTTAAATCAGTATTAGGTGCTGTCGGTTATAATTTCAATAAAACAGCACAAAAAGAGGCTATTAATCAAATCTTCCATTCATTAAAAGAAGGGGGTGAACTTTGGTTTGCAGAAAATCTGGTTGCATCACCATTGCATAAATTTCTCAGGAAAAATTATGTTAATTGGGGAAATACCTGGGGCTATGTTACCGCCAAGGAAATGACAGATTATCTATCAGTATTTTCAAATGTTAATTATACAACATTAGGCTTCCTTGCTACGCTTGGTAGGAATGAATTTCAAAGAAAATTTTTAGGGGTGTTAGATAATAAAGTTCTAAATAAAGTCATTCCTAAGCATTGGCACTATATTATAATAGGTGTAGCAAAAAAATAATTTATAGAAGATTTCACAAGTTAAGAATGCCAGATCATATTTCCACATTCAGCATGTGAAAATATGATAGCGATCACTAATTATCCAGATTTCGATAAATTAAATCCCATCCCCATACTCAAAGCCATGATTGATACCATTAAAATGTTGGTTCATATCCAATGATGGCTTTTCGCTTTCAGGTTTACCAACAATACGGGCAGGCACCCCGGCGGCTGTTGTATGTGGTGGAACAGAGCGAAGGACAACTGAACCGGCGCCAATTTTCGCCCCACGGCCAATTTCGATATTACCCAATATTTTCGAACCTGCGCCAATCATCACTCCTTCCCTGACTTTCGGATGACGATCACCCCCTGTTTTACCCGTACCACCAAGAGTGACGGATTGCAGGATAGAAACGTCATTTTCCACTACTGCCGTTTCACCAATCACAATGCCTGTAGCGTGGTCAAGCATAATGCCACAACCAATCTTTGCCGCCGGATGAATATCAACGCCAAAAGACATCGAGATTTGGTTTTGCAGATAAATAGCCAATGCCTTACGCCCCTCTCCCCAGATCCAATGGGCAATACGATAGGCTTGTAAGGCATGAAACCCTTTAAGGTAAAGCAAGGGAGTTGAATATTTATCTACAGCGGGATCACGTAAACGTACCGCTATGATGTCGCGGGCAGCAGAGACAATCATCTTTTGATCTGAGTTATAAGCCTCTTCTACGATCTCTCTAACCGCAATAGCCGGCATAATCGGCGTAGCCAGCTTATTAGCCAGCATATAACTTAAAGCACTACCAAGATTTTCATGCTTGAGCAATGTTGCATGAAAAAAACTGGCCAACATCGGTTCACATTCAGCCAGTGCTCTCGCTTCTGTTTTTATGTTCTTCCAAACTTCGTCCAATTCTTCTAGCGACATATTTTTTACTCTCACATTTAGAACCTATCTCATTAGATTTTTATTTAAGAGCGTACATTATCGCTCTCATCCTTTCTGGCTCTTCCTAATAATGCCTGAGCAGCTTCTTTCACATTTTTATTGCAATAGAGTATCTGATAGATTTGTTCTGCAATCGGCATTTCTACATTGGCACGATTAGCCAATGCACGTACTTCTTTGGTATTGCGATAACCTTCAACAACCTGTCCAATCTGATCCTGGGCTTCTTCGACGCTAATTCCCTGCCCCAACATCATGCCAAAACGACGGTTACGTGATTGGTTATCAGTACAAGTTAAGACCAAATCGCCCAATCCCGCCATGCCCATAAAGGTCGAAGGATCAGCACCAAGCGCCGCCCCAAGACGACTCATTTCTGCCAATCCACGCGTAATCAATGCGGTACGAGCATTAGCACCAAAACCCATACCATCAGATATTCCCGCACCAATGGCAATCACGTTTTTTACAGCACCACCGAGTTGAACACCAATAAAATCAGGATTTTTATAAACCCGGAAGCTTTTGCCACAATGGAATAATTGCTGAAGCTCATCGCTAAAAGCAGATTCCGTCGCGGAAATAGCAATCGCAGTGGGCAAACCAGCCGCTAACTCTTTAGCAAATGTTGGCCCAGAGAGCACCGCTAGCGGTATTTCATTGCCTAATATCTCACGGGCCACATCCTGCAATAACCGACCGGTATCCGCTTCCAAGCCTTTAGTTGCCCATACGATACGTGAATCAGGCTGTAGATGTGGTTTTATCTGCTTTAACACTTCACCAAACACATGGCTAGGTACCACAACAAGAATATCGCGACTCGCTGTTAGTGCTTTTATTAGGTCCGTTTCAAGCAATAAACTATCAGGAAAGGAAACATCCGGCAGAAATTTCTGATTACAACGCACCTGTTGCAATGCCCCAACATGCTCTGGATTATGCCCCCAAAGTACAACATTATGACCATTACGAGCCAGCGTAATGGCTAATGAGGTGCCGTATGAGCCGGCACCAATCACTGTCATAGAAACAGTATTATTCATTAAGCTTCCTGTTCAGTTTGTTCACCACCCTGAGACTGTTCTGCCTGCTGTTGCAGGTAGTTCATGAATAGGGCGTCAAAGTTTACCGGAGCCAGATTCAGCTGTGGGAAGGTACCACGGCTAACCAGGCTAGTGATGCATTCACGAGCATATGGGAACAGGATATTCGGACAATATGCCCCCAAGCAGTGAGCTAGCTGAGTTCCTTCAATACCGTCAATAGAGAAAATACCCCCTTGCTGTACTTCACACAGGAATGCCGTCTCTTCTCCCAAAGTTGCTGTTACAGTCACACGCAGAACAACTTCATAAACCCCTTGAGCCAACTCACTGGAAGCGGTATCCAGATCCAGTTTTACTTCCGGCTGCCATTCCTGTTGAAACACTTGCGGTGCGTTCGGTGCTTCAAAAGAGATATCTTTGGTGTAGATACGTTGGATCTGAAAAGCCATTTCTGTATTGCTTTGTTCTGACATAATAATTGTTACCTTTAGATGTCCTTATTAAATTTTTCATGTGAATGTCACCATTCACGCCCAAAATGATTACTTTTTACCACGCGCCAATGGCAAGTTTTCGCCTGTCCAACCAACCAAACCTTCTTTCAAGGAACATACGCGTTCAAAACCAGCACGAATAAGATTTTCTGCCGGAGTACGAGATTCAGTGCCATTCGCAGAAACAACAATTACAGGCTGCTTTTTATGTTTTTCCAACTCAGCAAAATTGTTGTCTTTAATTTCAGAGGGAGTCAGGTTTACTGCACCAATAATATGCCCTTTGCGGAAATCTTCACGGGAACGTAAATCCACGACGATGGCTTCTTCTTTATTGATCAGATTAATAGCTTGAGCACGAGTTATCTCTTTGGTTTTAGAGAAGAAACCTCTCGTTGTCGTCACAATAACGGCAACCAGCAGCGCAATCCAGATGAGGCTTAAGGTCATATGCTGGTTAATAAATTGCATGATTTCTTGCAGCATGGGGGCAACAACTCCCGTTGGTTAATAACAAATATCTAAGGTTCCAGAGTATACCTTTGTGTTGCGTCAATTACAGCCAAATAGCATAAGCTCAATGCAAATTTTGCGGAGAGTTTCGAGAAAAAATAAAAATATCCTGAAAATGAAGCACCTTAAGTACATTACCAGCATATGTTCTGTCACACTAAATGTATGTATGCGGGAATTTCAACGATAAATAGGCTAATATGTTTATAGAACTATGTGACCGGGGTGAGTGAGTGCAGCCAACAAAGAGGCAACTTGAAAGATAACGGGTATATTCGATTTCGATGTTAAGACAGCATTATCTAAAGTGTAAAAAATCAGCGTAGCATCTGGTAACTCTTTGTTCATCATGAAATAATCTAGTGCATACAGTAGCAAGGTATATTTACAGAAATGGCTGACAACAAGGAAATGCATAGCCGTAATTATCGGCGCAATCAGAACTCACGGCGGAATGATATCTGTGCCTTATTGTTCTATGCTTTCCTGTTGGTTATTTTCAGCTTTAATACCTTTGCGAATCAAATTATCGCCAATAAAAATCAGCTGAAAGATCTCCAACAAAACATCGCGGAGAAAGAGAAAAGTGTGCAACAACAGCAGCAAAAACGGAGTTCTTTGCTAAATCAGTTGAAAGATCAGGAAAATACCATTTCCAAAATTGGTCAATCTCTACACAACACTCAAACTCAACTCAGTAAGCTGAATAAAGAGATTGCCGTTCTAGTCTCCAATATCAAAAAACTGGAAAAACAACAAAAAGCGCAACGAGATATGCTGGCACGCCAATTGGATGCTGCATTTCGTCAAGGGCAACATCAAGGGCTTGAACTCATGTTCAGAGGAGAAGAGGGAAAGAGAGGTGAGCGCATACTCGCTTACTATAGCTACCTTAATCAAGCCCGTCAGGACACCATTGTTAAACTTGAGCAAACAGCCGTTGATTTAACTGAACAGAAAAAGCTTGAGCAGCAGAAACAGGAAGAGCAGAAGCAAGTGCTGACTGAACAGCAGCAGCAGAAACAGCAGATGGAAGTGGCCCGCAACGCTCGGCAAAAAACTTTGTCTGAACTGGAATCTTCCTTAAAGAAAGACCAAAAAAATCTCGCTGAACTAAAACAAAATGAAACCCGTCTGCGAGATAAAATTGCCAAGGCAGAACAGGAAGCGAAAGCACGTGCTGAACGAGAAGCCAAAGAAGCCGCCCGTGTCCGTGCCCAGATTGCCGCAAAACAGAAGCAAGCACAGCAAAAAGGTTCAAGCTATAAACCGACTGAAGATGAACGCGCATTGATGGCGCGTACCGGTGGCCTTGGTCGTCCGGCTGGTCAGGCAATCTGGCCTGTCCACGGTAAGGTGATACATCAGTTTGGTGAAGCGCTGCAAGGCGAATTACGCTGGAAAGGCATGGTGATTTCAGCCACAGAAGGTACGGAAGTCAGAGCGATATCCGATGGTCGGGTTTTACTGGCTGATTGGCTACAAGGCTATGGGCTGGTTGTCGTTATAGAGCATGGTAAAGGTGATATGAGCCTCTATGGCTATAATCAGAGTGCCCTAGTCAGGGTCGGCCAGCAAGTTCGGGCTGGACAACCTATTGCATTGGTCGGTAGCAGTGGCGGTCAGCAGCAACCCGCACTCTATTTTGAAATTCGCCGTCAAGGAAGAGCGGTAAACCCACAACCATGGCTTGGGAGATAATCAGGTGAGACAACGCAAACTCGCAAAACTCATTGGTATTACCGCCCTGCTTCTCTTGAGCCTACAAGCCAGTGCAGCCCGTCTGGCAATTGTTATCGACGACTTCGGTTACCGTCCTCATAACGAAAACAAAATATTGCAAATGCCTGTTGCGGTTTCTATCGCCATTCTGCCGGATTCATCGCATGGCAGGGAGATGGCCGAAAAAGCCTATAAACAAGGGCGGGAGATCTTAATCCACCTACCAATGGCACCTTTAAGTAAGCAATTGCTAGAGCCGGATACTCTCCAACCAACCATGAGCAGTGAAGATATTGACCGCATCATCCAGCGTGCAATACAAAAAGTTCCTTATGCTGTAGGGATCAATAACCATATGGGTAGTGCTATGACTTCGAGCTTGCCGGGAATGCAGAAAGTGATGCATTCACTGTCTGGTTATAACCTCTATTTTCTCGACAGCGTGACGATTAGCAATACTCAAGCAACAAAGGCTGCACAAGGCACGCCTGTTCGTGTTATCCGCCGTAATGTTTTCCTAGATGATGTGCAATCAGAAGCGGAAACTCGCCATCAGTTAAACCGTGCGATTTCCATTGCCCGTAAGAATGGTTCCGCTATTGCTATCGGTCATCCTCATTCAACAACCATTCGTGCATTACAGCAGATGCTGCCAACGCTTCCCGCTGATATTGAGTTAGTCAGTCCAAGTAGGTTGTTAAGTGGCAAACCTGTTGGTGATAATCAGCATAAATGGGGCAAGCTGTGTGAAATAAAAGAGGCACCCATTACAGTTACCAGCCAAGATTATCTGGCAGTTATTGGCGATACTCTGGTTGATAATCCTATTGTGAACACGATGGGCCAATATATCCAGAAACTGACCGGAGATAAGTCTCAGGATAAAACAGAATAGAAATTCATTTTAAGAAATGGCTAATTATCTTATTATTTCTATTTATTCGATGATAGCTTGCAATATTGCTAATGCCTCATCAACTACAACCTGATCAACTTTCTCTATGAACTTTCCATCTCGCCCAACAATATCAACCATCCTTATTTGGTTCAATAATACAACACCCTGTGTCTTGGAACCTGTCCCTGATAGGGTAACTGTAAATCCTCGATGTCGTGAAAAATTGCCGCCCTGAGTGATTGGAGAAACTAAAACCATCCCTAACTCATTAAATTCTTTGGACGACAAAATCAAAGCTGGTCTGGCTTCTCCGCGGACCTCCCCACCAACAACTGGGTTTAACGTTAGACTGACTATATCGCCACGATGGAATACACTTTTCCGTTTTACCATACTTCATTACCCACCGCGTTATCTGTACCCCATATTGACTCCTCCGTCTCCATTGGAGAACTGGGATCACATTTCGCTATCAGTTCTGCCAATGTATAGTTTCGAGATACAGGCTTAAGCAACAAACTACCGCCTTTCACCTCAATATCCAGTTCATGGCCAACTTTAACGCCGATCTGTTTCAAATAAACAGCAGGAATAACAATTCCGCTACTGTTACCCCATTTCTTGATTGTAATCGTCATAGAATCACTCCAACAGATTGTTTATACATAATATAACTTTATTGCAATGTGTCAAACTTATTATACTTTGTATAACAACTAATAAAAAAACAGGCGCTCAAGAGCTAAAAGCGCCTATTAATTTTAGTGATAACTGATTCGATCGGTTAATCCCAGTTCAGAATAACTTTACCAGACTGCCCTGAACGCATGATGTCAAAGCCTTTCTGGAAATCATCAATAGAGAACCGGTGAGTGATAATGGGTGTCAGATCCAAACCAGACTGAATTAATGTAGCCATTTTATACCAGGTTTCAAACATCTCACGGCCATAAATTCCTTTAATAAACAAGCCCTTGAAAATCACCTGATTCCAATCAATTGCCATATCTGATGGCGGAATGCCCAACAGTGCAACACGACCGCCGTGATTCATGGTATTTAATAAGGTACGAAACGCCGCCGGAGCGCCGGACATTTCCAAGCCGACATCAAAACCTTCGGTCATGCCCAATTCCGCCATGACATCGGTCAGATTTTCCTGACTGACATTCACCGCACGGGTGACGCCCATTTTACGTGCCAACTCAAGGCGATATTCGTTAACGTCGGTGATAACAACATGACGCGCGCCAACATGTTTACACACTGCCGCCGCCATAATACCAATTGGGCCTGCACCAGAAACCAACACATCTTCGCCAACCAGATCAAACGAGAGCGCGGTGTGAACAGCATTGCCAAATGGGTCAAAAATAGAAGCTAGCTCATCAGAGATGTTATCTGGGATTTTGAACGCATTAAATGCAGGAATAACCAGATATTGAGCAAAACAACCAGCGCGGTTTACCCCTACGCCAATGGTATTACGGCATAAGTGAGTACGGCCACCACGACAGTTACGGCAGTAACCACAAGTAATATGCCCTTCGCCAGACACCCGGTCACCAATTTTAAAACCTTTTACTTCCTGACCAATAGCAACAACTTCGCCGACATACTCATGACCAACAACCATAGGTACAGGAATGGTTTTTTGTGACCAATCATCCCAGTTATAGATGTGCACATCCGTACCACAAATCGCTGTTTTACGGATTTTGATCATCACATCATTGTGCCCCAGCTCTGGCTCGGGCACATCGATCATCCAGATGCCTTCTTCTGCCTTTAACTTTGACAATGCTTTCATAGAGATGCCTTATGCAATTACATTTAATTGCTTACCAATGCGCGTGAACGCCGCAACTGCTCGTTCAATTTGCTCTTCCGTATGCGCTGCTGACATTTGCGTGCGGATACGGGCCTGATTTTTAGGGACTACCGGATAGAAGAAACCAGTAACATAAATGCCTTCTTTCAGTAATTCTGCGGCAAACTCCTGTGCCAATTTCGCATCACCTAACATGACCGGAATAATCGCATGGTCAGCCCCCGCCAAAGTGAAACCTGCGGCTGTCATTTTTTCACGGAACAGGTTAGCGTTCTTCCACAAACGATCACGCAATGCATCTCCCTCTTTCAGCATATCCAGCACCTTAATGGATGCCGCGACAATCGCCGGAGCCAGTGAGTTAGAGAACAGATATGGACGTGAGCGCTGGCGCAGCCACTCAACAACTTCTTTACGTGCCGCGGTATAGCCACCGGAAGCACCACCCAACGCTTTACCTAATGTGCCGGTAATGATGTCAATGCGATCCATTACGTCACAATATTCGTGAGTACCACGGCCATGAGCACCAACAAAACCAACAGCATGGGAGTCATCCACCATAACCATTGCATCAAATTCATCAGCCAGATCACAGATAGACTTCAAATCAGCAATCACACCATCCATTGAGAACACACCATCGGTTGCAATCACAATATGACGTGCATTATCTGCTTTCGCTTGCTCTAATTGTGCTCTCAGTTCCTGCATATCATTATTAGCATAGCGATAACGCTTCGCTTTGCATAAACGGACACCATCAATAATAGAAGCGTGGTTCAACGCATCAGAGATAATGGCATCTTCCGGCCCAAATAGCGTTTCAAATAAACCACCATTAGCATCAAAACAAGAAGAATAAAGAATAGCATCTTCCATACCCAAAAATTCTGCCAGTTTTCTCTCCAGCTCTTTATGAGTATCCTGAGTTCCACAAATAAAACGAACAGATGCCATACCAAAACCGTGGCTATCCATTCCCGCTTTAGCCGCGGCAATAAGCTCAGGGTGATTAGCCAAACCTAAGTAGTTATTTGCGCAGAAGTTAATAACGTGGCTGCCATCGGCTACAGCAATGTCAGCATTTTGTGCAGAAGTGATGATACGTTCATTTTTGAACAACCCATCCGAATGGGCTTGTTCTAATTGTTCATTAATTTGCTGATAAAATGATGCTGACATTTATTTTTCTCCTGATTTATAAATGAAGGGTTGTGAGATATTTTACTCATTGATCAGGCTACTGACGACACTATCAGGCAGATAATATTAACTTTGCTGTATCCGTCACGTCATGCAACCTGAATCACCATAATATTTCAGTATATTCCCCTGCTTAAGCTACTGTCGTCATGGATGTTAGATGTTATTATAGAAGCAATTTGCTTCATTAACCCGATTGTAGAGGTGAGTCGGATGATTATTGTCACTGGCGGTGCTGGATTTATTGGTAGCAATATTGTCAAAGCACTAAATGACGAAGGATATAAAGATATTCTGGTCGTAGATAATCTGAAAGATGGTACTAAGTTCATCAATCTGGCTGACTTGGATATTGCTGATTACATGGACAAGGAAGAGTTTATTGCCAGTATTCTGGCCGGTGATGACTTCGGTGATATTGACGCTATTTTCCATGAAGGCGCTTGCTCATCCACAACCGAGTGGGATGGCAAATATATGATGGATAATAACTATCAATATTCCAAAGAATTGCTGCATTATTGCCTTGAACGCGGCACTCCTTTCCTGTACGCCTCCTCAGCAGCAACCTATGGCGGCCGTACTGATAATTTTATCGAAGAGCGTCAATATGAGAAACCGCTCAATGTTTATGGTTACTCTAAATTTCTATTCGACCAATATGTCCGGGAGATCCTGCCTCAAGCTGATTCACAAATTTGTGGTTTCCGTTATTTCAATGTGTATGGACCACGTGAAGGGCACAAAGGGAGTATGGCTAGCGTTGCCTTTCATTTGAATAATCAAATCAATCAGGGACAAAACCCAAAACTATTCGCCGGCAGTGAAGGCTTTCAACGTGATTTTATTTATGTTGGTGATGCCGCGGCGGTTAATCTTTGGTTCTGGAAAAACGGCGTTTCCGGTATTTATAACTGTGGAACGGGTCGTGCTGAATCTTTCCAAGCGGTTGCGGATGCGGTTGTTGAATGCCATAAAGATAAATCTCTCACTGTTGAGCATATTGATTTCCCTGAACATCTGAAAGGTCGTTATCAGCGTTTCACGCAAGCAGATCTGACCAAACTTCGTGCGGCGGGTTATGATAAGCCATTCAAAACCGTTGCCGAAGGGGTAACGGAATATATGCATTGGCTCAATCAGGATAAGTAATCTACTCACTATGAAAATATTGGTAATCGGCCCCTCGTGGGTGGGTGACATGATGATGTCGCAAAGCCTTTACCGGACGTTAAAGGCTTTGCATCCTAATGCAGAAATTGATGTGATGGCTCCAGCCTGGTGCCGCCCACTGCTGGACAAAATGCCGGAGGTCAATCAAGCATTAGCTATGCCATTAGGACATGGCGCACTGGCATTGGGTGAACGCCGCCGTTTGGGGGTCGCCCTACGTGAACGTAAATATCATCGCGCTTATGTGCTACCAAATTCTTTCAAATCTGCCTTAGTGCCTTTCTTCGCCAATATTCCTCTGCGCACTGGCTGGCGCGGTGAAATGAGATATGGATTGCTCAATGATATTCGTACATTGAATAAAGAAGCCTTCCCATTAATGGTTCAACGCTATGCCGCATTGGCTTACGATGCAAAACCCAGTAGTGCGGCAGAGCTGCCTCAACCATTACTTTGGCCTCAACTGGATGTCAGTGACGAAGATATTGCTGAATCCACCGCGGCATTCAATATTTCTGATCATCGGCCTATCATCGGTTTTTGCTCCGGCGCAGAATTTGGCCCGGCGAAACGCTGGCCGCATTATCATTATGCCGCGTTAGCTCAACAGCTTATTACTAAAAAGGGGTATCAAATTCTGCTCTTTGGCTCTGCCAAAGATCACGAAAGTGGAGAGGATATCCGCAACTCACTGACTAAAGAAGCCTGTGAACACTGTATCAATCTTGCCGGACAAACTTCTCTTGAACAGGCCGTCAATATTATCGCGGCCTGTGATGCCATTGTGACCAACGATTCTGGTTTGATGCATGTTGCCGCAGCACTTAATCGCCCTCTGGTTGCGCTTTACGGCCCAAGTAGCCCAGATTTTACTCCACCATTATCCGATAAAGCGGAAGTTATCCGTCTTATTACTGGCTATCATAAAGTCAGAAAAGGTGACAGTGCACATGGCTATCACCAGAGCCTGATTGATATTCAGCCAGAGCAAGTTATCACTTCTCTAGAAAAATTATTACAAGCGGAGAACCAGAGTTAATGCGGGTTTTATTGGTCAAAACTTCTTCTATGGGCGATGTCCTCCACTCGCTCCCTGCACTGACTGATGCAGAAAGAAACTTACCTGACGTCCGTTTTGATTGGGTAGTAGAGGAAGGTTTTGCTCAAATCCCCGGCTGGCACAGTGCGGTTGATCAAATTATTCCTGTTGCTATTCGCCGCTGGCGTAAAAACTGGTTTAGCCCAGAAATTCGTGCAGAACGTCGTTTATTCAAAGAAAAATTAAAATTACATCAATATGATGCCATCATCGATGCTCAAGGGTTATTAAAAAGCGCATTTCTGGTAACCCGACTCGCTTATGGTCCTAAACATGGTTACAACCGCAAAAGTATCCGTGAGCCATTAGCGAGTTTTTTTTATGATTGCTGTCATGCGGTCAGCAAGCAACAGCACGCCGTAGAGCGCATTCGAGAACTGTTTGCTGTCAGCCTGGGTTATACCAAACCGGCGGCACAGGGCGATTATGGGATTGCCCGTCATTTTTTAAAGCAGAAACTAGAAAATCAGGGCGATTATCTGGTTTTTCTCCATGCCACCACTCGCGATGAAAAACATTGGCCGGAAAGCCATTGGAGACAACTTATTGCTGAAATTCAGCCAACGGGTATGAAAATTAAGCTCCCTTGGGGCGCAGAACATGAATACCAACGTGCGCTGAGACTGGCGGAAAACTTCTCTCAGGTGGAAGTATTACCAAAGCTGACTTTGGCACAAGTCGCCCAAGAGTTGGCCGGTGCAAAAGCGGTTGTTTCCGTTGATACTGGCCTGAGCCATCTCACTGCCGCATTGGATCGTCCTAATATCACGTTGTTTGGTCCGACAGATCCAGGACTCATTGGTGGCTATGGCAAAGAACAAATATCTTTAAAAGCGGAAGATGGGAATATCAAAAGTATTACACCATCGAAAGTATTAGCTCATCTTCAAAAAAATATGGCTGATTAATTATTAAATCTGAGGCGTTTCTGGCAGACGCCTATTTCACCCAATTTGGGCAGTATTATCTGCCCAAAATTATACCCGTCATCTTTCAAGTTGCCTCTTTGTTGGCTGCACTCACTCACCCCGGTCACATCGTTATCTATGCTCCCGGGGATTCGTTCCCTTGCCGTCGCGATGCATCTTGGAATCCATAGGGTATAAGTGAATCTCTATTTTATTAATCATGATGACTTCTTAAATTGATAATATTCAGCCAATGTCATTCCTCGAACCTGTGGCTGTAAGTAGTTAAAGAGTGCCTCCAGATCCTGATAAAGTAATTCAATCTGTTCTTCATTTTTAAATGTTGGGCTACCACCAGGCATAAATTCAGATGAATGCAACATAAATTCAATATAATCACTGCCTTCTGCTAATGCCTGTTGGACAACTTTTTTCATTTGTTCCAAATTGCCCCCTTTTGGTCTTAACCAGTTAACAGATGGAGAACGCTGTTTCCCACGTAAGCTATCATATTTCTGTTTAAGGAAATTCATCAGCGCAGAGTGCTTATATTGAATACTCATAGGAACTTCCAGCAAAGAAGAGTCACCTTCTTTAGCAATATTCTGCAAATCCACAAAATAGGCATAAGATGGAAAGTGACGATAATCAGTTCCACCGTTGCCATTAGGATCGCCTTTGGTGAAACGCCAATTAACCCGTGGTGTTACTGAACAATCGACTTGATAACCATATTCCACCAGCAATTCAGCATAATATTCATTAAATGCCCAACGACCTGCCCGATGGCTTAACATTTTAATCTGTAGTTTGTCTTCCAATAACTTAGTCATCAGATCAATTTTGGCTCTAATTTGTTCTTTTGGAAATTCAATCAGATAAGGTTTATAACGCATGTCATCGTCGGTAAGAGGAACAAGTGGTGGATTATTCCAGGCATGTAAATGCATACCAATTTCCCCCTGTCCTCTGGCAATAACATCTTTAGCAAATTCAATATATAAATCATCCATTGCCATTTCATAGTTCGTCAACCAAACTGGCTTAAAACCAAAACGTTCACATAAGCGCTGAAATCTTGGTAAATAATGAGTATTTTTTGTCGAGATCTGACCGTGATTTTGCCACAGGTCATCACCCTCAGTATCAATAGTGATAATAAATGCAGGTCGAGTCATCAGAATATGCCCACAATAGAATAAAATGATGGTTTTATAGTACGCAGATCTATGAAATAGTGCAATTATCTTATCATATATATAGCAGTTCTATATCTCATTAAATCCTATATTTCGTATCTAATCTTATCAATAAAAAACGCTATGAAATGTTAGAACTTTCGGAAAATTGTTTTTTCTTCTATTAAGTTCTCTTAATTTCTGGAACTCTTTTTTATCCATTAACTTATCCTAATAACCAAACTTGAAAAATACATATAACCATTCTTACTTCTTCATTTCATTAAGGATAAATATTTTGCCAAAATAATATCTAAATCAAACTTCTTATACATATCCTTGGTAATTACAGGCGGTTCATAATAGACAAACTTCATTTTTTCTGCAAGTGAATCAGTTGTTAGCTCTGATTTATATTTTTCCAGCTCACCAACCATAATTTCATTAACGCCACCAGGGCACATCGTGCTGACAATGGGGGTATCACAAATCAACGATTCAATTAACACATTCCCTAATCCTTCACTGTCAGAACTCAAAACAACCGCTTTAGCTCCACGGATAACAGGTAATGGATTTTCAAGGAATCCCGTTAAAATAACTTTAGATTGTAAGTTTAAATCCACAATCTTCTGCTTTATCTGTTGAGTAATAGCCTCATCTCCGTGGCCAACAATCAATAACTTACATGGAATATCTGCTTTCGCAAACGCTTCTAATAAACGATCGTGCCGCTTAACCCGGTGAAATCTACCAACATGTAATAAATAGGTTTCATCCGAATATAGGTTATTTTGCAGAGATTTTTCTTTAATATCTGGGATGTTGAAAGGGTTATAAATCGTCACCATTTCATTAGGCGTAAGTAACAAATTATTCTTTAAATCTTTCCCTACAGCATCAGATACACAAATTAAATTCCGGTTATTATATGTCCACTTGATTTTTTGTTTCTTGATCCAGCGAGATAATCCCGTCTTATTACCAAGATATGAGTTTGAAAATACGCCATGAATACAAAACCATACATTTAACCCCGCTAACACTTTTGATTGCACGACAATACGATCAGTTTTATGCAAGTTTGAGACAATCAGCGTAGGGATTCCCTTGCGAAGAAAAACTTTTTCCAAAACCTTATCCATAGATTTAGCCCTACGGCAAATCTCAGTCTGTCTTCTAAAAGGCCCTCTGTATCCATCAACATCAATGATCAGTTCAATACCACTCGGTACTGAATATTCACATTTCTCCGCCAAAGAGAGCAGCGTAACATCATATCCTCTCTGTTGCAGACCATCACAAAGCCGGATAGTGACATTTTCCGCACCGCCACCAGGTAATCCATCAATGATAAATAATATATGTCCTTTCATGATGATGAGAGCACCTTTTCGTATAATCCAATGAGCTGTTGTGATAAATGTTCCGGTGTATAACAGAGTATTCCTGTTCTCGCTAATTCTGACATTTTATTATTCAAATGATCCGAAGGCGTATTCTGAATAGCTTCCGTAATATCTGAAACAGCCAAAGCATCACATACAAACCCGTTATTCCCAGAGGTAATAAATTCAGCACCACCACATGTCGTACTGGTTATTACCGGAAGCCCACAAGCCATTGCCTCTAGTATCACATTTGGAAACGGATCATATAAGGTCGGTAGCAACAAACCATCTGCAAGCTGATAAAAAGGCAATGTCCTTTTCTGGACTCCCATAAACCTGATGCGCTCATTACATCCCAGTGAATTAGCTAACTGCTTATATTTCTTCTCTTCTTTATCCTGCCCCACAACTATTAAATAAGCATCAGTCGCACTCACTGCCTGAATCGCGGCTTTTAATCCCTTTCGCTCAAACCCCGAACCAACATAAATTAAACATTTAGCCTGCAAGGGAAGGTTATGCTCTTTCCTTAATTGTGTTCTCTGAGATTCCGTTGCCGGGAAAAATTGTTTATTGTCTATCGAATTATAAATAACCGATATTTTTTCCTCAGAAAGCCCAAAATCCGTCATGACCTCCCTTTTTACCATTTCCGAGTTACAAATAACCATTTTTAATTCCGGTGCAGAATACATCTTTTGCTCAGCATCCATCACATAACGATGGTAACGACTCGTAAAAAGTAATTTGCTCCGCCAAGGAGATAAAACACGCGCACGCTGCTGTAGCCAGCGCTGATGAACGCCGTCACCCGCACGATAAATATCACAACCGGCAATGCGTTCATGACTTTGAACAAGATCAAATTGCTCTTGTTCCCATATTGTTTTGGCAGCTTTGGCAAATCCTCTCTCACGGCTGATGCGCCCCCACTTATGAGGGTTTGCTAAATGAACATGCCAATCAGGATTAACGTCTCCCTGCCAGGAACGCGTAATAACGTTAAGCTCTAAATTTTCATTCCCTAAAGCCTCTAAGGCACGGGAGACAAAACGTTCTGCACCACCATCCGGACGATATTTCTGCCGAACAATCGCAAGACGTACTAATTTCATAATAAATTTCTCCGGGCGGCAGCAATAACCATCTCACTGGGAATGACATTCAGATAACGTATATCCGTTTTAGTATCAACATCATCAGGATCAGGTAAATCACCATAATCACCAGCCCAAATAACTTCACCTTTCGCTTCCCACGGACGCCAGAATACTAACTTTGATGGCCCAAATAAAGCGATACCCGGTGTTTTTAACGCAGCTGCCATATGCATGGCAACAGAATCCATCCCGATGAATAAATTGGCCCCATCAATCAGCGCTGCAAGTTGAGGCAAAGTTAATTGGCCGGCAAAAGAAATCACTCTCTCTTTTGGGCAATTTGATAAAATCTTCTCTACCATCTCTTCCTCCTTACGATCTGGCCCGGAGGTAACAACGATTGTCCAACCATCAGACTGCAATGCATTAATCGTTTCGCTCATCTTTTTTTCATCCCAACATTTAAAAAACCAGCGGGATGTTGGTTGCACAACAATATATTTTTGATCTACACCATGCTTATCAAGAAGCATCAAAACAGCCTCTTTATCCTGCTGGCGGTAACTCATCGTCACTGTAGTGTTGATTAACGGAAGATTTAACAGCGAAAGAGCTGACAAATTTTGCTCAACAATATGCAAAAACTGACTATGCTCTGTCGGCACAAGATTTGTGAAACATTTTTTCCAAAATAGGCTGCGTCGTTTTGCTAAATCAAACCCAATACGCACTTTTACGCCGGTAAATCGGGTCACAAATGCACTATACCATTGATCAGTAAGATTAATAACCAGGTCGTATTGACGATGCCTTAATCGTTTAAGTAATCTCCATTCATGACCCAAATGTGTTTTAATTCCCTGTTTCTTCCATTGTCTATCTATAGAAAATAGATTATCCACAGCAGAAAAATTAGCCAATATTGGTTCGGTTTCTTTGTAGAGTAAAACATCAATTTCCACCGCTGGATAATTATCCTTAAGGGTATTAATAACCGGTGTAATTAATAATACATCACCATGATGTCGTAACTTTATTATTAGAATACGGTCAAATTGAGTGTGTAATTTACTCATTACATTCCCAGTATAAAGATACAGATAAAAGAGAAAACTGCCGCAACCATGTGCAGAAGCTGCAAAAAATCCACTCTACCTTCACATATAATAGAAGCACGATCTTACGCAAAAATCCTAATTTACCTCTCCAATTCTGTTCAGATCCTAGAAGCCATACGCATTTTCATACTTTCTTTGAAGCAATGTGATACTATTGACACTAATTTATATAAGTGAATTTGATAGAATGTTACTGCGTTTATATCAGGTACTTCTCTACCTTATCCAACCTCTGATTTGGTTGCGTTTATTGCTCCGCAGCCGCCAAGCCCCTGCTTACCGTCAGCGCTGGGGTGAACGCTACGGTTTCTGTGCCGGTAAAGTTGCCGCTGGAGGCATCCTGCTCCATTCCGTTTCCGTTGGTGAAACGTTGGCCGCCATCCCTTTAGTCAGAGCCTTGCGCCATCACTATCCTTTTTTACCGATTACCGTGACAACGATGACGCCAACGGGTTCAGAAAGAGTGCTTTCTGCTCTGGGAAATGATGTTAATCACGTCTATTTGCCATACGATCTCCCCGGTTCTATGGAGCGCTTTCTCAATCAAGTTAATCCAAAGTTAGTCATTATTATGGAAACAGAACTTTGGCCTAATCTGATTTTCCAACTTCACCAACGTAACATTCCTCTGGTCATTGCTAATGCCCGTTTGTCTGCACGTTCCGCTGAGGGATATCAAAAAGTAGGGAATTTCATAAAAACAATTTTGCGCAGCATTACCTTAATTGCCGCTCAGAATCCGGAAGATGGTGAACGTTTTGTTGAACTGGGTCTAAAACGCTCTCAACTGACTATCACTGGCAGTTTGAAATTCGATATCTCAGTAACACCTGAATTGGCAGCCAAAGCAGTGACATTACGGCGCCAATGGGCTGCTCGCCGTCCTGTCTGGATAGCCACCAGCACCCATGATGGAGAAGAGAGTATTATTCTAGATGCTCATTGCAAATTACTGAAACAATGTCCAAGCCTGCTGCTGATCCTGGTACCACGCCACCCTGAACGTTTTATTAAAGCTGAAGAATTAACAAAGAAAGCCGGACTCAGCTATATTCTTCGCAGTTCTGATAAAATCCCTGACGCCAATATTCAGGTAGTTATCGGCAATACGATGGGGGAACTGATGCTGCTCTATGGTATTGCCGATCTGGCTTTTGTTGGTGGCAGCCTGGTTGAACGTGGCGGCCACAACCCGCTAGAAGCGGCGGCCCATGCTATTCCGGTGCTGATGGGTCCTCATACCTTTAACTTTAAGGATATCTGCACCAAGCTGAATCAGGCTAATGGTCTGATTACCGTTACTGACAGCCACTCTTTATTCACCGAGATCAATAGCTTGCTGACTGACGAAGATTATCGTCTGTATTATGGTCGCCACGCAGCAGAAGTACTGCATGAAAATCAGGGGGCTCTTCAACGTCTACTTAAACTGCTGGAACCCTATCTCCCACCTCGGAGCCACTGAATGAGTGACAAAAAACGTCTTTCCGTTGTCATGATCGCTAAGAATTCAGCGGATCTGATAGCAGATTGTCTGACCTCAGTCCGTTGGGCTGATGAAATCATCGTGCTCGATTCTGGTAGTTCAGACGATACCTGCCAGATAGCACAGGCAATGGGTGCAAAAGTATTCTCCAATACTCACTGGCCGGGATTTGGTCGTCAGCGTCAGCTAGCTCAGCAATACGCTTCTGGCGATTATATTTTTATGATCGATACTGATGAACGCGTAACATCAGAACTCAGAGCATCCATAGAACAGACTCTGGCACATATTGATAACAATAAAGTCTACAGTTGTGCCCGCCGTAACTTGTTCCTTGGCCGCTTTATGAAACACAGCAGCTGGTACCCAGATAGGGTCATTCGTCTCTACGCCCGTGATCGTTATCAATACAATGATAATCAAGTTCATGAATCCCTTGAAACTCATGGCGCTCCAATCGTTATTTTGCAAGGGGATTTACTTCATCTTACTTGCCGTGATTTGATGGAATTTCAGAGAAAACAGCTAAATTATGCTAAAGCCTGGGCGGAACAGCGCTATGAACAAGGTAAACAGTGCGGTTATTTCTCAATTTTCAGTCACACTTTTGGGGCTTTTTTTAAAACCTGGCTGTTGCGAGCTGGCTTTCTTGATGGTAAACAAGGGTTAGTATTGGCTATTGTCAATGCTCAATATACGTTTAATAAGTACGTCGCATTGTGGGAAAAGAGACAACAAAAGGGTAAAAATTGATGAAAACCAAAGCCATTTATCCCGGAACATTTGATCCTGTTACCTACGGTCATATCGATATTGTCACCCGCGCCGCGGATATGTTTGACCATGTTCTATTTGCTATCGCCAACAGTGCCAGAAAGAATCCTATGTTTACTCTGGATGAGCGCATTACCCTGGCAAAAGAGGTGACCTCACATTTGGATAATGTGGAGGTGGTAGGTTTTTGTGAATTGATGGCTAATTTCGCCAAAAAACAGCAAGCCAATATCCTTATCCGTGGCCTTCGTTCAGTATCCGATTTTGAGTATGAATGGCAGCTTGCCAATATGAACCGCCACTTTATGCCAGAATTAGAGAGCGTTTTTCTGCTGCCATCACAAAATCTCTCGTTTATCTCTTCATCCTTGATTAAAGATGTCGCTCTCCACGATGGCGATATCTCATCATTCCTGCCAGAACCTGTCGCCCAAGCCATGCTAAAAAAACTGGGCAAGTAATTTACTCCGTTCACTGGAGGCGGCACAAAGTAGAATATTCCCTATGCAACGCCTCCCCTAATTATCCGATATCAACTAATACTGACAGTGACGGCAAAAGAAAGTACCGCGCTGCCCAAGCTTAATACTCTCTATTTTTTCACCACAAATTCGGCATGGTTCTCCTGCTCTGCCATAAACAAACAATTCCTGAGCAAAATAGCCCGGTTTACCATCAGATTGCAGGAAATCTCTGAGTGTCGTACCACCCCGCTCAATAGATCGTTGTAGAACCTTCTTAATCGTTTCCACCAGTAAATTAGCTTCACGCTCAGTTAAAGTATGCGCGGGACGATCCGGCTGAATATGGGCAGTAAACAACGCTTCATTCGCATAGATATTACCAACGCCAACAACCAGTTTGTTATCCATTAGCCAGGGTTTAATCAAGGTTTTTTTATTACTTGATCGGGTGTAGAGATAAGAACCATTAAAATCATCAGAAAGTGGCTCAGGCCCTAAATGAGCCAATACCGAGCACCGCTCAAGATCATCACTCCATAACCACGCACCAAATCGTCTGGGATCGGTATAACGCAAAACCTTACCATCTGCCATCACTAAATCCACATGATCGTGTTTCTCCGCAGGGCGTTCCTCTGGCAAGATACGCAAGCTGCCCGACATCCCCAAATGGACAATAATCCAACCACTTGCCAGTTCAATCAGCAAATATTTGGCCCGGCGTTGAATGCTAAGCACAAGCTGGTCACTCAACTTCATAATTTCTTCCGCCACCGGCCAACGTAACCGACCATTCCTGACTACCGCATACTGGATCACATTCCCCACCAGATGTGGCTCTATTCCCCTCCGGCTGGTTTCTACTTCTGGTAGTTCTGGCATGGTGATAACTCCTAACTATGTATATTGCTTAAGCTCTATTGCATCTGAGCAGATTAAGATAATCTTTTCATGTATTATTTCCAACTAAACCCAACAGAAATGAAAGCAGATTAATGAATATGTTTAATATTAAAAGTCATGATAAAAGGTCATTATGGAATTTATCCATCATTGGGATTTATATAGCCCTTGTTTATCTACCTGATATAACGAGATATAAAAATCTGGTTATCGTGCTTATTGGCATTACAGCACTAACCTACCTAGTGACAGATTTTCGTCAAGTGATACGCTCCATGCGTAATTCACTGTTTCTATCCATTCTATTATTCATCGTAGCAATGTTCTATTCAGTAGCAATTTCCGTCAATCCTGCATTGAGTTTTCAAGAGATGAATAAACCTATCTTAAATGGGCTATTATTGTTCAGTTTTACTTTTCCTGTGGTACTGTACAAAGAAAATAAAGAAAGTATTGCCAAGATGATTCTGTACTCATTTGCCATTGGTATGCTGGCAATATGCCTCACTGATATTGGTAAATACATTATTAACTACAATAAGGGTGAAATGCCCTTTACTAACTTCAACCACCGAGAATTTTCTTACGGTTTTATTTTCTATTTTCCGGTCTTACTTTGTACTTGGGCATTGTGGAAGAAACATACCTTAGTGAGTTGGCTGATACTGGCTGTTGCTTCCGCTATCAGTCTGTTTTTGTTATTAGGTACCTTAGCTCGTGGCGCTTGGGTCGCCATTGCCGTCATCACTGCTTTTATCATCATCATTAATCGGGAATGGAAGCTGACCATAATAGCGAGTTTAATCCTTAGTTTTTCAGTTGTGCTTTCTCACACTACGATAATAACTAATGAAAATACTCAATTATTATTTTGGAAACTTACTCAAACTGATAGCAGCCATCGTTATAAAAATGGCACACAAGGGACTGCTTTTGAGTTGATTCTAGAGAACCCAATTAAAGGCTACGGTTATGGCAATAAAGTCTATCATAAGGTCTACAATGAACGAGTTGCTGACTATCCAGACTGGATATATCGCACATCCATCGGCCCCCACAATATCTTTCTGGCACTCTGGTTTGCCGGTGGAATCATTGGTTTGATTACCACTTTACTGATGACCTTCTCAGCGCTGTACACAAGTAGCCATATTATTAGCCGTAACAATGGTGTAATAAAGCAGGCCAGTATTATTCTACTGACGGGATTTATCGGATTGTTTATTGTCCGAGGAGCCTTTGAAAATACCTATATCAATGAAATAGGTATTCTATTCGGCCTGATGATTGCTCTATATCAGCAGAAAAACGATTAACCAGATATCTCGGCTATATTATCAAATCGATTATTATGCAGAAATATCCTTTGATATTGTCTGCATAATAAGCTTTGCTCTCTGCTCCCAATTAAAACGCTCTGTCACCAACATTTTTGCATAACTAATTTGTGACTTAACTTTTTCTGGATTATCCCTCAGTAACTGAATCTGTTGAGCAAAACTTTCTGCATTCTCACTGTCAGCAAAACTGACCGCATTTTCATCAGCCACATCACGAATAGAAAGAAAATCAGAGATAACCACAGGTTTATCCATCGCCATATATTCAAATAATTTTAGTGGCGAAGTATAGCGACTGCCAATGCTGGTTTTAGTTAATGGCAACAGACAAATATCATTATCTGCAATTATCTGAAAACGTAATTTAGGTTGAATAAACCCAAGAAAATTGATTTTATCGCCAACCCCCATTTGCTGAGCAATCTGCCGCAATTGCTGAATTTGCCCTGGTTCACCACCAGCAATATTCAATACTGCATTCTCAAGGTAAGCCATCGCTTTAATCGCCGTTGGAACACCTTTCCAACGATGCAAGCTGCCCAAATAAAGGATCTGAGTTGGTAATTCACCGTCGTCTGATACACGTTTATCTAATGACATCGACTCGACTGCCAACATATCCACACCATCTGGCGCAATAACTATTGGCGTGCTGACATTATATTCACTAATAATATCATCACTGAGTAACGACGTCAGAACGAAAATAATCCTGGACTGACGATAAACAAAGTGTTCAATTTCTCTCAGCTTCTGATATTTACGCTGATTTTTATTTTCACTTAAATCATGCGATTCTTTAAATGATTGGGCAAAAATCTCATGACTTTCAAAAAATAGCGGAATTTCTGGATGTTCACACAATAAATACTTTGCCATTTTCAGATTACGGGTAAAAACGGCATCTACCCCATTTCTCTTCAACCAATGGGAAACCTGGAAATAGAACATTTTTTGGGTATTGAATGGAAAATACCATTTACGCCGGATATTGCGTAAAGATATCAGTCTAACTGATGGTGATAATGGGCGCCCCAAGATCTCTTCTGCGGTATTTTTACCTTCAGGCGTAACCAGATATACGCGGGCTCCCTGGCGAGCAAACGCATCAACATTCTGCAAAATTTGCAATGATGCTACCCGATAATCAGGAACCGGATAGGGATCAATATAAGCAATCTTCATTATTTATCGCTTTCAGTAAACGATTTGCCGAATGCTCCCAGGTATACATTGTTTCAATCCGTTGACGAGCTGCTTTTCCCATTTTTTGCCCCCTGTCTGGTTGAGACAATAAAAAATTAACCGCATCGGCAATTGCTGAAGCATCGCCTGGCGTGACTAAAATACCCGAATTATTTTCGTTACCGACAACTTCAGGTATGCCTCCAATATAACTAGCAATCACCGGTCTGCCACACGCCATCGCTTCCGCAATTGTGATACCAAACGCTTCATCACCAATACTGGGGAAAATCCCGGCATCACCAGCAGCATAATATTCAGGCAACTGATCATGTCCTACCGGTGGATGGAAAATTATCTGTTTTTCCAGCCGTAATAGCGCAACCCGCTTTTCTAAGCGTTTCAGATCTTCACCTGACCCGATGATCAGCAATTTAACATCTTTATCCTGTAGCTGAGCCATTGCATCAATAGCAACATGCATGCCTTTCCAGCCAACCAACCGGCCGGCAAAGGTCAGCAAAAATGTTTTATCACTGATCCCAAGACGAGTTCTGACAGAAGAGTCTATCGGCCTGAATTTATTAATATCAACACCATTGTAAATCACCTTCGGGAATTGTTTAAAATGGTGCTGAATCTG
Organism: Photorhabdus bodei; assembly: GCF_003287735.1. Classification (GTDB taxonomy): domain Bacteria; phylum Pseudomonadota; class Gammaproteobacteria; order Enterobacterales; family Enterobacteriaceae; genus Photorhabdus; species Photorhabdus kayaii. Next base: position 26,482 of record NZ_NSCM01000032.1, on the reverse strand, counting down.
CCAGGCATTAAAATGGCTGCATGCCACCCAAGCTGAAATTCGCTTACTCAGCTTTCTGTCACCCTTGAAAAAACTGGTGCCACCGCTCATATAGCAAAATTTAGTACGGCTCTCTTTTGGCATCATTCGAGGCCAGAAAAAATCAAATGGCTTAGTCAGAATAACCCAGTCAAAATCCTCAGTAACAACTGTATCGCGAGCATGGCGAGCAAATGAGTAACGTTCAATAATACGTTGAAAACGTCGACCAATGTTAATGACTTTCTCCCTGGGAATAAATGGAAACGTGTGAACCTGGATTGCTCTCCCATTGAGCTCTGGTTGAACATCACCCTTTCCACCAAAAATATGGATCTCATGACCGGCATCAGTCAACGCTTTCGCAAGTTCCCAGACTGCCGTCTGAATACCACCGTAAGACATAGTTACCGTGACATCAACCAAACCTATTTTCATCTTTTCTTCCTGACAACTTAGTTTCTAGTAACTTTTGCGTTGCCTGCCAGACTTGTTCAACAGATATTGCAGACATCGAGTCTTTGCGTGTGGCTTGCATATAGTGAACCGGATGTTCAATAACCACCAAATGCGAATGCTGTTGAGGTGCCAAAAAGCGGCCTGGGTGGAAACTATGATACATAGCAACCATCGGGATACCTAATGCGCCGGCTAAGTGTGTCGGCCCTGTATCAACACCAATGTACAAATCAAGTTGACTCATTATTGCTGCATTCTGTCGCATTGTCAGTCTACCAACCAATGAAGTACACTTTTCAGCCCCTAACCTTTTTGCCAGTGACTGTGCAGCAATTTTACCGTCAACACTGCCTAATAACATAATATGTGACTGGGGATAACGGCCACAAATGTGTCGCGCTAATTGGTAAAAATGTTCAATCGGCCAATCACGATAAGCTTTTGCCGGGAAACTTTGTAACTGAAAACCAATCAGGAGCTTGTTCTCTAAATGATATTGCCGTATAAAACCATCAGCAAAGTGTAACTCCTTTTCACTCACACAATAATTCAACCGCCAGTCATTGACCTCAACATCTACCGCGCTAGCAAGCATGGCCCGTTCCTGTTGAGCTGGCATCAACACCTTTGGCTTTTCCACAGCCAGCCAATCAGATCGCAACGCGGACTTATCTGAAAATGAAACCGTTAAGCGTGATTTACGTTTCGCATACTGCAATAAAGGTTTATCGTCACTATATACTAAAGCCAGATCATAATGTTTACGGGTAAACCAACCACACCATTTTGCCTTACCTTTCGAAAAAGCAGTCAATTTATTGATATCACTTGTATTTTCAAGGATCTGTTTAGTCCTTTTATGAGCCATAACATCAATATTCGCACCAGGCCATTTTTGCTTTAAAGCACGGATCACCGGCGTTACCAGTAAGGTATCACCGAAACGTGCTATAACAATGACCAGAATATTCTTGATCTGCATAAGACAATTATCTAATTAATCTGCCATAAGATTCAACAAAATATACAAAAAAACCATTTTGTATACGATTGACCACAACAAGGTGATTTAACTAATAATCAACTTTAAAGTGATTTAATATCAATAAGTTGAACATTACCTAAAACCATAAGCCAAAGAATAAGGACCAGAATAAATCCTAAATAATGTTAACGTTTTTTACCTTTAATGCTGTGAAAAAAGATATTTTCCATTTTATCCAACATATTATCCATGCCAAATAAAGCCATGGCACGCTCTAATGAAGAATGACTGAATTGCAAACGCAATTCATTATTATGAATCAACAACTCTAAACTTTTCGTCAATAACTCTGTATTTCTGGGTTCCACGATATAACCCGTTTCACCATCAACTACCGCTTCGGTAATTGCACCAACGGAGGTTGATACAACAGGTATCCCACACGCCATTGCTTGCATAATGCCTTGTGGCACGCCTTCATTACCAAAAGAAGGTAATGCAAATAAATCCATCGCATTCAAACAATCAGGAACATCCTGACGGTTACCTAAAAAAATGACACTGTTTGACAAACCTTCTCGCTTTACTAAAGGTTCCAATGATTTACGTTGTGGACCATCACCAACAAACAAAAGTTGCCAATCAGGATATTTCTGGTGCAGAACTTTCCAGCTTTCCAACAGATAGCGATGCCCTTTCCAGGTTCTCATGGTCGCAACAACACCTAATGTCGGTTTATCTTGAATCCCAATCCGTTGACGGCAAACTTTCTTATCTTCCGGTCGGAAACGATCTAAATCGATGCCGGTAGGCACTGATGTCATATGCTGTAATGGATAGCGATTATTGGCATGCAGATGTTGGCGTAGTTTCTCACCTGTAGTCGCAATATGCCGGCACGCTTTCAGATACAACCAACGAGTTGATATTGAATTAGAAACATGAGTAGAAACATGCCTGGTTCTAACCATTGGTGGCATATGCCTTAACGTTGTACAAGCCACAGCAACCAACCATGCATCCGTCGAGCTATGTGTATTAATAACGTCAAATTGACGGCCTTCTTTTTTCAACCAACGACGCATAGCAAGAAAGCAGGACAGCCGCTTTTTTTCAATCGGCAGGGCTACGGCCGGCACACCATAAGATTTTGCTTCACGGTAGATATTAGAACTAGGACAACAGACAATAACCACCTTGTGTCCACGTTTTATCATTCCTTGGGATTCCGTCAGGATTCGGATCTCCTGACCACCCCAACCACAAGATGATTCTGTATGTAAAATATTTAGTTTTTCTTTAGCCATTTCGGTTTCATATCTAGCCTACCGGAAGGCGTTAGTATAGCGAAACAGTATCTTACGTCTACGAATAACGGGATATATATGAAATGTAGAGAAGAATCAGTGAATATCTGTTAAAACTCTTCAGACAACAAAAAACCCAGCCTAGGCCGGGTTTTTATCAAATCAACCAAAATTATTTAATCTTGGCTTCTTTATACATAACATGCTGACGAACAACTGGATCAAATTTTTTCATTTCCAGTTTCTCAGGCATAGTACGCTTGTTCTTCGTAGTGGTATAGAAGTGACCAGTACCAGCCGAAGACACTAGCTTAATTTTATCGCGAATACCTTTAGCCATTTTTCAGCTCCTTAGTACTTCTCACCGCGGGTACGAAGCTCAGCCAAAACTGCATCGATACCCTTCTTATCAATCACACGCATACCTTTAACAGATACACGCAGAGTCACAAAACGCTTCTCGGACTCAACCCAGAAACGGTGGGAATGCAGGTTAGGCAGAAAACGACGCTTAGTCGCATTCAATGCATGAGAGCGGTTGTTACCACTCATCGGGCGTTTGCCAGTAACTTGGCAGACTCGGGACATGTCTATTCTCCAAAAATCAAATCAGCTCGAGCTTTGTATTGGGTATGGCCGCCTCGTCAGGCTTAGGAGCCCATCTCAGCAAATTCCACTGAAAAGACTCACATTTACTCAGAAAATGTGCTGAGATAGGCTCTTCTCGCCAAACCAAAGATCCTCAAAGGTGGCGTAGTATACGCCCTCAATCGCTGACGCTCAAGTCCCGCACAACCAAAGATCCATAAGGATCTTGAAAAAGTTAGCTAAATCCATCCTCGCTCAGCAAATGAAACACAACATTGCCGGCCAATAACCAGATGATCCAGCACTTTTACACCAACCAAATTACAGGCATCAATCACTTTATCTGTAACAATCTTATCTGCCAAACTTGGCTCCGCATGACCTGATGGATGATTATGGGCCAAAATAATGGATGAAGCATTCACCTTTATCGCCGATCGGACAATTTCACGAGGATGAACTTCAACTTTATTGATTGTGCCTTTAAACATCTCCTCATGACAGATGACTCTATTTTGATTATTGAGAAACAACACAACAAATATTTCCCTATCACGCCCTGATAATAGATTTTGCAAATACTCTTGAGTCACACTTGGACTACTCATAATATCTTCATGTACGAACTGGCTGGAAAAAAAACGCTTTGCCAATTCTGCAATAGCCTGTAGTTGTGCATATTTGGCCAATCCCATCCCTTTATGAGCACAAAAAGTGTCATAGTCAGCAGAGAGTAAATGGTACAGAGACCCAAATTCTTTTAGTAGAAATTCAGCCATTCGTAAAACAGGCAATCCTCTGGTTCCGGTACGTAAAAAAATAGCCAGTAACTCAGCATCTGTCAGAGAAACCGAGCCATAAGCCAACAATTTTTCTCTGGGAGCTAAATTTGAATATATTTCTCCTGTATTTTCAGCGATATCAACTTCCATATATTCATCTCCCTGCCCTATTTCACCTGATACAAACAGTATTCCATGCCTTAAACATCAGGGCGAATATCATATTCAGGAGCTGCGTAGCCGCTCGCAAATTTATCCTTTTTTACAATCAAAGTTCAGACTCTGCTCAACTCTGTAATCTCTTGTGATAAAATCTTGGCCCTTGCAACTTAATATTCGGACAATCATGATGGCAGGACTTTCCGGCAAACAGATTGTGCTCGGTATCAGCGGAGGAATAGCCGCTTACAAAACGCCCGAGCTAGTACGCCGCCTGCGTGATCGCGGCGCTCAAGTACGTGTAGTGATGACACCAGCAGCAGAAGCGTTTATTACACCAATGACGTTGCAGGCGGTTTCTGGTTATCCCGTTTCCGATGACTTGTTAGATCCGGCGGCAGAAGCTGCCATGGGGCATATTGAACTTGGTAAATGGGCCGATCTGATTATTCTCGCCCCAGCTACCGCTGATTTACTGGCGCGCCTGGTAGTCGGTATGGCAAATGATCTCATAACAACTGTCTGTTTGGCCTCCCCAGCCCCAATTGCCGCCGTACCCGCAATGAATCAACAAATGTTTCTAGCTCAGGTAACACAACATAATCTCAAGCGCCTTGAAGAACGAGGCGTTCTCCTGTGGGGACCGGATAACGGCAGCCAAGCTTGTGGTGACGTTGGTCCCGGCAGGATGCTAAATCCCATGGCGATTGTCGAACTCGCTGAACAACATTTTCAAGCAAGCCAAGATTTAGCTCACCTAAAACTTGCTATTACCGCCGGACCAACCCGTGAAGCGCTGGATCCCGTCCGCTTTATCAGTAATCACAGCTCCGGCAAAATGGGGTTTGCCATCGCCCAAGCTGCGGCAACACGTGGTGCAGAAGTCACCCTGATCACTGGCCCCGTTAATTTATCGACACCCCCGGGAGTCAAACGAATCGACGTCACCAGCGCTCTGGAAATGAACGAACAAGTACAGGCAATAGCGGGTTCACAGAATATCTTCATTGGTTGTGCTGCGGTTGCAGACTATCGCGCTAAACAGATTGCCTCAGAAAAAATTAAAAAACAGGGTGATGAGATCACTTTTACCCTGATCAAAAACCCGGATATTGTTGCCAATGTAGCAGCAATGCAAGAAAACCGCCCTTTTGTGGTTGGATTTGCGGCTGAAACCCAGAATGTGGAAGAATACGCACGAAAAAAACTGAACCAAAAACATTTGGATCTGATTTGTGCAAATGATGTATCCCTAACTGGCCACGGCTTTAACAGTGATACTAATGCATTACATTTGTTCTGGCATGAGGGAGAAATCCGCTTACCTCATAGTAATAAGTTATTACTTAGCCACCATTTATTAGACGAGATAGTCAGACGCTATGATGAAAAAAATCGACGTTAAAATTCTTGACCCACGTATCGGGAAGGAATTTCCTTTGCCAACTTACGCCACGCCAGGCTCCGCAGGTTTAGATTTACGCGCTTGCCTTGACAACGCGATAGAACTGGCTCCAGGCCAAACAGAACTGCTTCCAACCGGGCTTGCTATTCATATTGGTGATGAACAACTGGCAGCCGTTATTCTGCCCCGTTCAGGCCTTGGACATAAACATGGTGTCGTTCTGGGTAATCTGGTGGGTTTGATCGATTCTGATTACCAAGGTCAGCTAATGGTTTCCGTCTGGAATCGTGGTGATAAAGCTTTCACTATCCAACCAGGCGAACGTATCGCTCAGATGGTTTTTGTACCCGTCGTTCAGGCTCAATTTAATCTGGTGGAAGATTTTGAAGCCAGCGAAAGAGGCGGCGGTGGTTTTGGTCATTCCGGTCGCCAATAAATCTCTGTAAAACCTAATACCATTTAACCCATTATCATATTCTTTGCTCAAAATGCCATTGAGCAAAGAATTACTGATTTGTTTTGCTGTTCTTAACAAAGGTCTTGTCTGACATGGCAGAAAACGAAAATACAAAGAAAAGAAACAGACGCGAGGAGATCTTGCAGGCGCTGGCGCATATGTTGCAATCCAGTGATGGTAGCCATCGAATCACTACCGCTAAACTAGCCGCCAACGTAGGCGTTTCCGAAGCTGCCCTATACCGGCATTTTCCTAGTAAAACCCGGATGTTTGACAGCCTGATAGAGTTCATTGAAGATTCATTAATTTCACGGATTAACCTGATTCTGCAAGATGAAAAAGATACCATAACTCGTATTCGCCTGATATTGATCCTGATTTTGGGTTTTTCAGAAAAAAACCCAGGTCTGACCCGCATCATGACAGGTCATGCCCTGATGTTTGAACAAAACCGGCTGCAAGGGCGCATAAATCAATTATTTGAACGAATTGAAGTACAGATCCGTCAAGTTTTAAAAGAGAAAAAATTACGTGATGGACAAGGTTTCAGTTATGATGAGTCGTTATTAGCTTCTCAGTTACTCGCATTTTGTGAAGGGATGCTTTCACGTTTTGTACGCTCTGAGTTCCACTATCGTCCAACCCAGGAATTTGAAGCACGCTGGCCATTATTACTGGCTCAGCTACAATAAGTTATTCTACTACTCACCCCGCCCGTTATTGGGCGAGGGCTTTTTTTGAAGCTTATCTATCAGATACCGTACTGCACACGATAGGCTTTTACTGCATCCAGATGAGCTTTCATCTCTGGCTGACCACTCAAATAATTAATCAAATCATTCAAGGTAATAATAGAAGACACTTTGCAACCATAATCCCTTTCAACTTCCTGAATTGCCGAGATTTCACCGTTCCCACGTTCCTGACGATCAAGACAAATCATCACGCCGGCAAGCGTCGCACTATGTTGCTTGATAATCTCCATCGATTCACGGATAGCTGTACCTGCGGTAATAACATCATCAACCAGAACAACATTGCCTTTAAGTGGGCTACCAACCAAAGTACCACCTTCGCCATGATCTTTAGCTTCCTTACGGTTAAAACAATATGGCATATCAATATTATGATGATCTGCCAGTGCCACCGCCGTTGTCGTTGCAATTGGAATACCCTTGTAAGCAGGTCCGAATAACAAATCGCACTGAATACCGCTATCCAACAATGCTGCTGCATAAAAACGCCCGATTAACGCCAAATCACGCCCAGTATTAAACAGCCCGGCATTAAAAAAATACGGGCTTTTACGTCCTGATTTCAGGGTAAATTCCCCAAATTTCAGTACCTGTTTTTTTAGCGCAAGCTCGATAAATTCGCGCTGATAGGCTTTCATTGGTGTCTCTCCTCTTTTTGAGTCATAGTTATCGCCATACAACAGGCATAAAAAAGGCGACTATCACGTCGCCTGATCAATTTATTATTTTAATGCATTTCTCTGCGCGTCAAAAATATCCTCTAATCCTCCCTTGGCAAGGGCCAATAAGGATAACAACTCATCATGACTAAATGGTTCGCCTTCCGCAGTGCCTTGCACTTCAATCATCCGGCCATCTTCCATCATCACGACGTTCATATCAGTTTCAGCGGCGGAATCTTCCACATATTCCAGATCACAACGACCTTCACCATCCACAATGCCAACAGAGACCGCGGCAACCATTGATTTCAGAGGACTCTCTTTCAGCTTGCCTGCTTCAACCATTTTATTCAACGCATCAGCTAGCGCGACACAAGCACCAGTAATAGAAGCTGTTCGGGTACCGCCATCAGCCTGAATAACATCACAATCCAGTGTAATGGTGTATTCACCCAGTTTTTTCAGATCAACAGCGGCGCGTAGCGAACGGGCAATTAAACGCTGGATTTCCATCGTACGGCCACCCTGTTTGCCTTTAGCTGCTTCACGGGCATTTCGGGTATGAGTAGAACGCGGTAACATGCCATATTCAGCCGTCACCCAGCCCTGCCCCTGACCTTTCAAGAAACGAGGAACTCCTTCTTCAACGGAGGCATTACATAACACTTTAGTATCCCCAAACTCTACTAGAACCGAACCTTCCGCATGCTTAGTATAATGACGGGTTATAGTGATAGGACGCACTTGTTCTGCCGCTCTTCCTGTTGGGCGCATAGTGTTATCTCCGTTGTTAAATCATTATTGGGGGCGCATTATACGGCCTAACAGGGCTAATTCCTATCCTGCATCTACAACGAGCGTTATAATCTCTTAATCTTTTGTTTAAATTGGGAACGAATCATGATCCGTAGTATGACTGCTTTTGCACGGCGAGATATCAAAAGTGAATGGGGAAATGCGGCTTGGGAACTGCGCTCCGTTAATCAGCGTTATTTAGAAACTTATATCCGCCTACCAGAACAATTCAGAAGCTTGGAACCGGTGATCCGTGAACGAATTCGTTCCCGTCTGACTCGCGGAAAAGTTGAGTGTAACTTACGTTTTGAACTGGACTCACGCTCTCAAGGCGAACTTATCCTGAATGAAACCTTAGCAAAACAGCTAGTCAATGCGGCGAGCTGGGTCAAACAACAGAGCAACGAAGGTGAAATCGATCCTGTTGATATTCTGCGTTGGCCTGGCGTTATGGCAGCAGAAGAGCAAGACTTAGATGCTATCAGCACTCAATTGTTGCAAGAACTGGATACAGCACTGGATGCCTTTATTCAAAGCCGTGAAGCCGAAGGCAATGCACTCAAAATTATGATTGAACAACGTTTGGACGCGGTGACTGAAGAAGTCAGTAAAGTTCGCCAACAAATGCCTGAAATCATGCAATGGCAGCGGGAACGCCTGCAAACCAAACTGGAAGAAGCACAAGTACAGCTCGAAAATAACCGTCTTGAGCAAGAGTTAGTTTTACTGGCCCAACGTCTTGATGTGGCAGAAGAGTTGGATCGCCTCGATGCCCACGTCAAAGAAACCCGTAATATTCTAAAGAAAAAAGAAGCGGTCGGCCGCCGCCTGGATTTTATGATGCAGGAATTCAACCGCGAATCTAATACACTTGCCTCCAAATCTATCAACACCGATATCACTAACTCCGCCATTGAATTGAAGGTGCTAATCGAGCAGATGAGGGAGCAGATTCAGAATATTGAGTGATATTTCAGACGATCTCACATTGTCTCACCATTAGTAGAACCCTCTCAAACAGCCCGTAAAATCGGGCTGTTCTTTTATCATAATGTCTCATCACGTATCACTAAAGCGCATGTTTTCTAACATACGAACATGTCTACCCTGATGGGCGTGTAGTTCAAGCAAAACCATATCCAATACTTTAACGAGGTATGGCTATCTTCTCATGCAGCACGATACTTTGAGCAACGAGATCAACAAGCATTGCAGTTTGTAAAAACACTTCTTCTACCAACTCCGTAATAATAAAAATTGCAGTGACTCCTAAAAAGTAATTACTGCAATAACCGACGGGTTAATACTGGAATAATATAAAGGACTCTTTAACGAAACTATGGATAAATAACCGCAATAATGGCTTGAATGCTTTTTAAATTCAGCAAAATACTTATGGCATTTTTGGTACGATTAAGTCCCACATATGCCAAATACTGATTTCACCGGGATCACCGCCATTTAAATATTTCCATTGCCGTTTATGTGTGCTCACAGCTGTTATTGGCGTAAATATATTAGACGTCTTTAAATACTTTCCATTAGACTCATTACTTTGAAGTTCTTTTTCTTTAGCTAATTGTGTTTCAAGTGATGATATTTCGCGAAACTTCGGCTTTTGGTAAGCCAACATAATTCCGGCCTGCATAGTCCATCCGTAGTCACCACCAACAAAACGCGACATCCCCTCAGTTGTATACAGATACATTGGTTTTGCCATACATACAACCTTACTCTCGATATAAATTCCAACGAGCCTACGGGTTATCGAAAGAGGATTATTGGAAAGACGTATAATGAGATCTGGCTGCTTATTAAGAAGCTTTCCATTGTAATTAGGAACATTTTCTCCCCGACAAACGGTTTCGAAAGTATCACCAGAAAAACCAGGAACTACCGGTATTTCCATTTCTAACATCTGCAATAGCAGATTACAAATGGCATCAGTATAAACATCCTCTTCAGGAGCTCCCGGATTTATACTGACAAGATGCTTTGCAGGGTTTGCATTAATTTCCGCCCAAACATACTTTATAGCTTGTGCAACTACACGAATAATATTCGGTGGGACTTGCACGGGAAAACCATTTTGTGTAGTCACGTATGGTAAAGGATTTCCGACGAGCCCTGTCATTTGTATCCCCTATTCAACACTGGATGACCACGTTTAATCAAATCAAGAGCTAATGTTCTTGCTGATGTACTTGACCAATATCGCCGTTGATTGAGAATTCCTAAATATAACGATTCTTTAAACGGAATTTCAACTAATGAAGCATCCAAGAAATCTCCCATTCCTATTGTAGCCATTAGGTGTTCAGAACTTGGGATTTCACTCTTTTCTTGTTCGCCAAGTCGTATAAAAACCCATGGAGAAAAAGCACCAACGTCCAATATTTCAATACATAATGGTGTATCGCTCATATCAAATGGCAGCAGTGTCGTTTGTAAAATCTGCTTGAATCGCTCAATAATCTTTTTATCCACAGCTTTTACGGCATTAGTGCGAATAGCTTTATATGGCAGGCCTAAAGAAAGCCTATCGTTAATAAGGTTAACATCTCCAACTCTTAGGTGATATAGCTTTCGAATAAAAGTTTCTACTAAATTCTCAACATCATCACTGCTTGTAAGGAACGCTTCCTTAATTAAAACTAATTGATTTTTAAGTTCTTCACTCAATTCATTCAACGGGCAAAATGGAAACATTTCTGCCTCAACCTTTTGTAGAGTGCTTCTCTCACAACCCATTTTACTACTCGTCATTAATGTGAAATACAAAAACAATCGACTATTAAACAAAGTAGATAAATATACTGCTAGTAATTCTGGCTCAGGTGATTTCTTACAACTATATCCGATATAAGAACGATTATAAGCTACATTTTGAAATGCAAGGATTGCCATTGGGCAATTATCTTTAGAACTAGGCGACTCTCTCAATAATACTAAAGGAGCATCATAGTTTTCTTGCTCGCGCAATCTATGAACGCGTTGAAATTGAAAATCTGAAAAAGTATCAACTGGGGCGATATACCAATTGGCATCCTGCGGCTTCGGCATATTTTTCATACCATAAAGAAAAGCAGAATCAACTCCAGGGACGTCAACTTGTTTGGTTTGATAACCATGAGTAGCAGGTATATTTAGATCTTTTAGATAATCTGCAATACTTTTTGGATATAGATTTTCAATTCGTTCTATTAACTCAATATCTAAAGCATTTCCCTTAGCCAAGGTCTTAAATAAATGACTAGTCTTCTCAACCATCGCCACATCTGATGTCCATGCATCTTTGCTGTCAACACGAATACGGCCAACTCGATTCAGTGCAGGATCTTCAACAGGTGTGACAGCATGAAATTGGCTCTCTTTATGTGCGCGTTTATTACGAGCAACCAGCAAACAGAAATGTGCCGACATATTCGGCCATACAAAAGTATTACGCAGTTCCATTCCATTCAGGATATAGTTCACTTCTATCCCTTGAAAAAGGCTAACACGAGCCGCATGACCAATTGAAGAAATTTTCGTAAGGAGACGGCCATGAAGTGCGAATGCAAGAATTCCATTAGGTTTTGCTAACCGAGTAGATGCCCAAACAAATGGAAGATCAGGTACACCATCAGGGTTGGGCACCGCTTCCAATCCACGTTCAGTCATATGCGTAGCAACTATCGAATTAAGAACATCACGACGTATTGAATTTTTAGTTGCAGTCCAAGGTGGATTTCCTATAACTAAATCAAATTTTCCCTCATAAGATTCAAGTGATTCTGGTGAAAGGCTACCAAGATTTAATTCAGGATGATATTTGTCCCATTTTTCGGCGGCTATAAGAACCGTATCCTGTAAAGGAGTAAAAACTAAATCCTTTAATTTTTCGGCTTCAGGATCAAGTTCTAATGCAGTTAAATATATCGCTAATGCTGTTAGTTGTCTTGCAGCAGGGTTAATATCAAAACCAACTAATTGATTATTGAGAATATTGCGAATAACACGCGTATTAGGTTGTACCCCCGTAGCTTGCCAATTCTCCTTAACTAAGCGTCTAAACGCTGATAAAAGGAAAACTCCCCCCCCGGAAGCTGGATCAAGAATACGCGACTTATACGCATCAGTTCCAAGCGACTTAAAAGCATGATTTATTAAGTTTTCAGCAATGTAGTGTGGTGTATAATAGACACTATCTCTCTTTGCGGCACGTTTATCGAAACGGTGAGAAAATACCTCATATACTTGACTTAATAACCCCACAGGCAAATAAGAAAAATGTAAGTCCCCCCAAGAAAACTGAGTTTGATAAACTCCCTCACCAAGTGGCCGATCCCCATGCATAATGGCGGTCAGATCATTAAGAACCGCAGTACGAGAGTCTAAACACTGGAAATACTCGATAGAGCCTTTATCTGGGAGTTCTAAAAGATCACCATTGAAAGTTTTGTCTAACCAACGACAAGCCGCAAATGCAGATTTTGCTGTACTGAAACAGTCCTGAATCTTATCTACATCCGGTAATGGACTAACTTCAGGAATAATTCCTCGATCCCCTAGGAACCGCATAAATAGCGCCCGACCAACAAGAGCCAAAACCTCGCTTGGGTCTATGCCTTTGGCGTGAACAAGATGGTCTGTAACTGAGTTGAGCAATTCGAGCATGAGTTCATGCGCGCCGAAGTTAACTTCACTTTTAGGGTTAACTAGAACATCACCTGTCATCAATCGAGCAAGGATACCAGGTTCTAGCTGGTTAACCTCAAATAACGGCGGCTGATCATTGCGTATGTTAGACAAAGCATAGACTTGAACAATACCGGGTCTAACAACAGCTGCATAAGGAGCGTCAGCCCGAAGGCCCAGAAAACGTATAGAATCTTGCAATTCTCTTTCAGACACGCTGCTCGTCTTTTGATCATCAATGATATAAATGAATGGCTGCTCATCATGCAAAACGACTGCGTTAGGCACAAATTTATGTTGCTCACCAGCGCGCACTAAGCCAATAAAATCCAAATGCTCTGGAGATAATAAAGTTGGTCTAAGCTCTAATACCTTATCCTCAGGTACACTCAAGGCAGCAGCAACATTTATTGCAGTGATTGATGCTCCCATAAATGTCTGACGCTCCGATTCAAATTTAACCTTGACAATGTATAGCTTTATCCTAACCCATTGGATTCTAGAACGACAGGTTTATTTAGTGAAAATCATGCTTAGGGTCAAAAGAACGCTACAGGGTCTCTCTTAAGCTCGTGAATGTAAACACTTAGAAAAGGCTCTACCTTACTTTGCCGTGTACTTATACGCGTACATAACAGAATACAAAAAACAATAAAATCAATATATACCCTATGGATTTCAAGATGCATCGCGACGGCAAGGGAGCGAATCCCCGGGAGCATAGATAACTATGAGACCGGGGTGAGTGAGTGCAGCCAACAAAGAGGCAACTTGAAAGATGACGGGTATAATGCGTAAAACTATTGTTGTCTTGTGTCATCAAACGCATCAACTTTGGATGGATAAACAGTTTCTCTTTACCAACAACTTTCTCTTGTAATACCCCAATGTCGACCAACTGTTTTAAACAGTCCGAAGCAGTTTGACGCTTAGCAATATCACACTCAACCAAATTACTAATACGGCAATAAGGTTGTTCAAATATCACCTGTACCAGCTCATGGCTATAAATTTTAGGCAGGCTTTGCCTTATATACTCACTGGTATGTTCAATCAATTCTCTTACCGCAGCAATTTTATCCGTAGTCCATTTAGCCGTTTGCTCTACTGCGGTTAACATATAGATAATCCACTTTTCCCATTTCCCGGCGGCAGTGACTTGAGTCAGCAACCGATAATAATCACTCTTATGTTGTACAATGTAGCGACTTAAATAAAGAATCGGCAATGTCAAAAGCTGCTGTTCAATAAGATAGAGAATATTAATGATACGGCCGATACGTCCATTGCCGTCAGTAAATGGATGAATAGCCTCAAACTGGTAGTGAGCAATAGCCATCTTGATTAATGGGGCGATTCCATCTTCTGCATGAAGAAATTGCTCCCAATTGCTGAGTAAATCACGTATCTGAGATTCTCCCTCTGGCGGCGTATAAATAATCTCACCCGTTGTCTGATTACTCAGCGTTGTACCAGGAACTTGGCGAATATTCATATCAACAGCTTTTAGTCGGCTACAAACTTCAATAGCTGTATTCGTGCATAGTGGCCGCCGAGTTAACTGTAAAAGGCGCATCGGGCTGCCATGTCATGTTTATATTTCCTATTTTTATCGACACGTAAAGGCTTCATGTCGATAAAGTCGAAAAATTTCGACATGTACTAGCCATATGTCGATAGAATCGACATATGGAAACCCATTCACGGCGCTGCGCTTATCGCATAACTGGCAACATTAAGCCTGATTAAACTGCGCTGCTACTTTCTCGGCTGCTTTCTCCGTTAAACATAAAAAATAGTGCACCAGTCAGTAATATCAATCCACCAGATATCATTAAAAGAGATTGAATACTAATATAGTCAGCAATTGGGCCAAACAGCACCATACCTAATGGCAGAGAGCAAGACAAAGCGATCTGAACTAAACTGAATACCCTGCCCATCATCTCAGGTTCGACTCTTTCCTGAAAAACCGCTGTTATCGGTGCGTTAAAACAAGGTGTTACCACACCTAAAAAGACATTCAGTACTAAATAAAGTGGGAACCAATAGGCATTACCAAGAGCGATCATAAATATGCCAAAAAACGCGCAAGCTATCGCCGTTATACGCATTTTATTTTTATATTCACTCCAGAAAGAAATCAGCAATCCACCTAAAACCGCGCCAGCACTAAATGTCATTTCATTAATGGCTAAACGCCACGGCTCTTCCCCAAATGTCCTATTAACTAATAAAGGTGTCAAAAATGCAGCCGGACTAATCAAAAAGCAGACACAAATCAGAAAAATCAAAAGATTTCTGATTAATTTATTCTCTTGCAGATAACGGAAACCCGCTACGATTGCCTGAAATTTATTATCCGGTATGGAATCAGAAGCAATTTTAGGAATAGGAATAAACGCAACAATGCTGATGCCGATAATAGCAGTCGTTACGTCTACTAAAAAAATATTTTCCATTGAAGTTTGAGAATATAAAAAGCCACTGATAGCAGGAGATGCCAACATCATCAGTGAAGTCAAAGAAGTATGAATACCATTGACCCGCAGCAATTTCTCTTTCGGCACGAGTTGCGGAATAATAGCATTAACAGCCGGCATCTGGATGCCCGTCCCGAACGAGCGGACAATCAGTGCGACAAATAACAACTCAATGCTCTTAAATCCGAACATAAAAGAGATTGCCAAACCAAGCGTTACTAATGCAATTAACGCATCAGAGGCAATACTGAGCAGCTTACGGCTATAAGTATCCGCCCAAACACCGGCAAATAAAGAGATCAACACCTGAGGAAGAAATGCACAGAGTACCGAAATAGCCAGCATTTCTCCCGATGAAGTACTCAGGGTGATATACCAAACGATAGAGAACTGGACAATGGAAGAACCTAGCAAAGAAATTGTTTGAGCTGATAAAAATAAAGCCGTTTTGCGTTTCCAATCTGGAAGTAATGCACTCATTTTAACTACGCCCCTTAAAACCTAAGAGGCGCAGAGTCTGAAAATAATTATTCAAACACAAACTCCTCTAGTTCTTTTATTGTTGGTGCACCAGCAGCACCAGAACGGTTGACGACAATAGCAGCAACACGATTGCCAAGTTCAACAGCATCTCTCAGCGACATTCCCTGAGATAATCCCGCAAGCATGCCACTACTATGGGCATCACCAGCGCCAATGGTATCCACCACTTTCACTTTATAAGCAGCAACATATTCTGGCTCACGATAAGGCAGACATATCCACGTACCCTGTGAACCTAACCGGCAGATAATAGTGATTTTTCTTTCGCTGGAATAACGGCTAACTTGGGCGACAGGATCACCTTCTCCGCACAATATAGCAACTTCATCACGATTCAATGTCAGAATGGTCCGGTCAGCAGGTAATGCATTAAGAAAAGCGGAATCTATTTCTGGTAAACGTGGGCCAAAATCCAGTAATAACGTTTGCCCGGATGGTGACGCCAGTAACCAATTACACAAAATCGCCGTCGATTTACTCGCCATAACATAACCACTAGAGTAGATATACCCCCTTTCCGGCAAAACAATAGAAGAGAGCATTGCCGTACTCCAGTCCACTTCACAACCACTCACGGAGACAAAACTTCTTTCACCGTCCGGTTCAACCATTGCCAAACACCAACCATTATCAAGAGATGAATGGGTCAATGTGACCTCAAGCCCAAGGTCTTGCATCTCTTTGGTGATCTGCTCCCCCCAGCATCCGTTACCAACCGGTATACCATTAATCACAGGGATTTGTAGGCGAACCAAAGCCCGAGCAACATTAAAACCAGAACCACCAATCTGCCGATCAATTTCTTTAGCTTCCTGATCTGCTCCACTACGGGGAAGCCTCGGTAAACTAAGAATAATATCTCCCGCCGCCGCACCAATTACAGTAATCGGTAGTAAACCCGCCATCAGGCTCTCCTCTTACCGGCCTAAATATCAGCCATAGTCATATCAAAATTGGAAAAGAAACAGATAAATCGCTTAGGAATGAAAACTTGCAGCAATGATTGCCGAATTTACATACATAAGAAATACTTATACTTTAACATTAATCGGGTTCAATAAAAGTTAACCTGTATCAATTATGTGATACCAACGTGATTGATCTCCAATTTATCGGTCATGGAGCGATGACAATCCCTGTATGAAACAATGACACGTAACCATTGTTGTCAAACTATACCTGTCATCCTTCAAGTTGCCTCTTTGTTGGCTGCACTCACTCACCCCGGTCACATAGTTATCTATGCTCCCGGAGATTCGCTCCCTTGCCGCCGCGATGCATCTTGAAATCCATAAGGTATATATGAAAACTCATGGAAAAATTTATGTATTCATGAAATTAGCCTCATGAAGAGAACCAAAATGAATGAAAAAGCCAAGTGCTCCAATATTATGAAAAGTTATTTAATCGGTAAAAGTATTAGCACTTTTCCGTCCGACCATATTTAAATACGAAATGCGTTCAAAAGCTAACATTTTTATCTGATTACTGCCCAAGCACACTTTTATGATCAACAACGGCAAATAAAATAGCCCTACAGGGATAAACAATGTGTCAATTTTATTGTATTTTCAACGGCGTGTTATCAGTGTAAGATAAATAAAAATTTAAGTTAAGAAATTAATTAAAATATAAAATTTATTTAGTTATTAGTAACAATTACTTAAAACATATTATCTATTTATATCCATAAATATTACTGTTATTCTACATAATTAGAATTATCAAATAATGAAGTACTTATCAATCTTACAAATTATGTTTACTGGAAATCCTACTTTGAAAACACACATTATTATTCAATCCGCAAAACAACGACCTGATTTAAAAAATGCCACTGATGAGCTTATTTACAATAATTGGCCGTTGTTTATGCAGAATTCCCCAGTGACACATGAGCATGGGAACAAATTATTTGAGCCAGATTTCAGCCGTTTTCAGCAATTTGCTATTTTGCAACAAGGGGAAAAGCAGCGATTAATTGGTGTTGCTAATTCAGTGCCTTTCCCTTGGGAAGCCGATTCATTAGAACAACTGCCAGATAATGGTTGGGATGAAGTTTTCCGCAGAGGCCTGCTTGCTCGTGGAAAAAAAGCAACAAAAATGTTGTCAGCACTGTCAGTAACAGTATCTCCTGAATTTCGCGGTAAGAACTTACCGGCATTACTCATTAGTAGCTTAAAACAAGCAGCTATTGAGGAGGGGTTAAAAAGGTTAGTTGTTCCTGTTAGGCCGACGTTAAAGCAAAACTATCCACTACAGGATTTTGTACAATACTGTGGATGGAAAAATGACAATAATGAACCTTTTGATCCTTGGATTCGGACACATTGGCGTCTGGGAGCGAAAATTATTCAACCTGCTATGCACTCAATGCATATAAATGCCACGCTTGACAAATGGCAGGAGTGGACAGGAATGAAATTTCCGCAAAGTGGGCAGTATATTATTCCTGGTGGTTTAGTGCCGCTAGAGGTGGATATACAACAACAAATGGCTCATTACATTGAACCCAACTTATGGATGTTTCACAACTTGCATGCGTGATTTAGCATTATTGAGGCAATCGCTGTTGATTTAAGATGAAAATAAACTTTTCATCTTAATCACAGGGGGAATATGGGAACTCTTGATACTGCATATTTCTGGCTCATTTAACTTATTAATCTCTCAGCATGGGTATAAATCGTCGCTTTTCCGGGTTTACAAAAACCAACCAAGGTTAAATGACATCGGTCAGCGATTTCTACCGCCAATGAAGTTGCTGCTGAAACAGCCAATAAAATCTCAACACCACAGATGGCTGATTTTTGTACCATCTCATAACTGGCACGGCTGGATACCAAAACAGCGCCTTGCTGCCAGCCTGTTTTTGCCTTCATGCCTAGCATCTTGTCCAGTGCAACGTGCCGACCTATATCCTCACATCCGCCCAATAATTTGCCTTCCGGATTGATCCAACTTGCTGCATGAGTGCAACCTGTCAATGCACCGATATCTTGGACACTAGTCAGTTGAGAGAGAGCATGATCAAGCTGGCTTAATGAAA
The DNA here is from genome assembly GCF_003287735.1 of Photorhabdus bodei. Lineage (GTDB taxonomy): Bacteria > Pseudomonadota > Gammaproteobacteria > Enterobacterales > Enterobacteriaceae > Photorhabdus > Photorhabdus kayaii. The sequence continues at coordinate 7,355 of NZ_NSCM01000032.1, read as the reverse complement.
AGGTTTGAGTGAAAGGCAACGGGGTGATCGGGCGAAAAATATCAGAAAGTTGTTCTGTTCCGCAGATGCCGCAGCCTGTTCGTCCCGCCAGATTACGTCTGCGCTCTTTCAAACCCGCAAAACGGCGGCTAGAAAGTTCTATTTGCAACTCAATTCCACCGCTACAATGAGCGATAATATCAATACCACGAATCTCGTGTTGAGATTCAATGATGCCTTCGGAAAGTGAAAACCCAATAGCAAAATATTCGAGATCTTTGGGACTTGCCATCATAACAACATGCGAAATACCGTTATAAACTAAAGCAACAGGAACTTCTTCTGCAATCCAATCAGCTTTTAATATGTCAGGACAGTGTTTTTGTTGCACGTTCGTTCTTTTTGCGCCCTCAATCACACCAAATGGTAACAACTTCCCTGATTTTACGTTATACATTAGATGAGTTCCTAATAGTGTTACGGCACAATAATTGTGCGGAAAAAAGAGTCTATACTATTTATCAGGCAATAAATCTGATCCCACTACGGAAAGTGGTTTTAATAAAAAAGAACACATTCAAAATTTTTCCCATGATGGAATGGATACTGTTTAAGGCAATGTGAGTGAGGAGATTCCCATGCAAGTCAGCAGAAGGCAGTTCTTTAAGATCTGCGCTGGCGGTATGGCAGGTACGACGGTGGCAGCATTGGGCTTTGCACCAACCGTAGCCCTTGCACAAACACGTAATTATAAATTGTTGCGTGCACGTGAAACCCGAAATACCTGTACATACTGTTCTGTCGGCTGTGGGCTGTTGATGTACAGCCTTGGCGATGGCGCAAAAAATGCGAAAGCAACTATTTTCCATATTGAAGGTGATCCTGATCACCCGGTAAACCGTGGTGCACTCTGTCCTAAAGGGGCTGGCTTGGTTGATTTTATTCATAGCGAAAGCCGCCTGAAATACCCAGAATATCGTGCAACAGGTTCTGACAAATGGCAACGTATTACTTGGGATGAGGCATTTGATCGCATCGCTAAGTTAATGAAAGCAGACCGTGACGCCAATTTCATTAAAACCAATCAAGAGGGTGTGACAGTCAATCGTTGGCTGACGACCGGCATGCTGTGTGCATCTGCTTCCAGTAACGAAACAGGTTATCTGTCGCAAAAATTTAGTCGCGCTCTCGGCATGCTCGCCGTAGACAACCAAGCACGTGTCTGACACGGACCAACGGTAGCAAGTCTTGCTCCAACATTTGGTCGCGGTGCGATGACCAACCACTGGGTTGATATTAAGAACGCGAATCTGATCGTCGTTATGGGTGGTAACGCTGCCGAAGCGCATCCGGTGGGATTCCGTTGGGCAATGGAAGCCAAAATCCATAATAACGCTAAGTTAATTGTGATTGATCCGCGTTTTACCCGTACAGCATCTGTAGCGGATTTCTATACTCCAATCCGTTCTGGTACTGATATTGCCTTCTTGTCAGGTGTAATCTTATACCTGCTAACCAACAATAAGATTAACCACGAATATGTTGAAGCGTATACCAACGCCAGTCTGATCGTGCGTGAAGATTACTCGTTCGATGATGGTCTGTTCAGTGGTTACGATGCAGAAAAACGTCAATACGACAAAACCAGTTGGAACTATGCACTGGATGAAAACGGCTTTGCTCAACGTGATATCTCACTTAAACATCCACGTTGTGTATGGAATTTATTAAAAGAACATGTTAGTCGTTACACGCCCGATGTCGTCAGTAATATTTGCGGTACGCCAAAAGAGGATTTCCTGAAAGTCTGTGAATATATTGCAGAAACTTGTGTTAAGGATAAGACCGCTTCTTTCCTGTACGCACTGGGTTGGACTCAACACTCAGTGGGTGCACAGAACATCCGAACCATGGCAATAATCCAGCTACTGTTGGGCAATATGGGGATGGCAGGTGGCGGGGTTAATGCATTGCGTGGTCACTCGAATATTCAGGGATTAACTGATTTGGGGTTATTGTCGCAAAGCTTGCCGGGATATCTGACGCTCCCCTCAGAGAAACAAACTGATTTACAAACTTATCTCCAGGCAAATACGCCAAAACCAATGCGGCCGGGTCAAGTTAACTATTGGGGTAACTACCCAAAATTCTTTATCAGTCTGATGAAGAGTTTCTACGGAGATAATGCCCGTAAAGATAACGACTGGGGTTTTAACTGGCTGCCGAAGTGGGACAAAGGTTATGATGTTCTGCAATTTTTTGACATGATGTCGAAAGGTGAAGTGAATGGCTATATTTGTCAGGGCTTTAACCCGGTAGCTTCTTTCCCGAATAAAAATAAAGTCGTTGATGCACTGTCGAAACTGAAATTCCTGATCACTATCGATCCGCTTAATACTGAAACTTCAACTTTCTGGCAGAACCACGGTGAATTTAACGAAGTCGATTCATCCAAAATTCAGACCGAAGTTTTCCGCCTACCGTGTTGCTGTTTTGCAGAGGAAAACGGTTCAATTGTTAACTCTGGTCGCTGGTTGCAATGGCACTGGAAAGGGGCTGATGCGCCGGGAGAAGCCATCGGTGATGGCGAGATCCTTTCCGGAATCTTCAAACGTATGCGGGATATGTACCGCGCTGAAGGTGGTGCATCACCAGAGCCGGTGCTGAACATGACCTGGGATTATTTCAACCCGCACAGCCCCACATCAGAAGAGGTGGCTCAAGAGAGTAATGGCCGGGCACTAGTTGATCTGATTGATATTGATGGCAACGTCATCGTGAAACAAGGTCAGCAATTAACCTCTTTTGCGCAGCTACGTGATGATGGCACGACCGCCAGTGGTTGTTGGATCTTTGCTGGAAGCTGGACGCCGGAAGGTAACCAAATGGCCCGTCGTGATAACGCTGATCCATCAGGATTGGGTAATACGCTAGGTTGGGCATGGGCATGGCCGTTAAACCGTCGTATTTTGTACAATCGCGCATCGGCTGATCCGCAGGGTAAACCGTGGGACCCGAAACGTCAGTTACTGACGTGGGATGGTATTAAGTGGGGTGGTGTCGATACTGCTGACTACAGCGTGGCCGCGCCGGAAACGGATGTTGGTCCCTTTATCATGCAACCGGAAGGTATGGCGCGTCTGTTTGCTATTGATAAAATGGCTGAAGGGCCATTCCCTGAACACTATGAGCCTTTTGAAACACCATTGGGGACCAATCCGTTGCATCCGAATGTGGTATCCAACCCGGCGGCCCGAGTGTTCAAAAGCGACTTTGAAGCAATGGGCAAGGCAGATAAATTCCCTTATGTAGGAACGACTTACCGCTTGACAGAGCATTTCCACTATTGGACAAAACATGCATTGTTGAACTCGATTATCCAACCTGAACAGTTTGTGGAAATCGGTGAAAAACTGGCGGAAAAGAAAGGCATCAAACACGGTGATACCGTCAAGGTTAGCTCTAATCGTGGTTACATCAAAGCGAAAGCGGTTGTCACCAAACGTATTCGTACCCTGAATGTACACGGTCGTGAAGTAGATACTATCGGTATTCCGATTCATTGGGGCTTTGAAGGGGCTGCGAAGAAAGGCTTTATTGCCAATACGTTGACACCATTTGTTGGTGATGCGAACACACAAACGCCTGAGTTCAAAGCGTTCCTGGTTAATATAGAAAAGGTGTAAGGGAGAAATCATGTCATTGCAAACTCAAGACATCATTCGTCGCTCTGCCACAAATTCTTTTACTCCTGCACCACGGGTGCGGGATGACCAAGAGGGCGTTGCAAAACTGATTGATGTGACAACCTGTATCGGTTGTAAAGCTTGTCAGGTGGCCTGTTCTGAGTGGAACGATATCCGTGACGAGATCGGTTATAACGTTGGTGTTTATGATAACCCGGCGGATTTAACCGCTAAATCATGGACCGTGATGCGCTTCTCAGAAGTTGAAGAGAACGGCAAACTGGAATGGCTGATTCGTAAAGATGGTTGTATGCACTGTGCTGATCCGGGTTGCTTGAAAGCTTGTCCAGCCGAAGGGGCAATTATCCAGTATGCAAATGGGATTGTTGATTTTCAGTCAGAACACTGTATCGGCTGTGGCTACTGTATCGCGGGTTGTCCGTTCAATGTGCCACGGATCAACAAAGAAGATAACCGGGTATATAAGTGCACTCTGTGTGTTGACCGCGTTAACGTTGGTCAAGAGCCTGCCTGCGTGAAAACCTGTCCGACCGGCGCAATCCATTTTGGCAGTAAAAAAGCCATGAAGGATTTGGCGGCTGAACGGGTGAGTGAGTTAAAAGGCCGCGGTTATGAGAATGCGGGTCTGTACGATCCTGATGGTGTTGGGGGTACCCATGTGATGTATGTACTGCACCATGCTAACAAGCCACAGCTATATCATGGCCTACCGGACAATCCCGCTATTAGCCCGACCGTCACCTTCTGGAAAGGTATCTGGAAACCGCTGGCCGCGGTGGGATTTGCTGCCACATTCGCTGCCAGCCTCTTCCATTATGTGGGAATTGGTCCGAACCGGGTAACGGAAGAAGACGAGGAAAATGCGCGTCGTGATACCGAGCCTTCACAGAAATCAGCCAATGGGGAGGAGCAGCGATGAAAGGCAGGAAAGATATTATTATCCGCCACTCACCGGTTGAGCGAGTAAACCACTGGGCGGTGGTGCTCTGTTTTCTATTTACCGCCATTAGTGGATTAGGATTCTTTTTCCCCTCTTTTAACTGGCTGATGAATATCTTCGGTACGCCGCAATTGTCACGGATTTTGCATCCATTTGTCGGTTCAGCGATGTTTATTTTATTTATCTTTATGTTTTTCAGATATTTTAAACATAACTTTATCGACAAAGATGACATTGTATGGCTAAAAAACATCCATAAGATTGTAAAAAATGAGGAAGCAGGTGATATTGGTCAGTATAACTTAGGTCAAAAAGGGATTTATTGGTCTATCAGTATTTTCCTGATATTACTCGCTGTCAGTGGTGTTATTATTTGGCGCCCCTATTTTGCTGATCTCTTCTCTATTCCGATAATTCGAATTGCGCTTCTAATTCATTCAATGTCAGCTATTGGTTTAATCTTGACGATTATGATTCACGCTTATGCGGCATTCTGGGTGAAAGGAACTCTTCGGGCAATGGTTGAAGGTTGGGTAACCCGTGGATGGGCGAAGAAACATCACCCACGTTGGTATCGTGAAGTAATGAAACAGGAACAACAAGAAGAGAAACGTTAATGCGTTTCGAATATAATCATCAAAGCAGGATAATCATATCCTGCTTATTGTTGATTAAGTACGAATAATGCAAGAAATGATTAAATATTAGGTTTAATATTTTTATTTAATTTATTCTTTTATCATCAATCTTTAAATTAAATTCACTTTCTATTTTAATCTATATATCTCTTTAATATAATAAAGCATCAAAAATTTTGATGCTTTATTTTATATATCCACTCCTCAAAAACACAATATCATATAATCATCTTTGGGAATAATCTGTAGTTCCTACAATTTATTTTATCCGTAGTTTGATAAATGAATATGGTGAATATGATTGATCTATAACTTTAGTCTCTTGGACGACAAGTCCAGCTTGGTTAGCCAGATATTCGAATTCAGCAAAACTACGTTCTTTCCCTAAAAATAACATATCCATTAATATATCGAAAGATCTAGAAAATTCTGGCTCTTTCACCATATTTATCAATAATAGAGATGAATTTTTATCCATTGCTTTGCGGAAATTCTCCAAAATGAGTATTGAGTCACTATCGGACCAATTATGGAGAATATTTTTTAAAATATACAAATCATAACCCGATGGAATTGAATCTAGAAAATTTCCATTGATAAAATCTATATTATCAGAAACTGGAAGTTCATTATATCTATCCAATACAGCGTAATGTTTTCCTTTTACCTTTTCACTGATTCTTGCTAAAAGCTTCCCTTCTCCCCCTCCAACATCTAATATTCTATTGTGCTGATTAAAATCATAAATACCAAGTAACTTCTCAACGATTAAATTTGAGAGTCTTGTCATTAAAGCATCAAAATTTGATTTGAGAAACTTGTTACCATCCAAATATTCAAAGAATGGCTTGCCATGTGCCATTTCAAATGCCGATTTGCCATCATCTTCAAATAGGGATTTTCCATACATTAACCAAGCGTTACTGTAATATGAGCAAATTTCAAGCTTTATCATGAATGACTCAAAACTTTCAGGATCGGCAAAAACATGACACTCATTAGAAAGCCTGAATTTATTATCGTTACTAACCAATACTCCCATTTCAACTAAGAAATCACATAATCGACTAAACCGAGCATAATTAACACCAGATTTACGGGAAAGCTCGCTTATATCGACATAAACTCCATCTTTAAAGTGAGTAGATAATCCGGTATCAACAAAAGCATGAATTGCAGCTGATCTTCTATTTGATGCAATCAGTTCAGTTAGCATTAAGCCATCCTTTATATCTGTATACCCGTCATCTTTCAAATTGCCTCTTTGTTGGCTGACTCACTCACCCCGGTCACATCGTTATCTATGCTCCCGGGGATTCGTTCCTTTGCCGTCGCGATGCATCTTGAAATCCATAGGGTATATATTATGAAAAAATTAAGTATTTTATCCAAAATCCAAGAAATAGCATGATGATAGATTGGATATCGCAACAACCTATTTAAAACAAAATGTAATTATTAACTTTGTTACCTTTTCATGTAAAGATACAATTCACTTTGCTTCCGTATTGTTAAAAGCAAGATACCAGATTATATTAAATTGGATAAAAAGAAATGACAAAGATCACAATTATCTCTTCTCAGAATTATTGATAATTAAATATAAAAAAATCACGTAGTATATATATTACTATTTACATTCATTTATAGAAGAAGTAATTATAAAACCTGAAAAACTATAAGGTATTTTTTAAACGTACTATTTCAGCAACAAGAAAAAAACGTCAATGAGTTCCTCTTCAAAGATCATCAATGAAAGGTAGTCATATCCTACCCATTGTTAATTAACAGCCTATCCCAATAGGACTATTGGGATAGGCACTAAGTTTAATTCAATAATATAAGATAGAAATATGGCATCAGATATTTTGATGCCATACTTGTTATACCTGTTTTCAGAGACACAATATCCATATAACTATTTTTTGTGAAGTTCCATAATTATCTGTAATTTATTTTACACCTAAATAACTTTTCAAAATAATAGATCACTTGGAGGGAACTCAGTCCGATTTTTGCGATCTGATCAATTGCGAAAAATCCCAAACCCCAACACGGACTGAGTGATGCCTATCATAGCACCTATACCTC
>NZ_NSCM01000031.1 GCF_003287735.1 Photorhabdus bodei | reverse complement strand
AAAAGTGATAATTCCCTATAAATCAAATGAAAAAGCGCGGTCAGATGGACGGGTTAAATTCGACCATGAAACGTATCGAAGAAGAAATGTTGTAGAAAGATGTTTTGGTCGACTCAAAGAGCATCGTGGCATCGCCACCCGTTATGAAAAGACAGCAAGAAATTATATCGCTATGGTGAAATTAGGTTGTATCCGCTTATTTCTTAAGGCCATAATTTAATTGAGGGACATAACCTAGTATATTTTCTGTTTTTTTCACTGTCATTCATCTCATATAATAAATATGTTCTGAAGACTATAACACCATAGAAAAATGATTTCCAAATGGAAATCATTTTCTTGCGAGTGCAGCCAACAATACCCGCTGACTGCCTTGCCGTTCCTGCCTCAACTGACGAACCCGGCTCCCCAGGGCTGATTTGCTGACATTCATCGCCTTAGCAGCTTCCATAATACTGTAATTTTGGTCAAGGAGTGACTGGGCAGATTCCCGTTTGAATTCAGGGATAAAACTTCTTTTCATCATGTCACCTGTTTGATTGTTGAAGTGAAAATATCACCTTTATTACGGTGACCAAAATTACTGTGCCACATCAGTATGGTGACTGTCTTTGTAGATAAAATAATAAAATCCGCGTGAATATAATAAATATCCGGTAAGGATTTTTATTAATAAGCGAATTATTTGTTATAAAATTAAGATCTAAACTATGCTTATAAAGTATATTGGGAAATTATGATCTTTATATTTAATTCCTTTTAATAACGTTGTTGGAATATATTTCTTGATTATATTCAATATAACCAAAAGTTATATTCTATAGAGGAATCAGACATACATTAAACTGTCACATAAGCCAGCCGGTGATTAACTTTGGCATATCGCCGGTTTTAAACGGTTTGACATACGGATGGTAAGAGCACGTGCTTGGAATATGTCTCGTCGCCAACAATCGGGTTAATTGGGCGTATAAGTTTGTTTGGGTAATAGGTGATGAAAGCTTTCAGGTTTCTCTATGTTGTACTTTGCCCCTCCTATTCTATTGTCATTCTATGAAAATATAACCTAACGGTTAATCCATAACATCATGGTTTTCAACCTTTTTTAAATACGGTAATTATTGCTGAACATTTATTTTATTCTCTGATTAGCCAGAAAATATGAATTTGTATAGTGAAATTATAAAGTAATCTGGTATTATAAGTTTTTGCAAATGTAACACCGGTATATTATTGATTTTTACGTGAAGCGGTTAATATTTTTCGTAAATGCTGACAAAAACTGTCACTAGTTTATGAATAATGCTTGTTAGGGGTAATCGTGTTTTTCCGTGAATAGCAATAATATATACCCTATGGATTTCAAGATGCATTGCGACGGCAAGGGAGTGAATCCCCGGGAGCATAGGTAACTATATGACCGGGGTGAGCGAGTGCAGCCAACAAAGAGGCAACTTGGAAGATAACGGGTATAAATAACGATAGGAATAGTTCAGATGAAATATGCCTTTATTACCGGCGCGACAGGAGATATTGGTTTCGCAATTACAGAGAGATTATCTGAGGATGGTTTTGAACCAATATTATTATCGCGTACTCCTGAGCGTCTTGATAGTGCAATTGGCAAACTACGTAATAAATATGGTAGTCAATTTGCAAAGAAAATAGTTTGTGATGTCTCTAATCATGAAGATGTTAAAAAAGCGTTTGACCAACTGGAGCTTGAAGATAATAAGCTGACGGTACTTGTGAATTGCGCTGGCATTTCTGGTGGCGGTATTACTGCTGAAATAAGCCCACGAACTTGGCAAAATGTCATAAACGTTAATTTAAATGGCACTTATTTTGTTATACGTGAAGTTTTGACAAGAAAATTAATGTTATCTGGTGGCAGAATTATCAATATTGCCTCCACCGGCGGGAAACAAGGTGTTATTTATGGTACGCCTTATTCTGCTTCTAAGCATGGTGTTGTTGGCCTGACTAAATCCTTGGGGCTTGAATTAGCACGTAATGGTTCAGGTGTTACAGTTAATGCAGTTTGTCCTGGGTTTGTTGAGAGTGAAATGGCGGAGCGTGTCAGAGAACATTACGCCAAAATTTGGGGCACTGATATAGCAGAAGCGAAAAGAAGAGTAGAAGAGCGTGTTCCTATCGGAAGATATGTTGAACCTAATGAAGTGGCTGAAATGGTTGCTTATCTTGCATCCCCTCTCGCCGGGGCTGTAACCGCTCAAGCACTTAATGTGTGTGGTGGATTAGGTAATTACTAATCATGGACGATATTTCTTTATCATCTGATTTTTTTGATCTTTGGATTATAAAAATCGACGATATTGATTTAGTTTCTATTGAACAGTTAATTCACCGTTCTGATATAGTTCGCCATAACCAAATTTGTTTAGCGGATAGAAGAAAAAAATTTATATTTAGACGGGTTGCGTTACGTTATGTTTTAAATCAATATTTATCTGATTATGAAATCATAACGAATGATAACGGTAAACCTTATATATCCACGGAGAAAGACTTCAAATATTATTTTTCTCTGAGTGCATCAGGAGACTATTGTGCCATCGGTTTTAGCTCAAGGGAAATAGGTGTTGATATTGAAGTCACTCCTTCTAAGATAAAATTTTCTGAAATTATTGAACGTTTTATTAAGGATAAGGAGTTGGAATATATGAAAGGTGTAATGTTAAAACAACTATCAGGAGTGAGTCCCGGATTTAAAAATTATTATCACTTAATGTCATTATACTATTGGGTTAGACTTGAAACATATATTAAATTATTTGCTTCGACTTTACATGAGAAATTATTGGCTAATAACTCTGATTCTGTTAAAGATATGAAAGAATTAGAGGCGAGCACATTATTGATTCATCATCAGCAATTTGTTTGTGCCTTATCTCAAAAGAAGGTAATTTCTACACCAAATATCAAGGAAATAAACTATTCCGACATTATAAGGAACAAAGATGAGTAATATTATTGACTTAAGTGTTCCTATAGATTGTGATTTTTGGGAACCTGAGAAAGTAACCAGGGGAGTCGTTGATCATAAAGAGGGCGCTAATAAATTAGGTGAAAGTTATTTATATTTTCATACCAGTGCATGGTGGAAAAGAGCCTTTATAAAATTATTCAAACGCAAAAAATGGATCATTGATCACAATGATTTTCCTGATGGTATGGGATTATCACTGATGTATTATCAATTGACCACACATACCGGAACGCATATTGATGCTCCCTATCATTATGGGTGGCATAAAGGACAAGATCAGCCAGCAACAATTACTGATATTCCTTTGGATTGGTTTTATAGCCATGGTGTATTACTTGATTTTAGTCATGATAGTCAGTCAATTGATAAACAGTCGGTAGAAAATCAATTAAAGAAAATTAATTATAAAATAAAAGAAAATGATATTGTCCTGATCAATACCGGAGCTGATAAATTCATGGGGGAAAAATCCTATTTTACTCACTATAGAGCGATTGAAAGTAGTGCTGTTCAATGGCTAGTAGAGCAAGGGGTAAAGATTATTGGGACAGATGCATTTAGCTTTGATCGGCCGTTCATAGAGATGATTAACGATTATAAAAAAACGGGGAATAAAGATTGCTTATGGCCGTCTCATTTTATCGGGCGGGATCACCCTTATTTACAGATAGAACGGCTTTGTAATTTAACCAGTATTCCGAAACCTTATGGATTTAAAGTGTGCTGTTTTCCAATAAAATTAGAGAAAGCAGATGCTTCATGGAGTCGAGTGGTCGCAATATTATAATAAATAATAATATGTAATTATATGGTAAGACGGGGAGAATATGAGCAGAAAAGAGATTTCATAGATCATACAATTAAATCTAATGACCAATATACCTGAGCATGCCTTAGATATTGATATTTAAAAGAAAGGGATTAAGGTATAAGTTGTGCATTGCATGATTTAAATCCACAAAAATAAATCACAGTGTAAATTAATGACTAGAGGTGAGTAGATACGCCGTTTGATCGGAAATTCCCATGATCAAGGCGATATATATACCCTATGGATTTCAAGATGTATCGCGACGGCAAGGGAACGAATCCCCGGGAGCATAGATAACTATGTGACCGGGGTGAGTGAGTGCAGCCAACAAAGAGGCAGCTTGAAAGATGACGGGTATAAGATATAAGTTAGCAAAAGATATATTATCTTGGCTATGTTGTTTGGCTATATTGTACTGTGAGAGGGTATGTCGGCTCTATGATAATAAATTTGTCATCTCCTTTCTGGATGATTTTTAAGAATAAATTGAGATGTTAATAAAAAGCTTAATTATTCTATCCATGTGCAGAGCGAAGGGAGTTAACTTAGTTTGGTTTAGACTGGAGTATTCATATTATTCTTGCAGTTTAAATAGATGAAAGAACAGTGAAGAACCAAATAAGTATTTAAATAGAGTGATGATTTGGTGCTTATTTTAAAGAATTTTGGTTAGGAGATGAAAATCAAATATATATGACAAATATGATTTTATAGATAAATAAAGTAGTTTAATATCACTACTTACAGATAATGGTTTTCTTAAATGAAAATGGGTAATTTTTATATTAATAAAACTTGCCTGAGTAAATGTTTATTCTATACCCAATGGATTTCAAGATGGATCACGACGGCAAGGGAGCGAATCCCCGGGAGCATGGATAACTATGTGACCGGGGTGAGCGAGTGCAGCCAACAAAGAGGCAACTTGAAAGATGACGGGTATATTTCTATCGAGATAATTATTGTGATAATAAATAACAGAAATGAATCTCAACCACGTAGAGTTGTGGTGACAGGGCTAGGTGTTGTTGCACCGACAGGTGTTGGCGTTAATGAATTTTGGAACAATATTCATAACGGGAAATCGGGAGTGAGTAAATATGAGTGGGGAAGAGAAAAATTTGGCTTTAAAAGCGGAGCAATAGGACAAGTTTACGGTAGTGATGGCAATAACAAAGAATTTGTTCTGAAAAGTGAGCGTAAATATCTTCAGTTTGCGCTAGAAGCCTCTGAGATGGCAATGCAAGATGCAAACTTAAAACCCTCAGACATTGATGGCCGGCGTTTTGGTGTTGCGATAGCAACAGCGATTGCCGATGCTGCGGGAATGGAAGAGTGTTTACTCAGGATCACTAAAGGGGGCAAAGAGAATATTCACCCTGATTTAATTAAATCAGAAGATTATGACAGCTTTGATTTCAGCTCTGCCGCAACTTCTGTTGCGAAAAAATATGGTGCGTCTATGTCCGTCAGTAACATATCAACCGGATGCGCGGCAGGACTTGATGCATTAGGCATTGCGATGGAGCATATCCGTTATGGCAGAGCGGATATTATGCTGGCTGGCGCAAGTGAAGCGCCACTTTGTCCACTCTCTATCGGCTCTTTTGAAGCTTTAGGGGCACTATCATCAAGAGAGTTGGAAAATCAGCAAGCAGCGACTTGCCCTTTTTCCCTTGAGCGGGATGGATTTGTGATTGCTGAGGGGTGTGGAATATTAATTTTAGAGTCTTATGAACACGCTAAGCAGCGTGGAGCACATATCTATGCTGAATTAGCAGGGTATGCATCCGTCAATAATGCTTATCATATGACTGACTTACCCGCGGATGGAATGGCAATGGCACGATGTATTGATATGGCGTTGAAGGATGCCCAGATATCGCCATCAACGGTAAATTATATTAGTGCTCATGGTAGCTCTACAGCGCAAAATGATATTAACGAATCAAATGCGATTAAGTTTGTTTTGGGAGAAAGTGCATTTGATATTCCAATTAACTCATTAAAGTCAATGACAGGTCATGCTTTAGCTGCCGCTAATGCGATAGAGTCTGTAGCATTATGTCTTGAAATAGAAAAGCAGTATGTTCACCCAACAATTAATTATCAAACGCCGGATCCTAATTGCGATTTAGATTATATTCCTAATCAAGGTTGCTCATATCCAATTAAGACCGCGTTAAAATTATCAAGTGGTTTTTCTGGTATTCACAGTGTTATTGTTATGAGGGCAGTAGACAATGCGTAAAAGAGTTGTCGTTACCGGTGTTGGTGCAATACATCCTGATGGCAATGATGTCACCGCTATAAAATCAAAAGTCATTCAGAAGTTATTGGGCCAAGAATCGAAAAATAATACGACCGCAAGTTCTGTAATAAGAACATTGAGTGATTTCGATGGCGCGAAATATATCAATAACCGCTTAAGACGTAAAATTGATGAATTTTCGGTTTATGGTATCGTCGCCGTTGAAATGGCATTAAAAGCGAGTAGATTGGATGTAGATAAGCTTGATCCTAATCGCGTTGGAATATATGTCGGAAACTGTTTTGGTGGATGGCAACATATTGAGGATGAAGTTAAAGCGCTCCATATTGAAGGCATAAAGGGAATGGGGCCTTATGTTGCCACGGCATGGTTCCCTGCGGCACTTCAAGGGCAATTGTCACTGCTTTATGGTTTTAGTGCGCAATCTAAAACGTTTTCTACCTCCGATGTGGCAGGGATGCAAGCAATAGGCTATGCGGCGGAAGCAATTTCTAATAGTGTTGCGGAAGTGATGTTATGTGGTGCGTCGGAACATCTTTCCAGCCCATTAGTTAAAAATTTATTGGAGAAAGCGTCAAACCAGAAACACTCTGAGGTTTTTGGCGAAAAACGGCCAGGAGATTTTTCGGAGGGCGCTGCATTTCTGGTGCTGGAAGAGAGACAACACGCTTTAGAGCGTGGTGCTTCGATATTGTGTGAATTAACCGGTTTTGTTGATTATTTTGCACCTGATAAAAATACAAGAAATAATACCTTAGAATATACCGCTGAACTATTCAACCATAATGATAATGCTGTATTTATTATGGATGGAATATATGATGATGAAAAAGAAATAACGAGTAAGGCTTTCTCAAATAAAGAGATAAAAACATCATTTATAAATCTGAGGCCTTATTTGAATAATCAATTTTCAGTCAGTGGCGTGATTGATTCAGTCCTGGCGTCATCATTCTTGTCAGAAAGTCATGGGGATGGGGAACAACAATCTAATAAAATTAATGAGTTTTCAAATGCTAACCAAATAATAATTCAGCGTTTCAGTAACCAAGGTCATGTATGTGCGTTGAGTTTTTCAGCTATTTAATCTCTAAAATATGTAATTACGCGAGGAAAAATATATGAATAATAATCCAGAAGTAAGAATAAAAACAATTTTGTCTCTTTTTCTTAACATTAATATTGATGATTTCAATATGGATGCAAACCTTGCTGATGCCTATGATATGGATTCCACGGAATTAGCTGATTTGGCAAAAGAGATTGAGAAAGAGTTCGGTATTTCCGTGACGAAAAGTCAATTCAGTCATTGGGAAACAGGAAGAGCGGTTCTTGATTTCGTCTCATCAAGTTTAAACGATAAAAATTAACTGCTAATTAAAGGGAAACAGAAATGAAACTAATCTCTATGTTGTTACATTCAGGGCGTGATAACTTACATCATGATTGTATTATCACTAAGGATTATCACTATACAAGAAAAGAGGTAATATCTTCTGTTTCCCATTTAATTGATGATTTACTTAGTCGAGGAGTTAAAAAAGGTAATAAAGTCATTGTTATATTTGAACATGATGAATTAGGTATTTTCTTTTTAGCCGCGGCTAGTGCTATGGGGCTGCATTTATTAATGCCCTATAATTTATCATCAGCGACAATCGATGAATGGATTAATTTTACCAATGAAGTGCAATACGATTTTGTGGTTTACCTTAAAAAAGATAAACATTTTGTTGGAAGATTAAAAGAAAACGACATTAATGTGATTGATATTTCAGATCATAAGATCCGGGTCAGTGATGGTATCGCGGAAACCCCAATAATAACTTATTCTCCGCAATCTATTGCTAACTTTATTGTCCTGTTCACCAGTGGAAGTACAGGTAAACCGAAAGCCATTAGTATTTCAGAATCATTAGTATGTCGACGAATTTATTCGGTGACAGAGAAATTAAAATTTACTCAAGATGCTAAAATATTCATGTCAGGTTTGTTGAATAATACAACGGGAGTGATTTTTTCTTTCGGTTCATTATTACATCAATCAACACTTTTTATACCGGAAGACAGAAATGTAGAGAGATGGCCTGATTATCTTTCTCTCAATAAAATAACTCATATTATGTTACGCCCAGAATCGATGAAGTTATTCGTTAAATCAACCGCAGAACATAATATCGATCTCTCTGACTTACAGGTTGTTGCTTATGGTGCCGCAGCTATGCCGCCTAGCGTACTGGAGAAAGGGCGTCAATTAATTGGCTGTGAATGGATGCAGGGATATGGGTTAAGTGAAACTTATGGTCCTTTCTGTTGGGTAGATGAGCAAGATCATCGTGATAAAAGATATCTCAATTCAATTTATTGTGTTGGCAAAATTGATAATACATTGGAGGTAGCGGTTAAACCTATTATAGGCTCATCTGATGATATTGGAGAAATTATAATAAGGGGTGAAAGTATTATGGAGGGATATTATGACGTCCTTTCTGGAGAAATAACGCCTCCTGATGAGTGGTTTGCCACCGGTGATCTCGGTTATATAGATGAAGAGGGGTATTTAATTTTAAAAGGACGTAAGCAAAATACTTTTATGAGTGCTAACGGACATAGAATTTATCCTGAAGAAGTTGAATCTATTTTATCCCGGATACCCAATGTGAATGTGGCTACGGTTGTTGGTTTTTCTTTCCATGAAAATGGTGTTGCTATTGATCAACCGGTTGCCTGTATGAGTGGCGAGATATCGAAGAAATCATTACCTGAAATTGAAGATATTATTTCATCATTTTTAAGTCGTAAATTAAGTCGGGAAAAGTGGCCGGACTGGTTCTATGTTACTGATGAATACTTTCCAAAGAGCCATAATGATAAAATATTGAAAGCAGAGTTAATTAAGTCAATCGATCCTAGAAAACTATTTACATTGAGGAATCAATAATGAATTATGTAGAATCACATTCAATTATTTGTAATGCTCAGATGGAAAATGTATATCAAATCATTTTAAATTCTGACAAATGGCCGGAAATATTTGAGCCTTGCCAGGAAGTAAAAGCTCTCTTTAGGGATAACGAGGGTGAAAAAATAGAGGTCAAAGCTTTACTTAATGGTATTTTAATGCAATGGGAATCAAATCGTAAATTTTATCCAGAAACATTCAGTATAAAATCAAAACTGAATCCCCCAATGACATTAGTTAAAGAAATGGAAACGTCATGGCGCGTGGTTAAAATCAATTCTCAGCAATGTGTGCTGTTGTTGGAGCATTTATATGATCTTGAGTCTGAAATAGCCGGGTTAATTGATGGTGTTGAAACAATAGAGCAGGCGCACCAATTTATTAGTAAAGCTATTGATACTAATTCAGTTAAAGAGCTCAATAATATAAAAAATATCGTCGAATCAACAGAAGGCGTGGGAAAAGTATTAAAAGGAACGATTACTCACTCAGTCGTATGTGAGGCACCGGCACAGCAGGTTTATACTTTGGTTAAAGATGTCTCTTGTTGGACAGATATTTTTTCATTCTGTGATGGTGCAGAAGTTTTAAAGAGATCAGGTAACGAAGAATTGGTTGAAATCAAAGCAAAACAAAATAATAAAGCAGTAAGTTGGCAAACGCAGCGATATTATTTTGATACTATTTACCGGATTGATTATGTTATGCCTACACCGATGCCATTATTAAAAACAATGAATGGCAGATGGCAAATCATTCCTATTAATGATCAACGCTGTATTCTAACAGTACAAAGGAACTGGGGTTTATTAGAAGATGTCAGTGGTATCGTTGATGGTGTTGATAATCATGACCAGGCTAATTCCTTTATTATCTCATTTATCAATGATAATACTCGAATGGAGATGGATAGTATAAAAAGCCAGGTAGAAAGTCATAAAAAATCAAATTTATTAACTTTTACTGCGGGATATTATATTCCTCACCAGGTTGATGATGTTTATAAGATCTTTTTAAATATCGATGACTGGAGCAAGATATTACCGCATTGTGATTCAGTAAAAGTTATTTATAATGATAATAAACATCAAGAATTTAATATGGAAGTATCAACACCAAATGGAAATGAGACTTTCCGTAGTATACGATTCTGTGATGCGGATAATTTATTGATTGAATATTTTCAACCAGAGCCGCCTTTAGTATTAAAGTCCCATAGTGGCTCATGGCGTATATTAAGTAAAGGAAGTGGTTCGTTCATTGTTTCTAGTCATGATGTTGAGTTAAATCATGATTTATGTGCAGTTAAATTTGGTACGGAAGATAAAGTGAAACAACAAGCGATAGTAAAAAATGCTATTTCAGAAAATAGTGAGAAAATGGTTTTTGCCTGCAAAGAGTGGTTAGACACTCGTATTTAGTAAATCAAAGGAAAATAAGATGAATAATAAAAATAAACCCAATAGAATTTCGCCAGAACTTCTTGCTACTTGTGGTTATTTTATGCCAAGACTATTTTTCCTAAATTCTCAATATGCTCCCCAAGTTCATTGGGGAGATGTTGTTGCGGCATTGAGTCATTTTCCGGTGGGAAACTTAGACTTATCCTCTGAAGAGTTTTGGTATGAATGGATGATTAATTGGTCAAAAGTGGGTGATAGCTATATTAATATCGCTAACTCGGCTAAGAGTGAAGTCAGTCATGTTCGTGCTTTGAGGAGTGCCGCTGCCTGTTATCATTGGGCAGAATTTATGTATTTTAGTGATAAGAGTAGAAAGATACAGCTCAGAGAGTATATTCGTTCATGTTTTTTATCTAGTATAAAATATAGTGATTTGCTGGTTGAGCACCAATATATTGTCGTCGATAAATTTCATATGCCGTTCTTCCTTATATTCCCTAAAGGGTATAAAGAAGAAGAGAATCATCCTTTGCCTTGTGTTATTTTATCCAATGGATTGGATTCAATGACTGAAATTGAAATATTATCTTTGGCCGAGTTTTTCTTAGGGAAAAATATGGCGGTAGCTATATTTGATGGACCAGGACAGGGAATAAATCTTGGAAAATCGCCAATAGCTATCGATATGGAATTATATGTTAGTTCTATAGTTAAATTATTAGAAGATGATACCAGAATTAATAGTAATCTTCTTTGTTTCTTAGGAATTAGTTTTGGTGGTTATTTTGCTCTACGCGTTGCGCAGAGAATTGGCGATAAATTTTGTTGTATCGTCAATTTATCCGGTGGGCCTGAAATAGCAGAGTTTGATAAGTTGCCAAGAAGGCTTAAAGAAGATTTCCAGTTTGCATTTATGCAAGATAATAGTCGTATGCAGTCTATTTTTGACGAAATTAAATTGGATATCTCTTTACCTTGTAAAACCAAGATTTTTACTGTTCATGGTGAGTTAGATGATATATTTCCGATCGATAAAGTGAAAAAATTAGATCAATTATGGGGTGATAATCATAAGTTATTATGTTATGAATCAGAGGCTCATGTTTGCTTAAATAAAATAAACGAATATATGATACAAGTTTCAGATTGGGTTAGTGAACAATTTTGGCTAAATGGCTATAAAAAAGGCTAACTTGAAAGATAACAGGTATATACCCTATGGATTTCAAGATGCATCGCGACGGCAAGGGAGCGAATCCCCGGGAGCATAGCGAACTATGTGACCGGGGTGAGTGAGTGCGGCCAACAAAGAGGCAACTTGAAAGATGACGGGTATAACTGCCTATTCCATTAGAACTCATTATTGTGGACTATTATTTTGTAAGTTAATAGTGAATGTAGACAGCATGCAAGAATCATTGTGTATATATAGTATATGAGAATGAGTTGCATTTCTTCTTATTTGAGATGTACTAACATGTATTTAAAAGTTAACATTTTTGTTTAAGTATTGTCTTGGTTCACTCTTTTTATAAAAAATGGGAAACGAAATAGTCTAATGGGATGGGCGTTAAATAGGGTTAAAGTATGAACATCAGGCTGTGAATAACTGTTCTTATATAGAGTTATAAAATTTTCACAGATTCATTAGATTATCCAGATGATTATTATGGACAGAAAAAATAATTATCAAATCTAAAACATAAAGTTATTAACCAACTGAGGTATTGTTATGGGTAAATATTGGTTTTGCCTTTATCTTTATTAAACACAATAGTGTGCTTATGTAATATTATCGTTTGATATTAATAATCTTATATTAAAAATAAATTAAAGATAAGCTAGGGATTATTTATCTTGTCTAAAGAAATTTATTTTTTCAACAGAAGTTAAGGTTAGACCTATTTGGGTATACCCTATGGATTTCAAGATGGATCGCGACGGCAAGGGAGTGAATCCCCGGGAGTATAGGTAACTATGTGACCGGGGTGAGCGAGTGCAGCCAACAAAGAGGCAACTTGAAAGATGACGGGTATATGCCTTTTAGTTCCGCGGCTCTTTTACATTAGTAATAAAATCAAAACATCTTCCCAGGCATTACGAAGTGATATGCCAGAATAATAAGGCCATACTTTTTCTGCTGAGGTATTAACTGGCAATATGAGAATTGACTTTAATATTTGTGTTTTCTTATATCATTAATACATAGTAAGTTTACTTATGATAAGTTATCTTGTTGTGTGTGAATTTTATTTTTTGTATTAATTAACAGTATATTAAACTTTTAAATGTTTGCGCTATGTATGATGTTCGACACTTACTTCAACCTTGTTTCGGTGTAATGCATCGAATATTTACTCTTGACAGAGTTTGGTAATTATGTAAGACGGCAATAGTATTTTCGTCAATCCTGACAATTGATGGCTATATTAAATATAGGATTTCGAGTTGATGGTTTTATAGAGAAATCTCGACATTGTTCCATGATAGATAATTAAGAATAAATAGTTATACCCTATGGATTTCAAGATGTATCGCGACGGCAAGGGAGCGAATCCCCGGGAGCATAGCGAACTATGCGACCGGGGTGAGTGAGTGCAGCCAACAAAGAGGCAACTTGAAGGATGACAGGTATATATTGGGTAACTGGCTAGTAACTCAATACTATTTATTCAGTAAAGCCTTTCCTATTTGATTTTTATTAAAATGAGGAGTACGGAAATGTCAAGAACCGAAAGACTTATAGTATTATTGCAATACTTGAGACAAAGAAGGTATCCTGTCAGTGGTAAATTACTCGCTAGTGATTTAAATGTAAGCTTGCGCACGCTTTATCGAGATATTGCTTTATTAAATAGTCAGGGGGCAAATATAGAGGGTGAACCCGGTTTGGGCTATATATTACGGCCCGGCTTCATGTTACCTCCTTTAATGTTTACGATGGATGAAATTGATGCCTTAGTTTTGGGCAATAAATGGGTTATTGAACAGAATGATGTTGTTTTGTCTAAGTCTGCTCATAGCTTTATATCTAAGATTGCCGCGGTATTGCCTGAAGAACAGCGTGATCAGCTATATTATTCGCCAATGTTTGTAAAAACAGAAGGTTACAGCAAAGTTACAAATAATAACTTAATGTTATCTGATATCAGAAGAGCGATATACCATAAATCAAAAATAGTGATAACTTTTCTTGATTTAAATAATACACATACTGTGAAGACGACCTGTCCACTGTCGGTCTTTTTCAATAATGAATTCTTTTTAGTTTCTTGGTGTGAATTCAGTCATAATTTTCTTAAGTTACAAGTAGGAAAAATAGAGAAACTGGAAGTATTGTCTGAAAGATATATACAAGATAGAATATTATTACTAAAAAAATGGAGTGAGAAAGAGGGATTGTCTGATAATAATTTATCCTAAGTAAATGATTACGAATGAGTAATTTATATGGGTATTTATCCTATACATGTTTAATTGTTCTTTCTATTAAGTATATAGTTTCAAATATAGAGTAAATTCTGATGATTATCTGGACTTTCTGCTGAGGGTTCGAAAAGTTTAGTGATTTTATTGGGTTTGCTAAAATTCGGTTTTGTTTGCTAAAAATTAGGGGCGAGCCCCTTAAAGAATCGAGTGGACAAGAACGATTATTAGGAAAAATCCGCCCTAGAGTGCCGATTGTGAATGGTAGGATAAATCACTTAATTTGGTAATCTGGGGCAACGAACAACATAGGCGAGCTTGTGATTGAGGATAATAAGGTTCAAGAATTTTCCCAGGGTAAGATTTTAATTCGATTAAACAAAGATCGTGATGCCATCACGATCTTTGTTTTGTCGACTTGCGAGCTTGTCTTTATGTAAGAGTGCTATCGATATTTTCCACATGATGCATTTTTCTTACATAAATAATGAAGTGGAAGAAAAGCTACCATTTCCATGCATCCGGGCTGGTGCCAGTAGGTAATACACTAATGCCAAAATCGCTAATCACAACAGCGACATAGATATCATTGTCATAACAATTTAATTGATATGTTCTCCCTTTTGCCGTCCATTGCCAATAATCATTTTTCCAACTTTCTGGATAGAATTCTTGGATAAGTGAAGCGGTTGCTGGATGTAACCCATCAACATTGAGAGTGCTCGTATTTCCAGAACTGCTCCAAATCACATCACCGATTAAGTTTTCATTGGTAAGATTAATAACGAAAAAATAATGATTATTAATTCCAAGCATTTCACCTTTTTCTTTTTCCTCAGTTTCTCTCATCTTCAACTCCTGGTTAATGGATAAAATGGATGATTATTATAGAAATAATAATAGTTTCTCTGATATTTCTATTTTTATTGTGATAAATGCAATAGCCTAACTAATAATTACCGTAGGAATATAACCATGATAAATATATTTTTATTTGATATTGTTTTGTTTGGATGATTTTTATTGATCTGTTAGTTACAGTATTTTATTACTATTCTGGATGGTTTGTTGCCTATGAAATAATTGCATTTATGAATAGTAATCAGACCATCATGAATGTTTTACATGAATATTAAGTGAAGGTTAATTGTACATTGGAAAATGGTTTGACTTGATGATGTTGAAATTCATGGAGTTACTGTTGGTTCGTCAGCCATCGGTTGTGCGAAATTTACATTGATAATATCGAAGAAATAAGAGATGCTATCTCTCTTTTTATATATTTTTTAACAGTTTGTCATCTTATTTTTTTATTCATGGCAAACATGGTAGGAATGGCATAATCAATATGTCTACGCCTGATTCTGTAATGGGAAAGAATATTTTTAATATTCTTTCCCTGGATGAAGTTATTACGCTACAGAGTATCTACGTGTCATTTTTCTGTAATTTTCTACTTTTCCTGTCATGACATTTTCTATACCGGACAATATTCCAGAACAATTATGACAAGCAGGGAAGTCTTGATTTGTTGCACCAACGAGTCGTTGTGTGAATATGTAGGTCTGACTCAAATGACTTGATAGATTTCCTCCATTTTTAGAAAATTCAGTGACCATATAATTTAAGGCTTGTACTTCAGCATGCAGGCCCGCAATACCTGCCATTTTAGGTAAAATGTTTTTGTTTTCCTTAATATGTGCTTTGATCCTCTGTTCAATCAGAGGATGTAATTCAATGTCCGATGATTTATATGCATCTTTTACACCAGATATAAATTTTTCTATATCAGTAACACGATAGCTGCCAAGATCCATATTTGGCCTCCAACGTTTGGAAGTTTGAAGTGTATTGGGGTGGTATTGTTCGAAACCGGGCTTCGCTTTTTCGCTGATAAGTTGCACACCAGGGAAGGTGTTTTTTGCACCTAAGCTACCACTCAGATTTAAAAATTTATCTTTATAGGTAGTATCATGCATAATACCCGCATGGGCAGCATATCCTTTTAGTTTTGCGTTTGTGAACGTCATTTCTTGGGATGTTTTTATTCTCTGTTTTTGTTTCTGTTTTACTTCCTTTGATATTTTCGCATCTTGCTCTTGTTGCTTCATTCCCTCTATTTTTTGCTCATTTCTTTCTGTTTCTTTTAATATTTCACCGGTGCTTTTAGTAAAATATTTGTATCTCTGCTCAACTCTTGGATTTTGTTTATACAAAAGTGGCGAAATGTCAGGTTTGTTTTGCGCAATGGCTAGATCAAGCCAGTCTAAACTTGAGAGCCCCATATTATCCGCAAGCGTAACTGGGTTATTCATCACCATACAATAGAGATTTAATCCATCAATAGTACCGGCCGGGTCCGCACTTAGCCATCTTCCCACCCACGGTTGATAATACCGATAGCCGTAATAATAGAGTCCGGTGGCATCCCGCTCTTTACCAGAATACCGGATCGTTTTGTAACTGGCTTCTGTCTGGTTTCTTGCGGCCCAGAGCGCTGTACCGCCAAATGGATAGTACTCTTCTTGACTGATAATTTGCCCATCACTATCTAGCTCAAGCTGGCTGGAGCCAATGAGATTGTCATAACTGTAACGTACCTGATTATTGTTGATATTTTCCGGTTTGCCGCTTTCCCAATGTAGAACTCGCACTTGCGCACGACCCGCTTCACCCACTGTAATAATCTGCAACTCTTCCGTTGTGGTAGCACCGTTTTGGGTTGTACGTAGTTCCAGTCCTGACAGGTAAACGACTCGTTGTTGCCGGAGGATATTCTGCATTTGCTGTTCACTGACTTTTAACAGCCGCATCCCGTCGTTGCCATAGCGATACCACTCTATGTCGCTGCCACTGTCGGTGTGGTTATCCCGTTTTACCGGTGTCATCTGTTGTAGTTCACCTCGTGCATTCCAGTTTAGGTTTTGTCCCGGTAGTAATGTCTCCTGATGACCACCTGCCTGAAACAACGCATCCACTTTGGTCGGGTCAGTGGTTAAGGTATTCAGTACCGCACGGTTGCTGCGGTTCGAGACGGTTATGTCTGTGGTGTAGTTGTTTTGGCTCGCGGATGAGCTATGCCGGATTTGGGTCAGGTTGCCACCACGGTCATAGGCATAAGTACGGGTGTAATTGGTATAAGTGTTGTTATCGGAAGGTAGTGCTGTAGAGGGGAGATTCTGATTCTGCTGGCCGATATTCGCCATTTAGCGCCCTGTTGCGCTAATAAGCTGATACAGGGAATCGTAGGTATAGATATTCTCTGGAACCATTTTCTGATTGCGCCAGAAGCGGGTCGCTTCTGCATCGTTACGGAGACTGATTATGTTGCCAACCGGATCATATTCATAACGTAAGTCTTGCAAAGCCTTGCTATCGGTTGAACGACGGGTTGTGATGCTCATCAGTCGCTGGGTTTCCGGCTCGTAAGTATATTCGGTGATGATACCGTTACCGTGTTCTTCGCGTAGTTTTTGTCCTGCGGCTGAATAGGTTAGGGATTTAATGATAATCTGCTCTTTTTGGCCTTTTACCGTTAGCCAGCTTCCTTTCAATTGTCCGGCTACATTATAGGCCAGATGCTGGATGTTTCCTTTGGCATCGGTTTGTGTCAACAGAGTGCCGGTAGCATCCGTCTTGTTTTCGGTGGTGTATACATCACTACTTAATTTCTTATCCCAGATCTTTTTATCATCCCCGAACCAATCTGCTTCTTGACCATCAACCAGTAGCTGACGGGATTGTGATGAAGCCGCTCCGGTCAGGGAAACTCGATTCAGTTGGGTCGCTCCTGCTGTATCGTAGTGATGTACACACTGACCAGCAAGATTTTGGTCTTTTTCTGCCGATGTGTTTCCAGCCCAGATGAGACGTTCGGTGATATGGGATGCCCTTTCCTCTGGCTCTTGTTCGGTTACGGATAACAGATGACCGGGCAGAGAGTTGTCTTCATATTGTCGGGTCTGCTTGACACCCGTTGCAGTTACAGTCAGGACAAGACGGTTTTCAATATCATGAAGAGTGACAGTATTACCCGCATCGACACTCTCTGTACGTAGGACGTTGCCCGTTAAATCATACTGCCAGAGAAAATTGGGTTTTACCGAGCTATCTTTCTGCCAGGCGTCATACAGGCGTGGGTCAATACTTTGGTGCAGGTGTCCGAGAACATCATACTGATGACGGGTGATACGGATATCACTATTTTTTTCTGCGGTAGCTCGGTGATAACGGATTTCACGGACATCCAGCCCACGGTTATCGTGAACAGTGATAGTGGGAGTGTGTTGGTAAATTTTGGGGTCAAAGTTGTTCATAATTTCCCTCTTTGTGGTGTTAACTCATTGTGGTGTTAAATAATTTTTTATCTGCACAGCAGCGAATGAATGTTAAGTTCCATTTCTCCATATAATGAGGATAACCTTTCTATTGAGATACTAGCGGTATGCAAGATTTCAGGAGATAAACAGGAATAATCTCATTCAGAAGTATGCTGCTCAAAGGTGCTGCTACAACCGAATAACAGTAGCAAGTATAGGTAGAGGAGTACAAGTATCGTAGAAAACAGCGTTAGCATCTATTGCTATCGTTTATGGCTGTAATAGGTGAGTTTTTCAATAAAGGAGAAGTAACCTATCTTTATTTAACATACAGTTATGTACCGGTGGAGTGTTTACGGGAAGTACAGTTATCTGTTATAGATGTGAGTTATTTTATTGGCTAAATAATTTTTGATGTTCGTCCATATACGAAACTCGGATTAGTTAGTCTGGCGTCAATTAATGACGCCAGGTAAATCGGATATATCAGATTATTGTGTTAAGCAGATATTCCAATCAGTATCACTGATTTAAACTTCATTTGTACGTCCCTTGCGTTGGAATAAATCTATAGGGTATATTGTTCTTATTACGGTATCGTAAGACACTTTCAGTGATTATTATCTGGCTGTTTGTTGAGTTTCTTAAATAGAAAATTAATTAAAATGAAGAAGCCAGATTTTAATTTGTATGAGGTTTATATTGCATTTATATTTAATTTATATATGAGATAAAATAATAAATTTGGTAAATAATGTAATTATTACATAGGTTAATATTTAAATACATTATGAGTTAGATATTAGTTAATTTACTATTGTTATTTTAATAAAATAAATAATATTATATTGTGATTCTTGGTTAAGTTGTAAAATAAAATATTGGTTTTGGGAATTATAAATATAAATGTTATATTTTTAGTATTATAAATGGAAATTTCAGGTAAAATTAAGTGTTATATTTTGTATATTTTAGATATTTACAAAATAAAAACTTTTGGTTTTTTATTGAAATATCATTATATATAATATTGCTTATTGGCAATTCTTATTTTGATTGTTATTGAAATATTTTATTCTTCCCAGGAGTTATAATGGTTGATAAAGAAATATTAACATGAATGATTAGTAAGATAGGTAAATTAATTATATAAAAGCAAATTTCTATCATGGGTATAGAAATGTGTTTTTTATTTTTAACTTTTTGATGGTTTTACTTCAAGTTTAGAGACTTTACCTGTTGGGAAATTGACAAGAATAAAGAAATAACGTTGTTGATTATTATACTATTCCCTATGGATTTCAAGATGGATCGCGACGGTAAGGGAGCGAATCCCCGGGAGCATAGATAACGATGTGACCGCGGTGAATGAGTGCAGCCAACAAAGAAGCAACTTGAAAGATGACGGGTATAAATATTAATTGCGTAAATATCATGGAGATTTCAGTATCCTATTTGTTTTTCAAATGTTAAATATTGACTATAAATTCATATTTGATGAGTGATTATAGACTTTTTCAGCTGTTATTTACGCATAAATAATGATGTCCAAATTCGTTGATAAGGTTATTAAATATAAATTTTTTATTACATTAGTGTTTATTAATTCATAATTGTTATGTTTTTATTATTTTTATTACAAGGAATTAACAAAATTAAATGTGAGTTTTACCAGAACGGTGACCTGTTTTTATTTGGTTAAGGCGTTGTATTCAACATGTCATTATTTTTTCTTCGGCGGAATTGATTTGCCGGAGGTTGAAATAACGTACCTATTATTTTAAGGGAGTAAATGCCCTTTTTTCTTTAATTTCTGGAGACGACTTTTGACCTCTCTTGCTTATGTTGACGCCCTTTGCGCGCTTGATCATCCTTATCGGGTCGATAGCGTTTGCGACCAATTATTTGATGCTGCCATGCGTGAGTTGACGCTGTATCACTGTGAAAATACTCCCGGTTATTCTCAGTGGTTGAAGGCTAACGGTCTGGAAGTGGAAAGACTGGAGAAACTGGACGATTGGTCGCGTTTGCCGCCTATTTTCGCTAATTATTTCAAACGCCAGTTGTTGCTCAGTACTACGGGTAGGAATGCATTGGAGCTGACCTCTTCTGGGACAACCGGCCAAAAGAGCCGTATGCGTTACGATGCACGTAGTATGCGTGCAGCTCAAAATATGGTTGAACGGATTTTCGAGTATTACGGTTGGAATACGCCGCAGCAGCCCTGCAATTACTTGCTGCTAAGCTATGAGCCTGCCGGTACGGTGACGTTGGGAACCGCGTATACCGATCAGTATCTGTGCAAGTATGCACCGGTAAACCAAGCCTGTTATGCACTGCGCCACAACGGAAAAAGCAATGAGTTTGATCCTTTTGGTGTGATCCGATCCTTACAAGAATTTGCGGCACAAGGGCTGCCGGTGCGTATCTTGGGCTTTCCGGCATTCTTGTGGTTCACACTGGAGCGGATGCAGGAAATGGGGTTGCCGCCGGTGCAGTTGCATCCTGAATCACTGGTCTTTTTAGGTGGCGGTTGGAAAACGTACGCTGATAAAGCCATTCCAAAATCCTTACTGTATCAGCGTTTGGGGGAACAACTGGGTATTCCTGACGAGCGGTGCCGGGATGGTTACGGTTCGGTGGAGCATCCGGTGCCTTATGTTGAGTGCCGAAATCACCATTTTCATGTGCCGGCCTATGCCCGAACCTATGTCCGCGATACCGCTAACATGGCGGTTCAACCCTATGGTAAGCCAGGTTTTCTGCATCTGGTATCACCTTATATCACTTCCAGCCCGGCACACAGTATTGTGGTGAGCGATTTGGCGGTGCTGCATCCCGCTGCTGAATGTGGTTGTGAGTTAGCTACCGATTGGTTTGAGTTACTGGGTCGTGCCGGTACCAGTAAAAGCCGTAGTTGTGCGATTGCCGCTTCTGAGTTGATAAAGGAGTCCTGAAATGTATTTAGTGAATGGTAAGGTTATCTCTGACTTGGAGCCCGCTAGCGTATTGGCGGAACTGAAAGGTAATTTGGCTGAGACGCTGGCTTGTCCCCCAAGTGTACAACAGGTATTGGCGTGTGCTGAGCGCTTCGTTGATGATCTCGATAATGTTGCTGTTAAGCTTGGGCTGGATACCGCTGCTCTCACCGCGTTACGCCACTTCTGTCATCGCGATTCTTTAGAGGCAAAGTTGCGGCACGAACTGGGAGAACAACCCTTTTCTCTGCGTCGTTTTGACTATACACAGCCCCGTTTTGAAACTTGGCAACCATTGGGATTGGTGGTGCATATTACGCCGGCCAACGCGCCTTTACTGCCATTTATGGCCGTGTTAGAGAGCTTGCTAGTGGGTAATGTTAACTGGTTACGTCCTAGTAGCAGCGACCACGGCCTTAATGCGCAGATACTGGCTGAATTCCTACGTCATGACCTGAGCGGCACGTTGGCACCTTATATATCTGTGTTGCCTTTGCCGTCTGATCAATTATCAGAATTATTGTCGTGTGCTGATGCCGTATCCGCCTGGGGTAGCAATAGCGCCCTGACCGCTATTCGTAGCCAATTACGGCCCGGTTGCCGTTGGATAGATTGGGGACATCGTATCAGTTTTGCTTATTTGGACCCGATGGTCGCCAGTGATGCTGATTACGATGCATTGGCTGATGATGTTTGCCGTTTTGACCAACAAGCGTGTTCCAGTCCACAGTGTTTGTTGGTCGATAGCACTGACGAGAACGTCTTACGACAGGTGGTTAGTGCCGTGGCCGCCGCACTGGCACGACGTGCGTCAGTATGGCCAGCCTTACAGCCAGATATACAGGAAGCGGCGGAAATCAGCAGTCAGATGGCATTCTTACAGTTGGATCACACTTTTGCTGATCTCTGCGGCTCAGTAGAAAAGGGCAATGGTTGGCGGGTAGCCTGGATACAGCGTCAAGAACTTGCTCCATCACCTCTGTTCCGTACTTTGCAAGTTCGTCCGGCGCCACGTGCACAATTGGTCGAGATTTTGTTGCCGTGGCGCACCTATTTGCAGAGTTGTGCTTTGATAGCTAAAGAAAAAGAGCTGCCGATGTTGAGTCGTCAGTTGTTAGCCGCCGGGGTTAGTCGGATATGTCAGGCAGGTACGATGCACGATGGCTATGAGGGGGAGCC
The DNA here is from genome assembly GCF_003287735.1 of Photorhabdus bodei. Taxonomy (GTDB): domain Bacteria; phylum Pseudomonadota; class Gammaproteobacteria; order Enterobacterales; family Enterobacteriaceae; genus Photorhabdus; species Photorhabdus kayaii. The sequence goes on along the minus strand of NZ_NSCM01000031.1, from coordinate 31,494 downwards.
TCATGATGGTGTTTACGCATTGACTCGGCTGGCTCGACGTGTCTCCGTCAGTTTGAAAGCTGAACAACTACCAGGCCATGTCGCATTAGATAAAGGGTCGGCCAATCCGCCGGAACTGGCAGGGATTCCAGTGATGGATAAAGCAACGTTTCAGAACGGCGGCGTGACGGCAAAAGCACAGGTGTTTTTCCGCAGCGGTGGTAGTAGCGGCGAGCCAAAGCTGGCGGGTTTCAGCCATCGAGATTATCACAGTCAAATGCAGGCCGCGGCAGATGGTTTGTTCGCTGCTGGTCTGGAGCCATCCCAAGACCGGGTAATGAATTTGTTTTATGGCAGTAACTTGTATGGCGGTTTGATGAGTTTCTTCACTGTGCTGGATAAATTATCCGTGCCGCATTACCCGATGGGCGGCCCGATAGACGATGATTTTAGCCAAATCAGGCACTTTATTGTCACTCAGGGAATCAATACGCTGGCGGGAATGTCAAGCACTATCCACCGATTGTTTGAATGTGAAGAGGCTGCGTTGCGCGCCTATGGTGGGATACGCAAAATTTTTACTGGCGGTGAGCATATTGGTGAAGAGCGACGTCGGTTTTTATCCAGTTTTGGTGTACAGATAATTCGCTCGGCGATTTACGGTTCCGTGGATGCCGGTCCGTTAGGTCATGCTTGTGCTTGTTGCCAAGAGGGGGAGTTCCATCTGTTATCTGATATTCAATGGCTGGAAATCTTGGCTCTTGATAGTGATCAGCCTGTTCCGACAGGGGAAAGTGGTCGACTGGTGTTTACCCCTCTGGCGCGGGAAGGGCAGGTGGTCCAGCGTTATGATATAGGTGACTTAGGTTATTGGCTGCCAGATCTCTGCGACTGCGGGTTACCAACGCCGCGGTTTAAACTGGAAGGCCGTCATGGTGCGTTATTACGGGTAGGTTCTATTTTTTTGAACCCAACCGAATTATCAGCCGGGCTACCGTTTCCGGTGCAGTGGTTGGTAGGGAACAACTCCAGTGGTTGTGATTATATCCATATATTAGCCGACGGAGATGCTGATCAGATACGTATGCATCTGTTGCAACATAGGATGCTGAACCAAGTCGTCAGTGGTGGATTGCTTCAATTGGAAGTTATCCCGACACCTGTTGGGCAGTTCCATCGTCACCCGCAAAGTGGCAAAACGCCGCTGGTGCTGGATAGCCGATTCTGAGACCAATAATACTACTTTTTGGGTAAATCATGACACTATCATTACACGATCTGGTTGAATACGCCCGCGATCATGCGCCTTTTTTTAAGGATCTTTATCGTGATCTGCCTCGATCCGGTTGGGCGCTAACTGATCTACCATTGATCAATCCTGATGACTATTGGCAGCAATCGCAATCGCTGGAAAACTGGCCGGTGTTAACCGGCCCTGTTAACGGTGGTCATGTTTTTAAAACCGGTGGCTCTACCAGTGATGGTCGATTGTCGGTATTCAGTTGTAGCGAATGGCGTGCTTTCGTGCGCGCATTTGGTCAAGGGCTTGCACAGCAATTACAGCCCGGTGACCGCGTTGCTAATCTGTTTGTAGCTGGTGATTTGTATACCAGTTTATTGTTTATTCACGGTGCGTTGTCCTATTCACCAGTGCCGGTAGTGGAGTATCCGTTTACCTGGTCAGTTGATGATCGGGCGCTGGCCGATGCGATTGTCAGCTTGGGAATTAATGTTCTGGCCGGCGTGACGGCGCAGCTATTACGTTTTGCCAGTACCTTGCAGCAGTGCGGCCAGTCTATTCCCGGCATTGATCGTCTGTTGTACGGCGGTGAAAGCCTGTTTCCAGAGCAATTGACACTATTGAGTCAGGTATTTCCTAATGCGCGTATTGGTTCAGTTGGTTGTGCCAGCGTAGATGCGGGCCTCATTGGGGCGGCGTCTCCCGATTGCTGTTACGGCGAGCATCGGGTTTTTGATACGGATACCATTGTTGAAATTATTGACGAATCCAATGGTCAGCCGATTACGGTGCCCGGCCAAAATGGCCTGTTGGTTGTGACCAATCTGCAACGACGCTTGATGCCAGTTATCCGCTATCCTACCGGTGACATGGCCTGTTGGTGTGAAGAGTCAGGGCAGCCGAGTCGCAAATTCGCTTTGCAGGGGCGAGCGGGCAGCGCTCACCGAGTGCGAGTTTTCTCGCTATCCATTTTTCCTGACCATATTGCGCGTTTACTGCAACAGCAAGAGGGCATACTGGCTTGGCAGTTATTGCTGAGCCGTCAGGGTGGCATGGATAAGATAGAACTCTTGTTAGCGGGCGATTCATCACTGGCGTCATCGACAACATCAGTGCATCAGACATTGTTGGCGGCACAACCCGCGATGGCAAAGTTATGTGATCAGGGATTTTTGCATGTGGAAGTCACTTACTGCGCTTTGGAAAATATGGTCACTCATCCACGCTCCGGTAAATTAATGCGGGTGGTTGATCATCGTGGTTATGGTGCTGAAGAGAAGGCAGCATGAGCATGAATCTAGGAATACCATTAGTTCGATTATTCCGGGAAGAGGATTCTACCGGTATTAGTGCGTTATTTCGGGTTGTTTACGGCGAAGATTATGTTTACCCGGAAGTCTATTTACCTACCATGCTTGGCCGTTATAACGCGGCAAAACAGTGGTATTCCGCTGTTGCGGTACAGGATGGACACGTGTTGGGGCATGCCGCACTGTGGCGGGATGAACACTGCTCATTAAGCGCTGAACTGGCGTTGATCGCAGTACATCCACAGGCACGTGGGCAGGGTATTGCTACCGCGCTTGGACGATACTTGTGTGATCAGGCTAAGAAAATGGGGTTAAGTATCCTCACAATTAAGCAAGTGTCGTCGCATAACCATAGTCAGCGTCTGGCCCAAAATCTGGGGTTTCACACCACGGGATTGCTGCCGGACTATGTAACATCACCGTTTGATCAGGCACGCCCGGAAAGCATAGTACTGGGTTGTTTACCTTTACAAAGCTGGCCGTTTCCAGAGTTACATTGGCCTTCCGGTTGGCAACTGTGGTTGACATCGGTGACTCAAGTGTTTGGTCAAGAGCCTCTGCAACCGGAGGAGTTGGCTGATGCAGATATCCGTATAACCAATCATGGACGTCGGTTGGAAGTGTGGATAGAAAAGCAGACAACCGAGCGGGTAAAAGAGGTGGCAGAGTTACCGGCACACAAACTGATATACGTGAGATTGCCGGTAGGGGAAGGGACGCTTCAGGCAATGGAAATTTTGCAGCAGGCGGGATTTGCCTGTACAGGGTTTGTGCCCGGTCATCATCACCATTGGGAAGCTTTACTGGTTCGAGGACATAGTAGGAAAGAGTTGACCTTAGATTGTCAGTTTGCTCGTCGTTTGCACCAACAAAGCATGTTTGCTTGTGCAGGCGCATAGCCCACCTGCGATTATCAGAGGTAATCTGGTAAAGCCCATCAAAGCTTGAATAGTTTTGCAGATTTTTGACAAAGTGTTGGTCTTTTGGTCAGCACTTTGAACGGATAGTGGTTAACAGTTTGACCATAATTTGAAAAAATCTACGGTGTATTTCTGCCAACTTGGCACTGCTTCTTAAATTCTCACTTTTGATAATTAATTGTATTAAAATTATTGCAAAATCTAAATTTCAGAATATTCCTATATATTTTTAAGTGAAATTCATTGCACCATTGTGATCGCTGATTAATCCATAAGTGGCAAAAGCATGATGATGATTTTAATCAGATTCACTCTTCATGCTGTAAATCAATGGAGAAGTGAATAGATGGCAATAGGATCTTTCCTGCTGGTTGGTGATAAAACAACCTGCGGCGGACAGATTATTACCGGTGACCACACCATTTATTACCGGTGGCCACACCATGACATTTAATGGACGTGCGACCGCTCGTGAAAGCGATAAGGTTACCTGCGGCAAACCTCCCGATACTTACGTGATTGTTGGTGGTGTATCCGATGTGTTTGATATAGGGCGTTTGTTGGTTGCGTTCACTTACCCCGGTCACATAGTTAGCTATGCTCCCGGGGATTCGTTCCCTTGCCGTCGCGATGCATCTTGAAATCCATAGGGTATATATTGTTTAAAAAATAATGAAAATATACCAAGAATATTCATTATATTAATTGTTTTGTAAATTAATCATCAATATAAGTAAATATTAATTCCAAATAATTATATAAAGGTAAAGTTATTTTATTGTCTGTATTTTGTTTTTTAATGTAAGCAAGTTTTGTGATTTATTATATTTTTCCTCACACATCATCACTGTGTATAGCGCCTTTAGAAGGCAGGAGGACCTGATGTTCTAAAGGCACATGTTTGATCTGGTCCCTCTCTTATACATAACGATGGTGATTATTTTTTTGCGCGAAAAAATCTGTTTCTCATGATAAACCTCAATTCAGGAGTCCGTATGAATCAACTCGCCAGTCCCCTGATTTCCCGCACCGAAGAGATCCACAACTTACCCGGTAAATTGACCGGCCTTGGTTATACCTCAGTGTTTGATGTGGTACGTATGCCGCGTGAGCGTTTTATTCGTGAGCATCGTGCTGATCTCGGGCGCAGTGCTGAAAAAATGTATGACCTGGCAGTGGGCTATGCTCATCAGGTGTTACACCATTTTCGCCGTAATTCTCTTAGCGAGGCTGTCCAGTTTAGTTTGAGAAGTCCGTTTTCCGTATCAGGTCCGGATTACGCCAACCAATTCCTTGATGCAAACACGGGTTGGAAAGATAAAGCGCCAAGTGGATCACCGGAAGCCAATGATGCGCCGGTAGCTTATCTGACTCATATTTATCAATTGGCTCTTGAACAGGAAAAGAGTGGTGCCAGTACCATTATGAATACGCTGGCGGAGCGCCGACCTGATATCGGGGCTTTGTTGATTAATGATAAAGCGATCAATGAGGTGATACCGCAATTACAATTGGTCAATGAAATTCTGTCCAAAGCCATTCAGAAGAAACTGAGCTTGACTGATCTGGAAGCGGTAAACGCTAAACTCTCCACCACCCGTTACCCGAATAATCTGCCGTATCATTATGGTCATCAGCAGATTCAGACAGCTCAGTCGGTATTGGGTACTACGTTGCAAGATATCACTCTGCCACAGACGCTGGATCTGCCGCAAAATTTCTGGGCAACGGCAAAAGGAAAACTGAGTGATGCGACTGCCGGTGCTTTAACCCGACTGCAAATCATGGCGAGTCAGCTTTCACCGGAGCAGCAGAAAATCATTACGGAGACTGTAGGTCAGGATTTTTATCAGCTTAACTATGGTGACAGTTCGCTTACGGCGAACAGTTTCAGCGATATGACTATATTGACTGGCCGAACAAGTTTGACTGTACCCCAAGTAGAACTGATGTTGTGTTCAACTGTCGGGGGTTCTACGGTGGTTAAGTCTGATAATGTGAGTTCTAGTGACACGACAGCGACGCCATTTGCTTACGGTGCCCGCTTTATTCATGCCGGTAAGCCGGAGGCGATTACCTTGAGTCGCAGTGGTGCGGAGGCGCATTTTGCTCTGACGCTTAACAATCTGACCGATGACAAGTTGGACCGGATTAACCGCATCGTGCGCCTGCAAAAATGGCTGAATCTGTCCTATGAGGATATTGACCTGTTGGTGACTTCTGCTATGGATGCGGAAGCAGGAAATACTGCGCTGTTGATGAGTAACAATACGCTGCGTATGTTGGGGGTGTTCAAACATTATCAGGCGAAGTACGGTGTTACCGCTAAACAATTTGCTGGCTGGCTGCGCGTGGTGACTCCGTTTGCCATTACACCAGCAACACCGTTCTTAGATCAGGTGTTTAACTCCGTCGGCACCTTTGATACACCGTTTGTGATAGATAATCAGGATTTTGTCTATACATTGACCACCGGGAGCGATGGGGCGCGTGTTAAGCATATCAGCACGGCACTGGGCCTTAATCATCGTCAGTTCCTGTTATTGGCGGATAATATTGCCCGTCAACAGGGAAATATCACGCAAAGCACACTCAACTGTAATCTGTTTGTGGTGTCAGCTTTCTACCGTCTGGCTAATCTGGCGCGTACATTGGGGATAGATCCTGAGGCTTTCTGTGCCTTGGCGGATCAATTAGATGCAGGTACAGGCATCGTCTGGCAGCAACTGGCAGGGAAACCCGCCATCGCTGCACCGCAAAAAGATTCCCCGCTGGCGGCGGATATTCTGAGTTTGCTGCAAGCGTTAAGTGCGATCGTTCAATGGCAACAACAGCACGATTTAGAATTTTCAGCACTGCTTTTGCTGTTGAGTGACAACCCCACTTCTACTTTGCAGGGCACTGATGACCAATTGAACTTTATCCGTCAGGTGTGGCAGAACCTGGGCAGTACGTTTGTGGATGCAACATTGTTATCCCGTAGTGGTGCGCCATTAGTCGATAACAACGGTCACGTTATTGACTGGTTTGCTCTGTTCTCGACAGGCAATAGCCCGCTTATCGATAAGGTTGGTTTGGTGACTGACGCTGGCATACAAAGTGCTATAGCCACTGTGGTCAATACACAAAGCTTATCTGATGAAGATAAGAAGCTGGCAATCACTACTCTGACTAATACGTTGAATCAGGCACAGAAAACTCAACAGGGCGTGGCTGTCAGTCTGTTAGCGCAGACTCTGAACGTGAGTCAGTCACTGCCTGCGTTATTGTTGCGCTGGAGTGGACAAACAACCTATCAGTGGTTGAGTGCGACTTGGGCATTGAAGAATACCGTTAAGATTGCGGCCGATATTCCCGCTGATTATTTGCGTCAATTACGTGAAGTGGTACGCCGTTCCTTGTTAACCCAACAATTCACGTTGAGTCCAGCGATGGTGCAAACCTTGCTGGACTATCCAGCCTATTTTGGCGCTTCCGCAGAAATAGTGACCGATATCAGTTTGTGGATGCTTTATACCCTGAGCCGCTATAGCGATTTATTGCTCCAAGTGGGTAAAGCTGGTGGTACCGAAGATGATGTACTGGCCTACCTGCGCACGGCTAATGCTGCTATGCCGTTGAGCCAAGCTGATGCTGCACAGACGTTGGCAACGCTATTGGGTTGGGAGGTTAACGAGTTGCAAGCCGCTTGGTCGGTATTGGGCGGGATTGCTAAGACCACACCGCAACTGGATACGCTTCTGCGTCTGCAACAGGCACAGAATCAGACTGGCCTTGGTGTTACACAGCAACAGCAAGGCTATCTCCTGAGTCGTGACAGTGATTATACCCTTTGGCAAAGCACCGGTCAGGCGTTGGTGGCTGGCGTATCCCATGTCAAGGGCAGTAACTGAGCATGGCAGAAGCTTACTACCTGAGTGGATTTGATTTTTCCGTATGGCCCAATGAGGCTATTTCTAAACCGCCATTTAAGTAAGGCAGATAATTATGTTATCGACAATGGAAAAACAACTGAATGAATCCCAGCGTGATGCGTTGGTGACTGGCTATATGAATTTTGTGGCACCGACGCTGAAAGGCGTTAAAAAACAACCAGTGACGGTGGAAGACTTGTACGAATACTTGCTGATTGACCCCGAAGTGGCCGATGAAGTTGAGACCAGTCGAGTCGCTCAAGCCATTGCCAGCATACAGCAATATATGACTCGTCTGGTCAATGGCTCTGAACCGGGGCGTCAAGCGATGGAACCTTCTACCGCTAACGAATGGCGTGACAATGATAGCCAATATGCTATCTGGGCTGCGGGGGCTGAGGTTCGAAATTACGCTGAAAACTATATTTCTCCCATCACCCGGCAGGAAAAAAGCCATTATTTCTCGGAGCTGGAAACGACTTTAAACCAGAACCGACTCGATCCGGACCGGGTGCAAGATGCTGTTCTGGGGTACCTAAACGAGTTTGAAGCAGTGAGTAATCTGTATGTGCTCAGTGGTTATATTAATCAGGATAAATTTGACCAAGCCATCTATTACTTTATTGGTCGCACTACCACTAAACCGTATCGCTACTACTGGCGTCAGATGGATTTGAGTAAAAATCGTCAAGATCCGGCAGGGAATCCGGTGACGCCAAATTGTTGGAATGATTGGCAGGAAATCACCTTACCGCTGTCTGGTGATACGGTATTGGAGCACACAGTACGTCCGGTGTTTTATAACGACCGGCTGTATGTGGCTTGGGTTGAAAGAGATCCGGCAGTACAGAAAGACGCTAATGGCAAAGATATCGGTAAAACCCATGCCTACGGCATAAAGTTTGGTTATAAACTCTATGATGATACTTGGACAGCGCCGAATACCACCACGCTGATGACGCAGCAATCAGGGGAAAGTTCAGAAACACAGCGATCCAGTTTGTTGATTGATGAATCGAGCACCACATTGCGTCAAATCAATCTGCTGGCTACCACCGATTTTAGTATCGACCCGACGGAGGAAACGGACAGTAATCCGTATGGCCGTCTGATGTTAGGAGTGTTTGTCCGTCAATTTGAAGGTGATGGGGCCAATAGAAAAAATAAACCCGCTGTTTATGGTTATCTCTATTGTGACTCAGCTTTCAATCGTCATGTTCTCAGGCCGTTAAGTAAGAACTTTTTGTTCAGTACTTACCGTGATGAAACAAATGATCAGAACTGCTTGCAATTTGCGGTATACGATAAAAAGTATGTAATTACTAAGGTTGTTACAGGTGCAACGGAAGATCCGGAAAGTACAGGATGGGTAAGTAAAGTTGATGACTTGAAACAAGGCACTACCGGGGCCTATGTGTATATCGATCAAGATGGCCTGACACTCCATATCCAAACCACAACCAATGGGGATTTTATTAACCGTCATACGTTTGGATATAACGATCTTGTATATGATTCTAAGTCTGGTTATGGTTTCACGTGGTCAGGAAATGAAGGTTTTTATCTGGATTACCATGATGGAAATTATTACACCTTTCATAATGCAATAATCAACTACTATCCGGCTGGATATGGTGGTGGATCTGTTCCTAATGGAACGTGGGCGTTAGAGCAAAGGGTTAATGAGGGATGGGCTATTTCCCCTCTGCTTGATACTCTCCATACTGTTATTGTGAAGGGCAGTTATATCGCTTGGGAAGGGGAAACACCTACCGGTTATAATCTGTATATTCCAGACGGTACCGTGTTGCTAGATTGGTCTGATAAAATAAATTTTGCTATTGGTCTTAATAAGCTTGAGTCTGTATTTACGTCACCAGATTGGCCAACACTAACCACTATCAAAAATTTCAGTAAAATCGCCGATAACTGCAAATTCTATCAGGAAATCAATGCTGAGACGGCGAATGGGCGCAACCTGTTTAAACGTTACAGTGATCAAACTTTCAGACTTGCCAGCGGTGCGACCTATTCTACAACTTATACCTTGTCCGAGGCGGATTTCTCCACTGATCCGGATAAAAACTACCTACAGGTTTGTTTGAATGTTGTGTGGGATCATTATGACCGCCCATCAGGGAAAAAAGGAGCTTATTCTTGGGTCTGTAAGTGGTTTAACGTCTATGTTGCGTTGCAAGATAGCAAAGCTCCGGATGCCATTCCTCGATTAATTTCCCGTTACGATAGCAAGCGTGGTCTGGTGCAATATCTGGACTTCTGGACCTCATCATTACCCGCGAAAACCCGTCTTAACACCACCTTTGTGCGTACTTTGATTGAGAAGGCTAATCTTGGGCTGGATAGTTTGCTGGATTACACCTTGCAGGCAGATCCTTCTCTGGAAGCAGATTTAGTGACTGACGGCAAAAGCGAGCCGATGGACTTTAACGGTTCAAATGGTCTCTATTTCTGGGAATTGTTCTTTCACCTGCCGTTTCTGGTTGCTACACGCTTTGCCAATGAACAGCAATTCTCACCGGCACAAAAGAGTTTGCATTACATCTTTGATCCAGCGATGAAAAACAAGCCACACAATGCGCCAGCTTACTGGAATGTACGTCCGTTGGTTGAAGGACACAGCGATCTTTCTCGTTATTTGGGCGACTCTATAGACCCAGATACTCAAGCTTATGCCCATCCGGTGATATACCAGAAAGCGGTGTTTATTGCCTATGTCAGTAACCTGATTGCTCAGGGAGATATGTGGTACCGCCAATTGACTCGTGATGGTTTGACTCAGGCCCGTGTCTATTACAATCTGGCCGCTGAATTGCTAGGGCCTCGGCCAGATGTGTCGCTGAGTAGCACTTGGACGCCGCAAACCCTCGATACTTTGGCAGCCGGGCAAAAAACGGTTTTGCGTGATTTTGAGCACCAGTTGGCTAATAGTGATACCGTTTTACCTGCATTGCCGGGCTGCAATGTTAGCTACTTGAAGCTGGCAGATAATGGCTACTTTAACGAACCGCTCAATGTTCTGATGTTGTCCCACTGGGATACGTTGGATGCACGGTTATACAATCTGCGTCATAATTTGACCGTTGATGGCAAGCCGCTTTCGCTGCCGCTGTATGCTGCGCCTGTTGATCCAGTTGCGTTGCTGGCTCAGCGTGCTCAGTCCGGTACCCTGACGAATGGTGTTAGTGGTGCCGTGTTAACAGTGCCACCGTACCGTTTCAGCGCTATGTTACCGCGGACTTACAGCGCCGTGGGTACGTTGACCGGTTTTGGTCAGAACCTGCTTAGCTTGTTGGAACGTAGCGAACGGGCCGGTCAAGAAGAGTTGGCGCAACAGCAACTGTTGGATATGTCCAGCTATGCCATCACGTTACAACAACAGGCGTTGGATGGATTGGCGGCGGATCGTCTGGCGCTGCAAGCCAGTCAGGCGACGGCGCAACAACGTCATGACCACTATTACACCTTGTATCAGAACAACATCTCCAGCGCGGAACAACTGGTGATGGACACTCAAACGTCAGCACAATCCCTGATTTCTTCTTCCTCTGGTGTACAAACTGCCAGTGGGGCACTGAAAGTGATCCCGAATATCTTTGGCTTGGCTGATGGTGGTTCGCGCTATGAAGGGGTAACAGAAGCGATTGCCATCGGGCTGATGGCTGCCGGACAAGCCACCAGCGTGGTGGCCGAGCGTCTGGCAACCACGGAAAACTACCGTCGCCGTCGTGAAGAGTGGCAAATCCAGTACCAACAGGCACAGTCTGAGGTCGACGCATTACAGAAACAGTTGGATGCGTTGGCGGTGCGCGAGAAAGCGGCTCAGACTTCCCTGCAACAGGCGAAGGCACAGCAGGTGCAAATTCGAACCATGCTGACTTACTTAACGACTCGTTTCACCCAAGCGACTTTATATCAGTGGCTGAGTGGTCAATTATCCGCGTTGTACTATCAAGCGTATGACGCTGTGGTCTCTCTGTGTTTGTCCGCCCAAGCTTGCTGGCAGTATGAATTGGGTGATTACGCCACCACGTTTATTCAGACCGGTACTTGGAATGACCATTACCGTGGTTTGCAAGTGGGAGAAACTCTGCAACTCAATTTGCACCAAATGGAAGCGGCATATTTAGTTCGTCATGAGCGCCGTCTTAATGTGATCCGTACTGTGTCGCTCAAAAGCCTATTGGGTGATGATGGCTTTGGTAAGTTAAAAACTGAGGGCAAAGTTGACTTTCCATTAAGCGAAAAGCTGTTTGACAACGACTATCCGGGGCACTATTTGCGCCAGATTAAAACCGTGTCAGTGACACTGCCGACGTTGATCGGGCCGTATCAAAACGTGAAGGCAACGCTGACCCAGACCAGCAGTAGTACGCTGCTCACAGCAGATATCAATGGTGTTAAACGTCTCAATGATCCGACAGGTAAAGAGGGGGATGCGACGCATATTGTCACCAATCTGCGGGCCAGCCAGCAGGTGGCGCTCTCTTCTGGCATTAATGATGCCGGTAGCTTTGAGCTGCGTTTGGAAGATGAGCGCTATCTATCGTTTGAGGGCACGGGTGCGGTCTCCAAATGGACGCTTACCTTCCCGCGTTCGGTGGATGAGCATATTGACGATAAAACATTGAAGGCGGATGAGATGCAGGCCGCACTGTTGGCGAATATGGATGATGTACTGGTGCAGGTACATTATACCGCCTGCGACGGCGGTGCCAGCTTCGCAAACCAAGTCAAGAAAACACTGTTTTAAATTAACTTTTAACTAAGACTTCCCACTCTGGTCGCCAGAGTGGGAGAGGATCTGTCATATCTAAAATCAATCTTGCGATCTTTCTCCATTTCATTGGAAGGGAAGCTTTAAAACAAAATAAAAGGAATATGATATGAGTACGCCTGATACTGCTCTTTATACTCAAACTCCAACAGTCAGCGTGTTAGATAATCGTGGCCTGTCCATTCGTGATATCGGTTTTCACCGTGTTGTGATTGGCGGGGATACTGACACCCGCGTCACCCGTCACCAGTATGATGCCCGTGGATACCTGAACCACAGTATTGACCCACGCTTGTATGATGCAAAGCAGGCTGATAACTCAGTAAAACCTAATTTTGTCTGGCAGTATGATCTGGCCGGTCATGCCTTGCGGACAGAGAGTGTCGATGCTGGTCGTACTGTTGCATTAAATGATATTGAAGGTCGTCCGGTAATGACGATGAATGCGACAGGTGTTCGTCAGACTCGTCGCTATGAAGGTAATACCTTGCCCGGTCGTTTGTTATCTGTGAGTGAACAAGTTTTTGATCAGGAAACTTCTCAAGTGACAGAGCGCTTTATCTGGGCCGAGAATACCACTGCGGAGAAAGCGCATAACCTCTCTGGTCTGTGTATACGCCACTACGACACGGCGGGCGTTACCCGGTTGATGAGTCAGTCACTGGCGGGTGCTATTTTATCCCAATCTCACCAATGGCTGGCAGAAGGGCAGGAGGCTAACTGGAGCGGTGACGACGAAACTGTCTGGCAGCGGATGCTGGCAAGTGAGGTCTATACAACACAAAGTACAACCAATGCCATCGGGGTTTTGCTGACCCAAACCGATGCGAAAGGCAATATCCAGCGTCTGGCTTATGACATTGCCGGTCAGTTAAAAGGCAGTTGGTTGACGGTGAAAGGCCAGCGTGAACAGGTGATTGTTAAGTCTCTGAGCTGGTCAGCCGCAGGTCATAAGCTGCGTGAAGAGCATGGTAACGGCGTGATTACGGAGTACCGTTATGAACCGGAAACTCAACGTTTGATGGGTATCACTACCCGGCGAGCCGAAGAGAGTCAATCAGAGGCGAGAGTATTACAGGATCTCCGCTATAAGTATGATCCGGTGGGGAATGTCATCAGTATCCATAATGATGCTGAAGCCACCCGCTTTTGGCGCAATCAGAAAGTGGAGCCTGAGAACCGCTATGTTTATGATTCTCTGTATCAGCTTATGAGTGCGACAGGGCGTGAAATGGCTAATATCGGCCAGCACAGCAACCAACTTCCCTCACCTGCTATGCCTGTTCCTGCCGACAACAGCACCTATACCAATTACCAGCGTACTTATAGTTATGACCGTGGCGGTAATTTGGTTCAAATCCGACACAGTTCACCCGCGACTCAAAATAGTTACACCACGGAGATGACCGTTTCAAGCCGCAGTAACCGGACGGTATTGAGTACATTAACGACAGATCCAACCCAAGTGGATGGGCTATTTGATGCCGGCGGTCATCAGAAGACGTTAATACCGGGGCAGAATCTGGATTGGAATATGCGGGGTGAATTGCAGCGAGTAACATCGGTGAGCCGCGAAAATAGCAGTGACAGTGAATGGTATCGTTATAGCAGTGATGGCGTGCGGCTGCTAAAAGTGAGTGAACAGCAGACGGGCAACAGTACTCAAGTACAACGGGTGACTTATCTGCCGGGATTAGAGCTGCGCATAACTGGAGTGGCAGATAAAACAACCGAAAGTTTGCAGGTGATTACGGTAGGTGAGGCGGGGCGTGCGCAGGTAAGGGTATTGCACTGGGAAAGTGGTAAGCCGACAGATATCGACAACAATCAGGTGCGCTACAGTTACGATAATCTGCTCGGCTCCAGCCAGCTTGAATTGGATAGCGAAGGGCAGATTCTTAGTCAGGAAGAGTATTATCCGTATGGCGGCACCGCGGTATGGGCAGCGAAAAATCAGACAGAAGCCAGCTACAAATTTATTCGTTACTCCGGTAAAGAGCGGGATGCCACCGGATTGTATTATTACGGCTACCGTTATTATCAGCCTTGGGTGGGCCGCTGGTTGAGTGCTGATCCGGCGGGAACCGTGGATGGGTTGAATGTGTACCGGATGGTGAGGAATAACCCCATCACATTGACTGACCATGACGGATTAGCGCCGTCTCCGAACCGAAATCGGAATACATTTTGGTTTGCTTCATTTTTGTTTCGTAAACCTGATGAGGGAATGTCTGCGTCAATGAGACGGGGACAAAAAATTGGCAGAGCCATTGCTGGCGGGCTTGCGATTGGCGGTCTTGCGGTTGCCATTGCTGGTACGGCTGGCGCGGCTCTCCCTGTCATTCTGGGGGTTGCGGCCGTAGGTGCAGGGATTGGTGCGTTGATGGGGTATAACGTCGGTAGCTTGCTGGAAAAAGGTGGGGCATTACTCGCTCGACTCGTACAGGGGAAATCGACGTTAGTACAGTCAGCGGCGGGCGCGGCTGCCGGGGCGAGTTCAGCCGCGGCTTATGGTGCGCGAGCACAAGGTGTTGGTGTTGCATCAGCCGCTGGGGCGGTAACGGGCGCTGTGGGATCATGGATAAATAATGCTGACCGTGGGATAGGTGGCGCTATTGGGGCCGGGAGTGCGGTAGGCACCATTGATACCATGCTGGGGACTTCCTCCACCCTTACACATGAAATCGGGGCAGCGGCGGGTGGGGCGGCGGGTGGGATGATCACTGGTACGCAAGGGAGTACTCGGGCAGGGATCCATGCCGGTATTGGCACCTATTATGGCTCTTGGATTGGCTTTGGTTTAGATGTCGCCAGTAACCCCGCCGGACATTTAGCGAATTACGCGGTGGGTTATGCCGCTGGTTTGGGAGCGGAAATGGCTATCAACAGAGTAATAGGTGGTGGATTTTTGGGTAGGCTCTTAGGCCGGGCTGTCAGCCCATATGCCGCCGGTTTAGCCAGACAATTAGTGCATTTCAGTGTAGCCAGACCTGTCTTTGAGCCGATATTTAGTGTTCTCGGTGGGCTTGCTGGTGGCATTGGAACAGGCCTGCACAGAGTGATGGGAAGAGACAGTTGGATTTCCAGAGGGCTAGGTGCTATCGGCAGTGGTATAGATAATATTGCTGGCATGATTGGTAATCAGATCAGAGGCAGGGTCCTGACCACCACGGGGATCGCCAATGCGATAGACTATGGAACCAGTGCGATAGGAGCCGCACGACGGGTTATCTCTTTGTAGTCAATATATTGAGTAAACATTGCCAGAAATCTCCATCCAATATTGGGCGGAGATTTCGAGGCAGGATGCGGTTACTTTTATACCCGTTATCTTTCAAGTTGCCTCTTTGTTGGCGGCACTCACTCACCCCGGTCACATCGTTATCTATGCTCCCGGGGATTCGCTCCCTTGCCGTCGCGATGCATCTTGAAATCCATAGGGTATATATCGGAAACAATTTAATTTTTTAATGCGTTTATAATGCTTGTAGCTTGTTCTTTATCTTCTACCCCCATTCTGAATGAAGGACTTAAAGAAGTCTGAATAGTCGCCGTGACAAGATGAGTACCTTTAAATGATATTGTCATTTGGGTACCGATGTTTTTATTGATTAAAGCATCAAAGTGAGCAAAGCATTGTTTATCGTTTTTTATCGTTATTTCTATCTGGTCATTCCCCCCTTCGTCTGGCCCTAAATAATCGATTTTATCGGTACAAGCGTGAGTTAAGATAAAATTGCCACCGGATGAAAAGGCAAATTTTAATCCCTCTTCTGCTTGTGTTTGTCTGTTTGGGTTATTTTTACCGGAGCACCCGGTTATTACAGAGAGAAGTAACATAATAACAAACAAATTTTTCATGATTCCAACCCTGTTATATTGAATAATTACCTGAAATATACGCTATACCCGTCATCTTTCAAGCTGTCTCTTTTTTGTTGGCTGCACTCGCTCACCCCGGTCACATAATTCGCTATGCTCCCGGGGATTCGCTCCATTTTACTTAATCATCGTCAATTTCATGTTATCACCTGATGTTCTGCTCAGATCTTTAAGGTTTATTATCGCCTGAGAAGGTCAGCGTGAGTATTGCTCCCTGACAGTGAGACAAGTCTGTTTTATTGGAGAAGATTATGGCGAGTCATACATCCGATTATCGTACAGATGTCCGCATTGTGGCGCATATACCGCTTAGTAAGTCTGATGGCGATAAATTGCATTTCAGAAAATTAACTGGCAGTGAATCCTTGTCGCAACTGTATCAGTTTAAAGTAGAGTTTCTTTGTCCACGTAATGATCTCGATATGAAATCATTGTTGGGTAAAAGTATGGCTTTGGAGATCCCACTAATACAGGGTGGTTCCCGTTTCCTACATGGTGATATTACCCGTATTGAATATGTCGGACATCATTTACAGGAAGAAAACGATAAGTTATATATTTTCACGCTGCATCCTTCGCTCTGGTATTTGACACAAAACCGTGACTGCCGTATTTGGCAGGGGCAGAGTGTGCCGGATATTATTGCCGGCTTGTTGGCGGAATATCATATTAATATAGAGAATCGTCTCCGTAGCCATTATCGTCAATGGGAGTATTGTGTCCAATATCAGGAAAGTACTTTTGACTTTATCAGTCGATTAATGGAACACGAAGGCATCTACTATTATTTCAGCCATCATGAAAAAGGACATACTTTAATTCTGGCTGACTCACCAAATGCCCACCAGCCATTTAACGATGATTATGCTCAGATTCGCTATTTAGCAGCGCAATCCGGTGTGGTTGATCACCAGGAAGGTGTTATGTGCTGGCGCACAGCACAGGAAATTACGCCACGAGTTTATACGTTGGATGATTACGATTTCCGTAAACCACGGGCGCATTTATTGGAAGTATGCAGTAATCCAGCATCATGTGCGGTTAATAAGACTGATGTTTTTGAATGGCCGGGGCGTTATATCGACAATCAACATGGTCAATTTTATGCACAAATCCGCCAACAGGGATTTGAAGTGCGACAACAACAGATGTACGGCAAGACGACGGCATGTGGATTGGCTCCAGGATGCACTTTTACTTTACAAAACAGTCCTTGTCCGCCTGATGCACAGCCCTTTCTGGTGACGCATGCGGAATATGAATTATATGACTGTACGCTGTATGACGAATTGGATGGGAGTTGTTGGGACCAAGGACCGTTCCGAGCCGCATTTCACGCAATACCCGCTAATGTTATTTGGCGTCCGCAACGGGCAACACCTTGGCCGAAAACCTATGGTCCACAAACGGCGGAAGTTGCCGGTCCAGTGGGAGAAAGCATCTGGACCGATAAATATGGTCGCGTCAAATTGAAATTCCGTTGGGATAGATATAGCCAGCCGGATGATAGAAGTTCTTGTTGGGTGCGGGTTTCCAGCAGTTGGGCTGGTTGGAAATATGGCAGCTTACAAATTCCACGTATTGGTGAAGAGGTGGTGGTTGATTTTATCAACGGCGACCCGGATCGCCCATTGGTGACTGGGCGGGTTTACAATGAAGAGTGCATGCCGCCTTGGCAGTTGCCCAACGATGCAACCCGAATGGGGTTTATGAGCCGCAGTAAGAAAGGCGGGGTAGAAAATGCCAGTTTTCTGTTCCTCGAAGATGCGCCGGGACGTGAATCATTCACCATGCACGCCGAACGCGACATGAATATCTCCGTTGAGCACGATAAAAATATCACCGTTGATGGTGTCTTAGCTCAGGAGATAAAAGGCGAAACTCATCTCAAGCATCATGGTGTGTGTCATACCCTGAAAATGATGCCGGATATACAAACTTTCCGATTGGGGAAAACCGCGATTGTCGGCGCTGGTGGACGCGCAGATTTTATTGCGGGTGGCAGATATGAACGTATTCAAGGTAAATCAGAAACGCAGGTCAGCCAGAGTATTAACCAGCACGCGGGAGAAGATATCAGCCATCATGCCTTGGGTAATATTCTGTTCGATGCCGGCAAACAGATCATCTATGGCGACAGCCTATATCTCAACCGAGAAAGCAACGATCCCAATAATCAGGCGCAGCGGAAGCTGATGACATTGCAGACATTAACCCCTGAAGAAATGGCGGATCAGCAAGCATCAAAGCAGCAGCAACAGCAGAAAATCCCGACCTCAGTAATTTATAAGAGAGGTGTCAGTGTTGAGATCAACGGTGTTGATCAGCAGCGTGTGGATAAAGATCAGAAAGTCGAGATCAAAGGGGCGGTCACTCGAAGTATTGAGGGTAGCTGGCAAGAGCATGTTAAAGATAACCTGAAAATTCAGGCAGATGCGGATGCTTATCTTAATTGTGGCGGCAAGGTGTGCATTGAAACCAAAGATATGGTGCACAAGATTGAGGGGCACATAGAAACCCATGCCGGCAATACCTTAACCGTCTGTGGCACGACGGAAAATGTCAATATGCTCAACTATACCAACTCTTCCGTTGCCATGAAAAACGAGGGGGTGGTGATGTCGAATAATATGCTGAACATCGGTAATACCACGCTGCATATGTCAACCAATACTCTCAACCTTAGTTTTGGGCAGATAAATATCAATGCTGTGGCACTGAATCTGAGTCTCAGCGGTTTAACTATTTTTATCTGACATACCAAGACGGGAGAATGGATGATGAAAATCATGAAACCTCTGCGACTGGGTGTCTTGCACCGCCCGTGGCGTTGGCAACAGCAGAACTATCTGGGGGTGGCGGTGATGGCGCTGACGGATATGAGTGATTCGCCGCAAATCAGACCAGAGCCGGAACTGTGGCAATTGGTGGCTCAAGAGTTACAAAGTACCGGTGGGGTGTTGGATCTCTCTATTCCTAAACCCTGTGCAGAATTCTTTGCTACAGGTTATGCCTGGACAAATCATCAACCACAAAAAGAGGCCTGTATAGCGAAAATTCAGGTTGCCGATAAAGAAAAAAGCCTGATGGTATTTGGTGATCGCTACTGGCGGAACGGGCATCCTTCATCGCCACAGCCGTTCGAGAAGATGCACCTCGATTGGCAAAATGCCTTTGGCGGTCACTGTACCGCAGAAAACCCGTTGGGTAAGGGAGATGAACCTGTTACTCGTGAAGGGGTAGTGTGGCACCCATTACCTAATATTGAACATCCGGATCAACTGCTACATTCACTGCATCAGTGTGTGCAGCCAGCCAGTTTCGCCCCCCTTGATTTTAGCTGGCCGCAACGTAGTCGCATGATGGGAAAAAAATACGATAAGCAGTGGCTGGCGCATGAATTCCCCGGTTTTGCCCGCGATACAGATTGGCACCTGTTCAATATGGCTGGATCGGATCAATGGCTGAGTGGACAACCCTGTCTGCCGTCGGGCACCACTTGGCGTATCTGGAATATGCATCCCACTCAAGCTGTACAACAGGGAACGTTACCTTGCTGGCAAGCACGCTGTTTTATCACGCGTCAGCGTGGTGGAGAAATGCGCTTTGAGGAGCTTCATTTACGTGCTACCACGGTATGGTTTATTCCTCATCGGGAACGTATGGCACTCATTTGGCATGGTGCTTGTCCAATTAATGAAGATGATGCAGCGGATGTGCATCAAATGCTGGTGGCGATGGAGTTGGCACAGGCCGAGCGGCCGGTTGCTCATTACCAACAGGTGATGGCGCAACGGGCAGAGAAAGAGAAGGGGGCGCTTTTTACCCTGCGAGAACAGGATTTGATGGATGAAAGCCTGATTGCGCCTTGGATAGATAATGACGTACAGGTTACCCCCAGCGCACTGGCAGAGACGATGACAAGGCGTGAAACTTATTTGCGTCGGCGGCATCAGGCGAGGAGTGAGAAGCAAGAGCAGGATATTAATCAACTGCTTGCAGAATTGCCTCAGAAAGAGGGAAAAGCGCTCACTGCCGATAAGTTACCGGAGCTGGTTGCCAGCTTGGAACGACAGGCAGAACGGATACAACAGTGGGTTCAGAAAAAAAGTGCTGCATATGCAGCGGCTGAACGTGCCAGTGCTCCAGCGGTTGGTCCTGCAAGTTACTACCGTATGCTGGACTTGTTGCATAAACAGTCACAGAAAAAACCGGAATGTCAGACACCAGAGGCGTTGAAATGTACGCAGCGCAGTTTACATCAGATGTATTTGCTATCTGCGGATACGCGTCCGCCGGCAGGCAGATTACAGGGTGAACAGGCTGAGGTGTTACGCCGCCATGTGATGGCTTGCATGGCAACAAAACGCGATCTCAGTGGGATGGATCTAACGGGTGCCGATCTTTCTGGTTTGGATCTGCGGCGAGCTAATCTACAGCATACTCTGTTGGAAAATGCCAATCTGGATAACTGCTGTTTAGATGAGGCTGATCTGAGTGAAGCTATGCTGGCTTATGCTTCATTGAATAACACTTCGCTAAATGCGGCTTGTCTGAATAATGCTTCCCTGACCGGAGCGAAGTGCCACAACGGTTATTTTATCGGCGCACGCCTTGGCGGTGTGTTGTTGGAACAGGCTGAACTGGTCATGTGTGATTTTTCCCAGGCCGCTCTAAGTGATATTACGTTACGTCAGTGTACGTTACATCATTGTCGTTTCCCTCAGGCGCGGTTGAAAAACTGCCTGTTTATGGATCTCATACCGGAAGCGCTGGATTTTAGCCATGCCTATTTGACGCGTGTGACGGTCATCAATGGCGGCTTTACCGCAGTTCGTTTCAACCATGCGGTGATGGAAAGTTGTACTTTTCTAAACAGCGCGTTAGATCATGCTCAGTACCAGCATGCCCATTTAGACAGTTGTGTGTTTACTGGTAAAACGCATATTCGTGCTGGTCTGTTTCAGCATGCGCGGCTGACCAGTTGTAATTTTCGTCTTATTCTGCTTGAAGCGGCTGACTTTTCAGAGGCAGTACTACAAAACTGTGATTTTAGCGAAGCGGATCTCAGTTTTGCGCAAATGCGCGCCGTCAATGGCAGTCATTCACTGTTTATTCGTACTCTATTGACCAATAGTTATTTGCAGGACGCTAATCTGATGGGCGCGTTACTGCAAAAATCCCATTTAGCGGGCGCGGATTTGCGTCGCGCCAATCTGTTTCGTGCCGATATTTCTCAATCCAGTGTTGATGTGAATACGCAATTGCAGGGGGCTTTGCTTGATCAGTGCAAAACCCTGCCATGTGCCGGAGGCAAATTGATATGAAAACCTTAACACCGGAACAATTGAGCGTGCTGATTTCCCAAGGGGAAATCATTCAGGATGTATCTCTGACGAGTGAGTTGCTGGCAGAGAGGGATCTGGCTGGTATGGTGTTTGTTAATGTTACCTTTGAAGGAACTGAGTTCCGTTGTTGCAGACTTGATGAGACCGTGTTTCAGCAGTGTCAGTTATCATATACCTCTTTTCAGGGGATGACGCTGAAAGGGTGTTCATTTCAGCAATGTAATTTGTCGCAAGCCTGCTTTGATCGCACTCATCTGGATAACTGTATATTTCACGATTGCCAACTGGAACAGTTCTCTTTGCAAGATGCTGCGCTAAATTCTACCTATTTCATCTCTTGCCAGCTTAATCATGCACGTTTTGTCAATAGCACACTTGATAAAGTCACTTTGTACGATAGTGATATGCATAACGGTACTGTACATAATTGCCATTGTCAGAGTTTGACTTTGTTCGGTATGGATCTACGCAGTGTGACCTTTACAGGCAGCCGGTTTGAACGAGGGGTGTTTGCCCATTGTGATCTGCGCGAAGGGCAGTTTCAGGGACTCACCTTTCTGGCTTGCCAATTTACTGATAATCCGTTGGATCGTGCCGATTTCCGGCAGGCGATACTGACGCAAAGCTGCTTTAAAGGCGCATCACTGCGTGGTGCCTGTTTAGATGAGATAGAGGCCGAAGGGGCGCTATTTATTGAAAGTGATTTACGTGAAGCGCAGTGCCGGCAGGCAAAAATCAATCACGGCCAGTTTATTGCGGCCTGTCTACATCAAGCTGATTTCTCCTACAGCATGTTAGTTCAGAGTCAATGGCGCTATGCGCAAGCGGATAGCTGCTCTTTTGTCGCCTGCGATTTGAGTTATGCCGATTTCAGTTGGGCGGATATCAGTCATGCGGATCTGCGCCAGGCGCGTTTTAAGCGCACATTGATGCATCGGGCCTGTCAGCAGGGCAGTCGCTTCTCCGATCGTCGGGGGATTTTGGCACGAGATGAGGCACTGTTTGCGGCAGAAACATGGAATGCGCGTGGTTAGCGCTTAACGGGATATCGGGATTTTTATTTATGAACGCAACGCAAAAATCATTTCCATTGGAGATTAATCTTCCTCAACAGGCTGTGGGGCAAGTTGTTAATACCTTGCCAACAGGGGAAGTGGTCGTGGAGTATCAGCAGCGTGGCTGGCAATGTGGTGTCGCCATCAGTTGTTTGTTAATACCGCAAATCGGTGATGAGGTGCTGATTCATGGTGATGATAACCATCGGCTATGGGTGCTGGCGGTGTTAAGTCGGGCTGATGAACAGCAACCGGTGACGCTCACTGTTCCGGGAGATTTGCATATTGCTCCGCAAGGCGAATTGATGTTCCACAGTGCTGAACAGATCACTATTGATAGCCAATCTGTGCAGATTAGTGCGCAACAGAGTGATTGCCATATCACCCATATGCGTTACAGCGGTGATGAGTTGACGGTTTGGGTCAATGTGGCCTGTCTGCTTGGCCAGCGTGTGGAGGCATTGTGGAAAACCGTGGTTCAAATCAGCCAGCGCGTATTGCGTAAGGTCGAACAGGCAGAACATGTACGTGTTGGGCAACTGGATTGCCAAGCCCGCGATTATGTACGTTTACATGCACGTAATACCATCATTACGTCGCAGGCAGTGACGAAAGTGGATTCTGAACAGATTCATATGGGCTAAATGATGAGCAAAATACCAGAGAAAAACGCAGGGGTATGCCGTTCTCCTGCAATCTATGGCGCTCCTATGTTGCTTGAGCGTCTGACTGAGAATGGCAATGATGGGGAACAGGTACTGTTTGGCAATAGCGCTCAACAGCTTCGCCTTTCGGTTCTGCATAATTTGCAGGCTCTGCTTAACTGCGATCACTACTCTTCTGGAGCCGATCTTTCATCCTGGCCGCATGTTAGTACCAGTACGTTAAATTTTGGCATCCGGGCGCTGGCCGGAAAGTTTATTTCTCAGGTGAACTGGGAAAGTATTGAGTGCGCGATACGTGAAGCCATTATCCATTTTGAACCGCGCATTATTCCGCGGGAATTAACCATCACGGGAATGCGGGGTGATCAGCAACTGAATGCTCACAATATTCTCTGTTTTGAAATCCGAGGACATCTGTTGGGTTTTTCTCGCCCATTAGCCTTCACTTTCAGTAGCCATGTTGATCTGGAAAACGGGCATTTTGAGCTGGTGGATGGAGGATAAATCATGCATGAAAAATTACTGGAGTATTACAACCGCGAGTTGGCATGGCTGCGTGAAATGGGAGATGAATTTGCCCATTATTATCCTGGCATTGCCGGGCGGTTAGGGATGCAGGGCAATGACATTACCGATCCTTACGTTGAGCGTTTGCTGGAGGGCGTTGCTTTTTTGACTTCGCGTATTCAACTCAAGATGGATGCTGAATTTCCACGTTTCTCTGCCCAGTTGCTAGAAGCGCTTTATCCTAACTATCTTGCTGGCTTGCCTTCAATGGTAATTGTTGAATTACAACCAGATCCCACTAAGGGGGATTTGAGTAAAGGTTTTCTGGTGCCGCGAGGTTCATTGATGGAAAGTCAGGCACTGAAAAAGAAAGGGATCAGTTGCCGCTATCGTACCGCGCAGGATGTGACTTTGCAGCCGTTGCGTTTATTACAGGTGGAATTGGGGGGCGTATCCGCGGATGTTCCTCTTTCTGCCTTTGGCGGTGCTAATGTGCAGGGCACTTTGCGTATCCAGCTATCGTGTTTTGACAATGTGTCATTGGGTGAATTGCAATGTGATACGTTGATGTTCTACCTCAGTGGCGGTGATATTCCCGCTTTACAACTATTAGAGTTACTGATGGTGCATTGTCAGGGGGTATTGTGCCAAATCCCCGGAAGTACTGTACAACGGTTATTATTGCCTCCTCAGTCACTGCGTCATGAGGGGTTTACTGCCGAGCAGGCGTTGTTGCCCGTTGATTTGCGCAATGTCGACGCGTATCGCCTGTTGCAGGAATATTTTGCCTTTCCGGCCCGTTTCCAGTTTTTCAGCATCAGTGGCTTGCAGCCGTTGCTAGCGCAGGCCGGTAAACAACAGCGATTGGAAATTCAGATCCTGCTGGATGTACGTTCGCCACAGTTGGAAAAGGTGGTGGATGTTAGCCACTTGGCTCTACACTGCACCCCTGCTATCAATCTTTTTCCCCGTACCGCTGAACCGATGACGCTCAATGAACAACAGCATGAATACCATGTTGTGGTCGATAACATGCGTCCGCTTGATTATGAGGTTTTTTCTGTCACAGCATTACGCGGTATTGGTACTCAGCATGACAGCGACGAACGCTATATTTTCCATCCCCTTTATCGTACCCAATGTAGTGATGTGTTAGTTAATGCGGGGTATTTTTCTATCCGCCGTGAATCGCGCCTGTTGCCACAGCATGTGGATCGTTATGGCATGCGTTCTGATTATCTTGGCAGTGAGGTCTATCTCTCTTTGGCAGATGAGCATCATCCGCCTTGGCGCAGCGATTTGAAATATCTCAGTGCGGAAGTTCTGTGTACCAACCGTGATCTACCTTTATTACTGCAACGACAGGCGCAAGAGGGGCTGGTGATGCAGGATTCAGTTCCCGTTGCTGCTGTGCGGTTGCGTAAAGGCCCTACTGAACCTCGTCCGGCATTGGCAGAGAGTAGTGCCTGCTGGCAGTTGATCAATCAATTACAGTTCAACTATTTCAGCTTGCAGAATTGCGCCACTGAACAAGGTGAAGCGGAATTACGGCGGTTATTACGTTTTCATGCCAGTCAGGCTGATGCGGTGATTGCTCAACAAATTAACGGCATCCGGAGTTGCCGCTTGCAAGCGCAGAATCGTCATATGGTTGGCACACCGCTATTTCGACGCGGGATTAGCGTGGCGTTGGAGATAGACGAACAGACATTTTCTGGCCGATCTCCTTGGCTAATGGGGAGCGTATTGGCACATCTATTTAGCCGTTTGGTGACAGTAAACAGTTTTGCGGAAACAACATTATCCAGTGTGCAACGAGGCGTTATCGGGTTCTGGTCGGCATGTGATGGAGTGAGGACATCGTTATGAAGATATTCGCCATACATGCCGACAATCAGATCGTACCGGCTGGAGAGAAAGCGCATGCTGCGTCATCCGCACTTGATGCGTATTTTTGGGCTGAAAGAGAAAAGAGGCCGTGGAATTTCGATCTGTTTCAGTTGTTGCGGCGGATTGATGCACAGTCAGGTTCACCTTATCCACTGGGGCGTTCACCTTTACCGCGTGATGAACCCCTACGTTTGGGGCAACAGCCAGCATTATGCTTTGCGCCGGCAGAAATTGCGGCCATCGCACCTTATCCAAATGGCACTTGTTATCAGATTAATATCAATAACTTTGGCCTGTTTGGCCCGAATGGGCCTCTGCCTTTGCATGTCACCGAGTTTGCCTGGCAACGTCAGAAGCAACATAAAGATCATGCGTTGAGTGCCTTTTTCAATCTGTTTCAGCACCGTCTAATCACTCTGTTTTGGCGTGCATGGGCGGATGCTCAACCTTGCCTCTCTTTTGATCGTAGTGATAACCGCCGCTTCGATTATTTTTTTGCCAGTTTGATCGGCCGGGGCCATTGCCTCCGGCACCAGCGGACGCACCACTATATGGTGGGGCATCTGAACCGCCAGCTGCGTAACAAAGATGGCCTGTTGTGTCTGCTGCGTTACCACTTTGGCTTGCCGGTGACATTGCATGAAAACCAGTTTCATTGGTTGACGATAGACCGTGATGATCAGTTGCGGTTGCACAATGGTCATGCTGGTGCTCGGTTAGGCAGTACTACTCGTCTCGGTATTGCGGTGGCTGATGTGCAATATGCATTTTGTCTGGAACTTGGACCGCTCTCTTGGCCGGTATATCAGCGTTTCTTACCGGCTTCACGGTTTGCAACATCCTGTCGTGATGAGCTGCGGCAATTGTGTGATTGGGTTCGGTGTTATGTCGGCCTTGAATATGCCTGGAAGCTCAGAGTTACGCTGGATCATCAGCATTATCAAGGATGTTCGCTAGGAAGCGCTCAGTCTCTAGGGCAGAACTGTTGGTTAGGGCTGAATATCCACCATCATGATCGCAGTGATCTCTGCTTTAGCCCAAATAACCCTGCGCAGTCATAGCAGACTGTACTTGTTTTCTTTATCTACCAATATGGACGAGGATGTTATGTTGGATATCAATCGCCAGTCACTGTTTAATAAACTGAATGCGCCGTTATTTCGAGCTTTGGACAGCGCCAGCACGTTTTGTAAATTGCGGGGCAATCCTTATGTGGAACTGGCGCACTGGTTGCATCAACTGATGCAGCAGGCAGCGGGTGATCTGCAACAGATCATGGGCTATTTTGCGCTGGATGAACAGCAAATGGCGCTGGATATTGTACAAGCGCTGGATACATTACCGCGTGGAGCCAGCGCGATTTCCGATCTCTCTACCCATATTGATGAAGCAGTGGAACAGGCTTGGGTATGTAGTTCTGTGACCTTTGCGGCAAGTGAGATCCGAGGGGCGCATCTATTGCTGGCATTGTTAACCACCTTTAATCTGCGCCAACATCTATTGGCGATTTCTGCTCAGTTTGCCCGGATTAATGCGGAGAGTCTGGCACAGGATTTTACCCGTATTCTGTGCGACAGTACGGAAAATAGCCTACTGAAAACAGTGGCGGCGGAGAGAGGGGGAGGGCTGTTGGCATCCGACAGTGCGCTGCAATGTTATGCACAGGATATGACTGCATTGGCGCGTGCTGGACAAATTGATCCGGTTGTCGGGCGGGATAAAGAGATCCGCCAACTGATTGATATTCTGTTACGCCGTCGGCAAAACAATCCGTTGATTACCGGTGAGGCAGGGGTGGGTAAAACGGCGCTGGTAGAAGGGTTGGCGCTACGGATTGCATCGGGTGATTTACCACCGTCATTGTGCCATGTTCAGCTCTGGTCATTGGATATTGGCCGTTTAGAAGCAGGGGCGGGCCTGAAGGGAGAATTTGAAGCACGTTTGCAGGCGGTGATTAACGAGGTTCAACAAAGCCCAGTGCCCATTATTCTATTTATTGACGAGATTCACATGTTGATTGGCGCCGGTGGCGTGCAAGGGATAGGTGACGCGGCAAACCTGTTGAAACCGGCTCTGGCGCGTGGACAGTTGCGTACTATTGGGGCGACCACTTGGGCAGAATACAAAAAGCACATTGAAAAAGATCCGGCGTTGACGCGACGTTTTCAGGTGTTGCAGGTTGCACAGCCGGACGAAGCATTAGCTTTACAGATGGTACGTAGCCTGTCCAGACAATTAGAACGACATCATGGCGTGTTATTGCTGGATGAAGCGTTAGAAGCCGCGGTATCGTTCTCTCATCGTTATATTCCGGCTCGCCAGTTGCCCGATAAAGCAATAGCCCTGCTTGACACCACTTGCGCGCGGGTAGCGGTCAGTCAGCACAGCCCGCCGGCGGTATTGGAAGATTACCGCCGTCGGCTTGATGCACTTCAGATTGAATATGAGATTGTTTGCCGCGAACAGCAACTGGGTGGTGATGGCGATCATCGTGCACGTTTAGCACAGCTTGACGGCCAACGTCATGAATTGCAGGCAGAGGAGCAGCAAATCGCGCAGCGTTGGCAGGATGAAATGCGGCTGGCTCAGCAGATTATCAGCTTACGCCAGCAACTCATTGCTGATGATGAAATGTCGGCAGATGATGCGCAGCGTTTGGCTTGGCAGACACAATTACAGAATTGCCGACAACAATTGAGTTTATTGCAGGGGGAACAGCCATTAATTACGGTTGCAGTGGATGCCCACAGTGTTGCAGCCGTGGTTGCGGATTGGACTGGAATTCCTCTTGGCCGGATGGTGAAAAATGAGATCAGTATTGTCCAGAATTTGGAACATAGCTTGGAGCAACGGGTTATTGGTCAGCAACATGCGTTAAGTATCATCAGTGAACGGGTACGTACGGCACGTGCACACTTGGGTGATCCCAATAAGCCGGTGGGGGTATTTCTGTTATGTGGCCCTTCTGGGGTAGGGAAAACCGAAACAGCGTTGGCATTGGCTGAAAATCTGTATGGTGGTGAGCAGAATCTGATCACTATCAACATGAGTGAGTTTCAGGAGCCACACAGTGTATCAACGTTGAAAGGGGCACCGCCGGGATATGTCGGTTATGGTGAAGGTGGCGTGCTGACGGAGGCTGTTCGCCGACATCCATACAGTTTGGTGTTACTGGATGAGGTGGAAAAAGCACATCCTGATGTACATGAGCTGTTTTTTCAGGTGTTCGATAAAGGCTGGATGGAAGATGGAGAAGGTTGTCGCATTGATTTCCGCAATACGTTAATCATACTGACCTCGAATGTGGGTAGTCAGGAGGTTATCAGTGCCTGTACCCGGCAGGATGGTTTGCTGGATGTGGAAATGTTGACGCAGCAGTTACGTCAACCGCTGCTACGGATATTTCCTGCGGCTTTGCTTGGCCGTCTGACGGTCATTCCTTTCTTGTCATTGAGTGATGAAATACTGGAAAAGATTGTACAATTGCAATTGACGCGGGTAGCCCAACGCCTGTGGGAAAATTATGGTATTGAAGCGCAATTTGATCGCCGAGTGACACAACAGATTATGGCTTGTTGTATGGAACAGGAATCTGGCGCTCGCAGGGTTGATTCTATTATTACTAATATTTTATTGCCGCAGATGAGTCGTAAATTGCTGACAGCAACGATGGAGAATCAACGTTATTCTCAATTGAAAGTTGCTTGGGAGAATGCGGTATTTCAGTGTTATTTTGGTTGAGATAGATACTACCCTTAGTCAGAGGTTTTTAGCAAAAAACACCGAAAACCTTCGTATTGGGTGGGGAAACTAATATAAATCTACCTCCTACTTAAATATACCTGTTATCTTTCAAGTTGCCTCTTTGTTGGCTGCACTCGCTCACCCCGGTCACATCGTTATCTATGCTCCCGGGGATTCACTCCCTTGCCGTCGTGATCCATCTTGAAATCCATTGGGTATAATACAGTTAGAAAACTGACGAAAAACTTCTCTGATCCAATATATCGGCTGAGATCTTCTCAAAGGTTGCAAAACAGGTTTTAAAGTCGTGGGGTTGTTGATTGTAAACCATAGGAGCTACATAAGCCTCAAAGCGTTGAGCGTACTTTTTATTGTTTTTTAGCTGTAACAGTGCATATTTCATCTCGTCAAATGGGTTATCAGTAAACTCAGGGTGTTTACGTCCATATTTAGCAATATCTTCGGAAACAACTTTGCTAAATATTGAAAATACATTAGCTAAATCCAGTTTATAGCTGGTGGCTATCAGATGTACATCGTAGATATGCCTTATTAAAGTTTCATCATCCTTTTCTGGATTACGCTCAGCTAATGCTGTACGTCTTAACATAGATACTATTTTTTCTACAAATGTCGATTCGATGTTAACGCATAAAAACTCTTTTACCTCGGTATCACGTCTATATAGTTCAGCCACAAGCGATGAAATAGCTCGGTGATCTGGTTTTTCAAATAAAGTCGTTTCCATTAACTCAAGTTTAATAATAGGTCTTAAACAAGGGGCAATCTGGTATTGTTGAGGATATCTAATTTCAATTTCTACATACCGGTATTCATCACGTTTTATCGGTTTTTCAGTAATTTTGAAAGCATCATCAGTAATAATGGTAGCAAGTAGCTGTTCTTGAAAAATCTTCCGCATTCTCTTACGTTCCGAACGGTTAACAGATTGCCAGTTGCTACGCGGAATAATTTTAAGATCAACATCTTCAGACATTCGCATAATTTTAACGTGTGATTTAGCGAGAGCAATACCACCACCAAAAATAATGGTAAATACGCCAGATTCAACCTTTGCAATTAGAGTAAGTAAATGGACTATCCAAAAGTCTTTTTCAATGATTGCAGGGTTATCTATGCCTAGTTCAAATGCAACATCATTAAACTCTTTTTTCAGTTGATCTATCTTTTTCATTTATGACTTTTCTGCCTATTTGTAAGCGAGTGCTAAATTTCCGATTATCAAATTTGAATTTAATTGATGCCGGGATTTGGGTTATTTCACCGTTCATAAATCTGAGTGTTAAATCATCAAAAGTAAAATCAATTTTTTTGAGTTTTAGCACCTCAGACACAATGGCATCTACACCGCCAGGTTTTGCTGGGATAGGCTTGCCTGATATAGTGCTCGGTCTGGCTTTTGTATATAGCCCATGACCAATTTTAATGAGTAGCCCTTTCTGTGTTAGTTGTTTAAGTGCTCGGCCAGTCTGATCATAACTGGCGATATCAGCAAAATCTTTGCGTTCAAAAACGTAACGTCTTGATCTGTTTAATTTTTGTTTTATTTTTTCGTAAGCTGTCATATCTCCTCCTTTAAAGGGATGCAAAATTGCTGCATATAATAGTAGTATAATACGGCATAAAACAAAAAACTATCCGTAATAATTTATTATATATCAGTAACATGATTGATTTTAATAGAAAATGACCTTTTGAAAAAAATAGTTGTGAGCTATGGTAAGCAATTGCATCACGTGCAAATTTGAAGTTAATAGTGATATTAGTTTGACGGGCTAAAATAATGAGTAGGAAAATTGTGTATATTGAGCTGATAGAATTTTGTGGTAGTGAATATTGAGATCAACCCGTCTTTTATATAATCCATTATTATGCAAAGTGCTAACCAAAAAGTCGGCACTTTGTTATTAATTGGTTTATATCGGTTATCTTTCAAGTTGCCTCTTTGTTGGCTGCACTCGCTCACCCCGGTCACATCGTTATCTATGCTCCCGGGGATTCACTCCCTTGCCGTCGCGATCCATCTTGAAATCCATAGGGTATATATCCTTATCATCAGTTTTTGATTCAAATAAACTGATTCTAGTTATTTTACTACCTGATTACCATCGAATCTCAGCTAGCTTGAGTAAATACTCAGGTATAGGTGCTGCCCGGATACATGAATAAATAAGCTGTTCGAATGTTTTTTTAAGGTTAAAGCGCCAATTGAACCTGAAACAGA
>NZ_NSCM01000030.1 GCF_003287735.1 Photorhabdus bodei | reverse complement strand
AACGTTGCAAGTTTTCCAATCCCTGCTCGATATCCCGTAAATCCAGCAGTTTGCCTTCACGCGCGGGAAAGGGGGTTATCCGCTGGATATATTTCCCGCTGTCAGGGGTATAGCGGATATGCCGGATGTTGCCCGGTATCATCACCAGTTTTAAGGTGTGGGTACGCAAATCCTGGGGAGGAGCCAGAACCCGGCTGGTGACATAGCCGTGATTAATGAGCTGATCTTGCAACTGGGTTATCAGCCGACTAATGCCTTTATCGCCCAGGCAATGGTTTTCGCCCTGTTGGGCGACACGCCGGAGCGGTAACCAGTGCGGGAAATTTTCGGTACCTGCCAATACGACATGAGTGACAGGAAAACAGGGGGTTTCCACCGCAAAGGCGGCTGACTCCCCGGTTTCCGGTACCGACAGATGAACTTCCGCAGGCGGCGGGGCTAATTGCGCTTCCAGCGCTTGCTGACGGGCCTGTTGATGAATGAGTTGTTGATCTGCGATGTCGGCGGCCTGACTGCCTGAAACCACGCTACAAAAAACCACAAATACTAAAATACTGCTTTTCATTGACTTTCTATTCCACAATGTCGAAACAGCATTAACCACGAATTTAACTTAGCGATCAATATTTAGGGTTGATTATCAACCGGGCAACTAAAATAGGGGGTTGGTTAAGATAGCAGCAAAAACAAGAGGTTATATGACAAGGCAAAAAACAGGCCAATGTGATTATTTTGTGACAACATTGTATAAAAAATAGATTAATATTAATCATTTAATAATCAACATTAATAATTTCAAATTAATTTTATTTCTTTTGTTTTGGTTATGTGGTGTGAATCACATTTATGATGATTAATTTCGGTATGAAATTACTTGAACTGTGACGGTTGTTGTTAATTTGTGATGAGGAATTACCTTTTTTGATTAGGTTGGATGATGATTTTTAGCTCAGTTGGCAGAACAGGTATTAGGCTATTGCGGATTGGGAGATAATCATCAGAAGCAGGTGTTCGTAATTAATTCACAGATTGGAAAAAATCATGAAAAAACATTCACAGCCACTTAAAGAAAATAGATATTTATTAAAAGCGTTATCCCAGAGGCTATTTACTATTGCCCCTCAACTTCCTGGATATAATAAAATCATTGGCTATCAATCAGCAGAAAAAACAAGGGAAACGGTTTTACTGTATTACAGCAATGGTAAGGATCTCCCCGTATGAGAATCTTAAAAGTCATACTTTTAAGATGGTTTTTATGTATGCGCCTTAACAGGCGCATACATCAGAATCACTTATTCAATTGAACAAGCATTTTCCTGTGGGACATAATCAAAGTGTAATTCCCGGCTCCGATTCCTTTTTACACCCCAAACACCGTGGAAACGCTCTGCATTACTGGCAGTATACCGCACAGTATGGCGAATATTGCTGTGCCCAAGATAGTCTTGTATCAACCGCGTATCTATTCCCCTATCTGCAAGTGCAAAACCGCAGGCATGGCGCAACATGTGCGGATGAGAACCTACGGAAATATTAGCCAATTTCCCTAACTGACTAATAATTTGATAAATGCGCTGGCGAGTTAGTGGTTTTCCGGTACGCGACAGAAACAACCAATCACTTTCTGCCCCTCGGAAGGTTTTACGGACTTTTAGCCACTCCCTGATCGCCTGGATTTCATAGCCCAAAAGAGGATGAATAGTAGAAAATCCGCCTTTTAAACGCCGGATATATAAACTTCCATCCTCCAAATCCAGATCAGATATCCGTAGATACCTAGCTTCACTAACACGTAAGCCATGAACAAAACTCATGTATACCAGACAATAGTCGCGCTCCCCATTAGGGCTCTTTTTCGCCATTTCCAGCATACTTTCCACTTCGTGTTGCGTTAGATGTCTTCGCTGACCCATTATGGTCTATCCCAAATATTCTTTGTTTCAACGCATTTAACATGCTGCGTTATCTGTAACTGATTAAGACCCGGAACCAACCCTAAATCCCCCATAGTAATTAAACCTGCACCGAAATGGCGGCAGATGACTGTATAAAAACCCTGTTTCTGTACTTGATCTATGCTCAAGCTGCGTAATGGATAGATATTCAATGTCTGTTCTCCGGTAATCCCCCCCTATTCTTACCATCACAAGGCCAAAAGAAAAATAGTGATTCAATTAACCGATCCCCACCAAATAAGGCTTTTTGGCTAGAATTACCAACAAAAATCGCTGCAATAGGCCTAATAACCATTTTAACAAAAGGACATGTCCGTCAGATTGATATCTGGTTCAAATCACTAAGGAAGGATGTTGATGCAGCAATGTTTGCCGGCTTCCGATAAACATTTAATCCCTCTATCTTTGCTAGAGGAACCCGGCAGACAGCAAATCTAACAAACTGGTAACACAGGTAGACGATCCTCTATGCAGAATGATCTGGTATATCAGCTAGATACAATATTCAGCTTTTCAAACCACTACCAGATTTTATCCATGTCGTCATCAATGATGCCTTTTATAAATTTTTTAAACCTCAATATTATGACCCATTATTGCCCTCCTCCGCCAATCATTTGCAACAAAATTTGGTTTGCGAGTGTCTCACGCGTTTAAAAGTTACATGTTACTTTTCCCGTTAATTGACGTTAAGGGGTGATCCACATCCTCTACCCGCTCATCTGCTAATCCATTGGCTTCACTAGCTGATGTGCGCTTTGCGCTGTATGACGAGGCAATTTATTTCGATGCAGAAATCAACGAAATAACTTCATTCGAGTCTAACCTGATCATGTTCATTGATTTACTATTATTACAAGCAACGTCTTAATTCATTGAGTACAAGCTATACAATATGATCTCGACAGCCAAGGAAAATAAAAACAGAGAAAGAGATGTTAAGAATTAAATCAAACCTGTATAAAAACCATTTAAATAATTTCAGAACTAAACAATATTAACACTTATATTTTTTACATAGAGGTATTTTTTACACAGAATAATAAACCATTTAATTAACAGATATGTGTAAAAATCAATAAATTTTATTTCTTTACGAATTAATTATTGCAATCTCTTATATATTCAGGTTATTTTAAGTGTAATCATTAAAAAAACGCTTCAGATAATGATTTAAAGACTCATTAAGGAGTTGCCATGTTAAATATAAAAAACAAACAAAATAATATTACTCCGCAATTAGTTTACATGTGGGAAAATAGTCATGATTTTTGGGAAACTAAACATTGCCGGTCAAAATTTATTTATGCAAATCCGCTTTTTTGCCAACGACTTAACTTATCTGAACATTCTGATATTACCGAACTTTCAGCAAGTGAGTTACCCTCGCCTATTGCAAAATATGAAAATTCAGGAAGTTGTATTAATACTCTCTTTGATGCCAATAAAGAAAAAGATTTCTCTCTAACCTGTCTGTGTTTTACAAAAATACATCGGCCAAAAATAAAAAGAATATTGTTGTCTTAACGATGTTGATCTCGACACACCAGAAAAATTTTTGCAACAAGAAAGCATTATGTTTTCCTAAATCAAAATATTACACAAATATGACTAGAAAAAATTCAACCACTTCGTTACAAATAATCAACACATTGGAAGCAAGCAATGAACCGTGGGGAGTAAAAGATAAATCTTCCTGTTTTCTCTATGGTAATAGTGCATTAATTAAACTCCAAAATATAAATGCCAACTATGATTATGAAGGTAAATATGATAGTGATATTCCCTGGAAAGGTAATGAATTTGCCAAAAATTTTATTACACATGATTTGCAGGTCATAAAAAATAGAGAAAGTATTTTATCATTAGAGACACATGTCTTTGGCCGAGATAAAGTTTTATCATCTTATTTCCAGGAAAAATTTCCATTCTATGATGATAAAGGTGAATGCATCGGTGTTCTTTTCCATGCCTGGAAAGTTCAGGATAATTCACTGACTCGGCTATTTCACAGTAAACTGCCCGCTTCTATTATGTTTCAATCGCCGACTCATCTCCTTACTGAACAAGAATGGGAAGTTGTCTTTCTTTTTCTACAAAAATATAGTAGGACACAAATCTGTCAATTACTCAAAATTTCAAATAAAACCATAGAGGAATATATAAGAAAGATTTATAATAAATTGAAAGTTAACTCAGACTCACAACTGGAGGAATATTGCCGACTAAATAGTTTTGATCTCTATGCACCAAAAAGGTTCTTATTGTCTTACTTATAAATATCGTCTATTTATTCAAATTTTTTATAAGGTAATAATGTTATAAAGGTCAAATATGAGTCAATCAGGATGTAAAAAAGTCCCTTTTATTACTCCTCAATTAACTAATATGTGGGATAAAAGCTCAGAACCGTGGTTTGTAAAAGATAAGGAGTTCCGCTTTATTTATGCAAATAAAATGTTTATCAAAGCTAATAAGCTACCTGAAAATATTGATATTATTGGGTATACCGATAAAGAATTACCTTCGCCAGTTAATCAATTCTCTCATCTTTTTGAGGAACATGATCATAAGGTGTTACAGGGTATGCAACGAATATCATCTCTTAGCACTTACCCTCAAGCAAAAAATGAACAAGCCACATCCTATTTCTGTGATAAATATCCGTTAATGGATGAAAATAAACAGTGTATTGGTATAATTGCTCACGCAAGAGAAATACATAATTTTACTGTATCTCATTATATGGAGAACAATATTCCTATATCAATTCGATTTCAACAACCTAACAATCTATTAAAAGAGAAAGAATGGATAATCATTTTTTTATTCTGCCGTGGCGTTAGTAATAGATATATCGCTGACGAAATGAAAATTTCATATCGCACTGTGGAAAAATATTTCGAAAGTATCTATGAGAAACTATCAGTTAGCTCAGCAATTGAGTTAAGAACACTTTGCAAAGAGAATAGTTATGATCTTTATATTCCCCCCCAATACCTTCAATCTATAGGCCATATTTTGCTATAAATAATCGATTTCATTATTACATATTTCTCTCTGACCTGTTTAATTAACCTGAATTTTGCTTAAATTTCCCCTAACTGATATATGGATAACAATTTGATAAATCAAAATAAAGGGCTAAAAACGTGACTAAATAATCATTTTTTTGAAAATTTACTTTTCTATTTCTGTTGAAGACTTTATATAAAAAACGATGAAACCAAGAAATTCTCATGAGCACTGACGGGTGCTTTATCATGGTCGAATGGTTTACATCAACATTTTGGCAAGAAACAGGGTGTTTATGACCCTGTTTCAATTCCAAGATCCAGATACTCCACAATCAACGAACAATAATACCTAACAGAATGCCCAATGCGCCAAAGTCAGCATCACTGAATGTCGTGTTAGCAATACCGATATCCCCCAAAACGGGTAACAGAAATACGGGTAAGAAGGTAATCAGAAAGCCCTGAGTAAAAGCCCCAAGAATAGCGCCTCTACGCCCCCCTGTCGCATTACCAAAAACCCCGGCCGCCGCACCAACAAAAAAATGCGGCACAACACCGGGAATAATGACCGTCATACCCAGTGCATACAGTACAAACATACCGATAACACCAGCCACAAAACTGCTCAAGAATCCTACCAATACTGCATTAGGGGCGTAAGGAAAGACAACCGGGCAATCTAACGCAGGTTTAGCATTTGGGACCAGTTTGTCAGAAATTCCTTTAAATGCAGGAACAATTTCTGCAATGACCATTCTCACACCTTGCAGAATAATGTATACACCTGCGGCAAAGGTAATAGATTGCATTAGCGAGAACATTAATCCATTTTTCCCACCACTGACTTCCCTCACAAAATCACCACCAGCAAATAAGCAACTGATCATGAAAATAATCGCCATCGTAAAAGAGATGGCAACCGGTGTATCACGCAGAAACAGCAAGCTTTTCGGAACATTCATCTCTTCGGTTGAATGGGCCTTATTTCCTAGTTTGCTGCCAATAAAACCAGCGAGAACATAGGAAAGCGAGGAAAAATGCCCAATGGCAACGTCGTCAGAACCTGTTACTTTCTTCATATATGGATGGACAATCGCCGGGAAGAAAACCATGGCAACGCCAACAACCACAGAACCAATAGCCACCAACATCGAGCCTTTGATCCCCGCTGTTGCCAGAATCACCGCGACCATCATGGACATAAATAATGTGTGGTGCCCAGTCAGAAAGATAAATTTCCACGGGGTAAAACGTGCAATCAAGATATTGATCACCATAGCAAAGAACATGATCATTGCCATTTCTTTACCAAAACTCTTTTGCGCAATGGAAACAATTGCTTCGTTGTTTGGTACGACTCCCTGAATACCAAAAGCGTGTTGGAAAATTTCAGCAAAACCCCCCAGTGAAGAGACGACTAATCCAGCACCCGCCCCCAAGATCAAAAACCCCATAATGGTTTTTATAGTACCTTTGATACATTCAGTCACCGGTTTCCTTTGCACGATCAAACCAACAAGCGCGATAAACCCCACCAAAATCGCCGGTTCTGACAGAACATCACTCATCAGAAAATGAAAAAATTCCATGACAATCCCCCGGTTACAGTGCACCAAGTTCAACTAATGCCACGGACAGACGTACTTTCATTGCCGATTTATCCACCATATTGTCCAGCGCAACAATTTTGCCATCGACTGCCTGAATAACCAGTTGTTCTGCAATATCTTTAGTACCGACAAAAATGTCGCTTTGAGTTGCTTTTGCTGACCCCAGATCAACGTGATCAACACTGGCATCTAT
Source organism: Photorhabdus bodei (assembly GCF_003287735.1). Lineage (GTDB taxonomy): Bacteria > Pseudomonadota > Gammaproteobacteria > Enterobacterales > Enterobacteriaceae > Photorhabdus > Photorhabdus kayaii. The sequence continues at coordinate 47,217 of NZ_NSCM01000030.1, read as the reverse complement.
TCCCATCTCTTTCAGAATATTTTTGATGCTCATTTCCATCATCAAGCTGGTACCTAACCCATGTCCGCAAACGACAGTGATTTTCATACTGTTACCCCATAGCAAAAATAACGACTTAATACTTGTTAATCACGGCAAGAATCTCTTCTTTACTTTTGGCACTCATCAGTAATGCAATATCTTGTTGATTATCAAATAGTTCGGCAAGTTTAGCGATCACTTCGATATGGCTGTTGCTATCAGTTGCCGCCAAGACAATCAACAAATTAACCGGATCATTTTCTTCAGAACCAAACTCCACTCCTTTGCTAATCACAGTTAACGCTAAAGCTAATTTGTTGACCCCTTGTTCCGGTCTGGCATGTGGCATAGCAATTCCCGGCCCAACAACATAATAGGGACCAATTACCTCATGCGAACGATAAATAGCATCAATATAACAAGAAGAAATGGCACCATTTTCCACCAGAGGCTGACAAGCCATCGCGATTGCTTCGCGCCAATTTTTAGCATCCGGTATCACTTGGATCACATCTTGGGTGAGTAACGTCTTTAGCATCAATCTCCCCTAATTAAAATCTCATTCCGCTCTACCTACCCTCTGTCTTCTGTTTTCTGTTTTCTATCTTTATCTTCTGCTAGTGATATTAGTCACAAATGATAGCGCTATCTATGATCGTAACTCATAATTGTGATAGCGCTATCATTTGTTATTTGATTAATTCACCAGAAAGCGAAAGTACATCATGGTTTTTTCCCCACGGTTTGCCTGAGATCAGGTAGAATCCCATCGTCAAATTCATAGCCGTTAATTAAAAAAATAGAAAAATATTTTGATGAAAAAGACACGAAAACGCCGTAATACAGGGCGAGTAACATTACAAGATGTTGCTAAGTATGCTGGTGTCGGTTCAATGACAGTTTCACGCGCATTGAGAACACCAGAAGTGGTATCGGATAAATTGCGAGAAAAAATTGAACACGCTATACAAGAATTGGGATATATCCCAAATGGCGCTGCCGGCGTACTTGCTTCGGGCCAAAGTAATATTATTGCAGTACTTGTGCCCTCACTGACAGATAAAGCTAGTGCTACATTTATACAGTCACTGCAACAAGTGCTGAATAAACATGCCTTTCAAGTTTTGCTTGGATGTCATGAATATAACCATAATAAAGAAGCTGAAATTATCATGACATTACTGCAAAGCAATGCAGTAGCATTGGTGATTTTTGGTTCGCTATTGGCAGATAAAACCCACAGCAATATTTCTCATATCAATATTCCCATTATTAATGTTGCAAACTCTCATCAACAGCAGACGGCAATTAATATAGAAACCGATTATTCCGCGGCTGCCTATACGTTGACTGAACATATGTTGAATAATGGCCGCAAGCATATCGGTTATATTGGTGCCCAAATGGACAACCGTTTACGCAATCAGCAAATTAATGGCTGGCATAAAGCCATGCTGCATCACTATCAGAATGCTGACCAAAATATCACTACCTCGGATACTGCTAGCATGCAATTTGGTCGCCAGGCAATTACTGAAATGTTATTACGTCAACCTGAACTGGACGGTGTGATTTGCAGTCATGAAGTGATTGCCCTAGGTGTCATGTTTGAATGTCAGCGGCGTCTACTTAAAATACCCGCTGATTTGGCTGTGGCTTGTCTGGATGGTTCAAATAACTGTGACCACACACAGCCAACACTGACATCAATTCGCATTGATTATCCCCAAATAGGCAGGGACACCGGAAAATTACTGATAAAACTGCTCACTCAACAAGGTGAAGATGAAACAAAACATCAAAACAACCGATATCACCTATTTTCGTATAAGTTCGAGCCTAGACAAAGTGCTTAGCAAAATTAATCACCCTATGCTATTGTTTGGCTCAGTTAATATTGCTGGCATAATAACCGATGTCACCGAATAGCATAATCTGCATGAGCACGCTCAACTTGAAGCGTATCGGCAGTTTGTTGTAATTTAACTAACCGCCCACCCCGCACTGTCCATATATGAACGAAACGAGAAATGAACCGTTTGCCACGCTTCACCCGTCCCAAATAATTACCCAGAACAATGATATGATCATCTGACTCAAAATATTCAGAACTGTCCACCACAAACTCATCAATATCATTTAAAAACGGCACAAAAAAATTATTTAATACATCCTCAATTCCTTCATAAACCCCACCATACCGAGATCCTTCGGTAACATCCCAAATAATATCACTCGCCATGATCTGGCGAAGAACATCAATATCACCCATAGAGTCGTAAAAACGACGAACAATAGATACATTTAATGAATCTGACATTATCATTCTCCTTCAAATTATCCTGCAATGAAATATGACCGGCTCTTATAAAATGAGCCAGCCGGATATCTTGGGACGTTCAACCAAAAAGCGCCATTAAAGCTTTAAATTAACATCCCCGAAAAACAATTCGAATATCTTTCATGTTAGGCTATCCATTGTGGGTAAGATATCCCCTTACCTAGGTAAGCGCTGGATAATCAGTATAGCCTATAGCTCCAGGAACCATAAACGTTTCCGGTTGTTGTTCATTAAATGACGCTTTAACCAAAAACCGGTGAGGTAAGTCTGGATTGGAGATGAATAATTGACCAAAAGCCACTGCGTCAGCCCGGTCGTCAGCAAGAACTTGCTCGGCACTTTCTTGAGTAAGTTCCTCGTTAGCAATATAGGTTGACCCAAAAGCCTCTTTTATCACCTTACTTAAGTCACCATCAACCACAGCATCACGTGAGAAGATAAAAGCAATACCTCGTTTACCAAGTTCACGTGCTACATATCCAAACGTCGCCACAGGATTGGAATCCGCCATAGAGTAATAACCACCACGTGGGGACAAATGCATGCCAACACGTGATGATCCCCAAACTGAAATACAAGCGTCTGTCACTTCCAGCAGTAATCGAGCCCGATTTTCGACTGAACCTCCGTACTGATCTGTGCGCAGATTAGCATTATCTTGCAAGAATTGATCGAGCAAATATCCATTGGCACCATGTATTTCTACGCCATCAAACCCTGCCGTTTTCGCATTTTCCGCTCCGCGCCTGAATGCTTCGACAATACCGGGAATTTCCTCAGACTCAAGCGGCCGTGGAACCACGAAAGGACGTTTTGGGCGTAATAAGCTAACATGACCATCAGCCGCAATTGCACTTGGCGCCACTGGCCGTTCTCCATTAAGGAAAACAGGGTCCGATATCCGCCCCACATGCCAAAGCTGTATAAAAATACGCCCACCAGCAGCATGCACAGCATCCGTGACCAATCGCCAACCAGCAACTTGCTCATCTGACCAAATACCCGGCGTATTCTCGTAGCCAACTCCTTGCGGAGTTACTGAAGTCGCTTCGCTGATAATCAAACCCGCAGAAACGCGCTGAGCATAGTATTCCGCCATCAGCGCATTAGGGACACGCCCTTCTCCTTCTGCACGATTACGTGTCAGAGGAGCCATAATGATGCGATTTGGCAAGTCGAGATCACCAATGCGAATTGGGTCAAAAAGTGTAGGCATATTTTTTCTCTCATATATACCCGTTATCCTTCAAGTTGCCTCTTTGTTGGCGGCACTCGCTCACCCCGGTCACATCGTTACCTATGCTCCCGGGGATTCACTCCCTTGCCGTCGCGATGCATCTTGAAATCCATAGGGTATAGATTAATAAACTTCAATCTTTGGATCTTTTTGTCCTTCTGACATAACGCGACACCTTACCGCTATTGACTTCGCTTTTTGCCAGTAAAGAATCAAGGATAAAAGAGTACGGCAAATCAGGGTTATCGCGGCCAATCTTAGCCCAAGTTTAGGCTTCATTGAATTGTTTATATCGCCTGAATTACGGATCTATGACTCAGAAAAATCGATTTATCTCCCCTTTAAAAATGCGAAGTCGGTTCTATCTTTTTTAACTTCCCCTCCTCAAAAATTGATTATGATTATAAATAGCTTACCTGATGCTGGCAGGCTGTTGGTTGATATGTAAAAAATTGTTGCTTGGAGGATGTATATATGAATTTATTGGATGGTTTACAAAAAAAACTGGACGGTTACTTTAATAAAACAAGTGAAATCAACTATGTAAAAATATTTGATACTCCCAAAATATGGGGGCTTCCTTTTGGAAAAGAGATAATGCCACAGGCGGTTAAAAGAGCAGTGGAATTTGAAGAGGCTATTGTAAGCATTCTGGAAAACATGCGTTATCGCTGCGATATTTCCTCCTTGAATGCCCCGGATGCAGAGTGGAGAAAAGTTATCCTATCAGCTATTGATCGCGCATTTACCAAAAAAATAGACAGGAAGGACAGAACTCAAATAAGATTCTTATTCGCTCAAACACCGACATCTTTGTTAAACGGTGTGAATTCATACTTTGAAGGTACCCCTGAATATCTGGCATTGAAGAATGATATTATTAAATTAATTCAAGAAAGGAGAGATCATTGGGAGTGTATACCTGAAATATGGATTGGTCGGTTTTACAGGATAGTAGACGGACTTAAAGTATCATTAGAGAAGAAAGTGCTGCCAGAAGAAATGTTCCCAGAAGATGATACCAGAATGACATGGAATCATACAAAAATTATCGCAGTTGATGGAATTGAGTCATTTGTCGGGGGCCATAATTTAAATATGGATCTTTTTAAAAACTACCCTCCAGTTCATGATGTCTCTGTTAAAGTTATAGGAACGGCATCATTAAGCTCACAATTATTTTTAAATAACATGTGGGAGGCTGATACAGACCTCTTAACTAAAGAATTCTTTGATATAGATGAAAATCGATGGGTTAATGCAAATGGTATTGTGGGAAAGCCGGCAGATCCATTAAAAAAAGAGCACATTACTGAATATATAGACAGAAAAAAAGAAGAATGCCTAAAAAATCCACCCAAGGACCCAGAATATAAGAAAACAAGCAGGATATTATCCGTAGGTAAATATTGGTCTGGGCCTGATATGCGAACGGATTATAAAAAAGGCTCCGAAATAATGAAAGAGTTTATAATAAAGAATGCAAAGAAAAAAATCCGCATGTCCCAACAGGATCTTGTCAGTGCATGGAAAAAACAATGGCGAGATCATCATGTGTGCCGATGGTTGATCGAAGCATTACTTTCCAACCCCGAACTGGAAGTTCAAATTGTTGTATCGCCACTTGATGCAGCAGCAGGTGCGGCTGGTGATCAATATTCTTTTGGTTCTGGAGCCAAAAGAACGTTTGAAATATTTAAATACTATTTGACACATGATGAGCATACCGATGAGAAGCTGGAAGATCCGGATGGAATCAGGCAAGCCGCACTGAAAAGAATTGAGGTTGCCCCTTTTTTCTTTACAGACAAAGTACCTGAAGATCTTTTGATTGAAGGTACTACATACAGATGGCCAACCCCGGATGAAAATTCTTATACTGCTACGCTAAAAGAACCGTCTCTTTCTGAAAGACCTCCACAGATAGGTGCTATAGGACGCCCATTCCGATCCTTAATTAAAGCAAGTGGTCCGGTATATCCCAAAGTTCCCCCTGCTCCTGGGAATCATGCAAAAGTAACAATAATTGATGATGAACTCTACGTGGTTGGTTCTGATAATCTCTATCCGGGGTATCTTTCGGAGTTCAACTATCTTATTGAGGGAGAAGATGCGGTGAAAGCTTTCATAGAATCCTACTGGGAACCGTTGTGGAAATATTCAGGAATACATTCATTTAATTACAAAAATGTTTGATGTTAGTAACAAATGTACTGATATATTCCCGCCAACCGTTGGCGGGAATATCACTTGAAAAACATTAAGGAGATGACTTTTCAGAGTAGGAAACCAAATCAACGCGTTTTTCAGTAATAACCTGGAGGCCAGCAGGATATTGAACCTGATAAACCAGATACTGGCAACCGGATTACCCCTGTGAAAAAGACCAATTAGATTTTGGCTGTCGCCAAATATTTTGTCATTTCATCATCGGGCACCATACCACCGCCGGTTGCCCAAACCAAATGCGTAGCCTGTTTCATCTTTTCTGCTGAAAGGTTCTTATTGTTCAGGTAATCAAGGTTTCCACTCACACGAGCAGGACCCGCCATCCCAACTAACGCCGAAGGCTCTAACCGGATACCTTCATCACGATCCAGTAAACCCAACAGATTATACATTTCCTGATCTTGAACAGTATAAAATCCATCCAGCAAACGTTCCATAGCGCGCCCAACAAAGCCAGAAGCCCTGCCTACCGCAAGACCATCAGCAGCAGTGATATTGTCGATTCCGATATCCTGCACGCAAATATTGTCATGCAAACCAGTATATACCCCCAACAACATACTGGGAGAATGGGTCGGTTCAGCAAAAATGCAGTGCACATGATCACCAAAAGCCAGTTTCAATCCAAATGCAACACCACCAGGACCGCCACCGACACCACACGGCAAATAAACGAATAATGGGTGATCTTCATCAACCACAATATTCATCTGCTCAAACTGCGCCTTTACCCGTCCACCTGCGACAGAGTATCCCAGAAACAACGTTTGGGAGTTTTCATCGTCAATAAAGAAACAGTTAGGAGCAGATTCGGCTTCTTTACGCCCTCGGGCCACGGCTACCCCATAATCTAGCTCATGTTCCACGACATTGACCCCATGTGAACGTAGCTTTTGCTTCTTCCATTCACGAGCATCGGCAGACATATGCACGCTGACATTAAAGCCCAATTTTGCACTGACAATACCAATGGACAGCCCCAAATTGCCGGTAGAACCTACAGCAATGCTGTATTGATTAAAGAACTGTCTAAACTCTTCTGAAAACAGTTTGCTGTAATCATCGTTTTCAGAAAGCAACCCCGCCTGTAATGCCAATTTTTCCGCGTGAGTTAACACTTCATAAATTCCACCACGGGCTTTAATCGAACCGGAAATGGGCAAGTGGCTATCTTTTTTAAGCAAAATGCTCCCTGTGATACCCACACCATAATGTTGCTCCAGTGTTTTTTGCATCGTAGGTATAGCCACTATTTCTGATTCAATAATGCCATGTGTGACGGCGGTTTCCGGAAAAGCTTTACATAAATAAGACGCAAAACGATCCAAGCGTGCTTCAGCATCCTCAACATCATCAGCGCCCAAACCGACAAAAGGCAATCCCTCTTTCAAGGTGGTATTACAAGGGTTAAGCCAGAAGATTTCCTCTAATTCCATCAAATTTTTTACTAACGGATGTTCATTTAGTAATTGTTGAATTTCAGTACTTTTCATATATGTATTAACCCAAGATGAGTGTTTCCCTGGTATGTAAAAACAACTCTTGCTTTTTTGATTATTAGAATTTCTTATTATATTTACTGTAACTTCCTATAAATATCAGCACATCATACTTTATTTTTTATCTTCCCCTTATTTTGATCACTACGTTAATGTTTATCTTGTTTATTATTTTAGATATAAATCTGCCTATTTTATAGGCTTCCCTGGTATTGACACTCCGCACTTCTTATTATTATTTTTCAAGCTGAGCGGTTACTTCTTTCCATTACATAATGGTAGCCATTACACGATGGTAGAAAGAAGAAACGTCCCAGCCAACGCAACCACAGAGGCAATAAATGTTGCGGTTGTATAATACTTAAAAGTTTCACTGAGCGTTGTTCCGCAATATTGCCTAACCAACCAAAACAGTGAATCAGTCACAATAGTACAGCCGATAGCACCAGAACCAATAGCCAATGTAATGATTTCAAGGCTAATATCTGGATATAGCGGCAGCATAGGCGAAACAATCGCTGTTGCCCCCATCATTGCGACTGTTGCTGAACCAACCGCCGCATGCAAAATAATGGCAACCAACCAAGACAAAAGAATTGGGTGCATATCCAGATTCGACAAAATAACAGCCAATGTATCACTAAGGCCACTGACTTTTAAAATACTATTAAATGCTCCACCCGCGCCGATAATTAATAAAATATTGGCGATAGAAGAGAAACAATCTTCCGTTTTCGTCAACAGCGTACTCATTCCCATATTTTGCTTGATGCCCAAGGTGTAATAGGCAACAAACGCGGCAATGAACATGGCTGTAATAGGATTACCAATAAATTCCAGCACCGTATAAAACGTGGTACCTTTTTCCATATTTAATTCAGCAGCCGTTTTAAACAACATTAACCCAATTGGCAATAACACAGTAAACAATGTCATGCCTAAAGAGGGTAAATTCTCTTCTTTACGAACTGCAATTTCAGAAAATTCAGCCGGAACCGATTTAAAAGGCAGACGGCTACCGAGAAGTTTCTGAAATAATGGACCACCCACCAAAGCTGCAAACAGGCCAACTATCAGCCCATAAATAATCACCGAGCCAATATCCGCACCTAGTTTATTCGTCACATATAATGCAGCCGGGTGTGGAGGAACAATACAGTGAACCGCCATCAACGCTGTACATAATGGGATCGCTAATTTCAGCAGTGACGTATTGGTTTTCCTGGCAATAGAAAATGCCAGTGGAATTAACAATACCACCCCGACTTCGACAAACAGCGTAATACCACAAACCAGACCAATCAGTACCATAATGATATCAGGTGACAGCCATCGACATTTTTGCAATGTGATACCAATACGCTCTGCCGCGCCGGATATCTCCATCATCTTACCAAGAATGGTCCCCAGACCAATCACTACGGCTAAAAAACCTAACGTATCCCCGATTCCCCCTTGAATGGCGCTCACCATTTCAACAGGGTTCATTCCCATTAAAGCACCGACATAAAAACTGGCTAACAATAGAGCAAGAAAAGGGTGAATCTTTAATTTAATTATCGTAAATACAATTAACACAATACTTGTGAGTAACGTACCAATCACCCAAGGTTGTGAATCCACTTAATCATTCCCCACAGTTAACCTTTGTTCGTCACACGAATTTTCATTATTGAATATGAATATTCAATTTTTGACAAATGATTAATACATAGCCATGCATGAATCAGATTGAGCCAATTCAGTGATACCGATCAAAATTTTCACTTTATTTGCGATTTAAATCACTAAAACTATCTGAAACATACCGCCTTAATGATACGGTTATATTATCCGTCGTCGATGAACTAGAAACACGATAAATATGTACACAGATGATAATTTCATGGTTGTGAATAAGTTACTCAATGGAAGCCAGTTATCAAAGCTGCATACATTTGAGATAGCCGCTCGTCACGGCTCTTTTGTTCTGGCTGCTGACGAATTAGCTATCACTGCCAGTGCGGTCAGCCATCGAATCAGTTCTCTGGAACAAGAGTTAGGATTCAAACTGTTCCAACGTTTTCACAGAAAAATTGAATTAACTTGTGAAGGAAAGCGTTTATTTTGGACAATTAAATCAACGCTGGAACACCTAAATCAGGAAATTCTGGAAATAAAAAATCAAGAGTTATCGGGTAACCTGACTATTTACTCCCGCCCAACCTTTACTCAATGCTGGCTAGTGCCTAAATTAGCTGATTTTAATCAGCTATATCCATCCATTAACCTGAACATTTTAGTCGGTAATGAAAATGTGAATTTCCGCGGTTATGGTATCGATCTTGCGATCTATTTTGATGATATTATATCCAACGAATTATCACATCAATATCTGATGAGTGAGTATATTACCCCGGTCTGTAGCCCGCAGTATGCCGAACAACATAATCTAATGGGAAATATTGATAATTTACGATACTGCACACTATTGCATGATAAACAAGCATGGAGCTACGATTCTGATACCAAAGAGTGGAATACTTGGGCAGAACACTTTGACATGACACTGGAGCCATCACAAAAGTGTATTGTCTTTGATCGTTCCGATTTAGCTGCCGTGGCTGCAATACACCATGCAGGTGTTGCAATGGGAAGAAAAAATATGATTTGGGAAAAAATTGAAAACAATGAATTAGTCGCCCCCTTTCCCAACACTGAAGTATTATGTCAACAATATTACTATACCTGTACCCTGCCTCAACAACAGAATGAGAAAGTCAACGCCTTTATCCAATGGCTAAAATCAACTATAGATAAATAAAAATATAGCCAACCATTAACGGATATAACAAACCTGCTCTATTTTAAGTGGCGACAGTTAGTCGCCACAGAATCTAACAATGGATTCTACCGTACTTTCAATCCCATCATTTATTGGCTCTAGTAGTTTTTTCTATAATCACTATTTCTATCCTTAAAAATTCAGTAATAATGTAATTATTTGAAAATAACATCTAAATTTAATCAAAAAATATATACTAATGGTGTAAGTTATGATATTAGTCACAACTGCTAGTAAGCAAATCGTTTAAATGAGTTATAAAGTCGTTTATTTTAGAAGTATATAGAGTGTAATGAAATGCAAAAATTGTTATTAAGCTGTGGAGTTATCTTTTCTGTATCCGCGATAACTTTGCCTGCTCAAGCAGAACAACATACAGCCTCAATCGGATACGCCTATGTGAAACCACAAGATGTAAGCGCACTAAATGGCGCAACATTGAGTTACCGATATGAGCTTGATGATCAATGGGGGCTATTATCATCATTTACCTTTGCTAAAGGAGATGAAAAAGAGACAACAAAGGATTACCACTCAAAAGGTGATATTAAGTACTATTCCCTAATGGCGGGTCCGACCTATAGGATTAATAATTATATTAGCTTATATGGTCAACTGGGATTATCCAGGATTAATGCAAAATCTTCCACCCACTATAGACCTTCCCCTCGCTATAGTGATAGATATATTGAAAAGGAAGCAGTAAGCAAAAACACTTTAGGTTGGGGCGCGGGTTTTATTATCAACCCAACTACCAACACCTCAATTACTGCCGGTTATGAAGGTAGCCGTTTTAGTATTAAAGACGGAAATGAGAAAGATCATTTATCTACTAACGGTTTTAATATAACTGTCGGCTATCGTTTCTAATTTAATTAATGAGCAATGTATCATCACCGGGGTTGAATATTCCACAAAATTGACAATCTTGGTGATTTATCGAAATAATCTTAACTCAATTCTGCATGCCAGAAAGCCTGACCCTCACTTAAGAAAGCTTATCAACAATGAGTAGCCGCCGATAATTAACGCGTTTGATTGGCCTTAACTTGGTGGGTTGTCGGGGGCTCGAACCCCGGACCAATTGATTAAGAGTCAACTGCTCTGCCGACTGAGCTAACAACCCAATACAAGTAATTATTCCTCTACACAAAGCTGTCGTCAATATATTATGACTATTTTTTTCTAAAAGAATAATTCACATTCAATTCCAACAACATTGACAAGTTAAATTGCAACCAATTTGTTTTTAAAGTGAGATCAGACTGTTATTACTATAGTAATCTGTGTCACAATATTTTTCGCAAACATCATCATATATAAGGCCACTTAAAGAGCCGTAACAATTTACCTAAGAAAATATTGGATACTATATACTATGGCAGAAAATATACACACTTCACTTTCCGCTAAAACCGGGGAAACGCAGTTGCAACGTAATCTAAGCAACCGGCATATACAACTTATCGCTATTGGCGGCGCCATCGGCACGGGTCTGTTTATGGGATCAGGGAAAACAATCTCTCTCGCCGGACCATCGATCATATTCGTTTATATGATTATCGGTTTCATGCTGTTCTTCGTGATGCGCGCAATGGGTGAACTATTGCTTTCAAACCTGAATTATAAATCATTCAGTGATTTCTCCGCCGATTTGCTCGGGCCCTGGGCAGGTTTTTTCGTCGGCTGGACTTATTGGTTTTGTTGGGTCATTACCGGTATCGCCGATGTAGTCGCAATCACTTCCTATATCAGCTATTGGCAACCAGATTTTCCACAATGGCTTACTTCCCTACTCTGTGTTTCACTATTGCTCTCCCTGAATCTGGCTACAGTGAAATTATTCGGGGAAATGGAATTCTGGTTCGCGATGATAAAAATCGTTGCCATTATCGCTTTAATCGTGACAGGTGCTGTTCTGATTGGCATGCATTTTCAATCTCCAGCCGGTCATACCGCTTCACTGGCAAATATATGGAATGATGGTGGATTCTTTCCCAAAGGGTTAAGTGGATTTTTTGCCGGATTTCAGATAGCTATATTTGCCTTTGTGGGCATTGAATTAGTAGGCACAGCGGCCGCAGAAACTAAAGATCCAATGAAATCGCTGCCCAGAGCCATTAATGCCATCCCGATTCGTATTATCACCTTCTACGTGCTGGCGCTGATAATTATTATGTCAGTCACACCGTGGCGTTCAATCATCGCAGATAAAAGTCCTTTTGTTGAGCTGTTTGTTCTAATCGGTTTACCCGCTGCCGCCAGTATCGTGAACTTTGTGGTATTAACCTCCGCCGCCTCTTCAGCAAACAGTGGGGTTTTCTCCACCAGCCGCATGCTATTTGGATTAGCAAAAGAAGGCGACGCACCACGGCAATTCAGCCGCCTTTCACGCCGTTCCGTTCCTGCATCAGGGTTAATCTTCACCTGTTTATGTTTATCCTGTGGTGTAGTGCTGATTTATTTAATTCCTGATGTTATGCATGTATTTACCCTAGTCACTACCGTTTCAGCCATTCTATTTATGTTTATTTGGAGCATGATCCTGTGCTCATATTTGGTTTACCGAAAACGTCGCCCAGCATTACATAAGGCTTCAACCTATAAAATGCCATTGGGTGTTATCATGTCATGGGTCTGTCTGGCATTTTTTGCATTTGTTCTGATATTACTCACTTTACGGGATGATACCCGCCAAGCATTAATCATCACGCCTATCTGGTTTATGGTTTTAATTATCGGTTTTCAAGTTGTAAAAAAACGTAGAACACGTTTGTACAGTTAACTTATTCAAATCCTTAATATCTATATGACCTGTTGGAATAATACTCCACAGGTCTTTTCTATTGCTGCAAGCTGAAAAATTACTACTACACTTACAATCCAGTATTTTTTGAGTCACTTTAAGCCCATGATTCCAGACAAAACGCACACAATCGCATAACTATCGCATAACTATCGCAGGCGCTGCAACTGTTCTTCGGTGAGTTCTAGTCTGAATTTGTAGGCTTTTAGAATTACCATTATCATTCAGTGTGTCATAATTTATTTCCATGGACTATTCCATATTTAGTTAATTTCAATGCAAAAATATCAAATTAATCGCTGCGTTCCTTAATCTCCATAAACGTTATTATTAAATAATCATTTAAACCCATTCAGTCACGCAAAAACGTCATATCACGATCTTTATCGAATTCAAATATCCAAACGCTTTATTCTTGAATTGAATATATCTTTTGCCAAAAAAGCTATTGTTTTTTCAATATACAGTTGCTTGCTCATACTCATAATATTGATATCATTATATTATCAATATATATATTAAAATAGTGACCAAGTGGAAAATTCACTTTTTAATATTGACACAAAAACATCACCATTTAATAAGACCTTAACTTAAATCACATAAATATAATAATTTTCGATCTAATATCCCTCCAAATAAATGATATCGGTAATATCAAAATAAGAGGGCAGATCATGAAGGCATTAGTATTAGAAAAAGCAGGTCAGATTTCAATTCAAGACTGGGAAGCCTCCGAAATACTGGGTGAAAATGATGTTGAAATAAAAATTCACTCGGTGGGGATTTGCGGCAGCGATGTGCATTATTATCAATACGGGCGCATTGGGCCATTTGTTGTCGAAAAGCCGATGATCCTCGGGCACGAAGCATCAGGTGTCATCACAGCAGTAGGTAAAAACGTGACTCACTTAAAAATCGGTGATCGTGTCTGTATGGAACCTGGAATTCCTAATCTGCAATCACCACAATCACGGGCGGGTATTTATAACTTAGATCCAGAAATCCGTTTCTGGGCGACGCCCCCTATTGATGGTTGCTTACGTGAAAGGGTTATTCACCCGGCAGCATTTACGTTCAAATTACCTGATAATGTCAATTTTGCCGAAGGTGCAATGGTTGAACCATTAGCTATCGGTATGCAAGCAGCCACAAAAGCAGAAATTAAACCTGGAGATATCGCATTAGTTGTTGGTGCTGGCACGATCGGAATTGTTACCGCACTTGCTGCATTAGCCGGTGGTTGTTCTGATGTCATTATTTGTGATGTGTTCGATGAAAAACTAGAAATTGCAAAACAGTATCCAGGTCTTCACCCGGTTAATAACAAAGTACTTGCTGAGAAAGTGAATACCTTAACCGATGGTAATGGCGTCAATATTCTCTTTGAATGTAGTGGCGCAAAACCCGTCATTACCACTATTTCAGAGCACATTGCACCGGGTGGAATAGCTGTTCTGGTCGGTATGCCTATTGATCCAGCGCCATTTGATATTGTCTCTGCTCAAGCTAAAGAGATCACATTCAAAACTATTTTCCGCTACGCAAATATGTACCCTCGTACTATTCGTTTACTTAGCTCTGGCAAGCTCAAGGTAACTCCCCTATTATCCGCAACCTATAAATTTAAAGACAGCGTTCAGGCGTATGAACGAGCCGCGGAAGGTCACCCGACAGATATCAAAATTATGTTGGAAATGGAGTAATACATGGCGCTCTATGCTGGTATCGATTGCGGTACACAAAGTACTAAAGTCATTATTGTCGATAGCCAAAAAACGCATATTTTGGGTGAAGGCAGCTCGCCTCATCCAATAATTAGCGATTCAAACGGCCGTCGTGAACAACAGGCTCACTGGTGGACAGAGGCATTGGAAAGTGCCTTTTCTCAAGCGATCGAGCAAGCAGGAATTTCTGGTACAGAAATTGCCGCACTTGCCGTATCAGGTCAACAGCACGGTTTTGTTCCTCTGGATGCAAAAGGTCATGTTTTAGCACCGGTAAAACTCTGGTGTGATACTGAAACTGCGGTTGAAAATCAGGAAATTATTGATGCACTCGGTGGTACGCAAGCTGCTTTAGCACAACTCGGATTAATGCCGCAAACAGGTTATACCGCATCTAAAATTCTTTGGTTCAAAAAATACCATCCTGAGTTATGGGAAAAACTGAACGCCGTTTTATTACCTCATGATTATCTCAATTATTGGCTAACAGGCAGATTAGTTGCCGAATATGGTGATGCTTCAGGAACGGGATTATTGAATATTCGTAAACGCGAATGGGATAACCAAATTGCCCAATTCATTGATCAAGATGGCCGTCTTTGGAATGCACTGCCTGAATTGGTTTCCGCTGAGACCTGTATTGGCACAGTAAAGCCTGAAATAGCAAGAAGATTAAGGCTTTCACCGACAACCAAAGTTGCGTCTGGCGGGGGCGATAATATGATGGCTGCAATTGGAACGGGCAATATCGTTCCTGGCATCACGACCATGAGTTTAGGCACCTCTGGCACCCTATTCACTTACTCTGACAAACCAATTGTCGCTGATTCTGAAATGATCGCGGGTTTCTGTTCCTCTAATAATGGATGGTTACCATTGATTTGCACGATGAATGTGACTTCAGCCACAACCGCCATTCAAAAGCTGTTTAATATGGATATTCAGGCTTTTAATGACACATTGAACCAGAGTAAACCCGGTGCTAATGGTTTGATGATGCTACCGTTTTTTAATGGTGAACGTGTTCCACCGCTTCCCCACGCCAAAGCGAGTCTCCATAACCTGGATATTAGCAATATGAATCAACAAAATTTCATTTTGGCGGCAGTTGAAAGCGCCACCTACGGGCTACGTTTTGGTATTGAATTATTTCGCAAGCAAGGGATTGAAATTAATGAGATCCGTTTGACCGGCGGCGGCGCTCGCAGTAAAAAATGGCGGCAAATTGTGGCTGATGTCATGAATACGCCTGTTATTTGTGTCACTAACCAAGAAGCTGCCGCATTAGGTGCGGCTATTCAAGCTATGTGGTGTGATTCCTTGGCAGAAGAGAAAGATAAACAAGCGCGGCTCGCCCACCTTTGCCAATATTTTGTTCATCTTGATGAAGAAACCCGCACCGTTCCAACCCCCGAAACGGCCACATTATATGATGTGTTTTATCAAGATTATTTATCTCTGCTTACCACTGAATATCCCGAGGTGAAGATATGACGACATTGGTCGCCGATAATTCTCTTAATGAATGACTCAAAGTTACTGGCACCCAATAATTTTTCATGATGAAAAAACAAACCTCGCTATTTTAAACGAGGTTTGTCGGCAGTGTGGTGAAGGCGTTTCGCCTTCACGCTTTTTTACCTTTATTTCAATTTACTTTATTTCAACTCATTTATACCTGTCATCCTTCAAGTTGCCTCTTTGTTGGCTGCACTCACTCACCCCGGTCACATCGTTATCTATGCTCCCGGGGATTCGCTCCCTTGCCGCCGCGATGCATCTTGAAATCCATAAGGTATAGTCTTATATTGCGCCTCAGCATCAATAAAACGCTGTTGCGCTGCGCTGCTCGGCGCTTTACCCAACAGACTCACAATCACGATCGCAATAGAAGCTAAGATAAAGCCAGGAATAATTTCATACAACGCAAACCACTGGTATTTCATCCACACCAATACCGTGACGGCCCCTACCAACATCCCCACTAACGCGCCATTACGTGTCATACGTTTCCAGATAACAGAAATCAGTACGACCGGGCCGAACGCAGCACCAAATCCAGCCCATGCATTACTGACCAGAGCCAGTACTTTATTGTCCGGGTTGGTTGCTATCACCATCGCGATGACCGCCACCAGCAGCACCATGAAACGCCCCACCCACACTAACTCTTTCTGGCTGGCAGATTTACGGATAAAGGGTTTGTAAAGATCTTCCGTCAAAGCACTTGCACACACCAGCAACTGACAGCTTAAGGTACTCATCACCGCGGCCAGAATAGCAGAGAGTAAAATGCCCGCTATCCACGGATTAAACAGAATAACCGCCAATTCCATAAAGATACGCTCACGGTTGGCTGTGACCGGGCCAGACAGTTCAGGATGTATTTCAAAATAAGCAATACCAAAGAAACCGACAGCAATAGTGCCTGCCAAACATAACACCATCCAGGTCATACTGATACGACGAGCCTTGCGGATAGTGTGATGGGAGTCTGCCGCCATAAAACGCGCCAGAATATGTGGCTGACCAAAATAACCTAACCCCCAACCCAACAGCGAGATAATGGCAACAAAGTTCAACCCTTTAAACATATCCATATAAGCCGGGCTTTTTGCTGCTATCAGAGCCAGAGAGGTATCAATGCCACCCACGGAGAAAATAACGATGACCGGCGTCAAGATAAGCGCAAAGATCATTAATGAGGCCTGAACCGTATCAGTCCAACTGACCGCCAAGAAGCCGCCAAGGAAAGTATAGGCAATTGTTGCCGCGGCACCGAGCCACATGGCCTTCTGATAACTGATACCAAACGTACTTTCAAATAACAATCCTCCGGCAACCACGCCAGAAGCACAATAGATGGTGAAGAAGATCAGAATAACCAGTGCAGAAATAATACGTAGAATTTTGCTACTATCCTCAAAACGACCGGTGAAATAATCCGGCAATGTTAGCGCATTATTATTGACTTCCGTCTGGATACGTAGCCTGCCTGCCACCAATTTCCAGTTCAGGTAAGCACCTAAAGCAAGACCAATGGCTATCCAGCTTTCTGAAATCCCCGCAAAATAGACTACGCCAGGTAAGCCCATTAATAACCAGCCACTCATATCCGAAGCACCGGCAGACAAAGCCGTTACCACGCTACCTAATCGCCTTCCTCCCAAGATATAGTCATCAAAATTTTTGGTTGAACGATAAGCCAAAAAACCTATCAACAACATTCCAGTAATGTAGACAATAAAGGTGATTAGCATTGGTGTATTTACTGTCATGCAAGTTCTCCATAGTGTTATCTGTGTTTTGCAAATCCGCAGTTCTCCCGGGTACACAGAGTTTTCCCTGTCAGGTTCAGGAACGTTGCACCTGATTGCACCTAAAGATGGACCATAATTCTAAATTGAAATAATTATTTTTGTAACCAATTAGAAAGTTACAGTGAATCCTAGATTAGCATCAGGTAATTTAACAACTAATTAACGCCATTTTTTACAAAAAACGTTTACTGAATCACATTTATTTGATTTAAAAATTATACTTTTTAACCATTTTAGGGTTATACGCCTACATGAGCCACAAAATGTTAAACCAATATATATCAATCAAATAAAGTCACAAAAATAAATATATCCACCTAATTATAATAACTAGATTAATTTCACAAAAATAAAACAAGCGATTCTCATAAGGTTGCACAAAGTTGCAACATGTCAGATATTATCATGCAATTTTAGATAAACCTTACCTATTAAGGAGCAAGGATGGGTAGTACAACAATGGGCGTGAAGCTTGATGAAGCAACGCGCGATCGCATTAAAGCTGCGGCACAACGGATTGACCGCACTCCACATTGGCTAATTAAACAAGCTATTTTTAATTATCTTGAACGTCTTGAAAACAATGAACAGATCGCTGAACTCTCTGCTAGTCAGGATATTAAAGAAGAGAAGATAATCGCAGAAGAAACGGTAACAGATTCGTCTCATCAACCTTTCCTCGACTTCGCGGAACATATCCTGCCTCAATCAGTAAAACGTTCCGCAATTACTGCCGCCTATCGCCTGCCAGAAACACAGGCCGTTCCCATGCTGCTACAACAGGCGCAATTGCCAGAAGATCAGGCACAAGCGACTCATAAGCTGGCTTACAGCATTGCAGAAAAATTGCGTAACCAGAAAAACAGCATGGGTCGTTCAGGTCTGGTTCAAGGGTTATTGCAGGAATTCTCGCTTTCATCTCAGGAAGGCGTTGCGCTAATGTGTCTTGCGGAAGCCCTGCTCCGTATTCCTGATAAAGCCACTCGCGACGCGCTGATCCGCGACAAAATCAGTAACGGCAACTGGCATTCTCACCTAGGCCAAAGTTCGTCCATGTTTGTCAATGCAGCAACCTGGGGGCTACTGTTTACCGGCAAACTGGTTTCTACCCACAACGAAGCCAAACTCTCCAATTCACTGAATCGCATTATCAGTAAGAGCGGCGAACCATTAGTGCGTAAAGGCGTAGATATGGCAATGCGCCTGATGGGTGAACAGTTTGTGACCGGAGAAACCATCGCCCAAGCGCTGGCAAGTGCACGTAAGCTGGAAGAAAAAGGGTTCCGTTACTCCTACGACATGCTAGGTGAAGCCGCTTTAACTGAGGAAGATGCTCAGAATTATATGGTTTCCTACCAACAAGCCATTCATGCTATCGGGAAAGCATCTAACGGCCGCGGCATTTATGAAGGGCCTGGAATTTCCATTAAGCTTTCTGCCCTGCACCCGCGTTATAGCCGTGCTCAATATGAACGCGTCATGAATGAGCTATATCCACGCCTGCTTTCTCTGACATTACAAGCTCGCCAATATGATATTGGTATCAATATTGATGCCGAAGAAGCAGATCGCTTGGAAATTTCTCTCGATCTGTTGGAAAAGCTCTGTTTTGAACCGCAACTGGCTGGCTGGAATGGCATTGGTTTCGTTATTCAGGCTTATCAGAAGCGCTGCCCCTTTGTTATCGATACAGTTATTGACTTAGCACAGCGCAGCCGCCGTCGGCTGATGGTGCGACTGGTAAAAGGCGCTTACTGGGATAGTGAAATTAAACGTGCTCAAATCGACGGGCTGGAAGGTTATCCAGTTTACACCCGCAAAGTTTATACTGACGTTTCTTATCTGGCTTGCGCCCGCAAACTGTTGTCAGTACCTAATCTGGTTTATCCTCAGTTCGCTACCCATAACGCCCATACTTTAGCTGCTGTTTATCATATGGCGGGCCAAAACTATTATCCCGGTCAATATGAATTTCAGTGTCTGCATGGCATGGGAGAACCATTATATGAACAAGTGGTCGGGAAAATCGCTGATGGTAAATTAAACCGCCCATGCCGTATTTATGCGCCAGTAGGCACTCACGAAACGTTGTTGGCCTATCTGGTCCGCCGTCTGTTGGAGAATGGCGCTAACACCTCCTTCGTCAACCGTATCGCCGATACCACATTACCACTGGATGAACTGGTTGCCGATCCGGTGAAAAAGGTTCAGAAACTGGCCGAAACCGAAGGTCAAATCGGTCTTCCACATCCGAAAATTCCTCTGCCTCACAATCTGTATGGCAAAGATCGCGCAAACTCAGCCGGTCTGGATCTTGCCAACGAACATCGTCTGGCATCTCTTTCCAGTGCGCTATTAAGTTCTGCTACCGAAGAACGGTATAGCGAGCCACTACTGGGCGGCAATTATCACCATCAAGATGAGTTACCAGCCGCTAAACCGGTTATTAACCCGGCGACACCTTCGGATATTGTCGGCCATGTTCGTGAAACAACTGAACAAGAAGTCGGTCATGCGCTGGATGTCGCAACAGAAGCTGGCGCAATCTGGTTTGCGACGCCACCATCAGAACGGGCCGCTATTCTGGTTCGTGCGGCGGAATTGATGGAAAACCAGATGCAACCGCTATTGGGTATTTTGGTTCGGGAAGCTGGCAAAACCTTAAATAATGCGATTGCTGAGGTACGCGAAGCGGTCGATTTCCTCCATTATTACGCAGGACAGGTTCGCCATGATTTCGCTAATGATACGCATCGCCCACTGGGGCCAGTTGTCTGTATCAGCCCGTGGAACTTCCCATTAGCCATTTTTACCGGACAGATAGCGGCTGCATTGGCTGCCGGTAACAGCGTATTAGCAAAACCTGCGGAACAGACCCCATTAATTGCGGCAACAGCGGTCAAAATACTGCATCAAGCAGGTATTCCCCACGACGCATTGCAATTATTACCCGGCCGAGGTGAAACCATTGGTTCTCTTCTGGTGGGTGATGAGAGAGTACGAGGCGTGATGTTTACTGGCTCCACTGAAGTGGCCGGCCTATTACAACGTAATATTGCCGGACGACTTGATGCACAAGGGCGCCCAACCCCTCTGGTTGCCGAAACTGGTGGTCTGAACGCCATGATTGTCGACTCTTCCGCACTGACAGAACAAGTTGTTACTGATGTGGTCGCCTCTGCTTTTGACAGTGCAGGTCAACGTTGCTCTGCCTTGCGTATCCTTTGTATTCAAGATGATGTAGCAGAACGCACCATTACTATGCTGAAAGGCGCCATGTCTGAATGCCGGATGGGTAATCCTGAGCGCCTGTCTACCGATATCGGCCCGGTCATTGATGCGGAAGCCAAAGCTGGCATTGATCGTCATATTCAAGCAATGCGTACCAAAGGGCGCACGATTTATCAGGCAGCACAAGATAATGTGGTTGACAACCAAGAGTGGGATCAAGGCACCTTTGTTAAACCGACACTAATTGAACTAGAAAGCTTTGATGAATTTAAGCAGGAGATTTTCGGGCCGGTTCTGCATGTTGTCCGTTTTAAACGTAATGAACTGGATAAATTGCTGGATCAAATTAATAGTTCCAACTATGGCCTGACTCTGGGTGTCCATACTCGTATTGACGAAACGATTGCACAAGTTACCGCTAAAGCGAAAGTCGGTAATCTGTATGTTAACCGCAACATGGTAGGCGCTGTTGTTGGCGTACAGCCATTCGGTGGTGAAGGCTTGTCTGGTACCGGACCGAAAGCAGGCGGCCCACTCTATTTGTACCGTCTACTCTCTTGCCGTCCTCAAAATGCGATCAACCAAACGTTGGAACGTCAAGATGCTGAATATCCATTGGATGCCAATGCCCGTTCAGCGCTAATGGCTCCCTTTGATGCACTAACAGAATGGGCAGCCAATCAGCACAACGAAGAGCTAAATCAGTTAGTTCAACAATATAAATTGCTGGCACAAGGTGGCACCACCCGCCTGTTGCCTGGGCCGACGGGCGAACGCAATACTTACACCTTGTTACCTCGTGGTCAGGTGCTGTGTCTGGCGGATAATCAACAAGATACATTCATTCAACTGGCAGCAACACTGTCTGTAGGCTGTCAATTGCTATGGCAAAATGATGAACTACATCAGAAACTGTTTTGTCAATTGCCAGATAGCGTCCGTAAATCAATTAATTTGGTTCAGGACTGGCAGAGTGAAGATACGGCATTCGAAGCGGTTATTTACCACGGCGACTCTGATCAACTGCGTCAAGTTTGCGAACAAGTCGCTCAACGTAAAGGCGTTATCATTTCCGTACAAGGTTTTGCCCGTGGAGAAACTAATCTGCTGTTAGAGCGTCTGTTACATGAACGTTCACTGAGCATTAATACCGCAGCGGCGGGAGGTAACGCCAGTCTGATGACTATCGGTTAATTTCGGTTATAGCTAAGGGGAACACATCAAAAATGTGTTCCCCAAGAGTCTTAGCTTAATCACTGGTTGTTTGCCCACGGTTCATTATTGTTTCAGATATTCCTTTAGCCATATTCCTTTAGCCATATAGTATTCATCTGTCAGTTCACCATTTATAAACAGTGAGCCAGTTCTGATGCCAGAAAAAATAAAGCCTGATGACAAATACCGCTTTATTGCCAATGTGTTTTTTATTGCAACGGTTAACTCAAGTCTGCTAATGCCATTTTTCCGTGACCAATCTTGCGCTTTGTCGAGTAGAACTCTCGCTATGCCTTTGTTTCTATACCTTATGGATTTCGAATGATGTTGGGATAATTAATGTTGAGACGGCTAAAAAAATAATAAGGTAAAATAAATTGGCACCTATTGTGATATTTAAAAAACTTCCCACATCACTTCTGTAATTTTAAGCAAATGAAATAATAGAAAAAATCCCGTAACAAATAGGTAATTTGCCCAACGTATAAATTCTTCCACACACCCTGATGGGCGATTAAACCGGATTAATGAAGAAAATGAGTTGCATTATTATTCATAATGAAAGAAACGAACCTCGTTATTTTTAACGTGGTTTGTCCGCGGTCCAAAGGGAACACATCAAACATGTGTTCCCCCAAAATTAATCATCTCTTTGCTGTTTATATTTCCAGCTTAGTGACCGCCCTGTTGCCAGCTCAAATACTGTTCATACTTGCGCAAAGCAATGTTGTAGTTACTGAATGCCGACTGTGACAGCTTTTCACTCAGTTTTTCCTGAATTTTCTCTGTTGTGAACTCTTTTACAGGGTAATTGCTTGAAGTGAGCAATTCATCCAAACGTCGTAAACGAACCACATACTCACGAACAGTACTATGACTCATTTCAGTCTGTTCAAACAGGTACTGTTTGAACGACATGATGTCAAAATAATCTGTCTCGCTATTGCAATAAATCTCACTGCAAAAACGACATAACGCGACAAATTTATCTTGCAGCTCATCCCAGGTCTTGTCATCAATCAACTCCGTCATCTCGGAGATGGACTCTTTGTTGATCACTTGGCCATTAAAAACCAAAGAGATACGGTCAAGAGCCTTGTGACAATGCAAGCAATGAGTTTGACTATGTTTGTAGTCTTTAATGTAACGGCTGAGCGGCCGTTTCTTTTGTGTTGTAACAGACATAAGAGATAAGCCCTGTGTGTAGTCTTAAACAAAAAACAAAATAAGCAAAAAAGTTACTTTTCCGGATTTAAGCGTGCCCGCAAGCGTTTAATCGCCTGGCTGTGTAGCTGACTTATACGGGACTCCCCGACTTCAAGTACTGCGCCAATCTCTTTCAGATTAAGTTCTTCCTGATAATACAGCGTCAGAACCATTTTTTCTCGCTCAGGTAACGAATCGATAGCCTCAATTACCCGTTGACGAACGTCACTCTCCAGCAATTGTTGTAAGGGATTAGTTTCATGCCCTTCTTCAATGACAGGTTCACAGCTTTCACCATGAATTTCATGCCATTCGTCATACGAAAACAACTGACTGTTATTCGTATCTAACAGTATCTGCCGATATTCTATCAGATCAATCTTTAATTCTTTAGCAACTTCCTGCTCACTGGCTGGACGGCCTAAGTCTTGCTCAAGTTTACGGATGATGTGCGTCACTTCGCGCGCATTACGACGCACGCTACGCGGAGCCCAATCGCGGCTCCTTAACTCATCCAACATTGCACCTCTGATGCGTTGTACCGCATAAGTGGTAAACGCGGTTCCTTGTAAGGAATCAAAACGTTCCACCGCATTTAGTAAGCCGATTCCCCCGGCCTGAAGTAGATCATCCAGCTCCACACACGCGGGTAACCTAACTTGTAGCCTTAACGCTTCATGGCGAACTAATGGTACGTAGCGCTTCCAGAGGCTGTTTTTGTCCATCACGCCTTCGGCGGTATACAAATCGCTCACAACAACAGACACCTTTGGAAAAAGAGACTAACCATCATTATCCAATCCCCTAACAAGGGCAATCGTTTGAACAATGTAGTAAAAACACTTCTTTTTCACCTATGCGAAATTTATTGTCTGCCTAATAGTATCACAAATTTTAGGCTGTTCCTGATAAACTCCTAAAAAAGAAGGACCGGCGAGCCGATCCTTGATTTGTTTGGATTTTTATGTGAATCAGGTTCACATATTGCCCTAGCTGAGCAATTAACGCAGCAGAGACAATACAGTCTGAGGCACTTGGTTAGCCTGAGCCAGAACCGCAGTACCCGCTTGTTGCAGAATTTGACCACGGCTCATGTTAGACACTTCGGTCGCGTAGTCAGCATCTTCGATACGGCTACGAGCAGCGCTCAGGTTGTTAACGGTGTTGTTCAGGTTGTTAACGGTAGATTCCAGACGGTTCTGGATAGCACCCAGAGAGCTGCGCAGGCTGTCAACTTTTGCCAGAGCCTTGTCCAAAGTTTCCAAAGGCTTTTCTGATGCTTTAGCAGTGATGTCTTTATCTGCTGTTAATTTACCATCTTTAGCAATAGTGGCTTCGAAATATTTTACTTTGCCATCTGTATCGTCAGTACCTTTGACAACATATTTGTCAGGATCAACTGAACCATCATCCTTAACGGCTTTATAGACTTCTACATTTTTCAGGTCCTTAACTTTAGCGTCGGCAGTATGATCGATAGTTTTCTTCCCACCTGCACCATCGTCAACCTGTGTAACTGCTTCTCCGTGTGGAACTTCCTTAGAAACAGTGAATGTTCCCAGTCCCAGAACTTCTTTGTCGATTTTTTTCAGATCAATATCGATAACTTCATTATCATTAGCACCAACCTGAACGGTCATTTTGCTATCTTCACGCAAAACACGAACGCCGTTGAACTGAGTTTGTTCAGAAATACGATCAATTTCCTTTAAACGCTCAGCAACTTCTTCCTGGATAGATTTGGTATCACTCGCAGAGTTGGTTTCGTTGCTTGCCTGAACAGACAGTTCACGAATACGTTGTAAGTTGGTGTTAATTTCGTTCAGAGCACCTTCGGTAGTCTGTGCAATAGAGATACCGTCGTTAGCGTTACGTGCTGCCTGAGTCAAACCTCTAACATTTGCAGTGAAACGGTTAGCGATCGCTTGACCAGCCGCGTCATCCTTCGCGCTATTGATACGCAGACCAGAAGACAGACGCTCGATAGCGCTACCCAAAGTACCCTGGGCTCTATTCAGGTTATTCTGAGTCAGCAGGGACAGGCTGTTGGTGTAGATGACTTGTGCCATAGTTAGAGTTCCTTTTTAAAATCAAGTCGATATATAAGTTTGGGTTTTACCCACGGTGTTCATCACCGCCAACAGTTTTATCGGCGCTCCTCAAAGAACCTTTAATTTTTCTTGAAAAAACTTTTTCTTTTTTATCACGCTGTACTGATAAGCCAAACAGCGTCGGTTCTTCACGACTATTCCTACCATAGAAAAATTATTTTTATTAGTAAACTTTTCTAAAAAATTACCGATAACCGGTTCAATAAAGATTTACTAATAAAGGAGTCAATAAATGGCTAGCATTTCTTCATTAGGCGCCGGGTCGGGGATGGATTTGGGCTCTATATTGGATAAACTTCAGGCAGCAGAACAAAAGCGTTTAGTCCCTCTGACACAACAGCAAACCAGTTATAAAGGTAAGCTAACCGCTTTTGGTACGTTAAAAGGCAGTTTAGAAAAGCTGGAAACCGCGTCTGAGTCACTGAAAAAGTTCGATAAACTTAGCACAACCACTGCCAGCGAAAAACATGATGCATTCGTTGCCAGTACGGATTCTAAAGCCAGCCCAGGTAACTACAGCATTGAAGTTAAACAATTGGCACAAGCACAATCATTACAGACAGAAGAAGTCAGTAATATCAAAGAGTATATGGGTGAAACTTTGGGCGAAGGTAAAACCCGAACAATTACCATTACTCAACCTGGCGAAAAAAAGCCGATGAAAATCGAGCTGACAGACGGACAAACATCCATTATTGAGATCCGTGATGCCATTAATAAGCAGGAAGGTAATGTCAACGCCAGTATTATTAAAGCCAAAGATGGCGAAAACTATTTAGTGCTAACGGCTAAAAAAGCGGGCACTGAATCCGTGATGACCATCAAAGTTGAAGGCGATAACAAACTCAGTCAATTTCTAGACTATCCGGGTACAACGAGTAAACTCACTCAAACGGTTGAAGCGAAAAATGCCCTCTTGACCGTTAATAAAATCCCAATTGTACGTCAGACAAACCATATTACCGATGCACCCGAAGGCGTTAAACTGGATCTCAAAAAAACGACCGAGGATAAAGATAACCCTGGGGAACATAAGCCAGAAATTTTGGTCATATCCCGTGATATTGAGCCGATGAAAGAGGCGATTAAAAACTGGGTTGATACTTATAATGAATTACAAACGACATTTGATTCACTGACCAAATTTAAGCCAGTAAAACAGGGTGAAGAACCGTCGAAAGATAATGGTGCTTTATTAGGTGACAGCACATTACGCGGAATACAGAACCAGCTAAGAAGCCAGATTTTCAGCTCTCAGGCGGCTAATGATATTCCAACCCTGAATAAACTGGGCATTAAACAAAAACTTGACGGCAAGCTGGAAATTGATAACGAAAAACTGGAAAAAAATCTAAAAGAAAAACCGGCTAATGTAAAAGCATTCTTTATGGGTGACGGTAAAGAAACGGGTTTTGCCACCCAAACACATAAGCTATTAAAAGATGCTCTGGATAGTCATGAAGGTACTTTAGTTACCGCGACTAATGGCATTAGCAAACGTCTAAAAAACCTTGATCAACAAGTAGACAGGACGAAACAGAATATTAACGAAACAATTGAACGTTATAAACGCCAATTTTCACAACTGGATAAAATGGTCTCTTCCTTGGGAAAAACCGGTAGCTTCCTCTCACAATTACAGCAAATGAGATAATTAAAGGAAATTATGTATCAACGTTCGGCAAGTCAATTATATGCCCAGATAGATGTGGAGAGCGAAATTATGAACGCCTCCCCCTATCAGTTGATTCAGATTTTGTTCAACGGGGCGCTTAGCGCCCTACGTCGAGCAATTATTCTGATGGAACAAGGTAATATCGCGGAAAAAGGCGCAGCTATTTCCAAAGCGATCAATATCATCGATAATGGCCTCAAACAGGGGTTAGATAATGAAAAAGGTGGAGAGCTGGCACACAATCTCGCTTCCCTTTACGACTATATGACCCAACGTTTACTCTACGCTAATTTACGCAATGATGAGCCAGCCATTACCGAAGTAATAAAGTTACTCACCGAGATTTCAGACGCTTGGCGGCAAATTGGCCCTCATTACAACGCCAGTCAGGATATTGTTTAATGGATAATAAAATGGATCTTTTGTCAGCTTACCAACAGATCCTAAGTTTAAGTGAGCAAATGCTTAATTTAGCTAAAAATGAAAAATGGGATGAACTTGTTGATATGGAAATCACCTACCTCAAAGCAGTAGAAGTGATCAGCCACTCTTCAATATCATCGACGACTTCTCTTTCGTTACAGCAAAAAATGACCAACATTTTGCAGATAATTTTAGATAATGAAAATGAGATTAAAAAACTACTACAGAAAAGACTTGATGAATTAAGTAAACTCATCAAACAAGCAAGCCAACAGCAATTATTAAATGATAGCTACGGCCAATTCCCTGTTGAACCCTATCATACTCTTATGAACTCTACGGAACAAAAGTAATTGAGAAATAAAGGTGATGTACTTTCATCACCATTATTTACCCCTTTGTGAGCTTGGTTTAGGATGTATTGATTTCAATTCAGATTATAAGAAACCTTGGCAATTAAATAGTGTGTTGCTTTTCATTCTCAGTATCTTATATGTCAATGAAAGGTATTTTACATTTCTGACTTAAATGAGGCTAAGCGTCTTTAAAACCTTATAATATCCCAGTCTACAAATCAGGATTGTTCTTCATATTCCATCCTCATCGTGACTAATAGATATTAATGAATTGTTATATGTAGCCCTGTGATTTAAGTTGATTGTGAAAAATAAAAAGACCACGCAGGAGCGCAGCCTTGAATTTAGGGTGTAGATTTGAATTATTTATTCTTATGCATCACTCCAATTTAAGTAAAAACGCTTAGTTACACCTGTTTGCTTTATAATTCTGCCTAGTTTTTCAGTATCCACTTTATGTGGATTATTGGGCGGGTCATTGTTATATAAAACACCGGATGTGGAATTTGTTATATCTGAACTCCATTCTGGGCTTGTTCCAAGATTATAGGTTATATTGTCAACTTTGACATAAAGATTTTTCTTAAATAATTCTTTCACCTTTTGAGAATTAACTTCATCAAAGGATACAGAAAAATGAATATAACCTGGATTTTCAACAGTATGGAATATTAAAATATTTTTAATATCTATCTTATTTTGGATAATAGTTAAAGTCCCTATGGGAGCGGCATTAGAGTCACTTATTTTATTTTCACTCAAATATCCATAATATCCAGCTTTTTCGCCAAACTCTGATTTAAGATCGAAAACCAACATATCATCTGACTCTGGTTCAGCCTTTACCTTATCTTCAAAAAAATTCCAATCACAAGCCATCATATCTTCTTGTGTTGGCTGCCACGGTACAAAGTTACCGTGCTCATTGCGTAGATCAATATGCGTCAAGTAATCATATTTAGTGCCAACGGCGACACCATCAACAGCGTAAGCACTGCCTTCTTCTACTGTTAAATCATTCACACGAGGAACAATAGCCAAATACATCTTTTTATCACTCCAAACAGAACGAGCGACAAGTTTGCGTAGCTTTAATTGAATCAGGGCCCAAGAAAAAGAACCAACCGGAGCGATAACACTGTGACATTCATATTGCTTAGGATCAAACGGACATTCATTTTCAGGTTTCATAACTTCAGACATATTATTTCCTTATATCTATACCCTATGGATTTCAAGATGCATCGCGGCGGCAAGGGAGCGAATCCCCGGGAGCATAGCAAACTATGTGACCGGGGTGAGTGAGCGCAGCCAACAAAGAGGCAACTTGAAAGATGACGGGTATATAAATAATTAAAAATTAAACCACATAATTTAACTTTTAATCTATTATTAAACATTCAGTAAATTTTTATGAATTAATGCAACCGGCATAAAACTTAAGATTCAATTATAACAGGATATACCGCTCATTCTCCTTATCGTTTTTTGATACTTATCAACAAGTTAACATTAATCTCAGAAATTAGAGTTGAGAATTATTATTCGAAACCGTGACACCTTAAATATTTTATTGACAATGAATTTTACCACTTTCCTAGGAAAGATTAACTAAGGAATAACAAAATGGGCAGCGCTGAAATGTGGACAGAAATGCAAAAGCCACCTACAAATACAGGTGGCTGCTGACAAACTGGGCGGGATAGATAACAAAGAACCTGTTTACTTCTAAAAATTAAAAAAGCATACCAAACAGGAAATACAGAAGGTTGATAACGATAGACATCAATAAATTAATACCTACACCTGCATATTCATAATCTCCTGATAAGAAGCCACCAGCTTATTTCTTACCTGGACGCCCATTTGCAAAGCGATACTGGATTTCTGCATCTCCACCATCACATCATTCAATTCAACACCGGGTACACCTAGTGTAAAATCCTGAGTTTGTTTTGTGGCATTTAAACGTGTTTGATTAATTTTACCAACAGCCGCCGTTAATTGACTGGCAAATCCCCCCTGCAATGGCATGGGTTTTGCGATACTGGCTGCCTGTAATGCCTGAGCCTGCATCTGTTGCAACACGCCTTCAATTGCTTGAATTGACATAAAAACCTCGTGTTAAACCACCCTATATCCTACGCAATTCAATGCCATATTAACCCAAAGCTTATACGGCATATTTTCAGACCGCCACCCTAACATAGCCCCCTCAATCTAAAGCGGGTAATTAAAGTAAAAAGTCAGGGCTTATTGTGCCATTAAAAGATGAGTGAACAGCGAATAATGACAAAACTGAAAATAGGAAGAATTTTTTCGCTTGCGTATGGGGAGTCTGTTTTGTTACGCCACGCTTTTAGTATTCATGTTGAACAGCAAGGCAAGGATCGTCTATGAGTGCCGCAACAACCGACGTTGAAAATCAAACTAAAGGTTTCAGTGCTATCATTAACCAGATAAAAGCTGATCCTAAAGTGCCATTATTAGTTGCCGGCAGCGCAGCCGTTGCGATTGTCATTGCCCTTTTCCTGTGGTTACGCAGCCCCGATTATCGGGTGCTTTACAGTAATCTGAGCGATAAAGATGGTGGCGATATTGTCACCCAATTAACCCAATTAAATATCCCTTACCGTTTTGCCGAAAATGGCGCTGCTATCATGATCCCTGCCGAACAGGTGCATGAGACACGGCTAAGATTGGCGCAACAAGGGTTGCCTAAGGGTGGAGCTGCTGGATTCGAGCTACTCGATAAAGAAAAGTTTGGGATCAGCCAATTTAGTGAGCAAGTTAACTACCAAAGGGCATTGGAAGGTGAACTGTCACGCACCATTGAATCTTTAGGGCCGGTGCAAAATGCCCGAGTTCATCTTGCACTCCCTAAACCCTCGCTGTTTGTCCGTGAACAGAAATCGCCCTCAGCTTCCGTCACCGTTGGATTACTGCAAGGTCGTACACTGGATGAAGGCCAGATAAATGCCATTGTCCATATGGTTTCCAGTAGTGTCGCCGGCTTACCGCCGAGCAATGTCACCATCGTTGATCAGGCCGGACGTCTGTTGACCCAAGCCGACGCTACCGGACGCGATCTGAATACCAGTCAACTGAAATACATTCAGGAAGTAGAGAACCGCTTCCAACATCGTATTGAAGCGATTCTGGCTCCGGTTGTCGGTCGTGGTAACGTTCACGCACAAGTGACGGCACAGGTGGATTTTTCACGTCGTGAAGAGACCGCGGAAGAATATAAACCTAACCAGCCACCAAATCAGGCGGCGGTTCGCTCAAAACAGTTAAGCGAGAGCGAACAGAGTGGCGGCCCTCAGGTTGGCGGTATTCCCGGTGCGCTTTCCAATCAACCGAGCCCTCCACCGAGTGCGCCGATTGATAAACCAAATACCAAAGAGAACAACAAAAACGGCAAGAGCGATAAGAAAACCTCATCCGCCGGTAGTAGTAACGAGCGCACGGTCAACAGTAATCGCAATAACCGCCGTGACGAAACCACAAACTATGAAGTGGATCGGACTATTCGTCATGTGCAACAGCAAGCCGGTGGTGTTGAACGCTTATCCGTCGCCGTTGTCGTCAATTATGTCACGGTGGAAGGCAAAAATGGCCCGGAAACTCAGGCGCTAACCCCTGAGCAATTGGCAAAAATAGAAGCGTTGACCAGAGAAGCGATGGGCTTTTCTAAAGAGCGTGGCGACAGCTTGAATGTAGTTAACACGCCATTTACTGAAAGCAAAGAAAATATCGAGGTTATTCCTGTCTGGCAGAACCCAATTCTGTTGGAAAAAGCCTTCGATTTTGGCCGCTACCTGCTATTGATTCTGGTGGCATGGCTGTTATGGCGCAAAATGGTTGTGCCTCAACTTGCCAAAAAACGCGCTGCGGAAAAAGCCGCCCTTGAAGCACAGAAAGTTCAGAAAAAACAAATGACTGAATCTAGTGCAGAAATGGATGAAAAAACGCGCCAGAAACTGACACGTCAACGAGTCAGTGCTGAAATTCAAAGCCAACGCATTCGCGAGCTGGCAGAAAAAGATCCTCGCGTAGTGGCACTGGTGATCCGTCAATGGATGAGTAACGAACAATGAGCCTGAACGGAACAGAAAAAAGCGCCGTCATGTTAATGACCCTGGGAGAAGATCAGGCGGCCGAGGTGTTTAAACACCTGAACTCCAGGGAAGTCCAGCAACTCAGTATCACAATGGCAGGCATGCGCCAAATTTCTAATCAGCAACTGGTGGATGTATTGGCAGAATTTGAAGAAGATGCCGGCCAGTATGCGGCACTGAGTATCAACGCCAGTGACTATTTGCGCTCGGTGTTAATTAAAGCGCTAGGTGAAGAACGCGCCTCCAGTCTGCTTGAGGATATTCTCGAATCCCGTGAAACCACCACCGGTATTGAGACCCTCAACTTTATGGAACCACAAATGGCAGCCGATATGATCCGTGAAGAGCATCCACAGATTATCGCCACCATTCTGGTTCACTTAAATCGTGGACAAGCAGCCGATATCCTTGCGCTGTTTGATGACAAATTACGCAACGACATCATGCTACGTATCGCAACTTTTGGTGGCGTACAGCCGGCGGCACTGGCTGAACTGACAGAAGTGCTCAATAACCTGTTAGACGGTCAGAATCTCAAGCGTAGCAAAATGGGTGGCGTTCGTACCGCGGCTGAAATTATCAACCTGATGAAAAGTCAGCAAGAAGAGAATGTTATCGAAGCCATGCGTGCCTACGATAATGAACTGGCACAAAAAATCATCGATGAAATGTTCCTGTTCGAAAACCTCATTGATGTGGATGACCGCAGTATCCAACGCCTGTTGCAGGAAATCACCACCGACTCTCTGCTCATTGCACTGAAAGGCTGCAACCAGCAACTACGCGATCATTTCCTCAACAATATGTCTCAACGTGCCGCAGAGATTATGCGCGATGATCTGGCAAACCGTGGTCCGGTACGGATGTCGCAAGTGGAAAGCGAACAGAAAGCGATTCTGCTTATTGTTCGTCGTCTGGCAGAAAGCAGTGAGATTATCCTAAATGGTGGCGACGATAGCTATGTCTGATAAGTTAAACAATGCTGACTGGCAACCCTGGAAACCAAACGAACTCACACAGTGGGAAAAACTACGGGCCAAACCAGAGCCCGTTGATGACTCACAGGAAGACTCTGAGCACAATGAAATCCTTGAACAAGCGGCAATGCTGGATAACCTGAAAGAACAGGCTCGACAAGCAGGCCATGAACAGGGATTTACCGAAGGTCAAGCGCAAGGTTATGAAAAAGGCTATCAAGCCGGCTTAGAGGCCGGTCTGGAACAGGGACGAAAAGATGCCATTCAGCAGCAGCAACCTATCACCGAGCAGTGGCAAAATCTGCTAGCGGATTTCCAACATTCATTGGAAGGACTTGACACGATCATTGCATCCCGCTTGATGCAACTGTCACTGACCGCGGCGAAACAAATCTTGGGTCAACCGGCGATTTGTGATGGCACTGCCCTGCTCAATCAGATCCGTGAATTTATTCAACAGGAACCAATGTTGAGTGGAAAACCCCAATTGCGGGTTCATCCACGAGATATGCCAATGGTTGAGCAACAATTAGGCAACACGCTCTCATTACACGGCTGGCGCTTACTGGCAGATAACAAACTGCATCCCGGTGGTTGTAAAATTAGTGCCGATGAAGGCGATTTGGATGCCAGTTTGGCAACCCGCTGGCATGAGTTATGCCGGCTGGCCGCACCGGGGGAATTGTAATGACAGCAAGACTCGGGCGCTGGCTGGCGACACTGGATGCTTTTGAGCAGAAACTGGAGAAAACTTCACCAGTGCGTCGTTATGGACGCCTGACCAGAGCGACCGGGCTGGTGATGGAAGCAACAGGTTTACATCTGCCTCTCGGAGCAACCTGCCTGATTGAGCGACAAAACGGTAGCAATGTTGAAGAAGTTGAAAGTGAAGTTGTCGGTTTTAATGGCGAAAAACTTCTTCTCATGCCACTTGAAGATCTGGAAGGGATTGTACCCGGCGCCCGGGTATACGCCCGCCCATACAGTGAAGATTGTGGCAGTGGACGCCAGTTACCACTTGGCCCGGAACTGTTAGGGCGAGTTTTGGATGGCGCCGGTCGTCCACTGGATGGTTTTCCTTCGCCAGATACCGGCTATCGAGCGCCACTCACCACACCGCCAATCAATCCTCTGCAACGTACACCAATCAGTGATGTACTGGATGTCGGCGTGCGAGCGATTAATGCCCTACTGACCGTAGGCCGTGGGCAGCGTATGGGATTGTTTGCCGGTTCCGGGGTCGGTAAGAGTGTTCTGCTTGGCATGATGGCACGTTACACACAAGCTGATGTGATTGTCGTTGGCTTGATCGGTGAACGTGGCCGCGAAGTTAAAGATTTCATTGAAAACATCCTTGGCACCGCCGGCTTAGCCCGCTCAGTGGTTGTCGCCGCACCCGCCGATATCTCACCTCTGTTGCGCATGCAAGGTGCCTCCTACGCTACCCGTATCGCTGAAGATTTTCGTGACCGGGGTAAACATGTATTGCTAATTATGGATTCATTGACCCGCTATAGCATGGCGCAACGTGAAATTGCCCTAGCCATTGGCGAGCCTCCTGCAACCAAAGGCTACCCGCCTTCGGTTTTCGCCAAACTTCCGGCACTCGTGGAACGTGCAGGCAATGGGGTGAATGGCGGTGGCTCGATTACCGCGTTCTATACCGTACTCACCGAAGGTGATGATCAGCAAGACCCGATAGCCGATGCTGCCCGAGCAATTCTCGATGGTCACATCGTCCTCTCCCGTTCGCTGGCAGAATCAGGACATTACCCGGCGATTGATATTGAAGCTTCTATCAGCCGCGCAATGACCGCACTCATTGATAAGCAGCACTACCGGCGGGTACAGCAGTTCAAACAACTACTCGCAAGCTATCAGCGTAACCGTGATCTGATTAACGTCGGTGCTTATGCGGCTGGCAGTGATCCGCTATTGGACAAAGCCATTGAGCTTTATCCCTACATGGCACAATTTCTACAGCAAGATATTGAAGAGCGTAGTGAATATGAAGCTGCCCGCATTCAATTACAACAGTTGTTACCTACATAACGTAACGATTTTCTGGGCGTTGCCATTAAAGCGAGGAATAAGATGCAGCAACAATCACCTCTCATAACCTTGCGTGACCTTGCACAAAATGCAGTGGAAAAAGCCGCCACTCACTTAGCACAAGTTCGTCAGAACTATCAGCAAATGGAGCAACAACTCGCAACGTTGATGGGCTATCAGGATGAATACCGGGAACGCCTAAATGACACATTGAGTAATGGTATGCCATGTACCACTTGGCAAAATTATCAGCAATTCATGAAAACGCTGGAAAAAGCGATTGAACAGCACAAATTGCAGCTTAATCAATGGCAACAGCGGCTTGATACGGCTTTATCACAGTGGCGGGAAAAACAACAGCGCCTTAATGCCTTCGATACTTTGCAACAACGGGCAGATAACAACCGAAGATTACATCAGAACAGAACGGAACAGAAACAGATGGATGAGTATGCCCAACGTAGCGCACAACGGAGAAATAAATAATGAATCTCACTCTTTTGCCTGCCGACCTGAAACCGACAGAAAATCAACCACCGCGCGGCAATTCACTCACTGATGCCGATCAACCTTCGGCTTTTGCTCAGTTTCTTAATCTGGAAACCGAACTGGCGCAGAAAGGCGGGGCCAAACCAGGAAAAGTATCATCCAAAGAAGGAGAAGAGATTATAGATGATACAGACCACGATTTGTCGCCACTATTATCTGTCCCAAACGAATTGTCTATCGCGAATGAATTATCTACCTCAAATGAAATACCAACGGAACCGATTACCTCCTCGCTGATTCCCCTTGATGTAAAAGCAGATGCAAACAAACAACCGGTTGCTGTTGATGAGAAACTTATGTCAGCAGAAGAGCTGGCGGCAAGTTTACCCATACAATTATCCGGGTTAGCCATCAAATCAGAAAACCAGAAAAGTAGCCTCCAACCTGACGGACTCGTTAAGCATAATGATAAAAACCGTCAAATTAGCGTTACAGGATTATCGACTGAAGAGAATCCTCTGACAGCGATTGCAGAACAACCAAAACAGGAAGAAGAAAAAGCGGAAGCCTTTTTTAAAACCAAACCTGAAAACGGATTTGGGCAAAATTCTTCGGTAAAACCCAAGATTGCTGTCGCAACTATCCAGCATGAAACTGCAACTCAGCCTCATCCACGTGAATCAGCACTAACTCAAACTACCGCTCAAGCTGAGATCCAGCCCGCGCCAGCAGTCACTGAAAATCAACAAACCGGGCAAATCTCCTCTGTGGCAACCTCTCCCCTGCTCTCCGCAGGGCACAATCAGACCGCCCAGTTTCAGTTATCCAGTGCCTCTACTCCCTTACTGAATGCCCAATTGGGTAGTGAAGAGTGGCAACAACAATTAAACCAACAAATTATTTTATTCAACCGCAATGGCCTGCAACAGGCAGAGTTACGCCTGCATCCACAAGAGCTAGGTGCCTTGCAAATCCGCATGTCCGTTGAAGATAATCAAGCACAATTACATCTGGCATCGGCTCACAGCCATGTCCGGGCGGCACTGGAAGCGGCATTACCTGGACTTCGCCACGCACTGGCAGAAAGTGGTATTCAACTGACCCAAAGCAGTGTCAGCAGTGACAACGCTAGCCCGTGGCAACAAGAACAACGCTCTGATTCACAACATTCAGGCGGAACCGCAAGCCGCAATGCGGATGCCACCTCGGAAAATCACTCAGCCACTGAATCCACAGTACATTTAACACCTCATCAACTCGCGTCCGCCCGAGGAGGTGTGGATATTTTCGCCTGATAGTGGAAAATATTTATACGTGCTTATACCCAACAGTGAAGGGTATATACCCTATGGATTTCAAAGATGCATCGCGACGGCAAGGGAGCAAATCCCCGGGAGCATAGATAACGATGTGACCAAGGTGAGTGAGTGCGGCCAACAAAGAGGCAACTTGAAAGATAACGGGTATAAACAAGGTTCACAACAAACGAACGAGTTAGTCGTTTTTTCCCCGTTTGTTCCAGCTATTGCCTGCGGAAATACGCGGGATAATGATTATCGATATTGATGGATAAGTCAGCCCACTATGGAATGCGTGGACACTTATCCGCAACAAAAACAGGAATTTGTCTGTCCATGTCTGACTATAGCTACGAGCATAAACGCAAAAATCCATTTGGGATGATACTGTTAGTACTGATTGCCGTTATCGGTGCCGCCATCGGGGGATACAGTTGGTGGGCACTTAAACAAGCAAAAGAGAGTGACTCCGCGGCATCCAAAGCCATAGAAGTCCCTGTCTTTATGACTCTGGAGCCTTTCACCGTCAACCTGATCGACAATGAAGATCACTTTGACCGAGTGCTCTACATTGGTGTGACTTTACGTTTAGCTGATGAAAAAACTCGCCAGCGTTTCCACGAGTATCTGCCGGAAGTTCGTAGTCGTATGTTGTTGCTATTATCACGCCAAAAATCGGCCGATCTGGCTCATGACAGCGGTAAATTGCGTCTGATGGACGACATCAAGCAAACACTTCGCCCAACCTTGGTACCCGGTGAACCGGATCAGGTCATCACCGATGTGCTGTTTACCACGTTTATTCTGCGATAATCACCATGAGTGACAATATTCTTTCACAGGCAGAGATTGATGCTCTGCTCAATGGCGACAGTGCCAGTGACGACGTGGAAAATACCGCGTCCGGGGAAAATGAGGTTCGCCCTTATGATCCCAATACCCAACGCCGTGTTATTCGGGAACGTCTGCAAGCACTGGAAATTATTAATGAACGCTTTGCTCGTCATTTTAGGATGGGGTTGTTTAACATGCTCCGCCGTAGTCCTGACATTACCGTCGGCGCAATAAAAATTCAGCCTTATCATGAATTCGCCCGTAACCTGGCGGTACCGACCAACCTTAATCTGGTTCATCTGAAACCGCTAAGAGGAACAGCGCTGTTTGCATTTGCACCAAGCCTGGTTTACATCGCGGTAGATAACCTGTTTGGTGGTGACGGACGTTTCCCGACCAAAGTGGAAGGTCGTGAATTCACCCATACTGAACAGCGAGTGATTAACCGGATGTTACGCATGGCGTTGGATTCCTATCGTGATGCCTGGAGCGCCATTTTCAAAATTGAAGTGGAATATATTCGCTCTGAAATGCAGGTGAAATTCACCAACATTACAACATCACCGAACGATATTGTGGTGACAACGCCATTTCAAGTGGAAATTGGTGCGTTGAGTGGTGAATTTAATATCTGTATTCCGTTTGCCATGATCGAACCACTACGGGAACGTCTGACCAATCCACCATTGGAAAATGCCCGGCAAGAAGACAGCCTGTGGCGAGAAAGCCTGGTAAAACAGGTTCAGCATTCAGAGCTGGAATTGGTCGCTAACTTTGTTGATATCCCGCTGAGGCTGTCAAAAATCCTGCAACTTCAGCCGGGCGATATCTTACCTATTGATAAACCCGAACGCCTGATCGTTCACGTTGATGGTGTGCCCGTGCTCACCAGTCAGTACGGAACATTAAACGGGCAATATGCCCTGCGTGTCGAACATCTTATTAACCCCGTTTTAAATGCTCTGGATGAGGAACAGCCCAATGAGTGATGCTAAGCAACCCACAGATACCGCTTCAACCGGATCTGCCGAAGATATGTGGGCAGAAGCTCTGGAACAACAGGCCGCGCAACAACAAACCTCGGACAGCGGCGCGGCGATTTTTGAATCTCTGGAGCCTCAGGATACACTGGCTCACTTATCGGATATCGACCTGATTCTGGATATTCCGGTCAAATTATCCGTAGAATTGGGCCGGACAAAAATGACCATCAAACAACTGCTGAGATTATCTCAAGGTTCAGTCGTTTCTCTTGATGGCCTTGCCGGGGAGCCGTTGGATATTTTAATCAATGGATATCTGATTGCTCAGGGTGAAGTTGTGGTTGTATCCGATAAATACGGTATCCGTATCACTGATATCATCACCCCTTCTGAACGTATGCGTCGCCTGAGTCGTTAATATGGCTTTCCAGCCCTCTTTACATAATGGCGCGGCAGGTTCCGCCGCGCAAACCCAAGCGGTTACTCAAGTCGCCACATCCGCGCCACTTCCCGCAGGTCAGACGTTGATGCAGGTCAGCAGCGCGCTAGCGGGGGTATTGCTATTGATTTTTACCCTCACTTGGCTAATACGCCGTATAGGGCTGTTTTCCAACAAAGGGAAAACTCAGCAACAATTGAGTATCAAAGCCAGTTGCTCCCTGGGGCAACGTGAACGTGTCGTCATTGTCGAAGTTGAAGATAACTGGCTGGTATTAGGTGTCACTGCTCAGCAAATTAATTTATTACACCAGATGCCAATACCTGAATCCCACCGTGATACCACCGAAGAACAAACTATAAAACCGGCACTATTTGGTCAGATTTTAAAAAATACGCTGATGCGACAAGGCAAAGATGATGAAAAAAAGTAGTTCTCTCTTTATAAGGGATAAGTTTGCATTGTCATGCCGCCTGGGGATGATACTCGCTGCGCTTATTTTACCGATAGATGCCGCGGCACAGTTACCGGGCATCATCAGTCAACCGCTGGCAAACGGTGGGCAGAGTTGGTCACTACCGGTTCAAACATTAGTTTTCATTACCGCGCTGACGTTTATTCCCGCCGCCTTACTCATGATGACCAGTTTTACCCGCATTATTATCGTGTTGGGTTTACTGCGTAATGCTTTAGGCACCCCATCGGCACCACCGAATCAGGTTTTACTTGGACTGGCGTTATTTATGACGTTTTTCATTATGTCACCGGTTTTCGATAAAGTTTATCAAGATGCTTATCTGCCTTTCAGTGAAGATAAAATTAGTCTGGAAACCGCGTTAGAAAATGGCGCCAAGCCGTTACGGCAATTTATGTTGCGTCAGACAAGGGAAAACGATTTAGCGCTGTTTGCACGTCTTGCTGATCAACCGCCGTTTGAAACCGCCGATTCTGTTCCTATGCGAGTACTGATGCCGGCATTTATTACCAGCGAATTGAAAACCGCTTTTCAGATTGGTTTTACCCTGTTTATTCCATTTTTGATTATTGACCTGGTGGTCGCCAGCGTATTGATGGCGTTGGGGATGATGATGGTCCCCCCTGCAACCATCTCACTGCCCTTCAAACTCATGTTATTTGTCTTAGTTGACGGCTGGCAATTACTACTGGGTTCTCTGGCACAAAGTTTTTACGGTTGACCTGAAAAGAGGCAAACATTATGACTCCTGAATCAGTAATGGCATTGGGAACAGAAGCCATGAAAGTCGCATTGGCGCTAGCTGCGCCGTTGCTGTTAGCGGCTTTATTATGTGGTTTAATTGTGAGCTTATTGCAAGCTGCAACACAAGTTAACGAAATGACACTATCATTTATTCCCAAAATTCTGGCGGTATTTGTCACTACCGTTATCGCCGGCCCTTGGATGCTAAACCTATTGCTGGACTACATGCGTGAACTCTACAGCAGCATACCGGTGATAATTGGCTAGTTATGATCTCTTTTAACAGTGAAATGCTGATCCAGTTCGTCAGTGAATTTTTCTGGCCGCTGGTTCGGGTGCTTGCGCTGTTCAGTACTGCGCCATTATTCAGTGAAAAACAGGCACCTAAGAAAGTCAAAATAGGACTGGCAGTGATGGTAACACTGCTCTTGATGCCAAACCTGCAACCTGCGCAAGTGCCTATTTTCTCTGTTGCGGCATTCTGGGTGATGCTCCAGCAAATCCTGATTGGGACATCACTTGGCCTGACAATGCAAATTGCCTTTGCAGCCGTGCGTCACGCCGGTGAAATAATTGGTTTAC
This sequence comes from Photorhabdus bodei, assembly GCF_003287735.1. GTDB lineage: Bacteria > Pseudomonadota > Gammaproteobacteria > Enterobacterales > Enterobacteriaceae > Photorhabdus > Photorhabdus kayaii. The sequence continues at coordinate 6,002 of NZ_NSCM01000030.1, read as the reverse complement.
AGATGGGGCTTTCATTCGCTACCTTTTTTGATCCCTCCGGCGGCCCCAATATGCCTATTTTGGCACGAATCTTTAACCTCTTGACCTTACTGTTATTTCTGGCCTTTGATGGTCACCTATGGCTATTATCGGTTCTGGCAGACACCTTCCAGATTCTTCCGGTACAACCACTGCAACTCAGCGCTCAAGGATTTTTACTGCTAGCACAAAGCGCCAGTATGATATTTATCAACGGCATGATGCTGGCTCTACCATTGATAACACTATTATTAACACTGAATTTATCATTGGGGATTTTAAACCGGATGACACCACAACTTTCCATCTTTGTGGTCGGTTTTCCGTTAACACTAACTACCGGTATATTGGTACTCACACTTTTAATCCCGATGTTCGCGCCATTTACCGAACGTATGTTTAGTGAATTATTTAATCGACTGGCGGTCATTATCAGTGGGATGGTTATTTAAAAAAAAGTCTACCTAGAAAAAACCATCCGTATTTTATATGATATATACCCTATGGATTTCAAGATGGATCGCGACGGCAAGGGAGTGAATCCCCGGGAGCATAGGTAACTATGTGACCGGGGTGAGCGAGTGCAGCCAACAAAGAGGCAACTTGAAAGATGACGGGTATAAATTGTACTGTTTTATTAACCCAGAAAAATAAAATAAGCTAACGAGATAGGAGCAGTAAATTAATGAATATATACCCAATGGATTTCAAGATGGATCGCGGCGGCAAGGGAGCGAATCCCCGGGAGCATAGATAACTATGAGACCGGGGTGAGTGAGTGCAGCCAACAAAGAGGCAACTTGAAAGATGACGGGTATAGAACAAGAGTTATATAATGCCGCAGTTAACTTAATTGAAAAACGATATCCCAAAGGATGGGGTGGCGCTGCCGCGGTACGGACAGAATCGGGCAAAATCTTAACCAGCATTGCCCCTGATACCAAAAATGACGCATTATCTCTTTGTATGGAAGTTGGCGCCTATTTAGACGCCCATAAACTGAATGAAGCGGTAACGCACTCTATATGTCTTTGCCGTGAAGATGCCGGTTGTGAATATATCATTTTGTCACCCTGTGGAATATGTCGGGAACGTCTGGCTCATTGGGGAGGCTCAGTAAAAGCGGCGGTGACTAATGAAAAAAACGAGCTGTTATTTAAAACCATACGTGAACTGCAACCTTATCATTGGTCAGCCGTTAATGGGGAAAAACTCTAAACTGTATGACTAAGTAGCCCTCTCTTCCCTGACAGTCGTCTCCCAGGCTGTCTTTCCTTGCCAATACAAAATCAACCGTTCTCAATGTCAGTTATAGAGATATCTCTGTAGTTAACATTATTAGCTTACTACTTGATTATTAGACTTACTATTCTTACATTAGAAAAATGGACATAAAAATTAGAGTTTTCTTGTCAATATCAGACTTTCAATCTAATATTAATCTCATCTAAAATAGATCTGTTTTTTAATCGATAAGGGAAAAAATGATCAAAGTGGTTTGGTCTGGTCGAGCTGCTAAACAGTTAGCCAAGATCGACATCCGGTACCAAAAAGCGATTTACAAAAAAGTATCGGAACTGGAAAGCTTCCCAATAGTTCAACTGGATATAACAAAGCTGAGCGGCAGCAAAAACCAGTATCGATTAAGAGTAGGTGATTATCGCATCTTATTTGACGTAATTAACGGTGAACCTGTGATCATCGAAGTCAAAGAAGTAAAACGCAGACAAACAAACACCTATTAGCAAAAAATAACAAGGAAAAATCATAATACATTGTATTATATTGATTAAATTTAATTTAACCGGAGTAAATTCTATGCCTGTGATTAACTTTATTACTGACGAAAACGGTGTGCGGCAATCAGTCATCCTGCCTATAGCGGAGTATGAACGTCTACTAGTCCTGTCTGATCGAGATGAAGATTATGTATCAGTATCATATGAAGTAGGTGAAAATGATGAAGAAACTATCCCACATGAAGTAGTTGGGATCATGGTTGAACAACAAATTAGTATCATTGCTGCTTGGCGTGTTTATCGCGACTTGTCACAATCAGAAGTTGCAGAAAAGTTAGGTGTCGGTCAGTCTGCTGTCTCTCAGTGGGAAAAATCAGAAAAGCCTCGTCGATCTACCCTAGAGAAACTAGCTACGCTGTACGACTGCCGTATCGGCCAGCTTATAGTCGACTAAATTCAGAAAAGCCTCGTCGATCTAGAAGCGAAAAATACTCAAATGATCAACTGGTATTGGATAATAGTTTATTAACATGAATACGGCCAATTTTGCCGTATTCATGTTACATTTTATCTTCCCAAAAGGTACGAAAGGTGAAATCCATTTCATTAATTTATTTTTCAAGGTGTTAAAAACGATAAAAACAACGGTGAAAACGTTATACCGATTAAAACCATAATTAAAACAATAACTTTTAATAACAGTTTAAAACCTGCCTGTCATAAAACCTAGGACGGGATTTAATTTTTTTCTTGCCTTAAATTCGCATAGTAAATGCAATTAAATCTTCTTTCAAAAAATTGCATTTATTGAATTATACCCTATGGATTTCAAGATGGATCGCGACGGCAAGGGAGCGAATCCCCGGGAGCATAGATAACAATGTGACCGGGGTGAATGAGTGCAGCCAACAAAGAGGCAACTTGAAAGATGACGGGTAAAGATAAAAATCGGATATGATTAGCATCGGTTAAAAGGTAAAACACAATAACTGATGTTCATTAAACTTCACAAAAAACCGGTGCTAAAAATGGTAAAAACAACGGTGAAAACGTTATAGCGATTAAAACCATAAGTTAAAAGAATGACTTTTAATAACAGTTTAAAACCTGCCTGTCATAAAACCCAAGGCAGGAATTAACTTTTCCCCTACCATATCAATTTATTTATCAGCGGTTTTATACTTCATTTATTTTAACCTGCCAGAATCATTTAAAGGTGAAAATACAGAAGTATTAATTTTTTATATCAAGGGAGGATTTAACTTGGTTAAAACTTTTCATAAATAGAGTTAATGGAATTTAATCGAAATCATTAACCATTAATAATGAATTGAAAATAAATCTGCATGTAAAACAATATTCCCCAAATAGATGGGGATTAAGGTTCTTTCCCGCCAGTTATTTTATGAAGAAAATCGTAAAAATAACGCAATAAAAAAGAGATAGACAGTGTGGATTGTCAGACAGACACTGTTTTCCCACCAATGAAATTGCTGCCGGTATACCACCCGCTTCATCAACCACTCAAATATCCCCTATCGGTTCAATCTGATTATAATGAAAAACCCATTTCCCGACTTTTAACACTAATTTTGTGAATATAAGGGTCCGGGGTTTTACAATCACAAACGGCGCTGCGCATATTAACTGAGAATATATTTTTTCCTTAACCAATATTAACGCTACCACCACCAATCACAACTCCACCACAACTCACTGCATCACCGGTTCTCGCCGCAGGTTTACCATCAACAAAAACGGTACTGGAACCACCGGCAATTATGCGTGAATGAGATGAATGTGGCGCTAAACTATCGCCCTGACGAGCTAAAGGAATACCATCAACTTTCACGCTGGTCGATCCCGAAATAACCGATGTCGCTCCACAATCATCATGCGCTGTGCCAATATCACCAATCTTTACCGCATTACCCATATTTCTTCCCCCATATCTGGCAGAATTAACATAATTAGTCTTTATCTTGCGTAACCGATAATAGCTTTCTTTTGCTGTTCCTATCAAGAAAAAATATCGGGTCAAATAACCCGATATTGCTATCCATTAAATTACCTGAACAAAACGACCATTAATCAATGAAAAGATTGGTGCGACGGTAGCCAGAATAGTATCGCCATCTTCATCAACATAATAGTAGGATATTGGGGAATTTTCTGGATCTGATTTATTCACCAATCTGACCATTCTGCCCTGATTCATTATTTTAACGGTATAGTCATCCCAATTAATTGGCTTCATTTTGAAACCTTTTTCGTTGATATCACTGTAAGCAGATTGATCAGCAAAAATACTCTCTTCACTTTCATTAGTAGCCCAAGCCCAAGCTTTGAGCGCAACTTTTTGTTGTTCCATAAGAGTATTTATATCTTTGGCATTATAAGCCTGCCAGACCGCCATATAAGCCTGTTGCAATTGCTGACGCTGTTCAAGTGTATCCGTGTAAGGGGTTGCTTTCACCCATTCCCAATCAGGTAAGCCACTGATTCTTACACTACGGCTAAATCGGTATAAGGTCATATTAGGAGGAAATTCTTTCGGATTAAAATACTTTTTCTCTACATGCCCATCTTCTATATTTTGAGCCTGTACCACATGGCGCACTACCGGTGTGCTAATAGCAGCATATTTCGCTTCATTCGCGGGTGTTGTTGCCACAGGCTGACCATTTTTATCAATTGCCACTTCAATTGCCGTCAGTACTTCACTTTTTTTACCACGCATAGCCGTCAGTTCCAGCGTACATTTGGCCTCAGGGTTAAAATGATTGCGGTCTTTATCTGATAACGCATCTGAGGAAAACCAACCCAGCGCACCAAACTCCAGACTGACTTCATTTTCACCATTTGCCATTAATAGCATAGAAGCTGTGCTGGAGGTACCAAATCCCCGGCCTTCCAGGGCTGAATCTCGGTTATCCATTCCTGTTACGCCATTGGTTTTGATGTCACAAAAGGCATATTGGATATCGAATAAACTGCGGATATACAACTGCGGTTCATTTGCGTTAGCACCTTGCATTACCATCACGCCTAATAATAGCAATAACCATTTTAATCTCATTTTATCCTCACGTTCCGGTGTAACCCGGTGATAAGTGGAATATTATTCAACTTTAATATTAACCAAATCCACAATCCCAGTGTCGTTTTACAATCACCAAATGCTGTATCGATATTACCGACTTTTATTGCATTTTCCATCAAGAGAAAATATCGGGTCAAATAACCCGATATTGCTATCCATTAAATTACCTGAACAAAACGACCATTAATTAATGAGAAAATCGGCGCGGTAGTAGCCCAAACTGTTTCCCCATCTTCCTCATCAACGTAATAGTAGGATACCGGATAACTTCCCGGATCTGATTTATTCACTAGTCTGATCATTTTACCCTGATTCATTATCTGAACCCGGTAGTCATCCCAATCAATTGGCTTCATCCTGAAATTTTTTGCATTGACATTATTATAAATAGGCTGATCAGCAAAAATACTCTCTTCACTTTCACCAGTGGCCCAAGCCCAAGCTTTGAGCGCGATTTTTCGTTGGTCACGAATTACCTGCAAATTTTTTGCCTGATAAGCCTGCCAGACCGCCACATAAGCCTGCTGCAATTGCTGACGTTGTTCTGGGGTATCGGTATAAGGGGTTGCTTTCTCCCATTCCCAATCAGGTAAGCCGCTGATTTTTACATTACGACTAAACCGGTATAAGGTCATATTGAGTGGATATTCTTTCGGATCAAAATACTTTTTCTCTATATGCCCAGCTTCTATTTTTTCTGCCTGTATCACATGACGTACTATCGGTGTGCTAATAGCAACATATTTCGCTTCATTCGCGGGTGTTGTTGCCACAGGCTGACCATTTTTATCAATTACCACTTCAATTGCCGTTAATACTTCACTTTTTTTACCACGCATAGCCGTCAATTCTAGACTACATTTCGCTTCAGGATTAAAACGGTTACGGGTTTCATCTGATAGCTTATCTGAGGAAAACCAACCCAACGCACCAAATTCCAGACTGACTTCATTTTCACCATTTGCCATTAATAGCATGGAAGCTGTACTGGCGGTACCAAATCCCCGGCCTTCCCCTGTCTTTCCTACACAAATATTTTAACCCGCCCCCTCGTTATTGAACTTTTACCTCATAGATTGATCCCAATAAAAAACACGACTTGAGGTAATCTTTATGTTTTCAACCTGCGCCGAACAATGGGC
>NZ_NSCM01000029.1 GCF_003287735.1 Photorhabdus bodei | reverse complement strand
GATAAAGCATCTTTAAAGAAGTTATGACATACTTCACGTACAGGCATAGCAGTGACCTTATTGACTTGGTGGAACAATCAGTAGATCACACAACGCTATGCCTGTCTATTTTCTGGGGATTCCTCAGCGCTACCTTGGGATTTCAGGCAGTTATTCTTCGAACCGCTTCGCAAAGTTATTATTTCTGCCTTGGACAGCATCTCTTTATCCTCTATTTTGTTGTTATGCATGGATAGCCAAGGAGCAACGGATGCTTAATTTATTGATAAGGGTTGTTCGGAGTATGAATGGAATTTACACTGCATACTATGGTGTGTGATTTATCGACAGTTGTTACCTTAATATTCATTAGTTAGTTTTATCTGTCATAAGTTTGTGGTGCAAATTACAGGGGTTACAGCGATGAGGCTTGAACTGCAAAATTTAGCAAAAATGTCACTGGCGCAAGAGTGCGCTTTTATGGCTATCTTTGATGCTCAACTGGCAAATGACGATGGTTCAGAGGCGCGTGCTCACCTCAATGCTGGTGAACCAATTTATTATGCGGAGTTTGACACTCCAGCAGGGATGGTTATTAAGGAATATCCAGGTGGCCGTAGGGAACTGGTTAGTTTTATGAGTGGTACCGAGCAGGTAGTTGAGGTTTTGGAAGAGTGACGCATCGGCCTCAGTTATGGGTTATTGCGGGACCGAATGGAGCGGGCAAATTGATGCTCATTTGTGCTGTTGAGACGATCCTCATCGGTAAAGGCGAAAGTAAGCTGATGAAGCTGGCTGTTACAAGGGAAAACAAATACAGAAAAACACCCGAAGGTACTTTTCTATATCGTTTGGATTAAGTTGTTTTGAAGCCAAAATGTAATTCACAATTGCAAGCTCTGGCGTAGTTCAATAGTGTCTTAAGTGTTGGGTTTCCGTTTCCTTTTTCAAGCCTGGAAATATTCGCCTCTTTTGTTCCCATACGCTGTGCAACTTGGTTTTGCGTTAAACCAGCAGCACGCCGCATGTGTAATAGAGTATTAATTAGCTCGAATTCTGGTTCTAGCGCATCATATTCAGCTTTTACATCTGGGTTAGCTAATGCTTTGGATTTTAGAGACTTTAAACTACTCATTTTGTAACCTCTTTCATTCGTTCATAAGCGAGATCAAGATCCTTTTTAGATATCTTCTGGTTTTTCTTAATAAACGCATGAAGGACAATGATATTTGAACCTTGTAGATAGCAAAACAATCCGCGTCCTAGACCTTCTTGCGCTTTGGCGCGAATCTCGAATAGACCTTTTCCCATTGACTTAGTGTGTGGTTCTCCAAGATTAGCGCCATGTTCTTCAATGAGCTCAAGCAGTTTTAGCATGCGAGCCTGAATTCTGTGTGGCATATTGAGGATCGCATCCTCGACACCATCATAGAGTTCAATGTTCCAGTTCATATTCAATATTGCCCTTAATCTTATCTTATGTGATAAGATTGTAAGTTGTCAAGACTCTGTTTTCGATGAAAACCACTGGTGGCGGAGATTGTTGATAGCAGCCCTGAACCAAGTATTAAATACATCAGGTTTTCACCATGATATCCGCTCTATGCAGTATATGAAAAAGCTCGTTATCTTGGGATTTCAGGAAGTTATTCCTTCGAACCGCTTCGCAAAGTTATTATCTCAGCCTTGGACAGCCTCTCTTTATCCTCTATTTTGCCGTTATGCATGGATAGCCAGAGAGCAACGGATGCTTAATTTATTGATATTAATTCTGTTCATTATTTTCAGTACACCGATAGTTGCGGCTGAAATATCAGATACAGAGAAAAATTGCCCAGCATGGTCGCAAGACAAATTACAACGTGAAACAAAAAGCCTGATGCAACAGATGGCTCTATGGGATCAACTTTATCGTCAGAAAGGGATCAGCGAGATCGATGATGAAGTTTATGATCAATTAATGACGGAGCTAATTCATTGGCAACTCTGTTTGAAACAAGCACCTCATTCGGATTTTCCTGTGGCAGTTATTACAGATAATAAGCTTGTTCATCCGGTTGCTCATACTGGATTAAATAAACTAAAAGACGAACGGGAAATTAACCGATGGTTGCACGGCAGATTACCTGTCTGGTTACAGCCAAAGATTGATGGCGTGGCGGTAACATTGATTTACCAGAAAGGAAAATTAGTTTCATTAATCAGCCGGGGTAATGGCTCTGAAGGCGTAGATTGGACAGCGAAAAGCCAATATATCTCTGAGATTCCTCAAGAGATAGAAAATGTACCGCCTTATATGGTACTGCAAGGGGAGCTTTTTCTGCATAAGGATGGGCATATACAGCAATCTTCTGGCAGTGATGGCGCTCGTAATCGTGTTGCGGGTTTGATGATGCGCAAGGAGCATTCGCCAGAATTAAAGCAAGTCGGTTTGTTTATCTGGAGCTGGCCGGATGGTCCTGTCGAGATGGAAAATAAATTGCGAAAACTAGCGGATATGGGGTTTCCATTAGCGCTTCGCTACAGCCATCAAATAGAGAGGCCAGAACAGGTACAGAAACTGCGGATGCATTATTTTGAACAACCTATGCCTTTTGCCACAGACGGTATCGTGCTGAAACAGGAAATTGAACCTAAAGGAAGTCAGTGGCGGTCTGGATCTAACAGTTGGGCTGTGGCATGGAAACACCCTTTGCGCCATCAAGTCACACACGTCAGGGAAGTGAGTTTTACTATTGGCAGAACAGGCAAAATCTCTGTTGTGCTTAGGCTGGATAAGGTAAAACTGGATGACCGACAAATCAGTCGAGTCAATATGGGTTCGGTCCGTCGTTGGCAGCAGTTGGATGTGTTACCGGGGGATCGGGTGACTCTCACGCTGGCAGGTCATGGTATCCCGAAATTAGATCAAGTGGTGTGGCGGATTAAAGAGCGTCAGGATATTCAGCCACCGGATAAGCAGCGTTATCATGCGCTGAGTTGTTTGACGTTAACGGTGGGTTGTGAACAACAATTTAATGCACGATTGAAATGGCTTGGTGGAAATCTGCAAATGACAGGCGTCAGTAGCGGTAGTTGGGCAATGTTGACCGAACAGAAGTTAGTCACTGATTTAACCGGTTGGTTAGCGCTTTCAGTTCAACAAATTGCGGCCTTACCGGGAATTGGAGATAAACGAGCACAGGCTATTTATTCACAATTCAGCAAGGCAAAAAATCAGCCTTTTTCCTATTGGATGAAAGGGATTGGAGTGCCTTATATGGATAAGTTGCCTGACGATGTTGTTCACTGGCTGCAACTGGAGCAGAAATTAGCCGGAACACAGTTAAAACAGCAACTTACTACCGGGCAATTTAAAAAGTTGTCTGATTTTGTCAATGACACGCAGATTAAAGCAATCGCGGAAAAACTGTCAGTGGCAAGGATAACGGGTTTTGACCGGGAAAACGGGGTGGTGGTTAACCCCGCTGATATGGCTCAGTGATCGGAGTGTTCGTAATTAAAGACCGGTAATCCAAGACGGTAGCGAATAGCAACCAATCTTGCTGTCAGACCGGCGATCAGGGTAATCAGAACAATGCCGTTTTGCGGTAACGGCGTGTGCTGTAAGCCAATATATAACCAGGCGGCGGTAAAGGAGACACCCGCATAGATCTCTTTCTGGAAAACCAACGGAATGGTGTTACACAACATATCGCGTAACACGCCACCGAAAACGCCGGTGATAACCGCAGCAATGGCGGCAATGATTGGGCCATAGTTCATATCCAGTGCAATCTGGGCGCCAAGAATGGAGAAAACAATCAAACCAATGGCATCAAGGATTAGGAACAGACGGCGTAAATGTTTCATCATCGGTGCAACCCAGGTGGTTATCACAGCGGCGCAGGCGACGGTGACGATATATTCAGGGTGCTTAACCCAACCGAGGGGATAATGCCCTAGTAGTATATCTCGAACGGAGCCACCGCCAATCGCCGTTACGGAAGCAATAATAATCACGCCGAACATATCCATTTTACGGCGGCCTGCAGCTAAAGCCCCGGTCATCGCTTCAGCAGTAATACCGATGATATAAAGAACACTTAGTAACATAGAAATGAAATGTACGTAGCATAAAAAAGTAAGAGTAATGTCGAAGTGGTAAAGTCTCGACTGAAATTTTTTAGTTCCATCCATTTCGGATTAATATTATTTATCCGAAAAAACCTGATGCAAGGATAATAAAATGGCCTTTCAGGAACGGCAAATCACGTTAGATAACCGTAGCCACCAGCTTACTAATATTAATGTCTGGACACCAGACAGCCAGTGGTTAGTTTATGATGTGCGTCCTCATGGTGCTTCTTTTACTGGTTTAACGATAGAAAAAATTCATGTACAGAGTGAAAAAACAGACATTATCTATCAGGCAAAGGAGGGCGCTCATGTTGGCGTAGTGACAGTCAGCCCAACAGAACCTGTTCGATATGCGTTTATTCATGGGCCAGAATTCCCAGATGAGCAATGGCACTATGACTTTCATCACCGTCGGGGCGTAATTGTTAGTGAGGATTCTCCGGGAAAAGCAGTTACGCTGGATGCAATGGATATTACTGCCCCTTATACCCCGGGAGCGTTGCGCGGAGGCAGCCACGTTCATGTATTCAGCCCGGATGGTAGTCGTTTGAGTTTCACTTATAATGACCATGTTATGCATGAGCTTGATCCAGCATTGGATTTGCGCAATATCGCCGTGGCGGTGCCTCTCAAGTCGGTTGAATCACCTAAACACCATCCCCGTGAACATGATGGTAGCTATTTCTCCGTTGTAGTCAGTAGTACAACACCTCAGCCAGAGCCGGGTAGTGATGAGATTAACCGTGCCTATGAAGAGTGTTGGGTCGGTCAAGCTGGATATCGTAAAGCGGATGGCAGTTGGCAGCGTTGGGCGTTGGCATTTATTGGCAATACCATTTCTGCAACAGGGCAAAAAGTACCGGAAGTTTATATCGTTGATCTACCTGAACAGGATGCTGATTATGCGGTAGCAGGGGAAAAACCGCTGGAAGGTACGGAAACAACGTTACCCGCGCCGCCTGCCAGTGTAATGCAGCGTCGTTTGACATTGACCAGCCACAAACGTTGGCCGGGAGTCGTGAATAACCCGCGTCACTGGTTGCGTGCTTCACCGAATGGTGAACAGATTGGTTTTCTAATGAAAGATGATAATGGTATTGTGCAATTGTGGACAATATCGCCAAATGGTGGAGAACCGCGTCAGATAACGCAGGGTTATTGTGGTATTCAATCTGCTTTTAGTTGGGAAGCTAGTGGTCAGTTTGTTGCTTTTATTTGTGATAACAGCGTGATGCTATGCAATGTACAAAATGGTCAGATGCAGCGTTTGACGAAGCGTACAGAAAAAGCGCCTGCTGTGGAAGCGGTGGTGATTTCACCGGATAGCCATTATGTTGCATTTATGCGTGAAATCGATGGTTATATGCAAATTTTCCTGGTGGAAACCGGATTGAAATCCATAAGGTATATAACTTAAATAATTTTAAGGCTAAAACGATTTGGCTTTTGTCTGTTAATAATAACGTTCTAATGAGTGTTGTGCTCCTTTGGGGGGTGATAAATCCTTATGATTTGTGTGATTAACCACATAACGGCTATTTAATTTCTGACAGAATCAGAGAGTAAACAGAACTAATCTCCCGGTTTTTTAACTTTTGGTAAAGGAAACGGGTTATGAGTGATATTGCTCTTACAGTGAGTATGTTGGCATTAGCTGCTGCATTTGGATTGTGGATTGGAAACTGGAAAATATATGAAGTTGGATTAGGTATTGGTGGTGTGCTGTTTGGTGGCATTATCGTCGGTCATTTCGCTCAAACTTATGAACTGACATTGAGCAGCGATATGCTGCATTTTATTCAGGAATTCGGTTTGATTCTGTTTGTTTACACCATTGGTATCCAAGTAGGGCCGGGTTTTTTCTCTTCATTACGACGATCGGGACTGAAACTGAATGGCCTGGCGGTATTCATTGTGATTATCGGTGGGTTGGTAACGGCGATTATTCATAAACTGTTTCATGTTCCTTTGCCAATTATTCTGGGTATTTTCTCTGGCGCGGTGACGAATACTCCCTCTCTCGGCACCGGTCAACAAATTCTGACGGATCTTGGTTCAGATTCTGCCCTTGTCAGCCAAATGGGCATGGGATACGCAATGGCGTACCCAATGGGGATTTGCGGTATTTTACTGGTGATGTGGTTGGTACGGCTATTTTTCAAAGTGAATATTGAACGTGAAGCTAAAGAATTTGATAGCCAAAATGGTTGTAGTCGCGAAATTTTGCAAACCATGAATATTGCAGTTCGTAACCCAAACTTGAATGGGTTATGTATGCAGGATATTCCCCTACTTAACTGTGATAATGTGGTTTGTTCTCGCTTGAAACGTGACGATTTGCTTATGGTGCCTTCATCCACCACAGTGATTCAGAGTGGGGATCTCCTATATTTGGTGGGTCATCGGGAAGATTTGGATAAAGTTAGATTGGTGTTGGGTGAGGAAGTGGATATTTCTCTGTCTACATCAAGTAATACGTTGCAATCCGCCAAAGTGGTTGTGACTAATGACGCAGTGTTGAGTAAACGGATACGTGAACTGAATCTTAAGCAAAAATATGATGTGGTTGTTACCCGATTAAACCGTGCGGGGGTTGAATTGGTTGCCAGTAATAATGCTAGCTTACAGTTTGGTGATATTTTAAATATTGTTGGTCGCCCTGAATCTATTGAAGCGGTAGCTTCTCTGTTAGGCAATGCAAAACATAAACTCCAGCAAGTACAGATGTTGCCTGTATTTATCGGGATTGGTCTTGGGGTATTACTGGGATCAATTCCGTTGTTTATTCCGGGTTTCCCCGTTGCTTTGCGCCTTGGACTAGCAGGTGGACCATTGGTGATCGCTTTGATTTTGGGGCGAATAGGGACCATTGGTAAGCTATATTGGTTCATGCCTCCCAGCGCTAATCTTGCATTGCGTGAATTGGGTATTGTGATGTTTCTTGCTGTTGTTGGGCTGAAATCTGGTGGTGATTTTATTAACACTCTTATATATGGGGATGGTCTGATTTGGGTAGGTTATGGCGTTTTAATTACGATTATTCCGTTACTCACAGTCGGTATTCTGGCCCGTATAGTCGCTAAAATGAATTATCTTAGCTTATGTGGGGTACTTGCCGGGTCAATGACTGATCCCCCCGCGTTGGCTTTTGCTAATGCTATTCACAGTACTAATGGGGCTGCGGCGCTTTCTTATGCGACGGTTTATCCGCTGGCAATGTTTTTGAGGATTATGTCGCCACAATTATTGGCGGTGCTTTTTTGGGCTTTATAGTAAAAGACATAAATAATTTGGAAACTGAATAAGCAGTTTGGCATATCGGCTGAAAGTCTCATTAATGCGTAATGTACTCTTGCATTAGCCATCAGTAAACGCACAAAAACACGCCTATTCGAGGCATTGGATTTAGAAATTTCTGATTGAATAGAGGCTGCTTAAGGAGAGTGGGCAAACAAGGAGTGTTTCTTTCTCTTCTTTATGCACAAAGCATTCTACAAATTCTGAAAATAATTATGTAAAGTCCTCGTTATCATTTTGCTCCTGCATTTCCGGGCAGGAGCTTTTTTACTATATTGATTTAATTACATTATTGATTTAATTACATTGACTTCAGGCTGCTTGCTGATGTGCCTGCTCAATTTCTTCTGCCAGAATCGCAATCCCTTTTGCAATACTTTCCGGATCAGGAACATAATTCATACGCATGCATTCATGAGCATGCGGCCAGTCTTGTTCCAGTCCGGGGAAGAAATAGTGACCTGGAACCATTAACACACCACGTTTTTTCAGTCTTTGATAAAGTGTTTCTGTGGTTATCGGCAGATTTTTAAACCACAGCCACAAAAAAATGGCACCTTCTGGTTTATGGATAAGGCAAAGTTCTACCGGCAGATAACGACGGATAATCTGAATCACGTCCTGAACCCGTTGTTGATAGAACGGGCGGATAATGTCCTGTGACAAACGAAGCAGGTCATTGCGACGGATCATTTCCAATGCCATTGCGGGGCCGACACCGCCCGGCGCAAGGCTGATGATACCATTCATATTACTGACGGCATTGATGATTTTATCGTTAGCGATAATGATTCCGCAGCGTGAACCGGGCAGCCCTAATTTGGATAGACTCATGCACAGAATAGTATTAGGGTTCCACAATGGTGTAGCTTCGCTAAAAATAATACCTGGGAATGGCACGCCATAAGCATTATCAATGAGTAATGGAATCTGGTGTTGTTGAGCCAGATAATCCAGCCGTTGCAATTCTTCGTCAGTGATGACGTTACCCGTTGGGTTGGTTGGGCGAGAAACACAGATCAGGCCAATATCTTCGGTAATATTGAGATGGTCAAAATCAACACGGTATTTGAATTGGCCTTCTGGCAATAATTCAATATTGGGTTTATTGGCAACAAATAAGCCTTCATCCAGCCCTGAGTCAGAATAACCAATATATTCCGGTGCCAGTGGAAATAGTACCTTACGGGTAGAGCCATCTTCACTGCGCCCGGCCAGCAGGTTAAACAAATAGAAAAATGCGCTCTGGCTGCCATTGGTCAGGGCAATATTTTGTGTACCAATTTCCCAGCCAAGTTTTTCGCGTAGCATCTCTGCCAATGCTCGAATTAGCGTATCTTTACCCTGAGGGCCATCATAGTTGCATAGTGTTTCCGTGAGTTGGCCGCTTGCGACCATTTCAGTCAGTAATTGCTGAAAATAGTCATCCATTTCCGGGATATGTGCAGGATTACCACCGCCCAGCATAATTGCACCAGGTGTCCGCAACCCTTGATTAAGGTCATTCATCAGGCGGGTTATACCTGCGTCTTGTGTAAACTTGTTACCGAATTGAGAAAAAATCATAGCCGTGTTCGTTGTCGGTGTGTTATTTAAATTAGAAGGAATAACACCATACCCTTCGCATTATCGAGGTGCAATCTGGAAAATTATGACTATTAATTATTTAATATGGCATTTAATTTAACATTTAAAATAAAGAGCTAAATGTTTGGTTAATATCCAGCTTTATTATTGGTGTTAATCTTGGGGCTATTGTAATTCACTGAATTTATTTTCTACATAAACAGTCAGTTATATGGTCATTG
This sequence comes from Photorhabdus bodei, assembly GCF_003287735.1. GTDB lineage: Bacteria > Pseudomonadota > Gammaproteobacteria > Enterobacterales > Enterobacteriaceae > Photorhabdus > Photorhabdus kayaii. The sequence continues at coordinate 46,967 of NZ_NSCM01000029.1, read as the reverse complement.
ACCAAGCCTGTTGCCTGCATAAATGCATAGCAAGTGGTACTGCCGATAAATTTGAACCCCCTTTTTTTCAGTGCTTGTGATAACTCATCTGAAAGATCTGTTTTTACCGGCACCTCTGTGATGGTTTTCCACTGATTAATAATCGGTTTGTTATCAACAAAACGCCAGATAAAGGTGCTGAATTCTTCACCCTGTTGTTGCATTTTAAGATATGCCCGCGCATTGTTGATAATAGCGTTAATTTTGGCGCGATTGCGGACAATAGCAGGATCAAGCATCAGCCGAGCCACATCATTTTCATCCATGACGGCAATTTTTACCGGATCAAACTGATGAAAACATTGGCGATAGCCCTCACGTTTTTTCAGGATAGTCAGCCATGATAGCCCGGATTGCTGGCCTTCCAGACAAATCATTTCAAACAGCTTTTGGCTATTTTCTTGTGGTTTTCCCCATTCATTGTCATGGTAAGCCAGATATTCAGGATCAGAGGTCACCCAATTACAGCGTGTTAGTTCCATGATGATTATTCCCGATGTTGATGGTTAATAATTGACTGTACTTTAACTGTATATATATACAAGCAAAATAGCCAGATTAAGATTTTTTTATTTCAGGGCGGAATTGAGAGCGAATTCAGGGCTGTATATCTTAAGGTCAAAGGGTATACTGACCGACTTCCTTTCAAATTCATATGTATCGCGTGCGGATCCAACATGCAAAAGTTTGATACCAAGACCTTTCAGGGGCTGATCCTGACCTTACAGGATTATTGGGCGCGCCAGGGCTGCACCATTGTCCAACCACTGGACATGGAAGTCGGCGCGGGCACTTCTCATCCAATCACTTGCCTGCGTGCACTTGGCCCGGAGCCAATTGCGGCGGCTTATGTGCAACCTTCCCGTCGTCCGACAGATGGCCGTTATGGTGAAAACCCGAATCGCTTACAACATTACTATCAGTTTCAGGTCATTATTAAGCCGTCACCAGACAATATTCAGGAATTATATCTGGGTTCGCTGAAAGAATTGGGGTTGGACCCGACAGTTCACGATATCCGTTTTGTTGAAGATAACTGGGAAAACCCAACGTTAGGTGCTTGGGGATTGGGCTGGGAAGTGTGGCTTAACGGGATGGAAGTGACTCAGTTTACTTACTTCCAACAGGTAGGTGGCCTTGAGTGTAAGCCGGTAACCGGCGAGATTACTTACGGTCTTGAGCGTCTGGCGATGTATATCCAGGGCGTGGACAGTGTTTACGACCTAGTTTGGTGCGATGGCCCGTTGGGTAAAACCACTTATGGTGATATTTATCATCAGAATGAAGTAGAACAATCTACTTATAACTTTGAGTATGCGGATGTTGATTTCCTGTTTAGCTGCTTTGAGCAATATGAAAAAGAAGCTCAGGAGCTGCTGGCGCTGGAAACGCCGCTACCATTGCCAGCTTATGAACGTATCCTCAAAGCGGGCCATGCATTCAACTTATTGGATGCCCGTAAAGCTATCTCGGTGACTGAACGTCAGCGCTATATCCTGCGTATCCGCACCCTGACCAAAGCTGTTGCTGAAGCTTATTATGCCTCCCGCGAGGCACTGGGCTTCCCTATGTGTAAAAAGAATCAGAACTAAGAGGCTGTCATGACTCAACAGACTTTCCTGGTGGAAATCGGCACGGAAGAGTTGCCGCCGAAGGCTCTTCGTTCACTGGCTGAAGCATTTGCTGCTAATTTTGCGGTGGAGTTGGATAACGCGAATTTAGCGTATGGTGAAGTGAGCTGGTTTGCAACGCCGCGCCGTCTGGCACTGAAAATCGCCAATCTGGATGAAGCGCAGGCTGACCGTGAAGTAGAAAAACGTGGCCCGGCGATTGCTCAGGCATTTGATGCGGAGGGTAAACCGACAAAAGCGGCTGAAGGTTGGGCTCGTGGCTGTGGTATTACGGCTTCTCAGGCTGAACGTTTGGTGACAGATAAAGGCGAATGGTTACTGTATCGCGCACTGGTTAAAGGCCGTAGTGTCAAAGAGTTGCTGGCAGCTATGGTCAATAGTGCACTAAATAAGTTGCCAATTCCTAAACTGATGCGTTGGAGCGATAAAGAGACTCAGTTTGTTCGCCCGGTGCATACCGTTACCATGTTGTTTGGTGATGAACTGATTGAAGGTGACATTCTGGGTATTAAATCCGCGCCTGTCATTCGTGGTCATCGTTTTATGGGTGAGCCTGAATTCACGATTGACAATGCGGAACAGTATCCGGCAATTTTGCAGCAACGCGGTAAAGTGATCGCGGATTATGAAACCCGTAAGGCGCTCATTAAACAGGATGTGGAACAAGCCGCGGTTAAACTGGGTGGCATTGCGGATATCAGTGACAGCTTGTTGGAAGAAGTCGCTTCATTGGTTGAATGGCCGGTTGTGCTGACGGCGAAATTTGAAGAGAAATTCCTCGAAGTACCAGCCGAAGCATTGGTTTACACCATGAAAGGTGACCAGAAATACTTCCCGGTTTACGACAATGCGGGCAAGTTGATGGCGAACTTTATCTTTGTTGCCAACATTGAATCTTCTGATCCACGACAAATCATTTCTGGTAACGAAAAAGTGGTTCGTCCTCGTCTGGCTGATGCGGAATTCTTTTTTAAGACGGATCGTAAACAGCGTTTGGAAGACAACTTGCCACGTTTGGAAACCGTTCTGTTCCAGAAACAGCTTGGTACTTTGCGCGATAAGACGGATCGTATTCAGGCTTTGGCTGGTTGGGTTGCAGAGAAGATTGGCGCTGATGTTAATCACGCCACCCGTGCGGGTCTGTTGTCCAAATGTGACCTGATGACCAATATGGTGTTCGAGTTCACTGATACTCAGGGTGTGATGGGAATGCATTACGCTCGTCATGACGGTGAAGCGGAAGATATCGCTCTGGCGCTGAATGAGCAGTATCAGCCGCGTTTTGCCGGTGATGAGCTGCCTTCTACGAGTGTTTCCTGTGCATTAGCCCTTGCAGACAAAATGGATACTCTGGCGGGTATTTTTGGCATTGGTCAGCATCCGAAAGGCGATAAAGATCCGTTTGCACTGCGTCGTGCTGCGCTGGGGGCTTTGCGTATTATCGTTGAGAAAAAATTGCCATTGGATTTACAGGCATTGACAGAAGAAGCGGTTCGTCTGTATGGCGACAAGCTGACGAATGCCAAAGTCACTGATGACGTGGTTGAGTTTATGCTTGGCCGTTTCCGTGCATGGTATCAGGAGCAGGGTTACAGCATTGATACCATTCAGGCTGTATTGGCGCGTCGTCCAACGCAACCCGCTGATTTCGATGCCCGTGTTAAAGCGGTCACTCATTTCCGTACATTGGATGAAGCCGCAGCGTTGGCTGCGGCGAATAAGCGCGTTTCTAACATTCTGGCTAAGTCTGAAGAGACATTGAACGAGAAAGTAGATGTTTCTACGTTGAAAGCGCCAGAAGAGGTGAAACTGGCAACGCATCTGATAGTTTTACAGGATAAGCTGACGCCTTTGTTTGCCGAAGGGCGCTATCAGGAAGCACTGATTGAATTGGCTTCTCTGCGTGAAGTTGTCGATGCTTTCTTCGACAATGTAATGGTAATGGATGAAGACCAGCAGGTGCGCGTGAATCGCTTAACTTTGTTAAGTGAATTGCGGGACCTGTTCCTGAGAGTTGCGGATATTTCGTTACTGCAATAGTGATTTGAAATGATCGGTTCCGGCGGTTGTGAAATACAGTCGCCGGAGCCGTAGTTTTTCCTCTACAGATAAAATCTTTTATAAAAACTGTGTGAAAGTGCGACATAACTGAGGTTCAGTTGTTTTTATCAGCAACTAACCTATGATTATCAAAAAGGTATTGACGGCCTATAGCGAGCGCAGTAAGATTCGCCTCGTTTTCGGCGAGTAGCGCAGCTTGGTAGCGCAACTGGTTTGGGACCAGTGGGTCGGAGGTTCGAATCCTCTCTCGCCGACCAATTTAGAGTTTGGGGCTGTCAAATAAGCCGCAGACTTAAAGAAATAGAGAAGCCTTACAGTCCTTGCTGTAAGGCTTTTTGCTATTTGGAAGCATTTACTCTAACAACCACAGCCACTTGGTGCATAAACTTGCATAACTTTGCCATCAGCATCAAAATGCTGCGGCCTTCCACCGTTGAAAAGACCATAATGTTTCTTCCCGTCACCCATTAAATCAAAAAGTGTATGGTAACGACTTTTGGTGATCATATCGGCGGTATTGCGGCATACAGGGACTGCTCTGCCTGTCTCAAAAATATGTTCTCGATCAAGCACAAACTGATCCGGTGCATCTGGTAAATTGCCTTTGTAAATGGCAACTTGACCATAATCCTCACAACGGTCTTCTAAATCTAATTTGAACAGCCTCAGCGTCATTGAATACAGTTTTGCACCGCCTAGTTTTTCCTCAATCTCCTTATTGTTTATGGATTTCAAACTGCTATTAATGACACGAACATCATTAAAACCGGCTGTTCTTGCTAGCCGTATGAAATCTTCAAAGTACAATGCGTCACCGATACACTCACAAACAATTTGTTGGTCATTTTTCAGTGATTGGTCCAGTCTTCTATCTAAAAAAATGTCAGAAAAATAGATTTCACCACCCGGTTTGAGTAAACGGGCCATACCAGCCAACACATTTGCTTTAGATACAGATAGATTGATGACACAGTTTGAGACGATAACGTCTATACTTTCAGGTGGTAAATTAAGTTGTTCTAGTGACTCGATATAGCCTTGCTGAAAATGCACATTGGTGGATGAATAGTCAAAGATTTGACGATGGTAATCCACAAAACGCTGGGCAAATTCGATTTGTTCTGCTGTTGCGTCAATACCAATAACTTTACCCTCGGTACCTACAAGGTGAGACAGAATAAAACAATCACGCCCACTCCCACATCCCAAGTCTAATACTGTCGTTCCTTCTAGCAAGGGAGGAAAAGGCGTACCACAACCATAAAAACGCTTCTGTACATCAGGATGAATAAGCTTAAGAATTTCTTTGATTCTGTCTGAAGTGGTGTTGTCCACAGTGCATACATTTATAGCAAGATCCTCTCTACTAGACAGGGTTTTGCCATAATAGTGTTGTATGTCTTCGATTCGCTGTTTAATCGATTGTTCGTTCATATTTATTTCCTCCAAATTAAATCATTAATAGGCTGATATTACGTTTCGGTAATTTGGCGCCAGATTTACAATAGATTCCTCATATTTCTGATCAATGCATAGATGTACAATGTATTAAGTCAAAAAAAATCGTCATTGCTGACGATTGATATGTGCGGCGACTTCCATCCAAGCTTCTACCGCGACAGTAAAAGCTGTCCGCCCTTTATCTGTTAATGTGTATACTTTACGTCCACGACCTGCAACGGTTTCATTGTGTACCGTTACATACTCCCCCTGCTCAAATTCACGCAGCACCGGATAAATTGTACCTTCGGTAGGTGAACAACACCCTTGGGTAGAACGTTCAACCTCACGGGCAATTTCGTAACCGTGCATAGGCCGTTGTTGTAGAACACTGAGAATGAAAAATTTGGATAAGCTCATCTTAATGATGCCATTCCAATACATTCGATCAGTGTAGTCCACTGTCGTTCGTCCAACAGTGTTAAGTGTTTTCTTTGGCTTGTTCATAACGGCATCATATACCTTGATCATCAAGGTGTCAATGTATCAGGTAGCCCGTTTAATTTACTTTATTATTGACTTTACTCATCATCATGAGTCACCTCTTTTCGATAATAAAATGTAGGTATCTCCTGATTGTTTCAAGGGATACTCACTTCTGGCATCCCTTAACAGTATTTCAGATGGATCTTCTGAGCGATTTCACACAAGCCTGATGTTTTTCCAGAAGTTCCACATATTCACTATTATGCCGCTGATAGGCGTCGTTACACCACAATATGAACTTTATGTTCCTATTCCATCGCTTCCATAGTGATTTTCAAATAAGGGCGACTATTCCTTGACAGCAGACGATGCTATTGGATCAAAACTCAAAAGGAGTTTAGAAGGTCCTCGTGTATACACTCCTGTTTCTTGATAATGATCATTACTAGCAAAACGTAAATTGTGCAGGCGATCCAAAATAATATTGGATGAAACTTCCAACTGATTGAGTGAAAATGCAGCCGCAGCACAGGCATGAGTACCTGTACCAAAAGCTAAATGTCTTTTTCGATTTGCTTTCTGTTGAGAAGTTGTATTTTTTCTTCGATATAGATCAAATTCATTTGGTTTGTGAAAAACCGATGGATCGCGATTAGCTGTGCCAATCATACAAAATATTACAGCGCCTTTAGGTATATCGATACCAGAAATAGTGACGTCTTCACCCGTTTCTCTTGGAATTAGCTGTACCGGTGATGTCAGGCGTAAAGTTTCTTCAAATGCATCTCGAACCAGACTGCGATCTTTGAGCACAGCATCAAGCATACTTGGATTAGATATTAAGTGATTAAGCATCATTGCTAATATCTTGTCAGCAGGTTCTATAGCAGCTAATAGAATGTTTAAACACAGTGCTGTAATTTCACTCATGGACATCGCTGTATCTTGACAAAATATATACCCTATGGATTTCAAGATGCATCGCGACGGCAAGGGAGTGAATCCCCGGGAGCATAGATAACTATGTGACCGGGGTGAGCGAGTGCAGCCAACAAAGAGGCAACTTGAAAGATGACGGGTATAGATATAATGTCCTCACTGGGATTACACCGTCTCTGATCTATTATAGGCTTTAGTAAGCGAATTAATTTCTGACTACATTCAAGACTGTGCATTTTTTCTGGTTCTGTTTGGTCAAACTGGGTAATAAAACTAGCGATACCCTTGTGCCATTCAGCTATATCACGATAGTTATCACTTGGCAGTCCGAGAATACCTAATGTTACTAATACGGCATAATCGCGGCCAAAGTCATTAACAATATCTATATTTCCTTTTTCCATATAAGGTTGTAAGAGATCTTCAGTAATCTTTCGAATCATGGGTTCGTAGTAGCGATTCAAATAATCTCTTGAAAGTCCTTGCATTATGAGTTTGCGTTTACACGCATGCTCTTCACCTTCCATTTGAGCAAGAACGCGATCCCCCATAACCGGTTCGGCAAGTGCAGTTAATGGCTTAGTATTGAAAATTGAGGATTTTAAAATAGCGTCAACATCCTCATATTTGCCAATAAAATAGCTGTTTTGGTATTGTTCAAAATAAACTAAATCTTGTTTATGCAAGATGTCGTAAAAATCATAAGGATTTTTTATGAACTTGGGATCGTGAATACTAAAAGAACTTAATTTAGCCATTATTTTGCTTCCTTTCTAAAGATATTTGGTACTAAGAGCTTATTAACTTTAAATACAATTACTATTTCATCAGATTGTTTGTATTTTATGGTTGAGTGACGATTCCGTAACTTTGTCTACCTCCTACTTGTATAGGATAACTACCGTTAAACAACCCTTTTCCGATTGGCCAAGGACGGTGATAAAGTAACGTAGAATACTTTACCCCAAGTAATCGAGGGGTATCGAGGTAAAAGGGAATTTCAGCGAAAATATATGGTAACGCTTTATATACTAATTGTAGGTCAATTGGACCAACGTATTGCCCGGTACCTTTTAGTCGCCCTTTTATAGCTTGAAAGGACATATCAAGGCAGATTTTTTTAAAAGATTCTGATTCATTAAACGCGTTTTCAACGTGTTTTTTAAGAGATTGGTAGTCATGGTTTAGTGCAAAGTCATTAAATTGAATAACTCTGATTTGCTTACTTTTTAACATTGCTATGGAAATAGCATAATCGAGGTTACATAAATGACGTCTAATTTCGCGCTGTGTTTTCTTGATAGCCTTAGCATCCTCGGTTCCACCAGCAACTAAAAGGCGTGAAGCTTCACGTTCACAAGGTAACAATATGTCAACTTGTCGGAAATAATGACTTGACCACTGAATAAGGTCCACTACATAGTCCTTTGAAAAACGGGAGTTAAAGGGGCTTATCCCTATTAGCGCGTGATCACCTTTTTGAATAATTTGGTCACAACGAGAGGTTTCACCTTGGACAGTAAATGATAGTGAATTCTCGTGCAGCAATGTTGAATAGACTGATAATATTTGATTGTTCGTTTCTTTTAAGCATTTTTTTTCAGTAGATAACATTTCCATTGACTTTCCATTTTTTAATGTAATCGCACATAATCCTGGTATAAATTGTTTAATTTTTATATAGATTTATTACATCTCCATTAAAATATTTATACATAAATTTGATATAATTTAATCTCGTAAAAATGTCAAAGATTATCGAAAATCAGAGTTAGATAAACTACATTTCGAGCCGATAAACGAATTGATGTTAAATGAGTCTTGACAAATTCTGGCTACTGTTGAAAAAATGAGAAGAAAATTGGGTATGAAAATGTATCGTCATCCTTGGAGATTTCTAATAAGAAGGTTGTTCAGATAACAACACCTAATACTGTATTTTTAACTTTACGTCAATATGCTTCGCCATATTAGTCATGTGGCGAATTCATTTGAGTATATTAACAAATATTCTGTTTATATGACTAGAACAATGGCAATAGCATGTAACTATTATTCGCTGGTAAACTTATTGGATTTTTATTGATAAATTAAAAAATCCGTATATAAATCACGCTATTTTACTTGAGGTTTATTTAATCTCTTGTATCAGAAATCCTGTAGGAAAATTACGTATATACTAATAATATCATAGTAAAAAATAACATTTAATTACTATCCATGATATTTAATTTATCTATCTGAGAAATATATCTCATTCATTAAATAACTTATTTGAAAAAACACAAGAATAGTGTATGAATATTATCTTCCATAAGTATTAAATGGAAGATAACTGTGAAATCAAGTGATATAGGTAACACAATTTTACTCAAAACTGATAAATTTAGAATAAACGATAATCGAGTATTTTCGAAGTGTGAATATCAAAATCCTATTAGTAGCTATAAAGATAGGATATTATTGTGCAGAAAATTATGAAACACCAAGGAAATTATTTCTGAATGAGGCAGTTTAGGCAGCAAAAAAGCATGTTAAAAATGGAAGGTAATAACGATTAAAGATTAATTTCCAATAGAATAATAGGTGATATATGTCTTCATATAATGGCGTAATATATGGGGTTATTTTTTGCCTCATCAGTGCAGCATTTGATGTGTTTGTTGCGTATTTAACGCAATCGATAAATTCAGCTATTGTTATCTTTTATTGCTTTATATCATCTACTTTATTATTTATGATGGTAAGTATTTTCAAAGGGATTGATCAATTAATTGTAAAGATCCGCAAGAACACCTTATTGGTGTTAATTGTTAATATCTCAATTCTATTAAATTGGGGGGGGTTAATCATTTCGCTACGTTTTCTTGAGCCTGCAATAGTGGGTGTCGCTTCAGTGGCTTGTGGCCCTGCGATAACAATCCTCCTTTCATCTTTTATCGATAAAGACGAGGCAAAAACAGAAAAATTAGAAGTCGTCATATCTTGGTTAGTTCTCATTGGGGTAGGTGTGATGCTAGTGAATACATTTTTAGGAAATAGTGGATTATCATCAACCTCAACTCAGGATAGGATTATTGGCATTGTTAGTGTGATAATTGGTGCTGTAGGAACGGTATTATACACTATTTTTTCTAAGAAATTATTCAAGGAAAAATGGCAAACATATGAGATATTGTCTGTTAGAAGTATCTTAATGGTGATACTTTCATTTTGTTATATTTCACTATCCGATGTTTCTCTTAGTTTGAATATCGAGATGATTCTTCCGATGTTGATTCTTGTTGCTATCGGGCACTTACTTCCAATCTATCTCGTACTGAAGGCGATTAATGCCATTACTCCCCTTCATGTCTCTTTATTGTTTTTACTGATACCTGTATTTACGATTCTTTTCCAATATCTTGATTCACGTATAGCTTTTTCTGTTGAAAGTTTGATTGCAGCTTCGGTTATAGTTTCTTTATTAATTATTCTTGGGGTGAGCAAGATAAAAAAGACAAATAGGGTATAACGAGGTATAAAATGAAAAAGGTTGCTATTGTAGATGGTTTTTCTTCTGGTAAGTTTATGGCTAATGATTTTATAGTGGAATTAAAGAGATGCCAATTTTTCTATGAAACTGCTTTTTATGATGATGAAAATAAGTAATTATTTAAAAAATATGGACATGTTTACTTCTAGAGTAAACATGTTGCACTTATTATATGAACCTACCCTAGTTAATCATTAAGGAAACCAGAAGCGATGAAAAGTAGATAAACTAGTAACAGGTTTTTGTATTTATTTATATTATTAATGTTATACTTATTTGACTTATTTTTCAGGTACCGACTTTATTCGGCGCACAGCATTTTATGCCAGTTATCATCTTTTCTAGTGAAATAATCGTTTACTAATTAATCAAACAACCACAATTTTTGCGCACAGGTTAATAGTGATTAATCCTGCATCCATGAGCTTTTTATGGTTTTTTTGTCTATAAAACGTGCGAGTTGTCATGTTTTTGTGCTAGCTATGTTAATTATTAGTTTCCTTTGTGTTTTCCTGTTGTTTATGACATCTGTTGAGATCTTATTGACGCAAGAGACAACAGTTGTTTAATTGATAAGCTGAAAATAATAAACAAAACCTAAACAGCGCAGTTTCTGACAGAAAGTGCAGATTCTGACTGTACACAACACCACCACAAATGGAGTGCAAGAAAATGACAACTTTCTCTAAAGGGGCGAAGTTATTGAAGCTAGGGGTCAGCTTAGTTGCATTGGCAGTAACCGCCAGCGTTCAGGCAAAAACATTGGTTTATTGTTCCGAAGGCTCACCGGAAGGCTTTAATCCACAATTATTCACTGCCGGCACAAGCTATGACGCCAGCTCTGTACCGTTGTATAACCGTTTGGTTGAGTTCAAAGCCGGTACGACCGAAATCATACCTGGACTGGCGGAGAGATGGGATATCAGTGATGATGGCAAGACATATACTTTCCATCTGCGCAAAGGCGTTAAATGGCATGAGAATAAAGAGTTTAAACCCACTCGTGATTTTAATGCTGACGATGTGCTCTACTCTTTCATGCGTCAAAAAGATAAAAATCACTCATACCATAAAGTCTCTGGTGGTAGCTATGAGTATTTCATTGGCATGGGCATGAGTGAGATGATTGATAAGGTGGTAAAAGTTGACGATTATACTGTCCGGTTTGAACTGACCCGTCCAGAAGCTCCGTTCTTGGCTGACATAGGGATGGATTTCGCCTCTATTCTGTCCGCGGAATATGCAGATAAAATGATGAAAGCCGGTACGCCGGAAAATGTCGATCTGAATCCAATCGGTACTGGTCCATTCCAGTTGCTTCAATATCAGAAAGATTCTCGTATCCTGTATAAAGCGTTCAAATCCTACTGGGGTGATAAAGCGAAAGTGGATCGGCTGGTCTTCTCTATTACTCCTGATGCATCTGTTCGTTATGCAAAACTACAGAAAAATGAATGTCAGATCATGCCATATCCAAATCCAGCGGATATTGCCCGCATGAAGAAGGATAAAGATATTGTCCTGTTAGAACAACCGGGCTTGAACGTGGGTTATGTTTCGTTCAATGTCACCAAGAAACCATTGGATAATCTTAAAGTTCGTCAGGCATTGACGATGGCGGTCAATAAAGACGCTATCGTTGAGGCGGTTTATCAGGGTGCTGGTCAAAAAGCGAAAAACCTGATTCCACCGACAATATGGGGTTACAACGATAACATTAAAGATTATCCATATGATCCGGAAAAGGCGAAACAGTTACTAAAAGAAGCGGGTTTAGGAGATGGTTTTACTATCGATCTGTGGGCAATGCCGGTACAGCGTCCGTATAACCCAAATGCTCGTCGTATGGCTGAAATGATCCAGGCTGACTGGGCGAAAATTGGTGTTAAGGCTAAAATTGTCAGCTATGAATGGGGTGAATATCTTAAACGAGCTAAAGACGGCGAGCATCAAATTGTGATGATGGGTTGGACCGGGGACAATGGTGATCCAGATAACTTCTTCGCAACCCTATTTAGCTGTGCGGCCAAAGAGCGGGGTTCTAACTACTCTAAATGGTGCTACAAACCATTTGAGGACATCATTCAGCCCGCGCGTGTTGCTTCTGATCACGCCAAACGTGTCGAGCTTTATAAACAGGCACAGGTTGTGATGCACGAACAGGTTCCAGCGCTGATTATCGCTCATTCAGTTGTTTATGAGCCCATCCGTAAGGAAGTTAAAGGCTATGTTGTTGAGCCATTGGGTAATAAACACCGTTTCGATACCGTGTCTCTCGAATAATCCTGTTTTTACTTAAGGCGTTTATTAAATTGTGAGCCAAAGGGGGAAAGTCCTCCCCCTTATCAAGCCAAACGGCCTGAGAGCTGTAACCGGCATTTAAAAAAGAGAGTTCGGGATATGTTGCAGTTCATACTCCGACGTCTGGGGTTGGTAATCCCAACGTTTATTGGCATTACTTTACTGACTTTTGCTTTTGTCCATATGATCCCCGGCGATCCGGTGACCATTATGGCCGGGGAACGTGGAATATCGGCTGAGCGCTATGCCCAGCTAATGGCCGAAATGGGGTTGGATAAACCACTTTGGCAGCAATACTTTCATTATGTAAGTAATGTGTTACATGGTGATCTTGGTATCTCCATGAAAAGTCGTATCTCTGTGTGGGAAGAGTTTGTTCCCCGTTTCAAGGCAACTCTTGAACTGGGGATATGCGCTATGTTGTTCGCTATTGCTGTCGGTATTCCCGTTGGTGTCCTGGCGGCAGTAAAGAGGGGTTCTGTTTTTGATCATACTTCGGTAGGCCTTTCTCTAACCGGATACTCTATGCCGATCTTCTGGTGGGGGATCATGTTGATCATGCTGGTTTCTGTTCAGTTGGATCTGACACCAGTATCTGGTCGGATAAGCGACAGTGTTTTCCTTGATGACAGTTCTCCACTAACAGGTTTTATGCTAATCGACACACTATTCTGGGGTGAAACCGGTGATTTTAAAGATGCGGTGATGCATATCATTTTGCCTGCCGTTGTCTTAGGGACGATTCCACTGGCGGTGATTGTCCGTATGACCCGATCTTCTATGTTGGAAGTACTAGGTGAAGATTATATCCGTACTGCACGCGCTAAAGGTTTGAGTCGTATTCGTGTGATTGTGGTCCATGCGCTTCGCAATGCGTTGCTGCCGGTTGTAACCGTTATCGGCTTGCAGGTGGGCATTATGCTGGCGGGGGCGATCCTGACTGAAACTATTTTCTCTTGGCCGGGGCTTGGACGCTGGCTGATCGATGCCCTTCAACGCCGGGATTATCCGGTGGTTCAGGGAGGCGTATTACTGGTGGCGATCATGATCATCTTGGTTAACCTGATAGTTGACTTGTTATACGGCATCGTTAACCCGCGTATCCGGCATAAGAAATAGGGAGCACATTATGTCTCAAGTGATTGAGCCTGCAAACAGTGCGCCTAAGATTATGACGCCGATGCAGGAGTTCTGGTATTACTTTAAGCGCAATAAGGGGGCCGTTGCTGGCTTGGTTTATATTGTGCTGATGTTGTTGGTTGCTCTGTTGGCTGGGGTGCTTGCCCCACACGGTGCGGCTGAACAGTTCCGCGATTCTTTGCTGACGCCACCGGCATGGCAGGAAGGGGGAAGTTGGCGGTTTATTCTGGGTACTGATGATGTTGGGCGTGATTTACTTTCACGTCTGATGTACGGCGCTCGGCTTTCATTGCTGGTAGGTTGTTTGGTGGTGGTGCTATCCCTATTGATGGGGGTTGTTCTGGGAGTGCTGGCGGGTTATTTCGGTGGTGTGGTGGATATTATCATCATGCGTATCGTTGATATTATGCTGGCATTGCCAAGCCTGTTGCTGGCTTTGGTGCTGGTGGCGATATTTGGGCCATCCATTGTCAATGCTTCACTGGCGTTGACCTTTGTGTCTCTGCCACATTACATCCGTTTAACTCGCGCTGCGGTGTTGGTAGAAGTTAACCGTGACTATGTGACGGCTTCACAGGTGGCGGGAGCGGGTTCCATGCGCCAGATGTTTATCAATATCCTGCCTAACTGTCTGGCACCACTGATTGTGCAGGCTTCTCTGGGTTTTTCTAATGCCATTCTTGATATGGCTGCTTTGGGTTTTCTGGGGATGGGGGCGCAGCCACCCACGCCGGAATGGGGAACAATGCTGTCTGATGTATTGCAGTTTGCACAAAGTGCCTGGTGGGTAGTGACGTTCCCGGGGGTGGCGATTCTGCTGACAGTGTTGGCGTTTAACCTGATGGGTGACGGTTTGCGTGATGCACTTGATCCTAAACTCAAGCAGTAGTGAGGTGGCGAAATGGCACTGTTAAATGTAGAAAAATTATCGGTTCACTTCGGAGACGAAGAGGCACCATTCCGCGCTGTTGATCGCATCAGTTACCGGGTGGAGCAAGGGCAGGTTGTCGGGATTGTTGGAGAATCTGGTTCAGGTAAATCGGTCAGTTCATTGGCTGTAATGGGATTGATTGATTATCCGGGTAGAGTGATGGCTGACAAACTGGAATTTAACCAGCGTGATCTGACCAAAATTTCCGAACAAGAACGTCGCCAACTGGTTGGTGCGGAAGTGGCAATGATCTTCCAAGATCCGATGACCAGCTTGAATCCCTGTTATACCGTTGGGTTTCAGATTATGGAAGCGCTGAAAGTGCATCAAGGTGGCAATCGTCGTACTCGCCGCCAGCGGGCGATTGATCTATTGACTTTGGTCGGTATCCCTGATCCTGCATCGCGTCTGGATGTGTATCCGCACCAATTATCGGGTGGTATGAGTCAACGGGTCATGATCGCAATGGCGATTGCTTGCCGGCCAAAATTACTGATTGCTGATGAACCGACGACCGCTTTAGATGTCACCATTCAGGCGCAGGTTATTGAACTGTTGTTGGAGTTGCAACAACGGGAAAATATGGCGCTAATATTAATTACCCATGACCTGGCATTGGTTGCAGAAGCCGCTCATCATATTATCGTGATGTATGCCGGGCAGGTGGTGGAATCCGCCAAGGCATCGGAAATCTTCCGGGCACCACGTCATCCGTATACTCAGGCGTTGCTCCGGGCATTACCTGAATTTGCTACGGATAAATCCCGTCTTGCTTCTTTACCGGGTGTTGTGCCGGGGAAATATGACCGGCCTATCGGGTGTTTACTGAATCCACGTTGTCCATATGCAAATGACCATTGTCGTCAGGTGGAACCGGAATTAAGAACGGTGGGAGGACGTCAGGTGAAATGCCATATACCGTTGGATGATGCGGGGAGGCCGACAGTATGAGTGAGTACCTTTATCCGGCGCGGCAAATATCCACTGTGCCGTTATTAAAAGCGATAGATCTGAAAAAATATTATCCGATTAAAGGGGGACTCTTTTCACCTGCTAGAACGGTAAAAGCGTTGGATGGGGTCTCTTTCGAATTGGAAAAGGGAAAAACGCTGGCAGTTGTTGGTGAATCGGGGTGTGGTAAATCCACGCTGGGGCGATTGCTGACGATGATTGAAAAGCCAACCGACGGGGAGCTTTATTATCAGGGGCAAGATCTGCTGGTACCCAATAAAGATTCTGAAAAGCTACGTCGTCAGAAAATCCAGATTGTGTTTCAGAATCCTTATGGTTCACTTAATCCGCGTAAGAAAGTTGGGCAGATCCTGGAGGAACCTCTGCGGATCAATACCAAGTTGAACGCACAGGAACGTAAAGAGAAAGTGTTGCAGATGATGGAAAAAGTGGGGCTAAAAACCGAACACTACAGCCGTTATCCGCACATGTTCTCCGGTGGTCAACGCCAACGGATTGCGATTGCTCGTGGCCTAATGTTGGACCCGGATGTGGTGATTGCGGATGAACCGGTTTCTGCGTTGGATGTCTCGGTGCGGGCACAGGTGTTGAATCTGATGATGGATTTACAACAAGAGTTGGGACTCTCTTATGTCTTTATTTCCCATGACTTGTCCGTGGTTGAACATATCGCTGATGAAGTGATGGTGATGTACCTCGGTCGTTGTGTGGAAAAAGGCCGTAAGGAGATGATTTTCAGTCATCCACGTCACCCCTATACACAGGCGTTATTATCAGCAACGCCAAGGCTGAATCCTGAATTACGCCGTGAACGGATAAAATTGACCGGCGAATTACCAAGCCCAATGAATCCACCGCCCGGTTGTGCATTTGCCGCTCGTTGTCGCCGGGCACTTAGCATTTGTACTCAGTTTCAGCCACAATTGAATCAATATGGTGATCAATTGATTGCTTGTTTTGCAGTTGATCAGGATGAAAATGTTATGGTGGAATAATTAGTTAGCAATTATTCAATAAAACATCTTTGGTGATAATGGGTTAGTCATTATCACCATTTAAATATCTATACCCGTCATCTTTCAAGTTGCCTCTTTGTTGGCCGCACTCACTCACCCCGGTCTCATAGTTATCTATGCTCCCGGGGATTCGCTCCCTTGCCGTCGCGATGCATCTTGAAATTCATAGGGTATATACCCGTCATCTTTCAAGTTGCCTCTTTGTTGGCTGCACTCGCTCACCCCGGTCACATCGTTACCTATGCTCCCGGGGATTCACTCCCTTGCCGTCGCGATGCATCTTGAAATCCATAGGGTATACTTATATTTCTGATAGCCATTGATTGCTGCCAAAGGCAATTATTTCAGAAAAATAACGACTTGGATAAGTGAAACAGGATAGCTAGCGATAAAATCAAGTATACTCAATTCCATTGATCACGTGTTATAACTGCGATATCCACAGGCATTGGTTTAAGTAAAAATGAAATTGCGCGTCAAACGTTCGTTAACCATTAAACAGATGGCCGCAGTGACCGGCGTCACGCTGGTGACCATTGCTATTTTTATTACGATCCAATTGTGTCATTTTATACAGCAACGTAAAGATGATTATGTCAGCCAGCTTAATAATGCGGCAGTTCAGGTACAGGCACCTTTAACGGAAGCGCTACTTAATTCCGATCTCAGTAAAGCAAAAGAGTTGCTGATAGGGCTGCGCACTGTAGGTATTTTAGGACGTGCGGATGTGGTGTTACCGGAGGATATCCGGGTGATACGATTGAGCTTTGCTACCCATCGCTCAATCCCCGAACTGGCTAAACGTGTTTTTGGGATCCCTGTGGAAGTGAGTATTCCTCTTCATGTTTATGGTTCAGTATCAACAGATACTAAACCGCTAGGGCATCTGATTTTGCAAGTGGATTCCAACCGAGTATATCGTTTTGTCATTAATACGTTGGCACTGATGCTGACAACTTATTTATTACTGGCCCTTATCCTTACGGTGTCGATAAGCTGGTGTATCAATCGGATTGTTGTGCACCCATTACGAGACATTGCGCGGGATCTTAATAACGATCAACCATCAGAGCCAATGGCTTGCCCTAAATACCATCAGGATGATGAACTGGGTATGCTGATCAGGGGATATAATCGTCAATTTAATAAGCATAAACCTCCGTCATCATGAAACCATTCATGGCGGTTTGAGGTCTAATCCTCGGTTATAATCCTGACAGGATTTCGCCTGCTAAAATTCAGGTTTTTGCTTTTTCTACCGTTATTATTGGTCGAAGGGAACATATTCTGTCATCAATGGTTAAACCTTCGAAGGCTAAAACCAAGGATAGACATTTATAGGGGTTCACATGCAGGGTACGAAAATTCGTTATTTTATTGGTGGGATAATGCTGGCAGTTGCGGGCCAGACGCAGGCAGAAGCCTTGCAGCCTGACCCTGCCTGGAAACAAGGTAAATTGGAAAACGGTTTTAACTGGCAAATTTTGCAGACGCCACAACGTCCTAACGACAGAATACAGTTGCGCCTGGTCGTGAAAACAGGGTCACTGGCGGAGAAAACCCAACAAACGGGTTATACCTGGTTGATTCCGAAAGTCGTGCTCTTTAGTAGCAAAAGCTTGTCTTCTACCAAATTAGAGCAGTTATGGAACAGTGCTATTGATCCAAAATACCCACTGCCTCCAGCTATTGTTTCATATGATTTCACACTCTATAGCTTGAGCTTGCCACATAATCGGCCTGAACTACTAAAAGACGCGTTGAACTGGTTGGCTGATGCAGCGGGTAAAGCGGTATTTACACCTGAGACTCTACAACATGCCATGAAAATGGCTGATACATCCGTTGCAACCTATCCACCAGATATACAAGATCCCGTGTGGCGTAGACGTTTGAAAGGTTCAACGCTGTTAGGGCACGATCCGGCACAAAACGCGCCTCAACCTATTGATTTGGAGAAGCTTAAGCAGTTTTACCGGCAGTGGTATACCCCTGACATGATGACGTTATACGTTGCGGGACATGTAGATAGCCGTACTCTGCCGGAAAATATCAATCTAGCGTTTTCATCATTGAAAGGTAAACGCCATACTCCGGCCACCATTGCCGCGTTGTCGCCAATGAAACCGGAGACCATAGGGATTATCAGCGATAAAAAGAAAGAAGATACTTTATCCTTGATTTGGGATCTCAATTGGCAGCCGATTAATGATTCGCATGTGCTTAATCACTATTGGATTAGTGATATTGCCCGCGAGGCACTTTATCGCTATCTGCAACTTGGGTTGGAAAGAAAAAATGATAAGGCGTTGAAATTGGGGCTAGATTGTAAAGTCCAGTATCATCGTGCGAGTTGTGCCCTGAATCTCAACACGGCAGCCGGTAATTTAAAACCCTCAATGGAGTATCTGGCGGCTGAATTGGTCACACTACGCGATAACGGATTGCCGAAGGGACAATTTGATGAGCTATATGCGCAAAAACAAGCACAACTCAGCCAGTTGTTTGCCATGTATGGTCATACCAGTACGGATATTCTGATTAATCAACGTCTTTTGTCCCAACAGAGCAATGTGGTGGATATTGCCCCTGAGCAGTATCAGCGTTTGAGGCAAGCATTTTTAGCTTCCTTGACCCCTGAAATGCTTAATCGTGAGTTGAAGCAGATCCTTTCACAAGAGGTTGCATTTATTCTGATTCAACCGGAAGGGGAAGCGGAGATAGATGTCGACCAGTTAAGAAACAGCTTTAATCAGATTATGCCGCTGACACCACATAAGGATAAGGTTGATATTCCGGCACAACCACCGATATCTAAGCCTGAGGCAAAAGCCTCTTAAGGCAACAAAAAGGGCGGACAATACCGCCCTTCATCATTGGAGGCTACTTTTTAGCCTCGGCTCTAAGTTCAGTCACATTCTTACCGCCGATTCCCCAATTATCAGTATCGACTTCATCAATAATGACAAAAGTTGTCGCCGGATTTTTTCCCAATACATCGACCAGTAACTGAGTAGCACCTTCAATTAATTGCTTCTTTTGTTCTGCTGTAGCACCTTCACGGGTAATTCTGATATTAACAAACGGCATAAACAGCTCCTTATTCATTGGGTTATAATTAGCAGATCGCTCTGCCTGGGCACATTTATTCGGTATTTTTATGATTATTATCCGCAGTGGCTATCCAGGCAGCGCAGAATAGCGTTAAGCGGGCAAAGAGGTAGAAAAATGCCATCAGGCCGATAACAGAACCAAATGCGG
Source organism: Photorhabdus bodei (assembly GCF_003287735.1). Taxonomy (GTDB): domain Bacteria; phylum Pseudomonadota; class Gammaproteobacteria; order Enterobacterales; family Enterobacteriaceae; genus Photorhabdus; species Photorhabdus kayaii. The sequence goes on along the minus strand of NZ_NSCM01000029.1, from coordinate 27,215 downwards.
CGCCAGAGGGAGAATTGGCGAGGCGTGGTAACGTCATGGTCATAATATATTTGATCACTTCAAAGCCTATCGCTGCCATCAATGTTCCTTTCAATAGCGCTTTACGTTCTGGCTGGTGGCGTGGTAACACCCAGAATAGCCATAGGAAAAGCAGATAGTTGGCTGAAATAGAGATGGCTAATCCAATCAGGAACCAGGATGGACGTAGCCATTCAATGCCATCTAACCCTAACATCTTAACAATGGTTGCTTGGGCGGAGCCTGCGATAGAGGTCAGTGATAGCGTGATCACCAGCGCTAATAATAGCCCAATCAGAGAAATAGAATCACGAAAATATTTAAAATAGATTTTCTCATTATCTTCTTGATTTCGCACCCAGACAGGATGGAATTGGGCAAGAATGGCCTGACGTAAATTACTGACCCAATTCACACCGGAATACAGTGCAATTGCTAAACCGGTTAATCCCACGGTAGTACGTTGTTTAATTGCCGTATCGACACTATTTTTCAGCGTGTTGGCAAGAGTCGGATCACTAATACTGTTGGCGATACCATTAATCAGTTTTGCCAGCAAATCAGGATTAGAGGCCAGAATAAAACCGGCAATGGCAAAAGAGAGCATCAGGATTGGGATAAGTGATAAGAAGGAGAAATACGTTATTGCGGCGCCAAACTGATTACCCATCCGATCATTAAAACGCAGCGTTGCACGGATAAAGTGGGCAATAATGGGAATATTGCGGATATAATTTCCTACTCTGACCGTCAGGGAAATCGCTTTTTTACCGTGATGAATTCCCTTTTCCAAAGGCGTTTTGGATAACCTTTTCGGCTGATGTTGGGTTGTTTCCTGTTTTTCTGCATACTTTGGCATGTATAGCCTCAAATAGTTACCTTGCTTGAATATGAGTAATCTCATCATGCAATATTTCTACGAGATGATTCCGTTGTCAAATCCAGGTCACTTGTCAAAGTGATATGCCACCAGCCCAACGAGGAAAGATTTTCCAGGCGATAGTCTTGGGTGAAATTTAATCTTCCATTAATTCTTTCTGAGAAATTAAATAAAAGTGAAGTAGCTATTATTCTACAACATGAAATAGCTAAGGCTGAAAGGGACAAAGTACTGCATGATAAACATGAGTTTGATGATGTTTATTTATCTCAGCCGATTTATAGGCAAATGTATTATGTAACATTATATCAAGAAATTTAAATAATTTTTCAAAATAATAGATTCCTTGAAGGGAGCTTAGTCCAATTTTGGCGTTCTGATCAATCGCCAAAAATCACTAAAAGGACTGAGTTACGCCAATTATAGTACCCATATCCCAAAATGAGCGAAGCTTAATATAAAAAATTATTCAGACAACTCAAGACAAAAATTACTAATATATATGGGATAATAAAGTACAATCACATCTAAATAAGCTGAAAAAATAAACCAAAAAAAATTAAATATGAGGATGAAACATAAACGAATCTGGATGGAAACTCAACTTTTGGAGCAAGTATTATAAGCGGGGTTTTTGCGTGTGGATAATATTTAATTATTCATACGATTCCCCTAGTTTTGTAACAGTAGTAATACAAAAAAACTTGCTATTAAAATAGATAATAAAATCTATACCCGTCATCTTTCAAGTTGCCTCTTTGTTGGCTGCACTCGCTCACCCCGGTCACATAGTTATCTATGCTCCCGGGGATTCACTCCCTTGCCGTCGCGATGCATCTTGAAATCCATAGGGTATATAATAGCACTGTGTCGGAATAACCATTTTTGCAAAAATAATATAATAACTCACTCGACACGATTACGTGAAACGCTAGATGTAATCTAGATAATTATTTTTGCAATTATATTCTATAAGGAACATGTTATGAAAATTTCCCCTCTGAACTTCCCGCCTATTAACGTTACTATCCCTGGCAATGATGGTTATAAATTTCACTTTGAAGGTCGTGTAACTTCAATTACTCAGGGCCACGTAATTGCCTCAGGATTGGCAGATTTTATAGATGTGCCGATTAATTGGGGGGCAGGTTCCATTTCTGGTGCTGAAAGAAATTTTGATATTCCTTTCATCAATTTTGGCGATTTTAATATTAAAGTCGATTCGATAAACTCTGACAATATTATCAATGCTATTCCTGGTTTTACACATGAACAAAAAGCCAAATTAGAAAGCATTATTACTGAACAGAAAGAATTAACTAATAAAACCCCTCAGGAAGCGACAAAAAATTTGGCGGGTATGACGCTTGGGGAACTGGTTTTATATCAACGTTACATCTCAGAATTTCAAAAATCCAAATCTGAAAAAGCAATTGAATCAATGAATAAAGCGCTTAATATTATTAACAATACACCTAGGATTAACGTTAATCGATGCCAATAAGTACCCTTACGATAAGAAACATACGACAAATGTGGGAATAATTGAATTGACATCGAGGGTAATGATTAACTCCCAGAAGAATTTGAATAATTTTTTAAATAACGAGATTAAGAAGTCTGATGATTTTTGGAATGAGATTGGGAATAAATATCAAAGAGCTGTTAGGAATTTGTTTTTATATTATCGAGAAATGAAAGCTAAATTAAGTAGAGCACTCACTACAGAAGTCGCTCGATTAAAAAGAATCAAAGAAGATCTTGAAAAATCAAGAATGGAAATTAATGAAGCTATTCATGACGGTCAAAACACGGCAATCCCGCCTTCGGTGAAGCAATTAATTTTTGCCAAGTTGTACCCAAAAGAAGCATTGGAAATTGGCCTTTTCAGTAAGGGTTCGACAAATATCACCACTAATGCAGCGCGTTTTGCAACACAAGGTGATGAGAAAAAAGGGACATTCACTCAACCCAAGGAAATGCAGGGTGAAGGAACGCAGGTGAATGCTTTTCGACATACGATTTGGCAGGCGACTCTGGCAGCCAGATATGGGGAGAAAATTGCTAAACATGCAGGTGATGCACATGAAGTTGACCCTCGGGTTGATCTGAATATCCGGCAATTTGCAGTTCTCAATGACGCTGATCAAACTATTGATTTACTTAATAACCAAATAGGCCGTCATATTGGGTTGAATTCAAATACAACGTCAATGAAAACATTAGCGCTCATTGCATTAGAGAAATTTCATAAAGAAGGGTTGTATGTTGCCGTTAAGAATGCTCATGGCTACGAAGTTGTTAAAGAAAAAATTTCCAATGTACAATACGCTTATATGAAGTCTGTATTTGAAAGCCTTGATGAAAACGGTAAATGAAAAAGTATAACTCATTGAAAAATAATCTATAATAAAAACCTCAGATGAAAATCTGAGGTTTGTGTTAAAAATAGAAAAAATTATTATATATAGTTACTATGTATAACTTATACTATATACATCCTGGCATAAAATACATTCAAAATCCTCGAAAATAATTACTCATAAGTGACGTTTTATTATAATATAAGAAAGAAGTATGAGTGAAAATTAGCTATGCATAAGGGGAAAATTGAAGATGAAATTAATGAATAAAAATTTGTCTATTGTTTTAATCATATTTGCTATTTTTTTCTCTGTTTATTTTGTTTTTTTCAAAAAATGGGATGTTAGAGAGGCCATTGCCGATTTTGCCAATGAACATTGCAAAATAAATCAGGAATGCTTAATTGATTTAAATAAAATAACACCATTTCATTGGGATCGTGCCTATATCTTTTCTACAGGAACTCGTCCTAAATCTATAGAAAAGGCGATTGGTATGCATTATCAATTTATTGATGTCGGGGTAAAATTCATTTTTATCAAAAACAAAGAAATCGTTTATTCTGAAGAGTACTTCCCTTATCCTGATTATCGTGACAAAAATCAAATTGTACCTAATTTTGCCAGTTTACTATATCCAGAGAATAATTACCCTGAATATTATTTTTTAACAAAAGAAAACAGTCAACTGTTTATCAAAAGATATCATGGCACATCAAGCAAACGTAAGCGTAATATGTTCTATGAGATATCTCCCTCAAATGAAAATCAATCTGAAAGAAACAACTCATATAGGAAATAGTCGCTTATTTTTATAGAGAATATTGTTGGAAGTGTAAGGTGTTACAGTTTTGCTTTACAGTTAGCTGGCATTTATGATGGTTTAAAAGACATGTTAGCTCTACTATAGTATGAAAGTAGAAAAATATAGAGCCCTTTATTCTAACCTGTGACTTATAGTAGTTTTTAAGTTCTAAATTTCGCTTGTGAATTTTAAACATAATTATATTTCCAAGTCATTTATTAATTTTTTGATATTATGAAAAAGCATTAATATTGTCAATTGGAATTATTTAAATATTCAATATAGGTAGTAATAAAAAGACCCCTCATTTGAAGGATCTTTTATAAAAGAACAAATTAATCAGATTTACGATTAATTATTTCACCATTAGTGGTACTACTTTCGGTTTCATTACTATAAGTTTTCACCAAAGGTATTTTGCCGGACAATACACCTTCCTGAACTGCTTTAACTATTCCGCTAACAGAATCAGGTAATGCAACGTTACCGCCTTTACTATTGTCATAGCTAGTAACAGATTGTTGTTCCACATTTTGGGTATTAAGAATGACATTGCCTTTCTCGCTACCAATCTGCCCGCCAATCAGATGAGTATTTCCTGTTACATCTAAATTAACCCCTTGGTTACCGGAAATAACCGATTGTTCGCCGACATTTTCTCGATCTTTAATATCGACATTGCTTTTAAGTTTACCTGTAACCCCATTAATACCTTTAATATTATTAAGACTATTAAACGCAGAGGTTAATCTTTCCTGCCATCCTTTCGGTTGTGGCTCTTCGGTTGGGTTTTTAGCTGGATCATCTGTCAATACCTCATCTTTCGACACATCGTCTTTAGGCGAATCATCCTTAGTTGACTCGTCTTTAGGGATATCGTCACTTTTTACTTTGGATTCTTTGGTGTAATTAATACCAGCATCAACACCGACATTTAACCCATGTTCAGTATCCTTACGGCTTTCAACTCGTAGATCACCACCAATACCGCCTTTTACCTGATCCGCCTCTATTCGCGCTCCGGCAACTGTTGTATCACCGCCGCTGTTGATAACGACATTTTCACCTTGAATATGGCTATTACGTTGGGTTGTTGCTTGCAGGCGATCAATCCCTACTTTGACTTCCCCGCCAAGGCTCTGTTTTGTGGTGGTGGTTGTACTGTCATCTTCCGCTTTCTTGATCGAGCTTGTATTCCCCCCATTGCCTTTCAGGTTAAATTCCCAGCTATCGTTGTTAGTGCGATCCTGAGCAGATACTAGCTCAACATTGCCTTGTTTAGCGTTCAAGTCGATTTGCTTACCGGTCACTTGAACACCTTGCAACGTCAAGTTATTGCCTGCACTCAGGTTGACACCTAGCTTACCGCCAATTTCACTTACCTGAGCTGTGGTACTATTTTTGCTATCTGTGCTGTAACCGCCGCCAAGACCGATATGAACATTCTTGCCCTCTGGCGAGTTTCCCCCTTTAGCAGATGCTTCTCCGTTATAACCGGTTGCTGTTTTCGTCGTGCTATTGGTGGCATTATCAAAACGGATATCACCTTTAGCATCTATATTAGCTTTGCCAGAGCCAGCATTCAGAGATGTGCCTTGATATTCAGCATCTCTTTCGACGCGGATATTAATGTCATCCGCAGCGGTAATCCGGCTAGTGACTGCTGTGGTAGTCGCAGTATGGCTGCTTTGTGTGCCGCCTTTGCCTTTACCATTACCGGAGATATCTTCACCGGTGGTGGTATAAACACGTAGGTCAGCATTGCCGCGGGTTTCACTGTGGCTGCTTTCGTGGTGATTCTGTGCTGCTTCACTGTTATGGCTACCGGCAGTCAGTGTAACGTTACCTTTATCAGCACGATATTGAGTACCCTTATCATACAGTTCGCCATTGGTTCTGATAACAACATTGCCGGCCTGAACAGAGGTCACAACCGCTTCGGACTTTTTATCTACGGTCTGGCTGCTACTGCCGTTGGCGGCAATATCCACTCCGAAATTAGGTGTGCCTTTTTTGGTTAAAGTGCCATCCAGCGCAGATTTAGCTGGTTCTTTAACCACTTTCTCAATCGGGCGAGTAACAGCGCTATAATCGACATTGACACCAATATCCGTGCTAACCTGTAGTTTGTGGTTGGCATTTGATGTCGTATTCGATACGGCCAGATTGCTGACTTTGCCTGCCTCTGCGGTATAAGTGCCATTGACTTCATGCTTTGTCCCTTCCTGAACCAATTCACCGTTGGTTTTAATGTTCAAATTACCTGCGACTTGAGAACCGGAAACAACGGCAGTCGTACTGGTATGATTGTTGTTGTTACTTTCATAACTACCATGAATACCGGAGCCGACTTTATCGATTCCTCCAGTAAGATAGGCACCAACGTACTTTTTACTCTGAGATTTCTCTTCGGATTTTTTATTATCCGCGGCTAACAGATGAACATTCGCGCCAGTGATCTTAGCATCACCTGTAGTCGTCACCAGATTAGAACCACGTAGGGTGACATCTTTATCAGCATCGATAGTGATGCTACCTCCACTCAACGTGGAAGCTTGCTGTGTTACCGTCTGATTTTTTTGACTGTTACTGGTATGCTCAATACCTATTCCGGCACGATACTGTTTGTCTCCCTTTGGTTGGAAGTGGCTTTGTGGCTCCAGAGAGGTGCTTTGTTTATCAACTTGTTTCTGTTCGCCATAAGAGAGCACCTTGATATTACCGGATGTGTTCAGGCTAAGCGCCCCGGTACTTTGCACCTGACTGCCAATAATATTGATATCTTCATCACTGAGTAATTTGAGATCTGCTTCAGAAACCAACTCGCTGCCGTGAGATTTCTGTTGCTGGCTATTGGTTCTTTTTGAACCGCTAGTGATGTTGAGTACAGTGCCTGTTCGCTCATCAACTTTGTGATTGATATGACTGACCGCATTATCGATGGTTAATTCGCCACTATTAGCATTTACAAAAGCACCTTGGACCGCCCTCACTTTGCTGCCGGTAATGGCGATACCCTCATAGCCTGACAGCAATAAACGCCCATTGGCTGTCAATTCAGATGCATGGTTGGTTTCTTTCAACTCACTGTTGTCTTTATTCCCGCCGCCGCCGACACCTCCCCAGTATTTTTTATCATCACGTACAGCCCGGCTATCAGCCGTTTTCTGAACAGCGATTTGCAGTTGTTTACCGGCTTCCAGTGTCAGATTTTGACCTGCATGGACTTTCGCCCCAAGAATTTCAGCTTGAGTTCCTGCCTTAATATTAAGATTAGTTCCTGCTTGTAATTCACTGGCAATCAAACGCTCGGTCTGTTTACTCTCTTCCCAACTTCCGGTCTGCAATTTAGCCGTGTGATTTTTTTTGTAACCTGTTTCCAAGCTTTTTTCTGTCTCAGTCAGACCGGCAATTTGAACACCTTTTTTCGCTGTAACCGCTAGCTCACCTTTAGCATCTATTTTGCTGCCAAGGATCTTAACGTCACCTTCCGTCGCATTTAAGCTCGCATTTCCTTTGGCTTGGATATTGTTTCCTGCCTGATGCAGTTTTTCACTTTCCTGAGTGACCTCATGGCGCCAGGAATAACCCTGTTGGTTATTAATATTTTTAGTGGATTGCTTTAATTGCTGCCCATCTAAAGTGAGATTAGCACCACTCAGATTCACATCATCACCTACGATATCCGTGGCTGTAATCCGGTTATTACTATTGGCGACTAATGAAATATTTTTGCCTTCAAGCTTAGTACGAGTGAGTGACTGACTACTTTTACTATCATTGGTATAAGAACCGCTGAAATAGCTTTGGTAATTATTGCTACCATCGCGGCTATATGACGATTCGCTGACTTTACCTTTTACCTCAATATCATTACCCAAGAGATCAACATTCCCGCCTCGTAGATGTGCTGCTTCTAAATTGAGATTGCCGTGGGAATCAACAATAATCTCATCACTGGCAGTAAGAGTACCTTGTAAATTAACTCCACTGCCTTTTGCGGTATTGAGTAGACGGATACGTCCGGCTTGCATACTCCCCAGATAATAGCTGTCCAGCACACCGGTTAACGCTTGCTGAGAATCAATGACTTCTCCTGTGGCTGAGGTTTTATTTTCACCACTGATCGCATTAATCTCTTTTTGAGCAGTGACTGGGCCCCGGTTATCAATTTTCGGGGCGATAAGATCAAGGATCGCATTGGCGATTAAACCATCCGATTTAATTTTCAGGCTATTCTGATTATTAAACGTACTGAAACCTTGCAAATTACCTTGTTCTACCAATGGATTACCCACAACCAGAGAAGCGCGGTTAGTATTGATAAAACCACATCCATTACAGGTGATGCCGTTCGGGTTTGCCAGTACATAATCTGCTGCTATACCAAACACTTCCTGTTGACCTAATAACAGGGAAGGGTTCCTGCTGATAACTTCATTCAGAATCAGGTTAGCCGCTTGACCATTCAAATTAGGGTTAGCGGCAAGCTGCCCCGCCAATTGTGATTGCCCCTCCTTAAGCGCATTATTTAGAACGACGCCCATCTGGCCGACGTTGTAATCCAGATATTGGTTATGTGACAACCCGGAAGAGGAGGGCGTCACGATATTCACAACCGTTGCTTTACCTTCGGCAGCGAAAATATCGGGATGGTGTGCTGGATCACCACCACCAACGATTTCACTAGCAAAACTGGTAGAACAAGAGACAAGAATGATTGCCATAGAAGCGGCGAGCTTGCCGGTAGGGGATAACCTGAATTTTTTATTTTTCATACATTAATCTCTATCTATTTAGTTATATTATTGTGTGTACAACGTTAGGTACTGCTTAAAGACCATCAAAAGGTGTAAGAAAAACGGACTAGCACCTGAATGGGCTCATCAGATGCTTGGCGATTGGAAAGTAACTTTCCTCGGCTAGTTTCTAGATCGAATACCATGCTCTGGTATCTCAGTGTGGCGCCAGAACTGATGCCGGCGCTGCTTTGCCAGCCTTGTGGGCTGCGATATCCTTGGATCCGGCCAATATCAATACCGATACGCATTGATAATGTGCTGTTGGCGAGGGGAAACGTCCGGGACAGTGTATTTTGCAGATACCAGCCGTTATCCCCGGATAGCGTATTTTTGCTAAATCCCCGGACTGCATTCCGATCAGTGATATTCAGCCATTCGACGCCGGGCAGACCGCGGCGGTTGTATTGCCCATAAAACAGGTTATTGAGCTGATAAGGCGAGTTGAACAGCATAAAACGCTGATGTAGATTGACCATCAACTTGCCTTTGGTGAACTGCTTATCGAGATAAGCGGTTCCGGTTTGTGCTCCAAACCAAGGCAAACCCTGTTCAACACTCAGATTGAGCGTGATTAATCCGGTTGGAATGATATGTAAATGATTAACACCGAGTTCAAAGACACTCAATGTTTGGCTACTGACACCAATCTTGGCATCGTTGATGTAATTATTGTAATTCTTGTAAGTTAATTGCCCGCTGACACTATTAATCTGAGATTGATTACGATAGAAGGCAAAATCGGAACGCATGCCGATTTGCTGAGTATCACCATAAATCTTTATCGTTCTCATTTGTAAATGGGGATGGCTGGCATATTGGGAATAACTACCGAACCCACTGAATGTTGCTGCGCCATAGGGCACTGAATAAAGCAGAGTATAAGCACGGCTATATCGGTTTGATGGGCTATCTAACGTACTACTGGCATTCAGACTGATGAAATCGGATAAACCAAATGGACTGTCAAAACTGGCATTGGTGCGGACCAACCATTTCCCAGTACTCTTTTGCCCATAATTATCAGTTTTGATATTCAATAACCAAGGCTTACTGCGCTGATTATGCAGTTTAATCACCGAACCGCCATTCACCGCTCCCGGTAAAATATCCAGGGTGGTTTTATTGGACTGTAGCCGGTTAGCCTGATCTAAACCCTGATCGAGTTGTGTGATATTGAGTGGTTGTTTTTCCAGACCGGGAAATAGCATCCTACTATTCACCCAGCGATCACCGCCTTCGATTTTTTCAATAAACCCTTCGATAACGTTTAGCCCTAACTCTCCATCGGTATTAGGCGCAATAAACTGAATACGGGCGGTGATATAGCCTTTACTGATATAAAGCTGAGTCAGTTCGTGGCTGAGCCGATTGATATCATGACTGCTGATACACGCCGGGGACAAAGCGCTGAGCGTATTTAAATCCCGAATCGAGAGCAGAGATATCCCTTTAAGGTAAACGCCGGTTAACGGCAGACATTGCTTAGATTCCGGCAATACCGACGCAGGCGTTGACTCAGGAACGGTATTAGCCTGCTGCTTTAATTGCTGATAGCGGCGTTGTTCTATCAGTTGGTTAATTTCCCTAGAACTATCTTGCAGAGTTCTTCTCGCTTCAGTCATTGGCAGATCATCATTTATCTCTGCTGGTGAGGCGATTATCTGAAAGGAAATACAACCTAATATGAGAATAGATATTCTTTTTATCATTAATTCACCGATAAGGATGATATTTTATTCCATAAAACATAAATATAGGGTGATAGCCTGATAGTAATGACATACATATTGGCTAATTTATTCGTTATTAAAGCACACTCCGGGTTATATCTTGCTCTGATTAGTGGATGACGTTTCTTTTATATCTCGATTTTCTATCAGAAATTTTAATTAGTCGGTTATTAGGATAATAATTAGTTAATAAGAGCACTTATTTTACGGCTTATTAATGAATTAACTTAAGTGGAATAAGTAACGGGTGGTGTTTTTTTTAATAATAGATAAGGCTGTGCTAGGAATATTTTTAAAGAAATGAAAGCTTAATCTAAGTAAGTAATAATAAGCTAAATTTTAATTCACTGTTATTTAGCTTGATAGACGATAATGTCAGATGTAATAGTTCCTGTAAGTTATTTTAGCTAAAGAAATAGATAATAGAAAGAATATCCTCTGAATTGATGACAGAATAATTGTCGGAAGATTGTTGAATTTATGGAGAGGAATAGAGTTTACTTGGGTATTATAAGGTTTTATTTATAAGGAAATAATATTATAATATAAATTAGTGTTTGTTACAGACATTTAAATAAATTGAAAAATAAAAATACTGGAAAATTATTTTGGTAATTTTCCAGTAGAAAATGACAATATACAAATGCTTAGCTATTAGTTACTTCAACATATGGATCATATCGATAATAACCTAGGAGCTTTTTACCGTCATAAGCGGCAAAGAACCATGTATATTGTTCTACACCTGGTTTATGAGCTGTTGCTTGGAAATAACTATCTTGAGATTCAACAAAAATTATCTTAGGTTCATCCTCATTTGCATTAATACCTGAAGGGACCATTGGAACTTTTTTGCCCATAGGGTTCTGTGACCATATTTGTGATGGGACAGAGATGACATCGTCTCCTATACTAAGCTTTTTGAATTTATACAATATAATCGTATAGTCGAAATTATTAGATACCGTTGTAGCCCTCCATCTAATATTTGCATTAATGGGAACAGTGACACGGGCACCAGATGAACTCGCCACTTTCAATCCAAACTCTGGAGTATAATTAGCTATATATACATGCTGACGGATAATTGTTGGATCTTTAGGATCCAGAGAACTTTTAAGATTATTAGTACGAAGATATTCAATAATTGAATCAATATCAATAACAAAGGTTACATCAGCTGTAATAGAGTTCTTGGTTATAGCAATATCATCTTTACCCTGAATGACTTCACTCATCATAACACCTCTTACATATTTAAATTATTTATTGGGAATCGAAAGGTTATTTGCTTGCTCATTATTATTATAATAACTTTCTTTTTATATAATTAACTATTAAAGTTGAAACAGCTACTGGTATAAATCATAGTTTATATGGGAAAATTACTCATATATTTATCAGGTACTAATTCATATAGTTCAGTATTTCAGTTAATTTATTTTTTCGAAAAATAAAACATGAAAACTTTATATTAAGACATTAAACAATCATTTATATTTCATTGAAAGCGATTTAATATTCTTAATATGACTATAATATGTTTATATATATATTATTTTACCTGATTATTAAAATTTCAATCTTATTGATATAATTTCTTTTGTTTACGAAAAATACATTGTGGCTTATCAAATCTTGCTTCTGTATAACAGTAAGTAATTATTTTATTTATTAAGTGTAAATTTTTCTACTATAATAAATATTGGAGTTAATTATCAATATTATTAATTTCAAGAGGACATTGTAAGATTATTAAATTTATGGATGGTAATAAAGTTTACTTATATATTGGAATTTTTTCTTTATAAGTTAATAATATCATTTAATTTTATTATTATATGAGTTGATGTCTGTTATATATATTTATTGAAAATTAAAAATACTGGAAAAATATTTTAATAATTTTCCAGTAGAAAATGATAGTATACAAGCACTTAGCTATTAGTCACTTCAACATATGGATCGTATCGGAAATATCCTAAGAGATTTCTACCGTCATAAGCGGCAAACCACCATGTATATTGTTCTGAGCCTCTATTCAGAGCTATCGCTTGAAAATAACTATCGTTAAGTTCAACAAAATCTAGTTTAGGCGCGTCCTCATTAGCATTTACTCCTGAAGGAATTACTGGAACTTCTTTACCCCCAGGGCGCTGTGACCATATTTGTGATGGGATAGATATGATATCGTGTCCTGAGCTTAGCTTCTGGAATTTATATAATACAATAGAATAGTCGAAATTATTAGATACAGTTGTAGCCCTCCATCTAATATTTGAACTAATGGGAACAGTTATATTGGCACCAGATGAGGAAGTCACTTTCAGTCCATCCTTTGGAGTGTAAGTGGCTATATATACTCCAGAGTTGATTGTTGTTGGATTCAGGGGGTCCATAGATATTGCAGGATGTCCTTGCATAACGGATTGACGAATTTTCTCAACATCAATAACAAAGGTAACGTCAGCTGTAACAGTATTGCCAGATAAAATAGTATTACTCATTATATCTCCTCTTTATATATTAAATTTAATTATTTGGAATTTGTTATTCTCTAACTATCTTTCGGGTTAATGATTAACTATTAAAGTTGAAACAGCTACTGGTATAAATCATAGTTTATATGGGAAAATTACTCATATATTTATTAGGTATTGCTTTATATGGCTCAATATGTTAGTTAATTTATTTTTGTAAAAAACAAAACATAAAAACTTTATATTAAGAGATTAAATGATTATTTATATTTTATTGAGAGCAGTTTAAAATTCTTAATGTGGTTATAATATATTTTTATATATATTACTTTACCTGATTATTAAAATTTCAATCTTATTGATATAATTTCTTTTGTTTACGAAAAATACATTGTGGCTTATCAAATTTTGCTTCTGTATAACAGTAAATAATTATTTTCTTTATTAAGTGTAAATTTTGATACTATAATAAATATTAGGGTTCACTATCAATATTCTTAATTTTTAAGAGGACGTTGAATGAATATTTATCGACCATATACCTTACCCTATAATTTTCATAAATTAGACGTAGATGCACATTTTGTGGATGAAATTTGTGAGCTTATTAACAAAATTTCGGGGTTTAGTTTGTTCTCCCTTTTATTAAAAGCGCGCTTTCCTATCTCTAACCGAGACGTGTATTTCTTTAATAATTATCATGAATCTTGGAGAGCCGTTTACATAGAAAAAAAGTATTGGATGATTGATCCAGTTCTAAATTTCCGACCTGTGCCACCTTCTTTTTCAAAAATATGGGACTTGGATTTTTTTTCCAAATCTAATGGGCAAGAGCTTTGGTATGTAAATCAGAAATATGGATTTCGGTCTGGGATCACCTTTGGTCTTCCTGCATTTTCAGGAAGTTATGGAATATTTTCTGTTGCGGGAAAAGATGGGCCTATTGATAACGAGACAATGTATAAATGTAGTGGAGAAATTTTAGGAGTATATATTAGGATAATAAGATACTTAACATCACACACAAAGTATTTACAATCGTTCTATATCGATAATACCTCATTTTCACATAGAGAATTAGAAGTATTAAGGTATACCGCAGATGGGATGACATCAATTGAAATTGCATCAACCATTTGTGTCACTAAAAGTACAGTTGATTTTCACCTAATGAATATCGTTAAAAAACTGGATTGTAAGAATAAATTCCAGGCAATAGCTAAAGCTGCATTGCTTGGCTATATATAACTAATATAAATTTGCAATTATCAGATGATTATATTTTTTATCTTATAAATTAACTCAATGATTAATTCTATTACTCAAATGGATTATTAGGAGAATTTGAACAAAAACTGAATTTTTACCTTCGTATCTTTATTGGTACCATTGTAAATAACCCGAATTCTGTTTAAACCGTCACTGAAAAATCGTCTTCTGAGTAGAAAACTTTCAGTGATGGTTTCTTCCATTTAAGGCAGTAAGCAATCAAACCGCCTAAAACGGTCAACATATACCTTATGGATTTCAAGCTGCCTCTTTGTTGGCTGCACTCACTCACCCCGGTCACATAGTTATCCATGCTCCCGGGGATTCACTCCCTTGCCGTCGCGATGCATCTTGAAATCCATAGGGTATATCTTTATTGGGTAACACGATGTAAATGAGGTTAAGATTGACATGAATGGTATTACTATGCCACGATTCGAACAACCGATTCATTATTCTAAAACAATTTGCAGATTTCTAATTATATATCTCCAAGATTATATAATTATTTTTTCAAGACGGATTTTTATAAAGGTGCTTATTATATCATAAGTATCTTCTTTATGTATTAATAATAATCAGGAGAAATACAGTGGCTAATCTCAGAGAAATACTGATTGCCTTTGGTTGGGGGGGTATTGTTGTCGGGATTATGATGGGTGGGTTAATAGGAATGTATGCTTTTAAAGGGCCATTCCGTGCACCTAAAGGTCATGAGAGCTATACAGACTTAAATCGTAGGATGCTCAGGCTAGCTCATATTGCTTTTATCATGTTGCCGTTGATTTCTATGTTATACGGTATGAACATTGACGATTTACAGGTTCCTTATATTTACAAGTATTACGCAACAATCTGCATGATGATTCTTTCTATCGGGATCCCTGTATTATTGATTGCCTCGTGTTTTTATTTACCGTTCAAGTATGTTCAGGTTATTCCTTTTAGCTGTGGGATGTTTGCATTAGTTGTAATGGCCGTGGGCAAGGTGTTAGCCCTGTAATCTATTAATCGTAGTCTTTATATTGAGATTTTAATCATGGAAAAATTACCGAGTGCGCGTCAACTCGGCAGGGATGCTATTGCTGCAACCGTCGAAAATAACCAATATCAGCGTAATCATCAGTTTGCAAAGCGATTAATCGATCGCATTGAGGCACACCCGCTGATGAGAAACCCAATTTTGTTAAAGATGAATAGAGGTGAGTTCGACATCAGCCAGATGAGGATATTCCATCTGGAGTTTTATCACGCCTTCGCCCAAGTATTTACCGATGCGGTGATCGAAGCGTTGAGCTCAGCAAAACAGCTGGAAGGGCGTTTGGGCGCGCGGGCAAAAATGGCAGCTCGTTTTTTGCTGCAAATTAACCTGCTAGATGAGTTAGGTTTCCACCCAGGAACAGGCTCTGACAGTGGCTATAACGGGCAACCAGCACTGGCTCACTATGTGCAATTCTTCAACACCATCGAGCAATTGGGGATGAGTGAGAATGAGGTGAAAGCCTGGTTTCCGATGTCCAGTTCAGTGGCATGCCGCGCGACATTTGAAAATGCCTACGGTGACTACCCTCAGTTGGTGGCACTATTAGCCGTTGCTGAAACAGTGTTCCACGACTTTGCTACTCCTTGGGCGAAAAGCGTGGGTGTAGCGACAGATATTGATGTGTCTACCGGTTATCACAGTATTCACGTAGAGACCGAAACCGGTGAATCAATTGAAGACGGTCATTCTGAGGATGCTTGGATCTTATTCTGTCAGGCGATTACCGAAGATCGCTTTGATGAAATGGAACAGCGAGTAGACCTGTGGCTGAAAGTATGGAATGACTTCTGCAACGATCTGCTGGCGGGTCGTGCTGCAAAATAATTTCAGGCTAATTTAACTTTTCATATATAAAGAATAAAGAGCTAATCATTATGCCGTCCCACCAGTTGTTTAACAGGGGATTTAACTCCTTCAACCAACTATTGCCAGAACTTGCTGTTCAACATACCGACAAGACGGCATTTGAGTTTTTACGAAGTTCTAGGGAGATACAAAATCAAAGCTATGGGCAATTGCACCAGCGCGCAGCATCATTAGCAAGCGCACTTCAGCAATATGGTCAGCGCGGTGATAGGGTTATTTTACTTTATCCGGACGGTGAAGATTTTATTGGGGCGTTTTTTGGCTGCCTTTATGCAGGGATGATTGCTGTCCCGGTCCCTATGCCAGCGAAATCCTCAGGAAATGGGTGGGAGCGTTTTATTGGCGTTTTACGCAATGCGAAAACAGAATTTATTGTAACAACCGGGAAAGGAACCGAAACGTTAATACAACTGACTTTACCGTCACCTCCACTTATTTTTACTTTTGATAAACCGGAAGCGATATCACTGCCTGCGGGATATCGCCTTCATTGTCTTGAACGCCATTTTGCTGGGGTATTTAATCCTGCGCAGATGACTGACACCGATCTGGCATTTTTACAATACACCTCAGGCTCCACGGGTACGCCAAAGGGAGTGATGGTTACCCATGGCAATCTGTGGGCAAACTCACAGGCTATTCACCACTATTTTGGTCATCACAGTGAAAGCCGCGGCATGATATGGCTGCCGCATTTCCACGACATGGGGCTTATCGGTGGACTGTTACAGCCCGTGTATGGGGCGTTTCCATGCCGGGTGATGTCACCGATGATGCTGATGAAAAACCCGCTTAACTGGTTAAAACAGATCTCAGAATATCGTGCGACTACATCGGGGGGGCCCAATTTCGCGTACGATCTTTGCGTGCGTAAAATTAGCCAGCAACAGGCTGAAGGTTTAGATCTCTCCTTCTGGGATGTGGCGTTTTGCGGGGCTGAGCCTATTCGTCCTGCTACATTGCGCCAGTTTGGTGAGCATTTTGCCCATACTGGCTTTCGCGCTAAGGCATTTTTACCCTGCTATGGCATGGCGGAAACCACGTTGATCGTTACCGGCATGGATAAAGGCCAGGGAATGGTCGTGACCAATGAAGATGAAAAAGATCCCGGTGTTGTCAGCTGTGGTCAGGCGTTGCCAAATACCGAAGTACGCATTGTCGACCCTGTTAGCCTGCGTGCGCTTGAGGCTGGACAAACGGGAGAAATCTGGTTGCGTGGGCCCAGCATTGCGAGCGGTTACTGGAATAATGCTGCTGCGACAGAAGCTACTTTCCATGCTCAGATCGAGAATGAATCGGCACACTGGTTGCGCAGTGGTGATTTGGGGTTCCAACAGCGAGGATCGCTGTACGTTACTGGGCGTGTGAAAGAACTCCTGATTGTCAATGGTCAGAACCATTACCCAACGGATATTGAAGAAACGATCCGGAACGCTGATGCTCTGCTGGCCGATGCCACTGTCTGTGTTTTTGCCAGTGACATTGCGCAGACAGAGCAGGCCGTTGCCTTGCTGGAAATCCCGGAACGCGCCAAAGAGTCTGTTGATACAGCAGCGTTAAACGACCGCCTGAATGCAGCAGTGGCAGACCGGCATGGCATAACACTGGGTGAGTGGGTATGGGTTGGTCGACGGGCGATTCCACGCACGACCAGTGGCAAACTGCAACGAACTTGTGCCAAGGCAATGTACCAACAGGATGCATTAGTTGTGCGATGGAGCAGCCGAGCGGTTCAACCACAACCGGCCTGTACAGATGGTGGTATGTTTCACAGTGTGCCGGCGCTAGCGTCATTTATTGCAGGTATTATCAGTACGGCGGTTAACAGGACCGTTAACCAACAGCATTGGGATGATGCGTTCACGACATTTGGGCTGAACTCGTTGCAGGCCGTTGGTGTGATAGGTGAATTGGAACAGCATCTGGGCCGTGAGCTTTCTCCATCGTTGATTTACGATTATCCGACCATCAATAAACTGGCCGTGGCACTGTTGCAGCCTGCGGAGCAAAAAGCCGGGGCTACGGTGGCTATCACTGACGATGCTATCGCGGTGATAGGAATCGGGGTTGAATTGCCGGGGCACAGCGGCGTTCAGGCGTTATGGTCGTTGCTACAACAAGGACAAAGTACGACCGGAGATATTCCCGCTCACCGTTGGGCGGGTTCGGCGTTAAGCGGTTTTAATTGTAAAGGCAGTTTCTTTGACACCGTAAGTGAATTTGACGCTGGCTATTTTGGGATTTCGCCGCGTGAGGCTGAGTATATTGATCCGCAACATCGCTTGTTGTTAGAAACCGTGCAGCAGGCATTAACTGATGCGGGGTTAAAGGCCTCCGCCTTGCGGGGAAGTGATACCGGGGTGTTTATTGGTATCAGCGCCAGTGATTATGCTTTGCTCTCGGGCGATCGGGTTTCTGCCTATAGCGGGTTGGGTAATGCGCACAGCATTGCGGCTAACCGCATTTCCTATATTTATGATTTCAAAGGGCCAAGTGTCGCAATTGATACGGCCTGTTCCTCTTCTCTGGTCGCGATTGACGCGGCGATACAAAGCCTACGTTCGGGGCGTAGTACGCTGGCTATCGCTGGCGGCGTGAACTTGGCTCTGACACCGCATTTACAGACCGTCTTTACGCAGGCGCATATGTTGGCGCCAGATGGTCAGTGTAAAACCTTCGACGCACGGGCCGACGGATATGTGCGCGGTGAAGGATGTGGCATCGTCATTTTAAAACCACTGGCACAAGCACTGACCGATGGTGACCGGGTTTATGCCACTCTGGTAGCGAGTGCCATCAATCAGGATGGTCGTAGCAATGGGATCACTGCGCCGAATGGCCTATCACAACAGGCGGTTATCGCACGAGCGCAGGCCGAGGCGGGCATCAATAGCAACCATATCGATTACGTGGAAGCACATGGTACCGGTACGGCATTGGGCGACCTGATTGAATTTCAAGCGCTGGAGGCGGTGTTCGCGCAACGCCATCAACCCGCAGCGGTGCAGGTGGGGTCGATCAAGACGAACATTGGTCATTTGGAAGTAGCCGCAGGCGTGCTTGGGGTTGTAAAAGTGGCCTTGATGCTGCACTACCAACAGCGTGTACCTCATTTAAATTTCAAACAAATCAATCCTCATATTGCCGCCATTAGCCGCCGAGTTTCGGTAGCGGGGAACCGCAGTTGTGGATGGGAGTCGGCTGAGGGCCAACGCTATGCAGGCGTCAGTAGTTTTGGCTTTGGGGGAACCAATGGTCACGTGATCCTGCGTGACTGTCCACAGGCGGCAAAAGGTGAAGAGGAAGCGTTACCGTTAACGTTACTGCTGGTGGCCTCGCATGAAGAACAGGGTTTTAACGCCCAGCGTGACGGTGTATACCGCAGCTTGCAGTTGCAACGTGATGCTGACGTCTCGGCGTGGTGCCGTCTGGTCAATACCCGTTATGACCACCCACGCTACCGTGGGTTTGCCTTTGGGGCCAACCGCCAGCAATTGGCCGAGAACCTGATGCAAATCAGCGGTAGCAAAGCGGGCAAAGCGCAGCCTCAGGTCTGGTTATTCCCTGGGCAGGGAACGCAACAAATTGGCATGGGGGCAGCCTTGTATCAGCATCTGCCATATTACCGCAAGTGCTTTGACCAACTGGCTGATACAGTTTTACAACGTTATCAAATCGATATCCGCCAGGCGCTACATGCCCAAGACGACAGCTGGCAGCGCTGTGCTAAAACTTGTCAGTTGTCCCTGTTTGCGTGCAGCTATGCCATAGCAGAGAGTTTGATGCAGCTCGGGTTACGCCCAGTGGCCGTGATTGGTCATAGCCTGGGTGAATATTGCGCCGCGGTTGTTGCCGGTCAAATATCGTTGGAGCACGGGCTGGCAATGGTTCACCAACGCGCCCACTTGATGGCCAGTCTGACCCAACATGGCGCGATGGCCGTGGTGTTCAGCGGTGAAGATGAGGTTCGTCGCTACATCGCCCCATGGGCAGGAGAGGTTGCCATTGCTGCGTTTAATACGCCGACGCTGACAACCATTACAGGGAGTACTGCGGCGATTGAAGCCTGTCTGAAAGACATTTCTGGGATGGGCGGTCATGCCCGGCGCATTAAAACCGCCAACGCATTCCATTCTCACCTGATGGACCCCATCTTGTCAGAGTATCAACTCTGGCTAACGCAACACGTTGATTTTAAAAAAGGGAATCTGCCTTTCTACAGCAACCTTGACGGCAAGGTACGCCAATATACGACGGCTGACTACTGGGCCCAGCAAATTCGGCAACCGGTTCACTTTTTGCAAGGAATTTGGGCACTGTTTGAAGAAGAGAAATATACGTTTGTGGATCTGAGTGCAGACAGTTCGCTGGGCAAATTTGTTGTTGTGACAGACCGTGGGCAACACGTATTGGTCGCGGCTGACCATCGACATGAATATCAATCACTGCTGACGCTGCTTGGCTCATTGTGGCAACACGGGCATGACATCGAGTGGTACAGGCTGTACCTCGCAATGGGCCGTGAGGCGTTGACGCTGCCAGCCATCCAATTTTGTAAAAAAACCTACTGGTTGGTGGATGAAAAGTTAATGCAGCCATCATCTTCACATGAGGACGTTATGTCACACCACCACCAATTACGGAGCGAAATAAAAGCGATTATAGCCGGGTATCTTGGGGCACTGCCCGAGGATTTGGATGACGATCTGCCTTTTCTGGAAATGGGCGCGGATTCGTTGGTTCTGTTGGATGTAATCAATACCATTAAAGATCGTTACGGGGTCGCGATCCCTATGCGCTCACTGTTTGAAGAGTTAAATACGTTGGATGCGGTGCTCCACTATGTCGTGGAGCATGCCCAGGTGACGGAACCCGTTGCTCCGGTCAATGAAAATCGCGGTGCTATGCCCGTTATGCCATGTGCGGAACCCACGGTAGTACCTGCATCGGTTCATGCGGGCGAACTCGGGGGGACGGTATCGGTTGCGGCTCCTGAAGCACTGCAAGGCTTGATTGCACGGCAGTTAGAGATCATGTCACAACAGCTTCGCTTACTCAATGGCGGCATAGTTCAACCCGCTCCGGCCCTGCCGGCTGTAGAGGCCAGTGCACCAGTGGCGGCACTCCCGCAGCCACTGGTGGTTAAACCTACGGTTACGGATAAGGCACAGACCAATGCAACACCGACTAAAGCCGGTGCGCACAACAGTTGGTTTAAAAAGGAAACCCAAAAGGCTTCGCTGGGGGCCGAACGTGACAGACATATTCAGCAACTGACTGAGCAATTTGTCAGGAAAACGGCAAGTTCGAAACATAATGCCCAACAATTCCGCGCCGTCTTGGCCGATAACCGAGCATCCGCGGGCTTCCGTTTATCCACGAAAGAAATGCTCTATCCTTTGGTCGGAGTGCGTTCGCAAGGTGCCCGTATCTGGGATGCGGATGGCAATGAATACATTGACTTCACTATGGGATTTGGTGCCAACCTGTTAGGGCATGCGCCGGAATGCGTGCAGCAAGCCGTTGCCGCGCAGTTGTCCCAAGGCATGCAAATTGGGCCACAGAGCTCCCTTGCTGGTGAGGTGGCAACGCTGATCGCAGAGCTGACGGGTCAGCAGCGCGTGGCTTTCTGTAATTCTGGTTCTGAAGCGGTAATGAGCGCCGTACGCTTGGCGCGCGCTGTGACAGGCAAAAATAAAGTGGCGCTGTTTAGCGGTTCTTATCACGGTGTGTTTGACGGCATTTTGGGGCGCCAACAGGGAGGGGAGACACCAGAGCACGCGATACCTATTGCTGCCGGTACACCCGCGTCACTGGTAGAGGATCTGCTGGTACTTGAGTATGGCAGTGAAGAGAGCCTGGTACTGATTGCTAAATACGCCGATCAATTAGCAGCGGTCATCGTTGAGCCGGTGCAAAGCCGGTATCCCAACCATCAACCGCGCGAATATTTGCATACGCTGCGTAAATTGACGGCTGAACACGATATCGCCTTGATGTTCGACGAGGTGATTACCGGTTTCCGTTTGGCTGCCGGTGGCGCACAGGCGTATTACGGCGTGAAAGCAGATATTGCTACCTATGGGAAAATTGTCGGTGGCGGTATGCCAATTGGTGTTATTGCTGGCTCTGCACGCTTTATGGACAGTATCGATGGTGGCTTCTGGCAATATGGCGATGAGTCTTGGCCACAGGCCGAGCTGATTTTCTTTGCGGGGACGTTCTCCAAACACCCGCTGACCATGGCCGCGAGCAAAGCGGTACTCGAATATATCAAGAACCACCCTGGACTCTATGACGATATCAACCAGAAAACGAACGACCTCGCGCAAACGCTCAACACCTGGTTTGCGGCGACGGGAACTCCGATCGAAATTGTTTCCGCTGGCAGTTTGTTCCGTTTCAAATTTAGCGGTAACTACGACATCTTGTTCTATCATCTCATGTTGCGCGGCATCTTTATTTGGGAAGGCCGTAACTGCTTTGTGTCCACCGCGCACACCACACAGGATATTAAGCTGTTTATCACTGCGGTTAAAGAAAGCCTCAATGCCATGCGTGCCGATGGCTTCTTCGGTGAGGATGGTTTGCAACCTAATACGTCTTACCCTGCCACTGACCGCCAACAGCGTTTTACACTGCTGGCCGCTGAGGGGGAGTTGGGGCTACGTGCGGGTAACATTGGTTGCGTCATCGAAACGGCTCGTCAGATCGATGGTTCCATGATGCGCCAAGCCTGGACTTTATTGAGTGAACGCCATGAAGCATTGCGTATGCAGTTCAACGGCACCGGCGAGTTGCAGGTCATGGCATCTTGCGTAGGTGGCGTAGATTTTACCGAAGAATGCAGTGAACAGGCAGAAAATAATGCCCGATTGGCGGCGTTTGCGGCTCAATCGTTCACCTTGTTAACTGCTCCATTGGCTCGTGTATTACTGTTACGGCATGTCGGCGGCTCAACGCTGGCCTTGGCCGCGCACCATACAGTTGCAGATGGTTGGTCATTTATGGTGATGCTGCGCGAACTACTCCATATATATGATTCCATAGTGGCAGGGCAGTTGCTTGAACTGGCGGCAGCACCAAGCTATTTGCGCTTTATACATGCGGAAAAGACGGCAAATACTGCCCTCATTGCCCAGTACTTGTCTAAACTACCAGCACAGCGTTTGAACCCTGCGCGTGCGTTACTGGTTATTCAGCAAGTAGCACCATATCAAGGTAAGCGCTTAAAAGGGGGAGTAGATTACCCAGGATTACCGTCTCAGTTACGGAAAGCTGCCGCAAAGCTACGGGTAACTCGTTTTGTGATGTTGAGCGCCTTGTTTGTGTTGACCTTAGAGAGGTTTATTGGTCACTCTTTGCTGCCTGTCGCTGTACCGAATTCCGGTCGGGATTTTGAACGGAGTGAAGGGCTTGTGGGGCAATGTGTCAGTTTGATGCCGTTTTGTTTTGACAGCGCCGCCAGCTCGTCACTGTCTGAATTTGTTGCTGCGATATATCAAGCTGCGTTGGCTCAGCGTGATGCGCCAGCATTACCAGCTCATTGTTTCCATGGCGAAGGCGTGCAATTCCCTGTGCTGGCAACGTTCAATGTTGAACCTCATGCACCGCTGACCGAAATGCGCCAGTGGCAAGCTAGCCTGTCAATGCTGCCCGTCAGTGCGGTTGAGTTCCCGCTAATGGTGAACGTAGTGGAAATGGCTGAAGGGTTGTCAATCGAGCTGGACTATCAGGAGCGTTACTTCTCTGCGCATATAGCTGCCGAGCTGCTGGAACATTACCTGGCTGTGATCAATGTCTTGGCAGAGCAGGGCGTGGACGCAGTGAATCAGCAATTTTATTCACCTGCTGAAGTGGAAGCCTGATGAAAAAGCTGATAGGTATTGTACTGGTTATTGCTGCATTGGCGTATACGATCAATCTGCTATTTGATGCGGGCGTTTTCTACAGCGTTCAAGATATTCACATGCAGCAGTGTAGAAAAATAGAGGGTGTCAACGGAGCTGAAGATATCGTGCCGTTGCAAGATGGCGGTGCGTTAATTAGCAGTCTTAACCGCCATGGTAATGTGTCAGGTACCCTCTATTACTTACAACCGGGACAGGCACCTTTGCTGCTGCCAGGAGATTATCCAGCGGAATTTTTCCCGCATGGTATAGACGTATGGCAACAGGAGGGAAACACCTGGGTTTACGTGGTGAACCATCGTCATCAAGGGGACCGTATTGACGTTTTCCGTTTTGAACGTGCAGCAATGCGGCTGGTTTATCAACCTGCGTTGTCACGCAGTGTTGGAAAAAATATCAATGATATCAGTATTATTGATAAAACCCACTGGTTGCTCACACGGGATCACGCGTATTCCGGTCTGCTCGGCCGCATTGAAGATTACCTGCGTTTGCCACTCGCGCGCGTATTACTGATCGATGACTCTGGGGTGCACACATTGCTCGATGGGTTGCACTTTGCGAACGGTATTTATTATGACCGACAACGGGAACGGCTGTATGTGGCGGAAACCACAAGCGGTGCCCTAAGCAGTTGGGCATGGCAACCAGGTGGGACGGCACCTATGTTACTGAGTCGGGTAACCGGCTTGCACGGGGTAGACAATATTATGCCTGATGAAAAAAGGGACAGGTTATTGGTGGCCGCACACCCACAACTGCTGAAACTGGCGGCGTACCAAAAGGATGCGCAAGTGCGTTCACCATCTCTGGTCTGGCAGTTGGCGATTGCCCCAAATGGGGAAACAGAACGCGCTCAGGTGATTCACCAAAGCCATGGCCAGATGTTGGCGGCAATCAGCGTCGCGGCACCGTTGGCTGGCCAAGTGGTGATGGGCAGTGTTTTTGATAATGGGCTGTTGATGTGTAGGGGAAACTAGCATGTTGAAAAAATAGTTCTCCCGCCGCTCGACCTTCACCGGCACGTTAGAGGGGCAGACGTTTACCTTGGCAACAGTTGAAACGGTACTCGAAAGCGCTCTGAAAGCCGGTATATCACTGCCTTATAATGTTGTGGTGAAGGCTCCGATCTGGCGGTGGGTTTGGGGTTGAAAATAACTCATGCCTTTTTGTCTTTCTTTATACCGCACGGCATAACTCCTTTTTTGAACAGAGAAAATATTGCTTCTAATTTAGCGTCTTGATTAAAAGAAAATAAATATCGATAAATGCTTATCATATTTAACATGTCATTACATTCGTCATTGACTTCATTTAGAGAATTATCGTATTCTATGTTATCAACCAACCCTTGTTTCTTTCTTATAAGATATCATTTTCTTTTTCTAATATTTTTTAACTTGATCCTTGGTAGATATTTTTAACTCTATTAAGGATATCCTTTTCTGCTTTTTTATAATCCTTATGAAGATAAAACTCGGATACCAGATTAGAGAAAAAATCACTCCAAACCATATAATTATCTGGTATGTCTTGATCGAAAAGAAGCTTTAATGCCCTATCTTTATTATCAATCATTTCATATTCATTAAACTCTTCGATAGAACCGGATAAAAAATCCGAAATTTTAAAAAATTCAATGGGTTTCCATATAAAAATTTATTATCTCACTCATATTGAATTATCTTAAAATTTTACCCCAGAGATCAAAAACTCTTTGTCTGCCTATTTGATTTACGTCTTTCTCAAAAATATTAGTGTTATACATCTCTTTGGATCTAATAATAATACCATTCTCCATGCCTTTTTTAGCTATATTGTGTATGTGAGTCACTTGTTTAGATATGGTATTAATTGATTGATTTAGATTTATTTTATCCAGAGCATTGCATCAGTATATCCGTGATGATTACCTTGATTCTTTACTATTGTACTAACACCATTATCGGATTCTCTTAAGAAGATTACATTTTCTGAATTATCGATACCCGCACTATCCGACAACAGTACCCGCGCCAGAAGAGCTAACTATATAAAAAGTCAGCCAAGATAGTCCTAATTCATTATCTTGGTTGACTTTTAGATATTCCTAAACTATAAATAACATCGCTTTACTTATCTTTTTTTGCATATATAAAATAACCAAGATCACCATCTTGACCAATTAAGAAATAATTTGGTTCAACTTCCTGAATGAGGTAATTTGATATCCAACTCTTTTTCAATAAAATCTAATTTTTCTAAAATATCTTTTCTCTTCATAAAATTTTCCTCTTAATAAATCTAGATGTTAAAGAATGGATTGTTTTTATTAGCATTTCTAAGCTTATCGAAATATTTATCAACATCACTCAGAGATTTTACTGTTCAAAAATAACCCATAAATAACCAGTTTACTACTGGTGTTTTTAATATTTTTGAGAGATCTTTTCTGAAAAGTGGAATAACCCATCTTCCGATTCATTTATTGCTTAATTTGGAAATAAAAAATATACTCTTTATCGTTTTTAAAATCATATTTTCTTCATGTGGATGAAAAACATCATTAAGAGTCATATCCAATAATATTGTCCTGCTCAATGGATAAAGAAAATTTCATTTTCTAAGAAATATAACCCTGGCAATAACCTGGATTTTTTTGAGACGGAATTAAACCATTGGATTCATTCTTTTATAAGGATGCCATCGGTAAGCTCTAGTCGGCGCGGGCTTACCGTGAGTATGCACCAAAATAGATCATAAGAAGGCCGGAAGATTATAAGGATCTTTCCGGCTTTGCTTGGTGATTTTTATGCTAATTTTATAAACACATCTATTTTTATTTGCTTATGTAAACAGAAGGGCCAGTAAGACTTATATGTAAGCAAATAATTTTTATATCTATATCGTTATTTTTAATACTCACTATATTTTTATTATCCATGGCGGATTCGACTAATAAGTGCAATTTTTCAGAAGGGCGGTCAGTTGCTATAGTAGGCATCTTTCCCGCCACAGGAGAATGCACTATGGCCTATACACAACTGACCGAAACAGAAAGATACCAGAT
>NZ_NSCM01000028.1 GCF_003287735.1 Photorhabdus bodei | reverse complement strand
TAAATTTTGTGGTAAACCGGTTAAATCATCGTCCCCGAAAGACACGGGGTGGGAAAACACCGAATGAATTATTTAAGGGAATACGAACATGTTTACTTCCAGATTAACGATGTTGCACTTATTATGTGAATCTACCTATTTTAATTAATATGTTGAAATTATATTAAGATAAATATTAAATATATTTCATTTGGATAAATTAAAATAAATGCCAGATTAATCTGGCATTTATGAATGAAAATTATTTGTTTATCTGATGGATTTGAGAAATATTTTTCTTTTTGCTAAAGAAATAGGTGATTGATAATAAGATCACCCATGTGATTCCCACAATTAATGCAATGCGGGTTTTTTCGAAATAGCCCAGTAATGCAATAACAAATATCATAAAGATAATGGTTAATGCAGGTGCTATTGGCCACATAGGAACGGGGAATTTCAGGGCCTTAACTTCTTCTTTGCTCATTTTGCGACGCATAGCAACCTGAGAAAGTAGGATCATTAACCATACCCATACAGTAGCAAATGTTGCGATAGAGGCAATGATAATGAAAATTTCTTCCGGAATCATATAGTTGAGTATAACCCCAATTAATAGAACTGCTGACATAACGATTACAGTCATCCAGGGTACGCCATTACGGCTCAGCTTGGTGAATGATTTAGGCGCTTGTCCTTCTTGGGCCATGCCGTACATCATACGGCCAGCACCAAAAATATCGCTATTGATTGCTGAAACTGCGGCAGTAATCACTACGATATTGAGAATGTTAGCAGCAGAATTGATACCCAAGCTAGAAAAAATCTGTACGAATGGGCTACCTTCTTGACCGATCTGATTCCACGGATAGATACACATTAAAATAAACAGAGTCAGTACATAGAACAGCAGAATACGGAAAGGGACAGCATTGATTGCTTTTGGAATCGTTTTCTCGGGGTTTTTTGCCTCACTGGCAGTAATACCAATGACTTCAATACCACCAAAAGCAAACATCACAATGGCGAGTGAAGCTATCACGCCACTGATGCCATTAGGCATAAAACCGCCATATTCCCACAAACTGGCAATACCGGTTACATGATCTGTTTCTTGGCCGAATCCATAAACCATGATGGTCATGCCACCGATAATCATAGCGATAATTGCGGTGACTTTCACAATAGAAAGCCAGAATTCCATTTCACCGAAAATCTTCACATGACAAAGATTAATTGCGCCAATAAAGCAGACAATGCTTAGTACCCAGATCCACTGTTCCACATGAGGGAACCAGAGCTTCATATAAAAACCAAATGCAGTAACGTCAGCCAGGCAGACGATCAGCATTTCGAATATATAATTCCATCCGGTTAGAAATCCGGCTAAAGGTCCGAGGTAATGGCTGGCATAGTGTGAAAAAGAACCGGCTACTGGATGGTGAACAGCCATTTCACCTAATGCACGCATCACCATAAATACGGCAGCACCGCCGATTAAATAGGCGAGTAATACGGCGGGACCAGCTTGCTGAATAGCAGCTGCGGAGCCATAGAACAGCCCTGTGCCTATTGCGGAACCTAATGCCATAAAGCGGATGTGCCGCCCGGTTAGACCCCGTTTCAGCTGAGTTTCATTATTCTGCATTATTTATTCCTGTCACTTTCTCAGTGCTAGATATATTTTAAGCACACAATGCCTCGACAAGTCGCATGTTAGCTAAGCGAAGCAAACCCCGTACCTTATCATAAAGATTGATGTTCGAGGGATAGATATCTGCAATAATGCGCCCTTGCCTAATGAAACCAGAGATTTTTATGTTTTACCCGATTAACGAAATATTCCAGACATTGCAGGGAGAAGGTTTTTTTACCGGAGTCCCGGCAATTTTTATTCGTCTACAAGGGTGTCCGGTTGGTTGTAGCTGGTGTGATACTAAGCACACTTGGGAGAAAGAAGCGGAAAAGCAACGGACACTGGAAACAATTTTGCTGAAGACGAGTGAAAGCAATGAATGGAGTGAAGCATCGCCTAAGCAAATTGCGGCGCTGTTTGTTCAACAGAAATATACCGCACGTCACGTTGTTATTACTGGTGGTGAGCCTTGTCTTTATGATCTTACTCCTCTGACCGAAGAGTTAGAAAGCCTTGGCTACCAATGCCAGATAGAAACTAGTGGAACGTATCATGTTAAATGTTCTGTTGCTACTTGGGTGACAGTTTCACCAAAAGTTAATATGCGTGGTGGTTACCAGGTATTGCAGCAAGCTTTACAAAGGGCTAATGAAATAAAATATCCGGTTGCGAGGGAAAGAGATATTGAAGTATTGGATGAGTTATTGGCGACATTAGATGGCAACTCATCACGCATTATTGCACTGCAACCGATTAGCCAGAAAGAAGATGCTACCCGTTTATGTATTGAAACCTGTATTGCCCGTAATTGGCGGTTGTCTATGCAAACACATAAATATTTGAATATTGCCTGAGAAAAGCTTACTGCACTGGAGGTTTCCTGGTGCAGTAAGTTGTTTCATTTGCCGCGGAAAATACATCCCGCATTACAGGTTTCTTTCACCATAACGGCACTGAGTTGTGGAACTATTGGTTTAACTTTATGCCAAATCCAGGTTGCCAATACTTCGCTGGTTGGATTTTCCAGTCCAGGGATATCGTTCAGGTAATGGTGATCTAGCTGTTCCCAAACAGGTTTGAATAGGGCTTTTAAATCGGCAAAGTCCATAATCCAGCCACTATGAGGATCGACCTCCCCGGTAATTTCCAGTCGTACCATAAATGAGTGTCCATGCAGACGACCGCATTTATGGCCTTCTGGGACATGTGGCAGACGGTGGGCGGCTTCAAACTGAAAATCTTTAAAAATCGTTGTGCTCATAGTGGTTCTCCCTGACTTCAAAAAACCCGCTATTCTACCCGATCTTCTGAATTAAACCTGGTTTTTTCATTTTTTTGCCATTGCTCTTATTAACTGTTTTATAGATATATTAAATCTGTAAATATGGTTAGGCGTTTTGGTTATTTGATATTGCGATAGTTTCTTTAAATAGTAACAAGTTGCTGAGATAACCTTACAAACCATCCCCATTTATTTTCTCTACTAAAAATAACGGACATTGGTAATCGTAAAGGGCAGCACAGGACATGAGCATAAAACCACCTTCAATTTCACTTATTCCGGTTTCACCTGAACAGCTAGTGCGTTTGCAATCGGCAATTGGGGATTTTTCACCAACTCAATTAGCCTGGCTGTCTGGTTATTTTTGGGGAATGGTAAATCAACAACCACAGGTTCAGGCTGTGGCTCCGGCGGTTCCGGCACAGGAGACGATTACATTAATTTCAGCTTCACAAACCGGTAATGCTCGTCGTTTAGCTGAGCAGCTCCGTGAGGATTTGTTGGCACAGAAACTCAATGTCAATCTATTCAACGCTGGTGATTATAAATTCAAACAAATTGCTCAAGAAAAGATACTGATAATTATTGCTTCTACTCAAGGTGAAGGAGAACCTGCTGAGGAAGCAGTTGCATTGTATAAATATCTCTATTCTAAAAAGGCGCCGAAGCTGAATGATACGGTATTTGCGGTTTTTGGTCTGGGTGATACCTCTTATGAGCGTTTCTGCCAGGCTGGAAAAGATTTCGATAATCGTCTGAATGAATTAGGTGCTCAACGGCTTCTGGAGCGTGTGGATGCTGATGTGGAATATCAACAAGTTGCGGCTCAGTGGCGTAAACAATTAACTGGGATCCTGAAACAGCGTATTCCGGCTGAGACAGGAACTGCGATTACTCCTGCACAGAACAGATCGGTAAATGAAGTTTTTTCAACTTCTTATACTAAACAGGCACCATTGACCGCGGCTTTAGCTACTCGTCAGAAAATAACGGGTCGTGGTTCTGATAAAGATGTTCGCCATATTGAAATTGATCTGGGTGATTCAGGTTTGCGTTATCAGCCAGGTGATGCTTTGGGTGTTTGGTTTGAAAATGATCCGGAGCTGGTGGATGAAGTGTTGAATTTGCTCTGGTTGCAGGGAACAGAACAAGTTGAGGTTAATGGTCAGAAATTGTCATTAAGAGAAGCGTTGATCAGCCATGTTGAGCTAACCCAAAATACCAGTGTGATTGTGGAAAAATACGCGGTTCTCGCGAAAGATGAAAAATTACTTTCTTTGATTGCTGATAAACAAGCATTACAGCAATACGCTCACAACAAACCGATTGCCGATATGATAAGAGAAGCGGCTTCTCAACCAGAGGCGCAGCAATTTATTGATTTGCTACGGCCTTTGACACCAAGACTTTATTCAATTTCTTCTTCTCAGGCAGAAGTGGAAAATGAAGTTCATCTTACAGTTGGTGTGGTTCGTTATGAAATTGATGGGCGAGCCCGCACCGGCGGTGCATCCGGCTATCTAGCAGATCGCTTACAGGAAAATGGCGATATTCGTATTTTTATTGAGCATAACGATAATTTTCGTCTGCCTGCTGATCCACGCACGCCTGTCATCATGATTGGGCCGGGAACCGGAATTGCGCCATTTCGGGCGTTTATGCAGCAAAGAGAGGCCGATGGCGCGGAAGGGAAAAATTGGCTGTTCTTTGGTAATCCACATTTTACTGAAGATTTTCTCTATCAAGTGGAGTGGCAGCGTTATGTCAAAGATGGCCTGTTAACCCGTATTGATCTGGCATGGTCCCGTGATCAACAGCATAAAGTTTATGTTCAGGACAAGCTGCGTGAGCAAGGTGAAGAAGTATGGCGTTGGATAAAGGAAGGAGCACATCTGTACGTGTGTGGTGATGCAAACCGCATGGCGAAAGATGTGGAACATGCGTTGTTGGATATTATTGCTGAACATGGCGGTATGGATACCGAACAGGCAGATGAATTTTTAAGTGAACTGCGCCTTGAGCGCTGTTATCAGAGGGATGTGTACTAATGAATGATAAACAACATGGTCCTTTGATTGTCGAAGGTAAACTGGCTGACAGTGAGCGTATGAAGCAGGAGAGTAATTTCCTGCGAGGTACGATCAGTGAAGATTTAACTAATGGCTTGACGGGAGGTTTTGAAGGGGACAATTTCCTGTTGATTCGTTTTCATGGCAT
Organism: Photorhabdus bodei; assembly: GCF_003287735.1. Classification (GTDB taxonomy): domain Bacteria; phylum Pseudomonadota; class Gammaproteobacteria; order Enterobacterales; family Enterobacteriaceae; genus Photorhabdus; species Photorhabdus kayaii. The sequence goes on along the minus strand of NZ_NSCM01000028.1, from coordinate 52,191 downwards.
GTATCAGCAGGATGATCGTGATATCCGTGCTGAACGCACAGAGCAAAAACTGGAGCCACGTCATGCAATAATGTTGCGCTGTCGTCTGCCGGGTGGCGTGATTACGCCACAACAATGGTTGGGCATTGATAAGTTTGCTGAAGAGAATACCCTTTATGGCAGTATCCGGTTGACTAACCGCCAGACATTTCAATTTCATGGCATTCTAAAAGGGAATGTAAAACTTGCGCATCAATTGCTGAATCAAGTTGGACTGGATTCGCTCGCGACGGCGAATGACGTTAACCGCAATGTGCTTTGTACCTCGAATCCTATTCAATCAGAGCTACATCAGCAAGCTTACGAATGGGCGAAGAAAATCTCAGAACATTTACTGCCGCGTACCCGTGCTTATGCTGAACTCTGGTTGGATAAAGAAAAAGTCGCAACGACCGATGAAGAGCCGATTCTTGGCTCGACTTATTTGCCGCGTAAATTCAAAACCACGGTAGTTATTCCTCCACAGAATGATGTTGATCTGCATGCCAACGATCTGAATTTTATTGCCATTGCAGAAGGTAGCAAGCTGGTTGGTTTTAACGTGTTGGTGGGTGGTGGTTTGGCGATGACTCACGGTGATAAAAATACCTATCCAAGTATGGCGAGTGAGTTTGGTTATATCCCGCTTGTACATACGCTGGCAATTGCGGAAGCTGTGGTGACAACTCAGCGTGATTGGGGTAACCGGACCGAGCGTAAAAATGCCAAAACCAAATATACGTTGGAGCGGGTTGGTGTTGATACTTTTAAAGAAGAGGTAGAGAGACGCGCTGGCGTGAAATTTGAGGCAATCCGACCTTATGAATTTACTGGTCGAGGTGATCAAATTGGCTGGCTGAAAGGCATCGATGATAAATGGCATTTGACGCTGTTTATCGAGAATGGTCGCCTTTTGGACTACCCTGGCAAGCCGCTGAAAAGCGGTGTTGCTGAAATTGCAAAAATACATAAAGGGGATTTTCGCCTGACGGCCAACCAGAACTTAATCATTGCTGGTATTCCTGAAAGTGAGAAACAACGCATTGAAACTATCGCCCGTGAGCATGGGTTGATTGATGATAAAACCACCGTTCAGCGTGAAAATTCAATGGCCTGTGTTTCTTTCCCAACTTGTCCGTTGGCAATGGCTGAGGCTGAACGTTTTTTACCGGAGTTTGTCACTCATGTTGAACAATTGATGAATAAACACGGTATTGGTGATGAACATATTGTTTTGCGGGTGACAGGTTGTCCGAATGGTTGTGGTAGAGCGATGTTGGCGGAGGTAGGGCTAGTCGGCAAAGCGCTTGATCGTTATAACCTTCATCTTGGTGGTAATCGGATTGGTACCCGTATTCCACGCATGTATAAAGAAAATATCAGCTCACAAGAGATCTTATCCATCATGGATGAACTTATTGGGCGTTGGGCGATAGGTCGGCAGCCAAATGAAGGTTTTGGTGATTTTCTGATCCGCACGGATATTATCAAACCGGTACTGGATTCAGCCCGCGATTTTTACGATTGGCAGGAGGCGGTATGAGCCAATTCAGCTTGTCTCAATTTGTTAGTATGACTGCTGAACAGCAAGAGCAATCATTGGCTGAGATTAATCTTCGGCTTGAAATGATGGATGCTCACCAGAGGGTAAACTGGGTATTGGAAAATTTGCCAGGGGAGTTTGTTCTTTCCTCCAGTTTTGGTATTCAGGCGGCGGTATGTCTTCATTTAGTGACACAGGAATATCCTGACATTCCGGTCATTCTTACTGATACGGGTTATCTATTCCCTGAAACTTATCAATTCATAGATAAACTCACAACGCAGTTGAAACTGAATTTGCAAGTATTCAGTGCTGAGTATTCTCCGGCTTGGCAAGAGGCTCGTTATGGGAAATTGTGGGAACAAGGTGTAGAGGGAATAGAGCGTTACAATCAGATTAATAAGGTTGAACCCATGAATCGGGCTTTGAAAAATCTGAGAGCACAAAGTTGGTTTGCTGGTTTACGCCGTCAGCAATCTGAAAGTCGATCAAAATTACCGGTTCTGGTTGTACAGCGGGGAATATTTAAGATTTTGCCGATTATCGACTGGGATAACCGACGTGTGCATCAATATCTGACAAAGCATGGCTTGGAATATCATCCATTATGGGAACAAGGTTATCTCTCTGTTGGTGACATCCATACAACCCAAAAATGGGAACCGGGCATGAGTGAAGAACAAACCCGTTTTTTTGGCTTGAAGCGAGAATGTGGGTTACATGAGAATTAAAAATCCGGTATTTCCTGAGTGGGAATTTTGAAGTCATTTACTTTTCCTGCCCTTAGCAATTTAGTGCAAAAAAACACATTAGCCTTGTTCTAGAGAGGTTGGCTATATTCCATTACAGAACAATTAATTCCTTTTTGTCATTTTATAACTTTACCGCCGACTCATATATTCATTCGAAACAGTTTCAGTACTTATAAATATTTCACTGGATATCAAGGGCAATCGTGGATTACTTACCGATATTTGTTGAGCTGAAAGGGCGGCTTGTATTGCTTGTCGGTGGTGGAGAAGTGGCCGCACGTAAGGCGACTCTACTACTACGGGCAGGTGCATTATTACAAGTTGTAGCGCCTGAATTGTGCTCTGAATTACAACAGCGTTATCAAGCTGGTGAGTTGGAATGGTATAAGGAAGAATTCCAGCCTGAATATCTTGATGGCATCTTTTTAGTCATTGCTGCGACTGATGATCGCATTCTAAATAATCGGGTTTTTTCTGAGGCTAATAAGCGCGGTATTTTGGTCAATGTGGTTGATGATCAAGCTCATTGTTCATTTATTTTTCCATCAATTATCGACCGCTCTCCGGTTTTGGTGGCGATTTCATCGGCGGGAAAAGCGCCAGTATTGGCGCGTTTAATCCGTGAGAAATTAGAAGCGTTACTGCCTTCTAGTCTTGGCGCGATGGCAAACATCGCCGGGAATTGGCGTGATCGAGTAAAACAGCGATTAACTTCCATGCGCCAACGTCGTTCTTTTTGGGAACAGGCTTTCAATGGTCGTTTCGCTATGTTGGTTGCAAACGGTCAGATCCAACAGGCGGAAAAACAGCTTGAGCAACAACTAGAACAGTCTGATTCTCAGGGAGAACTGGCTTTGGTTGGGGCTGGTCCTGGTGATCCGGGATTGCTGACGTTAAAGGGGTTACAGGTTATTCAGCAGGCAGATGTGGTGCTTTATGATCATTTGGTGAGCAGTGATGTACTGGATCTGGTTCGCCGTGATGCAGATAAAATTTGCGTTGGCAAAAGAGCGGGTAATCACTCTGTTTCTCAGGAGGAAATTAACCGATTGATTGTGAAATTTGCCGGACAGGGGAAAAAAGTGGTTCGCCTTAAAGGCGGTGATCCCTTTATTTTTGGCCGTGGCGGTGAAGAACTACAAGTTGCAGCATCGGCAGGTATCCCTTTTCAGGTTGTACCGGGCATTACCGCCGCCATCGGGGCGGCGGCTTATGCAGGAATTCCGCTAACTCACCGGGAACATTCACAGAGTATCACTTTTATTACCGGTCATTGTCGAGAAAAGGGTAATGAGTTGGATTGGCCTGCTTTGGCTAGAGGTCATCAGACGCTGGTGATTTATATGGGGACGGTAAAGGCAGCCTTGATAAGTCATCAATTAATTTTACATGGGCGAGCGAAAGAGACACCAGTAGCCGTCATTGGTTGTGGTACTCGTCCAGAGCAGCAAGTGTTAACCGGCACTTTGCTTGAACTGGAACAGTTAGCACAGAGGGCACCGTCGCCGGCCTTACTGGTGGTGGGAGAGGTGGCTCAACTCCACCATCAGATAGCTTGGTTTGGGCAGCAATCTATTGCCAAGATAAGCCGTCCGGCAGTAGTCGATTTTGCATAAGGAGTTGTAATGGATGAGAAAAGATTGACACACTTGCAGCAACTTGAAGCTGAAAGTATTCATATTATACGGGAAGTGGCCGCCGAGTTTGAAAACCCAGTGATGCTTTACTCTATCGGTAAAGATTCTTCGGTCATGCTTCATCTTGCACGCAAGGCGTTCTATCCGGGAACATTGCCATTTCCTTTGCTGCACGTGGATACGGGCTGGAAATTTCGCGAAATGTACGAGTTTCGTGATCGTACTGCTAAGAATTACGGCTTTGAACTATTGGTGTATCGCAACCCGCAAGGGGAAGCAATGGGAATCAATCCATTTGTGCATGGTAGTGCCAAACATACTGACATCATGAAAACCGAAGGATTAAAACAGGCGCTGGATAAATATGGTTTTGATGCCGCTTTCGGCGGTGCTCGTCGTGATGAAGAGAAATCACGTGCCAAAGAGAGGATCTATTCCTTCCGTGATCGTTCACATCGTTGGGACCCTAAAAACCAGCGTCCTGAATTGTGGCGTAATTACAACGGCCAGATTAACAAAGGTGAAAGTATTCGCGTATTCCCATTGTCTAACTGGACTGAACTGGATGTTTGGCAATACGTCTATTTGGAGCAAATTGATATTGTTCCCCTTTATTTTGCCAAATTACGCCCGGTATTGGAGCGTGGGGGTACGCTGATTATGGTTGATGACAATCGGATCGATCTGAAACCTGGTGAGGTTATCAGCCAGCGCAAAGTTCGTTTCCGTACTCTTGGTTGTTGGCCGCTGACGGGAGCAGTGAAATCTGATGCTGAAACATTGCCGGAAATTATTGAAGAGATGCTGATATCGACGACAAGTGAACGGCAAGGGCGGCTGATTGATAGTGATCAATCTGCTTCTATGGAACTGAAAAAACGTCAAGGTTATTTCTAAGGAGTACAACCATGTCAGCACTTGCACAGAATGAAACTATTGCTCATCAAATTAAACAACAGGGCGGTGTGGAAGCTTATCTGCACGCTCAACAAGAGAAAGGATTACTGCGTTTCCTGACGTGTGGCAGCGTGGATGATGGCAAAAGTACTCTGATTGGACGCTTGTTACATGATACCCGTCAGATCTACGAAGATCAGCTTTCAACATTGCAGAATGACAGTAAACGTATCGGTACTCAGGGTGAAAAATTAGATCTGGCTTTATTGGTGGATGGTCTTGCCGCAGAGCGCGAACAGGGTATCACCATTGATGTGGCTTATCGTTATTTTTCAACAGAAAAACGCAAATTTATCATTGCTGATACACCGGGACATGAGCAGTACACCCGTAATATGGCAACGGGTGCATCGACCTGTGATCTCTCTATTCTGTTGATTGATGCGCGTAAAGGTGTTCAGGAGCAGACCCGTCGTCACAGTTTTATCAGTACATTGCTAGGTATTCGCCATTTGGTGGTAGCGGTGAATAAAATGGATCTGATGGAATATCGTCAGGAAGTTTTTGATCAGATCAAACAGAATTATATGAATTTCGCTGCTCAATTGCCGACAGATTTGGACGTTCATTTTGTCCCAATCTCTGCACTTGATGGCGATAATATTGTCACTAGAAGTCGAAATATGGATTGGTATGAAGGACCAATGTTGTTGGATATTCTTGAGACAGTTGATGTAAAAAAGGAAGCCTCGAAGCAGTTACTGCGCTTCCCGGTACAGTATGTTAGTCGGCCTGATCTCGATTTTCGTGGTTATAGTGGCACACTTTCGTCTGGGATTTTACGTAAAGGGCAGAAAGTTAAAGTCATGCCATCCGGTATCTGCTCTCAGGTGGAGCGGATAGTGACTTTTAATGGTGATTTGAATTTTGCTGTTCCGGGTGAAACCATGACGGTGGTGCTGAAAGACGAAGTTGATATCAGCCGAGGTGATCTCCTGATTTCTGCCGATGATGAGATGATGGTTACCCGGCATGCGCTGGTGGATGTGGTATGGATGTCTGAACAGCCTTTGGTGCAGGGGCAGAACCTTGATATCAAAGTGGCGGGTAAAAAGAGCCGTGGGAAAGTTGAGAACATTCAATATCAAGTGGATATTACTCACCTGACACAGCGGGTGACTGTTGATTTACCATTAAATGCCATTGGATCGGTGGAATTTTCTTTTGAAGAACCATTAATGCTCGATAGCTATCAGCAAAATAGCGACACTGGCGGCATTATTTTGATCGATCGACTGACTAATGTCACTGTTGGTGCGGGGTTGGTACGTGAAATTCAGACAGATGTTTATGAAGGGCCAAAAGAATTCAGCGAATTTGAACTGGAATTGAATCGGTTGATTCGTCGTCATTTCCCTCATTGGGGAGCCAGAGATTTACTGGGAGGTAAATAAATTGGCTGACATTGAAAATTTGCTATCAGAAAATGTTGTCTGGCATCCACATCAACTGACCAGAGTGCAGCGGGAGATTGAAAATGGACATCCTGCATTGGTTATTTGGTTCACTGGTTTATCGGGTTCAGGGAAATCCACTGTGGCCGGGGCTTTAGAGCAGGCCCTGTTTCAACGAGGAATGAAAACTTATTTGCTTGATGGTGATAACTTGCGTCATGGCCTTTGTAGTGATTTGGGTTTCTCCGAACAGGATAGGCAGGAAAATATCCGCCGTGTGGGTGAAGTTGCCAGTTTGATGGTCGATGCGGGTTTAGTCGTGCTGACGGCTTTTATCTCCCCTCATAAAGCAGAGCGGAAAAAGGTTCGTGAACTGTTAGAACCAGGGCAATTTATTGAAGTTTTTGTCGATACACCACTGGAAATTTGTGAATCCCGTGATCCGAAAGGATTGTACAAAAAAGCCCGTGCCGGTGAAATTCGTCATTTCACGGGGATTGATTCAGTCTATGAGGTTCCCGATAACCCGGAAATTTATCTTCCAGGCCAGCAATCCGTTGAAATCTCCGTGGCCCAGTTGCTGGTGGAATTGGAAAAGAGCGGCATTATACGCTCAATGATTCATCACGGATAACGTCAACAAAAAGCACATTATTGCGTTTTCAGTGATGTGCTTGTGTAAAATAGCTGCATTCAACTATTTTTCTCATACCCTGTTTTGTGATAGTGGCGTCATTCTTTGAGTTATGGGATGATTGACAGATATTTTAGGGGGCGGAAATGGGTAAACTGACGCTACTATTACTGGTTTTACTTGGATGGCTACAGTATTCACTGTGGCTTGGTAAAAACGGCATTCATGATTATGTGCGGGTTAAGAATGATGTTGCGATGCAAGAGCGTAATAACAGCAAACTTAAAGCGCGTAACGATCAGTTATCGGCGGAAATTGATGATCTTACGGGTGGACAGGAAGCCATCGAAGAGCGATCCCGTAGTGAATTGGGTATGATCAAACCGGGTGAAACTTTCTATCGTTTAATCGTTGATAAATCTAAAGAAAACACTTCGCGTCCCTCGACTCCAAATAATACTCAATAATTAAAATGAACAATCTATTACTTCGTTCCTGTGCTGATATTATTGCTTTGGTACCAGCAGCGGGTATTGGTAGCCGAATGAATTCGGATTGCCCAAAGCAATACCTGTCTATTGTTGGAAAGACTATTATTGAGCACACCTTGGCTGCATTACTTGCTCATCCCCGTATTCAGCATGTTGTGATTGTTTTAAATCCCGCGGACACACAGTTTCAATCCCTTGAGATTGCATCAGATTCGCGCATTACTACGGTAACCGGTGGTGAACAGCGAGCAGATTCTGTGCTGGCTGGTTTAAATCATCTGGTTCATTTGACTGGCAGTGATCATTGCTGGGTTTTAGTGCATGATGCGGCCCGCCCTTGTTTACACCATGACGATCTTGACCGTTTGTTACAATTAGCAGAAGCCGATGAACAGGGAAATATGGCATGCGGTGGTATTCTGGCATCGCCGGTCCGCGATACGATGAAACGCGGACGGGTTGGTCAGATTATTGACCATACAGTAGAACGGCAAGATCTCTGGCATGCACTGACACCTCAGTTTTTTCCATTGATGTTACTAAGGGATTGTTTATCAAAAGCACTTTCTCAACACGCTAATATTACAGATGAAGCTTCCGCACTGGAATATTGTGGTTATCAACCGGTGTTGGTTAACGGGCGTTCGGACAATATAAAAGTCACGCGCCCTGAGGATTTGGCATTGGCAGAATTTTATCTGTCTAGAAAATAAAGGAACAGACATCATGAGGATCGGACACGGTTTCGATGTACATAAATTTGGTGGTGAAGGACCGATTATTATCGGTGGTGTTCGTATTCCTTATGAACAAGGGTTGTTAGCGCATTCCGATGGTGATGTTGCTCTCCATGCAGCAACGGATGCTTTGTTAGGTGCTGCGGCATTGGGCGATATCGGGAAATTATTCCCAGACACTGATCCAGCGTTTAAAGGGGTGGATAGCCGTAAATTATTGCGCGAAGCCTATTCACGTATCAGAGAAAAGGGGTATCGAATTGGCAATCTGGATATTACGATTATCGCTCAAGCACCCAAAATGTTGCCGCATATCCTACAAATGAGAGTCAATCTGGCAGAAGATCTGCAATGTCACATTGATGATATCAATGTTAAAGCCACAACCACCGAAAAATTGGGATTTGTTGGGCGTAAAGAAGGTATTGCTTGCGAAGCGGTTGCTTTGCTGGTTAAGGAATAATTGATGGTATTGGCTGAATTAAATTGGCTGTATGGGCAATCGGAAGCGACGGGGATATTAAAGGCTTCGCCGGAAGATTTTATTGTCTGTGAAGATTTGGGATTTTCTCCTGATGGAGAAGGTGAGCACTTAATGGTGCATATTCGTAAAACGGGTTGTAATACTCAATTTGTTGCAGATAACCTCGCTCGTTTCGCTGGTATACCGTCTAGATCGGTCAGTTATGCTGGTTTAAAAGACCGTAATGCAGTGACAGAACAGTGGTTTTGTTTGCACTTACCGGGCAAACAGGATCCTGATTTTGCCTCGTTTCAGCTTGAGGGATGTGAAGTTCTGACGACAGCCCGTCAGAAACGTAAATTGCGCATTGGCGCATTGAAAGGAAACTCATTTACACTTATTTTGCGGGAAATCAGTCATCACCAATTGGTTGAAAACAGACTACAGTTGATTCAGCAAAGTGGTGTGCCTAACTATTTTGGTGAACAGCGTTTTGGTCGGGATGGGCAGAATCTGATTCAAGCGCAGCGTTGGGCAAATAATGAAATCCGAGTAAAAGAGAGAAATAAACGCAGTTTTTATCTATCAGCTAGTCGTAGTGCTATGTTTAATGCGGTAGCCAGTGCGCGGGTTGCTCTGAAACAGCAACAACAGGTAATGAAGGGTGATGCCCTACAATTAACAGGGCGTGGTAGCTGGTTTGTTGCTGACGAAGCTGAATTGCCTTTATTGCAACAGCGGGTGATCGATGGAGAATTACAAATAACTGCACCGCTGCCTGGTGACGGTGAATTGGGAACACAACACCAAGCTGTGGATTTTGAACGGCAATATTTGCAGCCTTATGAATCGTTGTGGGAACTTATCAAGCGTGAAAGGGTGGAGGGTTCTCGTAGGGCGATTCTGGTGCAGCCTCAGAATCTGAGTTGGCAATGGCAAGATAATGACACGGTAAAAATCAGTTTCTGGTTGCCTGCTGGCAGTTTTGCTACCAGTGTGGTCAGGGAAATAATCAATCAGGATCAAAATAATGTTACGAATATTGTTGAGTAATGATGATGGTGTGACCGCTCCAGGGATTCAGGCTTTGGCGGCTGCATTGCGTGAAAGTTATCATGTGCAGGTTGTTGCTCCTGATCGTAATCGGAGTGGTGCATCTAATGCATTGACCCTTGATCGTTCATTAAGTGTTAATACGCTGGAGAATGGTGATATTTCGGTATTGGGCGGCACACCAACAGATTGTGTTTATCTCGGTGTTAATCGGCTGGTTCTTCCGCGCCCTGAAATTGTTGTTTCTGGTATTAATCGTGGCCCTAACCTTGGGGATGATGTGATTTATTCCGGTACGGTTGCGGCTGCGATGGAAGGCCGTCATCTGGGGTTGCCGGCATTGGCTATTTCACTTGATGGCGAATTGCATTATGAAACAGCGGCAGAAATCACATGTCGTTTGTTACAAATGCTACAAACAACGCCTTTGAGAGCGGGTAATATTTTAAATGTGAATGTTCCTGATCTGCCACTTGAGCACATTAAAGGTTTTCGGGTGACACGTTGTGGTAGCCGTCATGCCGCGGAAGAAGTTTATTCCATGCAAGATCCGAAAGGTAACATGCTTTACTGGTTGGGGCCACCGGGAGATAAATATGATGCTGGCCCTGAAACAGATTTTGCGGCGGTGGAACAGGGATATGTATCTATTACGCCATTACAGGTAGATCTGACTGCGTATAAAGCGCAGGCGTTAGTAAGAGATTGGTTAGCTAAAGCTGAGGTTGATGGAGAATGCTGAGTCGGGCAATGAAAAATTTGCTGACACAATTACGCCAGCAGGGAATAGATGATGAACGTTTACTGGCCGCCATTTCTGCCGTGCCTAGAGAACGTTTTGTCGATGAAGCACTGGCACATAAAGCGTATGAAAATACGGCCTTGCCTATTGGTTATGGGCAAACAATTTCTCAGCCTTATATTGTTGCCCGTATGACTGAGCTGCTTCAGTTAACACCGGATGCTAAGGTTTTGGAAATTGGTACCGGCTCTGGTTATCAGACAGCAATATTAGCGCATTTAGTCAAACATGTTTTCTCGGTAGAACGGATCAAGGGCCTACAGTGGCAGGCTAAACGGAGATTGAAACAGCTTGATTTGCATAATGTTTCAACCCGTCATGGGGATGGTTGGCAAGGATGGCCGTCGCGTGGGTTATTTGATGCTATTATTGTGACCGCTGCGCCTCCCTATATCCCACAAGAATTGATGCTTCAGCTTGCTGATGGTGGTGTGATGGTTTTGCCCGTTGGCGAGCATACACAAATTCTTAAATCCATGAAACGTCATGGCAATGGTTTTCATAGTGAAGTGATCGAAGCTGTGCGCTTTGTGCCCCTTGTGCAAGGGGAACTGGCTTAAATTCATAGTCTATTGCAACTATTTTTCAATTAATGGTTATATTTGCTTTAATAAGCGAAATTATTTTCGTTTCGAGATTTTTGTGGTTATGTATAACCTTTAAGAATTATTAATTTTTACGCTTATCTTTGCCGTTATGGGGGAAGGAAATATGAATTTGGGAAGCCCAATGAAAAAAATACAGCGGATTGTAACGTGTTTATTGATGGGAGTCTGGTTAGTAGGCTGTACAAATACACCAACTCGTCCTGCACCTATCACTAGTATTGATCAAAAACAAAGCAGCGGGAGTCGTTATCCGGTAATATCTTCCGGCCATGCTGCTGTATCTACGCCAATGCCATCTTCACCTTCGTCGATGAGTGAGGCTGATAGCAATTTGCAGGGGAAAATCGTTTATAGCCGTGATTATGACAGTATTCCTAAAGGTAGCTATAACGGCAGTACTTATACAGTCAAGCATGGTGATACTCTGTTTTATATTGCCTGGATCACAGGTAGTGATTTTCGTGATCTTGCAAGCAAAAATAATATTTCAGAACCTTACAGTTTGACGGTGGGGCAGACTTTGAGGACCGGTAGTAGCGGGATGTTAACCACTTATAACCATAATCAAATTCAAACAACCCTGGTTGATTCTCAATCAACTAATGCGTATCCTGCAGATTCCGGGAAGCAAAAGAGTGTAAAAATGTTGCCACGGGCAACTACATCAACAGTAAACGATACGTATTTAGAGTCACCGACGACAACCGCAAGCAGTGGAAACAGCGCTGTCAGCAGTTGGATGTGGCCGGCTGAAGGTAAAGTGATTGAGAGTTTCTCTGATACCCAAGGGGGTAACAAAGGGATTGATATTGCAGGTAGCAGGGGCCAGTCAGTATTCGCAACAGCAGGTGGTCGGGTTGTCTACGCCGGAAATGCCTTACGTGGATATGGAAATCTGATAATTATAAAACATAACGATGACTACCTGAGTGCCTATGCTCATAACGATACAATGCTGGTTCGTGAGCAACAGGACATCAAGGCAGGGCAAAAAATTGCCGCTATGGGTAGCACGGGTACCAGCTCTGTAAGATTACACTTTGAAATTCGTTACAAGGGAAAATCCGTAAACCCGCTGCGTTATCTTCCGCAGCGATAAACTGGGCAGAGTGCTGAATTCTGCCTGCATTATCATGGGTAGGGGCAGCTTATGAGCCAAAATACGCTGAAAGTTAACGAGTTGTATGATGATGCGGATTTAGATGAAAGTGGTATTGAAGCTGACGACTTCGATGAGAAATTATTGAAGAACAATGAGGGTGATCTAACTGATTTTGAGAATGATTTAGATGTATTGCAGGGCATGAGCCAGCGGGTTCTTGATGCAACACAGCTTTATCTCGGCGAGATTGGTTTTTCTCCTTTGCTGACGGCGGAAGAAGAGGTTTTTTTCGCAAGGCGGGCATTACGTGGTGATGTTCTGGCCCGCCAGAGAATGATCGAAAGTAACTTGCGATTGGTTGTCAAAATTTCCCGCCGTTACAGTAACAGAGGCTTAGCTCTTCTTGATTTAATTGAAGAAGGTAATCTTGGCCTTATCCGTGCTGTTGAAAAATTTGACCCGGAGCGCGGGTTCAGGTTTTCTACCTATGCAACATGGTGGATTCGGCAAACCATTGAACGGGCGATTATGAATCAAACCCGTACTATTCGGTTGCCAATCCATATTGTTAAAGAGCTCAACGTCTACTTGCGTACAGCAAGAGAACTTGCCCATAAATTGGATCATGAACCTAGCCCGGAAGAGATAGCTGAGCAACTGGATAGACCGGTTGATGACGTAAGCCGTATGTTGCGATTGAATGAACGTATCATTTCGGTTGATACCCCTATTAGCAGTGATTCTGATAAAGCCCTATTGGATGTTTTATCGGATGAGAATGAAACCGGGCCGGAGGGAACAACACAAGAAGACGATATGAAAAAGAGTATCGTCAAATGGCTGTTTGAGTTGAATTCGAAGCAACGTGAAGTATTAGCGCGTCGTTTTGGTCTTTTGGGATATGAGGCTGAAACGCTGGAAGATGTGGGCAAAGAGATCGGTTTGACAAGGGAAAGAGTGCGTCAGATCCAAGTCGAGGGTTTGCGACGTCTGAAAGATATTATGCAAACTCAAGGTTTGAATATTGAAGCGTTATTCCGTACTTAATTGTTGAATAGTTTGGCTACTTGGGTTCTGAAGAACAGTTGCTCGTATTTTTGCATTGTTGATGCTTGGTATTATCAAGTTCTTCAGTACCCGGTAGGATTCCTCTAATTTTGTCTGAGATGATGATAGTAAATTTCAATCGAAGATTTCTGATATTTAAATTGCAGTGATGTGATTAACGCCCCTTTTTTAACTTCTTTCCTGATTCCCTTTTTCGGGAAGTTGTGTGGTGGTGATGTCTATATATTGTGAACGGTGAGGATTACTACTAATGGTTATGATGTATAACCCCTGCATCCTGGAATATTGGTTAAAGAGGCTATGGAAGCTCTGAATTTGAGTGTTAGAGGCTTGGTTAGGGCACTGGGTGTAGCGCCATCAACTGTGCAACGTTTGGTTGTTGGCAAGTCTGATGTTTCGCCAGAAATGGCACTGAAATTGTCTGTTGTTATCGGCAGTTCACCTCAAGTTTGGATGGGGATGCAGGTAGACTATGAGTTATGGCAGGCAAAACAGCATATCGATGTGTCTCACCTTCATCGATTGCACATAGCTTGACCAGTTACCAGCCAACTTGAGGTTGTCCTTCTGAACCTAAACGACGCGTTAATAAATTTAATCGAAAATGATTGATAATTGTGTCACAAGTCACTATTTTGATTATTATGCAAACTTAATAGCTTTAAAAAAACTATTATTTTTAATAAAATTGGCTGTATAATTAAAGAAAAATTTTTCAACAAAGGATGTGGAATGATATTTCTGTTATCACGACTCATTGATACCATTGTTTTTTTTCTGTTATTTGTAATAGTTAATTATTTTTTTATTTTAGATAAAAACGTCAAAAAAACATTAATATCATCGGTGGCAAGTGTTATTATTTTCATTTTAGTTGGTATTTTTTCCCCACTGCTACTTTACTGTTTCTTAAATCTATCTGAGTTCCTATATTATGTCGTGCATTAAATGCACGACAGTAAATATCCGCTATTGTTTATCAATTAACGGCTTGATTTTATTATCATATATATTTTTATCGATATTGAAATTTACAGGCTATTTCCATGCTCCAGTTATATCAAATGGGGTTCCATTGGGGTTAAGATCCTTTTTAACCCAATTGAACGTATCATATGGATCTGTAAATTTATCATAAAGCTTGTAATGTATTACCCCAGATAAATTATATTTATTTCCTCTAGTTTCTACTTTAACATCAGTTAATTTTCCACTGACCTTAGCGCCACCGATAGCCCATAATGGGTCATTAAAATGTCTGGATTCAGTGCCAAAATCGTACGCATTATTAAAATGAGTTCGATCACCGTTTTGAATCTGTGAGATAAAACGCGATTGAATACTGGTACCATCTGTTCTTTTAAAAGCACCTGGTGTTTTTATCAAATTGCTAATTTTGTTTTGTACACCTATTTTAGAAAGAGTTATTTCCTGACCTGAATCTCTTCTATAATGATTAAATAGACCAATTGAACTCATGCTTTTGTCGTTTTCTATTGTCTCATGATTGAAATTACTATAATAATGAGAAAAACGTTGCACGCTTATTTTTTTTATCTTAAGCATATCATCTTTAAAATAGGCTTCCACAATTTCGTTCATACTGTCTCTCATATGCTTCATTTTATTGTGGATAGGGCATTCCTTGTCTCCGCATGCCGGACAAAGATTTTTTTCTAACACCTTCATAAAATCAACATCTTTTTTGGGCATATTATTTCCTTAATAAATGTAAATCTATGTTACTGGGTATATATAGCATTATTTAATAAATTAAGTTATATCAAAACTTATATGTTTATTATGTTTAAATATGTAACTTTATCGATATGAAATTTTTTTACATTTCATATAGTAGTATTAAAATGGCATGTATCGTTATCAGTACAATTGGATAGAATAAATTAATAAAAAACTCACCATTTAAGTCTGGTTATTTTTATGGCTTACAATAGCGCATTCGTGGTTAATCAAATTAACCTAATGGGGAAAAGGGGTCTGAACATTTTTAAAAGGAAAAATAAACCCCGTTATTTTGAACGAGGTTTGTCATCGATTTGAAAGGTGAGTATAAGCTCACCTTTCTTTTGTTAATCAATCTACATTCAGTTCAAATTACAGGAATGCCACTGTGAAATTTAAAATCGCTATCTGGATTTTGAATCAATTCAGCTTCAACACGGCCAAAATAGTTTACCCGTTCGGTAATATCTTCATTAGCAATAGATTGCGCTAGTGAAAGATAGTCTTGGTAGTGACGTGCTTCAGAGCGTAGCAGCGAGATATAAAATTTCCTCAGATCTTCATCCAAATGAGGGGCCAGCTTGGCGAAACGTTCACAAGAACGCGCCTCAATATAAGCGCCGATAATTAGCTTATCCACCAATGTATAAGGTTCATGGTTGGTGATATGGCTAAGCATGCCTTTAGCATAACGGCTGGCAGTGATACTTTCATAGCTGATATCGCGTGCGTCCATGATCTCCAGCACTTGATAGAAGTGATGTAGCTCTTCTTTAATCAGCAATACCATTTTATCAATCAGATCCTGGCTATAGGGTGAATTAGCTTTGGCGGTGATCTGTTTGGTCGCTTGGTTTTGACCTCTTAATGAATTGAGATCGCCAACTTTCTTGTAAGCAAAATCTTCATAAGGTTTAAACCATGCCAGAAGTGTATCCTCACTTCGCTGATCTACGGCATACTTGCGGATCAAAAACATAGCGCTCTGTGCTGCTTTCAGCTCGCATAACAGATGATCCCGTAAAAGCACAGGTAAATTTTCAGGCTGTTTTGCTCTATCTACCCACAAATCCGGGGTTTCACATTGCAAAAAATGGTATATCGGTTGTAAGAGGCTTTTGTCAAACATGTTCTTACACCATATCTTTTAGCCGATAAATCCATTCCAATGCTTGACGCGGAGTCAGTGAGTCTGGATTGAGATTTTCCAATGCTTCAATCGCCGGTGATGTCTCTTCTGTTAGTAGTGCAAGTTGTGGTGTATCGACATGACTTGCTGTTGCATGGTTGGATAGCGATTCCAGCTCTTTAAGTTTCTGGCGAGCTCGTTTAATCACTTCACGTGGAACGCCAGCGAGAGAAGCAACTGCCAACCCGTAACTCTTACTGGCTGCACCCTCTTGCACGCTGTGCATAAATGCGATGGTATCTCCATGCTCTACCGCATCGAGATGAATATTAACCACGCCTTCAAGTTTTTCTGGCAACGTGGTCAGCTCAAAATAGTGAGTAGCAAACAGAGTCATTGCTTTAATGCGGTTTGCCAGATTTTCTGCACATGCCCATGCCAGAGAAAGTCCATCGTAGGTTGATGTCCCTCTGCCAATCTCATCCATCAATACCAAACTTTGCTCTGTCGCATTGTGCAAGATATTGGCGGTTTCGGTCATTTCGACCATGAAGGTTGAACGGCCGGATGCCAGATCATCGGAAGCCCCCACACGGGTAAATATACGATCAACCGGGCCGATGACCGCTTTTTCAGCCGGTACAAAGCTACCGATATAGGCCAGAAGTGTAATAAGTGCCGCCTGACGCATATAGGTACTTTTACCGCCCATATTTGGACCGGTAATAATCAGCAGACGCCGCTGTGAAGATAAAGAGAGTGGGTTTGAGATAAATGGTTCACTCAGAACTTGCTCAACAACCGGATGACGACCACCGGTGATTTGAATTCCCGGTTTATCGCTCAATGTTGGGCAAACATAATTCAGGGTTTCAGCGCGTTCTGCCAGATTTGCCAATACATCAAGTTCAGCTAGTGCTTCGGCGCTGGTTTGTAATTTGGCCAAATGAGGCAGCAGCAGATCGAATAATTCTTCGTAAAGCGCTTTCTCTATTGCCAGAGATTTCCCTTTAGAGGTCAGAACTTTATCTTCATATTCTTTTAGCTCGGGGATGATATAACGCTCAGCATTTTTCAGTGTCTGGCGGCGGACATAGTGAATTGGCACCAGATGGCTCTGCCCTCGGCTGACTTGAATATAGTAGCCATGAACACCATTAAAGCCGACTTTCAGAGTATCAAGACCCAGCTTTTCTCGTTCACGGATTTCCAGTTGTTCCAGATAGTTACTGGCACCATCAGCCAGTGTGCGCCACTCATCCAGTTCACTGTTATAACCCGGTGCGATTACGCCACCATCCCGAACTAATACCGGAGGTGTTTCTACAATCGCTTTTTCAAGCAATTCCTGTAATTCATCAAACCTGCCGATATTTTTCTGCAATTGCTTGATATAAGGGGAATCTGAGGAGTCCATAACTTGATGGATATCCGGTAATTGCTGGAATGCATGACGCATTCTTGCCAGATCCCTTGGCCGAGCAGAGCGTAGAGCCAAGCGTGCTAGCACACGTTCGAGATCACCTATCTGTAGCAAAAATGGCTGCAACTCCAACCCAATCTCCTGCAAGGTAGAGATAGCTTGTTGACGATTTTCTAATATCTGGCGGTCCCTGACAGGCGCATGCAACCAGCGTTTCAACATTCGGCTACCCATTGGGGTAACACATAGATCAAGGACAGAAGCGAGCGTATTATCTGTACTGCCAGACAGGTTTTGTGTCAGTTCCAGATTACGGCGGGTTGCGGCATCCATAATAACCGTATCTTGCTGACGTTCCATCGTAATGCCACGGATATGTGGCAGCGCCGTGCGTTGAGTATCTTTGACGTATTGCAACAGGCAACCAGCGGCACGCAGAGCGAGAGCTGCTTTTTCCACACCAAAACCGACGAGATCACGGGTACCAAATTGTAGGTTCAATTGCTGTTTTGCGGTATCCAGTTCAAATTCCCATAAAGGGCGACGGCGCAGGCCATGAAAATTTTCAATTAGAGCCATATGCTCAAAACTTTCAGGATAGAGCAATTCAACAGGGCGGCTACGTTGCAATTCAGCGGCTATCGTTTCCAGCTCTGCCATTTCAGATATTTGGAAGCGGCCAGATGTTACATCCAGTGTGGCATAACCAAACCCTTGATTATCGTACCAAATAGCCGCCAGCAGGTTATCTTGCCGTTCCTGTAATAGTGCTTCATCTGTCACGGTGCCGGGGGTAACGATGCGGACGACTTTACGTTCAACCGGGCCTTTGCTAGTGGCGGGATCGCCAATTTGTTCACATATAGCGACCGATTCACCTAATTGAACCAGCTTAGCTAAATAGTTTTCCACTGCATGATGTGGCACACCTGCCATAGGGATAGGATTGCCGGCTGATTGACCTCGTTTGGTCAGGGAAATATCCAGCAATTTTGCCGCTTTTTTGGCATCGTCATAAAACAGCTCATAGAAATCTCCCATTCTATAAAACAGCAGAATATCAGGGTGCTGCGCTTTAAGACGGAGATATTGCTGCATCATGGGCGTGTGAGTGTCGAAGGTTTCTGTATTAATCATGCAGTGGTCTTAGTTAAGTTTGTGAATCAATTCTTTCGTTATGGTATCGCACCAAGCTTTAAACTTACACAAGTAAAATCTGGAAGCAATTCGCAAATTTAGTTGTAATTTTGGTCTGGTTAATTTGGCTGTGTGTAGAAGATAAAGCTGCGTTGCCGAAGTGGTTGAAAGAATTTCCCAATGTTGACTGGCTTTTGCTTTCTAATACAACGATATTATCGATGAGATGACTGCTCAAAAAATTGACACCTCAGCAACCAGTGGTTTACTATTTGTAATATTGTTACACCAAGGGTGAATCTATGTCATCAAAATTAAACTGGCTTTTGCAAAACACTACGCCGGGCTCCTTAGTGTTGCAATCTTGGCTAACAAAGCACAGCATCAGCCCCTCTTTGGCGAATAAGTATATGAATAGCAACTGGCTGCAAAAATTGCGAGCCGGGGTGTATGTACGAACAGGACGTGAGCCTGAGTGGAGTGATGCTGTGCAATGTCTGCAAAATCAGCTTTCTATCCCGGTTCATTTAGCGGGACTTACCAGTCTGGCGTACCAAGGCCGTTCTCATTATCTACAGTTAAATCAGCAAAAGATCTGGCTCTATGTGGAAGACAAAGCTGCGTTGCCTAAATGGTTTAAAGAATTTCCTGATATTGACTGGTTTTTGCTTTCTAACCAAAAGTTATCCCTACTTGATGAGAAATACCTGACAGAAGTTGAAATCAAAGGAAACCAGCTAAAAGCCAGCACGCCTGAATTAGCTGCTTACGAAGTTTTAGATGCTGTGCCTGTATCGTTTTCTTTTGAACATGCTGCGGAGCTTTTCCAAGGTTTGATTAATCTCAGCCCGCGTAAAGTGGAAATACTTCTTCATTCCAGTCATGCGATCCAAACTAATCGTCTATATCTTTTTTTAACCGATTATTATGCTCACACATGGGCTAAACGTGTTGATAAAACTAAAGTTGACTTAGGGGCAGGGAAGCGTCAAGTCGTGTTAGGAGGAAAGTTGGATAAGCAGTATCAGATTACGGTTCCGGAACAGTATTTGAACAATGGATTATCTCATGGATAAATATTCTCCATATTATCGACAAGTTGTGTTGTTGATGAGTGTACTGCCTGTGGTAGCAACAGAGAGCTGTTTTGCGTTGAAAGGTGGGACGGCGATTAATTTGTTTGTACGTGATTTTCCCCGTTTGTCAGTTGATATTGATCTGGTTTATATACCGTTGGAAAGCAGGGAGCTAGCGTTACCCAATGTTCGAACGGCATTAACTAGGATTGTCGCTTTACTCCAACAACAAGTAGGGGTTTTTGCAGCACTACAGACAAATAATCCTAATGAAATGCGTATTATTGTTACTTCTCAAGAGGCGCAGATAAAAATCGAAGTCTCACCGGTTGCGCGCGGTACTCTGTATCCACCTCAAGGGCGTGATGTTGTTGAAGTTGTGGAAGATGAATTTGGTTTTGCCTCTATTCAGGTCGTTTCGATTGCTGATCTTTATGGTGGTAAGCTATGTGCAGCGTTAGATCGCCAGCATCCACGTGATCTTTTCGACGTCAAAATGTTGCTTGAAACGCAGGGGATGGATCGTTCTATCTTTAATGGATTTGTTACCAATTTACTTAGTCATCCTCGACCGTTGTCTGAAGTGCTTAATCCTCGATGGAAGGATATTTCTGAGCTTTATATGAATGAATTCAGAGGAATGACATTTAACAAAGTGTTGTTGGAAGATCTTAATTCCGTACCTGAATTGATGATTTCAGCACTTAAGGAGCAATTTACCTCGCAGGATTCTGACTTTTTGATGTCTTTCAAAAGTGGCAAGCCGGATTGGCATTTATTCCCAGAAAGCCAAATTCAACATTTACCAGCGGTAAAATGGAAGTTACACAATCTCGATTGTATGCCAAAAGGTAAACATATTCAGGCGTTGGATAAACTAGAGAAAACTCTGGCTGAGTGGCTGGGTTAGTTTATAATTCGTGATATACATTCACTTTAAGTATCACTATATATTTATTTTTAAACCATTGTCATTGGATGATGATAATTGAGTGGGACAGTAATAATAGATGAGTTAATCAATTATAAATGCGTGGTTAAAATATAGTTTTTACATACAGAAATTCAAAAATAAGAAATTATAAATGAATTGTTTTCCAAGTATATTCAACCAAAAGTATATCTTTGTCATAAACAATAATACATGAGTTTGAACCCGTATTGAGCTTACATGTCGAATATTGGGTTAACTCCAGCAAATTAAGTACCACTGGCCCGATGCAGCACAGTGAATATTTTTTTAATGCATCGGGCCAGAAGATTACGCTTGTCTTGTGAGAAGTTGGTTCCTTCCAGATTATTTGATCACAGAAGCGTCGATCAAGGTGATGCCACCGATGAGAGCCCAGGTGGTCCACGATGATGTGGTTGATGAAGTTGTTTGCCAGAGGTGCCAGAGCGCTTTGTCAAGGCCAAGCACAAAGACCTCGATCCGACCGTCTGAATTCTTCGCTACCGTTGGGGCACTGGCGATAATGCCTGTAAATGAGCTCCAGTTAGACCACGGGCCGTTATGGGAAGTTTGCCAGGTGCGCCAGAGCGTGTTATCAGCGCCGCGAGCAAAGACTTCAAGCTGGCCAGAGATATTCTTCACCGCCGCTGGGGCGCTAGTGATCACACCATCCAAACATTGCCAGTTTGACCATGAAACGGAATCAGAACCGATCTGTGAAATGTGCCGGAGTGTGCTATCGGCACCGCGAGCAAAGACTTCGAGCCGACCATCGCAGTTGTCGATGACCACTGGGTCGCTAGTGATTACACTTTTTAGTGACTGCCAATTTGACCATTGATCAGTGTGAGCAGCCGTTTGCCAAATGTGCCAAAGGGCATTATCGGCACCGCGAGCAAAGACTTCAATCCGACCATCGGCGTTGAGATGTGCAGCCGGGTTACTCGTGAGCGTGCCGCCCAGAGATTTCCAGTTTGACCACGAATTGGTATGGGCTGCGGTTTGCCAGATGTGCCATAGCGCGTTATCCGTGCCGCGAGCAAAGACTTCAAGTCGGCCGTCAGAGTTGAGACATACCTCAGGGTTGCTGGTTATACCTCCATACAGCGGCTGCCAGCTTGACCAAGTATTGGTATCAGCGGCGGTCTGCCAGTTGTGCCAGAGTGCATTATCCGTACCACGTACGAATACTTCCAATCGACCGTCCGAATTACGATGAACGGCGGGTTTGCTGGTTACTACTCCGTTAAACTTGTTCCAGCCTGCCCAGGAGGAGTTTGGGAGCGGTGCTGTTTGCCAATTGTGCCACACTGCGCTGTCAGTGCTTACACCGAAAACCTCAAGCCGATTATCGGCATTGTTTGCTACTGAGACAATTCCAGATAACGCTATCGCAGAGTTCTCGATTTCTACTTCACCTGCAACATATGCTTCGGTATTATCTGGATTTGGCATTTTAATAGGTTCTTTTTTCATATGTATATTCTCTTTAAAAATAATTTTTCGGATTTAGAAAATAATCATTTAATGAGAGAGGGATTCGTATTTATATATTGATGTTTTCACTGGTCTCCTATGTAATTTTATTAATAAAATAAAGGGTAGATGTTTTTTTTGTTAGTTATTGACTTGTAAAATGTTAATTAAATATAGTCTCACATTATGTGATTACATATTGTTTTGCACGAAATTATTTAAGTGGAATAAATTTAAAATAAACTGTTTTTCATTTTAAAGTCCCCGCTGTTTTCTATTTTAAATGTATTTGTTTCATGTTTTTTTAATTTTTTTAAAATATTTTATTGAATCATTATTAAAGCACAAAATTCATAATCTGGCTATTGAGAAACGTAGATCCTGATTTAATCATGTACCTAAAAGAGGTTATTCTGTTTGAAGTTGTCTTCCAGGTATATTCGACTAATAGTCTGTTTCAGATAGACAAAATATCTCCTTGTCATCAACGATAATATGCCAACTCGAATCGATGCCAGGTTTGTGTATCGAATATGAGATTTTTACCGGCAAATTAGGTACCACTGGCCCGATGAAGCACAGTGAATATTTTCCTTAACGTATCGGGCCAGAAGGTGACGTTCGTCCTGTGCAAAGCTGGATTCATTCCAGATTATTTGATTGCTGAAGCGTCGATTAAGCTGCCTTTGAGGGATACCCAAGCGGACCACGATGGTGTGGCTTGCCAGATGTTCCAGAGTGCGTTATCGGTGCCACGCGCAAAAACTTCAAGCCGACCATCGGCGTCTTCCACTGCCGTTGGCGCGCTGGTGATCGTGCCATTTAACGTGGCCCAGTTAGACCACGGACCGGAATGGGAAACCGTTTGCCAGATGTGGTAGAGCGCGTTATTGGTGCCGCGTGCAAAAACTTCAAGCCGGCCATCGGAGTTCTTCACCACCGCAGGAGCACTGGTGATCACGCCATTCAACGAAGCCCAGTTGGACCACGGGCCGCCATGGGGAATGGTTTGCCAGATGTGGTAGAGTGCGTTATTGGAGCCGCGCACAAAGACTTCAAGCCGGCCATCAGCGGTGCCGATGACGACAGGATCGCTAGTGATTACACCACCGAGTGAATCCCAACCTGACCACTGATTGGAATCAGGAGCGGTTTGCCAGATGTGCCAGAGTGCGTTATCGGTACCACGCGCAAAGACTTCAAGCCGGCCGTCGGAGTTGATATGAACCGCCGGGTTGCTGGTGATCACGCCGTTCAAAGATTGCCAGCTCGACCACGGACCGGAATGAGCGGCAGTTTGTGAGATGTGCCAAAGTGCATTATCGGTGCCACGTGCAAAGACGTCGAGCCGGCCATCGGTGTTGACATATATCGCGGGGTTACTAGTAATTGTACCCCCTAAAGATTGCCAGTTTGACCAACCGGCATTGGTGGCGGTTTGCCAGATATGCCAGAGCGCATTATCGGTGCCGCGTGCGAATACCTCTAGCCGACCGTCTGTATTGATATAAACGACAGGTTTGCTGGTTACGTTTCCGCTGAGTGAGATCCAGCCGGACCAGGAAGAGCCTGAGTGTGGTGCCGTTTGTCTGTTGTGCCACACGGCATTGTCAGTGCCCACACCAAAAACTTCGAGCCGTCCATCGGAGGTGTTTACTACTGAGACAATTTCAGACAACGCGATTGGTGCGTTTTCGATTTCTATCTCATTTGCAGCAAGTGACTCGGCATTATCTGGCTTTGGTATATTAATAGGTTCTTCTTGCATATATATCCTCGTTAAAAATAATTTTTTAGATTCACTATACCCTATGGATTTCAAGATGCATCGCGACGGCAAGGGAGTGAATCCCCGGGAGCATAGATAACTATGTGACCGGGGTGAGCGAGTGCAGCCAACAAAGAGGCAACTTGAAAGATGACGGGTATAAATAGTCATTTAATAAGCAAGATGTTTAATTCTGTGAATCAATATTCTCACTTTTACTCTTTATTCTTTGAAGAAATAATTAATGCTTTATTTGATGTTGATTGATGGTCCGTGAAGTATTAAGTGGATGAGATGCTACATTATAAAATCTCGTGTGTTTATATGTATTTTTACATACAGCTATTCAAAAATAATAAATTATAAATAAATTATTTCTCTGTTTTAAGGTTTCATTTTACTTATATTTGAAAAATATATTTTTATCATAAATAACGGGAGCGAACTTGAGTGAATACCCGGTTTGTGTGTCGAATATTGGGTTAATTTCAGCAAATAAGGTACTACTGGCCCGATGCAGTACTGTGAATGTTCTCCTTTAATGCATCAAGCCAGAAAGTTATGCGTGTCTTGTGTGAAGCTAATCTTTCCAGATTATTTAATGGCTGAAACGTCGATTAAGTTGCCGCCGAGGGATGCCCAGCTAGACCATGACGATGATGTAGTTTGCTGAATATGCCAGAGAGCGTTATCGGAACCGCGTGCAAAAACCTCAAGCCGGCCATCGGCATTCTTCGCCACCGCAGGCGCGCTGGTAATCGTGCCTGACAATGAAGCCCACTCAGACCATGAACCCGATGCTGCTGTCTGGCTGATGTGCCAGAGTGCGTCATCGGGGCCACGCGCAAAGACCTCAAGCCGACCGTCGGCGTTGATATGTACCGCAGGGTCGCTGGTGATGGCACCAGACAGTGACCGCCAGTTTGTCCAACCAGCATTAGGAGCAACTTGCCAGATATGCCAGAGAGCATTATCGGAACCACGTGCAAAGACCTCAAGCCGACCATCAGCGTTGGCGATCACTACTGGATTGCTCGTTATCACGCCGCTCAGTGACTGCCAGTTTGTCCAGGGATAGGCATGAGAAGTCGTTTGCTTGATGTACCAGAGAGAGTAATCGTTGCTGCGCGCAAAGACCTCAAGCAGACCACTGGCATTGATATATACCGCGGGATCACTGGCAAGCACGCCATTTAGTGACTGCCAATTAGACCACGGACCGACATGGGGAGCGGTTTGCCAGATGCGCCAGAGAGTGTTATCGGAACTGCGTGCAAAGACCTCAAGTCGGCCATCGGAGTTGACATATACCACTGGGTTGCTGGTGATCTGACCACCTAAAGATTGCCAGCCTGACCAACCGGCGCTGGGTGCGGTCTGCCAATTATGCCATAGCGCATTATCGGTGCCACGCACGAATACTTCCAATCTGCCGTCTGAGTTAATGTGAACGGCGGGTTTGCTAGTTGCTATTCCAGTTAGCGAGTGCCAGCCGGACCAGGAAGATCCGGTGTTTGGTCCCGTTTGCCAGTTGTGCCATACAGCATTGTCGGTGCCTATACCGAAAACCTCAAGTCGACCATCCGCGTTGTTTGTCGCCGAGATAATTCCGGGTAACGCCGTCCAAGAAATTTCCTGGGGTGTTTCTATTTCTTTTGCGACAGATGACTTGGTATTATCTGGAGTTGATGTATTAATAGATTCTTTTTTCATAATATATATCCTCTTTAAGCAATATACCCGTCATCTTTCAAGTTGCCTCTTTGTTGGCTGCACTCGCTCACCCCGGTCACATAGTTATCTATGCTCCCGGGGATTCACTCCCTTGCCGTCGCGATGCATCTTGAAATCCATAGGGTATATATTTAATATTTACATTAATATTCTTGCTTGTGTTTTTTTATTAGGGAAAGACATGATGAATATTTTTATTTGATGATGACTTCTGATCTGTGAAATATTGGGTGAATGTGATGTTACATTATAAAATTCATACGTTTATATATATTTTTACATACGGTGATTCAAAAATAATAAATTATAAATGAATTGTTTTTCTGTTTTAAAGTTTCACTGTTCTTGTGTTTGAAAATATATCTTTGTCATAGCTATTTTAATTTTATTCAAAGCATCTGATAACCAATCGGTTATTCTGTTAGAGATTGCTTTCCAGACATATTCAATTAAGAATCTATTTTGGGTACTACTGGCCCGATGCAGCGCAGTGAATGTTCTCTTTAATGCATTGGGCCAGAAAATGACGTATGTATTGTGCGAATCTAGCTCCTTTCAGATTATTTTATAGCTGAGGCGTCGATTAAGGTTCCCCCTAGGGATGTCCAATTAGACCACTGATTGGAATGGGGGACAGTTTGCCAGATGTGGTGGAGTCCATTACCGTTATCGCGCACAAAAACATCAAGTCGGCCATCAGCGTTCTTCGTGACATCTGGGGCGCTGGTGAGTCCGCCACTCAATAAGGCCCAGCCTGACCATGAACCGGAATGAGTGTCAGTTTGCCAGATGTGGTAGAGTGAAAGTTCTTTGTTGGCGCCGCGTGCAAAGACTTCAAGCCGACCATCGGAATTCTTCACCACCGCTGGGGCGCTGGTGATCACGCCACTTAATGAAGCCCAGTTAGACCACTGACTAGAATGGGGAGCTGTTTGCCAGATATGGTACAGTGCGTTATCGGCACCACGCACAAAGACTTCGAGTCGACCGTCAATGGTGCGGATGACCACTGGATCACTCGTGATGGAGCCACCTAATGACTGCCAGCTTGACCAATAACCGGTATGGGGAGCAGTTTGCCAAATGTGCCAGAGTGCGTTATCGGCACCGCGGGCAAAGACTTCAAGCCGACCATCGGAATTGATATGGACTGCTGGGTTACTGGTGATCACGTGGCCTAGAGAATACCAGCTTGACCAGGAATTGGAGTGGGGAGCGGTTTGCCAGATGTGCCAGAGTGTGTTATCGGAGCCACGGGCAAAGACTTCAAGCCGACCATCGGCGTTGATATACACCGCAGGGTTACTGGTGATTGCTCCGCCTAAAGATTGCCAGCCTGACCAACCGGCATTAGGAGCGGTTTGCCAGTTATGCCACAGCGCATTATCCGTGCTACGTACGAATACTTCTAATCGACCGTCTGAGTTGAGGTAAGCGGCAGGTTTGCTGGTCGCTTTTAAGCCAAGTGAGGTCCAGCCGGTCCAGGAAGCGCCTGTATGTGTCGTTTGCCCATTCCGCCATACTACATTGTCACCACCCACACCGAAAACCTCGATCCGACCATCAGAGGTGTTTGCCACTGAGACAATGCCAGACGTCGCGATGGCAACATTTTCGATTGCAACCTCATTTGCATCAGATGATTCGGTATTATCTGGATTTGATGTTTTAATCGGTTCTTTTTTCATATGTATATCCTCGTTAAAAATAATTTTTTAGATTCAAAAAATAGGCATTTAATAATCCATATTTTGATTTTTTTAAATTAATCTTTTCGTTTATTTTTTATTTTCTCTTAAAAACAATGGCTAATGTTTTATTTGAAATTAACTTATGACAATTAAGTTATCGAGTAAGGTATGATTGTATATTATAAATCTCTATAGGATGATGTATATTTTTACATACGATAATTTAAAAACAATTAATTGCATGTAAATTATTTCATTGTTTTAAAGTTTCATTTAATTTCTATTTTAAATATATTTTTAAAATTGCTTTAACTTCGACTCCAGAGAAATAAGAGAAAATAATTTATATTGATATATTGCTTTCACTCTAATTACATTCTTTTCCAGAAAGTGGCATATCATGGATATGCCACCAGTTTAACGAATGAATTTAAAAATAAGTTGTGATACCGGCACGAAACGTTCTTCCCGGTGAAGGGATATAACCGAGGCTAAGTGGCTGGATATAATATTTGTCGAACACATTATCCACGCCAAACTCAAATTCGACATGCTTATTTATGCGAGCAGTCAGAGAGATATCGGCCACAGTTGCAGGCCGCCAGATAATGGGTGCCAATAAAGGAGCAGAACCGCGTCCTGGTTTTCCTGCTGGCACAGATCGTTGACCATAATGGGAAATTCTGGCGTTGGCAGATACATTGTCATTTAAGAATCGCTGTGTCAGATCGAGTGATACCGCATATTTAGGAGGAATGTGATTAGTCGCATAATCCGAAGGGAGGCTACGTGCGACGCATCCTTCATTTTCCGTACAGAATTTGACTTTTGTGTAGTAATTCATCGATAAACGCGCATCAAAGTGATCGCTATGGTAAACACTCGCCAATTCCAGTCCGGCAAATTTTGCTTCTTTAATATTACTGATGTACATACTCCAGTAATCACCCATCCATGCTCGGCTGATATAATCCTTTACCCGGTTATCAAAGTAGGACATTTTGATATCGAAGCTATCATTTTGAGCAATGATATTCTGGAAGCGTGATGTCAGCCCGACTTCGATATTTTTTGAAATTTCAGGTTTTATATGATCGTCAACACTCATCATATAGCCACGAATACCTTCAACCATTGATGGAAAACGTGGGGCATAGGTATATTTGGCATGCAGTGCTGTTTCATGATTAAGTTCAAGCTTAGTGCCTACCCAATAGCCGTGAGCGTGATCTCGCTTGTTGTTTACTTTCCCAGAGGTGAGCTGTGGTAACCAAGAGCTACCCGGACGAGCTGGACTGTCATCTTCGATCTGGTAGGATTTAAAATCCCATCCGCCCATTAGGGTCAGACGGTCGGCAAGCATATAGTTCCCGTTTAGGAAAAAACGGCCTTCTTTACGCTCTCCTTCCCGATTAACGGCATATTTCCATTTACCTGCGCTTGGGCCAGTGCGTTCACGAATAAAGCTGGTGCCGTAGTTTAACTCAATATCTTGCATTGAAAGCTCAAATAATGAGGTGTTACTCAAATTCATCCCTATTGTACGCATGAATTTTTTATCACCGAGGGTATTATTTGCGGTTCGAGGGCGATCGTTAACCCGTGTTTGCCATACTCCGATATCCAAATTAATCCAGGGATTTGACGCAGGTTCCCATTTATAGTTGAGGCTGTGTCTGTTCATGTTGAGTCGTGTCAGTGGCCCCTGTTCCAAGATCATAAATGTTTGGCTTAGGTTTGCCATATCCGCGACATAGGATTCTCCGTAGAGATTTTGGTAATGGCTAATGATAGTGGAGATTTCATGGCCATCGCCAAAACGAACTTTTCCTTTACCCAGTAATGACTGGCTATCTTCAGAAGTGTTAGGTACGGTATCTCCCATTGCGTACAGCGAATAACCGGCCATTTGTTCACTGAATTGTGGAATGCGGCAATCTTGTGGATCACTCTCACACAAATAGCCTGGCATGCCACGTTTCTTAGCGCCCGGTCCGTGTTTGCCAGAGTGGTAATTGCCCCGCTTGCGCTGAGAAGCGCCAAACAGCAATTCATAAGAAGGTTCGGCTATCGCGAAAACAATACTCCCGGTGCGATTCTTTGCGTCGAAAAGAGAGGTTTTTGATGGGGAAGCCCAATCATTGCGTTGATAATCGTCAGGATTGGAATGGTTGTTCAACAGACTTCCTTTCAGGCGTAGTCCTACCTTTTGTCCATCGAGGAGGATATCACTGGCTTCAATGGTTTTTATCTCCACCGTTCCCCCAATAGCTCCCATGCCGCCTTTTCCTGTCGGGCCTTTACTAATATCTACCCGGCCAATGAAATCGGGATCAATAAAGGAACGGTTGGAGACACCTTGATAGCCGCGGTATAGCGCGGTCTGGTTAGATGCACCATCAACGGTGGTTAGGACTCGGCCTTGTCCTTGCAAGCCCCGGATATTCACATCCAGGCTGCCTGAACTGCGTGCTTCGCCGGATAATACCCCCGGTGTTGTTTTGAAAATATCAACGGGGTGGATCACGCCGAATTTTTCAATATCTTTGCCTTTGATGGTAGTACTGTCGAATCGCAATGGTTCATTACCTGAATACCCGCGATTGCCTGCTACCGTAAGGGGGTTTAGTACGACTACACCTTCATTGACCATTTTCTTTGTCATTTTTACCAGCGTATAACTGCCATCGGTACGTTGGGACAGTTGTAAATGACTGCCTGTGAGCAGTTGTACTAAACCTTGATGAGCGCTGAAACTGCCGTTTAATGACGGTGCTGTTAGCCCGTTGGTTAAATTTGGATCGAAAGAGAGCGCCGTACCGGTTTGCGCCGCAAAGTGGGACAAAGAATTACCTAATGAACCTGGCGGAATATGAACGGAATAGAGTGTATCTGCTGGTGTGGTAGCGTAAAGGGGGCGTGCTGGTAGCAGTATTAATGGCAATAACAGTGTGGCTAAAGACTTTTTCTGCCAACGTGGTTGTGAATCTCGGCAGTCAACATGATATGACATAGTAAGTTCTTGATATGACATAGTAAGTTCTCCATAACTTTTTAAACTTCTTTTATTTCCATGCCGTATGAGATTGAAAAAAGTGTCAGTAAAAATGATTATTTTTATTAACTGGGTGAGGTGAGTAGAGGGTAATCCAATAGCGGGTCAGGCTGCGCATTGAGAGCGGATAAGTTTGTAATAGCATATGCAGCGCCAAATCCGTATCCCGTATGGGAAAAGCACCAGAAACCCGCAGATTAGCGACTGCATCATCACAACGGATGACACCGGAACGATAGCGATTCAGCTCAGTAACCACTGTTGCCAGCGGCAAGTTATCAGCTACCATCATGCCCTGTAACCAGCTTAGGGATGCTGTTGAACGGGGATGTTGTGGGGCAACGGCAAATTGAGTGAAATGAGTTGCTTCTCCAGCATGCAATATGTGTGGCAAACCGTTATCTGGCGTAATGCGAACCGCTCCTTCTACTATTTCCACCTGAGTGTGTGAGGCTTGTTGGCGGACGCTGAATTTTGTGCCCAATGCCACAATAACGCCTTGCTTAGTTTGTACCTTAAATGGGCGAGCCGGATAGCGACTATCTTTATGGGTTTCGATATAGATTTCCCCTAGCTTTAGACCAATAAGCCGTTGGGTATCGTCATAATGAACATCTGTTGAGCTTTGAGTATTTAAAGTCACTTGACTGTTATCCGGTAATGACCAGCACTGAATTTGCCCGGTTGCAGTGTGATAATCGCCGGTGAGAAGCTGAAATTGCTCAGAGCGCCAGAAGAGCGATGATGCGCCAGCCGGTATTAACAACATGAGTGTAAGCTTTCTGATGGCTTCTCGACGAGAAAGGGGCTGTTTGTTGTTTAACAGAGGTGAGGCGATATGCGGTGGTAAATGGTGTAACCGTGCTAACAGACATTGTGCCCGTTCCCAGGCTTGAGCATGTTCTGGACTTTGTGCGCACCAGGCAGCGCAGGCATTCCGATCAGCTTCGCTGGCATGACTATCATGCAAAACGGTCAACCATTCTGCGGCTTCGGCAAGTATCGTTTCAGAAGGTGTACTTGATGAAGAAGATGTGTCGGTGGAAGCCATACCAATCCCTCTTATGCCATCGCTATCAGACATTGATAAAAGCCTTGTTTCATATAACGTTTTACTGTGGACAGCGAAATATTCATCTGATTTGCAATATCTTCATACTTCATCCCTTCTATCTGGGAAAGTAAAAAGACAGTTTGCACTGGCGCGGGGAGTTGACTAAGCATAATGTCAATTTCCTGAAGTGTTTCGAGGATGATAAGTTTTTGCTCTGGTGCGGGAATAAGCGGTTCAGGCAGACTGACGAGTAAGTCCAGATAAGATTGTTCAAGTGAGCGGCGGCGATACCAGTTAACCATCAACCCCTTGGCAATAGTGACGATGTAGGCACGAGGTTCATTGAGTGGTTGTGGTAAAGGTGAACGAAGTAACTTAACAAAAGTATCTTGGGTCAGGTCTGCGGCAGTTTCATCGCAGTTAAGACGATGCTTAAGCCAACGAAATAGCCAATCATGATTGTGGATGTACATGCACTGGATCTGTTGAGTGTCAGAAACATTAACGGTCATTTTCATGTTATGCTATCAATGTAAATGCAAATCATTATCATTTTTGTATGTTACAGGTAATTGCTTTCCGTTACCAATAAATAATGGATGCGAAGCGGCTGATCTAATGCATTTTTATTTACTATAAAGCAAATTAATGAATTAATTTGTAGTTTTGATCGTGATTGACAGGGATAAATTATAAGTGCCTTAAACAGAGATCGAGAATTTAAACTAAACATTCCTTTATAGTGCTATAGAATATGAGTAGCACTTCAAGGCAATTAAGATGATGATTAAGGCGTTAATAACGTATATTTTAAGGTTAAATCAATGGAGAAACTGATTCTTATTTATGGCCTAATTGATTTGATCTCTTGTTCATCCTCTATTGAGTTTTACTGTTAGTAGAGTGTTTAAGGTGTTGAGAATATCTGAATTGTTATTTTTTTAATAGTTTCAAATTGAATTTAATATTAAAAATATTTTCACAAGGGAAAATTTTAAATCATTTTAGATTTAGGGGTAAGGTAATATGATGTTGGGGTTATTGATGAGTGCCTAATATATCATGTAATTATCTTTTAATATTGATGTAATGTAGGAGGTTGGAATAATAAATTTGACGTTCAAAAATAGCAAAATTCAGATATATAGCTATAATAGATAATTATATATACGATCATTACAGTGGTTAATATATTAAAAGCTTAAATGAACGAGGGATAAGATGGAAGGTACTTTAATTATTTGTATTGATTCGATTCTGAGATTTCGTTCAGATTACGATACGACAATAGCTGTACCGATGTTATCAGTCCAGGAACAGTTAGGGAAAAATGATCCGTTATTTTTCCTGAAATATTTCAGAAATAAAGTCCTAATAGAAAAAGGAGTGACAATATCAAATATATTTCTCGCGATAGAACCGTGGCAAGCTATGCTAAGCACTTGGTTGGAAATTGATATTGCTGCTTATATTGCAGAGATTAGAAAGCCTTCGCAAGAAGAACCGATATTTGATTGGATCAGTATTCAGAGAATCACATCGGTTCATCGGGTATATCAGCGAAAAGATATGAAAGATAATGAAAAACTGTCTGAATATTTTAATCGTGAACATACGCCAACAAAATATTTTAATATTGAATCAGTTTGTATGGCATCGGGTTATAGAAAAGGCGATAGAGAGCATTACAGTATCAGTGAATATATCCATGAAATTAAAAATATCCCAGTTATTGCCAGTGACAGACAAATATTAATTGGCTATGATGATAATAACACGGATATTTTGAATGATAAATGTTTTGGTATATATGATAATAGAAATATCAAATACATACAGGGAACAACCTCGTTTGCGTTTTATGAATTGATGGAGGCTATTTTTAATGATGGTTTATTCTACAATTCACCACAAACAGCTTGCCATAGCTTAGAGATGATAAAGGAGATGTTAGAAATTATAGATCGCGGAAATATGAATCACGAAAAGGATAATAAAGGGTGTATTAATCAACAAGAAAATAATAATAGAAATATTAATGGAGGTAATGATGATGGAGAATTAAATGTTGAATTTTATGATAGTGCTTTTGATCCACTGATAGAGCATATAGAAACAGAGAGGGAGTATTGGAATTATATAAAATTATTATGTCATTCGCATGGTCATTTGCCAGTAAGAATTGGCACGATTAATGAAGCTAAAGTTCCTGAATATCGCTTCTATAACAATATTATAGATGATGAAAGTTAGCTTTTATGGATGAGCTATGTTTCATCATCAAGTGTTAAAGTGCTAATAGATATTATCTTTTTGTATCTGGTCTTATTTTATTGGCTAAGTTGTTTGTTTTACTTTTTATTTTAATTTCTTGGGTTTTTCATATCTGTGACTAAGTGACATTGAATGATGGAATTTAGGTTTTAGGGTATGGAAGCAATGTTTTAGTGTTTTACTTTTTCATGTATTGTGTTGGAGAAAATATGAAGTAACGAAAGTGAATATGTGTGGTAATATATATCTTATAAAGTATAATTTCTTAGAAAATACGCGTTATCTTTTGAAGGAAGTTTGAAAATATTTTAACTATACCCCATGGATTTCAAGATGCATCGCGACGGCAAGAGAGCGAATCACCGGGAGCCTGGATAACGATGTGACCGGGGTGAGTGCAGCCAACAACTTGAAAGATAACGGGGATATCATCAATCCGGGCGTATAGCGTTTTAACATCGTGTTTAATAGGAAGGTAATAATGCCGAAATTAATTTATTACGTCGCTGCGACAATAGATGGTTATATTGCTAATAAAAACAATGAACTGGATTGGTTGTATGAGTTTATGCTTGGGGATGATGTAACACCTTATGATGATTTTTATCGAGGTATTGGTGCTGTGATTATGGGAGCAAAAACATACGAATGGATAATGACAAATTCACCGGATGATTGGCCATACAAAAATGTTCCCGCCTTTGTTCTTTCTCATAGGGCGCTGTCAACGCCTGAAGGGTTGAATATCACCATAACCAATGAAACAGTAAGAGCTATTGCTGCCAGAGCGAAGAAAGAGGCTAATGGTAAAGATGTCTGGTTAGTTGGGGGAGGTAAAACCGCTGCACATTTTGCTGAGGCTGGTGAATTACAACAAATATTCTTAACCACGATTCCGGTATTTTTAGGTGAGGGCGTTGAGGTTCTTCCTGTAAGTGAAAAAGTACATGTCATACCTAAGACGCAACGTTTTTTACGTAGCGGCGCTATTGAAAGTTTGCTGGATATAGTTGGTGCAATCTTACTCCGTAAATAAGATGACTGCCGTCATGTTCATTTGTCCTGTTTTCAGCTAAACAGGTTTAACGCTACAGTCAGATGTATTGCCCACATTAATCGCGCCATATTGATGGTATAAAAGTGGCGCGATTATCTGAATTGCACCATAATCGTGCCAGTATTCTTACTGGGGATGATCCACTTGCCGTATTTACAGCCTTTTGCTGATGTAAATAAGCGAACTTCCCGCCTGGCAGCTAATTTTCCGTTGATTCGTTCAAATCTATGTCCGTTAACTTTTGTCGATGTACCGGAAGAGGCATATAGCCGTGCAATGCTTGGTATTTATGAAATGACCCGAGTTGAATTACTACGGGATCTTTATCTATGGGCTTATGAGCGTTCTGCCCGAGAATATTTGGCTATCACGCAGGGAATCACCACACCAGATCCGTTAAGATTACAATATCGAAATGTGATTAAGCAGATCGTTTATCGGGTAGTTGCCACGCCGGAGACGGATTCAATTGACGTTATAGATAAATTAATTTCCGATGAATTAAGCCAATCTGAGCGTGACACGTTAAAGGCATTGGTTATTGAAGAACTACGGCGATTATATGAAGGTGTGTTGGCAAGGTATGGCCTCCGACCTCCACAATTTGAAAAATGGAAGCGAAAACACCGATAGTCTTTGTATTCACGCTATTGAATTGCCGCATGGTCATAAAAAATTTCTGGATTAATTACATCATTATCTTAGATAAGCTATTAATTAGCTCTTTTGTTATGCCGTCGCATCAGAGCTTAAATTTATACAGATAAGGATTAAAAGCGATTTGTGGAATAATTGTAATTGACATCGCTAAACACCCATCAGTACTTTCATCTCACCTTGGCCTGACATCATATACGCAGGGTTATCAGTGTAAATGAACCTTTGGTAAAACGGGTACAGACCTTAAAATATAATTATCTTTATTTATCAGATAGATGAATATAGGTTGGCT
This sequence comes from Photorhabdus bodei, assembly GCF_003287735.1. Taxonomy (GTDB): domain Bacteria; phylum Pseudomonadota; class Gammaproteobacteria; order Enterobacterales; family Enterobacteriaceae; genus Photorhabdus; species Photorhabdus kayaii. The sequence goes on along the minus strand of NZ_NSCM01000028.1, from coordinate 16,411 downwards.
ACCCAGTCAAACTGCGCCTTGCACTACGATGTCACTTTAATTCTGGCTTATGCTCAGAAGTAGGCCAAAAATTCATCTGTTTAGGTAGTGAGTTTTTATACAGAATTATCCTAAAAAAACAGAAACTAGTATTTTTCTGATCTAAATTTTCGCATTATGTTCTAAAAATAGGTAAAAGAGATGTTTAAGTAAGGATTTTAGATGGAAATGCCGATTTATTTTCAATACTGGGGTAAGGCGAAGCGAGTCTTAGAGATTGATAGTGCAGATTATCATCTACTTCCTTACCATTGTTTAGATGTTGCTGCGGTAGGAATGCAGTTGCTCTCTTTAGAAAGGTCGCTAACTAGAGATCTTGCTAACTTTTTAGCGTTATCTACGCAGCAGTTACGAAGCATGGTCTCTTTTATATTGGCTTTGCACGATATTGGTAAATTTGCATCTGCTTTTCAAAAATTACTTCCCGGTTTGGCAGTAGGTCTGCATCGACCAGATTGCCCTAAAGAGTATGATGGCCGTTATTTTTGTCATGATCGTATAGGATTGTATTTCTGGGAAAATATCAAAACGGGGTTACTTAATAGACTTGTTAATATTGAAGGTGCTGAACAAAGAGAACAGCGAGAGATGTTTGATACCTTAATGGTATTCATTGATTGTGTATTAGGGCATCACGGCCGGCCAATTGAGAAAACAGGCTATAAAGCGATTAAACATTTTACTGAACCTCATAATTTTAATGCTGCCACACTCTTTGCACATCATTTGGTTGAATTATTTCAACCTGAGTTTCCCATTGAAAAATTACAATCCAAAGAGTGGCGACGGCAATTAGAACAAGTGAGTTGGCAGTTTGCTGGTATTGCAATATTGGCGGATTGGATTGGTTCTGATAGCCATTATTTTACGTATCAATCTAAACCTATGCCGTTAACAGATTATTGGAAACATGCTCAAGCAATGGCAAAAAAAGCGGTTATGGCGATAAATTTAGGTAGAACGCCGGTAATCAAACCGTTTATTTCCATTCAGAAATATTATGGTTTTGCTGCAACACCATTGCAACAGTGGGCCGAATCAATACCTGTAGATGATTCTCCTCAGTTGTTTATTTTAGAAGATGTTACTGGAGCTGGTAAAACAGAAGCGGCTCTTGCTCTTACACACCGTTTGATGCAGGCAAAAGCCGCTGATGGTTTTTATTTCGGTTTGCCTACAATGGCGTCTTCTAATGCAATATTTAGCCGAATTGCTAAACATTACCAGCAAATGTTCTCGATAGAGGATGACGGTAAACCAAATATCGTTTTAGCTCATGGTACGTGGGGGGGGAATAATCAATTTCGTGAACCCGTTTTAGCGTTAGGTCACTCAGATAGAAACGATGGTAAAACAGATATCGCTGCTTCAGCGCAGTGTAATCAATGGCTAGCTGACCCACGTAAGCAGGCGTTGTTAGCGCCTGCCGGAATCGGAGCGATTGATCAGGCTTTATTGTCTGTATTACCAAGGCGCTATCAATCATTAAGATTATTTGGGCTTAATCGTAAAGTATTAATCGTTGATGAGGTTCATGCGGCTGATGAATTTATGTTTAATTTACTGGAAAATTTATTAGCGCTGCATCTTTATCAGGGGGGTTCAGCTGTTTTATTGACAGCAACATTGACCTTTAAACAGCGTCAACGCTTAACGGATATTTGGCTAAATGTTGGCGGATTGAGTTCTCAATTATTGCAAAAAACCGATTTTCCTTTAGCAACCAAAATAAGTTTAAATGCCACATTGCCCGTTATTGAACAACCGTTATCAAGCCGAAAAGATGTTAGCCGGGAAGTCAAAGTTGATTTCTTAAATAGCTTTGGCAGTTGTGTTGAAAAGGTATTAGCCGCCATTGTACAAGGGCAATGTGTCGTTTGGATACGAAATACAGTAGATGATGCTATTGAGGCTTATCAGACACTGCGAAGTTTACTTACTGAACCTGAGCGTTGTCTGTTATTTCATAGCCAGTTTATATTGCAACACCGAAAAGAGATTGAAGATCGTGTATTGACTATTTTTGATAAAAATAGTCATGGTGAATTGCGGCGGGGCAAAGCATTAATTACCACACAGATATTCCAGGAGAGTTTAGATACTGATGCCGATGTCATGATTTCAGATATTTGTCCTATTGATGATCTCATTCAGCGAGCTGGGCGTTTGCATCGCCATACTCGCGATAGTGATGGTATTTATCGGTGGGGTATTAAAGATTCACGCCCTGCACCAATATTGTGTATCTATGCGCCTGAATGGAGGGAGCAACCTGGATCAGATTGGCTAAGCCATAATTTTCGTAACACACAATATGTTTATCGCTCGCCTGCGCGTTTGTGGTTAACCATGCGCGTGTTGAGAAAACTGGGTGCTATACGTATGCCTGCGGAAACGCGTCAATTAATTGACGCGGTTTATGGTCATGCTTATGAGCAAACGCTTGAAGTATTAAAACATCAAGAGAATGAGTTAATTGATGAGGAGCGAAGTCAGACAGCTAAAGCTAAGTCTTATTGGTTACAGTGGCAATTATATGGTTATTGTGATCGAAGTGCTGATAATTGGTATGAGGATGATTCAGATATTAATGCTCGCTACAGTGATATTGAAACCGTTGAGGTATTATTACTGAAAAAAGGTGATTCAGGACAACTTGTACCTTGGGTAAATTCAGACGAATTTTCAGTGTCACTGAGTACGATTAAATTATCCAGAAATAAGTATGCGGATAAATTAGCCCCAATTCCAACAGAATTAATACCTGCTCTCAATGCATTGCAGCAGAGATATTACCAAATTAGATATTTGCAACCTTGGTTGCCAGATCAAGATCCAAATTTTACTTATTCTTCAACAATAGGTTTTTGTGAAAGATAAAAGCAGGAGGTGTTATGAACTTAGTTCAGGACCCGTGGTTGCCCTTTCGGTTACGTGATGGCAGTGAAAAAGTACTGCCCATTAATGCGATATGTGATCATGATGTTATGGACTTTGCTTTACCGCGTGCTGATTTTCAAGGAGCAGCTTGCCAATTTGCCATTGGTTTATTACAAACCGTTTTTGCGCCGGAAGATAAATATCAATGGCATGCTCTGTATGAAACATCACCTGATAAGAAGGTATTACAACAAACTTTTAATAAAGTGATACATGCTTTTAATGTTACCGGTATAGGGCCTCTTTTTATGCAGGATTTCGATCCGCTGCAAACAGTAAAATCAACCACTGTAGCTGGATTGTTAATTGAAGCACCGGGAGCGAATGGTTTAAGACTTAATACGGATCATTTCATTAAACGTGGCATCGGAGATGTGATGTCTCTTGAAATGGCGACTTTGGCACTGTTTACCTTACAAATTAATGCACCGTCAGGAGGGGTGGGACATCGAGTAGGATTACGAGGTGGGGGACCATTAACCACGTTAGTGGTGCCGCAACAAACGGATGCCACATTATGGCAAAAACTGTGGTTAAACGTTATTAGTCGAAGTGAATGGCATTATTCAGAACCTGATTTAACCAGTGCACAGGTTTTTCCTTGGTTAGCGCCAACAAAAGTGAGTGTTAATGAAGGGACAGAAATTCATGCTACGGATGTACATCCCTTACATATGTATTGGGCAATGCCGAGACGTATACGTCTTATAGTGGAAAAGGGTGAGAATATTTGCAAAATTTCAGGTAAATATTCTGAGTTCACTGTCTCTGAATATCGGACACAAAACTATGGCGGCAATTATACCGGTAATTGGACCCATCCGTTAACGCCCTATAAATGGGATACTAAAAAACCAACACAACCCTTATCTATTAAAGGCCAACCGGGAGGGGTGACATATAAAATTTGGGATGCTTTAGTATTTACCAGCCATGAGAGAGGACAGCGTTGTGCGCCGGTTGTGAGTCATTTTTATTCTTTATGTGGTCATTTTGCTGAACTCCGAAGGGCAATGCCTCGTCTATGGGTATTTGGCTACGATATGGATAATATGAAAGCACGTTGTTGGTATTCTGTCACTGTGCCGTTGTTTTTTGTCTTACTTGAACAACAGGAAAAGATTCTATATCAAGTCAAAGAGCTGCAAAAACTGGCAATCAATATGATTTGGCTATGCCGGAATCAAATAAAAGCGGCTTGGTTTGAAAAGCCCATTGATGTGAAAGGAGACACTTCCTTTATTGACCTGACTTTTTGGCAACAAAGTGAATCCCTATTCTTTTCTGTGGTGCATCAACTTATCAATAATGCAAATTCCGATGTGCCGTTTCTGACACCAGAACAGGCCAAACATTGGCTCAATACCTTGCGTTATCTCTGTAGAGATTTATTTGATGAATATGTTGCTTTATCTGAATTAGGTAATGAGCGTTCAATGGCGAAACGTATGAAAGCGCGTCAGCAGTTAATTATCGGGTTATATGGACAAAAAGCGTTAAAAGAGATCAAAACATTTATCACTAATCATCATATTCACTCCGGGAAAGAGGAGGTGTAATGGACAGTAAGAGTGAAATCATATTATTGCATTGGTGGCAAAGTATGTTTATGTCACCAAAACAGCTAAAAGAGAAAGGTATTATTCCAGCGCCTTCTACTTATAGAGCCCAGTTAAAGCGCTGTGAAAGTGTTGAGATGGCCATGTTGACTGAAGGCTTTCGGGCTTTATGGCTCAGCTTACCTGATGAAATTAGCTTATCAGATAATCCGGCACAATTGGAATATTGGGCCACGATGGCGGTGGCATTAGTTTATGTTAAAAACAACAGTGATATCAAATTGGCGGTAGCGGCGGGTAAGAAAGGAGGAGGAAATAAACCGGTGGTCAGTGAATTAAGATTTTCACAATTACAAAATGCTAAAACACCGAATGAATTATTACGTCGATTACGTCGGGTTTTGCAGCAAATCAAAGGCAATATTTCTGTTTTGGCTTTAGCGCGGGATATTGAGGAGTGGTTTGCTGAATATGGACAATTACAGCCATGTAAGGCGGATAGGCGTATCAAAGTGAGGTGGGTTATGGATTATTACCGTGCTGCTAGTGGTAAATCAGTTGATTTATCGGATTTTTATTAATTGAGTTTAGGATGATTATTATGAGTCAGTTTATTCAATTACACCTATTAACTTCCTATGCGCCATCTAATCTGAATCGTGATGATTTAGGCCGGCCTAAGACAGCGAAAATGGGCGGTTTTGAACGTTTACGCGTGAGTTCTCAAAGTTTAAAACGTCACTGGCGTACTTCTGAATTGTTTGAACAGGTGCTATCAGAGAATATGGGTATTCGCACCAAGCGACTTGGTATCAAGGTGTTTGAAACGTTGATCAATGCTGGCGTGAACGAAAAATCTGCGAGAGCATTGGCTACGACTATTGCTGGTGTTTTTGGAAAAACGAAAAAAGATGCTTTAGAAATTGAACAATTGGCACATATCAGCCCGGAAGAGCAACAATCCGTCATGTCGTTGATTGCGGTGCTGACGGAAGAGAACCGGGCACCAACGGCTGAAGAGCTTAATTTATTAAAAACTAAGCAAACCGCGGTGGATATTGCTTTGTTTGGTCGGATGTTAGCTTCAAGTCCGGCATTTAACGTCGAGGCTGCCTGTCAGGTCGCTCATGCTATTAGTGTACATAGTGTGGTTATTGAAGATGATTATTTTACAGCGGTGGATGATTTAAATGATGGTAAGGAAGATACGGGGTCGGCCCATATAGGGGAATTGGGTTTTGCCGCCGCGCTGTTTTACAGTTATATCTGCATTAATAAAACGCAATTAATAAAAAATTTGGATGGTGATGAAGCCCTTGCTAATAAAGCGATTAAAGCATTAACAGAAGCCGCTGTGAAAATATCGCCTACGGGTAAACAAAATAGTTTTGCTTCTCGTGCTTATGCCAGTTTTGCTCTCGCTGAGAAAGGCGAACAACAACCTCGTTCTTTATCTGTTGCATTTTTAAAGCCCATTAACGACAGCGACCAGGGCTCATCGGCAATTGATGCATTAGAAAGCCAAATGCGCAATATTGATCTGGTTTACGGTACTTGTGCCGATGCCCGCTATAAATTCAACACATTCACCGGGGAAGGAACTTTGACCGAGCTGCTTGAATTTGTTGCACAGTAATGGGGGGCAGAATGAAAGCATATTTAGTCTTCCGATTATATGGCCCGATGGCAAGTTGGGGACAACCTGCGGTTGGGGGGGAGAGGCCAACGGAATTGTATCCTGGTCGCTCTGCGATTTTGGGGTTATTAGGTGCAGCGTTAGGTATTCGACGAGATAATGAGTCTGAATTAGCAAAATTACAAAAAAGTGTGTTAATTGCAATTAAGCAGACAGTTCCTGGCTCTTTAATGCGTGATTATCATACGACACAGGTGCCGACGCACAATAATAATGTGGTTCATCAGAACCGTAAAAGTGAATTAAGGTCAGATAAACTTAATACCATCCTGTCTAATCGTGATTATCGTTGTGATGGTATTTGGATCGTTGCTATTACATTAACTGAACACGCTTGTTTTACGCTTGAACAATTCCGGGATGCTTTACTTAAACCCGTATTTATCTTACATCTTGGACGTAAATCTTGCCCGCTTGCTTTGCCTCTCAGCCCTAAACTCATTACGTCATCGGCATTAAAAATGGCATTGGATATCTCTTTTCCACCGCTGATTCATTCTGATAGCGAAGATAAGTTGTGGCTAGGCGCAAACGGTATTGTGACTTATTTTTGGGAGGGAAATAAAGATGAAATTATCTCTTCAAATATCTTAATCAGCCATCCTTGGGATGAGCCGATTAACCGAGGGCGTTGGCAATTCCGGCAACGTACTATGTATCAACTTTCTATCGAGGAGGGTGTTGATGTATTTGTCTAAAATTGTGCTTCGGCAATCGAGTCAAACAGCAAATATATTAGCAAAATTGGGTGCAAATGGCGTTTATACTTCTCATCAATTGTTATGGAAATTGTTTTCAACAGACGAAAAACGGCAATTTCTATTTCGGGAAGAGATCGGAATAATGGGATTACCTGTATTCTATGTTTTATCTAAAACCTCACCTCAAACTCAGTCACCATTGTTTGAGGTGGAAACGAAAGCATTTTATCCTCAATTGAAGGAGGGGCAGCGTTTAGCTTTCAAATTACGCGTTAATCCAACAATCTGTATTACTGATCCTTCTGGAAAACGTCAGCGTCATGATGTCTTGATGCATGCTAAGTTTCAGGCAAAACAGCAAGGTGAAACGGAACAGGGGAAAATAAAAGTTATGATGGAGAATGCTGCCCGTAATTGGCTGTTAAATCATCGTCGTATGCAGCAGTGGGGTATTCAGTTTGACGATTTACTGGATATTGAAGGTTATACTCAGCATCGAAGTGTAAAAAAGCAGGGGCAAAAAATACAATTTTCCAGTGTTGATTTTCAAGGGCTTCTGACGATTACCAACGGTGAGCTATATTTGGAACAGTATGCGAAAGGCTTTGGTCGTGCTAAAGCGATGGGATGTGGATTGATGTTAATCAGAACAGTATAATGGCATTGATGTCATTTAAATTTATTTTTGTTGAAGATCGTAATGCAGTATTCTTTGTTGTATGAGGATATTGATGTTAAAGGTAGCAAATTCGCTGTTGTTAGGCGTTCGTGTTATGTCTCAAAAGCATGGTAAAAAGTGATATTGCTAACTAATATCATCCTGTAGAGTAAGGCGTGGTCGTTACTCTCGGAAATATTGATAAAATAATTACCGTGTTCCTCACCTCTGTGGGGATAAACCCGAATTTTGGTATACATTTGCACAGGGAAAAATATGTTTCCTGTGTTTAATGGGATAAACCGCTATAATTAGTGGTAGGATATCGTGTTAGTGAGTGTTCCTGGTCATTACCGGGGTAAACCAAACTCGATAAATCTCGTTAAAGAGAGAATTTAAGTGTTCCCTGTATTTGCGGGGATAAACCGCGGCATGAGTGATGCTTTACTATGTTCACTAAATGTTCCCTGTACTTATGGGGATGGACCCAGCAGTGCTCCAAATAGTTATATAGCTAAGGATGGGTTCCCTGTATTGTACCCACGGGGATAAACCGTACGAGAATGACACTGATCATTGGCTTCCTTGGTGTTCCCTATCTCTCTGGGGATAAACCGGACAGTAACAGTGATAGAGTCGGTAGTAATTGGTGTTCCTTGTGTCCACGGGGGTGAACCGAACTGATACTGTTGTGTTTTGGATTTGGAAGCGTGTTCCCTGTACTAACGGGGATAAACCGAACAGTTAGCGTTTGAGCTGGCAGAGATGGACTTGTTCCCCGTTTCTACGGGGGTAAACCGCTAAATACAGAACTATCTCCATTTGTTGCAATTTGATCCCCGTAATCTACGGGGATCAACCGTCATCCGGAAAGGTAATTGACGTAAAAGGTCAGAGTTCCTTGAATTGATGGGGATAAACCAGATTCAGGTTTCATGATGATAGTTGAAGTAGAAAAGTTCCCCGTTTTTACGGGGACATGATGATTGTGTTGTTGATTATATTGTTGATTCTCTCTCAGCTTTCAATAAACCTTTGGGAAGGGGAGTCGTCAGTAAGGTTCATCTTGTTAAGGAGTGGGCTTATGTTAGCAATATTAAGTTACATTACCTTCCTCCCTATAGCCCAAATTTAAACCCAATAGAGCGATTATGGAAGGTCATGAATGAACAGGTTCGAAATAACCGTTATTTCGCGGATAAACATGAATTTCGAGACAAAGTCTTCAAATTTTTCACCACAACGCTACCGGATATAGCGGACTCGCTGATGTCGAGAATTAACGACCATTTTCAGGTGCTAAAAACTGCATCTTGAAGTTTCTTGGGTATAGTCGTTGTTTTAATAACTTTGTTAATGCAGCCGGAAAGGAGTGGTGAAAGAAGAGAATCTTATATGCATGCTTCGTTTTTGCATGTGGTTTGTATTTCCTATTGATTGATAAGAATCGCCGGCAATAGTAATACCTTCTATGATAGTTACTGTATTTAATATCAAATGAGTGATGATAATGGTGTTAAATACCAGTGCAGCTTGATAGGGCTAATCTGAAAATACCGCAGAAACTGCACTCGATACTGAGTTAAGTATCATCTAATTCCATGGGAAAAATTAATTCAAATCAAGTCACGATGTTTGTCATAGTGACTCATCTGAAACTTTTCCCAATGATGATAGATTTGTCCCTTTGTTAAATTCACTCCCAATCCCACAAGAGATGGTAACGATCTCGTGACCAGCGATAATAGAGCGCCAAGAAAGCATTAATATTGTTAATGTGAAATTGCTCGAAGTCGAAATGTTCATCTTCATCCAAATCAAGTAATTCGCTTATCCATAGCCGCGTTTCTGCATATTCCTCATGGCAAGGATCATTCAGTATTGCGATTAAATCTTCATAACCATCAATCCCGCCGGTATCTTCAAAGGGACAGGCGCGAGCACCATCCAGACAATAAAAAGGAAGCGGAAGATCATTTGCCGGATAATCACTGTTTTCTAAAGTAATTTCGTGTTCCCATTCATCGCCAAAATCATAGAGATAGGTAAAAGATTGCCCTTTTTGTTTAATCAGATCAGCCAGACGGTATAAATCTTCTTCCTTGCCATCAGATGGGCTTTCTGGCATTTCTGTTAGTCGCAATTTGCCAATACGAAATTCATGTAGATGACTATCCTGCCATCCCATAACGATCTGTATCACGTCATGCAGCCTGTCAAATGAAATAGAGGCGGGAACGACAAATTGCCGCCAAATAGCGGGTTTTGAGTCTGTGAGCGTTACTTTTAATTGATAAAATCTTTCATTCATCACTAACCTCCTAATGGTTTTGAGATGATTCTTTCCATGTGTGCTATCTATTGTCAATATTTTATTGAATTTTCCTGGCTGGATTTACTGGAATGCCAGCATGTTTAGCTTTGTATGAAAAGCTTGGGCCATGTCATCAATTTCAGCGGCTAATGTTCATAATAGCTTTTAACAACAGATAACTTGACCTGACTCGTTTTCTCTTTACTGAATATCGATTGAGAGGATAATGTTTCTTTAAGATACACAGTGCTTAAGGTAGATATTTTAACTATTTTTCAGTTAGTTATCAGTTTCCTCGGATATATGCCTTCGTGCATGATTTACTTACTCAGTATAGTTTAAAATTACGAGCAGGATCGATATATTCAGAAGTTTTGCTATTAACAAAAAAAACGCATATCATTTACATACCGTTAATCAAATATAGAAGATTAATAACTGTCCTGACTCAGGAAATCCTTAACTAAATTACAGATAAATGAGTAAGGTGTTTTTTTATGCGTTAGTTTAATAGCTCAGTGTCGCAATCTGAATGGTGCTGCTTGAAGTTGTATCATGGATGGTAGTTGATTAATCACGGATTTTCTTATTGTAAAACCACTCCTATTAATAAGAAAAGGTTATGAATTTTTGGTGTTTTATTGCATAGATTAAAGGAAACGAGTAAGTATGCTGTTGAGTAAAAAAATCCAAGAAAATTTCACTTTGATATGCTTATTTGGTTTTATTTCATTGGCCCATTTAAGCCTTGGATATCAGCTAAAGTTTATATATGTATTTAGCGCTTTTTCAATTCTGATATTATTATCTAATTTTAACAAATATATATATTATATTTTTGTATTCATGATTGGATTAGTTGGCGTGATCTATTCTCCTGTTGGATTGAATTATGGTTATCCCGATATAAATTCAGTGGGATCTTTAATTTATACGAATAAAAATGAAGCGTTCGAATTTATCAGCGGGCTGCCTATTTTTACCTATTTAGTGGTGTCAGCTATTATTATATTAATGATTTTATCTTTTAAGGTAAAAGCGACGCTGAAGAGAAAGAGTACAATATTTTTATCACTATTTTTTGTGTTGTCAGCTTTCTGGTCACCGGTAAAAGGATATATAAATTCCGGTTTCAATCCTGATTTTAATCTATTGGCATCAGGATTACCCGAAATTAGATTTTTTAGTGATGTCGTTGAGAGCTATAAAGAAGTTAATTCAGAAAGAATGAGGTTCGCTGAAATAATAAAACAGAAAGACTCTTGGCAGCCGGTGGTAAAAGAGGATAAATATGAAACCTATATCATGGTCATTGGTGAAAGTGTTCGAAAGGACTTTATGAATGCGTATGGTTTTCCTTATAACAATACGCCGTGGCTGGACAAGGCGAATGGCAAGATATTTACAAATTACATCTCATCAGCGGCATCGACTCAGTTATCTTTGACTAACTCACTGGCTCTGAAAGGTGAGAATGCGATCAATTTGAATGATAGTGTCATAACATTGGCGAAAAAAGCCGGGTTTTATACTTATTGGATATCTAATCAGGGGATGAAGAGTGCTTTTGATTCTCCAGTTGCGTTGATTGGACAACAGGCAGATAGCGTCCACTTCCTGAAAAGTGGCAGTTCTGATGACCGGCGTTATTTGCCTGATGATAAATTGATGCCTTATATTAAAGAAGCATTGATACCAGAAAAGAAGAAGAAACTGATTGTTATTCACCTGATGGGATCTCACCCACAGGCGTGCGTCAGAACGAATGGAAAATATGATCTGTTCTTACAATCGGAAGAAATTTCTTGTTATATAAAAAGTATATCTAATACAGATAAATTGCTTTCTGAAATTGCGTCTGAGGCTAATCATCATCATTTAAGATGGACGATGCTTTATTTTTCGGATCATGGGCTTTCTTATGTTGATAAAGGAACCGATCAGGAAAACTTGACACATGATGATGAAAATAAACAGAGTTTTCAGGTGCCGTTTTTTATTACTGGCAGTAATTATTCTTATCGTGAAGAGATAACGGCACAAAGAAGTGGATTGCATTTTCTGACTCTATTTTCTGAGTGGCTTGGAATAAGAGAAAAGAATATTCCCGATGATTGTAATATGATGTCTAATAGTCAATGTAGTGGGCAAAATAAGATTGTTACCTTTAAAAATGAAGTTAAAGATTATGATGAATTAAATGAAGATCTTCCAGATACACAATTCTTGTCGAAGAATATCAATTGATAATTTATGTTAATTAATTATTATAGTGATGATTTAATCATTGAGTAAAATTAAATGACACAAGGGATTTCTTCTAAAGAAGAGATCCCTTTTACAATCGTCCACATTTTAGTTGAGTGCTGATGAGATATAATGTTTCATCTTATGTTATCGGTGTTTTGTTATTCTTAGGCTGATTCCAATAATATAGCTTGCTTCTTTGGTGCTGCTTTAGCTAAAAAAATACACTTTGTGATTAGATATAGGAAAGCGTATCTTTAATACCAGAGGGAATAAATTAAACGCTGAGAATTTTTTAAAAGCTTACAAACCTTCGCTACAAGACGAGCATCTACATCAATATTATATGGGGAGGTGTATGATAAATGAATATTTATTCAATGCTATACCCGTCATCTTTCAAGCTGCCTCTTTGTTGGCTGCACTCACTCACCCCGGTCACATAGTTATCTATGCTCCCGGGGATTCGTTCCCTTGCCGTCGCGATGCATCTTGAAATCCATAGGGTATATATAAATAATTTATAATATTGATAATGAATCGAAGAATATATTATATACCTGTCATCCTTCAAGTTGCCTCTTTGTTGGCTGCACTCACTCACCCCGGTCACATAGTTATCTATGCTCCCGGGGATTCGCTCCCTTGCCGTCGCGATGCATCTTGAAATCCATAAGGTATAGTGTCAAACTTTTGAATCAATAAAATAAATGATAATTTACTGTTATATATAAGTAAAATATAAGGAAGGTCATAATGTAGAGTTTGTTAATATAAAAAATATCGATAAGGTTAATCTCGTTGAGATCAAGTTAAATATCACCAACAACGACATCTTAAAAGAATACTAATCTGTTTATGAACTAATGTCATCATGATATTAGTTTGATATAAATTCTTTTTTTAAAACAATAAATTATCGGTGGGATTTGGCTGTGTCTAAAAAGACTTCTGATAAATATATAAGTAATTTTCTTATCTAAACTGTGATTTATACCAGTAGTTATTTCAGGTTTAGTAGTTAATTATTAGAATGATAGAGGACTCTTAGTGCAACTTAATCCAATGAAGGGGTACAAAAATGAATGAAGCTGTAGATGTTCTTATTTGTGTGGATGTTGATGGTATCATTAATGATTATAATAAACTAGGAGCAAATCCAGACAACTCTACAATGGTAGATAATAAATATTTTCATTACATTACTAATAATGAAAATGCTTATACACCTAAAGACAATGCTACGGGTGAATTGATAGTAAAAATGGGTGTTGGCGATACTATCAGGTGGAGAGTAATATCTTTAACTCAACAGTTGATACATTCAGTAAACTTATACAAAAAAACTAAAGAAAATAGCTATAAAGCGATAGCACCGATAAAATATACTCAAGAAGTAACAAGGGTCAATTACCCAGAACAAGATGATAATCAATTACCCGGTACACCGTTTAAATATGGAGTAGAATCTGTAACACAATCCTGTATAGAATCAGAAGGTAAGAAATCAGGTAGAGAAAGATTGACTTTTATAATAAGCATACATTATAACCTTGAGTTAATTGGGTATATTTCTCATAGCTCTTTTATTCACGTTTTGTAAACTACAAAATTAATATAAGATAATAGGGATAACATTATGAATACTACTGATAATGCTGAATTTTCTAAGAGTATAGATATTTTAATATGTATTGATGTGCAATCTATCTTAAATAAATTTGACAGTCTGAGCCAGGATTATAAAAAGCCGACTAAAATTGATGATAACTTGTTATATTATATTACCACTGAGAATCAAGTGTATTCTCCCGAGAAAAACGCTACAAATTCACTTAAGGTTACAGGTAAGGTAGGTGATGTAGTTAGGTGGCAATCTTCTAGCATATCTGCTCAATTTAACCATAAGGTGTTTTTATATCGTATGGAAAAAAAGGATGCTAATGATTGCATTTCTCAACCAATGACGGTATATACATTAACTAATGTTGTTGTCCCTAAGCTTAAAAAAGCGCTAATACCTCCAGAAGAAGATATTATTGAATTGCCACAAGCGCCTTTATCCGATTTTATCTATGAAAAAAGACATATTTACTATCAAAAATCTACGCTGCGTAGCCCAGGTATAACTCAATATGCATGGTATATATCTATCTATGATGACTTAAATAAGCTGATTGGTTATTGCTATCATACGCCATTAACGAGTATCGTTATTTCTGAGGATTAATTGTAATTTAATCATTTAACCAGCTAATGTAACTTAGTATTTTAATTTGTCGAATTAATATACGTGTTACGCCAAGGATAGGCAGAATTGCATTGAATATAAAAATTAAAAGTTTCACTGCCATATTACTTAATAAATATATCAAATTTATTTTCATTTTATTATTAAACTAGAAATTTATAGTTAAATTAATTATTCGGTATTTTATTTTTTTACTACATGTTTTTATTGTTAATTTCTTATAAATAACAATAAAAAATTAATTTTACAGTTAAATATCACAAAAATATAATATTAACTCAAGAGAGGATGTTGAATTACTCATGTTTGCAAATGGTGATTTAATACTAAAAATAATAATTACTCATTTCAATATTAATATGAAGTTTATTTATATATTAAATAATTGTTGCAAATATATAGATAATTTATTTTTAAAAACTATGATTTATATCAGTGGTTTTTTTGAACTTAATTATTAATATAATAGATGATTGTTAAACAATCTAACACTTTATTGTGAAGGAGAATAGATATGAGCGAAGCTATAGCGATTTCGAAATATCAAACTGTAGATATTCTTATTTGTGTGGATGTAGAAGCTATTATTAGTAATTATGATTTAAGTAAATCAAAAACACTAGGGACGGCGAAATCAGTACATAATAAATATTTTTATTATATAACAAGCAATGGTAATCTTTATACTCCTAAAAATAATGCTAAAGGAGAGTTGGAGGTAATTATTAATGTTGCTGATAGCATTAGATGGAGGCCAATGTCTTTGACGCAGCAATTTGAATATACAGTACTTTTATGCCGCATGAGATTACAAGCTGATGACGGTGGTGATGTTTCGCTTATAACATTACCGCAACTTGATTATGGTGATATTTCTATTCCTTATTTGGCTAAAGCTGATAATAATAATATAAGTAGTGTGGTATATAAAAGAGATGGAGAAAGTCATGGTGGACTAATAACACGATATTATCATGAATCAACAGCGCAGAGGGTGGGGCGTGGTTCGTATGTCTGGTATATGAAAATATATCGTAAAAAACAACTCATCGGATATATTGGTCATGATCCTTTCATTACAGTTCTAGATAATTAAATACTTATAAAACCAATATATAAAAACAGGAATAGTATTATGAATAATATTGAATATACAGAGCTGGAAGATGCAAGGTCCATTATTGGTGTACAATTGATTGATGTTCTTGCTATTGTTGATGTAAAAGCTATCACAAATGATCTCGGTAATTCTATTAGTAAGGACCCTGGCAAACCAACGGTAATGGATGATAAATACATTTATTACATTACTTCTCAAAATAATATCTATGTTCCCCAAAATAATGCTCAAGGTACACTTTTAATTCAAGGTAAGGTAGGGGATATCGTTAGATGGCGGGCCTCGACGCTATCAGCTCAATTTGATGATCAAGTATTTTTATATCATATGGCAGGGGTAGGTGCCCAATCGCTAGTTTCGCCTCCAACTCTAACTTCAGCTATATCTCAAGTTGCGGCTCCAAGTAAAGAGGCAACGTTAGGGACTAACCAAGACTATCCTGTAGTACTGGAAACTCGTAATATTTTCAATCAAGGATCTAAATTACGTACTCCAGGTATAGCCAAATATTCATGGTATATATCCATTTTCGAACGATGGAATGTTAAAGATAATATTGGTAATCTTGTTGGTTATCTTGCTCATTCTCCAAATATTCAAGTGGTTGATTAAAGTTAACATTACTTAAAAATTTAATAAATCAACCATGAAATATTAAAAGTTGGTAAGTAATCACTGGAAAACAGCGTATAATTTCCAGTGATTTTACTTTATTTACGATGATTAATCGTCATTTAATTATTCAACTAAATGATATATCCGTCATTCCGCACCGTATTTCTGATTTAAAAATAGTGTGATCTTACACAGGTTTTTTGTATTGATGATATCAGTGGGGTTGACGGTAATCGCCAATTTTGATCTATTACTTTTATTTACCGGAAAG
>NZ_NSCM01000027.1 GCF_003287735.1 Photorhabdus bodei | reverse complement strand
GAGGTATAGGTGCTATGATAGGCATCACTCAGTCCGTGTTGGGGTTTGGGATTTTTCGCAATTGATCAGATCGCAAAAATCGGACTGAGTTCCCTCCAAGTGATCTATTATTTTGAAAAGTTATTTAGCTAAGAAAATCTATTACATAAATTTCTCAGCAGAAATTAAAATTTACATACTACATTGCATTAGCATAATAAGTGAAAATAATTTTGCCTATACTATAAAATAACTTTCTTTATTAAAAAAGAATTCATTATATTTATTAATGTTTTCGATGCTATCGTATTCACTCTCAAAAACAGCAGTTATGAGTTCATCAGGCTGAACATCTCTCACTAAAAAAAGCTACCATTCTTTCTATAATCTCGTTTACTTTTATCATCCTCTTAACTTCTTCAAGTATTCGAGCTAATGCCTTTTTATTATCTAGTTGATTAAAATATTCTCTAATTTTGATGTATGCCTCAATCTGAGGCATTCTTAATTTCTTATTTCCCTCAATATTAACTGCTGTATCAAAAAAATAAGACATACATATTCCTCTTACTCTAACAATTATATAATCACTATTAAACCTATATTCATGCAAAATAGTCTATGTAGTATGGACAAAATCTTGACTAATAGCACGAAATTTATAATGTGGCCGCTCAATAAATTAATTTTAATTTTTTATAATTACTTCATTTACGCTATCTATTTCAATGAAAAAGCAATAAATTATTCACAGTATATAATCCTATGAATAATTTATTTATCTAATAAGATGAAGCTGTAATTATAAGGGTATTATATCTTTATATTTCCCCTCTCTAAAACCAAAAAGACCTCTGAGAGGTTGTAATGCAGTATATTACGATTAACTTGTCGATTACCCTCTTGTCGAACTTGTAAGAAAGACTTACAAGTTGAATTTTGTACAAGTTCACCCTCATCATAGATAACCTTAACATGCTGTGTGATCGCCTGAGGCGTCACCTGATAAAGATTGGCTATCTCCGCTTGTGATAACCACAGCGTATCGGATTCAAAACGGCATTCGACATGTGCCTGACCATCGTCACTTCGGAACAAAATAAATTCGCCCTGTGGTGCTTCAGGCAGATTATCACTCATCAATTGCCTCCGCTCTATTGACCGTTATCTCAAGTAGGTGAAAAACCAATGGTACTAATATACCTGGAAGAATAAATGTTAAAATACTCAAACCAATTAGTTGCCTGCTACCGACATCTTCGCCAGTTCCGGATTCATGGGATCAAAAATTGCCAGCGGCAATTCAACCTTCCGCCCATTCTGATCTTTTACTGCTTTGACTAACTTAAATTCAGCAATATCAGCACACATAATTTCTTAATGATGAAATGGTCGCTCGGGTTGCCTCAATGCCCAAACAGAGCAAGTCACGACTTGGCAGAAGCTGTTGCCGCATAGGTGCCCCGCACTTTTTTATGCTCGCCAGTGAAATTATTGTTGAAAGTTAAATTCACTCAAATTATATTTAGTGAAGGTTATTAATATTGTTCCATATAGTCATATAGTCATATAGTCATATAGTCATATAGTCATATAGTCATATAGTCATATAGTCATATAGTAAATGGAGCATTTATGAAAAAAACATCCTTATTTTTAACAAGTTCATTATTGACTGTTTCTTTCCTTTCAATCACACCAATAGCCTCAGCAGAAACCACCTCCCTAAAAAATCAATTCAATTTAGAAAATCAAAATTCAACAAATTTAGATTTTGATTTGAAATTATATAGTTCAAATGGAGGACCTGGTGGTAACGGCGGTAATGGCGGAAGTGGAGCAGGATCTCATGGTGGTAATGGCGGCAACGGTGGTAGTGGCGGCAATGGTAGCGGTAACGGGAATGGTAGTGGTAACGGAAATGGAAGTGGAAATTAGGGGTAAATAGCGGTTAAAGGTAAAAGCTAACTTTCACATCCTTTGTTTTTTTGAGGCTGACGCTTTTTCTAAGCAAAGGATTTTTATAAGGTATTTATATGATTAATAAGAATTTATTTTTTTTATTCAGTTTAACTATCCCTCTACTATTTTCCACAGCAAGCTATTCAAAACAAATAACTGAGGTCATTAAATGCTCTGTCCTTGATGGAAAAAAAGGTGAAAATGGTAAGAATGGTACCCCTAGTTGTAAAAATGGCGGCAACGGCGGCGACGGTATAGCTGGTAAAAATAACGGAAAAGGAGGAGATGGTGGAAAAGGAGGACCTAACGGTGGAAATGGTGGGAGAGGAGGGAATGGTTCAGGAAGTGGTAATGGAGGCAGTGGTGGCGATGGAGGGAAAGGAGGAAAAGGTGGATCAGGAGGGAAAGGAGGTCCTAATGGTGGTCAAAATGGCAAAAATGGAAGGGATGGCTAGAGTCCGTGACACTGTTTACCATTTTGTGCTGCGACACAAAGCTGTCCCTATAATTTTTTCAGCCAATAGGTCGTAAATAGGTCGTAATAAGAGCGAAGAAACCTGCTGCCTCACCAACAGTTCCCAGCCCGACTGTGCATTAAGAGTGATTTTAATGTACAAAACGCCGGGAAAATAGATAAGCATCAAAACGTACAACCGGCACGCCTCCAGAACCCCGGAACAACTACAGGCGTTAAAAAGCTTCGGCGCTCGGCTGATTGCAAAAACTAATTTTGATGACTTTTTCTGGGGCGAGTGCGGATGGCGGAAGATCACAGGAGTCGAACCTGCCAGAGACCGCTGGCGGCCCCATCTGGATTTGAAGTCCAGCCGCCCCACCGGGGACGATGATCTTCCATATAAATACAAAGAATTATGAAAAGGAGCTAATCATAACGCATATTATCTGGCTTCTGAATCCGTTTGCTGAAATCATTCTCAATTTCCTAAAAAGCATTAAATTTTGTTGTTCATAAACTCAACATTCGCGTTGAGTTTGTCGAATTTTACCTACATCTTATTAGCCGATACCCATTACGATACAAGGTTGCTCCTCTCAGCAATGTATCCAACACATAAAAAGGACGCTTTATATGACTAATCCGTTACTCGTTCCATCAGGTTTACCAAAATTTTCTTCTATTAAACCAGAACATGTTGTTCCCGCTGTAAAAGAAGTCATTGCCAATTATCGCCAAACTATCGAAAAAATATTGGCCGAGAATACCGTTTTTACCTGGGATAATCTGTGTCAGCCATTGGCCGAAGCAAGTGATAAGCAATCCCGTGCATGGTCACCAGTCAATCATCTGAATTCGGTTAAAAACAGCCCAGAATTACGCGCCGTCTATGAAGAAAGTTTGCCATTACTGTCCGAATTCAGTACCTGGTTAGGTCAACACAAGGGACTATATCAAGCCTATAAGTCATTACGTGAAAGCGCGGAGTTTGAGAAGCTCTCTGTGCCTCAACGCAAAGTTGTCGAAAATGCACTGCGTGATTTTAAACTATCAGGTATTGGTCTGCCTGAAGAGAAGCAGAAACGCTATGGCGAGATCAGTGCTCGTTTGTCAGATTTAAGTTCGCAATTCAACAATAATGTGCTTGATGCCACTATGGGCTGGACCAAATTAATTACTGACGTGAAAGATCTGGCTGGTCTGCCTGAAAGCGCGCTTGCCGCCGCTAAAGCACAAGCAGAAGCTAAAGGGCAAAAAGGCTGGCTACTGACTTTAGAAGCACCAAGTTATCAGCCGGTTATCACCTATGCAGATAACCGTGAACTGCGTCGAGAAATTTACCACGCCTACAATACCCGCGCATCCGATCAAGGCCCAAATGCAGGTAAATGGGATAACAGCGAAGTGATCGCCGAAATCCTTGCGCTGCGTCACGAACAGGCTCAATTGCTTGGTTTCAAAAATTATGCTGAACAATCCCTTGCAACCAAAATGGCAAAAAACCCGAAGGAAGTATTGGATTTTCTGAATGATTTGACAAAACGCGCGCATCCACAGGGCGAAGAAGAAGTAGATGAATTAAAAGGTTTTGCTAAATGGCATCATTGTGCCCACAAGCTGGAAGCTTGGGATATGACGTACTATGGCGAAAAACAAAAACAGTACGAGTTCTCTATCAATGATGAGCAGTTACGTCCTTATTTCCCTGAACAAAAGGCTGTTGAAGGGTTATTCGAAGTTGTTCGCCGTATCTATGGTATTACTGCCAAAGAGCGCCATGATGTAGAAACTTGGCATCCGGATGTCCGTTTCTTTGATCTGTACGATGACACCAATGAGCTGCGCGGTAGTTTCTATATGGATCTGTACGCACGCGAGAATAAACGTGGTGGCGCCTGGATGGATGAGTGTATCAGCAGAATGCGTCGTTCCAACGGTGAACTGCAAAAACCTGTCGCTTATCTGAACTGCAACTTCAATAAACCTGTTGGTAATAAACCAGCGTTGTTCACCCACAATGAAGTTAATACGCTGTTCCACGAGTTCGGTCACTGTCTACAGCATATGCTGACCCAGATTGAAACTGCCGGCGTTTCCGGTATTGGCGGTGTACCGTGGGATGCAGTCGAAATGCCAAGCCAGTTCATGGAGAACTGGTGTTGGGAACCAGAAGCACTGGCATTTATCTCTGGTCACTATGAAACCCAAGAGCCTCTACCACAATCCATGTTGGATAATCTTTTAGCAGCGAAAAACTATCAAGCGGCTATGCGGATCTTGCGTCAGCTTGAGTTTGGTCAGTTCGATTTCCGTCTGCATGTTGAGTATGATCCAAAGAAAGGTGCTCAGACCATGAAGACCTTAAAGGAAGTGAAAAAATTGGTCTCGGTAGTGCCTTCACCTGAATGGGGCCGTTTCCCACATTCATTCACCCACATCTTCTCCGGTGGTTATGCCGCGGGTTACTACAGTTATCTATGGGCTGATGTGTTGGCAGCCGATGCTTACTCCCGCTTCGAGGAAGAAGGCATTTTCAACCGCGAAACCGGGCAATCTTTCCTTGATAACATTTTGTCCCGTGGTGGTTCCGAAGAACCAATGGAGCTGTTCAAACGCTTCCGTGGCCGTGAACCAAAACTGGATGCAATGCTGCGCAAGGCCGGTATCAAAGGATAATTAAGGTGGGTATCTGTTTAATCTGTGAACAAGGCGCTGATAACAGCGCCTTATCTCAACTGGTAGAGCGCTGGGGGTTGGTGCATAACGAAAGCGCTATTATGGCGTTGGTCCTTACCCCTCAACGCCTTGAACTTCGCAAACGAGATGAACCAAAGCTAGGTGGCATCTATGTCGATTTTGTATCAGGTACAATGGCCCATCGCCGCCGTTTTGGTGGCGGACGCGGTGAAGCTATCGCTAAGGCCATAGGGATCAAAAAAGATTATCTGCCAACAGTCGTAGATGCTACCGCAGGCCTGGGGCGCGATGCCTTTGTACTGGCATCTCTGGGTTGTCATGTAAGAATGCTGGAACGCCATCCTGTAGTCGCAGCATTGCTGGATGATGGGCTGCAACGGGGTTATCAGGATGAAGAAATTGGTGGCTGGCTGCAAGAGCGCATGACACTGCTCCATGCCTCCAGCATTACAGCGCTGGCCGATATTACGCCACAGCCCGATATCGTTTATCTTGATCCTATGTATCCACATAGGCAGAAAAGTGCACTGGTTAAAAAAGAGATGCGAGTGTTCCAATCTCTGGTTGGCGCTGATGAAGATGCTGATAGTTTGCTATCCCCTGCACGCGCTTTGGCAAAACGCCGCGTCGTGGTAAAGCGGCCTGATTATGCAGAACCCTTAGCTGGAGTCGCTGCATCAGCAGCTATCACCACGAAAAACCACCGTTTTGACATTTATCCTTGTTAAAAAAATCAGCCGTATATTGCGGCTGATATCTTTTAGCCTACAGAATACCTTGAGCAAGCATGGCATTGGCAACTTTCACAAATCCAGCAATATTCGCACCCTGAACATAATTGGTCTGTTTACCCTCGCCACCATACTCAACACAGGCGTGGTGAATATCTAGCATGATGTGATGCAAACGTGCATCCACTTTTTCAGCCTTCCAACCTAAACGGGCCGCATTTTGTGCCATTTCCAGACCAGATGTTGCCACGCCACCCGCATTGGCTGCTTTACCTGGTGCAAATAGCACACCTGCTTCAATAAAGGCTTCAGTTGCTGAAATAGTTGCTGGCATATTCGCCCCTTCAGCAACAGCTTTAACGCCATTCTTGATAAGAACCTTAGCCGCATCCAAATCCAGTTCATTCTGGGTAGCACATGGCAAAGCGATATCAACCGGCACAGACCACGGTTGTAACCCTTTCAAGAAAGTCAGACCCCGCTCTCTGGCATATTCTTCCACTCGGCCATAGTGTTGGTTTTTTATCTCTTCAAGATGAGCCAGCTTCTCTGGTGTGAAACCCTCCTCATCGACCAAGGTACCGCCGGAATCCGAAGCGGTTACCACTTTCGCTCCCAATGCCATACATTTTTCAATCGTATATTGCGCGACATTACCAGCACCGGAAACCGATACGCGCATACCTTCAAAACTCATGCCATGACGTTTTAACATGGCATTGACGAAATAGACCAGACCATAACCAGTTGCTTCCGGGCGAATCAAACTACCGCCAAAAGAGAGACCTTTGCCAGTAAATACACAAGCCGTGTTGTTAGAAAGCTTCTTCATCATCCCTGACATAAAAGCCACTTCACGGCCACCCACACCAATATCGCCTGCGGGAACATCGGTATCTGGCCCCAAATGGCGGTACAATTCTGTCATTAATGCCTGACAAAAACGCATCACTTCGCCTTGGCTTTTTCCTTTAGGATCAAAATCTGAACCGCCTTTACCTCCACCCATTGGTAAGGTTGTCAGCGCATTTTTCAAGGTTTGTTCAAAGCCCAGGAATTTCAGAATAGAGAGATTCACCGATGGATGAAAACGCATACCACCTTTATATGGCCCAATGGCTGAGTTGAACTGCACTCGCCATGCACGGTTTACCTGAACTTTACCCTGATCATCTACCCAACAAACTCGGAACTGGATAACCCTTTCTGGCTCCACCATACGCTCCAATAAGCTGTGTTCGCGGTATTTCAGGTTTTGTTCAAGAAACGGCCAAAGAGAGGTGAATACTTCCCGAACAGCCTGGAGATATTCTGGTTGATATTCATCCCTGCGTTGAATCGATCCAAGAAATGAAGACAAAGATAGTAAACAGCTCATTTAGTTATTCCTTATTTCTACTTCGGTTGTGATGGAACCCCAATCATTTTCTAATAATTATTTTTGTCGAAAATGTGAGGTAAGTTGTGTTTGCCCTTTGAATATATCACTGTTCTATATTCATCTTTCAAGAAGTTTTTTTGCAGAAAGGTAAAAAAAATTTCTTGATTGCACCGGGCATAAACCAAACAACACTCCATTTCACCCAAAAAAACGCCTGCATAAGCAGGCGATTTTATCGAATAACTTTTCAATCTGTTGTCATTCATCATCACGCAGAGGAACAATCAGCATATCAACATGCACCGTGTTAATTAACTGACGAGCAGAAGACATCAATTTGCTCCAGAAATCCTGATGATGACCGCAAACAACCATATCTATGTCATATTTCTTAATTGCATCAACGAGTACTTGCCCCAGATCACCGCTACCACTCAGAGTTTCCTGAATGTCATAGTCTGAATCTGCAGAGAGAGCTTTCAGCGCACTGCGGGTCTCGTCAGTAATACGTTGCTGCATATCACCGAGATTAACATCAATCAAACCGGTGTAGAGATCGGAATAGTTAACATCAACATGGATCAGGGAAACTTTGGCATTGTCCGGTTTAGCCATAGAAACAGCTTTTCTCACCAAAACCTGACTTTCCGGGGATAAATCAACCGCAACAAGAATATGTTTGTAAGCCATAAGCGAACTCCTTCCATAATGCCGAATTAGTGAGTTGGCAGGGCAAATTGCCACTATCCTGTGTTTATTACTACTGAGAATGTTCTTCAAGTACTATTTCGATCACAGCTCATCGTATTTAGCGACTGGACAAAGAACATCCACCAAACAACATATACCACAATTGTTCTTCCTGCCACTTGATGGATAACAAAATCCTGCTCTGAACTTATGGCTTTCCTTGAAACTCAATATATTTACGCGAACAACTAATCAGTCTCTCTAGAGTTGTATGGTTGGATAAAACTGACTAGATAAGTGTTTATGATGTTTTTCCGCCAGTTTTGTCCCAACTGACACAGAACAGGTTTTTTGTACTATCTGACTATCTTTCCTACAATAAATATAAGGTGTCACCACCTGCAATTTTGATTTTTTCTTTTTTGTGACAGCTCTAGCTAACCATTCTAAGGAGGGGATTATGTTCAGTACAATCGCACTGTTTTGGGCTCTGTGTCTTGTCTGCATTATCAATATGATGCGCTACTTCTCTTCACTACGAGCATTGCTGTCCATTCTTCGTCAGTCTGATCCCTTACTTTATCAATCAGTAGACGGTAACGGCTTTTTCACTACTCATGGGCAACTTAATAAGCAAATACGGCTAGTGAACTACATCAATTCACAACGTTACCTTGATCATCATGATCCAGAAGTTGTTCTTCGTTGTGAAAGGTTGAGAAAACAATTTATTTTGACCAGTGCACTGAGTGGACTAGTTGTTATTTGCCTAATTTCTATGTTGATTTGGTATTAAAGAAAAAGGCGGTATAGTTGATCCATACCGCCTTCAAATTATCCATTAAAATAATTAAATCAGTTTCAAAGCGAACCAGTAAAGCGTACCAGACAACCCGATTGAAACCGGCAGCGTCAGTATCCAAGCCAACATGATATTCTGGATGGTTTTACCCTGAACACCACCGCCATCGACTAACATCGTTCCAGCCACCGCAGAAGAAAGTACCTGCGTAGTAGAAACCGGCATACCGGTATAACTCGCAACACCAATTGAAACAGCAGCAGTCATCTGAGCTGAAACACCCTGCGCGTAGGTCATACCTTTTTTGCCAATCTTCTCACCAATAGTGACCGCAACACGTTTCCAGCCAACCAGCGTTCCCAAAGACAGAGCTAGTGCTACCGCAATGATAATCCAGACAGGTGCATACTCAACGGTGTGTAATAAATCTTTCCGCAATTTATTCAGGAAACGGGCGTCTTCAGCACGGGTTTCCGGCAGTTTAGCCAGAGACTCAGCCGTATCAGCAATACACATTAACATGCGACGCATATTGTTACGCTGTTCAGCACTCAGCTCACTGTAGTTCTGAATGCCCTTTAATAGGCTTTCTGTCTGATCAAGAACAACGACAGCACGCGTAATATCACAATGGAATCGCCCTTCCGGTTCATCTTCCGCAACAGCAACCGAGGGCGTCAGTTCAATTGCATGGGATAACGCTGCGCCATGCTGCTGATAATATTGCTGCAAGTGAGTAATGGCATCGTAGGTACGGGCAATGTCATAACCATTGGCATTCATGTTTACGACAAATCCCGCTGGAGCCACACCAATTAGCACCAGCATAATCAAACCGATACCTTTCTGACCATCATTCGCCCCATGAGAGAAGCTGACACCTACCGCAGATAAAATCAGCGCAGTGCGTGTCCAGAAAGGAGGTTTACGCTTACCATCCTTCTTTTCACGTTCAGCGGGAGTCAGATGAATACGTTTACGTTTCTTGGTGCTACTCCAGTAACGACGCAGTAGAAACACGATTGCCCCCGCAATGATCAATCCGATTAAAGGAGAGAGGATCAACGACAGGAAAATCTGTATCATCTTTGGCACATTCAACGCATCAACCACAGAAGAACCGGTTACGATCGCATTGGTCAAACCGATACCAATGATAGAACCAATCAGGGTATGAGAACTGGATGCAGGTAAACCAAAATACCAGGTCCCAAGATTCCAGACAATCGCAGCCAGCAACATGGAAAACACCATAGCAAGGCCATGAGCAGAACTGACATTGAGAAGAAG
The DNA here is from genome assembly GCF_003287735.1 of Photorhabdus bodei. Lineage (GTDB taxonomy): Bacteria > Pseudomonadota > Gammaproteobacteria > Enterobacterales > Enterobacteriaceae > Photorhabdus > Photorhabdus kayaii. Next base: position 49,912 of record NZ_NSCM01000027.1, on the reverse strand, counting down.
ATCGGTTGGAAGTAAATGTACAATCGCGTAAGCGACACTTAATCCACCAAGAAGAACACCAAAGAAGTTAAATACCCCAGCCATAACAACGGCGAACTGTGCTCGCATAGCACGGGTATAAATAACTGTTGCTACCGCATTCGCGGTATCATGAAAGCCATTAATGGCTTCATAAAATAGCACAAACAGTAGTGCCAGTACTAACATTAGGCTGGTGTGAAAATCCAAGCCAGTAAAAAGATGTAGCATAAACGTTAAGCCAGTTAGTTGGACATGAACGCGGCGCATTATCAGTGACAAATGCTAGCGGGGGAAGTGAAATATGAACTTTTTTTGATTTCATGACAACTAGATAACAATAAGAAATAGGAATACTCCTTATATATCATTAAATTACATATCTTTTAAAAAATTGACAATTTTAAGTTATAAAGGACTTTTTCCCTACAAACTTATCAAAAATACAACATATTAGGGGAAATTCCCCACTAAATTATTTAGTCATAAAGAGAAAAACAGTGGAAAAATTTGATGCGGTGATTATTGGTGCTGGTGCAGCAGGTTTGTTCTGTGCAGCTCAGGCTGGACAGCTCGGTTTACGGATACTAGTTCTGGATAATGGTAAAAAAGCTGGGCGTAAGATTTTGATGTCCGGTGGTGGACGTTGCAACTTCACTAATATGTACACAGAACCATCAGCTTATCTTTCTGCTAACCCCCATTTTTGCAAATCTGCTCTGGCCCGTTATACACAATGGGATTTTATCGAACTGGTTCAACGTCATGGCATTGCTTACCATGAAAAAACACTAGGACAGCTTTTCTGTGATGATTCCGCCCAACAGATAGTTGATATGTTGCTGAAAGAGTGTGAAGCCGGTCAGGTCACTATTCGTCTGCGCAGTGAAGTTAGCCAGGTAGAAAAAAATGAGCAAGGGTTCGTTATCATCGTTAACGGAAAAGAAGTAAGTACACGCTCACTTGTTATCGCTTCCGGTGGGTTATCTATGCCAGGTCTTGGAGCTACGCCTTTTGGTTATCGAATTGCAGAACAGTTCGGCATGAAAGTCTTGCCAACCCGCGCTGCCCTTGTACCTTTTACTCTGCATAAACCACTACTGGAGCAACTTCATATGCTCTCTGGCGTGTCTGTTCCCGCCATTGTTACCGCCGAAAATGGCGTTCTGTTCAAAGAAAATATCCTGTTTACTCACCGAGGACTCTCTGGTCCAGCAATCTTACAAATTTCCAGTTACTGGCAATCAGGAGAGTTTGTGAGTATTAACTTACTTCCAGATAATGATCTGGAAGCCCTTCTGGAGAAAGAGCGGAGTTCTCATCCAAACCAAAGCGTAAAAAATACTTTGGCAAAATTATTACCAAAGCGGCTGACAGAGTGCCTGCAAACGCTCGGTCAGATCCCAGATATTGCTCTTAAACAACTGAACCCAAATCAACAAAAACAGTTGGCGGTAAACCTCCAATCATGGCGGGTACAACCCAACGGCACGGAGGGCTATCGCACCGCCGAAGTGACAATGGGAGGCATTGACACTCACCAACTCTCATCCAAAACGATGGAAGCTAATCAGGCAAAAGGACTCTATTTTATCGGGGAAGTGGTAGACGTCACCGGCTGGCTTGGTGGCTATAACTTCCAGTGGGCATGGAGTTCCGCCTGGGCATGTGCTCAAGCATTGTGACTGGTGTGGAGAGACAATAAAGTTTGCCCATAAGGAGCAGTTTTTGATGAACAATTTATTGATATTGCTATATTCAACCCATCAAAAACTGCAAATTTAGCATAATCTATTTCGTCGGGTGAAATTGGCATTATTGAACCAAATGAACACTGTGTTAGAAGGGTGAAATCGTAAAAAAATTTGCTCGTAACCTTTAGGACATGGTGGATATCAATGCCCCCAAAGCGCATTCATTGGTACTGCAAATGTGTTCGGTACGTGGCTAATTGGCAGACAATTGTTACCTGTGTAAAGTAAGATGCCTCCCTGCCAATCTCTGTCAGCCAGTGAAGCTAATCTTGCCAACCCCATACCATCTTTCGGCTGTATGCTGGCTGCTTTTTTAACTTCAACTCCCCAGATTCTTCGACCATCTTCAATAACCAGATCAACTTCAACCTGATCTTTATCACGATAGTGGGAGAAGTGCAGTTCATGTTCACTCCAACCCGATTGGCAGATCAATTGTTGCACCACAAAGCTTTCAAGTACTGCACCAAAGTCATTACTAAGGTTATGCCAATCATCGACTCTCAGATTGTTTAAAGCACAAGCTAAACCGGAATCTACTACATGAACTTTAGGAGCTTTTATTAAACGTTTGGCTTGGTTTTTATGCCAAGCAGGTAAGCGTCTCACTAAGAACAAGCGCTCCAGAATAGTGATGTATTTGTCAACGGTTTCTCGCTGAAGACCTACATCTTTCGCTAATCCACTGATGTTCAAAAGGCTACCAGTACGCAATGCGAGGATCTTAATGAGTCTCAGTAATTCGTCTTCATCTCGAATCGCTGCAATGTCTTTCACATCACGTTGAATAATGGCGTTGAGGTACTGCTTATGCCACTGACGAGCTCGCGCCTCACTGCGCATACTCGGCTCTGGATAACCTCCTTGTACTACAGCTTCTGCTACGCCTTCAATGAGGATTTGTTCCCCTTTGATTGAAGGAGAAATTTTGTTAGTGATCAGCTGTTCGAGTAACGATGTTGGACTATGCTGCTTTTCTTGTTCAGAAAGTGGCTGCAAAAAGATTACTTCGACGCGACCTGCTAGTGATTCCTGTACTCCAGGCAGAAGTAGCAAATTAGCTGAACCAGTTAGTATGAACCGCCCCGGTCGACGATGAATGTCTATAGTTGCTTTTAAGGCAGGCAAGATCTCTGGCACTCGCTGTACTTCATCCAGTGTGACACGTTCTGGCAAGCTTTGTACAAATCCAGTGGGATCGGCTTTAGCTGTGTTAAGCAGAGTGCTGTCATCGAAAGTTAGGTAAGCCCGCCCAGGCTCTAGAGATTTCGCCAACGTTGTTTTGCCGACTTGGCGAGGACCAAGCAGGCACACCACTGGTGTATCAGCCAATGCTGCCTTGAGCTGTGGTGCTATGTATCTTGGGTGTAGTGCGTTATTCAAGGTTGTTCTTTTATGTTCAATGTGGAGAACGAAGCTTAAATTGCTCCGTCTATTTGTTGGCTATGCTATCGTCTAAATGCTGGTTTGTACAGCGTCTATTTGCTGGCTACTCCATCGTCCAAATGCTGGTTTTTATAGCGTCTATTTGCTGGTTTCCTTTCCGTCTATTTGTCGATTTCTGACGTTCTTACACGTCAATCAAAACTTTTCCTTTGGACTTAAAGGCACGACTGTAACGAAAAGCTAGAGTAATTGGAGGAATAAATCTAACAATATCAGACAGTAGAGGAGTCGACGCCAGTGAACTCTGTATCCAGCACACAGAGAGGATAAGGAGCGCCGGCGGACTTAAAAAGCTTACTGTAAAGCTGTATCGTGAGGAAGCCCCAATCTTGCATTCGCAAAACTAGGGCCTAATATCCCCGCACTGGGCAAGGGTTTACGGCGGTTTTTGCTAAACTACTTCCCCATTTTTATCGAAAAAGCATTCATGATTGAAATAACCGTTGCACATAAACTGGGCAGCAGTTGCGTAATAAAACCAAGAATAGTTCCGTGATTCACCGAAGAATGATGATCAGCCATGCCTCCCATAGCAATTTGCATAAAAGAGGAGTTTGTCAGGTAAGCATAAACCAAGCCGCAAATCCCTGTAACCAACAGAAAGCTTATAAACATGGCAACCACCGAACCCACCCTCTGAGGTAATCTTCCCCTGATTGAATTGATGGTGAGCACGGTCAGACAGCCCGGAGCAAAACCCCATCCCAAGAGATACCAAATAATCATTAACCCCTTTAGCGGGACGCTATGTGCCATTTCCAAAATATCAGCGCACCATAATATAAGATTTAGGCATGCAGCCAATACAGCCAGAAATATGGAAATAGCGAAACTGTTAGGCAAAGTTAATTTCTTATTCACTAAAAGACCTTGAGACGAGCAAGGAATCTCGCACCAGTTACTGAGTTAAGAAGAAAACTACCCAAAATGCCAGCAATAAGTGCGGCAGTGTATCCTTTAATCAGGAATAGCAACGGCATTTCTATTGAACCCCAATAATTCAGCCCCACGTTGTGGTCCAAGCCCCAACAAAGTGTTTGGCAAACACTGAATAACAGAGCGCTACTCACGGCGGTCATGATATAAGCGCCGGTACTTCCTGGCGTGAAACGTGCTGATACCAAGTAAGTCAGTCCCCCAACAGCGGCCCCCATGCCAATACCACATAAACCAAGCGCCCATACGAGACGCCATACCAGAGGGCCATTGTCGGGAAATAAAATAAAACTCATTAAAAGAAATCCAGCCTCTGCGATAAAGCCCAAAGAAATAAATAGCTTAATCGTGCGTATAGCTCGTTTCTCACCTTCTGCCACCACATATTGCGGATCTGGTTCATTCACGATTTGAGTAGACATTTTTCATCTCCTGAAATAGGTGTGTTAAATATCTGATGATGCCATTCAGTTTTATCCCTCTGAAGCAGACTATACACGCTGATGAATTGTATAAACCGAGTCGAGCGTCGTAACAGAATGCTGTCAGAACGAAAAAAATACTTCATGAAATATTTCGAAAAATGATCTGTGTGTATTAATGGTAATTCTTAATCATATAAATTATCAATCAATAATATTCAAGAAATAGGTGAATAAAATTATTTAACAATGCAATCATATATAAAAAAGTGATGTAATCACTATGGTATGAGGATGAAATTCTGTCAATGTGAAATAAGAAATTAATAAGACAATCCAGCATATAAGCTTTTTAATATTTTGATATTACCTCCATTCAGCCAGAAAAAAACTTTCAGCCTAATTAATAGGTTGAAACTTATTTTCCCTGCCTGCAATATCGCAAAAACACAATAAACAAGATCTAATATTGGAATTTATAATAATATTAATATTCAAGCACGACACTATTTTAATTTTATAATTTGACAATAACTCTATACTGAGTTACTAATTTAATTAAGAAACTAACAAGATAATTGTTTAATTATACCCTATGGATTTCAAGATGCATCGCGACGGCAAGGGAGCGAATCCCTGGGAGCATAGCGAACTATGTGACCGGAGTGAGTGGGTACAACCAACAAAGAGGCAACTTGAAGGATGACAGGTATATTTATATTTGGCTTCTATATAACCCATATCTATCAGGAGATATTTCATTACCATGAATAAATCCGAGCAAAAATTTAATATCAACGAAAATGTCATAAACGTAGATGGAAAAGATGTAAAGTTCTTCACATCCCAACCTCTAGATCCAAATAAGAATAGCGCCAAGAGAAATCCTATCGTCTTGGTACATGGCACTGGCGGCAGCACAGAGATACATTTCGGTTATCTCTTTAAACTGCTTGCCTCGGAAAATCGAGTTATATCCCTAGATTTTTCTCAACCCGTAAAAGCAAACGAAACGCTTACCCTCGAACATCTTGAAAAACAGGTCGAAGCTGTTATTGAAGCAGCAGCGTTGGGAGAACCTGTCACACTAATAGGTTACTCGTTGGGAGCTGTTGTTACTGCTTCTGTTGCCGCTAAACGTCAGGATCTGGTTTGTAATTTGGTTCTGATCGCAGGATGGATGAAAACAGATTTACAGTTAGAACGATTTTTATCTGTCTGGCGTCAGTTATATGAGATCCAATCACCTGCTATTGCAGACTTTGTGATGTTTTGCGCTTTCAGCGGTGCCAGTCATGTAAATATGTTTCCAGATCAGTTTGCAATCAGCTTCGAAAATGCCATACCAGAGGAATTTGAAGCATTACAAATGGACCTTAATGGCCGGGTTGATATCACTCAAATTGTTCCTACGATAAAAGCCACAACACTGATTATTGGCTGTACACATGATCAAATGACGCCCATCCGCCACAGCAAAGCTCTGTTTGGTGCAATTCAGGATGCACGCTTTACAGAGATAGAGTGCGGACATGCGGTCGTTTATGAGCGCCCTTCGCAGTTGATGCAGGTTATTGACCAATTCTGTGCGAACCCTTCGTTTTATCCTGCTGGAACTATAATCCCTTCAGACCTGCCATAATCCCTTTGATCCTCTGGAGAACTATGATGAATAAAAGTACACAGACCATGATCCACAAACAGACATACCGTAGACCACAGATGTAGAGATTATCATCGTCGTCGCAGGCTTTGCTGGCCTTGGTATGGCCTGATTTTGCTCATTCATTCAGGGAGCGAAACGGCAATTTCGATCTACTCCCTATACATCTTATACAAAACCGAAGTGGCTAGTTAATAAACTTTAATTTGAAATGGCAAGAGGTTTATCTCTCAAATTCAAACCTCTTGCCGATGCCAACAATTGCAATTGTTTTAGAACGGCTTAGTCGGCAAATATTTCCCATCTAGCGTAATTACAGCTCGTGAACCGCCATTCGGATCATCGACCTTTTTGATATCAAGTTTAAAGTCAATTGCACTGATAATGCCATCACCAAACTTCTCGTGGACAAGCGCCTTAAGCGTTGAACCGTAAACTTGCACCATTTCATAGAATCGGTAAATAGTCGGATCAGTCGGTATACCTCCGGGGATACTACCGCGTACAGGGATAGTTTGCAGCAGAAGGAAGGCATCTTCGTCGAGTTCAAGTCGGTCAACCACAATCCTCGCAACATCAGCGGGCAAAGGATGTTGGCCGAGCAGTGCAGCAGTGACGAATGCGAGGCTCAGACCCGTTCCTTGTGCAATATCCTCAAACGTCAAATTCTTGCGTGTCTTGGCGTCGATGATAGCATCAGTAAGGGCCAGCCGGGGAGTTTGGGAGTATTGAGATTGTGTCATAATGATTCCTTTGGATTAATAAGCTATTTAAATACCGTGGTGAAACACGGATTGCGTTGCAGAAACATGCGGATAGTCCGCAAGCGAAACAAATTGGCCGACCAAGCCGTCTAGAGCATCGATCGAACCAGCCTCTATGTCGTAAATCCAACCGTGTAGATTCAAGTGTCCCTGTTCCAGCCCGAGCGCCACGGACGGGTGAGTCTTGATATTAGCAATTTGAGCGATGACGTTTTCACGTACCATCGAATCAATTCGAGCAGTCTCACTAACGTGCGCACATGCCTGATTAATCGCTTTCGCAGAATCCGCATAGCGTAACCAGCTTGTAATCGCGGGAAGGTGATCCATACATTTACAGCTTGCAATTGTGGTCATGGCACCACAATCTGAATGTCCGCAGATCACAATGTCGGTGACCCCAAGCACAGCGACCGCATACTCAACGGTAGCGGAAACACCGCCAGATTCTGCACCGTACGACGGAACGATGTTACCAGCATTACGTATCACGAACAGATCACCTGGCTCACTCTGAGTCAGAAGCTCTGGAACCACACGGCTGGCGGCAAGCCGCTTGAAAAGCTCGCAACGCTTTGGAAATACCTCGCGCTGGAATTGTAAAAAGCCTTCAATAATATCCTGCATGTCTTCACTCCATCGTGATCGATAAGAAAGCGGATGGATGAAGAATGAACGAATTTATCTATAGCGTCAAAGATCGGATTACTATCATCTCTATAGTATTTTCCAATAGTTGATTGTCGTTCTGCGGCGACGTATTGGTTTTTTGTTGTTTACATCTTGTGAACGGAAAATGATGACGCTATAGTGTTTACATGATGTAAACTGAGTGAGTGACATGCACGTTATTTCCAAAGATCCATTTGAGAAAGCTGCTCGCGATTTCCCAAATGATGCAGATGCAATTATTGCAACGTATAAGCAGTTAAAAGAAAAAGATTTTGAGAACCCTGTGGAATTACGAAGTCAGTTCCCCAGTCTTGATAATTTCAAGTACAGAGACAAATGGTGGGTAATAGACATAGGTGGGCAAAGCTTACGAATGATTGCCTATATAAATTTCGTTAATAAACGCCTATATGTCAAGCATATAGCCACTCATGCAGAATATAACAAATTAACTAAGCAGTATCGGGAGACGAAAGAATGATTGCAGAACCTACCAAAGCACTTGAAGCCACAAAGGTACTGGTAGCTGCTGTTCCCTTCTTAGGGAGCTGCACTTCCGAGGATGCCTATAATGACGCGCTGGCAATGGTGGATTACCTCATTGAGCACGATGATGAAAATCCACTGATTGACTTTCTAGCCACTAAAATCGCTGAGTATGAAAACAACAATGAACGCTTTGCTGCATTTAATAAAGCAGTGGATGACATACCAACCGGTGTAGCTGCGCTGCGTGTGTTGATGGATCAATACAGGCTCTCTTACTCAGACCTGAAAGAAGAAATTGGCTCCAAATCACTTGTCAGCCAGATTCTATCTGGTAAGCGCTCATTAACGATTGCGCATATTAAAGCGCTTTCCAAGCGCTTCAACGTAAGGCCAGATCTATTTCTCTAATGATTCAGAATAATTGATGTCATCGTGGCCGCACCATGCAAGTGATGCGGCTTTTTTATCGCCTTCATTTTGTTTAAATCTTACCACCGGGTTGTCAGGCAAGCTGTCTCACTAACCAACAGATCGACTGGCTCTCTAAATCTGATAACGAGCCTTCTAACTCATCTACTACCTTGCTAAGTTTCATGATCTGCTCAGGGATAAGCTACGGAGTTATACCACCAACGTTAGCACTAACTTCGGAACTGGGACAAACCAGCGTTGACATGTTCAAGAAGCCCTTATAGTCTTCACTCCATCGTGGCCGATAAGACAGCTAGCAGGTGAAGAATGAACGAATTTTTCTATTGTCTCAAAGATCAGGATGTCATTTTTTCCATATTATTTTCAAATAGTTAATTGATATGCTGCTGCGACACATTCGTTATCTGCTGGCAGTTGCCAAACATCAGAACTTCACTCGCGCCGCAGAAGAACTTCATATCTCACAACCAACCTTATCGCAACAAATCAGACAACTTGAAGAGTCACTGCACGTGCAACTGTTCGACCGCTCTGGAAGGACTGTACGACTCACTGATGCTGGCGAGGTATACATAAGTTACGCCCGTCGTGCATTACAGGATCTGGATGCTGGGCAACGTGCGATTCATGATGTGCAGGATTTAAGCCGCGGATTGCTCAGACTAGCAATGACACCCACCTTCACCACTTACTTCATCGGCCATTGGGTAGAACGTTTCAACGCACTCTATCCAGGAATTGCGTTGAATATCAAGGAAATGACGCAAGATCAAATAGAAGTCTCTTTAGCGGAGAACCAGCTCGATCTCGGCATCGCGTTCTCAGAAGTACGCTCCCCCGACATTGATAGCGAACCATTATTCATCGAAACACTCAGCCTGATCGTTGGTCAATCGCATCGACTCATTGGCCAACAAACATCATTGACGGCGAAAATGTTGGAACATGAAAGGCTAGCACTATTAAGCAAAGACTTTGCAACACGGAGCCATATTGATTTGTACTTCCAGAAACAGGGAATCACTCCGCGCATTGCAATTGAAGCCAACTCAATCAGTGCAATCGTAGAAATTGTCCGTCGAGGACGACTCGCGACTTTGTTACCTGATATCATAGCCCACGAACAGACCGGGCTTTATTCCATTGCAATTCGACCTACGTTACCGCAACGCAATGCAGTACTGCTGTGGCGCCGTGGTGCATATCGAAGCGCTGCAAGCCAGGCGTTTGCCAATCTGATCACACACCATTTCGATGTATACCAAGAAAGTGACGATTTTTGATAAATGGAAAAAATATCGTGTCTAGCGGCTTCTGTGTTAAGACAGCCAATTCATAAGCTTGTTTCTAATGTAATCAGATGAAAGACGCTCCTGCTCTAAACGTGAAGATTGGAACCGGCCAGAAATGAGATCATTAAACAACTTTGCTTCATCCTCATTTAGCAATGTAGGATTGGATTCAACTGGATTTGGTTCAGGAACCATTCTATCTTCATGGGCTTTAACAGTTTCAACATCCATCATCAAAGGCTCAATATCCATAAACTTGTCTCTGGCGTCACTGAGAATAGACAAACCCCAAGTATCAATATCTCCCCAATATCCTACACGTTTACTTCTCAGCCATGCCGCATCCATCCAAGCAATGTTTTTACCTCCTCCGATCACCGCTATCGTGTCAGGCATTTCGGGTAATGCCAAACCAGACTGTAGATTTTCTACTACTAGAATATTCGATGCCGGAAGTTCGTACTGTCTAAGTAATTCGCCGGGTATTTGTAGTATTGGCATTCCCCCAAGCGCCGCAGTCGCGGCATGGCAAAGCGGCCTGATAGTTAACCAACCTTTGGGATTTATTGCACACCCTAACCAGGAAATAAGACCACCTGATGCCGAAACAGCTCCCTTGTGAATGATATCGGCCAGCTCTTCAATCAGGATCTGGTGGTTCTCAAGAAACTTAGTATCAATCCCAATGAGTGGCAGTGCTCTTAAATATTGTCCTTCGCCTAAGCCTTGCTTTAATTGTGGCAGCAATTTTGCTAATAATTCCGCATCTCTCAACGAGAGTTTTTCCACAATATCTATGCACTTAACCAATACAGGATAGAGATCTTTATTAACCCACAAAAATGGCTTCATATTTCTTTCCCATACCTTACTTCGGGAAAGGGCATCACTCCCTAAAAATTGAATCAGACATTGCATCGATTCAATGACAACAAAAGTTGGAATGCGTTGCTCAGATAGCTCCCTGAAATTCTTAGTAGACCACTCTACGACATCCTGATAGGGAAATGATTTCCACTCATCAATAAACCGTTGGAAATGAACTATATCTAATATGGCAGAATTCCCTTTGGGTGGTTTCAAGCCAACGCGAATAGGGAATGCCTTGATGCCCAGTAACCGGGCTTTTAGTGAGGGAGGGCTATCCCACTCACGCTGCCTAATGATGCTTTTAACTTGTGCTGGCAATAACCCCCAACGCACCTCATACTGCCCTCTTTTCATGTCAGTTTCTCAAACTCAATACCCAGATCAGCAGCCTCATCAGGCAACTTTTTCTCCTTCTCTTCGCCCATTCTCCGGTCAATCTCTTCCCAAGTCACTTCACATAAATGGCTGTCATGGTTTTCCTGATCTCTTTCCGCAATGAGCAGTGAACGAGCAGATTCCCTTGCCAGATTCAGGTTTTTATAAGGCGTAATCAAATTAACGTGAATATGAAGCTCTCTAAATACTCGGAGCACCCGCCGACTTACCGTTTCAGCCGTATTTGAGAATGCCTCATCCAAGAAAACAGTACAGTAAACCGGACGATCATAGCCATCTGGCGTCAAAACATAGGCCAAACTTGCCGCGACAATAGTCGCCGCAAATGACTCTTTCTCGCCACCTGACTTTCCACTGGATGACTCCAATACATCACGAATCTCACCGGTATGACTATCCAACTCTTCGGCATAAAATGACATCTGATAACGAGGATCAAGCAACCTTAAACTTTCTAATGTATTTGAGGAACCTGGCGCACTTGCTTTCCCAAGTATTTCAACTACTTTAGCCAATTGACGGAACCGTGCTTCATGGTCATCACTGGTTACCTGACTCAGCACCTTACGCAAATGCTGTTCAAACTCATTAACATGTGGGAATTTCTCTCTCTTTGAACCCAGCTTTAAATGTGTCCCTGATCGAAACTCTGTACGCTTGAGCACCCGGTTAATGATATCAATCCGTTCGAGAACATCTTCCCGTTCAGATTCAAGCTTAGTTTTAATCCGCGCCAGTGACTGCGTTGCATGCTTATTCAACCGCTCAATAAACTGCTCCACAAGGTTGGGAAGCCCTTCCTCTTCCAGTTGTCGCAAATGATTAAGATAATCAGGTAAGCCATCAATATTACTTTGCCAGTCAACCGTGAAGACTTGCCATTTATCGTTAGACCTGAATGAGACCATAATGCTAATGGCTAATCTTTCCGCTTTGTCTTTACTGTTTCGGCTAATATCTAACAGACGTTCTAAATCGTCTTCAACTTTCAATACCAATTCAGACATCCGGCCTAAATCGTTTGTATTAAGTACGCCAACCCGAATCGCAAGTAATTGCCGGGCTGAATCAGGTAATCCTTTCGACGCTTTTGCCTGCGCTTTGCTCCATTCCTCTTTTGCATTTTTCAGCGTATTTTTAACGCCACCAGAATCAGAGTTGAGCTGATTTAATACCGATTGAATTTGAGCTAGCTGCTCTTTAGCCGACTCCCAACGCTCTCTGGCCTTATCAAGATCACCCCCTGACTGTTCCAACACCTTGAGGTCAGCCTGCAAATCAGACAGCTTTTCGTGCCAGTAAGGAGCATTAATATCATCCCAGCGGTAACCTTGGATCTTCTCCCAAAGAATTTTACGATCAGAAACAGAATTCAAATCTTGACGGGCTTGACTCACCTTTTTCTCGGTTTCTGCCAGTTGCAGAGTTAACTCTTTTTTATCGTTATTAAGAATGGCTAAACGTGACTTGTTCGAAAAACCCAGACACCAGCGCCTTCTGTCGTCTATCCGGTGCTGATCTTTTTTCTCAAAGCGCCCCTTATCCATGTGCATCAACCCCTGCTGTGTCATCGAAAACGGGGTTTGATCCAATTCTTCCGTACTTGAAACACATTGCAGGTCAAATCGCTGCAAATGGTGCTTGAGCCACTCTCGATAAGGGTGATTACGCCATACCAGTTTCCTTAGATAACCATCAGACTTAAACACCACCGATTGGCCTTGAGTTGTAGAATCATTCACAACTTGAACACGGACATGTAAACCAGTATGTCGGGTATTCAACCAGCGAGTCACCATCGAATAACAATGATGTGGCACAGCAAGTGTGGTTCGTAACCCGCCTAACGCCCTCTCTATCGCGCCCTGCCAGCTCTTTTCACGATCTTCGACATCGATAAGCTCACCGATAAATACACATTGGTCCTTACTTAATTCTAAAGAATTAACCAGTTCATCTCGCAGTTGCTGATATTTCACATCAATATTGGAATCGGGTCTTGCCTCGATCTCACGAATTTCCTGAGAGATATCATGGATATTGGCTTGTAGCTCACTGAATTTAGCACTGATGGTGGCAAACCTGTCCTGATACTCTGCTTCTTCTTGCTGAATACTGGCAAGCCGGGTTGATACTGTGGATTGATTTTTAAGAAATACCGCCTCCTCTAATACAGAAGGAAGAGCCAGCTCGTTAGCATGAGTTTGATATTGCGATGAATTTCTAACCACCCGATTCAATTGAGCTTGGGTATGATCAACCTCTTTTCTCAACGACTCTATTTTATCCCCACCAAATTGAAGATATTCCTCGTGCCTTCGCTCAACCAACTTATTCACATCCACTTTCTGCTCTTCAGCTTGGCTAATTTTGAGGAGTAGCGCTTCCAGTTCAGCCTCAATATCGGCAATTTTTTCACTCCACAATTGTGCGAAAATCTCCCCAAAGTAGACCGGGAGACTATTTTTCTCAGCTATCAGCTCCGCAAATTCTTTCGTTGTTTTTTCGATAATTGCGTTGAGTTCAGGTAACCTGGATAAGTGCACTTTTTGTGCTCTTGCATCCACTAATTGACTATGAATTGCCACCAGATCAGCAAACTCTTCCACGACCTTTTTAGCATCATCCTTGACCGTACTCGGTTCCAGTACCAATTCACGAATCAACCCAGTTAAATCATCAATTTTTTTCAGACCTAACGCCCGCGACAAAAGTGCAGGCGCATTCTTATTGTCCATATACAGGAGCTTTCGGTACAACTCTTGATAATCAGAAAAATTATCATCACAGCACGTAATCGTCGGGTCATCACGAAGCCATTGCTTGAATGCCCGAGCATTACCGTTCCCAAAAGCATTAAGCATTTCCTTAAGAGTCAGGTCTCTTTTGGCAACAACATAAACTCGTGTCACATCCGCGAGCACATTCGTCGATTTAGTAATCCAGAAAAGCGCCGCAAGCGTGATTTTTGACCCATCATCACCCTGATATAAAGCTCTAAGCCCAGTCACTACGCCAGACTCACGCTTACTTCTGACTCTCGTCCCCGCTCCGTCATGGGCAGATCCAAAACTTCCCCGCATATAGGAAAGTAAAGTCCGGTCAGAACGATCACCCTGTGCCGCAGCTACATTGAAAGTTGCCTTTCCGGCAGGAAGCAGCAAAGCCATAAGGCCATCAATAAATGTCGATTTTCCGGCGCCATTATCTCCGGTGACTAGCGTTCCCATAGGATCTATCAACGCGGTATGCAAGCCATTAAATGACCCCCAGTTATAAACTGAGAGTTCAGCTAATCTGATTTGACCAACATGAAATAATGAATTAGCCGAAAGAGTTTGATCAGTCATTTTCATCTCCTGTCTCTTCCCCTTCATTTTGATAATCAACAGCGTCGCTGCCATTTTTATTTAGCTCAATACCCTTTTCTCCCGCCATTTTCAGGTATTCATTGAGCATACTTTCGAGAAATTCAGCACTGACTACATAGCGGATCACCGGCGTAATCTCGAAGCGATCCTCGCTTCCTCGGACCGAACTCAATATTTTTTTCGTCACCATTTTCTCAAGAGCACCCTTGAGTTTTCTCCGGTCAGATTTAGTACTGTTTGTCAGCGGTAAAAACGGTGTCAGATGGGATTCTATACGTTCTATATCAATGATAACCCTTTGCTCTCCCGATGTTTCCCGGTCCTGGTAATGTTTACGTAGCACCAACAGCAACAATGTATCGTATAAAGAGAGCGTTCTTCGGCTAATCAGAGAGACAACCTCTTCATCATCTATACCCAATGATTCAGTATCTTCCTCATTCTGAAAGCCAGCTATAAAGGCAACACCTGCTTTTTCATCTAAGATTAACTTCAAATAGACTTCTGACAGATGTTTGCGCACAGCACATTGGTATCGACAAAGTAATTCAAACAATTTAGCTTTCTGCGAAGACAAAATAACGCCCTGACGCAGCAAGCTAACCAGCACCCGGCGCGCATCCGGCGGCATATCACTGTTTGAGTTTTCAACGTGCTTACTGACTAATACATCATCAACTTCACAAGATGGGCTTTGGTTGACAACCGAAAAAGCAACATCAGATTCAACGCCGGCTGTATCTGTAAGCGGATCATACTCTGATTGAGTATGGTGTTTTATCAACTGATCGAAGAACCCTGTTTTCTGTTCTTCCTGAGGATCGGAATGAGACTTCCCAAGGGTAGCGAGGGCACCATTATCTTTATTCAACTTTTTACCTACATGCATTACAGCTCTCACTATATATATACAACCATTTTCTATTCACTCTAAAGAACCAATTCATCCAAACTGTCTGGAAACAGGTCGGCGCTCAGCAAGAAAGTGGGTATAGACGCCTGCAAGCGAACTCCCCGTTTGTCACTGATTTCAATTGATTCCTTTTCTTCCAATAATGCAGCCCCGACAGATTTGGCCACCCGCAAATAGGCAACTAACTCCTCCAACCCTGCATTAATCGGCTGATAATTTGCAATAGACGCAATCGTCATTGGACCAAACTCTTTTAACGTTGCTAACGCCCTCTCAGCAATTAATCGAATTTGAACAACATCAAGGCAATCCAGCATTTGTATACTCGGTTCCCGAGAGTTGAGCTGTTCTTCAGCACCTGAAGTATCCAGCTTTTCATCAGGTGATTTAAGCAGCATGCTTTCAGGAGAGCTAATACTTGCCGCGCCAACGGGCAGTGACAGAGTTGTCGCCGTTTGTAAGTCATAACCTGAGTTCTTTAATTCAATGGCGAGTCGTTCCAATTGACCAAGCAATCTATCAACCGCACGATTTTCTTGAGCAGTACCACTCTCTATGTAAGCACGCAAGCTCTCTTCCGTTCTTCGCCTGATTTGAAAAACTCTGTCACTCTCGCGACTCAGTTCTCTCATCAGCTGACTTAAGAATTGCCGCTGCTGGGTACTTAAGTGTTCTGCGACCGGACGACTTAAAATACTTCGAAGCTGATCTCGTAGCTCCATAGTTCTATTTTGATCACATAACAAATCAAAAAAACTTTCAAACGCACTACCGGCATCCGTTTTAGCCAGTAATGCTTCTTTTTCTAAAACAGCAAGAAGGATATCTCCTCTGGTGGAATCCCCCTCAATAATTTGAATACGAATTTCCTGATCCAACTGACGAATTTCATCTTCAACACGGCGAAAATCACCCGTTAAAACAGAAGCCAGTTGGTAAATTTCACGAATTCTTTCCCGCTGCTCAGCCTTGGTTAATTCGGTCACAACGCCAGCTCTCAGAGCATCAATCTCTCTTTGAATCTCGGATTTTCTATCTTCCAAAAGCGCGACACGCTCATCGGCATTTGGGCTAATCGCTACTGCGAAGTCCCTAACCGCTTCCTGTACAATTCGAAGATGAGACGCAGTGGTTCCTGAATTGCGTTCATCAAGCCCTTGGCTAAAACGGAGTGCAATTTCACTGGCATCCGTTTTAGTTAATGTGTCATCCATCTCACGCAACCAGCCTTCCCGAATCCATTTATTGAGATAAGTACCCGCTCCCGTTTCAGTTTCCCAAACGCCAAGTTCACGACAACGTACCAACTCTGCATCAAGTGACACGCGGGCACGACTAAAAGGGACTTCACTATCCTCGGAAAATAACTCCCCCAAAAATGCCAAAATTACAGGAGCATTATCAGCTCTCAACAGTTTCCAGGCAGCACTTTCCTGAAATAGACGGCGGTACTTTGCCTGTAACCCTTGGAAATTCAACTTGCCTCCCTCTGTGTGGTGATGAATAAAAAGCGATTAGATGAGCATTGGCCCACGGCTATCCTTTCCAAAAAGCCACCACCAAGAATTTTGTATAATTTACAATCGATACAATCAAATAAAACCATAACATCATATTTTTTTATTATGTCAACACAAATTACTGACTTTTAAACTATTCAGCGTTGTGACCAATGGGAGTATTAAACTTATTAAAGTCACCTATTTTTGAAGAATAGCGGCAACATGATGGTGAAAAACAAAAACTGCTAGCGCAGACAGATAATAAGGAGATAAACAATGTCTCAATTATCATCAACAAGAAAAGCGGTGGGAGTACCCTTTCAAGGTAAAAATGAGCGGTCTGGACAAACCGCCCCGATACAAACAATGGAAAATTCCTACGCGTTACTTTCTACGAACAGGCAAACCAGTACCGCGCTTCCCATCTTGCGGCAAAACCAGTACCGCTACTGACCAAGCCGGCAGCGTGACCGCGCCATCTTTCGCAATTCTGGTACCCGCCGCCAGAGATGTATGGCCCAGTTCCCTTTGAATATTATTCAACTTCAACCCTCTGACGTTAAGATCTCTTACTGTGGCAGGATGTGGAGCCGCATTAATCATCACCACCAAACCGTCAAATCGCGAATCACGGTCATCACCAGTAGTATTACCATCATCTATGGTCATCACCAGCAACCCAAGCTGCTGATGCGGCCCAACGTTATGGAAATCAACACGTTGTTTAACCGATGTACCATCACCAAGAGTCATCAGTGGTGAATATTGACGCAAGCGCAACAATTCCTGATAAAAAGCCGTCATCTGTAATAATTCAGTCCGGCCCGGTTTATCTACCACATTTTTCACTTTTTCAATCAATGCATAATTTTCGCCATCAACACGCTGATCCGGCATACCAACATCATAGTTGTTATCCTGGTAGGTGTAGCTAACACGGTTAAACCAATCGCCGGAATTATAGGAATCGCGGGTAAAAGATTTTGAACGTAGTAACTCCGATCCGTGTTGAGCAAAGGCCAATCCTTGTCCAAGGAATGTCGTGGCGAGGGATATTGCCTGCATACGAACTCGTGTTGCCAGATTCGCCTCACGTGCAGCTTTGTAGCTGATTATGTCCCACAGCGTTTGGTTATCGTGCTTAGAGACATAATTAATCACTTCAATTGGATCAGCGGCATAACCAGCTATAGCGCCTTTGTAGTTAATTTCCCTACCCGTTTTTACCGTCCCATCTTTATCGATCATCACAAAATCAGCCAAATTGCCCGCCATGCCAAGACGTACCAGATCCGCCAGATGACGCACCTCATTAGCATCCAACCAAGCCATTTCGTTCAGCAACGTTCCCGCGCCATTGCCCACTCCCTGGTTAATACGAATAGTGTCAGCGGAATCAAACGGCCCACCACCTTGTACCGCGTCGCGCAGTCGATCAGAGAAAGTACCAATTCCAGTACCTTTAAGATTAATCTGTGAAGCAATCTCGAAACGGTCACCCTGCCCGGAATTCCAACCTTCACCGAAGAAGTAGACCGATGGATTAATCCTACGTACTTTTGCTAGTGCCGATAAAATCTGGGCCTTGGGATGATAGCCCATTAAGTCAAATCGAAACGCGTCGATTTTATAGTCCTTAACCCAAGTCACCAACGAATCTTCAATGAGTTTAGCGAACATGCGGTGCTCTGGAGCCGTATCGTGACAACAAGTGTTAGATTCAACGTTGCCCGTGATCTCATCCAAACGATGATAGTACCAAGGCACTACCTTATCCAATACTGAGGATCGGTGCGTCGGCCCGGCTGCGTTGGTATGGTTATACGCCACGTCCATGATCACATTCATCCCCAATTGTTGCTTGATGGCCTGAATCATGGCGCGAAACTCTTTTATACGTACCGAACCTTCCGCATCTGTAGCATAAGAACCTTCCGGTACCGAGTAATGAAACGGATCATAGCCCCAGTTGTAGGAGTCGGTTTCTGCAATCATTGCATTCAGTTCTTGTACCTGCGGGTTATTAGCATTGTCACCGCTCTTCAGCTCCTGCAACACTTCACCCACGGTCTGTGAACTATTGCAATAATCAGCGAAACGGCTGCTCTTCACCTTTGGGTTGACTTGGCACAAACGGCTAAACGGGTGATTCAGATCAGCCACTTCATTGCTGAATTCATTAATGGAAGCCACATCGAATACTGGCAATAGCTCCATATGAGTAACCCCTGCCTGACTCAATGTCCTAAGGTGTTTGAACATATCGCTGTTGTCAGCGGTGAGAGCCAGATACTTACCACGCCAAGTTTCTGGTACCGTGCCATCTGCAACAGAGAGATCACGAACATGAGCTTCATATATGGTCATACGCGCAATGTCCGCCGGTGTATTTTGCGAACGCGGCATGATCAGGCTATCCCAATTTTGTGGTTTCAGTGCCTCGTCATTCAAATTGATGACTTGACTGTACTCCGAATTGGTGGACAAACTGTGGGAATAGGGATCGGTAACCTCGTAGTGCTCCACATTACGGAAATATGGATGGTATACCGTTAAAGCATAGCGGTAGTAAGCACCAACCAACTCTTTATCACCTTGCCATGACCAGGAACCACTAACAAGATCACGATTCATTGCATGATTGGCAATGACCTGTTTATTTGCATCATAGATAACCAACCCAACATGTTGAGCAGTAGGTGCCCACAAACGGAAGGTAACATCGGTATCGTTGATTAGCGCTCCATATTCCAGTGTGACGGCAGCGTTAGCGAAGCGGTCATCCAGCACACCAGCCGTTTGTACTTGAGTAGCCGACAATAGCAAGCCAGTTTCATTGGTAGCCAACGCCACCAGATCACCGGTAAGCAGTGTATCAACATCCGTGTCCTCTGGTAGGCGGAACGCTGTTAATTTCTTCAAGTGCGGGAATCGCTCAGCCGTCTTCTGGCTCAGAGTCGTCGGCGTTAACGTCAGATAACTATCGATGAAGTTCCCTTCATCATTAGCTTCCACCTTGCCATTCCGGTTGTAATATAAGCGGACATCAGGCTTATCCGCTCCACCCGACCATAACAACGTCTGGTTGTCGACCCAATGTGCCGAAGCCTGAGAAACACCAAACACAGAATTAAAGGCTGCTGCACGACTGCCATAGATTTGATAATTGCCGGGTATCACAGAAACGGTACGGTTACTAAAATCGGAGAAGGAGACTTTCAGGTCACCGTCGATCAATTTATTGTTGTTACCATCACGCACGATAAAATTGATACAGCCCTCGTTCTTGGTTAACGGTATCACCCAGTAAGGCCCATAACTATCGCTACCAGTGGGAGTTGCACTGGTGTCGTTCCAGCTTGATGAAGGGGAAGCCAAAGCATCACAATTTTTATCGTTCCATAAGTAGAGGGTGTTGGTACTGTAGTCACGATTCGTTGTTGGGCTTTGACTTAATTTAGCAATGTCCACCAAGTGGATCACTGCCTGAAAATTGCCAGCAGTGGCAGCTTCACTGGGTATTTTATTAGGGATATGCGCCATCGGTTCCTCCGGGGTTTTGGGTAAAGAACGATTGTTATCACAGCTAGCCAGTAGCAAAACGAATGCACTGCTTAATAGGGCCAGGTAAGCCCTTTTCCAGAAGGGAGCTACCATAATCAGACCTTTCTAATAGAAATAAATCGTCGCCGATATTATTGTTAATAAAATAGGAATGAAATATTAAATAATGTCTCAGATGAGTCAGCATCCTCCTAGTTTTGATACTAAGAGGGAGGAGGCGTTAGGAGGAGATACTTTTGCGTGATATTGCGTACGATAATAATGTAATAATCTTTTATTACATAAGCCTAGTGTGAGTTTATTTGTATTATTCCATTAGATATAAGTGTAACTTGTTACAGAACCTACACCTGCGTAAAGTCTGTCCTTCTACGTCCATTTATATTTTCATCCCAATTAAAGCCAAGCTCATCACCATGATAAGCTGTTAAGATTAAAATTGGTTTTCCATTATAATTTAGAACCGTAATATAATAGGGTTTTATAAACAACTTAAATGACAGATAGAGATAGCGATAGCGATAGCGATAGCGATATTATAGTGTTATAGAATAATAATCCAGAAGAATATCTATAGAGCTAACTAAATTGAAACAACATGCAATTCAATAAATTTTCCAAATGCCTATTACGAACATTTTAATTTGTAATATTATTATAAAATCAACAGCGGAACTAATTATACAAGAATATGTTTATTTATAAAATTTCTATTTTAAAATAAAACCGAGGATAAATATGACCTATTAACCATAAAAAATCAATGAGAAGCAATAACTTCATTCCAGTTATTGCCTCTGTGCAAATTACGATAATGAAAGATATTAAACCTAAATTCTATATTCCTAATATCAATACAACGAATATTTTAATCATAAGTAGAAATAGAGATTTATTTTATTATCGTTATCCCTGTACA
The DNA here is from genome assembly GCF_003287735.1 of Photorhabdus bodei. Taxonomy (GTDB): domain Bacteria; phylum Pseudomonadota; class Gammaproteobacteria; order Enterobacterales; family Enterobacteriaceae; genus Photorhabdus; species Photorhabdus kayaii. The sequence goes on along the minus strand of NZ_NSCM01000027.1, from coordinate 28,489 downwards.
TTTTATAAATTATTATGATTAAGATAAATCTGATGAAATTTTCTGAATTGCATCAAAAGCACACTGTTGGTCTAAAGAACCACTCGGTGCGCCACCAATACCAATTGCACCAATCACTTCATCACCAGATTTAACCGGAACACCACCACCAAGTAATAGGAAGCCTGGGATATCCCCTAAATATTGAGCACCAAGATTTGATTGTGCGGTTTTCATTACGTCCTCTGACGTTCTCTGAGTAGATAACGCGGTATAAGCTTTCATTTTGCTCGCCTCAACGGTATGCAACCCGGCTTTATCCATACGCTGAACCGCTTTCAAAACCCCACTTTTATCAATAACAGAAACCGCCACGTTATAATTATTCGATTTACAGGACTGAATTGCCTCAGAAGCTAATTTATTTGCTACCTCAAGAGTAATATTACGTTCAGTAATTAATGATGAAGCAAAAGCAGATTAAGCGAATAAACCTGCCGCCAGGACAGTATGGAAAAGAGAATGTTTCATAGGTAAACCTCATTAAGTTTAAGTTGATGAATTATCCTGTTCTAACTTAATGAGGTTTATCGGCTATAGCTATTCGGCCAATTACTTATTCGACTCAGTAGAAATACTTAGTCATAAGATAATGACTTAAATAATTCATATTCTTTGACTAACTGCGGTAAAGAATGTATATCCAATTTATGAAATATATTGGCTCGATGAACCTCAATAGTACGTGGTGATAATGATAACTGTTGAGCAATTTGTTTGCTGGTTTTACCTTCCAGAATAATTTTCATCACCTCCCTTTCACGTTCAGATAACTGGCTAAATTTAGCTTTTAACTACTCATATATCTGACGTTGCTTAAATACTTTCTGATGAAATAATAATGCACTTGAAACTGTTTCAATGAGTAAATCTGCATCAATAGGTTTGGTTAAAAACTCGAAAGCACCGTTCTTAAAAGCACGACGACAAATATCAATATTTCCGTGTCCTGTCATGATAATAACCGGTAATGTACTATTGAGTTTTAAAAGATCGTCCTGCAATGCCAATCCAGGTTTTCCCGGCATACGAATATCCAATAAAATACACCCCTGAAGCGCTGCAATATTCTTACTGCCAATTTCATCAAGAAATTCTTGCGCACCAGGAAATGAACTTACCTGCCAATTCATTGTTTCTAATAACATATACCCGTCATCTTTCAAGTTGCCTCTTTGTTGGCTGCACTCGCTCACCCCGGTCACATAGTTATCTATGCTCCCGGGGATTCACTCCCTTGCCGTCGCGATGCATCTTGAAATCCATAGGGTATAGATAATGAGTCACGGATCGCTTCATCATCATCAATAAGATAAATCACTGCCGCCATTACTTCTCCTTACCTTTATTAGTTGGTAACCAAATAATAAAACGCGCTCCTCCTGTTTCACAATTTTCAGCATTAATATCACCACCAAGTTTATGAATTAATGTTTCTGTTAACGTCATTCCCAGCCCCATACCTTGTTGACGTGTTGTGAAGAATGGAATAAACACGTTTTTTAAAGCTTCATCACTTAGTCCAGGACCACCATCTGTTATCATGATTTTTATCATTTCATTAATATAGGCGATATCGATGCGGATCCAATTTTGATATTCTGACCGACCTTGCCCTTGCTGTGCCTGAATAGCATTACTGATTAAATTGTGAAATATTTGCTCAATCCACAACGGCTCGGCAGATATCATTGGCAATTCATCACAAATATGTTTTATTATCTTGATCTTACCCGCCTTAATTTCATTTTCGAGCAATATCTCAACTCGACCTAATATCGGTAAAATATTTACAGATTGTAAAATAATATTACCCGTCGTCAGTTTTTGACGGTACTGCGTTAATAAATTTGCGATTCGTTGAGTTTGCAAAATTGATGAATCCAGTATTAGCGTCACTTTATCATATTGCTGCCTTTTCATTAACCGCAATGCGGTTTGGTTATAACTCATAATTGCCGTCAAAGGCTGATTTAATTCATGAACAACACCTGTTGCCACTTCATCCATTGTATTTAAGCGGGTAAATTCAAAGAAATGTGCTCGTAAATCGGCAATTTTCCTCAATCTTTTATTCTTCTGAATTAAAAAGATAAAACAGATAATCACTGCCCATAAAAAACTCAGACAAGCAATATAACCCCACGGAATTTTAGACCATTGTTGATCGTTACCCACTTTAAGCACAAAAGGCTGAAAACGATTGGTTAACTTTTTCTCCCAGTTCCAAAAATAGTGCTCTTTCTCCAGTCCATACGTAATCAATGGGCGATTATTCCAATCCAGTTGTACCATTCGAAATTGTGACAATAATGATAGATCTTTCATTAAGATATTAATATCTATTAATAACCGGATATTATCGCGTTTACTATTAAGCCAATACCTTCCCTCTCCCTCTTCACTGATTATAGGGAATATTAATACATTCATTGGCATCTCTTGTAATCCGACGATTTGTGGAAAATTTTCCTGTAGCTGATCTAATTCGATATTAGTATCCGTTAGCGATACAATCGCGTCATGTTGTGCCAGCTTTTCACTCAGCTCTCGATAAAGAATATTAAATGAAACTGTTTGTTGTTGATAATTCTGATTTAGTGAATGATTAATCATTCCCAAAATAGTCAAACCTGTTAACACAACCCACGAAAAAAAATGCCACATGTGATTACCTGAAAAGATATCTTTCATGACGTTAAAATACAGTCAGAATATATAAAAGAAACGGCTATTAAACAGAATGAGTTGAATTTTAGAGAACATTTGGCATTGAGCAGCATATTAAAATTCATTATAGTGTAATTATTTCATCAAAACATTTCTTAAAATAAATAGTTACCTATGGTAAATGAAACTCCAGCTCTAGCTTATTTTGTCTAAGCATGTTTCATGCTCCTGATCAAATTATTTCGATAGATAGACCCCAGATAAGGGTTTCGGTAACCCCTGTCAAGGCTCTTAATATCATGTCAAATTTACTGAATAATCTAAGGTAATCACCTAATAAATCGACTCGATGAAAGGGTTTTCTTTCCCTTTGGCATCACACCGATATCTAAAAAATAGTAATATTTATCAAATAGTTGAGATAAATTTTCACCATTATTCTATATTTGACCAGAAAAAACACTTTACAATCGATAGTGATAATTATTATCATTCGTATCGCTTTCAGATGAACTGCCTTCAGGGTACAGATGAAAGCACGACATTGCTCACATTGCTTCCAGTGTTTACTTTAGCCAGCCAGGTGCTGGCTTCTTTTTATTAATTAATCCAATCACCCTTTGTTTAAAATATTTGAATTTTTAAGTCAGATTTTTAAGCTTTAATGCTATCTCTTCTCAATTAGACTGTAAAAACCATTGAGGAGATTTGAATATGATCCATTTACGCAAAGCATCAGATCGCGGCCATGCCGATCATGGCTGGTTAACTAGTTGGCATACCTTCTCATTTGCCAGCTATTACGATACTAATTTTATGAATTTCTCAGCATTGAGAGTCATTAATGAAGATTTCATCAAAGCAGGTCAAGGTTTTGGTACCCATCCGCATAAGGATATGGAAATACTGACCTATGTTCTTTCTGGTGCCGTTGAACACCAGGATAGTATAGGAAATAAAGAGCGAGTACCTGCTGGTGAATTCCAAATTATGAGCGCAGGTACCGGCATTCGCCACTCAGAATACAATCCGAACAGTGATCGCCAATTGCATCTGTATCAAATTTGGATCATCCCAAGTAAAACGGGTTTAACACCGCGCTATGAACAAGGTCGCTTTGATGATGTACAAGGCCGCCAACTGGTGCTCTCGCCTGATGCACGGGGTGGTTCACTAAAAGTATTTCAGGATATGACTTTGTGGCGTTGGGTACTTAAGGATCACGAAACCGCCGAATATGTCGCAGAAAAAGGCCGTTATATTTGGATACAAGTCATTCGTGGCGAAGTGACGGTTAATGGTGTCAAAGCCACCACCAGCGATGGTCTGGCTATCCGAGATGAAATCAATCTTCAACTTAGCAGCAGCAACGATAGTGAAATATTGTTGTTTGACCTTCCTCCAATATAAATATCAAATAAGCCTCACCCTAACGGATGAGGCTAAAAAATTCACAATTACAGTTTAGGACCTGCTTTCACTAAAGCTTCTCCCGCCTGTGTATCGGTATATTTATCAAAGTTGTCGACAAAACGATGAGCCAAATCTTTCGCCCTCTCTTCCCATTGAGATTTATCTGCATAAGTCTTACGTGGATCAAGAATATCGGTATCCACACCCGGCAACGCTGTCGGAACCGCCAGATCGAAAATAGGTAATGTAATGGTATTAGCTTCTTCAATATCACCATTTAGGATGGCATCAATGATCCCACGGGTATCCTTAATCGAGATTCGTTTACCCGTTCCATTCCAGCCAGTATTCACCAGATAAGCCTTAGCACCTGCGGCCTGCATACGTTTTACCAAGACTTCCGCGTATTGAGTTGGATGCAAAGTCAGGAATGCGGCACCAAAACAAGCAGAAAATGTAGGTGTTGGTTCAGTCACACCACGTTCGGTACCTGCCAATTTTGCCGTAAAACCAGATAGGAAGTGATATTGAGTCTGTTCGGGTGTCAAACGAGATACCGGAGGTAACACACCAAATGCGTCCGCAGTCAGAAAGATGACCTTAGTTGCATGGCCCGCTTTGGAAACCGGCTTAACAATGTTTTCAATATGGTAGATAGGATAAGAAACACGGGTATTTTCAGTTTTTGAACCATCATGGAAATCAACCGTGCCATCTGTCAGTACAGTAACATTTTCCAGCAACGCATCACGTCTAATCGCATTATAGATATCAGGTTCCGCCTCTTTGGACAGATTGATGGTTTTCGCGTAACAACCACCTTCAAAGTTGAATACACCGTCATCATCCCAACCGTGCTCATCATCACCAATCAGCTTACGTTTTGGATCAGTAGAAAGTGTAGTTTTACCTGTACCAGACAAGCCGAAGAAAACCGCAACGTCCCCTTTTTCACCCACGTTGGCAGAACAGTGCATCGAAGCAATACCTTTCAGTGGCAACAGGTAGTTCATCATAGAGAACATCCCTTTCTTCATTTCGCCACCGTACCAGGTACCACCAATAAGCTGCATACGCTCTGTCAGGTTAAACGCAACAAAGTTTTCAGAGTTCAAACCCTGCTCTTGCCATTGCGGGTTGGTGCATTTTGCACCGTTCATCACAATAAAATCTGGTTTGAACTCAACCAACTCTTCATCTGACGGACGGATAAACATGTTTTTAACAAAGTGGGCCTGCCACGCAACTTCTGTGATAAAGCGGACTTTCAATCGTGTATCTGCATTAGCACCACAGAAAGCATCAACTACAAACAAACGTTTGCCTGAAAGCTGTTTAGTTACCAAGCCTTTCAGGTATGTCCATGTTTCCTGCTGTAATGGCTTGTTATCATTTTTACCTTTTCCCTGGTCAGCCCACCATACGGTGTCACGGGTGACATCATCACGAACAATGTACTTATCTTTGGGGGAACGACCCGTGAAGATCCCCGTATCGACAGCCACAGCCCCCAGGTTGGTCAGAGTGCCACTCTCGCAGCCTTCGAGTGAAGGTTTGGTTTCTTCTGAAAATAACAACTCATAGCTTGGATTATAAATAATTTCATTAACATCATGGATTCCATAGTCCGCGAGTTCCTGCGGGGTAATACCTTTAACACTCATGTTATTGCTCCTGGGTAGTCACGCTTTTTCTGTGAGCAATAATAAATAGTTATGATTAATTAACAGCGATAGTTATCAAAAAATTGAAAACCCACTATTTTTTTAAGTTTAATCTGGGGCCAAAGGCACAAAAGCAGTTTTGAGTATTATGGATATTGCTAGAAAGGCGCGAATCAGCGCCTTAAAAGGTGAGAAAATTTGTTTAGATAGAATATCAATGGAGCCGATTCTTTTTTTCTGTTCTGATTGCAGCCAGATCATCAGCATCAAAAATATGGTGCGTGCCGCAATACTCACACGACATATCAATGGCGCCATCTTTCTGCAAAATATGATTAACATCCTCATCGGAAAGTGTGACTAATATGTCAGCACAACGTTGGCGAGAACAAGTACAACGGAATTCAACCGCTTGCGGTTCATATAATATGACATCCTCCTCATGATAAAGGCGGTGCAAGATCTCCTTAACTTCCAATGAAAATAACTCTTCACCTTTAATGGTTGCAGTAAGTTGCACCAGATGATCAAAAGCTTCCGCACTCCCCTGCTCCGCTGTTGGCAGAATTTGTAACAACATACCACCAGCAGCAACTCTTCCATCCTGAATGCCTGTACGGATAAATAGACGAGTGGGTAGCTGTTCAGACTGTCTAAAATAATCATCAAGGCAATCCGCCAGTGTTTCACCTTCCAACGCAACCACTCCCTGATAACGCTCACCATGAGTCGGTGTAATGGTAATAACCATATAGCCTGTACCCACCATCTGTTTCAAGCTGCTATTTTCAGTCACTAATCCATCAATACGAGCGACACCACGCATTTGTTGCTGATGATTACCATTAATAACGGCCAATTTGACCGGGCCATCTCCCTGAATCTGAACCGTAATATCGCCATCAAATTTCAGGGTTGCAGTTAATAGACTGGTTGCTACCAACAGTTCTCCCAATAATTGCTGTACCGGCTGCGGGTAATCATGATTATCCAAAACATTCTGGTAAGTCTCACTGGCTAAAACCAGCTCACCACGTACAGAATAATTCTCAAATAAAAAGCGGTGTAATTGGTCTTGTTTAAACATAAATATCTCTCATTCGAGCAGGTTATTCCTGCCCGCTTAACTTGGTATTTTTAAACTTAATCAGCGTGCGTCTTTCTTTTTTATCCGGCCGGCGATCAGGATGAGGCATAGTTAATGCATTCATTTTTCGAGCAATTGCCATTTTTTCCCGGTTAGTAATACTCGCTTCCGTCTCTTGGTAAAGTTGTTGCGCCTCCGGCGCACCGCGCCGATGATTGCTTAGTGCAAGAACTTCAACTATACGTTCATCATTACCTTGACGCAGTTTAATTGCAGCCCCTAGTTCAACCAATTTACTCGGTTTACTTCTTTGACCATTATAGTGAACTTTACCACCATCTATCATTTCCCGTGCAATAGCCCGTGTTTTATAAAAACGAGCCGCCCACAGCCACTTATCCAGACGGACAGCTTGATCGGAGTCTGAATTACCCTTCATTTTTCCTCTCACTATCAGCTTTGGCAAATAAAACAGAGCGTGACTACTCCCCGCCGTAAAAAACGTCGAGGCTTCCCACTTCTCAGGCCGCCACCGTCTTTATGACGGATTTACGCTGGCCTCTGTGGGCAGAAACGACGAGTCCCGCCGCCTGTAATTCCAGTATGCCCTTGCGCTGGATGTTGAGCGCCGCATTGATATCGCGGTCATGTTCAACACCACAGCAAGGGCATTGCCAGATCCGCTTACGCAGCGGCATTTCCAGCTCTTTGTGACCGCAGCAATGACAGGTTTTCGAGCTGGCGAACCACTGATCCAGTTTGACCAGATGGACACCTGCCGCTGCGGCTTTGTATTCCAGTTTCTTGATGAAGCTATTCCAGCCCGCATCCCCGATAGCGCGAGCAATGTGGTGATTTTTCATCATGTTGGCCGATTTCAGTCTCTCCACAATTACCGCTTGGTTTTCGTCAACAATTGAACGAGAGAGTTTATGTTGAAAATCGGCACGGGCATTGGCTACCCGCTCATGGACTGCCGCCAGACGTAATCGAGCCTTACCGCGGTTAGAGCTGCCCTGTTGTTTGCGGGACAGCGATTTCTGCTTTCGACGCAGGTTACGGGTGGCGTTGATAAGGTGACGGGGGTTATTGACCTTCTCCCCGGTCGACTCGATAAGATAGTGGGATAAACCCATATCGCAACCGGTCACGCGGATGATAACGCCCGGCGTTTCCGGCGCATCTTTGCCATCGTCACACAGGATAGCGGCGAAATATTTTCCCGTGGCGGTTCGAGAGAGCGTAATGCTCTTCACTTCCCCTGTAATTTCTCGGTGTATGCGTGCTTCTATCGGTGACAATTTCGGGATCTTCACCGCGCCCTCCAGCACTTTCACCCCAACACAGTGATAGCTGGATTGCTTGCCCTGTTTGCGTTTGAACGTGGGAAATTGGGCGCGCAACTTCGGATTGAAGAAATTATCAAACGCGGTATGCAGATTGAGCACCGCCTGCTGTAACGCGATGGCGTCATATGCCTTGAGCCAGGCGTACTTGCGGGATTGCTTCGCGACCGCCAGGAGCGGCTTGAGGTCTTTGCGCGGATTTAAACTCACACCGTGACGTTTGTAAGCCTGCTTTTTAATGTGCAGCGCCTTGTTGTACGCAAAACGGACCGCACCGAACTGGCCGTTAAGATACCCGGCCTGTTCGGGTGTGGGGTAGATGCGGACTTTGGTCGCTCTTAACATATTCAGCGCTCATGGAGATAGTGCATTCATTTTAGCCTGTTTTACAGGCAGATATCAATTCAACCAAGATACGTCACAGTAGCCAGCCCTAAAGCCCTTTGAGCTTTTCGCCTGATATCCCCGCCCGCACTGGGCAAGGGTTTACGGCGATTTTTGCTAACATACCATTGTCGATTATCGCCAATGCGTAGGAGGAAAAAGTGTATTAAAACAGTTATCGTAATATTGACTGATTTTGTTTATACGTTGTTTATTCTGCCGATTTTTCTTAATAACCAGCACAAAATTAATGATTAAGGTCGTAAAAAGAGCCAAGAATAAAATAGTGGTACCAATACAACGAGCAAGTGTCATGGTATCTAGTTCATTATGCAGCACAATCCGGCGGGTTCCATTACTATCCACGGACAATTCCGTGACAATTCCCGTTGTCTCAAAGGGTGTTTGCAATACCATATCCGATAACCGCTGTAACTCACGCCATTGTTCCAACGCACTATGATCTTCCAACACACTATGGTCTTCCAACGCACTATGGTCATAAGAGATGATGGCTGGCGTTATATACTCAACCAGTTGTTTGCCTTCATCACTGATAAGTAGAACTCCGCCAGGAGAAGGGCTATTAAGCAGCATTGCAACTTTATCTATTTCCCGGTAGATAAATGATGATGTCGTCGCATCAACCAATTTCCCTAAAGCTTCAGCACCTGCCGGGCGCAATAAAACATGAGTGCCATCCAGCTTGCCACTTTCTGCATTCTTTAACAAAGTTAGCCAATCAATAGCACTACCCAGGTTAACCAAAGCATTTTTCAATCGTAAACAGTCTGTTTCTTTTTCACATAATTTTTTAGTTTTCAATACAATATCAGAGAAATCTTCCAATAAGATCATACTAGATTTGAAAATCTCCTGAGTAAGGTCTGGATTTATTACATCGTCATTTTCCTGTAAACGTAATTGTTTATTAACAGTCGCGATCAGTTTAGCTGCATTTTCTATAATTTCTGATTCTGGTATTGGCAGTGGATTAACCCTATTCCAATATATCCCCGAACAATCGAACGGAGAAAAATAGGTGTCGCCTTTACCGTTCATATTGTTTGGGGGCATATAACACATACCAACCCCTTTTGCTTTTAGGATATCCCCAACTCGCAATTCCATCCCTTCTATCATATTAGCGTCAGTGATAACTTTTGTGATGCTGCCACGAAACCAAGCAAAACTGAGTTTCATCGGTACACTAACCGGCTGATAAAAATAGAGTAGTAACATAATAAGCAAGCAGCTAACGATCATCATGAGATTTTTTCCATAACGACGATAAGGGTAATTTTTCTCTTCATCATGCAAAGAGAGATAATGCCCTTGCCTGACTACCTGACCGTTAGTGTAAATATCAATATTGGTTTTCTGATCAAAATAGTGAGCAACATAGGGCTCCCAATGAGGAGGATAGATTAAATCAATCCCACCAAGAGAAATATTACTCATTTGTCCTTGTTCAAATTCGCCAAATAATCCCCATCGTTTTGGTATACCGGTAAGACAGTGAATATCCTGGCGCCTGCATATTGAAAGTGGGCAAAGTAATGGCCAAAAACTGACAACGACTAAACTACCTGCAATCAACATCAGCCACGGCAAAAGCAGTGCCGGTGAAAGTAACGCAAGAAACCAAATGAAAAATCCGAAACACAAAAACCCCCCCTCCCAAATACCCGATGAGTGATTCAACCGGTATTCCTCCAATGTCTCTTTACGAATATTTTGTAACTTTACGCTGGTTTCACCATTTTTTTGGATCGATGCCTGCTGATGAGATATATCTGAGATTACCGGAGCAGAAGGAAAATCCTGTTGAAAATCTTTCAGAAAGTGACCATTAATCGAAATAACCAGTGGTATTGTCGCGGTGTGAACAACATCAATAATATTCTGCTGTTTAATGAAAGGCTCAAGGAAAAACGGCAAATGAATTTCTGCCATATCAATATAATAACGCCAGCTATGTCGTTCATCTGAGGCAACAGAAAACCGGGTAATAGAATGACAGATAGTATAAACCATATCATTTTTACCCATCAGAATTGGCCAACTTGTTTTATTAATACGGTCTGTTACAACTGGCGGCAACTCTCGATTCAGATAACATTCAATAGCCTGGTATTCATCAGCATTAAGTTTACGATAGGTTGGTTCTGCAACAGAAGGCAGATAACGGGCGCTATCATGTAGCTTCCATTTGAAAATCAGAAAGGAAGCTATGACAATCAGGCTAATTATCAAGATAGCCAATATAACGACTGTTACGCTCATTTTATCCCTATACCTATGACAATCTTGATATTGTTGTTTGCAAATTAGCAACTACACGTTAAGTTCTGAATTAGGTTATTTCTGTTTATTTTTTTAATTTATTTTACAATGAGTTACATAATAACGCACTAAACTATATACAACATAGATCTATTTCCAAAGAGGATAAAGATAACAGTAACAACAATAACCAGCGATAATCACTATCATTTATCAAAAGAATCGGCCATATTTAGTCAAGCTATGGAGTGTACCTAATTTCATCATAAAATATAAGGTTAATGAAATAATTTATGACGTAATAATGCACAGGCACTCAACTCAACCAATATTAAACCATCAGGGGCAATTATGAATGACCTGAAAAACCCTAAAATCCTAAACATAGAGGACATTGCCCATTCACGTTTATTTCATATTCAGTCAGTTGATCTCGAATTCAGTAACGGTGTAAAACGCGTTTATGAACGGATGCGTCCGGCCAATCGGGAAGCTGTTCTGATAATCCCGGTCATTGGGGATGAATTGTTACTTATTCGTGAGTATGCAGTCGGCATTGAACAGTACGAATTGGGCTTTCCTAAAGGCGCGATCGACCCTGGGGAAAGTATCTTCGAAGCAGCTAACCGTGAATTAAAAGAAGAAGTCAGCTTTGGTGCCAGAAAAATAGAACAATTAGCCAAACTCACTATGGCCCCATCCTATTTTTCCAGCAAAATGAACATTGTTATTGCCGAAAATCTCTATCCAGAAAGCCTGGAAGGGGACGAACCTGAACCACTACCACAAATACGTTGGCCGATAGCAGATATGATGTCATTACTGGATCACGCTGATTTCAACGAAGCACGCAATGTCTGCGCCCTATTTCTGGCACAAAAATACTTAACACACCGTTGAAGTTCACAGGCACAACAGCGCTTCGTTGTGCCTGTTTTATCATCAGAATAACTCCTGACTTTCACCATTCTCAATTAAAGTTGTGCCAACTTCTTGCACTGCACTCTCTGTAGGTTGAGTGCCGTCAATGAAGTATTCACTACGGGTATCGCCGCCGCCGCCGCCAGCAAGTTTACCTGTTTTACGATCTATCACGGCAGAAACAATCCCCGGAGGAGGTGTAACTTCTTTTTCAGGAACCCCCTCCAGCGCAATTTTCATAAAATCATCCCAAATTGGCTGCGCACTCTTAGCACCCGCCTCACCGCCACTGGCTGCTGTACGGCCAAGGCTTCTACGATGGTCATCAAAACCAATCCAAACCGTCGTGACAATATCCGGCCCATAACCTGAGAACCAAGCATCTTTTGAACTATTAGTTGTCCCAGTTTTGCCACCAATATCACGACGTTTCAGATCGCGTGAAGCACGCCAACCCGTACCTGACCAACCCGGCTCACCAAAGATATTGCTATTCAAAGCATCATGGATCAAAAATGCCAACTGAGTACTGATAACATGAGGAGCATATTCTTGCGCACCTTCACGGCTATCAATTACCGGAGCTCTTTCCAATTCAGGTAACGGCAATATCTCTTGTTGGCTGACATGAGATTGAGCAACATTCTCAATCGAGTTTTCAGAAAGTTCGATTGAACGTACCGTATCCCCATAAATTACTGGAATATCGCACTGCGGACATGCAATTTTAGGTTTAGCCTCAAAGAGAACATCGCCATCTTCGTTTTCAATCTTAGTAATAAAGTAAGGATCGATCAGATAGCCACCATTGGACATAACCGAATACCCTCGTACCATTTGCATTGGTGTGAATGATGGCGAGCCCAAAGCCAGAGATTCTGTTCGTACTATATTTTGTGCCGGGAAACCAAATCGTTGCAGGTAATCAGCGGCATAATCGACTCCCATTGCTCGCATTGCTCGAACCATCACGACGTTCTTCGATTGCCCTAATCCCTGACGCAAACGGATTGGCCCAACATAAGTCGGTGGTGAGTTTTTCGGACGCCAGTCAGTACCGGCTCCTGCATCCCAACGACTAATTGGTAAGTCATTCAGCAATGAAGCCAATGTCAGCCCTTTATCCATCGCTGCGGTATAGAGAAATGGTTTAATATTAGAACCAATTTGACGTAATGACTGAGTGACACGGTTAAATTTACTCAAGTTGAAATCAAACCCACCCACCAGCGCCTTCACAGCACCATCATTCGGATCAATAGAGACCAAAGCAGCATTAGCTTCCGGCACTTGTGCCAACCACCAAATATCCTTTACTTTCCGAACCCAAACCTGTTCACCAACTTGAACCACTTCATTCACACTACGAGGAATCGCACCCTGAGCACTATCAGATTTGAACTTTCTGGCCCAACGGACACCCGCTATGGACAATTCTACACTGCTGCCATCAGGCAACATCACTATCGCCTGATCACTACCCGCTTTGGTCACTACTACCGGCATTAACGACCCATAATTTGGTAAGGTCTTAAGCTTCTTGACAATCTGTTCTCGATCCCAAGCAGGTTCGCCTACTTTCCACAAAACTTCCTGCGCCCCACGGTAGCCATGACGCACATCATAATCAATGAGGTTATTACGAACCGCATCCACGGCAGCTAACTGAAGTTTACGGGTAATCGTGGTATAAACTTTATAACCGTCGGTATAAGCATTCTCACCATAACGCTCAATCATCTCCTGACGCACCATCTCGGACAAATAGGGCGCAGAGAAAGCAATCTGAGGTGCATGATAATTAGCAACCAACTTTTCACTTCTAGCTTGATTATATTGCTGCTGAGTAATATAGCCCTCATTGAGCATACGGCTCAGAACCACATTCCGGCGGTTAATCGCTCGGCCATAAGAATAAAGCGGGTTAAACGTAGAAGGTGCCTTTGGCAAACCAGCAATCATGGCTATTTCACTCAGTGTCAACTCATTGACACTCTTACCAAAATAAACTTGAGCCGCAGCCCCAACACCATAAGCCCGGTAACCAAGGTAAATTTTATTAAGATAGAGTTCGAGGATCTCATCTTTATTCAGCAATTGCTCAATCCTGATGGCCAGAAAAGCTTCCTTGATTTTACGCATCAACGTCTTCTCAGGAGTGAGAAAGAAATTTCTCGCCAGTTGCTGAGTAATGGTACTTGCCCCTTGTGATGCATGACCTGAACTCATCGCGACAGAGGCTGCCCGGATAATCCCTACAGGGTCAACCCCGTGATGTTCATAAAAACGGCTGTCCTCCGTTGCAATGAACGCCTTCACCATAATGGGTGGAATTTCGGACAGCTCAAGAGGCATACGGCGCTTTTCACCATATTGGGCAATAAGCTCGCCATCTGCACTGAACACCTGCATTGGTGTCTGTAATTGAACATCCTTTAATGTCGCCACATCAGGTAACTGAGGCTCGATATATTTGTACATACCAAAAATCGAGGCCGTTCCCAGAAAAATGCAACTCACGACAAAGACTAGAAAATACTTTACGAACTTCACCTGAAATTTCCCATGCCATGTTAGTCGGGTGGTTTATAAACAATCGGCGCGTAGTATAAAGGTTACACAGCACCTTGAATATGGTCTTTTATTAAAATTACTGATATGGAGATCGATATATGTATTCACCAAAATGGTATGTCGGATTGGACATCCAAAATGGCATCCTTCGCGCCGTCGCAGCTATAAAACGCCGAGATGGCTGGCAGCTTCGCCACTGCTGGCAATATCTTTTATCCGACGCTGTCGTGCCAGAGGGCCGTTTACAACGGCCAGAAATATTATGTGATATTTTAAATCAATGGCGTCAAGAATTACCTAAAAAAATCAGTTTCAGACTTGCCCTACCTGTACAACAAACATTGCAGAAGAGTCTGATTTTACCTCCAGATATCAATCTTAAAGAGCCGGAACAAGGCTGGTTTATCAACGCCAGTGCCGAGAAACAATTTCCCTTTAACACTCGAGAACTAGCGCTGGATTACCGTATTATTGAACAAAACGCCTACATCAGCGCCGCTCGCCAGAAAGATCTCAACCTCTGGCTACAATGTCTTGCACAAGCAGGAATATTTCCAGACGCCATTGATATTGCCCCCTGTGCCCTACGCTATATAGCGCAATATGCTGGCGTTCCCGCTGATAGTTGGCTGTTACACAGGCAACAATCTGGTTGGCTATGGGTATCTCCTGCCAATGTCCCCTTCGCTTATGATCTAGTATCAGCAAATACAGCTGTTTCTCCACAGCAGATTATCCGTCAATTATTTGCTTCATCTATGGCTGAACAGCCTGTTTACTACAGTAGCTACCAACAAGAAGCCCTACCTGAAGGAACTTACTCTTGGGATATGTTGACAGCATTTCGTCACTATCAACCACCACTGCCAATCCAACTGATGGAATATGTGATAGCTGGTGGTTTAGCACTCAGACCGGATGATAAGTAACGATGTATCAGGTTAATTTTCTACCTTGGCGCCAAACCCGGCTAAAACATCGTTATCGTTGGTGGGCAATTCTTCTCTTATTGCAATTGATGTTGTGGCTGACAGTGCTCGTCTGGATGTTATTAAAACAACAGGAAACGATTAACCAGTATCAAAGACAATGGCAGCAACTCAACCAACAACAATTATATTTGCAACAACAGATAACTCAGACAGAGGAGGCGGTTAATCTTCACAACAAACTGGCCTATAAATTAAAACAACAACAAACGTGGCTGAAACAGAACCAACAACATTGGCAATTATTCAATGAATTACCTGAATTATTACCGGAAGGAAGTTGGTTAACCGCTTTCGATGATCAGGCAGGTCAATTAAAACTGGTTGCTAATAGTCTGGATTATTCCAGTATGACGTCTCTGCTGGATAATCTTGAAAACAACAGGCAATTGTCTGAAATTCAACTAAAAAAGATGACCACTACCGAACAACAAATTAGGCAATTTATTATTGACGCTAACTGGCAGACGGAGATATCCGATGATAAAAAGTGACTATCTATGGTGGTTTGCCAAACCAACCTGGCTGCTCTTTATCTGGCAGCAAGCTATTATCATGCCATTTCTGATTCTGTTTTATCTTTTCTTTTGGCAAGAAAGAACTGAACAGCGAAGTAGCCTGACACAAAAAATAGCAGCTCAACAAATCAATACCAAAACAGCCAATGAACGACTAAATCAGCTACCGCTATTGGAAGATATACAACAACACATCAACCAAATAGAAAATGGACTCAGTAAGCCGCGACAAAATGAGGTAAAAATTACCGCAATAAAACAATTACAACAGCCATTGATAAACTCTGGCGCACAAGTTCTTGAGTGGCAACGTAAAAAAGAAGGGGAAAAAACGCTCTGGCAAATCACAATTTGTTTGAACTACGAACAGATGCTAAGTTTTCTTGAGGCGTTACAAGCGTTATATCCACCGCTGCTGATTAAACAGCTTTCCATTTCACCATCAGGTGAATCTCTAAACGTCAAAATCACCCTGTCAGAAACCTCACATGAGGAATTTTATGACTAAAAAATTTATTCTGTTTATCCTTTTTCTGCCCGCTATTGTTGTTGCAGAAATAAGAAATCCTTTTGCTCCCCCGATGATAGAGCCAGAAGAGCAATCGGTTGAGTTATTTGATCAATCAGTCAATGAGACCGAAATTCAGTCCCTCTCAACCGTATTACAATATGCAGATGCAGAAAGAATCGCCATGAATCTCAGGCAAAATACGCCCGCACTGATAACAAAAGAAGGTAAAGTTGATTTTGATCCTGAAACTAACAGTTTGATTTTACAGGATACCCCCATCGCCATCGCACAGATAAAAAGCTGGTTGAAAGAGATAGATACACCACAGCAGCAAGTGCAGATTACTGCACATATCGTGACCAGTAGCCGAGAAGCATTACATGAACTCGGCATTTACTGGGGTATGCCGATAGGAGAGCATATTAATACATCAACGGGTATAAACCGCCTCAATATCAACCAAGCAGCCAACGATAACATGCATCGATTTGCGTTCAATATTGCCCGCATTCACACCAGTTTACTGGAAATGGAGCTCAGTGCCTTAGAACAAGAAAACCAACTAGATATTATCGCTAGCCCAAGACTAACCGCCTCACATCAACAGTTAGCCAGCATCAAGCAAGGCTCTGATATTCCTTACATCAGCCAAGAAAAAGAGAAAAGTACCGTGCAATTTAAAGAAGCCGTACTAGGAATGGAAGTCACACCCCATATACTGAGAAAAAACAAAATCAGGCTCTCTCTGAAAATCAGTCAAAACATGCCAGGGATCTCAATAAGTCAAGGAGGAGGTGAGAATTTAACCATCGACAAACAGGAAATAATAACTCAAGTTACTGTAAAAAATGGTGAAACACTTATTCTCGGTGGAATTTTTCAACAGAAAAAAGGCGAGCAAACCCAGAAGGTCCCTTATCTATCGGACATCCCACTAATTGGCTCATTATTCAACCAAAAAGGTCATAAACACAGCCGACGTGAGTTAGTCATATTTATTACACCCCAATTGATGGACATTTGATCAAAAGTAAAAATATAACTATTATATCAGTGAGTTGGATATAAAAAACTTAACTGTTCCGTATGATGATGCGCAGATTTTTCCAACTAATCCTGTTTATAGATTTGACGCTGAGTCCGATTTAGCATACAAGAGTTAACTAATTGAGTGGTCGGGTTTAACATCACAATAATCAGCCAATGAAACCAGAGCTTCCGTCACAAAAAGCTCGTAGTTGATTTATATAGTTGCAAAACTGGCTGATGTACTGAGATAATTTTGTTATCTGATCTCACATTACCGCTCATGAGGTTTCAGTTTAGGTCCCGCTGCTGATTTTGATTAGCGGGGCGGGTTATCATTAACGAATAGTCTTAGTAATACCAAAAACATGGCAGAGAAACGTAATATCTTTCTGGTTGGGCCTATGGGTGCCGGCAAAAGCACTATTGGTCGTCAGTTAGCTCAGCAACTCAATATGGAGTTTTACGACTCCGATCAAGAAATTGAGCGACGTACCGGAGCTGACGTGGGCTGGGTATTCGATGTGGAAGGCGAAGAAGGCTTCCGCGAACGCGAAGAAAAAGTGATTAACGAACTCACTGAAAAACAAGGCATTGTACTGGCGACTGGCGGAGGTTCTGTGAAATCCAGAGAAACCCGTAATCGTCTGTCTGCCCGTGGGGTCGTGGTCTACTTGGAAACCACCATTGAAAAACAGTTAGCACGCACTCAGCGCGATAAAAAACGTCCTTTACTTCAAGTTGATGCACCAGCACGTGAAGTTTTAGAAAATTTAGCAAACGAACGTAATCCTCTGTATGAGGAAATTGCTGATGTCACTATCCGTACCGATGAACAGAGCGCTAAAGTTGTCGCTAACCAAATCATTGAGTTACTGGAAAAAAACTGATTCAAGCAAGTCTGTACAGCGATAAATAATTAAGGCGAAGGCTGCTTATGGAAAAGATCACTGTCACTTTAGGGGAACGTAGTTACCCAATTACCATTGCAAAAGGGCTATTTGATGATCCTTCTGCTTTTGCACCATTGAAAGCAGGCCAGCAAGTTATGCTGGTGACGAATCAAACCCTAGCTCCGCTGTATCTGGCAAAAGTAAAAGCCACTTTGCAACAAGCCAGGATTCGGGTAGATGAAGTGGTTCTACCTGATGGTGAACAGTACAAATCTCTTTCTGTATTAAATGACGTATTTTCTGCCTTGCTGGAAAATAACCATAGCCGGGACACAACACTTATCGCTCTCGGTGGCGGCGTAATCGGTGATTTAACTGGTTTTGCCGCTGCCTGTTATCAACGTGGTGTCCATTTTATTCAAATGCCTACCACCCTTCTTGCCCAGGTTGATTCCTCTGTCGGAGGAAAAACCGCAGTAAACCATCCCCTTGGCAAGAACATGATAGGTGCATTCTATCAACCAGTCTCTGTGATGGTCGATCTTAATTGCCTGCAAACGCTTCCAGCCCGCGAACTCTCTTCCGGTCTGGCTGAGGTCATCAAGTACGGTATCATTCTCGACAGCGTATTTTTTAGCTGGCTTGAAGATAATATGGATAAACTCCTGGCTCTTGACAACCAAGCAATGTCTTACTGCATCCGTCGTTGCTGCGAATTGAAAGCTGAAGTTGTCGCAGCAGATGAGAAAGAATTGAGTGGCTTACGTGCCCTACTGAATCTTGGTCACACCTTCGGTCACGCCATCGAAACAGAAATGGGATATGGTGTCTGGTTACATGGGGAAGCAGTTGCCGCCGGAATGGTCATGGCTGCAAGAACAGCTCAACTTGTTGATAATTTCTTTGAACAGGATACTCAACGTATTATCCGATTGTTGGAACGGGCAAATCTGCCTGTACGCGGGCCACAAAACATGCCACCAGAAGCCTACCTCCCACATATGATGCGAGATAAGAAAGTTATAGCAGGTAAATTACGACTGGTTCTTCCAACAAAAATAGGTAAAGCTGATCTTCGCTCAGATATTGAACACAACTGTGTTCTTGACGCTATCCGTCAGTGTTTACTATGAAAGTATGTAAATTTTAAGTAAGTTGTATGCTTATAGCATTAAATTAAATGTTTTTTTGCATCCATCTGGTTGTTGTGTCATAAAATAACGACTCTATCAGACAAATTTCTATCTTCGTTAAGTCAGCCTGCCGGGCTGACTTCAATTGCAATTGGCAGTATTGGCTCTGTTTGGAGGGCATATGGACGAATTCAAATCAGAAAATGAACAAAGAGCAAATAACGAGTTTAGGCCAGATACCTCAGATCGCCGTCCTTCACGCTCGCGTCAGCCATTAAACAAACCCAAATTTGCGGTTTCACGTCAGCAAATGATGCTCGGCATTGGGATTTTAGTGCTGCTACTGCTGATTATTGCTATCAGTTCTGCCTTAAAAGCCCCAACTGAACATGAAAAACAGCAATCGCCAAATGTTGCCGAGAAGAATATTGATTTATCAAGTTCATCATCCAACAACGATGACAATCAATCCATAACATCAGAGAATACCACTACAGATACAATCAACAGACCACAGGAAATCAATGTTCCTCCTGTCAGTGGTACTTCAACTCAACCTCATCAGCTTCAAACTAACAATGGTGAAACCCAAAATCAGCGCATTGAATTATCAGGAAATATTCCTGATGCACTGACTCAACAACAAAGTAATATAAATCACGCAGTACAGAATCTGAATCAAACCCAACAATCACAGCCAGTAACACCGCCACCGGTGGTACAGCAGAAATCAGAAACACCGGCTAAATCAAAACCATCGACAAGTCATGCTAGTAGTAAAAACAATGTGGTTAGTAGCACCAGTAGTGATCAATTAAAAACCCCGGCAAACCACTACACTTTGCAATTAAGTAGTGCCAGCCGCTCAGATACACTGACCGCTTTTGCTAAAAAGCATAATCTTACCCATTATAAAGTTTATGAAACTAAACGTAATGGAAAAATTTGGTTTGTTTTAATTCATGGTGATTACCGTTCCGTTTCTGAAGCCAAACGGGCCGTTTCATCTCTACCAGCCGAGATTCAGGCGAAAAAACCTTGGGTTAGAACGATGCAGCAAGTGCAACAAGACCTAAGAAAATAAAACAATATTTATTAGGCGCTGATATGCTGTCCTAAACAGAGTACAATCTGCGGCTCTGGAATGATTGAGTAATTAATTGACAGCATGAAAAAAAAACGCGCTTTCTTAAAATGGGCCGGTGGAAAATACCCGTTGGTAGATGATATCAAACGTCATCTGCCAGCCGGTAGTTGTCTGATAGAGCCATTTGTTGGCGCAGGTTCTGTCTTTTTGAACACAGACTACGATTCTTATATCCTCGCTGATATCAACAGTGACCTGATTAACCTGTACAACACAGTAAAACTCAGGGCTGATGAGTTTATCGTCCACACACAGCCTCTGTTTACCCAAGAATACAATACAGCCGAACATTTTTATCAGTTACGGGAGCAATTTAACCAAAGCACTGACCCGTTCCATCGCAGCGTGTTATTCCTTTATCTCAATCGCCATTGCTACAACGGCCTCTGTCGTTATAATTCTCATGGTAAATTTAACGTACCTTTTGGCCGTTATAAAAAACCCTACTTTCCCGAAGAAGAATTACACTGGTTTGCTGAAAAAGCCCAAAATGCGACTTTTATCTGTGAGCACTACCAACACACGTTGAATGAAGCACATAAAGGCTCAGTTATCTATTGCGATCCTCCTTATGCTCCTTTGTCAGCAACAGCGAACTTTACGGCGTATCACACCAATAGTTTTAACATTGCAGATCAGGAAAATCTGGCAAATATTGCATTTAAGTTATCATCAGAACGTGCAGTTCCTGTTTTGATATCCAACCACGATACGCCAATGACACGAAAATGGTACTATCAGGCTTCACTTCATATTGTCAAAGCACGTCGTACTATCAGCAGGAATATCCTTGCCCGCAGTAAGGTAGACGAACTTTTGGCATTATATCGCTGATTTATCCACTCCCCTTTTGCCTGGCAATTAAGGGATGATAGAAACGATTTGGAGAAGATAATGAAAGACTTTCTGATTGCCCCATCCATTTTATCTGCAAATTTTGCGCGGCTGGGTGAAGATACAGTTAAGGTGCTGGCAGCAGGGGCTGACGTTGTTCACTTTGATGTGATGGACAACCATTATGTCCCTAACCTGACTATTGGGCCTATGGTCTGCCAGGCTCTAAGAGATTATGGTATCACTGCACCAATCGATGTTCATTTGATGGTAAAACCGGTTGACCGCATTATCCCTGATTTTGCCAAAGCAGGAGCAACTTACATTACCTTCCACCCAGAAACCAGCGAGCATATTGACCGCAGTTTACAACTGATCAAAGATCATGGTTGTAAAGCTGGCTTGGTATTCAATCCTGCAACTCCATTGAGTTATCTTGATTATGTCCTGGATAAACTGGATATCATTCTATTGATGTCGGTAAATCCCGGTTTCGGTGGCCAATCTTTCATCCCTGGAACACTAGAGAAACTGCGTCAGGTTCGTAAAATCATTGATGAAAGCGGTTATGACATTCGTCTTGAAGTAGACGGTGGCATTAAAGCTAGCAACATTGCCGCGGCAGCAACCGCGGGGGCAGATATGTTTGTTGCTGGCTCAGCTATTTTCAGCCAGCCTGATTACAAAACTGTTATTGATAATATGCGTAGTGAATTGTCAAAGGTATCTCATGGCAAGTAAGGTATTAAAAGGTATTCGTGCTATCGCTTTTGATCTGGACGGCACACTGGTAGACAGCGCCGATGGTTTGGCTGATGCACTGGATCAAGCGCTGTTAGCCAAAGATCTCCCTGCTGCGGGAAAAGAGCGGGTTGCTGCTTGGGTAGGTAATGGTGCAGACATTATGGTCGAACGGGCGTTGACATGGGCCAAAGTCAAATTGACCGCGCAACTGCATAAAGAAACCCGTGAGCTATTTGATCGATTCTATGAAACAACTGTAACAACAGGCAGTCAACTGTTCCCAGAAGTCAAAACTACATTGGCTGAACTGGCAAAACACAATTTGCCAATGGGTATCATCACCAATAAACCAACACCTTTCATTGCTCCTCTGCTGGCTTCTTTAGGCATCAGTGAATATTTCTCATTAGTGCTAGGTGGTGATGATGTTAAAGAGAAAAAGCCACATCCGGCACCTATTTATTTAACAATGGGCACATTCGGACTGCTTAAGGAAGAATTGCTCTTTGTCGGTGATTCCCGTAATGATATTTTAGCAGCACAAGCGGCTGGTTGCCCTTGTGTTGGTTTAACTTATGGATATAACTACGGTGAATCTATTGCATTAAGCAATCCAGATTGCATATTAACGAATTTTTCGGATCTGCTATCCATAATTGGACTCCCATATTTAAAACTTCAGGAAGCATAATAAAATGAATAAACCCACTGTATCTGGAACACTAAACTCCCAAAAACCTATTGTATTCAGCGGCGCACAACCTTCCGGTGAATTAACCATCGGTAACTATATGGGGGCGTTACGTCAGTGGGTTAAAATGCAGGATGATTATGACTGCATCTATTGCATTGTTGACCAACATGCAATTACAGTCCGCCAGGACCCAAAAGAGTTGAGAAAACGCACTCTGGATACACTAGCTCTCTACCTGGCTTGTGGCATTGACCCAGAGAAAAGTACTATTTTTGTCCAATCTCATGTCCCACAACACGCTCAGTTAAGCTGGGTTCTAAACTGTTATACCTATTTTGGTGAACTCAGCCGCATGACTCAGTTTAAAGACAAATCAGCTCGTCATGCCGAAAACATTAATGCAGGCTTGTTTGACTATCCTGTACTGATGGCGGCGGATATTTTGGTATACCAAACAAATCAGGTTCCTGTAGGTATCGATCAGAAACAACATCTTGAATTGAGCCGTGATATTGCTCAACGATTTAATGCCATCTACGGCAATATCTTCTCTTTACCAGAGCCGTTTATCCCAACCGGTGGTGCCCGTGTTATGGCCCTTCAAGACCCAGAAAAGAAAATGTCCAAGTCAGATGATAACCGTAACAACGTTATCGCTCTGTTGGAAGATCCAAAATCAGCCGCTAAAAAGATAAAACGCGCAGTCACAGATTCAGAAGAGCCTCCTCGTGTTCGCTATGATCTGGAACAAAAACCGGGTGTTTCCAATTTATTAGATATCCTCGCGGGTGTTACTGACAAAACCATTCCTGAACTGGAAGCAGAATTTGAAGGCCAGATGTATGGTCATTTAAAAAGTGCTGTTGCTGATGCAGTTTCCGGTATGCTGACTGAGTTACAAGAGCGTTTCCATTATTTCCGTAATGATGAAATCCTGCTGAACAAAATCATGGCAGAAGGTGCAGCGAAGGCAAAAGCCCGCGCTCAGATTACGCTAGATAAAGTGTATGAAGCTGTTGGCTTTATTGCTCATCCTTAATTAAGAGATAAAATGTGCACGTTCACCACGTGCGCATTTCAGGCTACAGAAAAGCAATACGATTGGACAAATTAAAACAGTGTAAAGCAAGCTTAAACTGACCTATTTAAGATATTCCGATTTTTCATATTCGATTATTTAACTGGTTTATTAAAAAGTTTATTCTGCGGTTGAAAATATTATTAAAGCGGTTCATTTTAGAAAACATATTACCTGATTAACCTATTCATATTTACTTTTTTTCGGGGAATATAACCATTAACAAAACCAATTTTTGCTTCTCATTTTCCATTGATAGTTTTATGACAGGCAAATTTTAAGCCATTATTAAAGGCCGTTGTTTCACCTTCTAGTTTTAATTTTAATGGTATAAGGTTTTAACCGTTGTTTTTACCACTTTTAATCATCTGATTTTTATTCGGTTTAATCGGAAGTTCTTTGTCCCCCTGATACCGATGTACTATGACGACCACAACCCACTCCACTTTCATGCCTACTACGATGAACATACGTAAAACATCCTAAAAAAGCCTATTTCTTGTACAGACCAATATCTGATTCACAAAAATAAGTCATTAAAAATCAGTCA
This sequence comes from Photorhabdus bodei, assembly GCF_003287735.1. Taxonomy (GTDB): domain Bacteria; phylum Pseudomonadota; class Gammaproteobacteria; order Enterobacterales; family Enterobacteriaceae; genus Photorhabdus; species Photorhabdus kayaii. The sequence goes on along the minus strand of NZ_NSCM01000027.1, from coordinate 3,988 downwards.
ACTATAAAAAAAATCATTTTTTTTCTCATATTCACTGTAAGAAATTAATATGTGATGCGACTAATCGAGTGAAGCAAATGCTTGTTTCAGCAAAGCAGTAATTCACCTTCTACACCAATATAAAAGGAACGTTCTATGACTAAACAAACGGCAAAAGCATTACTGGCCCTAGCCTTAGGCAGCGCACTGATTACGGTAGGCACTTCAGCAATGGCGGATTCCGGCAGCAAAATGGAGAAATGCTATGGCGTTTCTCTGAAAGGGAAAAACGACTGTAAAGCAGGTGCAGGCACCACCTGTGCTGGTACCTCAAAAAAGGATTATCAGGGTAATGCCTGGAAAATGGTACCGGCGGGTTCCTGCGTAAAAATGAAGTCTCCGACCTCCCCGACTGGTTTTGGTCAACTGGACGCATTTAAAGAAGTGTAATTCTGGCATCAGGCAGGAGCTCATACGATGACAATTTCTTTACCCTCACATAGCGTCTCTCATGATGCTCCTGACTGTCTCATGCTAAATAGGCTTCCGACCAGAGCAGGGATCGGGTTAAAGCCGGAGCATTTTCGCGCTATCCTGCGCGATAAACCCGACATTGGTTTTTTCGAAATTCACGCGGAAAATTATTTAGTTGCGGGAGGTCCGTTTCATCAAGCACTAACCGCCATTCGCCAAGATTATCCGCTCTCTATTCATGGTGTGGGCATGTCCATCGGAGGCGAAAGTCCTCTAAATCAGACTCATTTACAATGTGTTGCCGCGCTGGTTGAACGCTACCAGCCGGCCGTTTTTTCTGAACACCTTGCCTGGTCGACGCACAACGATCTATTTCTCAATGATCTGCTGCCGCTGCCTTACACCGACGTCACGCTGACGCGAGTCTGCGAACACATCGATCAGGTACAGAATGCGCTGCGTCGCCCCATTCTGCTGGAAAACCCATCCACCTACGTCGAGTTCAGTACCTCAACCATGAGCGAGACTGACTTTATCTCCGAGGTGATACGCCGCACCGGATGCGGACTACTGCTAGACGTGAACAATCTCTATATCAGTGGCGTCAACCATAATCGCTGCCCGCAGAAGATGCTATTCGAGCTGCCACTTCACCGTGTCGATGAGATTCATCTGGCGGGCTATACGGAAAGCCGCGATGGAGCAAACGACCGTCTGCTGATTGATTCACACGACAGTCATGTGACCGGGCCTGTCTGGGATCTCTATAACAAGACCCTGCGAGAAACGGGGCCGATCGCCACCCTGCTCGAATGGGACAGCAATATTCCACCATTAGATGTGTTGCTGAACGAAGCCAGCCATGCCCAGCGTTACATTACGGAGAGCACGAGAAATGCAACAACAACTGTATAAAGCCCTCCTTGACCCCGACCTCATGGTGCCAGAAGGGCTGACAGCTTGGAACGGTAGCGATCCAGCAGTACGTTTTGCGGTTTATCGTAATAATGTCATAGCATCGCTAATCGATGCACTGGCCGAAAACTGCCCCGTCCTTCTCGCTCAGCTCGGAGAGTGCTTTTTTCGTGCGATGGCAGCGGAGTTTATACGTCAACAACCGCCTCCCTCTCCTGTTTTGGCTGGCTATGGCGCACAATTGCCGGACTGGATTGCGACATTTCAGCCGTTGGCAGACTGGCCTTGGCTGAGCGATCTCACCCGGCTGGAAATGTTGTTTATCGAATCACTGCACGCGGCGGACCCTGCCGAACAGACGGCAGAAGCGGCCCCCATTGACGATCCCGCACAGTTGCTGATGGCGCTCCATCCTTCGGTACGGCTCTTCAGTTCAGATTATGCCGTCTTCAGCCTGTGGGCCTCACACCAACAAAGTGAAAACGAGATGATGCTGGACCCATTCCAGCCGGAACATATGCTACTGTGCCGCGTTGACGACGACGTACGAATAATGTTGCTCAGCCGTGCGGAAATGCAGTTTGTTACCATGCTCCAGTCTGGTCGATGTCTTACCGAAGCCTTAGAGATCGCCGCCGGAGAGGATGCAACTTTTGAACCTCAGTCGGTTTTACAACGCATGCAACACTATGGACTGATCCTTTCTCTATATAGCAACACGGAGCGCTAAGATGGCATTACTCAAAACATTAGGGTCAAAAGGGCAACACATTGCGCAGGAAAATATTATTCCCCTTCTGGCACGCATTAGCCTTGCCGCAACATTCTGGCTATCGGGCCAAAGCAAAGTGGTTGGATTAAACATAGATATTCTGGAGACACGCACACCCTGGCAACTAGGGATTCCGCGCGTTACCGACAGCTCCGTGTCGCTCTTTACCAACGAGTACAGGCTTCCTCTGCTACCACCTGATGTTGCTGCTGTCATGGCCGCGACCGCAGAACACTTGTTTCCGCTGCTGCTGATTGTCGGATTAGCGACACGCTTCTCCGCGCTAGCATTAATGGTGATGACGCTGGTGATTCAGATATTTGTTTATCCAGATGCCTGGCCTGTCCACGCTACCTGGCTGACGGCTCAGTTGTATCTGATGACTTATGGCGGTGGGAGGTTTTCGCTTGATCGCCTGATTTACCGCCATCGTACCTGATTCCCCTTCCCTACGTTACTTTATTTTGATTCTCGTTTTCGCCACGAGCGAATGCGGAAGTGATAGTGCGCAGGTCGGCGAGCTGTTGTCTGAAATTTCGGCACCCGTCGCATATTTTCAAATGCAGCATTAGCTGAACATGTTGAGAAAGCACGATTTTTTCATCCAGCGCCTGAGACATCAGGCGTGTAGCTTGGTAACAACTAAGCATTTTTATCCTCCTGGGAAAACCAGCGTTGTGACAAACATTCGCGTAAACGCATACGCGCACGCCAGAGCATCACATTCAGGTTGCTGACAGAGAGCGCCATCTCCTGACAGATCTCCTGAGTCTCAAGACCAATAAATTCGCGCATCATAAATGCCCGTGCGTTTTGCGTTGGCAACTGTGTCAGACAAAGCTCGAAAACCGTCCAAAATTGCTCCTGCTCGGCCGCCTCATCCGGTAAATGCCAGCGCTGAGAATGCTCGTTTCGTGGCCAGTGACCAGACTCATCAAACAGCGCTTCGAAATTTTGCTCATCAACATCATCAGTCAGTTGCACGCTGCTGTGCCGATAACGCATACGCAAGGCGTCCGAGATTTTGTTGCGCAGGATCGTAAACACCCAGCTTTTCCAGGCGGCTCGTCCGGCAAAGGAAGAAGCATTCTTCATCGCCCCTTCCAGCGCCTCTTGAACAACGTCTTCCGCCTGATGAAAATCATTCAACTGCAAGCTAGCAAACTGCAACATCTGTTTATGCAGCATGGAAAAAAACTGCGGATCCCGCAGCAGATTATTGATATCGGACATCTTAGTTTCTATCTCAACAGGATTGTTCGGGATAACCGGGTATTCTGGCGGAATCGTTTAAATTCACTCACATGACTTAGGGACCGTTTGGGGAACGGGGACAATTCTAAATTAAATCTGTTTTTTGTACAGCAGGGGATGTGTCTTTTCCCCAGTGCCTCCTATTTTTCGTTCAACTTCATAGCGTCATGGAGGAGTAAATCTGACCAGTTCTGCCGAGAGAGTGACCATGCAGATAATAGCTGCAATGGCAGAGTTTAAACAAGACTTACTGATAGAGCGCACTCATTCTGGTATTGCACGAGCTAAAGCAGCAGGAAAACACATGGGACGCCGTTCGGTACTTAATGAGGAACAACAACGGGTGGTGATTGAACATCTGAAAGTAGGAAGTAGTGTCAGTGCTAATGTGCACGTTCACCACGTGCACATTTTATTATGGCTTTAGCCAGTTTAAGTAGCGTCAGCTGCTTAAACATAAAACCACCCGCTATGCGGGTGGAGACCCGAGGTTATACCAAGAAAAACACCTTTCCGTTACGATATAGATGTTCAAGCTAATATACGTAACTGAAATAAGGAAAGGTGTTTATGGGGATTAAAGCACAAAGCTCA
>NZ_NSCM01000026.1 GCF_003287735.1 Photorhabdus bodei | reverse complement strand
TGAGCTTTGTGCTTTAATCCCCATAAACACCTTTCCTTATTTCAGTTACGTATATTAGCTTGAACATCTATATCGTAACGGAAAGGTGTTTTTCTTGGTATAACCTCGGGTCTCCACCCGCATAGCGGGTGGTTTTATGTTTAAGCAGCTGACGCTACTTAAACTGGCTAAAGCCATAATAAAAGCGCGTCGAATGACGCGCAAAAGACAACAATATAAAAATATAGGTAATGTATGAATTATGGACAAAAACGTGGCTATCAGGAAGCTATTGCTTGCAAAACTTCACGGGCGGTTTGTTGCGCTTGATTTGCGGCATCAGGGCCTAATGCTACACCTTCGGTAAATACGAACTCTATATCAGTGAGCCCAATGAAACTTAGAAACAGACGCAGATAAGGCACTAACAGATCACTGGGGCCGTCTTTATGGATGCCGCCCCGGCTGGTCAGGATGATTACTCGTTTGCCTTTTAGCAGACCTTCAGGGCCATTCTCGGTATAACGGAAAGTCACGCCAGCACGGGCTATCATATCAAAATAGCTTTTCAGTTGGGTTGGAATGTGGAAGTTGTACATAGGCGCAGTGATAACAATAACGTCATTATCCTGCAATTCCGCAATGAGTTCGTCAGATAATGCTAACGTCTCTTTTTGGCGAGCGGTCATTCCATTGCCACTCGGACGCAATGCATGAACCCGTTCATTATCCATAACAGGAATGGGTTGTGCGGCCAGATCGCGTACTGTAATGCTGTCATCAGTATGATTGGCTTGCCATTTTTCAATGAAGAAGTCGGCCATTTGGTTAGTATGTGAATGCTGCGCCATAATGCTGGATTTAAGAACCAGAACTTTACTCATGTTTATTCCTTAAATTAACTCTTGGTAATTTACTTGTTAATCACGATATAGTGATTCTATGAGTTATTATCTTCTGGTAATAGAGCAATATTTAGAGCTTAGCATTCAAATTTATTGAAAAACTTTTACTCACGTTGAATATAGCATGGCGAGGAAATATCAGCCGAGATTATTGCCAATAGATGGGATGTGTTACTATGTTGTCAATAAAAACATGTTGTCAATAAAAACATGTTACCGATAAGAACCATGTCATCAATAAAAGCTGGCTAATTAGCAAAGTAAGAAGTTACAAGGATCAATATAAGTGAAAGAGTCTCAGAAAATCATTAACCGTCAGGCTGCTTGTCCAACGATCAAATATCCGGAAAACTTGCCCGTCAGCCAGAAGAAAGATGATATCTACAAAGCTATTCGTGACCATCAAGTTGTCATTATTGCCGGTGAAACCGGTTCGGGTAAAACAACACAGATCCCGAAAATTTGTCTTGAACTAGGTCGGGGAATAAAAGGCCTTATCGGTCATACTCAACCCCGTCGATTGGCTGCTCGTGCGGTTGCCAATCGTCTGGCGGAAGAATTGGAAACCTCAGTGGGTTCTGCTGTTGGTTATAAAGTCCGTTTTAGTGATCGTGTGGGCGATAACACGTTAGTTAAACTGATGACCGATGGTATTTTGCTGGCGGAACTGCAAAATGACAGGCTACTTAAACAGTATGACACGCTCATTATCGATGAGGCGCATGAACGCAGTCTGAATATTGATTTTATTCTGGGTTATTTGCGCCAATTACTGCCAAAACGTCCTGATTTGAAAGTGATCATTACCTCCGCGACTATCGATCCTGAGCGCTTTTCTCGCCATTTTAATCATGCGCCAATTATCGAAGTTTCTGGTCGAACCTATCCGGTAGAAGTGCGTTATCGTCCTGTCATGGGGGAAGATAATGATGGAGAGCGGGATCAGCTTGAGGCAATTATTGATGCTGTTGATGAGCTCAACCGTGAAGGGCCTGGGGATATCCTGATCTTTATGAGTGGAGAGAGGGAGATTCGTGATACAGCAGATGCGCTGAATAAACAGAATCTGCGTCATACCGACGTACTGCCACTATTTGCGCGTCTTTCTAACAGTGATCAGAACCGGATTTTCCAGTCACATACGGGGCGGAGAATTGTGCTGGCAACTAACGTGGCAGAAACCTCGTTGACGGTACCGGGAATTAAATATGTGATTGATACCGGGTATGCACGTATCAGCCGTTACAGTTATCGCACGAAAGTACAGAGATTGCCGATTGAACCCATATCACAGGCGTCGGCTAATCAGCGGAAAGGGCGTTGCGGACGTGTATCTGACGGGATCTGTATCCGGCTGTATTCAGAAGACGATTTCCTTTCTCGGCCAGAGTTTACTGATCCAGAAATCCTGCGTACTAACTTGGCATCGGTCATTCTGCAAATGACGGCAATTGGTCTTGGGGATGTCAGTGCATTTCCATTTGTGCAACCGCCTGATAAACGTAATATTCAGGATGGTGTTCGGCTTCTGGAAGAGCTTGGGGCTATTGACCAGAGTACTCTTGACCAAGGCGCAATGGCTAAGGCTAATTACTGTCTTACATCAATAGGGCGACAGCTTGCTCAGCTCCCGGTTGATCCTCGGCTGGCGCGTATGGTATTGGAAGCTCGTCATCATGGTTGTGTACGTGAAGTGATGGTTATCACTTCTGCGCTATCTATTCAGGACCCAAGAGAGAGGCCACTGGAGAAACAGCAGGCTTCTGATGAGAAACACCGTCGATTTGCTGATAAAGACTCCGATTTTATTGCATTTCTGAAATTATGGGATTTTTTGAAAGAGCAGCAAAAAGCACTTTCCTCTTCGCAATTTCGCAAACTTTGCCGTCAAGATTATCTTAACTACCTGAGAGTTAGAGAATGGCAGGATATATATACCCAGTTACGACAAGTTGTGAAAGAAATTGGTCTGTCGGTAAATAGTCAGGATGCAGATTACCGTGGTATTCATACTGCGTTACTTTCTGGGCTGTTATCTCATATCGGCCAAAAAGATACAGATAAACAGGAATATACCGGTGCGCGTAATGCCCGTTTTGCTATTTTTCCTGGTTCTGGTTTATTCAAGAAGCCGCCTAAATGGTCAATGGCGGCGGAATTGGTTGAAACCAGTCGCTTGTGGGGGCGTATTGCTGCGCGAATCGAACCTGAATGGGTTGAACCGTTAGCCGGGCATCTGGTGAAGTATCATCATAGCGAGCCGCACTGGCAGAAATCTCAGGGTGCGGTAATGGCTAGGGAAAAAGTCACTTTATATGGTTTGCCAATTGTGGCTAGTCGTCTGGTTAATTACAGCAAAATTGACCCAATGCTCTGCCGTGAGTTGTTTATCCGCCATGCGCTGGTGGAAGGCGATTGGCAAACTCGACATGCATTTTTCCGAGCGAATCTGAAATTACGCGAGGAAATTGAGGAGCTAGAACATAAATCCCGTCGTCGCGACATTTTGGTGGATGATGAAACCTTGTTTAGTTTCTATGATCAACGGATACCTCAGAATGTGGTTTCTGCTCGCCATTTTGATCGCTGGTGGTTGAAGACAGGTAAAGAGCAACCGGACTTGCTTAATTTTGAAAAAAATATGTTGATCAAAGGCGATGCCGATAAAATCAGTGCGCTGGATTACCCTAATTACTGGTATCAGGGGGCATTGAAATTACGGCTTAGTTACCAGTTTGAACCGGGCACGCAAGCTGATGGTGTGACCGTTCATATTCCGCTACCGGTGTTGAATCAGGTTAAGGATGAGGGGTTTGATTGGCAGATCCCCGGTATTCGTTATGATCTGGTTGTTGCGCTGATTAAATCATTGCCGAAACCGGTTCGTCGTAATTTTGTCCCTGCACCAAACTATGCTCAGGCATTTATGGAGCGGGTACCTCAACCACAATCGACCTTGTTAGATAGCTTTGAGAAAGAGTTACGGCGGATGACTGGTGTTACGGTGTCACGTGATGATTGGCAATTAGAGCAAGTACCCGATCACCTCAAAATGACATTTCGAGTGGTAGGAGAGAAGAACCGGACTATCGCTGAAAGTAAAGATTTATCTGCGCTGAAATTACGCTTGAAAGAGAAAGTTCAGGAGACACTTTCCGCTGTTGCTGATGATGGGATTGAACAGAGTGGGCTGCATATTTGGAGTTTTGGTGAATTGCCGGGACGGTATGAACAGAAACGTGGTGGTTACTCTGTTAAAGCATTTCCCGCGCTGGTGGATGAAAAAGAGAGTATCGGTATCAAATTGTTTGAAACTGAATTAGAGCAACAGATTGCCATGTGGGAAGGTACTCGTCGTCTGTTGTTGCTCAATATTCCTTCACCAATTAAGTATTTACATGAGAAATTGCCGAATAAATCCAAATTGGGACTCTATTTTAACCCTTATGGCAAGGTACTGGATTTGATTGATGATTGTATCTCCTGTGGTGTGGATAAATTGATAGTAGTGAATGGTGGGCCAGCTTGGAATGAGCAGGATTTTATTCAGCTACAGGACAAAGTTCGGGCTGAGTTGAACGATACTGTCGTGGAAATAGCTAAACAGGTAGAACAGATACTCACCACTATTTTTGCTATTAACAAACGCCTTAAGGGGAGAATTGATATTTCACTAGCCTTGGCGTTATCGGATATCAAAGAGCAGCTTTCTGGTCTGGTTTTCAAAGGATTTGTCACCGTTAATGGTTGGAAACGTTTGCCGGATGTCCTGCGTTATCTGCAGGGCATTGAGCGCCGTCTTGAAAAATTGGCGATTGATCCGCATAGAGATAGAGCACAAATGGGGCGTGTCGAAAATGTCCGGCAACAGTGGCAGCAATGGCTGGCGAAATTATCACTGCAACAGAAACAATTACCTGAGGTGCGAGAGATTCGTTGGATGATTGAAGAACTGCGGATCAGCTTGTTTGCTCAACAACTGGGTACGCCATATCCAGTCTCCGATAAACGAATTTTGCAAACAATGGAGCAAATTGCTTCCTGATTAAAAAGGAAGGTCATATTCTAAACTGCGTCTCAAATTTTGCATTTGTGATGCAGTTTTTTATAGGTTAAAGCCACCTATTCTAAAGGTGGCTTTTTGCTTAGACTAAAACGAATGAACTGGTTAGCAGGTACTTTCCGTATGTTTGGCTTTGTTAGCCTCGACGAAAGCATTAACCATAGCGGTTTTATTTTTGCGGTTACGAGCGTAGTCAGCTTGAGTTGCCTTCTTCTTGGTTGCTGTAGCACGTTTTAACAACATAATCGCCTCCTCCTAAATCTTCATACTCTAATATTAATCTTGACTGTACCTTTTGTAAAAGTCTTTCATAGGTTCTTTTATGAGAATCATTGTAACCACTAAAGTACAGGTAATGAACTTTAGATTCTTCAATATAATCCAGAATGTATGATATTAAGACATTAAAAAAGTAATTATTTTCATTTCTATTGTAATGAACAGTTTTATCTATTTTATCAAATGGAGTCCTGCCGTTTAATTCGTCTATAGGGATTGATTCATAAGATTGATCGAAGAAGATGATATACCCGTTATCTTTCAAGTTGCCTCTTTGTTGGCTGCACTCACTCACCCCGGTCACATAGTTCGCTATGCTCCCGGGGATTCGTTCCCTTGCCGTCGCGATGCATCTTGAAATCCATAGGGTATAGACACAGCGAATAAAATGTTTGGATTAACATCGTATATTTCAGCAATTCTTTCGGCTCCGACAATATCGTCAGTTAATGGAAAGAATACCAACCGAAAGGTTTGCGGTTTTTTACTATTAAAAGTGAATTCAATGTCATAACTGCTAATTTTACCGATTCCACCAATGGTTTTATTCTTGAGATTATGATACCTGGTCATTCTTTAATACTGTTGCTGTTTTGATAGTGGCTTATTATATCAATATTACATTGTCACTATCTTTCTAATTGTCTAATATGCGAGCGGGTTACAAATTTTATGTAATTGCGTCATCCAGCTAATTGGGTTTCCACACCCGGTCACAAATTTATTTGTGACGTATTTGACTTACCTGAGCCTAAATAACACGTCAATAAAATTTATTGAAAATAATTGTTAATTGTGTTAAAAAGCGCTGTTTTTACCACTAATGATTCATTTCATTCTCATTTATGATGACATTATGGATTTTTTTTAAACAAGGTGTGCAAAATGCCATTCATCGCCATGCTTTTTATGTCAATTATAACGTTTTTCTTCTTAACTATATTAGTTAACTATTTTTTCATATTAGAAAGAAATGTAAAAAAGACCATATGGGTATCGTTATTAATGGCTGTTATTTTCATATTCAGCCTCTTTGCACCAACAATTCTTTATCAAAATATTTTCTAGTTGACAAATATATTTCATATGGTCGCGCATTAAATGCGCGACTAATGGCTATTTTATCGATTGTTTTTATTGACCAAGCATGGGCTTAATTTTGTTTTCATAAATATCTTTGTTTACATCGAAATTAACTGATTCTGACCATTCTCCAGTGATAACATATGGAGTTCCATTAGGATTCCACTCTTTACCAGTTAAATCTTTCATGTCGTATGGATCGGTAAATTTATCATACAGTTCATAGTTTATTACACCAGACACTCTATATTTATCATCCACATTTTCTGCCTTGACATTTGTCAATTTTCCACGACTAGTTGCTCCTCCAATAGTCCACAATGGGTCAAGGAATGGTACTTTTTATTCCTCAACGAAATCATAATTATTTTCAAAATCAACTCTTTCACCTCTTTGAATTTGTGAAATAAAACGAGATTGAATGCTGCCTTCTGCTCTCTTAAATGCACCTGGTTTCTGCATCAATGCGCGGACTTTATCATGCACACCGATTTCATAGAGTGTGAGTACTTGGCCGAACTTTTTCAGATAAAAATAATAAAATAACAGCACATCAGCTAAGAAATAAACTTTCTATAACTGATGCAAATAAATTTATTACTGATAAGTTAATGTCATTGTTGCGGTTACATTTGCTCGCCCAGGGGTAATATTACGATCGGTCTGAAAATAGCGGGCGTGTAAAGGGATGGATAACTTCCCACCTGAATAGCTATTACCAATATTGATTTGTGAATGGATAATGGCAGGTTGGTTGTTATAAAGAATTTGCATACCTACACCGGAAGCAGTTGTATGATTATCATTTTGATCAAGCGCCCATACGTGATATAAGTTATTTTTTGCTTTCTTTCCGTCGAGCATTAATTGAATCTGGACATCATCATCACAGTCTAAAATAATCTCAAAATCTTTCCCTCCTGCGGTGCTATTAATACCAGAAAAATCACTTTTTTTGATATCTCCCATAGGAACAGTAATATTGGTATCTTTCAGTGAGCAACTTTTAGTAATAATTCTGGTATTTCCCAAACGGTAAGTATGCACGATGTGGTTATTTACCCGTGCTTGAATTAACTGCTCATTTTTGACAAAACCAGAACCTGTTGTTGGTGCTATTTTTATTAGCTGAATTGTCAAATAACCCCATGTTTTACCACAATACCAACGACCAGAACTGTCACAGCTTACAGGATTATTAGCGATACGGGGTAACCAGTCGATACCATAGCCGGGACCCCAAGTATTTATTCTTATACCTACACCGGGAACACCGGACTCGTAAATAGCATCCTTGTTGTATTCTGCACTTTTGTAGGATGTGTATCCCCATGACGTATTAACATTTGTATCGCAATAGAAAATATTGTTTTTATTGTCTAATTCATCTGCCCGATATTCATAAATTGTTGTGCCAATAGGTTGATCCCTTGGAACATATAAGGTTCCAAAAGAGAGATGAGTGATTTCTGATTTAAATCCTTTCTCAAACTGGCAGTTAGCGGAAAAACTATAAGAACTGACTATCAAACCAATTAATAAGTTGGTGATAATGAGAAAATATTTAAGTTTATTGTAAATATTAAACATAGCGTTTTCCTGTGGGTGGTTATTTACAGTGAGCTGCTATTATATAAACACCGGATAAAGGACTTTTTTCCGGTAATTTGTAATTAACGACACATTCCTGAATATCTTTATAACCCCATTTAACGAATAATTGTCCACTATCGGGTAGACCCGTGAGGTAAACTTGCCCTTCATGACTAACAATAGCGCTATTTACTTCGTCGATATCATGGCGTTTTTCTAACGTGACAACTGCACCAAAAGGAATAGGATTTTCATGATAATAGAGATTGATGAGAACTCTGTGACCTATCCGGGTTTTAAAATCGGCCAGGACTAATGCTCCACGAGTAGGAATAACGGTTTGGGCATTAACGTCAATATCGACATTATCTGCTAATGAATGCGTATCCAGTGCAATCCGATTTTTCCGGTAACTGCTGACATAAGGAATAATCGCATAACCATTCCAATCGGTGGCAATACCAACATTATTTTGGATCTTTATTCCTTGAGCGCCATCAGCCCGGACTAATGCCAATGTATCTCCCAAATGTTGTGAAAGCGTAATACCGTATGGGTGAGCAACAATGCCTCCTTGAAGACCATAATTTAATTGGTGCGAATGACGATCATAGCTATAACCAGTATTAAGTTGACCATAAGCGCCTTTATATTCCGCATGAATATGACCGCCAGCGCCAGTACCGTGATTCGTGTAACTCTGCTGTAAACTATAGATTAAATTATCGTCTTCCAGCGCTGTGCCACTTAAACCCACTTGATGGGAAATGTCTTTGTTTTTATTGGTATTAAAATTATAACTAGTCCAGCTATTCTTTAGCCAGCGATCTAATGGAATCTGTATGCTGAATGAAAAGATCTGTTCATTTTTATCCGTATCTGGAAGTTGGCTATAGGTATAATTCAAGCTGTAATTAACATTATTATAATTGGTGCTATAACCTGCGTTGATATTACGTTCATAGCCAGGTTGTTGCCAGTAATTTTGTTGAAAGGCGGACAGATATAAACTGCCAAAATTTCCCAGAGATTGATTAATATGCAGTTGTAATTTACTTCTTTTATTGGTGCGGTAACGCCAGTCACTTTTATTAGCATCATCTATGTCATTGGCTTCTTTAAAATCATAAAAACCACGTGTCGAATAACGATAACCTGCCAGAGTAAAATTAGTTCCTGTTAATGAAAGGTCTTTTGCATATTGAAAACGGTAGGATTGCCCTTTGGTACTTATATTAGATGGTAAATCGGTGTTAGCGTGAGTGATGTCAAAAGAGAGAGAGCCTAATATACCAAAGTTATAACCTGATCCTAAAGCAACGGATTGATAATCTTTTGAAAAAATCGTACCACCATAGGTAGTGATATTATTAGAAAAACCATAGACTAATGCGCCTTGGGTAAAATTAGGTTCTTGCCCATGATTATTTGATGATTGATATTGGCCCAGTGTTATCGAATATTGCAAGCCTCCTTCCCGTAACATAATCGGTATAGTCGAAAAAGACTGAGTAGATCGATATTCCTGACCATCTGCTTCCTTGATAATAACGTCCAAATCTCCACTTGTTGTCGTTGGGAAAAGGTCATTAATGACAAATGGGCCTGGTGAAACATAAGTTTGATAAATGATATAGCCGTTTTGCTTGATTGTAACTTGAGCATTACTTTGAGCAATTCCTCGGACACTAGGAGCGAAACCTTGTAAGCTGTCTGGTAACATATTGTCATCAGAAGCTAATTGTAAGCCACGGAATTGAACACCCTCAAAAATATAGGAGGGGGTAAAGCTGTCACCTAGCGTTAATTGTCCTTTTAGTGCGTGAATATCCCGTTGTAAATAGGTGTTAATACTTTTCCAACTCTTATCACGACTGGTATAGGTAGAATAATGGCGTAGGCGCCATGCTTGCCAATTAGCGCCTGTTCGAAGATTCAGATAATGGGTCTGCGTAGAGCCGGATGGATTATCTTGCCAGGTATTTGAACCACTATAATTATAGTTAATCAGTAATGAAGTTAATCCTTGCTGCCATAATTCAGGCGAAACATAACCTCTTGCCTGATTGTGTAATATTGCTTGTGGAATACTGATATCCAGCCTTTGCTGACTAAAATTGAAGATGGTGCTTGCTGATGGAATATATTGACTTAAATCAGACAACTCTGTTTCTGGTGGTAAACTGATCAGCTCTGGAAAGCTATCAACTTTTACTCCCATATCCTGTAATTGCTGAATTGTCAGCTTAGGCAGCAATTTATTATTTATCGTGACAAAGGTTACGTTCCTGGTATCTATTTTATCTCTATTAAGGTAAATATCTACCCAGTAAATACCGGGCGGATAGTTATCTTGCGTGAAAATAGAGAGATCAATGTCTTCAGATGAACCAAAATCAGTACCGATTTCCAGTGCATGAATGTTGAAATAATCTTCAGAATAAGTTTTAGCCGGGTAAAAAAGTACGCCAACAGCTATAAATGGCACTAATAAGAGCCATGAATGTTCAATATTGTATGGTTGCTTATTAATCTTATGCTGTGAGCACTTTCCCATAATTAATTTTCTGGCGTAGAGTAATGTAATAGTTTTATTAAATGGTTGTTTTTTCCTCGGCAGTAGCACCACCAAAATCATTAATTGCTTTCCAATTTACCTGTTTTATGTTCTTTGCCGGCAGAGGCCAGCTTAGTTGGCTAAAGGGTTTAATCATGCCCGCAGGTTTTATTTCATGTTGATCTACTTTAAGGTAAGAGAATGAAATGAAGTAAGGGGTGGGGTTCTCTGCGATCAATGAATTATTTTCCGTACGGAATTTGAGCTTTTTGTATGCGGTACTTGACTTTTCTGCTAAATTTGCAGGGCGGTAGAACAATTTAAACTTTGACTTAACTGTTATTTGCAATTGATTCTGGTCTGATTTCACCGAGGTAGGAATAGACTTTACATTTAACCAAAAAAGTGATTCTCGATCTTGAGGCAGGTTACTTTCTGTTTTTACAATACGCAGGATATTTTCATGACCTGCTGTGAGTTTAAAGATGGGAGGGGTAACGATAAAAGGGGTTCTCGTATTGTCATTTTCATCTTGGATCCAAGATTGAATTAGGTAAGGGGCATCTTTTTCCGGGTTATTTATAGAAATAGACGCTTCTTTTTTGTCACTCATGTAAATAACACGAGTTCCACCAATGACGACACCTGCGATAGCGAAATTTATGCTGGTAATATATAGAAAAATTATTGTCAATAGACGTTGATACTGCACAGTAACATCTCCGTTTTATTATATTATTATGTGTTATTTTGTGGGATTTGCGGGCATCCATGCCCCGTACTTCTTTATTAGAAACAAAACGTGGATGAAGTTCTGTTCTAAATTTGGCCTGCTTTAGTTATAAACAATCGTAAAATTAGCGACTGCATCACCCGATCCTGGGCTAATTGCTTGAGCTGTTGCAACATATTTTGCAATGAACTTCAGTTCTGCGGTTTTTTGATCAGTAAAAGCCTGGAGTTTGGAAGCTTGTGCCAAAGGAATTAGTGTTGAATTATCTTCTTCATAGATACCAACAGCAACACCATCAGCAACTTCTTGACCTTTATCATTGGATAAAGCCAGAAGATTATTATTTTTACTGTCTATCTGCCCGTCAAATTTAACTTGTGCATGGGTATGCTCTGGTGGGCAATCACTCATTTTAATACTAAAGGGGGTTGCAGCCGCAGTACTATCTACACCACTAAATGCATTTGAGCTAATTGTTCCCATGTTTACGTTTTGGTTCGCAGAGTCAGTATCGATTTTACAAGCATTAGAGATGATATTACCGGTAAAGTTAATCTTTCCGTCCGCTGCATTTGCTACAGGAATAAGTACAGAAGATACAAGTAAGGATGAAATAATCAGTTTAGCTTTCATTGTAAATAGATCCTAACCCTAACGTGCATGGCGTCAGGGAAGTAGAAATATTGATTTAATTGGAACTGTATAAACATCAATACAGCATGTAAATATTCATAGTTTTTATCCGATAACAACAACGATAACTCAAAATGTGTCTTTTTAGGGATAAAGTTAGGCGATCATAGCGATTAATTATGAAAAATCCAAAGAATGACTCGATAATATATTATATTTAAGATTTTTATCTGCATCTTTTACTTAAACAGGATTATTTTTTAATATTAATGTGATTTATTATATGTAATAAATCATTATGCTGGTCAATAAGAATATCTTTTAATTAATAATTGGTTATAAAATTAGTTGTGATTTATATCACAATTAATTTATTACACTTAAAAAGTTATTTTTTTGCTGTTCTACCATTTCTCGCTAACATTTTTTCTCCTTGAGAATATTTATTCTAAGGAGTAAGTCATTTGGATTAAATGGCTCTATAGTTTTCTCATGTGATCTTTCTATTTTATTATTTATAGTGATGCCTGTCTTAGCTAACGTCATATACCCGTTATCTTTCAAGTTGCCTCTTTGTTGGCTGCACTCGCTCACCCCGGTCACATAGTTTGCTATGCTCCTGGGGATTCACTCTCTTGCCGTCGCGATGCATCTTGAAATCCATAAGGTATAAACCCTCAAATAATTAACTCTGTAAGGGGAAAAAATGAAACAGTTCGTCTTTGCATTAGGCTTCTTGTCCATCGTGTTCGCAGTCGCGCAGCCCGTCTTAGCCACGGAAGTAGAGCAGAAAACCGTCACCAATGGTGCGGCACTGATCGAATATTCGGTGCGCGGGGAGGGACCGCTGATTGTGATGATTGCTTCAACCGGGAGGGGAACAGCGGAGTTTGCGCCACTCGCGAATCAACTAGTGGCACGCGGCTATCGCGTTGCTCTGCCCGAGCCGCGAGGAATCTCGGGGTCGACCGGCCCCATGGAAAATGTGACCTTCCACGACTTTGCTGGCGATTTTGCGGCAGTAGTTGCGGCGGAGGGAGGTAAGGCAATTGTGGTGGGGCACGCTTATGGCCATTGGATCGCCAAGACGATTGCTTCGGATTATCCCGAAATGACGCGTGGCATAGTACTTCTGGCAGGGGCGGCGAAATCTTGGCCCTCGGAACTCTCGGATGCGATCATGGTGATTAGTGATCCTAAATCCACTCGTGAGGAGCGGCTGACGAAACTTAGGCTTGCTTTCTTCGCGGCAGGCAATGATCCAACGCCTTGGCTTGAGGGTTGGCATTCTGATGTCATAAAAAGTCAGTCCTCGGCGCGCGAGCTAACCAATCGCAAGGATTGGTGGGCTGGCGGGGCGGTGCCTATCCTCGATCTACAGGCTGGTTCCGACCCGTTCCGACCTGAATCGTCTCGAATGGAGGCGAAGGATGAGTTCGGTAACCGTGTTACTGTCGCAGTGATTGACGGGGCCAGCCACGCGCTACCTGCTGAGAAGCCGATCGAAGCAGCGGATGCAATTGCGGATTGGGCCGACAAATTGAAATAACTTAAGGACAATATCTGGTTTCTATCAGGGCATTCGTATCGAATTTGTTTTGGTGCGAATGCCCCAGCTTGATTAAAGAATCATACCAATCAAGTTGCATTAACAATATTAGTTACAACATACTTATAAAGATAACAATAACAAAAATATGTCAGAACAACGAAAAACCAAACAAACTGCTATATAAAAATCCAGAAAGCCATTACAGGAGAATAATGGCTGGATCTGACGGGATTACTTGATTAGCAACCCAGTGGCAGGGATTGCTGTTATCAGCAATGCGACAATAGTGAGCTTTTCAGCCAGATGTAAGCTATTTTTCTGCGGGTTTTGGTGGCGTGCATACAAAAAAACAATAAGACCTGGCGCATAGAGAACAACAGACAATAGCAAATTCATCAAACCGGACGCATAAAGCAGCCATATGCCATAAATGCATGTTCCAACAGCAATGAGTAATAACCCCTTATTGCTGCGATCAAAAGCGACTTTTAAAAGAAATGCTCCGACAAGGAAATAGGGCACTAAAATCATTTCTGATGCAATTGTCAGCAATGAATTGTAGTTGCTTCCACTCAACCAGATCAAAACGAGAGAGAGTTGTACAGCGCCATTAGTGAACCATAATGAAGATGATGGCGAATTATTGCGGTTTTGCCGGTTAAATACTTTTGGAAAAGAGCCGTGTTGGGCCGCGATAAATGGCACTTCGGCTGCCATGATTGTCCAACTCAGATAAGCACCACAGACGGAGACAATCAATCCGGCAGCAATAATGATTTCACCTGCGGAGCCAACAAGTCCTACCATCAGGTTTGCCATTGATGGATTGCGCATTGCTGCTAACTCAGGTCGTGGTACTAATCCAAGGGAGAGTAGGGTGACCAAGATGTATATTGCTAACGCCGCAATGACAGCCAGCATGGTTGCAATACCCACATCTGTCCGTTTTTTCGCTCTGGCTGAAACCACAACAGCACCTTCAATACCAATAAAAACCCAAAGGGTAATTAACATGGTATCTTTTACTTGTTGCCAGACAGGAACCCCTAGATCGATGCCTTTAAAGTCGAAATGAAAGATATCCGTTTTGAAAGCTATGGCGGCAAGTATGATGAAAGCACCTAAAGGCAGCAATTTTGCCATTGTCGCCAATTTGTTGATTCCGGCTGCGGTTTGAACGCCGCGGAGTACTAACCAATGTACGAACCAGAGTAGAATAGATTCTCCCAATAGGGACTGCCAAGTATTGCCGTCACCAAAGATGACAATGCCCTCTTTATCAGTAAAGAAACTCAGAGCGGCAAAAACGATAACCAGATAGGAAACGTTGGCAACGACTGCGCATAACCAATATCCCCAGGCAGAGCAGAAGCCTATTAGTTCACCAAAGCCCTCTTTGGCATAAGTGAAAATCCCTCCATCAAGATCCGGACGAAGACGAGAGAGCAGTAACAGCGCGGTAGCCAGGAACAGGATACCGACACTTGTTATTCCCCAGCCGATCATTAACGCTGCCGGGCTGGCGATTTCAGCCATATTCTGCGGTAAGCTGAAAACACCCGCGCCGACCATAGAGCTGAGTACCAGAGCAGTAAGAGCTGTGAGACCTAGTTTCTTTTCCAAAAATATGTTCCTAATATGACATAAACTGCATTATTAACCAGTTTGTTATCCTGATCATAAAGATGAACTGGGTATCGGGTTTTCATCGCTTCCAAGCTGTACAGGACGGAGAAACAAACTGATTGAACCTAGAAATAGGGGAGGATTCTACGAAGGGTATGAGCTGGATGCAATGGTTTTCTATGCAAATAACTATAAAATTTATGCATTGTTTGATGGTGAATTTAGTGAGATGCAATTTGTTTTTATAAGCTGATATGAGTTATTTTTATAATGCTGTTTATTGTACTAAGGTAAATAGGTAATAAGCATGAATTACTATATACCCGTCATCTTTCAAGTTGCCTTTTTGTTGGCTGCACTCACTCACCCCGGTCTCATAGTTATCTATGCTCCCGGGGATTCGCTCCCTTGCCGTCGCGATCCATCTTGAAATCCATTGGGTATAGTGTTATTACTAATTAAGTAATTTTTATTTTAATTTTTTCGATCGATCTCAAAATTTAATAAAAATAGTTGTGAAAGATAAAGTTTTACCTCTAATTTTCATTTTGTTATGTAATATTACTGCTAAGTAATAATAATCTCTTGTTTTCATGTCAGATTATTAAATTAATCCATTAGATATGTAATTTCATAATGTTATGAATGTCTTATCAAATTAAAAAATATGGAATGTTTTTTTAATTCATTGATTTAATTTAAATATTTTTTTGATTTTAATTGATTCTGTTAATCTTATATTCAAGTTAATATATTTTTCATTGATTTTTCTATCAGTAACTAATTAATTTCCTGCAATGTGATATAAAACTAATCTTATATAAAAATAAAAAAATCATGTTGACAACGACTGTTTTGATTTATATTGTTTGTGAAAATATTACTCTGTGATTTATTAACTTATTTTTCTTGTATATGTTTTTAATTTTCAGGAATGATTATATGTACCTATGCCAAAAAGTATTCTCAGATGGTTAGAGGACAGTTGTTATTAAAATTTTTATCTTTTAGGTGCCGATGAATGGCTCAGTATTAAATATTCATAAAGGTTAGAACATATGAAACGTGTTCTTGTGGTGTCGTATTCCCAAAGTGGCCAATTGATCGAGGTGGTAAAAAGCTTAATTTCACCCCTGCAAGAGTTTGACGAGATATACATCCGTGAAGTTATTCTGAAACCGATTCCAGAATTTGAATTTCCCTGGAAGTTTTCTAAATTTGTTGATGTTTTCCCAGAAACAGTGCAGTTACATCCGCCTGAGCTAGCGCCTTTGAATCTGGAAGACGAAGAACCTTTTGATTTGGTCATATTAGGCTACCAAGTTTGGTATTTATCACCTGCTCCTCCGATAGTGGCATTTCTTAAGAGTGAAGAAGGAAAGCGTTTACTTAATGGCCGACCGGTGGTGACAGTTATTGCTTGCCGAAACATGTGGTTGATAGCTCAGGAAACTGTCAAAAGATTGTTGCATGAAAGTGGAGCATATTTGCGCGATAACGTGGTCTTTGTTGATAAAGCAAACTTTTTTGCAACAGTATTCACAACCCCGATATGGCTAATGACAGGAAAAAGACAGCCATTCCCTAGCTTACCGCGGGCGGGCGTATCGGAGGAAGACGTTAAAGATGCTACACGTTTTGGTGATGCATTGTTGGCAGCGCTCAAAACGGATAAAGAGAAAGTTGATGCTCCAATGTTGAAAGGTATGGGAGCAGCGGTTGTCGACCAAGCTTTTATTTTCGGTGAACGTGCGGCGCATCGAGGATTTAGATTTTGGTCCGGGTTGATTTGCCGTGTGGGCAAACGAGGGATATGGGTAAGACGCTCTTTATTAGCGTTGTTTGTAACCTATTTAATATTGATGGTATTAGTTGTTTTTCCTATTTCAGTGGTTGTTCGCCGTTTGCTTACCCCATTACTTAAAGAACGTCTTAATGAGTTACAGAAATACTATGAACAACCTTCTGGTTCTGCCCGCTACGATGATAAGGAGATAAATAAGTAAATGAGTAACAACGTTTATATCACTAAAGTTTCCGCGTTTATGCCAGGAAACCCAATAGATAATAATACAATGGAATCTGTCCTTGGTTTTGTTGGTGGTCGTCCATCAAGATCTCGTCATATAGTTCTTCGCAATAATGGTATCAAATATCGCCATTATGCCCTGGATCCAGAGACGGGTGAGACAACTTATACATCTGCTCAATTAGCGGCTGAGGCAGTAAAAGGTTTGGTTGATGAACACTTTTCTTTAGATGATATGCAAAGTCTGGCAGCAAGCAGTGGTACTTCTGATCAAATTATACCGGGTCATGGTGTCATGGTTCATGGAGAGCTCAAAAATATACCCTGTGAAGTTATCTCAACTTCCGGTGCTTGTGCTGCCGGTATGACAGCGATGAAATATGCTTATTTGTCCGTTCTCTCGGGAACGACAAGTAATGCGGTTTCAACAACGTCGGAAGTCCCTTCCACTGTATTGCATGCCCGCAATTTCCAGAGTGAAAACGAAGCTCGGGTTGCAGAACTGGAACGACGCCCTGAAATCGCTTTTGAAAAAGATTTTCTGCGTTGGATGCTTTCTGATGGTGCCGGCGCTGCTTTACTTGAAAACAAACCTCGACCTGATGGTGTTTCATTACGAATTGATTGGATAGATATTTACTCTTTTGCTAATGAGCAAGAGACATGTATGTACTCAGGTGGAGAAAAGTTAGCAGATGGAAGTTTGAAAGGTTGGGCTCAAATGAGTCAAGCTGATTGGCTTGCATATTCTGTTTTCTGCATCAAACAAGATGTCAGATATTTAAATGAGAGGGTCGTTAAATTCACACTTACCGAACCATTGAGACGGATAGTTGCTGATCGTAACTTATCGGCAGAATCTATTGATTGGTTCTTGCCTCATTACTCATCTGAATATTTCCGCATGAAATTTTCCGAGGGTCTTGAAGATATTAATTTTGGTATTGAACAAGAGCGTTGGTTTACTAACTTAACAATGAAAGGAAATACCGGATCGGCTTCTATTTATATCATGTTGGATGAGCTTATGAAGTCGGGTAAATTGAAGAAAGATCAACGTCTGTTATGTTTTATCCCTGAAAGTGCCAGATTCACAGGGGCATTCATGCACCTGACTGTCGTGTAAATATTTAATCTTAGTGTTAATGAAGAATGGGGAAGCAACCTGTTTCTGTTTCCCCTTGTAATTGGTACATCTAGGAAAATACAGCGTGGAAAATTTAGAGAATCGTGTCAAAAGTGTTGTTGCAGAACAACTTGGAATACCTGAAACCCAGATTCTTAATACACAAACATTCGAGGAATTAGGTGCCGACTCGTTAGATAATGTTGAACTGATTATGGCTCTGGAAGAGCATTTCGGAATAACTATTGATGATGAAGAAGCGGAAAAAATAGTGACGATCCAGAATGCTATTGATTGTATCGATTCGAAATTAGAATCCGCTAACTAATTTGAAGAACTTTATTATCTTTACAAATAAAAAAAGCACATATGATTATCATGTGTGCCTTTTTTTGGGTTAAATAGATTATTTGAACAGGTCTGCACTGATAGTGGAGGTTCCACCACTAGATTGCCATTCACGGGTAATATGATAGTACTTAGCCCCTTTAGCCGCGGCGCGTTTAGCCACTTCATAGGAAACATCAGGCGTGCTGTTGTAGTAACCTGAAAAGGTGATGGAATCAAAAGGAACCATCTGAGCAGCGCTGACTTTATTTAATTCTTGGATTTTTGTGCCATCAGGAAGAGTTACAGTGTAACGTTTACCTTTAGAATACTGGGTTTCAAAGAAGCGGCCAACAGAATTACTGGTTGAAGTTGAAGAGGCTAAACCAGGAATTTCTACTTTCTTAGCTGATTCGCCACCAGCAGCCAATGCAATACGTCCAGAATCGGAATCTGCCGGGATAACAGCTTCATCAGCCTGAATTTGGCGTTTTGGCGCATCATCTTTATAAACATAAGCTGTCACTGTCTGATTACCGCCATCATTGATTGCAACCTGACGAACAATAAAGAAAGCCGCAGCGCCTTTTTTCTTAGCTTCTTTTGCAATGGCTTCATTCAAATCGGGTTCATTGTCGTAAAAGCCGTTAATAGTGACTGTGTCGAATGGTTCCAACGTTATAGCTTCTGCTTTGGGTAATTCTTTGATGCCGCGGAATATACGATATTTAGGTGAATTATCAATTTCCTCTGCATCTTTGTGATACAGATCAGCTGTAACGCGCAGATTGCTGCTATTATTTAGATCGTCAAGGCTTTGGATATAAAACCCATCTGCCCCCATTTTGTCTGCATGACGGGAAACCGCATCGGCAGCTTCATAAATAGCATTAAAAGGGCCTGTAACCGTAATACGTTTAAATGGTTTCAGCTTTGCCGCTTTCTCCGGGGATAACTCCTGAGCTGCTTGAACAGTGGTAATACCCGTTAATGAGAGTACCGCTGCTGCAATGATCGTTGTTTTCAGCTTCATAAAAAATTCTTCCACCTTGCGCATTAAATAGTTGTAACTTGCTGAACATGGTTATGCATCACATAGCCGATAATTATTACATGTAATAATAGCTAATGTCCCACGAATTTATGCTATCAGTATGAATGAATGCAAGTTTATAGGATAGGGCGCTATAAGTTTTTATCAACATCGCGGGTAGTCCAGTTAAAATTGCGATTTGCACTGGTAATACTACACCGGTAATACTACACCGGTAATACTAGTTAGTTATTTTACGCATTAGTTATCTATCATCGATAATATTTTCAATTTGTTATCAAAATATTTGTTGATAGATTTTACTGATGGCAGTAATAAAGTTAATTTAGTCGCTAAATTGACTGTAACAAGCAATAATCATCATTAATCTTAGGCTTTAGGAAGGGAACATTATGCGTATTGGTGTACCGAAGGAGCGACTTGCCAATGAAGCACGTGTTGCAGCCACACCGAACACGGTGGAACACCTGCTGAAATTGGGATTTAATGTCGTTGTTGAGATTGGCGCAGGGCATTTAGCTAGCTTTGAGGATAGTGCTTACCAACAAGTAGGTGCTGAAGTTACTGATCGTCATAATATTTGGCGTTCAGATATTATTTTAAAGGTTAATGCTCCTGAGGATGATGAAATTGCATTAATGAAGGAAGGGAGTACGTTGGTGAGTTTTGTCTGGCCAGCACAAAACTCTGAGTTGATGCAGAAATTATCAGACCGCAAAGTCACGGTGTTGGCGATGGATTCAGTACCGCGTATTTCCAGAGCACAGTCGCTGGATGCGTTGAGTTCTATGGCGAATATTGCCGGTTATCGTGCAATAGTCGAAGCCGCTCACGAATTTGGTCGTTTCTTTACTGGTCAGATTACTGCGGCAGGAAAAGTCCCGCCAGCCAAGGTGATGATTATTGGTGCCGGTGTTGCTGGTTTAGCTGCTGTGGGTGCTGCGGGCAGCTTGGGCGCGGTTGTTCGTGCATTTGATACTCGTCCTGAAGTTAAAGAACAAGTTCAGAGCATGGGAGCGGAGTTTCTTGAGCTGAATTTTGAAGAAGAGGCCGGTAGTGGTGACGGATATGCAAAAGTCATGTCTGAATCCTTCATTAAAGCGGAGATGGCGCTTTTTGCTGAACAGGCAAAAGAAGTTGATATCATTGTAACAACAGCGTTAATTCCAGGGAAACCGGCTCCACGTCTTATCACCAAAGAGATGGTTGAATCCATGAAGCCGGGTAGTGTGATTGTTGATCTGGCCGCTCAGACCGGAGGGAACTGCGAATTAACGCAAGCAGATAAATTGGTTATTACTGCAAATGGTGTGAAAATTATTGGTTACACAGATTTGCCAAGTCGCTTGCCAACACAATCTTCACAACTCTACGGCACTAACTTGGTTAATTTGCTGAAATTACTGTGCAAAGAGAAAAATGGCGAAATCAATATTGATTTTGACGATGTTGTTATTCGTGGCGTGACAGTTGTCAAAGAGGGCGAAATTACCTGGCCGGCGCCACCCATTCAAGTTTCGGTTCAGCCGCAAGCAAAACCGGCATCAGTTAAAGCAGAAAAGCCAGCGGCGAAACCCGTTTCACCTTGGTTGAAATATGGTTTATTGGCATTGGTTGTTATCTTATTCAGTTGGTTAGCCAATGTTGCGCCAAAAGAATTCTTATCTCACTTTACTGTTTTCGCGTTGGCTTGTGTGGTGGGTTATTACGTGGTCTGGAATGTCAGCCATGCGTTGCATACACCGTTAATGTCGGTAACTAATGCCATTTCGGGGATTATTGTCGTTGGGGCGTTATTACAAATTGGTGATGGTGGATGGGTAAGTTTCTTCTCATTTATTGCTGTTCTTATTGCCAGCATTAATATCTTCGGTGGCTTCACTGTCACTCAACGTATGCTGAAAATGTTTCGTAAGGACTAAGGGGTAACTAATGTCGAGTGGAGTCGTTACAGCAGCATATATTGTTGCCGCCGTTTTATTTATTTTCAGCCTGGCAGGTTTATCTCGTCATGAAAGTTCTAAACGCGGAAATATTTTTGGTATCACCGGAATGGCAATCGCATTGATTGCGACTATTTTCGGGCCTGATACCGGAAGTGTTGTCTGGATTATTCTGGCGATGGTGATCGGTGCGGTGATTGGTATTCGTCTGGCAAATAAAGTTGACATGACTGAAATGCCGGAATTAGTTGCTATTCTGCACAGTTTTGTTGGTTTGGCCGCCGTGCTGGTCGGTTTTAATAGCTTTATTGCTCACGATAGTTTCGCAGAACCCGTGATGGAAAATATCCATCTGACAGAAGTTTTCTTGGGGGTTTTCATTGGTGCGGTTACCTTCACCGGTTCTGTTGTGGCATTTGGTAAATTATGTGGAAAAATTTCCTCTAAGCCGTTGATGTTGCCAAATCGCCATAAATTAAACCTTGCAGCGCTTGTGATCTCTTTTGTGCTGTTGATTACTTTTGTGAAAACGGAAAGTACAGGCCTGCAAGTGTTCACATTGTTGCTTATGACAGCAATTGCATTGGCGTTTGGTTGGCATTTGGTTGCTTCCATCGGTGGTGCGGATATGCCAGTGGTGGTTTCAATGCTGAACTCCTATTCGGGCTGGGCCGCAGCAGCGGCAGGTTTCATGTTGAGCAATGATTTGTTGATTGTAACGGGTGCACTGGTTGGTTCTTCGGGGGCGATTCTCTCTTACATCATGTGTAAAGCCATGAATCGATCTTTTATCAGTGTGATTGCCGGCGGGTTTGGTACTGATGGTTCTTCAACCGGTGATGAGCAAGAGATGGGTGAGTACCGTGAAACCACAGCGGAAGACGTTGCTGAACTATTGAAAAATTCAACTTCTGTTATCATCACGCCGGGGTACGGTATGGCTGTTGCACAGGCGCAATATCCGGTACATGACATCACGGACAAACTACGTGAGAAAGGAGTCAATGTCCGCTTTGGTATTCATCCCGTCGCGGGACGTTTGCCTGGGCATATGAACGTGCTGTTGGCAGAAGCAAAAGTGCCTTACGACGTTGTTCTTGAAATGGATGAAATCAATGATGATTTCTCTGATACCGATACTGTGTTGGTTATTGGTGCCAACGACACAGTTAACCCTGCGGCACAGGAAGATCCCAACAGCCCGATTGCGGGTATGCCCGTTCTGGAGGTTTGGAAAGCACAAAATGTTGTTGTGTTCAAACGCTCTATGAACACAGGTTACGCCGGTGTGCAAAATCCACTGTTCTTTAAAGACAATAGCCAAATGTTGTTCGGTGATGCGAAGGCAAGTGTGGAAGCAATCCTGCGTGCATTGTGATTAACTGATAAAACTTTGGTTGGGTTTTGCTGTCTCTCAATCATATCTTGATTGAGAGACAGAGATTACATCCGTTGTTTACTTAATAATGGATAAATTTCTGTTGGCCGTCCAGCTAAAACGTTAGATTCCAGTGCTTGGATATGTTTGCTAATGATATTAAATGCCGATTTTGCAGCAGTTGTATCGCGTTGATGTAAAACGATTTATATTTCTTACGGCTGCTGGAGTGACTATTACGGATGGCATTCAGGTGGTTCCTTATCCTCGCCACGTGCAAGAACATCCAACCAATTGCAAAGCTCACTGCCAGTTAAATGCAAGCCAGTAGCTTCATATTCTAACCAAGCGTTTTCGGCATCACGTAAAAATTGTTGTCTGGCCTCCAAAGTATCAATTTCGCTTTCAATTGAACGTACCATAAGCGAATGGGCAGAAATGCCTTGCGCATCAGCCAATGCCTTAATACGTGTTTTTAACCCTTCATCTAAGCGAAGGGTTATTGTCTGTTTCGTCTGTTTATGCATAGCCTTCTCACAATGATATCACTAGTAATACAAATGCTATCCATCAGGTAGCGAGCATAACAACATTTCGGGATGTAATACATTGCACGCTATGCAAATATTATTTAATCTCCAGCGTATCGTAGCCCCGCCAGCGGTAATTCATCACCGATAAGGTCCAGAACAGAATAAAAATCCCGACGACCCAAAAACCAACATTGCCCATATTGTCATTTAATGCTCCGATAGTGTTCCAGAAAACACCATGCAAATCCCACTGTTCAGCGATAAGCCCAAGCGCTTCCAACCCACCAATGAACAGTGCTACGGCAACGGAAGCGGCGGTAATGGTCATGTTGTAATAGAGTTTGCGTGTCGGTTGGGAAAAAGCCCAACCATAGGCACCCACCATCACAAAATTATCCAGTGAGTCGATGAGTGCCATACCGCTGGTAAATAGCGCCGGGAATACCATCAACGACCACAGAGGAAGCCCACTGAGAGAGCCAGCGGCAGATATACTTAGTAGCCCAACTTCAGTAGCGGTGTCGAAACCCAATCCAAACAGAAAACCGACTAAATACATATGCCAGCTTTTGCTTACCAGTCGGAAAACCGTGTGGAACAGGCGCGTCATGATTCCCCCTGGCATTGTTGCCAGTTCGGTAAAATCACTTTTAGCTAGATCTCTTCCACGTTTGAGCTCCTGAAACTTTTGATAGACGCTTTTTAATATCAGCAAATTAATCAGTGCTATTGCTAGCAGAAAGCAGGCAGAAACTAAGGTGCCAACAATACCGCCATAGTCGTGAACCCAGCCCATTTGATCTTTAAACGCCATAGAGGTCAGGACGATGGCGAAGCAGGCTAGAATAACAATGGTAGAGTGCCCAAGAGAAAAGAAAGCGCCGACGGCAATGGGTGATTTACCCTGTTGCATCAATTTACGGGTGACGTTATCAATTGCTGCGATATGATCAGCATCGACCGCATGGCGCAGTCCATAACCGTAAGCCAGTAGGGCTGCTCCCATCATAACCGCATGATGACGGAAAGCGATAAATGCCCAAACCCAAGCCAGTACGTTGGCGGCAATCAAAACAACAAGAAGAGATACAGCACGTTTTTTATCCGTTAAATTATTCATATATGGAATACCTGTAAATCTGTAAATGTAAAACCCGCCTTACGGGTGATTGCTAGAAGTCAAAAAAACAGTAAGTATTTTCTGACTTCATGACCTATAATTTTTTCACTAAGTAGGCATACTAATCAGCTTGTAATATTACCTTGGATAAACTTAAATAAGAGGTAAGAGGACCAACCTGTGTTGAGAAGAATGATCTTAATTGACATATTATGGTCTTTGTGTCAAAGCTTTTTTACTAAAAGATTATCTCAATCAATATTCGGATAAGGACAGCAGCTTTTGAATAAAGTTTGTTGGAAAAATCGTATTAAGTTATATATTGACATAGCAGTGTGACCGTATGGAATAACCAATGATTAGGGGGTTTTATGCAATTAACACCAAGGGAAATCGAAAAACTCATGGTATATACACTGGCTGATGTCGCATTAAAGCGTAAGTCTCGTGGTTTAAAACTCAATTATCCTGAAGCCGTTGCGATTATTACTGCGGCTGCATTGGAAGGCGCCAGAGAGGGGAAAACATTGGAAGAGGTAATGGATGATTCCAGGCATGTTCTGACTAAAGAGGATGTGATGGATGGCGTTGCTGATCTTATTCCGCATGTACAGGTTGAAGCAATATTTACTGATGGTAGTCGTTTGGTCACGGTGCATGATCCCATTCAATGATTGCTGAAACAAATTGTAAATAGCAGGAAAAATTATCTAGACAAAATATTAACTTATGTCTTGACTCACGTCTTAACGTAGAGATTTTCCGATGGAAAAAAATAATAAAGAAGATATTACTCCGTTGGGGGGATATATTCTGGCTAAAGACCCGATCTCCTTTAATGAAGATTGTCCGGTTATTCAATTAAAAGTTCGTAATTCTGGTGATCGTCCTATTCAGGTGGGATCTCATTTCCATTTTTTTGAGGTAAATAAAGCTTTACAATTTAATCGTGCAGCGGCGTTTGGTAAACGACTTAATATCACGGCAACAACCGCTATCCGTATTGAACCCGGTGACGAAATTGAAGTGTCATTAATCCCGATTGGTGGGAAACAAAACGTTTATGGATTTAATAATTTAGTCGATGGTTGGGCAGGTAAAAGTCTGGTTGCTATTGATGAACCTGTGGAAAAAACCTGGTTGCATGCCGGGTAGTAGAATTGAGTTATACCCTATGGATTTCAAGATGGATCGCGACGGCAAGGGAGTGAATCCCCGGGAGCATAGATAACGATGTGACCGGGGTGAGTGAGTTCAGCCAACAAAGAGGCAACTTGAAAGATGACGGGTATAAAGTTATCGAATAAATTCAAGGTAGAGTCGACGAACGTTGGAAAATCTTTCGAACAAAGGAATAAACTATGCCAACCATTTCCCGACAGGAATATGTAGGTCTTTTTGGCCCAACGACCGGCGATAAGATCCGCTTGGGTGATACCAATCTATTTATTGAAATTGAGAAAGATCTGCGTGGCTATGGTGATGAATCGGTCTATGGCGGAGGTAAATCACTGCGTGATGGTATGGGTGCGGATAACCGTATGACCAGCGAAAACGTGTTGGATTTAGTGATTACCAGCGTCACGATTTTGGATGCCCGACAAGGAGTCATTAAAGCGGATGTCGGCCTAAAAGGGGGTCGCATTGTCGGGATAGGTAAAAGCGGTAACCCCAACATGATGAATGGCGTTACGCCCGGTATGGTGGTTGGTGTCAGTACTGATGCTATATCTGGAGAACATCTCATCCTCACGGCCGCTGGCATTGATACCCATATTCATTTTATTTCTCCTCAACAGGCTGAACATGCTTTATCCAATGGTGTGACAACTTTCTTTGGCGGTGGTGTTGGCCCCACCGATGGCACTAACGGCACTACTGTTACCGCCGGCCCGTGGCATATCCACCGTATGTTGCGTGCTTTTGAAGGTTTACCGGTTAACGTAGGTATTTTGGGAAAAGGCCATGCTGCGGTAGCAATGCCGCTGGTTGAACAGATCAAAGCTGGCGTTGCCGGTCTAAAAGTGCACGAGGATTGGGGCGCAACTAATTCTGCATTGCGTAATGCCTTACGTGTAGCGGATGAAATGGACATTCAAGTCGCGGTACATACCGATAGCCTGAATGAGGGCGGTTATGTTGAGGATACCATTGATGCTTTTGAAGGTCGCACTATTCATACTTTCCACACTGAAGGCGCCGGTGGTGGACATGCACCGGATATCATTAAAGTTGCCAGCCAGATGAATGTGTTGCCTAGCTCGACTAATCCCACACTGCCTTACGGAATCAATAGTCAGGCAGAACTATTTGATATGATTATGGTTTGCCATAACCTTAATCCCAAAGTGCCGGCTGATGTTGCATTTTCGGAAAGCCGTGTACGCCCGGAGACCATTGCGGCGGAGAATGTTTTACACGATATGGGTGTACTGTCGATGTTTTCCAGTGATTCTCAGGCAATGGGACGAGTGGGAGAAAACTGGCTGCGCGTGATGCAAACTGCTCATGCCATGAAAGCGGCGCGTGGCAAGTTGCCTGAAGATGCAGCACATAACGATAACTTCCGTGTATTACGTTACGTTGCCAAAATTACGATTAACCCGGCGATTGCTCAGGGAATAAGCCATGTGCTCGGTTCGGTTGAAGTGGGCAAAATGGCTGATCTTGTGCTGTGGGAGCCACGTTTCTTTGGCGTAAAACCTAAGTTAGTCATCAAAGGCGGTATGATTAATTGGGCGGTGATGGGGGACCCGAATGCTTCACTGCCGACACCTCAGCCGACATTTTATCGTCCGATGTTTGGCGCTTTAGGCAAAACCCTTCAGGAAACCTGTGTCACTTTTGTATCTCAGGCGGCAATGGAACTGGGGGTAAAAGAGAGTCTTGGTTTGGAACGTCAGGTGATGGCGGTTCGCAACTGCCGGGCTATCTCTAAGAAAGATATGGTGCGTAATGCTGAAACGCCCACCATTGAAGTGGATGCTGAAACCTTTGCCGTCAAGGTGAATGGTGAATATGCCACAGTAAAACCGGTCAGGACAGTCGCGCTCAATCAGCGCTATTTCTTTAGTTAGTCTATTTTTTGCTGCCGGTCAGAGCGTGTTTTTTCTGGCCGGATTAACCGATCCACGCGTTCAGAGGGGTTATCTTATGATTGTTATTGAACAGATTCTTGGTAATGCCAAAAAAGATGTTTTCTGGCGAGATCGCTTGCAAGGGATCTCGCCGGATATCTTGGTGCTTTCGCAATGGGAAGCGCAAAAAAGCCGTTGTCGTAAATCCACCCTTAACGGATTGGATTTAGGTATTTCCCTTGACCGTCATCAGGTATTGTCTGACGGCGATGTTTTATTGTGGGATGAAACCAAAGGGCTGGCGGTTATTGTCCAGATGAGCTTGCGTGATGTGATGGTTATTCATTTGAAATCATTGCTGTCACTAGATTCAGAGACGGTAATGAAAACCAGCTTTGAACTTGGTCATGCCCTAGGTAACCAGCATTGGAAGTCAGTGATTAAAAATCACCAGATTTATATTCCGCTAACAGTATCAACTAAGGTCATGGATTCAGTCATGAAAACCCATGGTTTTCACGCATTGCCTTACTCCTTTGTTAAAGGCGAAGAGATATTGCCTTCTCTTAGTAACGCCGAAGCTCGTTTATTATTCGGTGGCGCAGAGGATTCTGCAACACACGTTCATGTCGATAATACGTTTCTGAACCAGCATGTGATTAAACTAAAATGAACGCTCTCCATTTAATCAGAATCATGCAATTTGCGGATTCAGTACTGCCTGTTGGCGCATTTTCTTTCTCAAACGGTTTGGAATCAGCCATTCAGAGCAAAATCGTGTATGACGTGGCAACGTTAAGCGAGTTTACGCGGACAGCGCTGTTACAAGCAGTGAGTAGTGATGGCCGCGCAGTAGTGGCCGCGTGTCAGGCGCTGAATTGTGGGCAGCATGACGCTGCTATCTCCCACGATTGGGCGGTACTTAACCGCAAATTAAATGAAGAAAGTCGCACCATGGTTACGCGGATGGGGAAAAAGTTAGCGGAAATGGCGGTTGAAGTCACCGGTGAGTCGTTAATTGCATGGTGGTTAGCACAGATAAAGAGCGATATTGCCGCAGGTACCTATCCGATTACTTTGGCGGTCGTCATGAGCGCATTGGGTGCTTCTCCACGTGAAGTGATCGTCATGCATCAATATGGCGTTGCAATGACGATACTCAGTGCGGCTATACGCCTGATGCGTGTTACCCATATTGAAATTCAACGTATCTTGTTCTCATTAAATCAGGATATTGAACTGTTTTGTGATGAGGCGGAAAAGGGGGGAATTGACCAAATGACATCTTATGCACCTATGACTGATGTTCTAGCGGCACTACATGTTAGCGCGTTCACCCGGCTGTTCAGTAACTAACTTAATCCTGATATTGCTTTTAACCACCTCTTAATCGTGTGAGGAAATCTCTGTGAAAAAAATTACTCGAATTGGTATTGGCGGTCCGGTGGGTTCAGGCAAAACTGCCGTTATTGAAGTGATCACACCTATTTTGATTCAGCGCGGAATAAAACCTCTGATTATCACCAATGATATTGTTACCACCGAGGATGCTAAACAGGTTAAACGTACCTTGAAAGGCATTTTAGATGAAGAAAAGATACTTGGCGTGGAAACCGGTGCTTGCCCTCATACAGCGGTGCGCGAAGATCCCAGTATGAATATTGCGGCGGTAGAGGAGATGGAGGCGCGTTTTCCTGACAGCGATGTCGTGTTAATTGAAAGTGGTGGTGATAACCTGACACTCACTTTTAGTCCGGCGCTGGCAGATTTTTATATTTATGTGATTGATGTTGCCGAAGGGGAGAAAATTCCGCGCAAGAACGGACCGGGTCTGGTACAGGCGGATATTCTGGTGATCAACAAAATTGATTTAGCACCTTATGTTGGTGCCAGCCTGGCGGTGATGGAGCATGACACTCAAGTTGTGCGTGGTCAGCGCCCTTATATCCTTACCAATTGCAAAACAGGTGAGGGTGTTGAAACGCTGGTAAATATGATCATGCGTGACTTCCTGTTTACCCATTCATTACAGGCGACACAATGACTTCCACCAGCTCGCCGCAAAATATTGGCGAAGTTATTGGCGAAGTGTATCAACGGGCAAATAATCTTGGTGCCAACGCGCCGGAACTTGCACTATTTCAGGATGAACCGCCTCAGATGGCAAGCGGTGATATCGGTAAAAGTGGCTATCTACAGTTGGGATTTGCCCGGCGTGGTGATCGTAGCATTTTGGCGCAAATGAAACGCCGGGTTCCTTATTTGGTACAGCGGGCGCTGTATTGGGATGAGGCACTGCCGCAGATGCCGTGTGTATTTATGATCTCCACGTCGGGATGTATCTTACAAGGAGATAGGTTGGCGCTGGACATTCATGTTGCTCCAGAGGCGTTTGGTCATGTTACTACCCAATCGGCTACTAAGATTCATTCGATGGTGAATAACTATGCGGCGCAAGTGCAAACTATCCAGATAGAGCAGGGAGGCTATCTGGAAATGATGCCCGATCCGGTTATACCCCACAGTGGTTCTCGGTTTATCACAGACACTCAAATAACCATTCACTCGACTGCCACACTGATTTATTCTGAAATTATTATGTCCGGTCGCAAATACCACCCTGCTGATCAAGGGTTTAAATTTGATGTTTACTCATCACGAATTACGGCAACTGATTTTGATGGCAAGATATTGTTTGCGGAACGTTATGTACTGGAGCCGAAAAAACAACCGTTGAACAGCGTAGGGGTGATGGGGCCGTTTCATGTATTCGGCAATGTGATCTTGCTCACGCCTCAAGTTCACCATGATCGTATTCTGGCGCGCATGACGCCTCAGTACGATGCTGAAACGGGTATAGCGAGTGGTACCAGTCGTTTACCTAATCAATGTGGTTTAATCTTTAAGGTGTTGGGAAAAGAAACTTATCAAGTTAAAGCGGGTGTTCGCCTTTTCTGGCGTATAGCCCGTGAGGAGATCTTGGGTGTTACACTGCCTGAGCCGTTTATCTGGCGATAAAACCTGGGATGAGAATCTGTTTCGGGCTTTATCGCCAAATGGATGGTTGTCATGCTATTACTATCACTCTTTAACGGCTTTAATTGGACATTCAAAGCCATCGGGTTTTATCGTTAGAAGGTCACATTTAAGATGGTCGATCACATGTTCTGCGGTATTTCCCAGAAAAGCAGCGGACAGCCCAGTTCTGCCGAGGATACCAAGAACGATAATGCCCGCATTCATCTCATCGCACATTTTGGGAATAACACTCTCTGGTAGTCCTTCATGGGTATGAGTATATTTTTCATCAATGCAGAATTTTTGGCGTAATTCTTTCATGGCAATAAGGTGTTGACCACGTAGAGCATGGTTATAAACACTTGGATCGAAATCGGGTAGCTCAATAGCGATATTTAGTGGCGCAACAGGATAAGCGCTGACCAAATGAATTTCCGGATTTTTCATTACTTGATTTGCCAGTTCCTGAGTTTCCTTAACCAGTTTCAGGTT
Source organism: Photorhabdus bodei (assembly GCF_003287735.1). Lineage (GTDB taxonomy): Bacteria > Pseudomonadota > Gammaproteobacteria > Enterobacterales > Enterobacteriaceae > Photorhabdus > Photorhabdus kayaii. The sequence continues at coordinate 28,893 of NZ_NSCM01000026.1, read as the reverse complement.
CAGTTCATGGTGGTATGATTCTTCATTAGATAAATTGACCGCGACTACAACGGAGCCTTGGTCCGGCCATATCTGATCTTTTACCATCCATACTGGACATGGGCATTTGCGGAGTAACTGCCAATCAAGCGGGGTAAAAATCAAGGAGCCTAGCTTGTCATGTTTATGCGTCATTTTCAGAAGTAAATCGTGATCACCTGTAATGACCTCCTGGATAATCGCTTCATAAGGTCGATTATGCCATACCACTTTTATTTCAATATCAATACCGGCTTCCAGATAGTAGTACGCTTGTTGTTTAAGCCAGGCAGTGCGTTGGCTGGTAACACCTTTACGCATAGCACTACCTTCTTCTGGGGAGAGTAAGGTGGTCATCTCATAAGAGAGATCATAAATGGGCAAGAAAGCTTTAATCCGGCCACCGTTACGTTGCACTATATAAACTGCGCGTCTTAATGCCGGTTGATCGTCCTGACTTGGGTCAATTGCAACTAAAAGGTTTTGATAGTTTGCCATAATAGTATCCTCACAGAGGCTAGACAAAACACGCTTCAATACTAAAGATAAACCAATATAAGCAAACCGAACAGGTCAGAGGAGAACCAGATCAACAAAATAAGATGATCTGGTTTTAAGATCAGGTAATTGAAACAGATTTTTTTCCGACTAACTCAGACAACTTATCCATGTTTTCAATCGTGATGTATTTACCTTTTACACCGAGAGTTTGGTTTTTCTGGAAACGCCCAAGCAGACGACTAATAGTTTCAACCGTTAAACCTAGGTAATTACCAATATCACTGCGGGTCATGGTTAAACGGAATTCTTTTGGTGAGAAACCACGCTGAGCGAAACGACGAGAGAGATTATAAATAAATGCGGCTAACCGTTCTTCAGCGTTTTTCTTAGATAACAACAATATCATTTCTTGGTCGCCTTTAATTTCTCCACTCATCAAGCGCATCATTTGCTGGCGGAGATTAGGCATTTTGCCGGACAGATCATCGAGAGTTTCAAACGGAATTTCACAGACCATTGATGTTTCCAGAGCCTGAGCAAAACTTGGATGCTGAGTATTGAGGATAGCATCAAAACCGACCAAATCCCCTGCGAGGTGGAAACCTGTAATCTGCTCATCACCTTCTTCGGTGATGGTGTAGCTTTTAATTGTGCCAGAACGGATAGCATAAAGAGATTTCAACTCATCGCCTGCTTTAAATAACGTTTGCCCTTTCTGGATAGGTTTCTTACGCTCAATGATATTATCAAGCTGGTCAAGCTCGTGCTCATTCAAGGTAAAAGGAATACACAGTTGGCTAATGCTACAATCCTGGCAGTGGATCGCACAACCACCAGACTGGATTCGACGAATAACACGTTTTTCCTGGATCATATGGCATGCTCATTTGAAATATTCATATCTTTCAACTTTAGCATTTCTTGATGATTCTGGTAAGAGCTATAATGGTTTTCTGCAATTTATTTAGGAAAATGTATTACTTGTTTATCCTATCCATAAGAAATTATTGCGTTGTATGTATAAAGCTGTTGTTCTGCTATTGCCATCGTTTGCATAAGGCTGAATAATGTAGAGTTTTGTTGAGTTGGTGGACTTAAGTAAGAGTTCTAACATGCGGTTGGTATCATTGTATAAATAATTCACCGTGAGCGTCTAGAGTTCGCTGAACTTGAGTAGATGAACTTGATATAAATGGAATCATCGATGATTATTTTGTGTTTTTATTATTAATTACCTATTTTTTTATAAATAAAGATAAATAAATAAGTTACACTCTCTCTTCTTCCTTAATTTAATGATATGAAAAGTGATGTAAGTGATTTATGTTCCTGCCACTAAGTTGCCAGTAGCTTTGTTGCCAATAGCTTTGGTGGGGGCTTTTTATGACTCCTATTAATAAACTAAGGCTAATTTTTCAAGCAAAACTGACCTTGGCAGATCCCACACCGAGTAAGTTAATTTTCAACTGATCACCCGTATTAACTGGCACCATGGTGGTGAGGGAGCCAGAGAGAATGATCTCTCCACGGAGTAACGCCATATTCAGTGTTCCTAGCATATTCGCTAGCCAGGCAACCGCGTTGGCTGGATGCCCTAGTGCAGCGGCACCAATGCCAGTGTCAACCAGTTTACCGTTTTTCTCTAGCGTTATTGTCACGGCAGCTAAATCAATTTCTGAGGGCAGACGGGTACCATTGCCAATGACAAATAACCCTGATGAGGCATTATCAGCAACAGTATCTGTGATTTTTATTTTCCAGTCACGGATACGGGAATCGACAATTTCGATACAGGGCACGACATAATCTGTTGCTCTGAGTACATCTCCTGCCGTAATACCGGGTCCACACAGGTTGTGTTTCAGGATAAAACCAATTTCGCCTTCAGCTTTCGGCGCAATTAATTGCTCAATGGGTACAGTGGCATTGTTTTTGTAATGCATACCTGAGGTGAGAATGCCAAAATCGGGTTGATCGACGTTCAATATATCCATAACTGCTTGACTAGTGATACCGATTTTTTTACCGACAATTCGCTCTCCAGTTGTTTCCAACCGGTAAGCAATAACTTTTTGCTGGATGAGATAGGCGTCGTGTAATGTTAGTTCTGGATATTCACTAGAGATAGGCTCGATGGCTTGATGACTCTGCCATGATTGAAACAATTTTTCACCAAGATGGGTTATGACGTTATTCATCTGTTGTTGCTCCTGCTCAAACCACAGAAGTGACATCCCAACTGGAATATCACTCGTCTGAAAGGGACATTATTTGTTGCCGTTGAGTAAAAAATCGATATGGAGCCGGTTGAATGTGTCCGGGTCTTCATATTGAGGCCAGTGACCGCATTTTTCCATCACGACAAAACGGCTATTTTCGATAAGCCCGGCAAGACGCTGACCTACTGAAACCGCAGCAGTCGGATCGTGTGTAGTCCATAGCACTAAGGTTTCAGCCTGGATCTTTGCCAGTTCATCTTCGGTCAAAAGGTTACGTAAACGGGTATCCATATCTTGCAGGCACATGATGTTTTCCATTGCGGACAACATACCCGGCTGACGATAAATGGCAAAACGGGCTTCAACCAAGTCTTCTGTCACCATTGCAGGATCTTCCATCAGGAATTCAAGACGCTTGCGGGTAGCTTCCCGATCTGGGTTTTTCACTGCATTTAAGCTCAGTGTGCGCAGGCGTTCCATCACATTTAGATCAGCAATCATGCCACCAGCGGTGTTCAACACCAGACGGTGAATATATTGCGGATATTTTGCCGCAAACCGGGCTGCAACCCATCCGCCTAGCGACTCGCCAGAAAGGTGAATTTTTTTCAGATTTAATGTCTCAATAAGATCCCGTAGGTGTTCCACATAATCGATAATCTCATAGGAACGGACTGGTTTATCCGTGAAGCCATGCCCTAGCATATCAATTGCCAGTACACGAAAATGGGCAGCATGGGGCAGTATGTTGCGCATATAAGCTTCTAAATGACCTGCAATACCATGCAAGAAAATCAGAGTAGGTCCGTTACCTGCTTCAAGAACACGAGTTTTTATCCCTTTTACATCGAGATAATGTAGATGGATTTCACCGCTGGCAATAGCAGACCAAAGCGAACGTAATTCGGGTTGTATAAGTTTATGTTGAGGATTCGCTGATATTGACATCATGATATCTTCCTTATTTATTTTAAATTAATACGTTATTAATATAACGACAGCGGGTAATATTCACTAATACTTAATATGTCTAGTCTGAAAGAAAAAAACGATGATGCTTATTTTTATTCTTGCAGGTATTTATTTTCAACAACATCTATTAAGTGCGATAATAATTCTGATGTATTGTCTTTTCGCCATGCCATTATTAACTCTATTGTGGGAGAATATCCTGATAATGGCCGGCAAATAACGGCATCTGTCATGATGCTGGTAATATAGAATGGTACTATTGCACACCCTAAATTTAGACTAACCATGTTTAAAATTAATAGCATATTATTAGCTGTTTGAATAATATTAGGTACGACATTATGTTCAGTAAAATAATTTTCTATAATCTGTTGTAATACACCAGATTGTGTTGGATCAGGAATAATAAAATTTTCTCCTTGTAGGTCGTTGACTGAAATTTTCTCACAATATCTTAACCTGTGATTAGCAGGCATCAGAACCACCAGCGGTTCATTAAGAATGACTTTAAAATCAATATAATCACTCTTTATTGGCGGGCGCATGAAAGCGACATCAATGTCACCTTGTAATAATTTCTCTTCTTGTCCTGGATTAAATAAACTAATAAGTTCTACTTTTGCTCTAGGATGAGCTAAGCGAAATATTGGGATGACTTCAGGTAATACTTTAACTTCTGCTGATGGGACAAATCCGATAGTTAGCACAATTTGTTCTTGTGCCGCTCTGCGGGCCATTTTTTTTGCTTTCTCTGCATTTTCAAGAATAAGCCGGGCTTGTTGGAAAAAAACTTCTCCGGCTTTGGTTAGAGAGACTCTGCGTTTATTTCTCTCTAATAGTGTAGAACCAATATAATCTTCTAAATCTTTTATTTGTTGACTTAGCGAAGGTTGTGCAGTATGCAATTTTTTTGCGGCCTTAGTAAAGTTTAATTCTTCTGCCACCGCAATAAAATAGCGTAAGTGTCTTAATTCCATTGCTGTTTCCTCACATATCGAAAAAAAGTCTTAATTTAAACAAACAATGTATTTCACAAAATATTAATCTATTAATAGCATTCATTTTGCATGTTGGCAAAAAGTCAACTTTTCTTTTACTTGAGGACTGAATAATATGACATTGAGCAAAGATTCAGATATTTACCGCCTGATTGATGCCCGAGCCGGTCGTGTAACTCCTCAGATTTATATCGATCCCGAGCTCTATCAATTAGAACTCGAAAGAATATTTGGCCGTTGTTGGCTGTTTCTAGCTCATCAGAGCCAAATTCCCAATCCGGGTGATTTTTTCAATACTTATATGGGAGAGGACAGTGTTGTTGTTGTCCGTCAAAAAAATGGTTCCGTTAAAGCTTTCCTAAATCAATGTCGCCATCGTTCCATGCGGGTTTGTTACGCAGATAGCGGTAATACCCGTGCTTTTACTTGCCCTTATCATGGTTGGTCATATGGTGTGGACGGTCGATTAATCGACGTTCCGTTGGAAGCGTGCGCTTATCCACATGGGCTTTGCAAAGAGCAATGGGGACTTCAGGAAGTGCCGTGTGTGGAAAGTTATAAAGGATTGATTTTTGGTAACTGGGATACGACAGCCCCCTCTCTGATTGATTATCTCGGTGATATGGCTTGGTATCTTGATGGTGTGCTTGATCGCCGTGAAGGAGGAACTGAGGTTATTGGTGGTGTGCAAAAGTGGGTGATCAATTGTAACTGGAAATTACCCGCTGAACAGTTTGCCGGCGATCAATACCATGCTTTATTCAGCCATGCCTCCGCCGTACAGGTTTTGAGCGTAAAGGATGGCGACGATAAAAAAGCATTAGGTGCTGATCAGACTTCACGACCAGTTTGGGAAACGGCAAAAGATGCCGTGCAATTTGCTCAGAATGGTCACGGTTGTGGATTTTTCTTGACCGAAAAACCCGATGCCAACGTTTGGGTTGATGGTGCCGTTGCCCGTTACTACCGTGAAACCTATGCCGAGGCAGAGCAACGGTTGGGAAAAGTCAGGGCACTGCGTCTTGCCGGTCACAACAATATTTTCCCGACACTTTCCTGGCTTAACGGTACTGCAACCATGCGGGTGTGGCATCCACGTGGACCTGATCAGGTGGAAGTTTGGGCGTTCTGCATCGCAGATAAAGCCGCTTCTTCGGAAGTAAAAGCCGCTTTTGAAAACAGTGCGACCCGTGCATTTGGTCCGGCAGGTTTTCTCGAACAGGATGATTCAGAAAATTGGGTGGAAATTCAGAAGGTACTTAGAGGTTACAAAGCCCGTAACAGCACCTTGTGTATGGAAATGAGATTAGGACAAGAAAGAGTGCGGGATGATGGAATTCCGGGTGTGACCAATTATGTTTTTTCCGAAACCGTTGCCCGTGGCATGTATCAGCGTTGGGCTGACTTACTCACCAGTGAAACCTGGGATGAGATAGAGGAAAAAAGCCGGGTTTATCAGCAGGAGTTGGTCAAATGAAAGAGTTAATTGTTAATCAGGAAAAAAGGGTATCGTCGGAACTGCACTATGAAATAAGCCAGTTCTTGTATTACGAAATTACATTGCTGGATGAGTGGAGATTTCGCGATTGGCTTGAGTTGTTATCAGAAGATCTCAGCTATACCATGCGCACCATTGTTAATGCCCAAACCCGCGATCGCCGTAAGAGTATCCAGCCGCCAACCACTTGGTTGTTCAATGACAATAAATTTCAGCTTGAACGCCGGATAGCTCGGTTGGAGACCGGTATGGCATGGGCAGAGGAACCCCCATCCCGTACACGTCATCTACTGACAAACTTAGTGATTACTGAAACGGATTTGCCTGACCAATTTCATGTTCAGTCCAATTATTTGTTGTACCGTTCACAAAAAGAGCGAGATGAAGCTTTTTATGTTGGTAAGCGTCTGGATTGTGTTCGCCGTCATCCGAAAACGGATAGCTGGCTGATTTGCAAACGTGAAATTACTTTGGATCAGGCAGTCTTAACTTTCCATAACTTGAGTGTCTTATTCTGATGAGTCAATTATTCGTATGTACTGTTGAAGAATTGCCCGAAGGAGGAGCGCGTAAGGTTGAATACACACCGGATATTGCGTTGTTTCACTATGATGGCGAATTCTTTGCTGTTGATGACCGGTGCAGTCATGGTAATGCCTCTATATCCGAAGGGTATTTGGAAGACAATGCGACAGTTGAGTGTCCACTGCATACGGCCAGTTTTTGTCTTAGAACCGGGAAGGCGCTTTGCCTTCCTGCTACAGATCCATTGAAGACCTATCCTGTTGTTGTTAAAGACGGAAACATTTATATCACTGTATCGGAGGAGCAATAATGAGTTGGATCAAAGATCAAGTCATTTTATTAACAGGCGGTGGCTCCGGTTTAGGTTTGGCTTTAATAGCGCGTTTTATTGCTGAAGGTGCCAAAGTGGGCGTTTTGGAGTTATCGGCAGAAAAAGCGACAGCTTTGGCACACTGTTTTGGTAACGATATCTGTGTTATTCACGGTGATGTTGCCTCTTTTGAGGACAATGAACGAGCAGTGGCTGAAACTGTTCGGCGTTTTGGCAAACTAGACTGCTTTGTTGGTAATGCCGGGATATGGGATCACAAAATCAGCCTGCTTGACGCCTCACCAGAGCAGATTGATAAAGGATTTGATGAGCTGATGGGTGTTAACCTGAAAGGGTATATTCTAGGGGCTAAAGCCGCGTTACCGGCGCTAACCGCATCAGAAGGCAGCATGATTTTTACGTTGTCAAACTCGTCATGGTTTTCTGGTGGTGGAGGGGTATTGTATACCGCCAGCAAGCACGGCGCGGTCGGCATGATCCGCCAGTTAGCTTATGAATTAGCGCCAGTTATCAGGGTTAATGGTGTTGCGCCTTGTGGTATGCCAAGTGATCTTCGTGGGGCGGCTTCACTATCTCAGCAAGATAGATGTATTACAGATAACCTGTCATTAGAAAGTCTCAGTGCAATTTTGCCTTTGCAATTCATACCTCAGCCAAAAGATTTCACCGGTCCGTATGTCATGTTGGCTTCCCGTGCCAATAATCGCACTTTAACGGGGGTGATGATAACGGCTGATGCTGGATTAAGTATCCGTGGCATTCGCCAAACGACAGCGGGAGTGATGTCTCCGACCAAGAAGGAGAGTTCAGATGACCGTTAAATTGATTTGTACTTCACACACGCCTTTGATGGACTTTGGTTCTCCACCTGAAATGACAGAAAAGCATGTTCGGCAGGTTTTTCAGCAACTAGCTGAACAGATAAAAGCCTACGACCCACAATTGATAGTAATTTTCGCTCCTGACCATTTTAATGGTTTTTTTTATGATCTCATGCCGGCATTTTGCGTTGGCGTCAGGGCGAATGCAGTGGGGGATTGGGATATTGGTAAAGGTCCACTCAATGTTCCTGAAAACACAGCTCAGGATTTAATTTCCGCCTTATATAACGCCGATATTGATGTTGCCCAGTCCTGGCGTATGCAGGCTGATCACGGTTTTACTCAGCCATTGATACTGCTTTGTCAAGATTTGCAGCGTTATCCAACTATCCCAATATTTATTAACTGTGCAGCTAAACCATTGCCGACATGCCGTCGTGCTGTTGCGTTAGGTCGTGCGGTTGGTCAATTCCTATTCACCACAGATCAGCGAGTATTGCTGTTAGGTTCTGGCGGCTTATCACATGATCCACCGATACCGCAGATGGGACAGGTGCCGCCGGAAGTTGAGGAAGGACTGATTGCCGGAAGAAATCCGACAAAAGAAGTGCGCCAGAAACGGCAAAAACGAGTCATTGAGGTTGGAAAATCGTTGGCTCGTGGTGAGAATGTCGTTGCTCCATTGAATCCACAGTGGGATGACGAGTTATTGCGTATTTTTTGCAGTGGCGATATTCGACGCCTTGCTTCATTAACTGAGGGAGGGATTGCCATTCAGGGCGGGAAAGGTGGACAAGAAATTCGTTGTTGGATTGCGGCTTTTGCAGCGCTTTCTGTTTATGGCGAATATAAAGCGCAGCGACATTATTACCAACCTATTAAGGAGTGGTTGGCAGGGATGGCAATGGTCAGTGCTCAACCTGTAACTCAGATAGGAGCGTAATATGCGGAATCAGACTTTTGTTATCGTTGGAGCAGGACAAGCGGGGGCGATGGCCGCCGCGACCTTAAGGCAGCAGCAATTTGATGGCGATATTATTTTAATCGGTAAGGAATATCATGCGCCTTACGAACGGCCAATTTTATCGAAAGAGTATTTAATCAACCCAGATGAAGCGCCTAAATACCTGTTCTCCGAAGATTTTTATCTGAAAAACCAGATAGATCTACGCATAGGCCAATCGGTCAGCCGGATTGTGCCATCAAAACATTGTGTTGTTTTAGAAAATGGCGGCGAGCTTAGGTATGACAAACTCCTGCTTGCTGTGGGGGCAAGAGCCAGACGATTCCCGCTCCTCGATCAACTGGGTGAAAATGTTTATACCCTGAGGACGTTGGATGATGCGCAACGTTTACGCCAGGCGGTGAAAAAAGACAAACGGATTTTGATTGTTGGTGGTGGTGTGATTGGCTTGGAACTGGCGGCAACCTCCTGTGAATTGGGGGCGAATGTTACGGTTATCGAACAGGCGGATAACATCATGGGGCGTTGTGCCCCACCGTTATTGCAGGATTATCTTCTGAATCGTCATCAGGAAAACGGGGTGCAATTCTTCCTGGATGCCAATATTGTTTCCGCACAAAAGCAAGGGAGTGAATTAGTACTTATATTGAACACCGGAGAAAAGGTGATCGGAGATATTATTATTTATGGCATCGGCGCCGAATTCAGGGATCAGCTTGCCGCTGACGCCGGTTTGGTGACTAATGGCGGTATCGTCATTGACAACCGTTGTCAGACTTCTGAACCGGATATTTTTGCTGCCGGGGATGTTTGCCTCCAGAGAGAACCACTGACAGGTGATCTCCAGCGCCGTGAAACTTGGGAAAATGCTAACCGTCAGGCGACTATCGCCGCACATGCCATGATGGGATTGGAACCCCCGCAGCCAGGCGCTCCGTGGTTCTGGACCGATCAGTGGGGCATTAACATCCAGATGGTTGGCAACATGCAGGCTGAGGAGTGGCATGTTCAGGGTGATTTGCAATCAGATAAGGCCATTTTATTTGGTACAGAAAATGAAATTTTAGTCGGTGCTGTCGCGATTAATCAGGGAAGAGAAATGCGTAATTTACGGAAATTACTTGCTAATCCTGCGCAGGTGGTGTCCGGCGTAGAGTGGGCGTGACTTTGATAGCCTCTGAGATTACGGTTTTTAACCGTAATCTCAGATTATTGAAAAGTGCTGGTTTTTTATCCGGCATTTTTTTTAATTAAGTTCCGTTCACCAAACAGACATGCCGCCATTAAGAACACCGCCTTCTCAGACTTTCCCACCATAAACGCTCTCGCTTGACGAGCTGGTTCCTAAAAATCATTTGGTCCGTAAAGTCGATGCCGCCATTGATTTCGAATTTATCCGCGAACTAGTCGCCCCGTTGTATTGCCACAATAATGGCCGTCCTGCTATCGATCCCGTTATGTTGCTTAAGATGATGTGACGGAGCTATTTTTTATTGCTGGATAAAGGGGTATGTGGTGCGGCAAGGGCAAAAATGGCGCATCGGAGGGCGATCACATCGGCCTAATTGAGGAAATATGAGCTGTCAGGACTTGGCCGGGGGCCATTGCTGGGCCGCATGGAGCACGCGCAGCACAACCAGCGTACCGCTTTCATCCTTGAGGCGATAGACAATCACATAATTAGGCCGCACGACGATTTCACGGGTACCGTGCACACGGCCGGGGCGGTACAGTTTAGGCCGCTGCGCAGCGAGTTCGATTTTAGCATCAAAGTCTGCGTCAAGCTCAAGTGCGGCGCTGGGGTTGTTTTGTGCGATGTAATCAAAGATACGTTCTCGATCTGCTTCCGCGATCTTTCGCCAAATGATTTTCATGCGCGACCCTGTACAATGCGTTTACGCAAGGCTTCACGTTTGGCGGCAAATTTGGCCTTGACATCAGTGTGAGGGATACCCGGTCCGGGTTCATCTATGGCTTGCTGCACCTGCTCACGAAACCATGCATCATATGCAGCAGCTTCGTGGGTACGCTTGAGCGCCTCGGCACGATCTGGCCTGCGCATTGAGGTGTTGGGGGGAGCGGGGGCGTAGTTTGATGAATCCACGTCGAAGCGGGCAATGCCAATTTTTTTGAGGTAGGAAACCAGCGTTTCAAACTTGCGGAACAGCCGCACATTGCGGCTGCGCTGTGCGGCCAGTGGTCGTTCGTGCATTCCATAGCGCACTATCACGGCCCAGCCACCTGGCTGGCCTACGATGTGCGCTCCTTTAACGGCTCCGGCCTCCACTAGATGTGAGAGGGTGCCGTGGTCGATAGTTTCAGCCATGTTGTCACCTCGCAATTTCTGAATATTTCACAATGTAGACTACTGTAATATTGCAAATTATAGTAAATTGCAAGGCGATTTATTATTTTTCACCCAATAACTGAACGGAAAACAGGCAGTTTTCCTTACCACATAAATGCCCTACAGCTTTTTATGCTCTCCTCTTTATTTTAATCTTACAAACATCTCTTATTAATGCTTAATAACATAGAGATCTTTCGATGACATAAGACCAAGTGGGCTGATATGGTATCCACCAATATAAGGTTTCACTAATCTGGCACTAACATAATAATAAATAGGAATTGACGGGACATCTCTTGTAAGAATATCTTGTGCTTGCTGGAAATATTCTATGTCGTTTGTTGCTTTGGCCTTACTGATCAGATCATCATAAATATCGTTACGATATAATGATGTATTATTAGAACTATTGGTGACATAATTATTTAAAAACGAAGCAGGATTATCGTAATCAGCTATCCATGCGTATCTTACCAAATCAAAGTTACTTTGATGCATGGTGTCTAACATTGTTTTCCATTCTTGATTTTGTAAGATAACATCTATGCCCAGATTTTTCTTCCACATTGAGGTGGCTGCGATAGCAATCCTTTTATGATCCTCTGATGTATTATAAAGAAGGTTAAGCTTCAATGGGTTATTTCTATTATAACCTGCTTCATTCAATAACTGCCGGGCTTTTTCAATTCTTTTTGCCAGAGTCCATGACGCATAATCAGGCTGTTTTAAGTTCATTCCGCCTATATTTGGTGGAGTATTATTATAGGCTGGCTTTTGGCCTTGCCCTAAGACTTTATTTGTTATGATATCTTTGTCTAAAGCCAGATTTAATGCCTGTCTGACTCTAATATCGTTAAAAGGGGCTTTTTGGGTATTAAATTCGTAATAATAAACAGCTAATTTAGGTGAAATATGAACTTGATTACCTAACTTGGTTTTTAATGATTTAAATAAAACCGATGGAATACCCTTTGTAATATCTATTTCTCCTGCTAAATAACGGTTTACCACCGCTGTTTCTGATGTGACGTTAAGATAGGTGACTTTATTAATCACGGTGTGTTCATTATCCCAATATTGTGGATTCCTGATGCCAATCACCTTCTCATTGACGATCCATTCAGAGAGTTTGAATGGGCCACTACTGACAAACACATTTGGTTGAGTCCATTTTTCACCATACTTCTCAACCGCTTTTTGGCTGATAGGAACCATAACGGGGTGTGCCAGCATATTTAAAAAATAGGATAACGGTTGCTCTAATGTTACTTCTACCGTTAAATTATCCAATGCTTTTACGCCTAATTCATCGACTTTTTTCTTACCAGCAAGAATATCTTTGGCATTTACTATATACATGTTTTCAATATAACTGCCATACGGGGACGCCATTTGAGGATCAATTAAACGTCTCCAACTAAAAACCACATCATGAGCGGTAATAGGTGAACCGTCAGACCATTTTATTCCTTCTCTTAGATGAAATACCCAGGTTTTATTATCGTTAGTTTCCCAACGGATAGCTAAATTAGGATTAAACTTACCATCATTTCCTATACTGATTAATCCACTAAAAAAGTCGTTTATAATATCAAACTCAACATCACTTTCAACTTTATGCACATCAAGAGAAGCTGGTTCTGAACCATTATGACGAACAATATTCTGGTCGGTTGCCAGTTGTGTACCGGGTGGAATAATTGCTGCATGAGCTAATGTCAAGCTTCCAAGCATAATTCCTGTGAATAAGGATATGTTTTTTATTGTTTTTTTCATCATGATTTCTCCAATAATAACGCGTTTTTTTCAGGTTAATGTTGCAAGTTGTAACATCTGAAATCGGATCTAGGGTAAGTAATTCGACTGAACGTGAAGTCAAAAGTAATTATAGCTAAATATGTATTATTTCATTCCATATATCGTTGACTGATAATTTTATTTTTCTAATCACCCTGTTTAAAGAGTGATAAAAATAACCTTAATGACTTATTTTTATAAAAATCTATATGAACATTGTTAATTTTTTGATTAAAAAAATTTATTTAACGACAGTATTATCTGTTTCAGATATTAGTTGGTTTTTAACTTTTAAAATCGTGTTTTGTGAATGAATTCACAATTTATCAATAGCATGAGTTCAGATACTGTCGGGTATTAACGAAGATTTATGTAGTGTAAGAGGTGAGTATGAATGTTGTAGATTAGCGGGTGTGCAAGATTTTGCGTTTCCATGTATAATTAGTGTATAAACACATAAACACATAAACACATAATCGAGGAAAATATATTATGAATAGTGTTCGTTGGAACGTTGCTGTCTCTGCTGACACTGACCAATCCCTTCGTATATTTCTGGCTAATCAAGGAGGTGGAAAAAAAGGGGACTTATCCCGCTTTATAGAAGAGGCAGTACGGTCACATATTTTAGAGCTGACAGCAGAACAAGTTAAAGTGGCTAACATAGATGTTAATGAAATGGAGCTTGCTTCAATAGTTGATGAAGCTCTGGATTGGGCACGTAAGCGCTGATGAAAGTTGTTCTTGATACCAATATTCTATTTAGTGCTTTGATCTCACCACATGGTGCTCCAGATACGATTTACCGTGCTTGGCGTACGGCACGTTTCGAAGTGGTGACTTCACGGCTACAGCTTGATGAAATTCGCCGTGCAAGTCGTTATCCAAAATTCCAAGCTGTTTTACAACCAGCTAAAGTGGGGGCGATGATCAACAATTTACAACGTGCTCTGGTATTGGAGAAATTATATATTAAAGAGGAAACGCATGATCCTGACGATGCGTTTTTACTCGCTATGGCATGTGCTGGTGAAGCAGATTATCTTGTAACCGGAGCTCGTCGAGCTGGATTATTACAACGTAGATGTTTTGGTCGTACTCGTATTATTACGCCTGCTAATTTTTGCCTTGAGGTTTTATAAAGAAAAAAAACTAAGAGGAGAAATAGCACACGACACAGATGGATAAAGTTTGCATTGGTTAACGATTGAATGTATATTCTTTATGCTATCAATCGTTAACTTGGGGTGCATTATGCAAACTGTATATAGGAAGACCAGACTCGGTAATAACGTAGCGGCACCTCATCATGAGTACGATGACGCTGATATAGCGGCTGATCGCCTTGTGAATATCATTAAGGAACTGGCTGATGGTATTCGCAGTAAGGGTAAGGTTAACATTAAGCGTCAGCTAGCGTTGCCGGATAATCAGTTTCTGATGAATATGTTGTTTTTGGCGATACCCGCACGGGCGCTTGCTGAACTGACGCCGGAGAAGAAGAGGTTACTCAATCGTGTGCGTAGCCGTGCGCGCTTTTTTGACAACGTGCGTGAAAATGGTGGTGTGTTAAATTCTGCTGAGGTAGCGAGTTTGCTCGGTGTCAGTAAAGTAACAGTTAAAAAGAAAAAGGACACAGGTAAATTACTGGCCTTGGAATACGATGGTGAGTTTATTTATCCGGCTTTTCAGTTCACCGATGATGAAAGCAAAGGCGAAAAAGGTGTGCTCAGGGGGGTGACGGAGATCTTGTTTCATCTTAATCACTTTAGCGGTGTGATGCAGTACGGATTTTTCGTGCAGAAACGTAATGTACTGGATCACCGTTTACCAGAAGGTCAAGAGTTCACTGTTATTGATTTGCTGAGAGAGGGTGTTTCGGATGACAAGCTTCAACAGATAATCCGTTTAGCCAAGTTATTTGGTACTCAAGATGCTGCATAGTAAAAAGAGAGGGAACGGGCACACGCCGGCTCCCTCTTTTGTCATATTACGGGAATATCCAGGTCGTTCACCAGGATATCCTCGGCAATTTCTCCTTCATACTCAAATTTCCTGAGCACCTTGAGTTCCTCGGTGCGTATCACGCCTTTGCCAGAAGGATCGTCATGCCAGAGCACGATGCAGGGTTCAAGCGTGACGTTAGACATGTAGGTCAGTCCATCCGCGTGCGGTGATAGCTTTGCCGCGAGTTGTTGTGTGATCCGGTAGTCTGTGCCGGTCAGTTGATGGGCGGTGATATGCATTTTCGGCGCAAGCCGGGTAATGTCTACAATACGTAGATCTTTCTCTGTCACCAATGTAGCCATATGGTACCCATCCAGTTCCCGGTCTGTAATAGCTGGCAGACGTTGAAACACCTCCTTCATCGATGTTCTTGGAGAACTGGCAAGATATAAATTGCCATCTATGCCGTTCGTTAACCCGTACCGGGTATGTCCTCCATCTCGGTTAAAGAATACTCCATTGCCTCCGTGTTTACCCTCTTGTAGCCGGTAAAAAACTGTGCCGGCTGAGATGATAATGATACTTTGCGTAATTTTATCGACGGTGAGGGTATCGAACTGCTGCTTTATCACTGAGTCAGGGCTTACCTCAGATTTTGTTACCACTGAACACTCCTGTATCCTTGCCTGTTTCAGCCATATGTTGTCTCCGGTGTTATTACATTAACTGGACAATGAAGACTTATAATGCTGTGTATTTATCCAGTTGTGGGCAGTATATTACAAACAAGGGGCTGGGTATATGTTTTGATGCAGAGAAAGATTGGGCAATGTACCTCAGTACTCATTCACAGGGATGATGTGAAATATTTACTATTTCTCTTTTCTTCAATCACATTGTTAGATTATTAATATAATCATTGAATTCATATATTATGAAATAAACAACTGTGCAATAATTAAAGTCATTATTTATATTTTGTTTTTATACAATGATGTGCTTTATTAAACAGAATAATGAGTTAATGGTAAATAAATTTTTAGGATTTACCCTGATAATACAGTCTAATATGGTGTAATAAATTATTTTGTAGGCTGAATATAATGATATTAAAATAATAATATATTTGTTTATGGATATTTATCATCGGTTTTATTACATGGGTAAAATAATCTATCAGTTAGTTTTATGTAATTCACAAATAACGATTATATTAGCCAGGAGTATTGAAAATACTTATTTATGATTATGGTGATATGTCTTCATTAGCCTATTTTATAGCTAGAAAAATTGACATTATCAATCCATGTATAAATGGTAACCAATATGCAGAGAACTCAAAGAGTTGTTATTACAGGTATGGGCGCCGTAACACCAATTGGTGAAGATATTGAATCATGTTGGCAAAGTATTATCGAGAAACAACATCAATTTCGCAGAATTGAATTTCCTGACTCATTCATTAATTCACGTTTCTTTTCTTTCCTTGCACCCAATCCATCACGTTATCAGTTATTACCAAAAAAGTTGACTCATATGCTTTCTGACTGCGGAAAAATGGCGTTGAAAGCGACTTATCAAGCTTTTACCCAAGCATTTGGCGTGAACGTATCACCTGTTGAATATTACGATAAATACGAATGTGGGATCATACTTGGCAGTGGCTGGGGAGCTGTCGATAATGCCGGAGATCATGCCTGCCAGTATAAGGAAGTTAAATTAGCTCATCCCATGAGTAATCTTATCACCATGCCAAGTTCCATGACGGCGGCGTGTTCTATCATGTATGGACTACGTGGTTATCAGAATACCATTATGGCTGCTTGCGCAACGGGTACAATGGCGATAGGTGATGCCTTTGAAATTATCCGCTCAGGGCGGGCAAAATGTATGATTGCCGGGGCCGCTGAATCACTTATTCGAGAATGTAATATTTGGAGTATTGATGTACTGAATGCATTGTCGAAAGAGCAAATGGACCCCAATCTCGCATGTTGCCCATTTAGTCTTGATCGCTCTGGATTTGTATTGGCTGAAGGAGCGGCGGTGGTTTGTCTGGAAGATTATGATTCGGCCGTCGCGCGGGGGGCAACGATTCTGGCGGAAATCAAAGGTTACGCTCAATATTCAGACGCCGCTAATTTAACCCGGCCGACAGAAGATATTGAACCTAAAATATTATCGATAACCAAAGCCATCGAGCAGGCGCAGATTTCGTTGGAAGATATTGACTATATTAATGCTCATGGTACTTCTACACCGTTAAATGATCTTTATGAAACTCAGGCAATTAAAGCAGCACTAGGCCAATATGCTTATCAGGTACCTATATCAAGCACAAAATCTTATACCGGTCATCTTATTGCTGCCGCCGGTAGTTTCGAAACTATTGTCTGTGTAAAGGCATTAACTGAAAATTGCTTGCCAGCAACATTGAATTTACATCGGGCTGATCCAGATTGCGACCTTAATTATTTACCTAATCAACATTGCTACACCGCTCAACCAGAAGTGGCGCTTAATATCAGTGCAGGTTTTGGGGGACATAACGCTGCGTTGGTTATCTCTAAGGTAAGGTAACTGGTATGTTGATTTTTGAAATGGAAGATATTGAACATTGGTCGAATTTCTCTGGGGATTTTAATCCTATCCATTATTCGGCGAAAAGTGGATTTTTACACAATATGCAGCAGTACCCCGTGCAGGGAATGTTGAGTCTGCTTTATGTCAGGCAACAGTTATCTCAATTAACTTCCGCTTTTACATCTGGAATACTGAATATTGATACGTCATTCCGTCAATATGTTTATACTGGATTACCACATCAGTTGAGAATTGATGCTAAAAGCAAAACGTTTAAATTGGAAAATCCGTGCGGAAAAAGCGCGTTATCCGGCAATACCAGGGTAGAAAATACAATGGAGTCAATTGAAAATTGGATTGTTCAAGATAACTGCCAGAAATTGACGATAACAAGGAAAGGAGTTTGTGAAAAATATGCTGTCTTTAGACATTATTTCCCCAGTGTCACATCTGTTGGATGGTTTCTGGATGCGCTTGCTTTTCATCTTGTTATTAATTCGACAAGTTTTCTTGATTTTGAACACTACCATTTTAACCAGTTACAGGATTATCTGAATCGATCTTTTACTTTGCATACCGGACAAGCGATTAAGATCAGGGAGGACATTGTTAATAGTACAATATTACTATCTTCTCCGGATGTCTGTGTTGAATTAAATCCTCCTTTATTGATTAAGAATGGCTCTAAAGATTATATCCGTATTTTTTATTATCGATGTTTATATGATAAAAACCCTATTTTTGTATCAAAGATTTCAATTATCTCTAAGATGAAATAAAAGGAAAGCGAAATGCCAACACAAAGTGATATCTTTACTGCAATAAAAAATAGAATATTAATGATGAAGGATATAGAAGAGGAAGAGATAATACCAGAATCTTATTTTGTTTCACTTAAATTTGACAGCCTTGACTATGTAGAAATTCAAGTGTTTGTATTGGAAACGTATGGCATTATGCTTAAAGCTGAACTTTTTTCAGATCATTCTATTTCAACATTAGATGATCTCACTGGTTATGTAAAATCAAAACTGTAAGCTGAGTTTTGATTTAACGCTGTTTTTTCACCATTAATATTAAGAGGTTATAATGAACATTCTAGAGCAAGGTAAGGTTGCTGCTTTATATTCAGCATATTCGGAAACAGAAGGTTCTTCGTGGGTTGGAAATTTGTGCTGTTTCTCAATTGATCGAGAACATTTACCTATTATCGTGAATGGGCGTCGTTTCTTGATTGAATTTGTTATTCCAGAACATTTACTTGATAAAACTATTAAACCAAGAATATTCGAATTGGATATCAATAAACAGTTTTTACTGCGTCGAGACCATCGTGAGATAAATATTTATCTTTTAGGTGAAGGCAATTTTATGGATAGGACGACGACAGACAGAAAATTATTCGAATTAAATGAAGATGGCTCACTATTTATTAAGACATTACGCCATGCGCTTGGTAAATATGTTTCTATCAATCCTTCAACCACGCAATTTATCTTTTTTGCACAAGGGAAATACAGCGAATTTATCATGAACGCCTTGAAGGAATTTGAAGACGATTTATCAAAACGTTATCGTGTCAGAATTATTCCTGAATTGCAAGGGCCATATTATGGCTTTGAACTTGATATTATTTCTATTACAGCTTAATTCACAATATTATGGAGAATGTTATGGAAAAGAGAATAACAACATTTACCATTGAAAAAACTGATGACAATTTTTATGCTAATGGGCGTCATCAATGTATGGTGAAAATTTCTGTACTTAAACAAGAATATAAGAATGGTGATTGGGTAAAATTAGCATTGAGTGATGCTGAAAAAAGATCGATTCAGGTAGCAGCATTAAGTGATAGCCTTATATATGACCAATTAAAAATGCCTTCAAGTTGGACAACGACAGAGACAAGAAATAGATATGATCTTGGGTTATTAAATGGTGTTTATCGTATTGATGCTTCTATTGATGAGCCGGCAGTAGATCATGCGGGAGATTGCTGTACAAATGAAAGCTATCAGAACAGTGTGAAGAGTGTTCCTGAATATATCTATCGTTATGTTAGTAGTAGTAGAACAAGTACAGAGTATCTAATGGCAAAAATGACCTTCGAAGATACGGATGGGAAACGCACACTAACAACGAATATGTCGGTTGGTGATGAAGTTTTTGACAGCAAGATCTTATTAAAAGCCATTGCTCCTTATGCAATTAATACAAATCAATTGCATGAGAGTATTAATACATTGTTTGATAAAACAGAAGAGCCAACCAAATCGGATACCCATCATCAAACAATTAACCTTTATCGCTGGACATTGCCATATCATTTGAGGATTCTTGAAGGAAATAACGAGACTGTTAATAGAATATATGTCCTTGGTAAGGACTCATCAAATGATAGATTCCTGACAAGAGGAAGGGTATTTAAACGAGGTACTTCATATGTGAGTGCACGTGATAATGTGAGTGGAGGATGTGTTATGGACCATTCTTATACCGTAACTATTCCAGACACGCAGCTTGCTGCTGAAGTGCTCCATGTGACAGGATGTTCATGGACGAGTGGTTATTATGATGGATATCATGATGTTACAATCATTGATAACTACGGTTGCCAGCATAAATTTAGAATATCCTCGGTTAATATCGGACGTTCGTTAAGTATTGCAAGAATAAGTTAATTATTGAATAACGTTTTTATCTATTGCTGGTAATCACATGTGTGTTTACCAGCAATTAAGATATTCCATTGTTGAAATAGGAATATAGCGGTATATGTTATTGTACATAAATGAATGGTTAAATGGATATTTTGTTTTGTTCTTAATTAATCAAACAGGAAATTTAAAATGAAAGTTAACGATATATATTCCAATGCATTTAATTTTGGATCTTATATTAATACTGGTGTCGATCCCAGAACAGGTCAATATAGCGCAAATATCAATATTATCACGTTGAGACCAAATAATGTCGGCAATGTTGAACAGGTACTTAATCTGTCATTCTCGCCATTAACAACGTTAAATAATGGGTTTGGTATTGGCTGGCGGTTTTCATTAACAACATTGGATGTAAAAACACTCACATTTAGCCGAGCAAATGGGGAGCAATTTAAATGTAAGCCATTGCCACCTAATAATAATGATATTAGCTTTAAAGATAAAAAATTAAAAGATTTGCGTGTCTATAAACTCGATAGCAATACCTTTTATGTTTATAACAAAAATGGCATTATAGAAACACTTAAACGAATTGGATCGAGTGACATTGCGAAAACGATTGCACTTGAATTTCCTGATGGGGAAGTATTTGATTTAATTTATAATTCAAGATTCGCATTATCCGAAATAAAATACCGGGTGACGGGTAAGACTTATCTTAAACTCAATTACTCTGGAAATAATTGTACATCAGTTGAATACCCAGATGATAATAATATCTCTGCGAAAATCGCATTCGATTATCGCAATGATTACCTTATTACTGTGACTGTACCTTATGATGCTTCTGGTCCTATTGATTCTGCCAGATTTAAGATGACCTATCAGACATTAAAAGGAATATTTCCAGTTATTAGCGCTTTTCGTACACCAACAGGTTATGTTGAGCTGGTGAGTTATAAGGAGAATGGACATAAAGTGACGGACACGGAATCTATTCCTTATGCTGCTGCATTGACTATTCAACCTGGTAATGGGCAGCCTGCGATCAGCAAATCCTATGAATATAGTTCAGTACATAATTTCTTGGGCTATTCTTCTGGCCGGACAAGCTTTGATTCCAGTCAAGATAATTTGTATCTGGTTACAGGGAAATATACCTATTCATCCATTGAACGTGTTTTAAACGGTCAAAATGTTATTTCAGTAACAGAAAGGGTGTTTGATAAATTTCATTTAATGACCAAAGAAGCAAAAACACAAGATAATAAGAGAATCACAACAGAAATTACTTACAATGAAGATCCGTCAAAAAGCTTTTCCGAACAACCAGAAAATTTACAACAACCCTCTCATGTGTTAACGCGTTACACAGACTTACAAACCAATACTTCACGAGAAGAGAGTGTTAATATTAAAAGCGATGATTGGGGAAATACTCTACTTATTACTGATACCAGTGGGATACAGAAAGAATACGTTTATTATCCGGTGAAGGGTGAGGGTAATAATTGTCCTGCCGATCCATTGGGTTTTTCCCGGTTTTTAAAATCAGTTACGCAAAAAGGATCACCTGATGCTGCTCAAAGTGTCGCGAATAGAGTGACTTCCTACACGTATCAAAAACTGCCCACTTTTACCGGCGCTTATGTTAAGGAATATGTCAGTAAAGCCTCAGAGACGATAGACAGTAAAATAGTCAGGACCTTTAACTATGTTAATTCACCGACAAACAAATCGCATGGTTCATTAGCAAAAATAACGTCGGTGATGAATAACCAACAAACGGTTACCACGTTTAAATATGAATATTCAGATAGTGAGATGACTACAAACTCTACGGTGACGGGTTTTGATGGTGCACATATGGAATCGAAAAATGTGACCTCCATTTATACACATCGGCAACTCCGTAAAGTTGATGTAAACCATGTCATTACAGACCAGTCTTATGATCTTTCCGGCCGAGTTATAGGACAAATTATTGACCCTGGTACGACAAAAGAAATTAAACGTAATTATGTTTATCAATATCCCGGTGGTGACGAAAATGATTTTTGGCCGGTGATGATAGAAATTGATTCCCAAGGTGTCAGACGTAAAACCCATTACGATGGAATGGGACGTATTTGTTCGATTGAAGAACAAGATGATGATGGTATTTGGGGCACATCGGGGATTTATCAAGGCACATATCGAAACGTTCTGACCAGACAATATGATGTTTTGGGGCAATTGGTCAAAGAAATTTCAAATGATTGGTCATGGGATTTATCTGCTAATCCTTTGACTCGCTTGACGACTCCTTTGGTTACAACGAAAACCCATCAATATGATGGTTGGGGAAATCGTTACAGCACTGAGTATAGTGATGGTCGGATGGAGCTGGAAATCCATGATCCTATTACGAGGACAATTACTCAAGGGGTCAAAGGGTTGGGGATGTTAACTATTCAGCAAAATAACTTTGAACAGCCTGCTTCAATTAAAGTTGTGTATCCTGATGGTGCGATATATAGCACTCGTACCTATCGTTATGATGGATTTGGTCGTACGGTGACTGAAACAGATGCGGAAGGTTACGCTACTCAAATTGAGTACGATCTATTTGATCGTATAGTGAAAAAAACGTTGCCAGACAGAACAATATTAGAATCCGCTTATGCAAGCTTTAGCCATGAAGAATTAATTTCTGCCCTGAATGTGAATGGAACACCATTGGGTTCGTTAGTTTATGATGGTCTTGGGCGGGTAATCAGCGATACGGTGGGTGGTCGCAAAACGGAATATTTATATGGATCTCAAGGTGACAAACCTATTCAGTCTGTCACGCCTGCGCATAATAAACAAAACATCGATTATCTTTACTCTCTCGGTAGTGTGATGTCCAAATTTACCACAGAGACAAGCCAACAAAACTTTTATTACTATCAGAAAACGGGGGCATTATTATCTGCGACAGAAGGCGTATCCCAGAGTAATTACAGTTATTTCCCATCGGGTGTATTACAGCACGAATCATTTTCGCGGGATAATAAACCGATTTCATCGGGCGATTACCGTTATACGATGTCTGGTTTGATTCAACGTCATAAAGATAGTTTTGGTCATGATCATGTTTATAGTTACGATGCCCAAGGAAGATTAGTTAAAACAGAACAGAGTTCGCAATACGCTACATTTGAATATGACAATGTTGGACGGCTAATAACAACGACGACAAAAGACACAACGTCATTATCCCAATTAGTCACAAAAATTGAATACGATGCTTTTGATCGAGAGATAAAACGCTCGCTAATTAGTGACTTCTCAATACAAGTCATTACCTTAAGCTATACAAAGAATAATCAAATCAGTCAACGTATCACCTCCGTCGATGGGGTGGTTATAAAAAATGAACGTTATCAATATGATAGTAATCAGCGCTTAAGCCAGTACCAATGCGAGGGAGAACAATCTCCGGTTGATCATACTGGTCGAGTGTTAAATCAGCAAATTTACCATTATGACCAATGGGGTAATATCAAACGGCTTGATAATACATATCGAGATGGTAAAGAAACAGTGAATTATCATTTCAGTCAAGCCGATCCAACCCAACTTATTCGTATTACCAGCGATAAACAGCAAATAGAGTTAAGTTATGATGCCAACGGTAATCTAATACGCGACGAAAAAGGGCAAACGCTCATTTACGATCAGAATAATCGCCTGATACAGGTCAAAGACCGGCTGGGTAATCTGGTGTGCAACTACCAGTATGATGCATTGAACAAATTAACCGCCCAAGTTTTAGCGAATGGTACGGTTAATCGTCAACATTATGCTTCAGGTAACGTGGCGAATGTTCAATTGGGTGATGAAGCGATTACCTGGCTGAATAGTGATAAACAACGGCTTGGTCATCAGAGCACCAAGAATGGTCAGTCAGTCTACTATCAATACGGCACTGACCATAATAGTACAGTTATAGCCAGTCAGAACGAAAACGAGTTGATGGCTTTGTCCTACACGCCTTATGGTTTTAGGAGTTTAATTTCTTCATTACCGGGTTTGAATGGAGCGCAGGTCGATCCAGTAACAGGCTGGTATTTCTTAGGTAACGGATATCGTGTTTTCAATCCGGTTCTTATGAGATTTCATAGTCCCGACAGTTGGAGCCCCTTTGGTCGGGGAGGGGTTAATCCCTATACTTATTGCCAGGGCGATCCCATAAATCGGATTGATCTGAACGGTCATCTTAGTGCAGGCGGAATATTAGGCATTGTGCTAGGGGCAATTGGTGTCATTGTTGGGATTGTGTCACTGGGGGCTGGCGCGGCGATTAGTGCGGGTCTCATTGCTGCGGGGGGAGCTCTGGGGGCGATTGCTTCTACCAGTGCGTTTGCAGTTACTGCGACTGTCATTGGATTGGCCGCCGATACGATAGGGATTGCGTCAGCGGCATTATCAGAAAAAGATCCGAAAACATCTGGGATATTAAATTGGATTAGTGCAGGGTTGGGGGTTTTAAGCTTTGGCATCAGTGCAATAACCTTTACCTCTTCGCTGATAAAATCGGCACGGAATGGTTCTCAGGTAGCCAGCACGGGTGTTATCGGGTCAGTACCTATTGAATTTGGTGAAATTGCCAGCCGTTCTAGCAGACGCTGGGACATCGCTTTATCGACGGTGTCATTGAGTGCGAATGCTGTGGCCCTCTCTACGGGGATAGCGGCTTCTGCCGTTGCAGATAACAATGCTAATGCCGCTAATATCTTGGGATGGATCTCTGTAGGTTTTGGGGCTGTATCAACAACGGCGGGGCTAATTAATCTTGCGCGTACAGCTTATGCAGTGAATCATCATACTTGGGAACTCAGTTCATCAGCAGGTACTTCTGAGGGAAGTGAAGCCTATACGTTGTCTCGTTTTGCACAATTGGAGCCAGAAGCGATAAATGTTCATCCATCTATTCGAGCCGTTGAAGTGAACCAAGCATTTCGAAATAGTACCGGAAATCTATTTAGTCAATCGTCCATTGAAACCCGTAATGTGTTACGAGGCCGTTTGACAATATAAAGATTCTGCGGGCTGAACGAAATAATAACCAAGGGGCGACATGGATGTCGCCTTTTATGAGAAGTCGAAAATTGAGTTTAAAATTGTTTTGCAAGAAGTTATATGATGATGATTTTTTTATTTTGCGATACCTAAAAACAAAGCTAAACAGCGATCCACTTGCTGCATCGTCGCGTAATCGAGTTTACCAAATACTGCGCCAGCTTTTTCTTTCGGGAGAGTCATGGTTTTATCAATCATGACCTGTGACGGTTTTTCAAGATTTGTTTCAGGAAAAGGCTCGATCATCACCCGGAAAAGTGGTGCATCAATTAATGTTGAGGTCACGGGCAAAATAGTAACACTGGGATGTTCATCAAAGTTGTCAGATTGGATAACCAGCGCAGGGCGGGGCTTGCCATAAGCCCCTTGTAGAGCAACTGTTATCAAGTCTCCCCGTTTCACTCCCAGTCTCCTGAATCAGCTAGTTCATTTATCGCATTTTCTAATAGTGTATCTGTTTCCTTGTCCTGTGTTGCCATAGCCAGATGGCTTTGACGCCGACATTCCTCTCTAAAATGAGGAAGGCGTGTATCAGGCACCCATATTTGAACGGGCCTTAATCCTGACATCCTGAGCTGTTGTCTGTGTTTTCTGACACGATCTGCAACCTTATTCATACTTCACCCTCGTGACATGTAACGATGTCTATAATATAACCAAAAAAACGTTACATGCAACACGTTAGTAAAAATTGTTGTAAATTTTCTCTCAATGTAGGCAGAGATATCGAGCTAAAATCCCAAAAAGTTTTTAAGGTATTAATTTGGCGTATTCTTGTTGTCAGATTTCCTGTTTATTTCCATATAGGAATAATCTTACTGTATATTATTTTAATGTTGATATCAGTGCTGATAATAATTTTTCATCAGGTGAATATTTTGCACTTATTAGTCGAATCCGCCGTGTTTTCTTATTTTTTCTAGCAGTGTGATGAATGTGAAGTAATTTTGATCGTGGAATATTAGCGGTAATCCACTTATGGCATTATACTGTAAAAAAGAGATAATAAACAAGGTTGGGGCTATTGAGCCAAGTAAATCAATTAAAAGATGAGGCACAATGATGACTAATATTTATGTAAACAAATATGCTCCAAATGGTATCGTGATGAAATTCCCATTGACACCCGATAGAAAAATAGAGAAGTGGAATGCGGAGAATTTGAATTTTCGCATTTTTACGCCGGGATTTATATGGTTGGATGGCCGAAATACCTCAGAGTTTCGCAACTTATTTTGTTATCCCAATATTTCAAATCTCTATCTTGCATTCACGTTTAACGCGCGGTTTTTCACGCCAAAAAATGCTGCGGCTGAAATGTCAAGAGAGAAACCAACTCAAGATTGGTTTTTCAATAATGGGGAATACGTTGAAAACGGTTTTGATAATTTTGGCATATATTCCGATGATACAGGGGCTGGAGAATACAGCGTAAATTTCATTGATCCATGTTGTTATTTTATAAAAAATGGGGAATTGAGTTATAGTGGTAAGAGCGCTGTCTTTCCAAATCTTGCGCTTCTTGTAAAGAGTAAAGTTAGTTCAAATTTTTTAGCAAATTTAATTTCTACAGATTTTAACGTTATTATTAATTAGTTTCATGCTGTATATACCCAATGGATTTCAAGATGGATCGCGACGGCAAGGGAGTGAATCCCCGGGAGCATAGATAACTATGAGACCGGGGTGAGCGAGTGCAGCCAACAAAGAGGCAACTTGAAAGATGACGGGTATAGCTTTGTTGCGTAAATGATGCTGAGGGGGCTGGTGGGTGTTTCAGATATGCTGTGGTTACATGAACTGTTCTCTTTGGCGTCAAGTTTATCACCTTGATTGAAACCCTCTCTCGGATGGCTGACTTATGTCAACACACCCAAAAGAGGATGAATTTAATATATTAAATTCATATGCCGGTTTTATTTTCTCTGTAGTAAAACCTTCAAATCTGAAATTCCCCATAATTAACGCTGACTTATATATTAATTAATGTTTTTTGTTGAGCAATATTATCACACTTTTTAATATCACCGCAAAAAACATATTAATTTTCAATAAATCAGAAAGTGAAGGACATTACCTGATGGATAAAAAACGCCAAATAATAAAAAATTCTGGTCTTCTATTATTTTGCCTCTGGAAGTTTGGCGAGTTTAAACCCTAAAAGTAGAGCTAAAAGGATAAGAATGGCAATAAATAAAACAACACCATGCCAACCTAATTGGAGCCAAAATATACCGCCCAAAGTACCAGCCACACTTGAACCAAAGTAATAACAAAACAGATAAAGGGAAGACGCTTGTGCTTTGGCCCGGCGAGCACGACGTCCGACCCAACTGCTGGCAACGGCATGTGCGGCAAAGAAACCGAAAGTGAGGACTATCATCCCAATAATAATCATCACCACAGATGATAATAAGGTAATAAGCGTACCGATTAGCATCATAGTTATCATCGCGATCAGCACTTTTCCGAGTCCATATTGATGGGTTAATGTGCCCACTTTAGATGCGCCGTATGTTCCTGCCAGATAGACAATAGACAACATACCGACAATTGACTGATTAAAATGATAGGGAGAATCCAATAAACGATAACTTATATAATTAAATAGGGTAACAAAGCCGCCCATGAGTAAAAAGGCTTCAGAAAACAGTAATGGCAATCCTTTATCACTAAAATGTAATTTCAGATTGATTAATAAAGATTTAGGTTTGAGAGAACTTGGCCTAAAATGGCGCGATTCAGGTAACATACGCCAAAACATCATTGCCGCAATTAATGCTAATAAACCTAATACGATGACAGAAACCCGCCATGAGAAATAATCGGTGATAACACCTGATATTAATCGCCCGCTCATGCCACCAATAGCATTACCACTAACATAAAGTCCCATTGATAAAGCAATAAAGTTAGGGTGGATTTCCTCACTAAGATAAGTCATTGCAACGGCGGCTACGCCACTGAGAGACAAACCAACCAGAGCGCGTACAACCAAAATTCCATGCCAACTGGTGATAAATGCACTGAGTAAAGTGAAAAGTGCGGCGGCAAATAGCGCTGTTACCATCACATTTTTACGGCCAATAGCATCAGACAGAGGACCGGTGATTAATAAGCCCAATGCCAACATTCCGGTTGAAAGGGATAAAGATAAACTACTGGTAGCAGGAGAAACACCAAAATCATCCGACAGCATGGGTAAGATTGGTTGAACGAAATAGAGTAGGGCAAATGCAGCTAACCCCACGGTGAAGAGTGACAACGTCACTCTAATATACAGAGGATCGTCTTTCTGAATGTGACTTTTCTTATTTTGAACATGTTGGACAAGATGATTACCGGGAGTCAAATTTTCACCGATACTACTACTATTGTTACTATGGCTGGCGCTCACATAATTTCCTTACTTAACTCATTAGCTAGCTTATATTTTGATGAAGATCAAGCATATGAATTGCAAAATATTTCCTGATTACCATCGAATCTCAGCTAGCTTGAGTAAATACTCAGGTATAGGTGCTGCCCGGATACATGAATAAATAAGCTGTTCGAATGTTTTTTTAAGGTTAAAGCGCCAATTGAACCTGAAACAGA
>NZ_NSCM01000025.1 GCF_003287735.1 Photorhabdus bodei | reverse complement strand
CCATCATTTAATACGTGGCGTTAGAGAGAACAACAGACCGCGTCCAGCTGAGTAGGATGGAGTGGAGACAAATAACAGAGAATTTCACTCTCTAAATTTTATGACCATAAGATCACGATATTTATCATATGAACATGAATAAATGTGATAAATATCACATAAAATAGCTAATTAATCGCTATCAGTTCCGATTTTTCATAATTGAATTCTTTAATTAATAAATCGCTCAATCGCTCCTTTTTCAATCGAAAAATTTAACCTGTCATGGGTTGTCACTCCCAATAACAGGCAATAAATCTCTGCGGGTTTATTTTCAATGCTGGCCTTTTGCGACATCCTCGCATTGGGCAAAGATTTACGGGGCAATTGTTAAGAACTGGCAATAAATTGCTCACGCAATGCCTGAACCTGATCCCGAACACTCGCCGCCTGTTCAAATTCAAGATCCTGCGCATGCTGGTACATCTTCGCTTCCAGCTCGCGGATTTTGCTTTCCAGCTCTTTGGCAGACAGGTTGCTGAATGTTTCCGCTGTGGCAACCGCTTTACCTCTGCCCTTTCTTTTGCCACCCGCTGACTGCCCAATTTGCAGAATATCACTAATTTTCTTATTCAGACCTTTTGGAACAATACCGTGTTTTTCATTAAATATCTGCTGTTTAGCACGCCGGCGTTCCGTTTCACCAATAGCTTTTGCCATTGAATCAGTGATCTTATCGCCATAAAGGATCGCTTTACCATGCAGGTTACGGGCAGCACGCCCAATCGTCTGAATTAATGAACGTTCAGACCGCAGGAAACCTTCTTTATCCGCATCAAGAATGGCCACCAGAGAAACTTCTGGCATATCCAGCCCTTCCCTCAGCAAGTTAATTCCCACTAATACATCAAACTCACCTAAACGAAGATCCCGAATAATTTCCACACGTTCGACAGTATCGATATCCGAGTGCAAATAGCGAACCCGTTCACCGTGCTCTTCCAAATACTCGGTTAAATCCTCCGCCATTCGCTTAGTCAATGTGGTGACCAATACCCGTTCATTTTTCACCGCACGAATACGGATTTCAGACAGTAAGTCATCAACCTGTGTCGCGACAGGACGCACCTCCACTTCCGGATCAAGCAAACCCGTAGGACGCACCACCTGTTCCACCACATCGCCACTGGATTTTTCCAATTCATATTTGCCCGGCGTAGCCGAAATATAAATGGTCTGTGGAGCCAGTGCTTCAAATTCTTCAAACCGAAGTGGACGATTATCCAGCGCGGAAGGCATACGGAAACCATATTCCACCAGCGTCTCTTTGCGGGAACGATCCCCTCGATACATCCCACCAATTTGCGGGATGGTAACGTGCGATTCATCCACTACCAGCAAACCATCAGCCGGGAGATAATCAAACAGTGTCGGCGGCGGCTCCCCTTCGGCACGGCCAGAGAGATAACGGGAATAGTTTTCAATGCCGGAGCAATAACCCAATTCATTCATCATTTCCAAATCAAATTGGGTACGCTGCGTAACACGCTGTTCTTCCAGCAGTTTACCATTTGCCAGCAATACCTTACGCCGCTGCTCAAGCTCAATTTTAATCGCTTCCATTGCCTGAATAATACGCTCACGCGGAGTAACATAGTGGGTTTTCGGATAAACGGTATATCGTGGAACATGATATTGAATCTGTCCCGTTAGCGGATCAAACAGTGATAACCGTTCTACTTCATCATCAAATAGTTCAACGCGCAGGGCATGCTCATCAGATTCAGCCGGAAAGATATCAATCACTTCACCACGAACCCTAAATGTCCCTCGCTGGAATGCCTGATCATTACGGGTATATTGCAATTCAGCTAAACGTCGCAGAATGGAGCGTTGGTCAATCATCATACCGTTGGTCAGGTGGAGCATCATTTTCAGGTAACTATCAGGATCACCCAAACCATAAATAGCCGATACAGACGCAACGACAATCACATCTCGCCGCTCCAACAAAGCTTTTGTGGCAGACAGGCGCATTTGTTCAATGTGTTCGTTCACGGAAGCATCTTTTTCGATAAAAGTATCGGAACTCGGCACATAAGCTTCCGGCTGGTAATAATCGTAATAGGAAACAAAGTACTCTACGGCATTTTCTGGGAAAAAGTCCTTCATTTCGCTGTAAAGTTGAGCCGCTAGTGTCTTGTTCGGAGCAAGTACCATCGTTGGTCGGTTTAAATTGGCTATCACATTAGCGACAGTAAATGTCTTACCCGACCCAGTTACCCCTAACAAAGTCTGGTGGGCAAGCCCGTCTTCTAAGCCTTCTTGTAATTGACGGATGGCCTCTGGTTGATCACCCCCCGGTTGGAAGTCAGAATGTAATTTGAACACCTTACTCATCGGTATCTCACTTTCCTAACATTAAGTTAGCCTATAATACTGGATATAAAACCAGCTTCAAGTTGATTTTATAAAAACGGACTCAAGTAGGTCACTTCCCTATCAATTAAACATCCGTTGATATCAAAATAAATACCATTTTATCCCCAAAATTATCTTGATTTTTCCATTTTTTATATGATTGGCTGAAAGGTGACAACATGGGACATCATCACAGGTTAGACAGGGCTTGATTTTAGTTATCTTATTGATATTTAATAAAATTAAAACAAAGACGAGAATAACATCAACCTTGACGAAAGCCGCGTATTTTCTTGCGTCGCGTAACTTTTCTAAGTCTAATACACAAGGTTATCCACAGGAATAGTGGATAACTCTACAAACCCTATTAACTGTACGAGGTTGCAACATCATGCCACAAAATAGGTATCCTCTACCGATAAAAATTTTTACTATTTTTTTAACCTTTATCTCAATTCTTCCTTTCAAAAAAATGAATAAATTTGCTGAAAAAGTAAGAATTTTCTCACGGAAATTAAACATCAATAAATTATATTCTTTCAATATCACCAGCATTAAAGGTAGATAATTGTCTATTTTTTCTGTAGACTGAGCGAAAAAAACTGCCTTTTCCGCACCAAACAACAGTAAAAAACATGGGTTAGATTGGAATTTTTATTCAATAAGAAATAGCCGGTGAACAGTTTCCGTATGAAATCTGTTCCTCAAGAGGAGAGTCGTGTTTTACCTAAGCAGAAATAGGATTCTCTGCTTCCTACGCTTTCAGCAATAGCAGGTTCAATATCATCAAATGAATTCACATCAGCATATCTTCTATTCTACAAAACAAACTTCATCGTGACCGCTCAAAAAAAATGATAGATACATAAATATCAAATCGACACTGCCCTCGTAAAACGTCCAATATTCTACTGGCTATTTTCGATCGAAAAACTTACTTTGTACCTATCATCCACAATTTCAATCGATTGCTGTTCCAAAGCATCTTTATACTGCCATTTCCTGGTGTTTTAACTGTGTTATCATTTTATTAATTTACTAATTTCAGTCCTGATGTTTATTTAACTTCCTCTATTTTCTTGAAATTCCCTAGTGCTAAAAAAATAATCCACTTCCAAACTCGAAGGATAAAGTAGCTCTTCCCCGAGAGATTTATAATAAGAATAATATTTTGTTTGATGCTATCTGATACCCCAAAAACACATCAACACAACTTAACATTATTATAATAAAATCCATAAAGTCAACACAAAAATAAACATAAAGTTCAGTTTTGTGTAAACTTTATAATAAATTTTACTTAATTATATGATTTAACTTTCATTTTTAGAATATAAAGGTAAATCCATGAGCATTTTCTGATATAGGATGTGCTAATATAGATAATCATAAAAATAAGATATTAAAAGTAAAATCAATAAATTATCACAATGGGTGGTTTTTTCACACTGGACAATACCATCAAGTAATATATAGTAATGCTGTTATCTTTATATAAAGGATTCTCATGAAAACGTCTAATGCACAGCGAAAAACAAATATCATTAAAAATATAGAATATTTGATACGTACCCGTGGAGAAACCAAGAGCTCTTTTTCCAATCGAACAGGATTGACCCGTACCACCATTTATAAAATCCTGGAAGGACAAGTCAATAACGTTCAACAATCTACTGTTCTTCGGATCTCCGATTTTTTCGGTGTTTCCTGTGAAGAGATAGAATATTATGACCTTGAACAATTAGAACGGCTCAATGAAACACTTTCAACCGAAGGCAATAAAAACCCTTCGGCTATCCCTATCGTCCCACAATCTGAATTTCTAGCCGTTTCTGAGAAAAAAATAGGTCAGCTTGTTACCGAGTATCCGCTTACCTATTTCTTTGGTGATGAATCAAACATGTTGGCTCTTAAAGTCGAATCGGCAATAGAAGATACATTCATACCCGGTGAGGTGATCATTATAAAACGTCCCCCCGCATTAGTCACCAATACGCCATTATTGTATTACTCTAAGGAAATTGGGTTCTTTATCCGGCAAGAGAAAAATGATGACAGCCTCGATAGGAAACCCTACAAAAATGCTTACTTTTTAGGCTGCATCGTAGGAGAAAGACTATAAATGACGGTAAATCAAAAGTTTAAGTTACTGGGATTTTCAAGGTATGGTAAATTATCGGCAAATGTCATGGTGCTAGCGACAGGTAAGACCATTACTATGGGGTTAAAAGAGCTCGCTGACAGTGATATTTCAGAAGATCTGAGCAGACATGAGCTCAGTACGATATATCGGAAACTATACAGCCACAGTAATATCGTAACAGCTTATGAACTTGGGGATCGTCATGAGCGTTCATGGCAAGCCTATTTACTCATTAGCATCGCACTCAGTGTTATCTATATTTTCTCTACCATATGTGGTGTGAAGCCCATTCATATCCCGATCCTTAATATTGTCACGCCTCCTGGGGTTTTTATTTACCCTATAACCTTCTTACTGGTCGATATTCTAAACGAATTCTATGGATTACGTCTGGCAAGAAGAACGATTATTATCTCTTTTACAGCGAACTTATTATTTGTTCTAGGGCTTTGGGGAACCGCACTGATGCCAGGTGTTCCTGGATGGGAGTTTGGTACGACTTATAATGGAATAGTGAATAGTATCGTATCTGTATTACTGGCATCATCTCTTGCTTATTTTATCTCTGAGAATATAAACTCGTATCTCCTCTGCAAAATAAAATCTCTCACAAACTCAAAGTATCTTTTCCTGCGAGTAATAACCAGTACTGTTATCGCTTCAGCATTCGACAGTATCATATTCTGTTCAATCGCTTTCTATGGTGTTCTCGGCATAGACATCATAAAAGAAATGATTATCGCCCAGTTCCTCATTAAAGTGGCTTATTCTATCTTGGGTGTAGGCCCTATTTATCTGGTAAGGAAGATATTCAGAAATTATATAAATCGGCCAGCAGATGCGCCAGTGAATAAAAAACTCGCTGAAGTATAAATAGAGATAACGTTTTTTCAAAATAGAGCAAACTCGTTGAAAAATATTATTTTTATGCCGGAATGTCATTCCGGCATATTGTCCTAAAATAACCTATACCCTATGGATTTCAAGATGCATCGCGACGGCAAGGGAGTGAATCCCCGGGAGCATAGCGAACTATGTGACCGGAGTGAGCGCAGCCAACAAAGAGGCAACTTGAAAGATAACGGGTATAGATATGAGTAGTGTAATCATTCATCATGACATTGAAATAACATTCCACCAGATTAAATTTTCAAATTAATTATTCAGTAATTTTAAATCTATATATTCCCCTAAATGATTAAAATATTCTTGCGTTAAATGAGGAATCGTACCTAATAAAGGAGCCGGTAACATACGCTCTAATGTCGCCAAATATTCTTGCTGACGTTTGCCTGCGGGTTCAACCTCATTAGCTATCCAGCCTGCAAAATGTAACCCTGAACCTATAATAGCTTCCACGGTAAGTAGCGCATGATTAATACAGCCCAACTTCACCCCCACTGCCAAAATAACCGGCAGTTGCTCTTTAACCACCCAGTCAGCAAAAGTCACCGATTCTGATAAAGGGGTATACCAACCACCAGCGCCCTCAACTAAAACCCAGTCTGATTTCTTTTCTAACTGATGCAACCCCGTAGACATAACAGTAAAATCAATAGGTTGATTCAAATCATCACTGGCAATATGGGGTGATGTTGCTTCAACAAATACTAACGGATTCACTTCTTCATATCGCAAAGATACAGAACTATTTGCCAGCAATGCCAGTGCATCGGAATTACGAATACCTGCCGGTGTTATTTCACTACCAGAAGCAACGGGTTTATAACCTGCTGTTTTATATCCTGCTTTAGTTGCCGCTTGTAACAAAGCACAACTTACAACTGTTTTACCCACTTCGGTATCTGTACCTGTCAAAAACCAGCGCTTAGTCACGATGAATCACTCCAAAAACAACCTGATAGCTAAGAGGTAACTGTTCATTTTCTCGTGGATAAGCCTGTTCCAGAGCAGTCAGTCGTCCACGCGTCATCAGTCCTTGCTGTCGCCCATAATGAAGGTGAGTCGCGCCAATCCCTTTCAGAGAACCCAATAACGGCAATATATGAGAATATTGCTGGCGATAAACCTGACTAATAAGACAATGCCGGAACCCTTGACAGGCATCTTTAATTGTCTGTTGCGGTAGGAACTGATTAATATGCTGATAGTTATCAACCACACTCCAAGCTTGCTTCAATTCATGCAATGAACCTTTAGCCAAGGTGGAAAATAGAATTAATCCACCAGGGCGGGTTACCCGATAAAGTTCTCTTAAAGCGCTGGATAAATTATCACACCACTGAACAACCAGATTACTGAAACAGATATCAACACTGTTGTCAGCAAGCCCTAAATGTTCAATATCCGCTTGTAAATAATAGTCAGCCGCCAATTGCTTACGGGCATGAGCTAACATGCCTGATGCTAAATCCAACCCAATAACCTGTTTCCCCTGTTGTCGCCAGCGGTGACTAAAAAAACCCGTACCGCAACCAGCATCCAATATTAACTGACCAGGATGTCCAGCGGCTTGTTGCATGAGGAATTCACCGGTTTGCTGCTGTAATTTCGCTACCACATCATAATTGGCGGCCGCTCGTCCAAACGCTCCAGCAATCGCCTGTTTATTGGCAAATTCAGCTACGGAACCCATGCAACGCCTCCATCAACATATCAATATCCTGTGGCATATGACTGGCCGTCAAAGTAATACGTAATCTGGCGCTGCCCGGTGGTACTGTTGGTGGGCGGATGGCTTTAACCCAAATCCCTTTTTGTTGCAGATACTGAGACAAGGACACACTCAGCTCATTATCACTCACAATCAATGGCTGAATTGCGGTAATTGAATCTGTCAGATTGAATGGCAGTTTCTGAGCTTGCCGGCGGAAGTAATTGATATTCTGCTGTAATCGTTGGCGCAATTCATCACCAGATTGTATCTGCCGAACAGCTTCAGAAAGCGCCTGAGCCTGTGCAGGAGGCATAGAAGTGCTGTAGATCAGATGACGGGCATACTGAATTAGATATTCTGCCGCCTGCTCATCACAAAGCACCGCCGCACCACTCAACCCAAATGCTTTGCCAAAAGTGACAATCAAAATTTCCGGCTTGATTCCCTGTTGCCAACAGCTTCCCCTTCCCTGCTCACCACAGACACCAATACCGTGAGCATCATCCACCATTAACCAGTTGCCAGAAATTCTGGTTT
Source organism: Photorhabdus bodei (assembly GCF_003287735.1). Taxonomy (GTDB): domain Bacteria; phylum Pseudomonadota; class Gammaproteobacteria; order Enterobacterales; family Enterobacteriaceae; genus Photorhabdus; species Photorhabdus kayaii. Next base: position 53,505 of record NZ_NSCM01000025.1, on the reverse strand, counting down.
GCTGATGAATATCGGCTAGCGGTGCGCAGTCACCATCCATACTGAACACACCTTCGGTTACCACCAGCGTCTTTCCAACACAAGGCGTTGCCAGTAAATTTGCAAGTGATTCAGGTTGATTATGCAGAAAACGCCGTAGCTGAGCGGGGGAATGCATAGCCGCTTCCATTAATGAAGCATGACTCAGGCGATCGGCAATAATCCGATCCTGTTCCGTCATTAACGCGGCAATGACCCCCTGATTAGCAGAATACCCCGAAATAAACAGTAATGCTTTTGGATAACCCAGCCAGTCAGCCAATTGTTGTTCCAATAGCTGATGAGCCTTTGTATAACCCGTAATATGACCGGAACCTCCACTACCAACACCATATTGTTCAGCTCCCCGCTGCCATGCGGAAATGATTGCGGGATTTGCACTTAACCCAAGGTAATCATTACTGGAAAAATTAAGATATTTGCCATCAGTGGCATACAGGAAACGCCCATCTGATTTCTGATTGACCTGCCGCTGACGCCATAGCGAAGTGTCCCGACGCTCAGACAATTGTCGGGAAAGATAAGATGACCAGTCCATTATAGTGCCGCATTATAAAATTGTTCGTTATCCGCATTGATAATGGCTTCTGCCAAATGCTGCTGTTGCTGATTATCACCAAATGCTGTCTGAGTCTGCTGAGGATTAATGCCCAACTTGCGAAATAGTTGTAAATCTTTATCTTCCGCAGGGTTAGGTGTAGTGAGCAACTTACAGCCATAGAAAATAGAATTAGCGCCAGCCATAAAACACATTGCCTGTGTCTGCTCATTCATCTGTTCACGACCTGCGGATAACCGAACATGAGAAGACGGCATCATGATCCTGGCAACAGCAATCGTGCGGATAAAATCGAAAGGGTCTACATCTTCGTTCTCAGCCAATGGCGTGCCTTTGACCTTAACCAACATGTTGATGGGTACACTTTCCGGCGGTTTTGGCAGATTTGCCAGTTGAACCAATAACGCGGCCCGATCACGTATCGCCTCACCCAGACCAACAATACCACCAGAGCACACTTTTATTCCGGCCTCTCGTACTTTATCAAGGGTATCCAACCTGTCCTGATAGGTCCGAGTCGTAATGATGTTGCCATAAAATTCCGGGGAGGTATCAAGGTTGTGGTTGTAGTAATCTAATCCTGCATCCGCCAGCCGCTGCGCTTGTAACCCATTGAGCATGCCCAGTGTCATGCAGGTTTCCATTCCCAATGCTTTGACTTCCTTAACCATTTTCTCCAGATAAGGCATATCCCTCTCATGGGGATTTTTCCACGCGGCACCCATACAAAAACGTGTTGAACCCGCATTTTTAGCCTTACGAGCAGAATCAATCACCTGTTCCACTTCCATCAACCGCTCTTTTTCAAGACCTGTTTTGTAACGGGAGCTTTGCGGGCAATATTTGCAATCTTCCGGACAAGCCCCGGTTTTGATGGAAAGTAGTGTACTGACCTGTACTTGCTGTGGGTCAAAGTAAATACGATGAACCTGCTGTGCTTGAAATAATAATTCGAAAAAAGGTTTATCAAACAGTTCTTGCGCCTGCTTAATTGTCCATTGCTTACGCTCAATCACAATAACATCTCCAGTGTAAAAAAAGTCTAGTCAGTTTAAATAATGCCGCTATACTGTCAACCAATTTTAATAAAATTGGTTTACGTTAAGCTTTATGACTTCTTCTGATATTGAATTTGATCTACACCATATTTGGCATCCCTATACCTCCATGACCAACCCTCTTCCGGTTTACCCTGTCGTTGGCGCTTCTGGGATGGAAATCGAGTTGGCTGATGGCCGTAAGCTAGTGGATGGTATGTCTTCCTGGTGGGCCGCCATTCATGGATATAACCATCCGGTACTGAACCAAGCCGCTAAAATTCAGATTGATCAGATGTCCCATATCATGTTTGGTGGAATTACCCATCCACCCGCAATCGCACTTTGCAGGCAATTAGTGGCAATCTCCCCGCCATCATTGGAATGTGTTTTTCTGGCTGATTCAGGTTCTGTCGCAGTGGAAGTGGCTCTGAAAATGGCATTGCAATACTGGCAGGCAAAAGGTGAGAAACGCCAGCGTATTTTGACATTACGCCACGGTTACCACGGTGACACATTCGGCGCTATGTCTGTCTGTGATCCCGACAATTCAATGCATAATCTCTACAAAGGCTACCTGCCACCCCATCTGTTTGCCGAATCGCCTCAGTGCGGGTTTGATTCTCAATGGGACGAGCGAGATATCATGCCATTTCGCACTTTGCTGGAACAGCATTCCCTTAATATTGCCGCGGTGATCCTTGAACCTATCGTACAGGGTGCTGGAGGAATGCGAATTTATCATCCTGAATATCTGCGTCAGGTCAGAATGCTTTGTGATCAGCACCGGATTCTATTAATTGCAGATGAAATTGCCACCGGCTTTGGCCGCACAGGAAAATTGTTTGCTTGTGAACATGCTGAAATTGAGCCAGATATTTTATGTGTAGGGAAAGCGCTGACAGGCGGCTACATGACACTATCAGCAACACTGACAACCCGTAAGATAGCCGAAACGATTAGCAATGGTGAAGCAGGCTGTTTTATGCATGGCCCAACGTTTATGGGCAATCCATTAGCTTGTGCCGTGGCAGAAGCCAGTTTGAACTTGTTATTACAAATCCCTTGGCAACAACGTATTAAATCAATTGAAAACCAATTAAAGACTGAGTTGATGCCACTAAAACATCATGAAAAAGTGGCTGATGTTCGGGTATTAGGTGCAATTGGCGTCGTGGAGATGAAGCAATCCGTGAATATGGCGGTGCTACAACACTATTTTGTTTCTCAAGGTGTCTGGATAAGACCATTTGGCAAGCTGATTTATTTGATGCCGCCTTATATTATTCAACCAGAGCAACTTTCACGCCTGACAAAGGCTGTCTCTGGTGCACTTATTATGTGAATCTACCGTTGTTGAAAGTTATGAGAAGTGCTTAAAGGTTATCCGGTGGATCAATCCATCTAATTTAAAACTGTTATCCATTATTGAAAATAACATCAAAATGAGTGAATTATGCAGTATTCATTCTCTTTGGAAAAATAAACAATTATCCACGGGGCTATCATCTCTACCAATAATAACAGGATGGGGGGATGAAAATAAACTATACCCGTCATCTTTCAAGTTGCCTCTTTGTTGGCTGCACTCACTCACCCCGGTCACATAGTTATCTATGCTCCCGGGGATTCGCTCCCTTGCCGCCGCGATGCATCTTGAAATCCATAAGGTATAGATGTTACTCATATAGGAGAAATAGTAAAAATAGTCGATACCCGATATGCCTTGATAAAAAGCCAAAAGGATAAAGCTATATTTTTTGCCAACTCTAACGATATGAAAAATAATATTCAAAACTATAGTACTGGAACACTGGTGAGATTTACCCCAGAAGCGAGTAAGAATCAATATCCCAATGCAAAAAATGTTGAACAAGCTTAACTTCATTAGCGTGGCTAACCATAAATAAACGCAACAAATCATAGTGAAAAACTGTTTGCAAATTTATTTCCGCATGTACAATCCGACGAAAATGGCAATTTCAATGCAAAAATCTTGTAGAAAACTTTCACAAGAAATTTTGCAACAGAAATGACCAGAAAATTTAGTGGATGAGTTTAGTGCAACCGAGCAGACACAGAAAACCATTTCTGCATCTGTCCGGTTGTATGACTGCGAAATTTGGAGTTGTATTAGCTCAAACTTGATCTGATAATTACCGGTTCTTTACATCAATGTCTACCAGATTAAACCGTAACTAGCACATATACCCGTCATCTTTCAAGCTGCCTCTTTGTTGGCCGCGCTCACTCACCCCGGTCACATAGTTATCTATGCTCCCGGGGATTCGTTCCCTTGCCGTCGCGATGCATCTTGAAATCCATAGGGTATACAACCGCCGTTAACACCCAACAATCTTATCAAATTCACAGGGCCAGCACCGTGACCCACATTGGGCCTTTACCTACTGGATAATGCGCCAATTCAGTCAATTTACCGGTATATTTATCAATAGAATAGACTGAAATATGGTCAGATTTTTGACCGGATGCAATCAGATATCTTCCACTCTGATCGATAGCAAAACCACGCGGCTGAGTTTCAGTTTTATAGTGCCCAGCCAGCGCCAAATTAGAACCATCTTGTGAAATAACAAAATGGCTGATCAAACTTGAAGTCCGTTCACTGGTATAAAGGTGACGACCATCCGGTGTAATATGAATATCAGCAGACCAACGAACACCGGCTAAATCCGCCGGCAATGAATCAATCGTCTGAATAAGCCGGTATTTTTCCCACTTGCGATAAACATCCACCGTAGAATCCAGTTCATTAATACAGTAAATCACCTGCTGATTTGGATGAAATGCCATATGACGAGGACCCGCACCCATTGCCGTAGTGATTTCCTCAGCGCGTTTTTCTGTTAGATAGCCCTCTTCTGCCATCTCAAAAATACGGATGCGATCTTCTTTCAGACAAGGAACCAATAGTTGTTTATTATCCCAGTCAATATTAGCCGAATGCGGTGCTTGCAAACCTGCGATAACCTGAACAGGTTCGCCCACAATACCTTGATCATCAATTAGGCTGACACTCAAATTGTTATAACTATAGGAGGCAGAGAATAGAAAACAGCCCTGTTTATCAGTAGAGATATGAGTCGGGCTACCCGGTATTGATGAAATCCCCTGTTGTACCAGTTCTCCTCTAGAACCAATCTGGTAAGTGACAATACTGAATTGTGGTCGGATGCCAACATAAAGATGTTTACGATCCGGGCTAACCACCATGGGTTGTACTTCCCCTGGTACATCAACTGTCTGAATGAGTGATAACTCACCTTCATTATTCAAGCTCCAAACATGAATCTGACAACTGTTTGGACTCGCCGTATAAACCACTTGTTTCATCTTCACTCCTTAATTATCCATTACCATTTTATTGTGCTGTAACGACTCGATTGGTTTTATCGGTTAAACTCACCGCACAATTGGTGTAGCTTTATTCAGTTCTAATGTAATATCCTTACATTATATATAGTTATGAGGCTAATTTATGTCATATCGCATCATTGCACTGGATCTGGATGGTACACTACTCAATCCTCAAAAAAATATCCTGCCAGAATCACTCATTGTACTAAATGAAGCACGTAAAGCTGGTATTAAGGTGCTAATTGCCACTGGTCGTCATCATGTTGCTATCCACCCTTTTTATCAGGCTTTGCAACTCGACACTCCTGCCATCTGCTGTAATGGTACTTATCTGTATGATTGCCATGAAAAGAAAGTCTTAGCCTCAGACCCACTGTCAACTCAGGAAGCTATAAAAGTTCTCACCCACTTAAAAAACACAGATATTCACCGTCTGATGTATGTAGATGATGCCATGTTATATGAAGAACCGTATGACACAGTTGTCCGTACCATAAAATGGTCTGAAACCCTACCTGAATCTCAACGCCCAACCATGCGACATGTTAATAGCTTTCAACATGCTATTGACGAAGTACAGTCTATCTGGAAATTTGCAACCTGTTCTCCTGATTTGGCAAAACTGCGGGAAGTGACTGCACAAATCGCAAATGACACAGGTCTTTCGTGTGAATGGTCATGGTTCGATCAAGTGGATATTACCAAGAAAGGTAACAGTAAAGGTACGCGCTTGAAACAGTGGGTTGAATCACAGGGAATGAAGATGAAAGATGTCATTGCTTTTGGTGATAACTTTAATGATCTGAGCATGCTGAAAGCCGCCGGACTCGGTGTCGCCATGGGTAACAGTGTGGATGCGATTAAAGAACAAGCCGATCTGGTAACACTGGATAATACTCAGCCAGGTATTGCCGAAGTTATTCGCAAGTATGTCCTTTAATTGCTTGTCTGACAAAATGACTGTCCGGGGAACCCTCCGATAAGCTCCCCGTTGTTATTTATAGCAGAGACTACAGTTGCCGATTAAGAGAAACACTTTTTATCTGAGCATAAAGCCACTGCCCAGACCGCAAATTAAGTTCATCCCTTGCCCACGGAGTGATCCTTGCCCATAAATAGTGGCCACTCAACACCAATTTGACATCAATGTGTCCATCATCATCAAAGAACTCAACCACTTTCACCGCTAAAATATTACGGATACTACTGCCGCGAGGAGGTTCCAGTACTAATGAAACATCTGAAGCATCTATTCTGATACGCAAATCGGTTCCCGGTTGAACATCAATTTTCGGCAACCATAAAGCCTGGTCAGCTAATGCCACCGCTGTCATTTCATAACGATTATGGTGTTCAACCATTGAAACATTCAGAATACTGCTAAGCGTCTCTTTTTGTAACCAAAGACGTAATGCACTACTGGACCAAACCTCTTCCAATTTTCCCGTTGCCCTGACTTTTCCGTTATCCATGACGAGTACATTTTCTGCCAGACGAAGAATCTCATCCAGATTATGGCTGACATATAAAATCGGGATGTTGACCTCTTCAGAAAGCTTTTCAAGATAAGGCAGTAGTTCTCTTTTACGGGGGAGATCCAGCGATGCCAACGGTTCATCCATTAACAACAGATCCGGTGCCGTCAATAAAGCACGACCAATAGCAACCCGCTGCTTTTCACCGCCGGACAAGGTAAGAGGAAAACGTGATAGTAAGTGCCCAATTCCTAGCAAACTAACAATGCTATCAAATTCTGGCTTCATCTCCGGAGAGATCCCGTATTGGAGATTACCTTTTACTCGATAGTGAGGAAAAAGCCGGGCATCCTGAAAAACATAGCCTATACGACGCTGCTCTGATGGCAAGCAGATACCTTTTCCAATATCCACCAACACATGATCATTAAGGGCAATCCGCCCTTTCTGCGGGCGTATCAAGCCGGCAATAACATTTATCAGTGAAGTTTTCCCAGCGCCTGAAAGACCAAAAACAGCCGTGATCCCCTCAGTGGGTAGCTGTGTATTGACCTGTAAATGAAGATCACCAAGTTGTTGCTCAAAATCTAGCTCTAACATGTTGCTCCCAAACGTCTCCTTCCCCAACGGGTTAGCCATTCAGAAACCATCAGTGACATCAACGCTAGAATAATGGCAATGATGCACAAACGAGCCGCAGCCGTTTCTGCTCCAGGTGTTTCAATCAAGGTATACATTGCCAGAGGGATCGTCCGCGTTTCGCCTGGAATATTGGATACAAAAGTGATAGTTGCGCCAAATTCACCCAATGAACGGGCAAATGCCAACACAGTGCCCACAATAATCCCAGGCAAAGAGAGCGGCAATGTGATAGTAAAAAATACTTTCAACGGATTCGCACCCAAAGTACGAGCAGCCTGTTCCAGTCGCCGATCAACACCTTCCAGCGCCAGACGTATCGCCCTGACCATCAACGGAAAAGCAACAATAGCAGAAGCCAGCGCAGCACCACGCCAACTGAACGCAAAGCTGATGCCAAACCAGTCATATAACCATTCACCGATAAATCCACGACGTCCCATACTGATCAGCAGCAAATAACCCACTACCACGGGTGGTAACACCAGCGGCAGATGGATAATGCTGTCAAGTAATGATTTACCGGGAAACTGGAAACGAGCAAGAATCCATGCCATCAAGATCCCAAATGGCAGACTAAGTAACACTGCCATACCGGACACTTTCAGGCTCAAGATGATGGCTTGCCATTCGTATTCACTCAACATCGCCAAAAAATTTATTCCTAAAGTGGGTGAAAACCATAACGTTTAAAAATTTCAACGGCTTTAGGGGTTTTCAAATATTCATAAAAATCGAGAACGGTGGGATTACTATGATCTTTGATAATCGCCATTGGGTATTCAATCGGTTTGTGGCTCTCTGCCGGGAAAATCCCCACCACTTTGACTTTATCACTGGCAACGGCATCCGAACCATAAACAATGCCCAATGGGGCTTCAGCACGTTCCACCAGCGCCAAACCACTGCGCACATTGCTGGTACGCGCCAGCAGAGGATTAACCTTCTCCCATGCTGCTAAATATTGCAGAGACTCTTTAGCGTAAATACCCACTGGAACATGATCTGGATCACCAACAGCAAGACGACCGTCCTCTAATAAGGATTTCCATTTGGTTTCTTTATTAATATCAACTTTATTGAGTTTACTCGCTTTCGGTGCAATCAGAACGAGTTGATTGCCCAACATAGTCAACCGAGTTTCATCAATAATCAGTTTCTTCCCGGCAACATAATTCATCCACTGTTGATCAGCGGAAATAAAAATATCCGCCGGCGCACCTTGCTCAATCTGGCGAGCCAAAATGGAAGAGGCGGCATAAGAAGCCACCACTTCACCTTTTTTCTCTCGCTTATACAGCGCCGCAATATCATCAAGTGCATTAGTCAACGAGGCGGCAGCGAATAACGTGACTTTTTCCGTAGCCCACGCTTGCCACGTTAAAGCAAAAGAAACGACAACGCCGACTAGCAGTTTGCCAAAACTCTTTTTCATTTGTTTTCCACCTGCTTCTTACCTATTAGTTCATCGTGTATAACAAGATATAACGTCAATTGGAAGAGTGTTCCAATATTAATCGGCAAATTGTGAGCAACTTTTACTATCTAATTTAATTCGAAGTAAAATACTGTAATAGGAAAGCCAAATGAATAAAATGGAATTGATTATGATTAATTAAGACAAATTACCCGGTTAATCACCGGGTAATCAGAATAGCATCTGGTGTAAAAGAAATATTAGTTTTACTTTTCAGAACGACCAATACGGGAAACGAGATTAAACAGTTCCCCAAGACCATAAATTAAACCTAAAATTCCGGCCGTCACTACCGGTACCATGACCAGGGCGAAAGCCATACTTTTAATCAACTCAAACATGGTAGCCTCACACAATGGCTCATTAAATGAGCCAGCAACATAACACATTTTTAACCATAGCGGGTAATACCGCTATAATTAGTACCATTCTAGACAAAGACAGACAACAGTAACCGGCTAAACGTGCGTTTTTCGGGTTAGCCTATCAAAATTTACGATTATATTTACTAAAAAAAACTATCATGCAAGCCGAAATTCTACTGACACTGAAATTACAACAACGGTTATTCGCGGATCCACGGCGAATATTATTACTAAAACAGATTAAAACAACGGGTTCTATCAGTCAGGGAGCAAAACTGGCCGGCATCAGTTATAAAAGCGCTTGGGACGCAATTAACGAAATGAATCAGCTAGCAGACGAAATACTGGTAGACCGTGCTACCGGTGGTAAAGGAGGAGGCGGGACAAATCTTACCCATTATGGCGAACGTCTATTGCAACTTTACGATCTACTGACACAAATTCAGCAAAAAGCCTTTGATGAGCTAAAAGATGACCAACTTCCCCTCGACAGTCTGTTAGCGGCCATTTCCCGTTTTTCTCTGCAAACCAGCGCCCGTAACCAATTCTTTGGCACAATTACTGACCGTGACCATAATCAGGTGCAGCAACATATCCGCATCTTGCTGACAGATGGTCAAACATCACTGAATGCGGCATTAACAGAACAAAGCGCTAACCGTCTTGGCTTGGTAAAAGGTAAAGAGGTATTGGCGCTCATTAAAGCACCTTGGGTAAAACTCACTAAAGAGCCGTTCTCTATCGGTCATTTCGACAATGCCCTGACAGGGCTTATCAGTAAAATTGAAACGAGCGAAGAGAACACAGAAATTATTATTGTTCTTGATGGCGGTGAAATCCTCTGTTCTACTCTGCCCAATCAAGAAGCAAATAACCTGAAACTACATTCTGGAGATAAAATCACTGCACTTTTTAATGCTGACCAAGTAATTATTGCAACTCTGTGTTAAGAATTGACTCTATTATCACTGAATAATTCGAAATATCCAGGAATATTATGGTGTTATGTACCTTACACATCCCCTAGTGTCCGATATTAAATGTTAATTAAAAGTTAATATTGACATTCCGCGGCATTCCGCTTATTTGTGGAAAGATATTTGCGTTGCTTAAAAAGGAATAAAAGATGTCTGAATTGCAAATAACGCAAGGCTGTTTCCGTTTAAGTGATACTCGTACCTTGCAGTTATCATCACTAAAAATAGCCTCTGGCGAAAATTGGGCTTTTATTGGCGCTAATGGTAGCGGAAAATCATCATTGGCCCGTGCGCTTTCAAATGAATTAGTCCTACTTTCCGGCGAACAAAATTGCTCATTTCGCAGGTGCGCCCGCGTCTCTCTAGAACAATTACAAAAACTGACGGAAGAAGAATGGCAACGCAATAATACTGATATGCTCAGTGATGATGAAGATGATACCGGCCGCACTGCGGCAGAAATTATCCAGCTTTATCATAAAGATAATGAACTTTGCCTGGAACTGGCGAAACAGTTCGGTATTATGGATCTACTTTCCCGTCGTTTTAAATATCTTTCTACTGGTGAAACCCACAAGACATTACTTTGCCAGGCACTGATGGCTTCACCTGATTTGCTGATTCTGGATGAACCTTTTAATGGTCTTGATCTATTTTCCCGTGGTCAACTCGCTGAATTACTGGAAAAATTGTCATCAAAAGGAATCGTTTTGGTACTTATCCTTAACCGGTTCAGTGAAATCCCAGATTTTGTTGATCAGATTGGCGTACTAGCGGATTGCCAGCTAACCTCTGTTGGCACCAAAGAAAAAGTGATGGCAGATTCCTTGGTGGCTCAACTGGCACACAGTGAAAAACTGAACGGTATTCATTTACCTGAAACAGATGAATTTCCTGTCGATAATCAGCTACCGCCCGATCAACCGCTGATTATCCTACGTAATGGTATCGTTCAGTATAATGATCAGCCAATTTTGCATGGGCTAGATTGGCAAGTGAATTCAGGTGAACATTGGCAAATTATTGGCCCAAATGGTGCCGGAAAATCAACGCTTCTGAGTCTGATTACCGGAGATCATCCTCAAGGCTACAGTAATGAGCTGATCCTGTTTGGCCGTCAACGCGGTAGCGGCGAAACCATTTGGGATATCAAACGCCATATTGGCTATATTAGCAACAGCATTCATCTGGAATATCGTGTCAGCACCAGCGTTCGTAATGTGATTCTGTCCGGTTTCTTCGATTCAATTGGTCTTTATCAGACAGTATCAGATCGCCAGCAGCAACTTGCTGATGAATGGCTGGCTTTATTGGGATTATCTGTTCAGATTGCCAACGGCCCGTTTCACAGCCTTTCATGGGGACAACAACGACTTGTTCTGATAGCTCGCGCACTGGTTAAACATCCGGCTTTATTAATCCTTGATGAACCTCTCCAGGGGCTTGATCCACTCAACCGCCAGTTAGTATTACGTTTTATTGATGTTATGATCGCTGATGGCGATACCCAACTACTGTTTGTTTCTCATCATCAGGAAGATGCGCCGCAATGCATTACTCACCGAATGATATTTATTCCTGATGGTGATCTATACCGCTACAAAACGGAGAAAGTTTCTGATTGATTTCTAAAAGTTCCCCGTTATGCGGGGATCTTACTTATGAGTCTAGCCAATCTTCATCACAGCCATTTCTATTAGTACCTTAATAAGGTGATTAATCCTTGACCAAACAATCTGAATTAAGGAACGATTATTACCAGCATGAGAGCTTCGACCAGTGAAAAAACATCGCAATTTAGTTATCATGCGTTATTATTTTCGCTCACTAAATAACATCCATCACCAATTTTTGGTCTGCTTTTCAGATCCTTTTTTAATTTGTTAAAAATAAAGGGAAATATATGATTTGGGGTTTACTTGCTACATCACTGGCATTATTAGCTATACACCGCACTACTGCACTGATTGCTCTACTGGCCGCAGTTATTACCGGATTTGTCACACAAACTATGATTTATCCGGCAGTCGCCACTATTGCAATTATTTTTTTGTTAGGTGCGCTACGTATCTATTTTCAACAAAATAACATCATTAAAATCACAACTGAACTGCTATTACTCGCCTTTGCAGTGGCATTATTCCTACATCTGCTCCCAGGTTTTAATAATCTGAAATATCTCGATAAAGTTCAGGTAGGCCCTCATAGTGCTCCATTCTCAATGTATTTCAACTTTGACAAAGCACTCATTCCTTTCCTGCTGTTATGTTGCATGCCTAGCCTATTTACAACAAAACCACTGACCAAAATTCGACCTTATGCATGGATAATCTTAGCTATCGTTATTCCTGTATTGTTAAGCATAGCAACGGCCCTCGGAGGACTCGCAGTTGAACTGCACATGCCACAATGGTTACCGATGTTTATATTAGCCAATATTTTCTTCGTTTCGCTGGCAGAAGAAGCGCTATTCCGTGGCTATATCCAACAGAGGTTAAGTCAGTGGATTAATCCCTATTTTGCCCTGATCATCACCGCTTTGATTTTTGGTGGCGCACACTTCGCCGGCGGCCCATTACTGATAATGTTTGCTACACTTGCCGGATTAATATATGGGCTAGCATGGATGTGGAGTGGCCGTCTGTGGGTCGCTGTTGGGTTCCATTTCGCCCTCAACTTAGTTCATTTGCTGTTCTTTACTTACCCAATCAAGTTGGTGACCGCACTATAAACGTGTCAAACTTGCCCGGCATCTATTCAGCAATCTCAAGAAATTCAGCTTTTCAAGCAAATAAAGTTTGAAACAAGACTATTGATTGCTGTTCTAGTGCATAGGGCAATATAATGCGCTCAGTTATCATTAAGTTTGATTTTTAAGGAGTTTAAGCTATGGCTGTCACTAAACTGGTTCTGGTAAGACATGGCGAAAGCGAGTGGAACAGAGAGAACCGTTTCACTGGCTGGACTGACGTCGCGTTATCTGAAAAAGGTCGCGCCGAAGCTCAACAAGCAGGGCAACTGTTGAAAGAAGAAGGTTTTGTTTTTGATTTTGCCTACACCTCCGTGCTAAAACGCGCTATCCATACGCTGTGGAACATTCTGGATCAGGTTGATCAACAGTGGTTACCTGTTGAAAAAAGCTGGAAACTAAATGAACGTCATTATGGTGCTCTGCAAGGTTTGGACAAATCAGAAACCGCAGCTAAATACGGCGATGATCAGGTTAAACTGTGGCGTCGTGGTTTTGCTATCACCCCACCAGATTTAACTAAAGATGATGAACGTTTCCCAGGCCATGATCCACGTTACGCAAACCTGAAGCCAGAAGAGTTACCCGTGACTGAAAGCCTGGCGACGACTATTGAACGCGTGATCCCTTACTGGGAAGAAGTTATCAAACCGCGTGTTGCTCAAGGTGAAAAAGTAATTATCGCAGCGCACGGTAATTCTTTGCGTGCTTTGGTTAAATATCTGGATAATATGAGCGAAGAAACTATTCTTGAGCTAAACATCCCAACAGCAGTACCTCTGGTTTATGAATTCGACGAAAACATGAAACCAATCAAACATTACTATCTGGGTAACGCTGATGAAATCGCGGCAAAAGCCGCGGCTGTAGCAAACCAAGGTAAGGCGAAATAATTCATTGCCTATACCCGTTATCTTTCAAGTTGCCTCTTTGTTGGCTGCACTCGCTCACCCCGGTCACATAGTTATCTATGCTCCCGGGGATTTACTCCCTTGCCGTCGCGATGCATCTTGAAATCCATAAGGTATATAACAAACTGCTGACACCCTATTTTCCAGCAAACATAAAAAACCGGAGTTGTCGATTCCGGTTTTTTTACATTGGAAAAATGTTATCAGCCACGACGCGCTTTTATTGCCGACGACAATTGACGTAACAAAATTTCAGTGTCAGCCCAACCAATGCAAGCATCAGTAATACTTTTACCATATACCAATGGCAGACCGCTATCCGGATTCTGATTTCCTTCTTCCAAATGACTTTCCACCATGACACCAATAATCGCTTTCTCCCCAGCGATAAGCTGCCGACTCACATCTGAACACACATCCATCTGCTTTTTAAATTGCTTAGAACTATTGGCATGACTGAAATCAATCATAATTCTTGCCGGCAAACCGGCTTTTTCCAAATCTTGCTTCACGGCAGCGACATGTTCGGAACTGTAATTAGGTTCTTTACCACCACGCAAGATAATATGACAATCATTGTTTCCGCTGGTATTTACAATCGCGGAATGTCCCCACTTAGTGACAGAAAGGAAACTATGAGGGGAACCCGCTGCATTAATCGCATCAATGGCAACTTTTATCGCACCATCAGTACCATTTTTAAAACCAACCGGACAGGAAAGGCCAGAAGCCAACTCACGATGGACCTGAGATTCCGTTGTACGAGCGCCAATTGCTCCCCAACTCATCAAATCGGCTAAATACTGTGGAGAAATCATATCCAGATATTCCCCCGCAGCCGGCAGCCCCATGTCATTAATATCCCGTAACAACTGACGAGCTAAACGCAAACCATCATTAATATCAAAACTGTGATTCATATGAGGATCATTAATTAACCCTTTCCAGCCAATGGTTGTACGCGGTTTTTCAAAATAAACTCGCATGACAACTTCCAGATCCTCTTTCAGCTCCTCACGCAATTCATTCAACCGCTCGGCATATTCCATTGCTGCTTTAGGATCATGAATAGAACATGGCCCAATCACAACCAACAGACGATCATCTTCACCCGTCAGAATTTGATGAATCGTTTTACGCGCCTTACGTACGGTAAATGCAGCCTTTTCAGTTGCTGGAAATTTTTCAAGTAGTGCCACAGGAGGTAATAATTCTTTTATCTCTTTAATTCTTATATCATCATTCTGATAATTCATAGCCCTCTCTCATCTAACATCTTTGTATATTTAATTAAAGCAATCTTGTGATTTCAATCTAACTGTTAGAAGCCAAACTGTAAATATTCTTTGTAGAGAATAAATAAATCAATGCTTAACTCAAAACATAGCAAGATATTGTCAATATGTGGTTAGCTCTATTCTTATGGTTGAAATATCTTTAGAAATGAGAATTATCAAAGTAAATACCTAAAAATATGCCAGAAATCAACAAAACAATTCTCTGGCATAGTTAGCAAACTATTTCACATGAGATAATGGCAAAGAATGGTTTTCCTTGGCTGCCTGAACCCACAAACGGAAGCCATTAAATGCAATGCCCAAGAGAATCACATACTGCAACGACATTGCCAGCACGCCTTGATGGAAATAGATAACAACGCTTATCACATTGATAACCATCCATATCAGCCAGTTTTCAACATACTTACGAGTCATCAGAATCATTGCCACAATAGATAGCACCGTCATTGTCGAATCCCAGAATGGGAATGCATCGGGCTCCAATATCGGCATCTGAACATTAAAGCCAAATTTTTGCATAATCGTAACGGCAATCTGAGTCAGATAGCCAAAGACTCGATCAATATTAAAAGTCATAATGGCAATCAATAGCACAGAAATTAGACTAATTATTACCGCCTTATTCAAACTTAACCAACGTATTTTAAGTTCAATCTGCTGCTGATCATTAACCCTGCTCCAAGCATACCAACCATAAATATTTGCCGCAAAGAAGAACAATTGCAGCAATAAACTGGCATAAAGTTGAATTTGGAAGAAAATCACCGCAAATAATGTGACATTAATTAGCCCAAACAAATAGTTAATTATCTTCTCCTGACTGGCAAACCAAATACATAACAAGCCAGCAATCGTACCTACCGCTTCAATCCACGATAAATCATACCCTCCTTTTCCCAGAGGTATATTTACTAATATGTTGTTAATACTGAAAAAATCCATCTGTTATATCCTATTATTATCTACAATAAAATATTACTCTCATTATTCAATTTTCTATTTTAACTGAGTTGCAAAATCAAGCATCCTATTTAAAGGAATAAGTGCCTTTTCCCGTAATTCTTTTTCAACCAATATCTCATGCTGAACCCCTCCCTGTTCCAACCCCTGAACGATGGCTTGTAAACCATTCATTGCCATCCATGGACAATGAGCACAGCTACGGCAACTCGCGCCTTCTCCAGCCGTAGGTGCTGCAAATAACTGCTTCTCAGGACACGCTTGCTGCATTTTATAAAAAATGCCTTTATCTGTTGCCACAATCAGTTTCTGATGCGGTAAAGATTGCGCTGCTTTGATTAATTGGCTGGTCGAACCAACAGCATCAGCCAGATCAATAACAGCGTGCGGTGATTCAGGATGAACCAATACCGCAGCATCGGGATGCAGACCTTTCATCCTTAGCAAGGCCTGAGTTTTAAATTCATCATGAACAATACAAGCCCCCTGCCAACAAAGAATATCGGCTCCTGTTTGTTTACGGACATAATTCCCCAAGTGGCGATCGGGTGCCCAAATTATCTTCTTTCCCTGACTATCCAAATAATCGATCAGTTCAACAGCAATACTTGAAGTCACAACCCAATCCGCTCGTGCTTTAACGGCTGCTGATGTATTTGCATAAACCACTACGGTACGATCAGGATTGTTATCACAAAACTGGGTGAACTCTTTTTCAGGGCAACCAAGATCTAGGGAACACTCAGCTTCCAACGTTGGCATTAAAACACGCTTTTCAGGGTTGAGAATTTTGGCGGTTTCACCCATAAATCGCACACCGGCAACTAATAAAGTAGAGGCCGGATGATTATTGCCAAAACGTGCCATTTCCAATGAATCTGCAACACACCCTCCTGTCTCTTCAGCTAAAGCTTGGATCTCAGGATCGATGTAATAATGTGCAACCATAACAGCATCCTGCTGTTTCAGAAGGCGTTTAATTTTTTCACGGCAATGTTTTTTTTCATCCTTACTGAGAAAAGCAGGTTTGGGAGGGAATGGATAAATGGTTGAATTAAAATCAATATACTGGTTCATTACTTTGACTCTCTGTTTAGTATATAGTTTTAAAAAGCGAAAATTTTGGTTTTCAGTCCGAAAATTCGCCTAGATTTGTTTAATATACTAAACAAAATGATCGATTTATAGCACTTTATCACAGAATATTTTGTCTATGATGGCTAAACAGAAAACAGAAAACAGAAAACAGAAAACAGAAAACAGAAAACAGAAAACAGAAAACAGAAAACAGAAAACAGAAAACAGAAAACAGAAAACAGAAAACAGAAAACATTGTTATATTTGTAAATGCTGTTTTATTAAAGCCATTTATTAAATTATTTTTTAATTAAACAGTAAGAAAACTCTCGGCATGAGAATCATTTTACCGGTTTATCATCTTTTTAACAGCGAATTCAAATTAATAATAAATGCGCTTTCTAGAAAGATAGTTAATTAAATTCAGTCGAAGTCCATTAACCATTAACCATTAACCATTAACAGTGAGTTGAAAGGATAGCGACTGATGAAAACTACTTAGGATTGCCAGTAAAACAGCGTCAGTAAAGATAAAAAGCGGGTATGATCAATGTTTTTAAACATAAAATACGATATACTATAATGATTAAAATTAATAAAAAGCAGACGTAAAAAGTGGTAAAACAACTGTTAAAACCTTATACCGATTAAATCCTGGAGTTAAAACTATGACTTTTAACAATCGCTTAAAACCCATCCATCATAAAACCATCAGTTAAAGCCGGTGGTTTTAACTTTTTACATAAAAGAGTAAGTATATCGTCTAATAAGGAGTCCGCTCTGTGATGTGGTTCAGCATTTTTGTTAACAAACATGTTTTCTAATTTGACAACAAATATTAAATTTAATATAAATTAATTTACAGTCGCTATATTTTAAGTTGGCATTTAGCAATTGGTGAAGTATTAAGTAAGTTATTTTGAGATCAATATTATGCGAAAAGAATAATGAATATAGATAAAGAGAAATTTATTGTTTATAGTATAAATAGTAAAGTAAAAGAATATATCATGCATAACAATTACATATTACTTACAAAAATAGTGAATTAAAATGATAAAAATCACTGATTTATGCTTTAGTTATAAAAGTAGAGAAATTAAAAACAATATTTTTAAAAATATATTTTCATTAAATGAGATCGAAGTAGTTTTATTTGAAAATATAAATATTGAAATATTTGACGATAGCAAGATTATAGGATTACTAGGGAAAAATGGCGCTGGAAAAACAACTTTAATAAAACTGATTTCCGGTATTTTAACTCCAAATTCTGGAAATATTACCGTTTTTGGCATTAATTCAAGTGGAAGACCTCTTAATCTTTTATCTAATCTTGGTATCGTTTTTGGCAATAAATCAATGCTTTGGGAGGAGTTATCTCTCTATGAAAATATTGAGCTTTTTTCTAAGATATATAAACGTAATTATGATAAGAATAGTGTCGATAATATGATAGAAATGTTGAACCTTAGAAGTATAGCAAAAAAACCTGCAAAAACGTGTTCTTTAGGTCAATCTGTGAAATCTAACTTATTAATACACTTTCTTAATAGGCCAAAATTACTGATATTGGATGAACCAACAATCGGATTAGATATAGAGTCACAAATTCTATTACGAAATATCTTAAAAGATTATGCTCAAAATAATGAAAGTAAAATACTAATTACATCACATAATATGATAGATATTGCGGATGTTTGCAAGGATATTATCTTCTTAAAGGATGGTAAAATATCAAAAATAAATCTAAATAAAAATAATTCGAAAGAAAAGAATGCGCTATATCTAGAGGGCCTTTTCTGTGATAATTAAATTTTCTTTCATTGAAACCATTAGGGCGAAGAATATAATATTTGGTTACTTATTTATAATTATAACATTATATGCGGTTGAACTATCTTTTTGGGATACCATGACAAAATCAAATGGTTTTGTTAACTATACGCATGATGAAATAATAGTTTATATATTATGGTCTGTTATTATATTTCAATTGACAAGTATTACCGGATTTCCAGAAAATTTATCGTTCCATATTGAAGATGGTAGTATAGATAAACTAATTATAATGCCAAAATCAATACTATTATATTATTCAGAATATGCTTTGGGACAGATATTAGCTAGATTATTTATAATGTCACCATTAATTTTATTCATAATTATATACCAAAATGACATTCCTAATTTTATATATCTATTTATTTCTTTATGCATAGGATTGTTTATCAACTTGTACTTAACAATGATATTGTCATGTATGGCATTCAAATTTAGAGGCTCGTATTCTTTTATAATTATTAAGGATACTTTGTCATGGGTCCTTTCAGGTGCGTTAATACCATTAGATGTATTTAGTGATTCTTTAAAATCAATATTTAACTATATTCCATTTCAATATATCACCTATATTCCAGTTAAAATTGCGACAAATTCAACATCTATTTATTTTATATTTAATGGATTTTTAATCATGATGCTCTTAATGATGATTTTTAATTTTATCTGGAATTATATGTTAAAATACAATCAAGGGTATAATGGCAATGCTTAAAATTATATTTATTGGTTTTAAAAGTGGATTGTCAGAAGCAAAAAAAAGCCCATTAAATTTTTGGTTATCCGCTTTTGTTAATTTTAGTTACTATATAGCACAAGCTTTCTTTTGGTATGCTATTTTAAATTCACAATCTTCAGGTTATATTTTATCTGATGATTTTATTATTATATTTTTTACTACGATATGTTTAGTCGATAATTTTTATCTCTTCTTATTTGGAAAAGGAAGCCTCTTGCTGGTTAAAAAAGTCAAATCATTAAAATTAGAACCTCATTTGGCGTTACCTATAAATACTCAATTTCTATATGTTACTACAAATATTGCATTTGAGCATTTTTTGTTGTCATTCCTATCTTTAGTATTATTTTTTACTGTACATATTTACCTTGGTACTAATATTTTGTTGGTTTTTCTACATTTTATAATGGCATTAGAAGGAGTCTTAATACTTACTTCAATTACATGGATCATAAGAACAACAATATTTTGGACAGCTTCACTAGTTAGTATTAAAAACTCAAATCCTTGTTTTAAAGTATTGGTGAGACCTGAACAATCTTTTCATGGTGCAGTTCGTTTTATTTTAATGTTCATACTTCCGTGTCTATTTATAACTGGTGTTCCCGCTTCAGTAGCAAGTGGAATAATGAGTATGAAATGGTTTTTTATTCAAACTCTGGTCACATTGATTTTAATTTTTATAGCGAAATTGGTTTTTGATATTGGTGTTAAAAGGTATTCAAAATATATCACGTGAGGAAACGTAATGAAATTGGGAATTATTTCAGGAAGCCATAGATCGCACTCTAATTCAGGTAAAGTCGGTGATTTACTTGATTTAATTTTATTATGTAGTGATAACGAATTAGTGCATAAACCAGCATTGCTAGTGTCAATATTCGCTGGAAATGGTAGCACTTTTTGTATTTCTGAATTAAGGTCATCTGGATATAAAAAAAATAAAGCCAGACTAGCCGGCTTTATTCTTACTTTAAGCTGTACCATCCACTAAAATTACGCTGCCCTTACAATGTAGTTAAATGCCACGTTACGAGGTCTATTTTCGTTAGCGGTTGGGACTTGTCTTGATGCATCAATATCAAAATAGGTAAGATCAGAACTAGCGCCGCCATTTGCTGAACGTGTTTCTGCCGTAGCATATCGCGACGATGCCATGACCCCACTCACAACAGGCGTCTGAGGAGCACCGCCCATTTGGGCATGTATCATTTGAGTTGTCCCCGTAATATTTCTGATTGCATCTCCCTGCCAAGACAAAAGCCCACGACCACCATCAACACCTCGATTATCATCCCATCCGCGGATAAATTCTCCTCTTAAATCAGGTAATCTGCCATCAGGATAAGCTTCTGCTAACTTTGGGTACTGTAATTTATTGAAAAATGCACCATTACAAGTGAGATAGCCAATAGGTGGATAAGGCAATGGCCAAGGAATTGGAACACCAACAGGAACATTATTAGCTTCTTTATTTTGCCTATCTATTTCCTCTCTCGAATATGCTCCCACATCCGTTGCATTTAAATTGATATCCTCAGTCAACACCTTACCATTCACTTTTCGGCTATTAGGCACTCTGCTATTAATATTTTCATACAGTGATTTTACTATTTCTTGAGCCAATTTTTGCGTCACTGCCAATGTATCACTGTCACCGACCTCATCAGTCAGTTGAACAACACCTTTTTGTATTAATGAAGCACCGGGAATTTCTGTTGTAAGTTTTTGTTCTAACGCTTTATTTAGTTGAGCGGTAAGTTTGGCTATATCACCATCATCCAGAACATCATCACCAGATTGTGTCGCGATAAAATCAGCAATGACTGATGATATTGTTGATGATTGACGTAATACTTTATTTAACATATGAGTGGGAACATCATGTGGTGCAAAACCTGTCAGCAAATCCTTACTTTCTTCATATCCTTCTTGACTAACTACATTTGCATTATCACTAATAGAAAAAGCTTTAAAATCATTCTTATGACTCATGTACTTTCTCCTTAAATTAAATCATGTTATTTTATAATCAATATATTGGATTATTGTAAAAATAATCCTCCTGCAATTTAATCCAATTAAAGTCTAGTTCAGAAAAAGAATGTAGTTCAACATTTTTAACTCGAAAATATACTCCTCAAATTTATATTTAACATCTGGAAATTATTTTTCTCTTATTCTTTCTATATCGTCCTGTGACTTTTTCTATTTTAAATTCCAGACTGAATCTTCTGGCATCTAGACACAAGTATCTAAGGATATTGATACTATTCTACAATTTCATAGCATAAATACGACACATTATCCTTTTCTCTATTTTCAGAATAAAAAAATAAAGCCAGACTAACCGGCTTTATTCTTACTTCAAGCTGCTTCGGCCACTATAATCATGCAGCCCTTACAACGTAGTTAAATGCAATGTTACGGGGTCTATTTTCATGTGCTGTTCTCGCAACATTTGAATTATCAAAATAGATTACATACCCGGTACCTGCAACTTGCTGATAAACGATTGTACGAGCCGGTCCTTCCGAAAACACGCCGCTCGTGCTGTCATGCGGTCGCGTCATCATGCCGATGTTATTACCGCCTTCAAGTGCCCCACCTAATTTCTGCATTGTATCTGTTTGCCACGTACCGCACATGCGACCGGGATCAACACCACGGCCATCATCCCATCCCCGGATAAATTCGCCTCTTAAATCAGGTAATCTACCGTCAGGATAAGCTTCCGCCAACTTCGGATGCTGTAATTTATTGAAAAATGCACCATTACAAGTGAGATAGCCAACAGGTGGATAAGGCAACGGCCACGGAATAGGAGAACCAGCAGGAATTTCACTGGCAGCTTTAATCCGGTTATCTATCTCTTCACGAGTATAAGTATACTCACGTAATGAATTTATTTCTTCCTTAACAAACTTTTGCGTCACTGCCAATGTATCACTATTGCCAATCACATTTGTCAGCTGAACAACTCCTTTTTGTGTTAATGAAGCACTAGGGATGTCTGTTGTAATTTTTTGTTCTATCGCTTTATTTAATTGAGCGGTGAGTTTGGCTACATTTCCATCATCAAGAATATCATTGCCAGATTGTGTCGCGATAAAATCAGCGACGACAGATGATATGGTTGATGCTTGACGTAATACCTTATTTAACAAGTGTGTGGGAACATTATCCGGAGAAAATCCTGTCTGCAACCCCTGGCTTTGTTCATATTTTTCTTGACTAATGACATTTGCATTATTACTAATAGAAAAAGCCTTAAAATCATTCTTTTGACTCATATACTTTCCTTAAATTAAATCATGTTATTTTATAATCAACACCTTAAATTATTGTAAAAATAACCCCCTATAATTCAGGCTAATAAAAGTCTAGTTCAGGAAAAATATAATACTGTGTTCTTATTACTTATAAGGTTAACCGTTTTTGTATCATTAGCAGTAATAAATAGTTCAATATTTTGGAGTCGAAAATATCCCACCAATTTATATTTAATATCTGAAAATTATTTTTCTCTTATTCCTGTCATCTCATAGAAAAGTTTCGCAAGTAATTAGCGTAAGAAACTACGGAAACGGGGTATTGGACCGAAAGGTTGAATTTTTCGAAATGACAACAAGCATCTAATTCTGAGTGCCTCTTTTGTGAATTACTCTGATGACTTTATGTGAGGGTCTTAGCCTATCGTAATCCTAACTGGTTTCCCTAGCCAGTACACCTCAAAATCTAAAAAGATAAAGCCGGACTAACCGATGTTATTTACTAACCACACCTTTCCTCCTTTTTATATATTTCTGATAACCAATTATCAATGATATTTGAAGCTTCAATTAGTGTAATTGGATGTCCGTTATCACCTTTTCGGCCTCTGATTGTTACATTGATCATGTTTCACACCCATAAAAAGTAGGCATAACACCCACAAATATATTGATAATAGAATTAATGTATAGGTATTATACTCATACATTAACCAAACGGAGGATTTATGGGTAGTGCAGAGCTAATAAAACTCCTAATAGCTGACGGATGGGTTAAGGCCAGACAAGACGGTAGTCACATCACTCTAACTAAACCCGGTGTTGTAAAAATAATCACAATACCGCACCCAAGAAAAGACTCATCAAAAGGTGTTATCCGGCAGGCACAAAATATTTCAGGGCTGAAATTACTATGATAACGGGCACAGTTATGCCGCCCTTTCTATGCAAAGCTCATGATCAAATTAAGAGGTAATACTATGATTTATCCACTCTTTATATTTAAAACAGAAGATGGGTTTGACGGTTACTTCCCCGATGTTGAAAGCTGTTTCTTTGCTGGCAATACCTTAGAAGATGCTATTCGGGATGCTGAAAAAGCGTTCGCGCAGCACATGGAAGTTTTAATCGAACACGGCGGCTATGTCCCCGCCCCTAAAAACTCTTCTGATTACATCGGTGATCCTCGCTTGTCTGAAGATGGAGGGGTTATTGCCCTCATCGAGTTAGATCCAGCGAAATATGAGTCAAAAGCCATAAAGTTCAATTTAACTATGCCTGGCAATCTATTAACTGCCATAGATCGCTACATTGAAAAAAACGGACACTACAAAAACCGCTCTGCTTTTCTAGCTGAGTTAGCCAGAAAAGAAATAGCTCACCAGTGACAGATTTAGTTTTCAGAATAAAAAAATAAAGCCGGGCTAACCGGCTTTGTTATTACCTCAGTTTATCCTGCCATTCAATATCGTAAGCTTGTAAAATATCTGTTCTGCTCAGTAATATCCGATATTTTTTCCATTCAAGCAAAACGGCTTCTTATATTTTTGGCTTTCAAAGAGTATTTTTATTCGGCTATTATGCTGCTCTCACTATGTAATTAAATGCAATATTGCGGGGACGGGTTTCGTGACCGCCTGTATTGTTAGCAATTGATGTAACAGTTGCGTCGCCTGTAACATCCCTACCGAGCGGGTATTGGTATCCATCTACAGGTCCTTGATAATTAGAAAGACATTTTCTTCTCTCATTCCCTTGAGAAAGTTGTATTCTTTTTGTGTTGTCAGTCTGTGTGCTTAAAATAATACGACCACTATCAACACCTCGGCTATCATCCCAACCACGAATAAATTCTCCGCGCAGGTCAGGTAATTTTCCTGTAGGATACGCTGCCGCTAATTGTGGGTAAGCTGTTTTATCGAACTCTGCTCCGTTACATTGCAGCCACCCATCTGGTGGTATAGCTGTAGGCCAAGGAATAGGAACTCCCACAGGAATATTATTAACTGCATTGATTAGATTATTAACTTCTGCCTTGGTATATGCACCTATATCCCCAGCCTCTAGACTAATGTCAGCAGACAATGCTTTTCCATTCACCTTTCGGCTATTGGGCACTCTGTCATTAATATTTTCACGCAATGAATCTATTATTTCCTGGGCTAGCTTTTGAGTGACAACCAATGTATCACTATTGCCTGCTACATCTGTAAGCTGAACAATACCTTTCTGTGTTAATGAAGCATTTGGAACTTCTGCTGTGATTTTTTGCTCTAATGCTCTGTTTAATTGGGCTGTGAGTTTAATTATATCACCATCATCCAGAATATCATCGCTAGATTGTGTAGCGATAAAATCAGCTACCACAGATGATATAATTGATGACTGGCGAAGAACTTTATTTAATAAATCGATTGAAATAGTATTAGGTGGAAATCCAGTCAGTAAACCCTTACTTTCTTCATATATTTCTTGACTAATTATATTCGCATGATAGTTTCGAATAGTAAGTGCAACATAATTACCCTGCAAGTAAATAAGTTCGTATTCTTTTAAGGAATTTATTGAAAATTTTGCGATTACGCGCTGTTGTCTCGCTTCGCTCGGCTCGAACCTGCGACCCATTGATTAAAAGTCAACTGTTCTACCGACTGAGCTAACGACTTATCTAGGGGAATTGGTTTTAAGTGAAGCTTTAAGATGGTGGGTCGTGCAGGATGACTCGGCCTGTGGCCTCGCCCTTCGGGTCAGCGCTTACGCGCTGTTGTCTCGCTTCGCTCGGCTCGAACCTGCGACCCATTGATTTAAAAGTCAACTGTTCTACCGACTGAGCTAACGACTCATCTAGGGAATTGGTTTTGAATGAAGCTTTAAGATGGTGGGTCGTGCAGGATGACTCGGCCTGTGGCCTCACCCTTCGGGCCAGCGCTTACGCGCTGTTGTCTCGCTTCGCTCGGCTCGAACCTGCGACCCATTGATTAAAAGTCAACTGCTCTACCGACTGAGCTAACGACCCATCTAGGGAATTGGTTTTGAATGAAGCTTTAAGATGGTGGGTCGTGCAGGATGACTCGGCCTGTGGCCTCGCCCTTCGGGCCAGCGCTCTCGCGCTGTTGTCTCGCTTCGCTCGGCTCGAACCTGCGACCTATTGATTAAAAGCCAACTGTTCTACCGACTGAGCTAACGACTTATCTGAGAGATTTGTTTTTGAATGAAGTTTCAAGATGGAGGGTCGTGCAGGATGACTCGGCCTGTGGCCTCGCCCTTCGGGCCAGCGCTTACGCGCTGTTGTCTCGCTTCGCTCGGCTCGAACCTGCGACCTATTGATTAAAAGCCAACTGTTCTACCGACTGAGCTAACGACTTATCTGAGGGATTTGTTTTCGAATGAAGTTTCAAGATGGTGGGTCGTGCAGGATTCGAACCTGCGACCAATTGATTAAAAGTCAACTGCTCTACCGACTGAGCTAACGACCCATCTAGGGAATTGGTTTTGAATGAAGCTTTAAGATGGTGGGTCGTACAGGATTCGAACCTGTGACCAATTGATTAAAAGTCAACTGCTCTACCGACTGAGCTAACGACCCATCTTGTGACTTCTCTCGGCAACGGCGGCATATATTACTGATTTTTCCGCGCTACGCAATGATTATTTTTTTAAATTACGTTTAAATGCTTATTAAGCACTCAATCAACCCCGAAAATGTAATGACTACACCCTTCCGGGGCCAATAATTATAGTGTGGAAAGCTTTTTCTCCGCCAGTTTAGCCGCGCTCGAACCAGGGTATTGCTTCATGACCTGTTGATAAACCGATCTCGCTTTATCCTTCTGACCCTTGTCCTGCATGATTAAACCAACTTTATAAAGCGATTCGCCACTCTTCTGCGACTTCGGATACTCTTTGACTACCGTAGCAAAGTAATACGCGGCTTCGTCTTTTTTACCCTTGTTGTAATTAATCTGCCCTAACCAGTAATTGGCATTAGGCATATAACTCGACTTTGGATAACTCTTCACGAAACTTTGAAAGGCGACAATCGCTTTATCATACTCTTTGGTATTCACCGCCAAATGAACAGCAGCGTCATAATCACCTTTTTCACTGCCCGTGCCGACAGATGATGATGCCTGATTGCCACTATTACTTGCCGTTGAAGAAGCTGTATTTGCAGCAGGTTTGCTCCCCTCAGAACTAGTAGCCCCTTCCAGTTGCTGATAAATGTCCTTCTGCCGCTCTATAATTTGATTGAGCTGATACTGATTCTCCTGAATCTGCCCTCGAAGCATGTCAATGTCACGTTGAGAATCAGCAAGTTGTTGCTGGAGTTGCGTTAATAGCTGACCGTGAGCGTTGGAAATACGCTCTAATTGGGTAAGGCGCTCATCGGTGGAACCCGAGCCGACATTACTGATTGGCGCTTGGGCAATAGCGGCCCAAGGAACCGCTACGCCAACCAGTAACGACAGACCCAAAAAATGATGTCTGAAGTTACTGTTCATGAACTACTCTTAGTATGCCAGTACTGCGCGACGGTTCTTAGCATAAGCTGATTCGTCGTGACCCAGTACAGCAGGTTTCTCTTTACCGTAAGAGACGATAGAGATTTGCTCACCGGAAACACCTTTGCCTTGCAGGTACATTTTCACTGCATTAGCACGGCGCTCACCTAATGCGATGTTGTACTCAGGAGTACCACGTTCGTCAGCATGACCTTCTACAACAACTTTGTAAGATGGGTTGCTGCGCAGGAATGCCGCGTGAGCGTCTAACAGCTGAGTAAAATCTGAGCCAATGTCGTATTTGTCAAAACCGAAATATACGATGTTGTTGTTTTGTAGCTCTTGCATTTGCTGACGAGCTAATTCCTCTGCTGACAGACCCGCATTAGTTTCGTTAACAGTGCCGACACCAGTCTGATCGTTATCAGCATTCTTGTTAGAACTACACGCTGCTACGGCCATAACTGGTAAAGCTAACATCAGCCCTTTTAGCACTTTGTTCAGTTGCATCTCTTTGATCCTTTTAAAATTTGCCATACATATTATTATGCATCACAGATACGGCGACCAGGCAGGGAATTTTACCTGTCCATCGGTTGCCGGAAGACGCGCTTTGAAACGCCCGTCAGTCGAAACTAGCTGCAATACAGTCCCCAACCCTTGGCTGGAGCTATAAATCACCATAGTGCCGTTAGGTGCGATACTCGGCGTTTCATCCAGGAACGTATCCGTCAAAATTTGAACGGCTCCCGTTGCCAGATCTTGTTTAGCTATGTGCTGCTTACCACTCTCTGAGCTGACCATCACCACAAAACTACCATCCGCGCTTACATCAGCATCCTGGTTTTGTGTGCCTTCCCAAGTGAGGCGTTG
This sequence comes from Photorhabdus bodei, assembly GCF_003287735.1. GTDB lineage: Bacteria > Pseudomonadota > Gammaproteobacteria > Enterobacterales > Enterobacteriaceae > Photorhabdus > Photorhabdus kayaii. The sequence goes on along the minus strand of NZ_NSCM01000025.1, from coordinate 25,330 downwards.
CGGAGCACCGCCATTAATATCGGTTTTATATAACTGTGGACGACCACCCTGATCAGAGGTGTAAACCAAAGTCTGGTTATCCGGCATCCAACTTGGCTCAGTATTGTTACTGCGGCCATCTGTAACCTGACGAATCTGAGCTGAACCCAAATCCATCACGTAAAGATTCAAACTACCCGATTTAGATAGAGCAAATGCCAATTTACTGCCATCAGGGGAAAATGCAGGCGCGCCGTTATGACGCGGGAAGGAGGCAACCTGACGTACCTCACCACTCGCCAAGGTCTGGATAACCAAGGCAGAACGACCACTTTCAAATGTCACATAAGCCAGTTTGGCGCCATCAGGAGACCATGCCGGCGACATCAACGGTTCTGGCGAACGGTGAACAGTGAACTGGTTGTAACCATCGTAATCAGATACACGCAGTTCATACGGATATTTACCGCCGTTAGTCTTTACAATGTAAGCCAGACGAGTACGGAATGCGCCTTTGATGCCCGTCAGTTTTTCAAATACTTGATCACTGGCTGTATGCGCAGCATAACGCAACCATTGTTTGGTCACTTTAAATTGATCCTGAGCAAGTACTGTACCCGGAGCGCTCGCAGTATCAACCAATTGATAAGAGATTAAAAAACCACCATCCGCACTTGGTTGGATCTGCCCAACAACAACAGCGTCAATCCCCAACGCCGACCACGCAGCAGGTGTTACCTCAGATGCCGTCGTTGGTTGCTGTGGCATACGGCTGATATCAATAGGGTTAAATTTACCGCTGTTGCGAAGATCGGCCCCAACGATCACCCCTATCTCTTCCGGTGCATTACCCGCTCCAGTCCATTTAAATGGCACGACACCAATAGGACGCGCAGAATCGACACCTTGAGTGATCTCGATACGAACTTCCGCGTAAGCAACCGTGGCCCACAACATTAAAATACCTAGTACTACTTTAAAAGCCTGCCTCATTAATCTCTCCCTTATCACGATGGAATAGTCGCAATAATTCGCAGAATATTAACAAACGTCAACAAACAAAACCAGATATACCCGTTATCTTTCAAGTTGCCTCTTTGTTGGCCGCACTCGCTCACCCCGGTCACATAGTTATCTATGCTCCCGGGGATTCGCTCCCTTGCCGTCGCGATCCATCTTGAAATCCATTGGGTATAGCTTAATAACATTGAATGGTTCTGTTTATTATTAATAACTTTTAAATAACAACTTTATTGAGGGTTGAAATCAAGCGGCGCGTTTTTAAACACTTCGTAAACCTCCTTACTTGGCGGTTTAGGAATTTTCGCTTGTTTAGCCGCCGCTACCGCTGCCTGGCACAACGCCGGGTCTCCCCCCTCTGACCTTACATCAATTAACAATCCATCAGGAGCAAGTTTAATCCGTAATGTACAGGTACGTCCACGATACATGCTTGGATCGTAAAACTTATTCTGTATCGCTATCTGGATCTGCCCCAAATAGTTATTAATGTCAGCATTTGAAGCTCCACTTTTCTTACCGCCACCTTTACCGGCGGCAGAAGCCCCTCCCTGCTGTTTCGGTGCATTGGAAGTTAAGCCACCCAGTAAGTCATCAACTTCACTTTCCTGTTTAGCGGCTTGCGCCGCAGCTTTCTTCTTAGCGTCAGCTTCGGCCTTAGCTTTAGCCTTTGCATCCGCCTCAGCTTTGGCTTTAGCATCCGCTTCAGCCTTGGCTTTTGCTTTAGCCTCAGCGTCTGCTTTGGCTTTCGCTTCTTCCGCGGCTTTTTGTTTAGCAGCAGCGGCTTCAGCCTCTTTCTTAGCTTCAGCTTCGGCTTTCTTCTGCGCCTCAGCCTGCTCTTTAATCAGTTTTTCTTTTTCAGCCTTAGCCTTTGCCGCCGCTTCTTCTGCCTGTTTTTGCTCTTCACGGGCTTTGTTTGCAGCTTCTACAGCCTGCTTTTTCTGTTCTTCCGCTGCCTGTTGCGCCTTAATTCGTTCTTCTTCTACCGCCTTTAAACGCTCCTGCTCTTCGGCCTGTTTTTCCCTTAATTCAGCAGCCTGCTGTTCGGCTTTCTTCTTTCGTAACTGCTCTGCACGTTTAGCATCAGCCTGTTGTTGTTGCTGTTGGTTGTACTGTTGTACTACCGCATTCGGATCGACCATCACAGCATCAATAACAGAACCATCCTGACCACCGCCACCCATTTCAGTTTTTCGTGTCAGGGAACCCCAAATAAGTAACCCAATCAAAATAATATGCAACACAACCGAAACGATAACAGCGCGATTTAATTTATTGTTTTGCCCGTTTGTCTTTCCCACGCTCGATATCCAAGATCTTCAAATAACAGCAACTGCCGGCTAAACTCAGATAGGCTGAGTCATTAAACCAACGGATTTCACACCTGCCCGATGCAGCATGTTGAGTGCCTTAATAATCTCATCGTAAGGCACTTCCTTCGAACCACCGATTAAGAAAACGGTTTTTGGATTCTCTTTTATTCGTGCCTGCGCTTCCGCAATAATCTGCGGCTCAGGCAATAATTCCAATCGTTCATGGTTAACTATCATGGTGTACTGACCAACACCAGAAACCTCCACGATTACCGGTGGATTATCAGAGTTAGAAACCGTTTTAGAATCCACCGCATCCGGCAGATCAACCTCTACGCTTTGAGTGATAATCGGCGCTGTTGCCATAAATATAAGCAACAGAACCAGCAATACGTCCAGTAAGGGAACGATATTGATTTCAGATTTCAGCTCACGCTTGCGACTACGAGTGCGTGCCATAGCCTCTCCTACTACTTGTTCTCTGCTTTATTTTCAGCAGCGAAAGTCTGACGGTGCAAAATAGCCAGAAACTCTTCCATAAAGTTATCGTAATTTTGCTCCAGCTTATTAACACGTTGATTCAAGCGGTTGTATGCCATAACTGCCGGAATCGCCGCAAACAGACCAATCGCCGTTGCAATCAACGCTTCCGCAATACCCGGCGCTACCATTTGGAGAGTGGCCTGTTTTACCGCACCTAACGCGATAAATGCATGCATGATCCCCCAAACTGTACCAAATAGACCGATATATGGACTAATTGAGCCAACTGTCCCCAAGAATGGAATATGGCTTTCCAGCGATTCCAATTCACGATTCATTGAGATACGCATTGCACGCGAAGCCCCTGTTACTACCGCTTCTGGAGCATGATTATTTGCATGGTGCAGACGGGCAAATTCTTTAAATCCAGAATAAAAAATTTGTTCTGTTCCACCTAAAGAATCTCGACGCGACTGACTTTCCTTATATAAGCGTGATAATTCAATACCCGACCAGAATTTATCTTCAAACGCTTCCGCTTCTCGAGTTGCTGCATTGAGAATTTTGGTCCTTTGAATAATGATCGCCCATGAAGCAACGGAAAAGCAGATCAAAATAAGCATGATCAGCTGCACCAAAAGGCCCGCTTTCAGGAATAAATCTAGAATGTTCATGTCAGTCACTGCTTAAACTCCGCGACAATAGACTTTGGAAGCGCAATCGGCTTCATTTGAGATGTATTCACGCAGGCGATTAAAACTTCTGCGCTGTTAATAATTGTTCCATTTCCATCAACAATGCGTTGAATAAATGTCAAAGACGCTCTACGAATATCCGTAATTTCACTCTGCACTTCCAACATATCATCAAGCCGGGCCGGAGCTCGGTAATCAACCACCATACGCCGAACAACAAATGCAATTTGTTCATCAAGTAGACGCTGTTGATGAACTCCATGCTGACGTAACATCTCAGTACGTGCTCTTTCATAAAAGACCACATAACGGCCATTATAAACTATCCCACTCACATCTGTATCTTCGTAATAAATACGAATGGGCCACCGGAACAACGTATTACTCACTTTCAATCCTACATAAGGCGAATTAACGCTGCCACTATACTCAAGACAATGCGGCTTTGGAATAATGTGCAAATAAAAAATTTATGGGTTAGAAGCCGCATAACATACAGAATTAACTCATAAAGAAATGACACAAACCCCAAATCAAAATCAAGAATGCCGGCAAAGGAGAAAAAAAGATACGCCAGATGATATTTCTTGGCTGAAAACCTACCCCGAAAGTCACACCTGTACATACAGACCATATTAGCAAAATACCTTGCCATATCTGCAATGAACTGGTATTAGCCGCAAAACGAGCTGGGTCCCAAAATATACAAGCAGCAAACGTTAATGCCACAACAAGGATAAGGCCCCGAACAGGGGCATTATCCATTAGCCGATAGTATTTATCTATTTTTAGCGGCTTTTTCTTCTTCATTATGCTCAAGAGCTAAGGCAGCGATTATAGCGAAACTACAAGCCAAGAGCGTTCCGAGAATCCAAGCAAAATACCACATGCTTTATGTTCCTTAGTACAGTGAATGTTTGTTATCTTCAATAAAACTTTTATCTAAACGCCCGAACATTTTGTAGTAACACCAAATGGTATATCCAAGAACGATTGGGACAAAAATCAATGCAACTACAAACATGACACGCAGTGTCATCAAGCTTGAAGTAGCATCCCACATCGTCAGGCTGACATTAGGATCAGTGATTGAAGGCATCACAAATGGGAACATCGTTACACCGCAGGCCAGAATGATGCCAGCAATTGTCAGTGAAGAGAACAGGAATGCCCACCCAGCTTTATTCATACGCGTCATCAGCATCGTCAGCAAAGGCGAAGCCACACCCAGTGCCGGTAGTACCCACAACCACGGATAGTTGTTAAAGTTAGTCAACCAAGCACCCGCCTGATGAGCGACTTCTTTATGTAATGGGTTAGACTGAGCCATTGTATCCAAGCCGCCAGTTACAACATAACCATCAATACCATAAATCAGCCATACACCTGCCAACAGGAAAGCCACCATTGTCACCAGCGCACAGAGATAAGTTGCGACACAAGAACGCAGACGCAGCTCACCCGTAGTACGCATTTGCAGATAAGTTGCCCCCTGAGTCACAATCATCATCAAGCTGATAATTCCCGCCAATAAACCGTACGGGTTAAGCAATCCAAAAAAGGAGCCGGTATAGAACAGACGGAGTTGGGAATCAACGTTAAACGGCACCCCCTGTAATAAATTACCGAATGCCACACCGATAACTAATGGTGGAACAAAGCTACCGACAAATATTCCCCAATCCCACATGTTACGCCACTTGCGATTTTCCAATTTGGAGCGGTAATCAAAACCAACCGGACGGAAGAACAACGCAGACAACACCAGGATCATAGCAACATAGAAGCCAGAGAACGCCGCGGCATAGACCATCGGCCATGCGGCGAACAACGCTCCACCGGCAGTAATCAGCCAAACCTGGTTACCATCCCAATGCGGTGCCACTGAGTTAATCATGATGCGACGCTCAGTATCGTTTTTGCCGATGATACGTAATAGGATACCGACTCCCATATCAAAACCATCAGTTACCGCAAAACCGATTAGCAATACACCAATCAGTAGCCACCATATAAATCGTAGTACTTCATAATCAAACATAAGTGGACTCCTGTTTACTGAGCTTCAGGTGCTGACGCTGTTTTCTGTTCAAAATGGTAACGCCCCGTTTTTAGGCTACTTGGGCCAAGGCGGGCAAATTTGAACATCAGAAACATTTCCGCAATCAGGAATAAGGTATAAAGGCCACAAATCAGCGCCATAGAGAACAAGATATCGCCGGCTGCTAAATTTGAACTCGCCACCGCAGTTGGTAGAACTTCACCAATTGCCCACGGTTGACGACCATATTCCGCCACAAACCAGCCTGATTCTATGGCAATCCACGGCAATGGAATACTGTACAGTGCTGCGCGTAGCAACCATTTTTGTTTACCAATGCGGCCACGGACAACACTCCAAAACGCCAGACCGATCAACAGTAACATCAGGAAACCTGCTGCAACCATGATACGGAATGCAAAATAGAGCGGTGCAACCCGAGGAATAGAATCTTTCGCGGCTGCTTTGATCTGTTCTTCACTGGCATCAGTCACTTTGCTGGTATAACGTTTCAGCAACATGCCATAACCCAGATCTTGTTTATTTTCATTGAATGCTGTACGAACAGTCGGGTCTGTGTTACCTGCACGCAATTCTTCCAACAGATGATAAGCCTTTATACCATTACGAATACGCTGCTCATGCTGATCCATCAGATCACGCAGGCCAATGACCGGAGTATCAACAGAACGGGTAGCAATCAGCCCCATAAGATAAGGGATCTGAATGGCATATTTGTTTTCCATTTTATCCTGATCCGGGATACCTATCAGTGTAAAAGCTGCCGGCGGTGGCTGGGTTTCCCATTCAGCTTCGATGGCGGCCAGCTTAGTCTTCTGTACGTCGCCCATTTCGTAACCAGATTCATCACCCAACACAATAACAGACAACACAGCGGCGATACCAAAACTTGAAGCAATCGCAAATGAACGCTTAGCAAATGGAATATCACGGCCTTTAAGCAGGTAGTAAGAGCTGACACCGAGAACGAAGATCGCCCCTGTCACATAACCCGCGGCAACGGTATGCACAAATTTCACCTGAGCAACTGGGTTCAGGACCAGTTCAGCAAAACTTACCATCTCCATACGCATGGTTTCAAAGTTGAAATCAGAAGCAATTGGGTTTTGCATCCAACCGTTAGCAACTAAAATCCAAAGTGCAGAGAAATTAGATCCTAATGCGACCAACCAAGTTACCGCCAGATGTTGTGTCTTACTGAGACGATCCCAACCAAAGAAGAACAAGCCTACGAATGTAGACTCCAGGAAGAACGCCATCAGGCCTTCAATCGCCAGAGGCGCACCGAAAATGTCACCGACATAGTGAGAGAAATATGACCAGTTAGTCCCGAACTGGAACTCCATAGTCAACCCTGTTGCAACCCCCAGAGCAAAGTTAATACCAAATAACTTGCCCCAGAATTTTGTCATATCTTTATAAATTTGTTTACCGGAGAGCACATATACCGTTTCCATGATCGCCAGCAAAAACGCCATACCGAGCGTTAGTGGAACGAATAGAAAGTGATACATTGCAGTTAAGGCAAACTGTAATCGTGACAGTTCGACAATATCAAACATCTTGACTCCTTGCTCCTAGCAGGAAGACACCGACTTGCGGCAACCTGACTTCGTATAAGAACCTATTCAGGGCACTAAAACGAAAACCTTATAACTACCAGCAATAAGTGCCTCTAAAATGACAACGCATTACCAAGTAAATTAAAAACTAATTAGACTAATAGTATAGTACGCTTATATTCCCATACAATAAATAGGTTTTACGTGATTCAGATTAGAATTCTGAATATAGATCAAGAATTGCAACCTCTGTTTAATAGGAACTCATTTGATTAGAGTCAATTTAAGCAAATTAAAGCAATAATGCCATAGTAATAACTTGATTTTAGTCATCTTTTTCTGGTTAGTGTTAATTAGCTTGTCTATTATTTCATTTTGGTTGATATATTGTTAATTATTTGTTTATTTAGATAAATATTGATTTCTATATTGCTGTGAAATGGCTTTTAAAATTAACTTCTTATTTTGATCCTTAAGAAAATATTATTATTAACTTCGTTTTTATTAAATTTAATTTTGATAAAGAGCATTAATGAAATTCAGTTTAATTTAATTGGAGGATAACAAAGTGAAAATAAAGATTTAATGAATTTAATTGCGGTGAATACTGTCCATACAAATAAAAAGGCCACTTTCCAGCGGCCTAATAGATAAGATTTATTTATTGTATTTACTTGCCAGCAAGTAAATCTTTTACTGCATCACCAATGTCTGCCAAGCTGCGAACGGTCTTCACGCCAGCGGCTTCCAGAGCAGCAAATTTTTCGTCCGCCGTTCCTTTACCACCTGCAATAATGGCACCAGCATGCCCCATACGCTTACCTTTTGGTGCAGTCACACCGGCAATATAGGCAACAACCGGCTTAGTGACATGCTCTTTAATATAAGCCGCCGCTTCTTCTTCCGCTGTTCCACCAATTTCACCAATCATTACGATGGCTTCTGTTTGCGGATCTTCCTCAAACAATTTCAGGATATCAATGAAGTTAGAACCGGGGATAGGGTCACCACCGATACCAACACAAGTAGATTGTCCTAAACCGGCATCCGTGGTCTGTTTTACTGCTTCATAAGTCAATGTTCCTGAGCGGGAAACAATGCCAACTTTACCTGCTCGATGAATGTGCCCCGGCATAATACCGATCTTACATTCATCCGGTGTGATAACACCCGGACAGTTAGGGCCGATCATACGAACGCCTGCTTCATCCAGCTTCACTTTAACCGTTAGCATATCCAGCGTCGGGATACCTTCAGTAATCGTGATGATCAGTTTGATACCTGCGTCGATAGCTTCCAGAATGGAATCTTTACAGAAAGGCGCAGGAACATAGATAACAGAAGCCGTTGCTCCTGTTGCTTCCACCGCTTCACGAACGGTATTGAAAACAGGTAGCCCTAGATGTTCAGTACCACCTTTACCCGGCGTTACCCCACCAACCATTTGGGTACCGTAAGCAATCGCTTGTTCTGAATGGAAAGTACCTTGGCTGCCAGTGAAACCCTGACAGATAACTTTGGTGTTTTTATCAATTAAAATAGACATTATTTATTTTGCCCCCACTGCTGCTACTGCTTGCTTAGCTGCGTCTGTCAAGCTGGTTGCGGCAATGATATTTAAACCACTGTCAGCCAGTTTTTTCGCGCCCAGATCAGCATTGTTCCCTTCCAAACGAACAACAACCGGTACGTGAACCCCGACTTCTTCCACCGCACCAATAATACCGTCAGCAATCAGGTCACAACGGACAATACCCCCAAAGATGTTAACCAATACCGCTTTCACATTTTCATCTGACAGAATGATTTTAAACGCTTCTGTAACGCGTTCTTTGGTTGCGCCACCACCGACATCAAGGAAGTTTGCTGGTGCGCCACCATGCAATTTAACGATATCCATCGTTCCCATTGCCAGGCCCGCACCGTTTACCATGCAGCCAATATTGCCATCCAGCGCGACATAGTTCAGTTCCCACTGTGCCGCCTGAGCTTCACGCGGATCTTCCTGAGATGGGTCATGCATTTCACGCAGTTCAGCCTGACGGAACAGTGCGTTACCATCAGCGCCCAGTTTGCCATCCAGACAAATCAAATCACCTTGAGTCGTGATAACCAATGGGTTAATTTCAACCAGAGCCAGATCGCGCTCCAGGAACAGATTTGCCAACCCTAAGAAAATTTTAGTGAACTGGCTGACTTGTTTACCGGTTAAACCCAATTTAAATGCCAGTTCACGCCCCTGATAAGACATAGGGCCAATTAGTGGGTCGATAATCGCTTTATGAATCAGTTCCGGGGTCTCTTCCGCAACTTTTTCAATTTCAACACCACCTTCAGTAGAAGCCATGAACACTACACGACGTGTACCACGATCAACCACAGCACCAAGATACAGCTCCTTCGCAATATCAGTTGCCGCTTCCACTAAAATCTGACGAACAGGCTGCCCTTGCGCATCTGTTTGGTAAGTGACCAGACGTTTGCCCAGCCATTGTTCAGCGAAAGCGCGAATTTCTTCCTTACTGTTAACCACTTTCACGCCGCCCGCTTTACCGCGACCGCCAGCGTGAACCTGACACTTCACCACCCAAGGGCCAGCGCCGATTTTAGATGCAGCTTCTTCCGCTTCACGCGGTGTCGTGCAGGCATAACCAGCCGGAGCGGGTAAACCATACCGTGCAAAAAGCTGTTTTGCCTGATACTCGTGTAAATTCATGATGTTCTATCCATAGTTAGTCTGATAAGAGCAAATTAGCAAATTGCTCCCTTATTTTTTTGTTGCTCTGGATATAGCCAATCTCTAAAGATTGGCTGTTCATATACATTTGTTTACTTCAGACTGGGCAAATATTAGCGCGTATCTGCCCTGATTATGTTGCTATACGTCCAGCAGCAAACGTGCAGGATCTTCCAGCATTTCTTTGATGGTCACCAGGAAGCCTACAGACTCACGCCCGTCAATCAGACGGTGGTCATAAGACAGTGCCAAGTACATCATTGGAAGGATCTCCACCTGACCATTAACCGCCATTGGCCGATCTTTAATAGCATGCATGCCAAGAATCGCACTCTGTGGTGGGTTAATGATTGGTGTAGACATTAAGGAGCCGAATACACCGCCATTGGTAATGGTAAAGTTACCACCCGTTAGCTCTTCAACAGTCAATTTGCCGTCGCGGCCTTTGATAGCCAGCTCTTTAATGCGTTTTTCGAGATCAGCCATGCTCAACGCATCCGCATCACGCAGTACTGGCGTTACCAGACCACGTGGTGTCGATACCGCAATACTGATATCGAAATAGTTGTGGTAAACCACATCAGTGCCATCAATAGAAGCATTCACTTCTGGATAGCGTTTCAGTGCTTCAACCACGGCTTTCACATAGAAAGACATAAAGCCCAGACGCACACCGTGGCGTTTTTCAAACGCTTCGCCGTACTGCTTACGCATTTCCTGAATTGGCTTCATGTTAACTTCGTTAAATGTTGTCAACATCGCCGTGTTGTTTTTCGCTTCCAGCAGACGTTCAGCCACACGTTTACGCAGGCGAGTCATTGGGACACGTTTTTCACTGCGGTGTGGCAACAGAGAATCCTGGACAGAAGAAACAGGGGCTTCTGCTGGCTTGCTAGCCACTTTTTCGTTATCAGCCATATATTTTTCCACGTCTTCACGGACGATACGTCCACCAACACCACTGCCTTTAATCGCTTTAGCATCAAGATCATGCTCTGCAATCAAACGGCGGACCGCCGGGCTGAGCGCATCATTGCTCTCTTCTTCTAAACCGGCAGTCTGGCGTTTCGCCAAAGTTGCTTCTGTTTTTTCTTTTATTTCTGTCGGCTTGCCAGTGCTATCGCCCAGACGGATACGACCAAGAAGCTGACGGGATAGAACGGTGGCATCTTTCACTTCCAAAATAGCCTCTAAAACACCCGCTTCACTGGCAGGCACTTCCAGCACAACTTTATCTGTTTCGATTTCAACCAGCACTTCATCACGTTCAACACGGTCACCCTCTTTTTTGTGCCAGACCGCCACAGTGGCATCAGCAACAGACTCAGGCAGATCCGGAACCAGAATATCTACGCTACTCATTTTATATCCTTTATTTATTCAACGTTCAGTGCGTCATTAACCAGCTCTTGTTGTTGTTGCTGGTGAACTGACATATATCCAACTGCCGGGGAAGCAGATGCAGGACGACCTGCATAACGTAAAGAAGCCCCGAACGGGATCACTTCACGGAAGTTGTGCTGACTACAATACCAGGCCCCCTGATTTAATGGCTCTTCCTGGCACCAGACAAAATCATGTACATGAGCATACTGTTCCAGTGTTGACTGAACATCCTGATGAGGGAACGGATATAGTTGCTCAATACGCACAATAGCGACATCAGTTTGTTCATTTTTACGGCGTTGCTCTAACAGGTCGTAGTAGACTTTACCTGAGCAGAGTACAACCCGTTTAACACCTTTCGGATCAAACTCATCAATTTCACCAATAACCGTCTGGAATTTACCATTAGCCAGTTCATCCAGGCTGGAAACGGCTAATGGATGACGCAACAGCGATTTTGGCGACATAACGATCAACGGACGACGCATACCGCGCAAAGCCTGACGGCGAAGCATGTGGTAGACCTGAGCTGGCGTTGATGGTACACAAACCTGCATGTTCTGTTCTGCGCATAGTTGAAGATAACGCTCCAAACGGGCTGATGAGTGTTCAGGCCCCTGCCCTTCATAACCATGCGGCAACAACATCACCAGACCGCACATACGGCCCCATTTCTGCTCACCGGAGCTGATGAATTGGTCAATAACAACCTGTGCACCGTTGGCAAAATCACCAAATTGAGCTTCCCAGATTGTCAGAGCACGAGGTTCTGTTGTTGCATAACCATACTCAAACGCCAACACCGCCTCTTCAGACAGAACAGAATCCCAAACATTGAATGCTCCCTGACCGTTATGAACGTTCGCCAGAGGAACATAAACAGAACCGTTAGCCTGATTATGGATAACTGCATGACGATGGAAGAAAGTACCACGGCCGGCATCTTCACCAGACAAACGTACCGGAACCCCCTCATCCACCAAAGTGGCATAGGCCAATGTTTCTGCGGCACCCCAATCGAACAATTTATCGCCGTTCGCCATCTCTGCACGGTCGTTATAAATTTTCGCTACACGGGAGTGCATTGTCACTTCTTCCGGGACAGAACTGATGCGTCTGCCCAGATCTTGCAAACGCTTAACATCAACTTTATGCAGGTACTCTTCATCCCATTCGTGATTAAGATAAGGTTCCCAAGTAAACGAATGCAGCCCCATTGAGCGCCATTCATCAACGACGCAATCACCACGGTCGAGCGCATCACGATACAGGTTAACCATCTCAGTCACATCATCGACTGATATCAGCTTTTCCGCCACCAGCTTGTCACCATAGATTTTACGTGGCGTTGGGTGCTTCTTAATTTTCTGATACATCATTGGCTGAGTGGCACTTGGCTCATCAGCTTCGTTATGACCATGACGGCGATAGCAGACCAGATCGATCATCACATCGCATTTGAAGGTATTACGGAAATCCAGCGCCAAACGGGTAACAAATGCCACCGCTTCTGGATCATCTGCATTAACGTGGAAAATCGGTGCCTGTACCATTTTGATAATATCAGTACAGTATTGTGTTGAACGGGCATCTTTCGGGTTAGACGTTGTGAAACCGATCTGGTTATTGATGATGATACGAATTGTACCCCCCACTTCATAACCACGAGCTTGAGACATGTTCAGGGTTTCCTGCACCACGCCCTGGCCGGTAACAGCAGCATCACCATGGATAGTGATTGGCAATACCATATTACTGCGGCCTTCATCCAGACGGTCACGGCGGGCGCGTACTGAACCAATAACCACAGGGCTGACAATCTCAAGGTGAGATGGGTTAAATGCCAGTGCCAAATGAACCTTAGCCCCCTCGGTTGCAAAATCAGACGAGAAACCCTGATGATACTTCACGTCACCGGTACCAAGGTGCTCTTTATGCTTACCCGCAAACTCATCAAACAAATCAGCCGGTTTTTTACCTAAGATATTAACCAAGACGTTGAGGCGACCACGGTGAGCCATTCCTAGTACGACTTCTCGTGTGTCATGTTTACCCGCATGACGGATAAGATCCTTCAACATCGGGATAAGCGCATCACCACCTTCAAGAGAGAAACGTTTCGCTCCCGGAAACTTAGCTCCCAGATAACGCTCCAAACCTTCGGCTGCCGTCAGTTCCGCCAGAAAACGCTGCTTTTCCTCTACGCTAAACTGAGAATTGACAGTAACAGATTCCAGACGCTGCTGAATCCAACGTTTTTCTTCCGTATTGGTGATGTGCATGTATTCAGCACCAATAGAACCGCAATAAGTGCGTTTCAGTGCTTCATACAAATCAGCCAATTTCATCGTCTCTTTGCCGATAGCAAAAGAACCTACGTTAAATGTCTCTGCAAAATCAGCTTCCGTCAGATTATGGAAAGCAGGATCTAAATCAGGAACACTATCCTGTTTCCATAATCCCAACGGGTCAAGGTTCGCATTTTGATGACCGCGGAAGCGGAATGCATTGATGAGCTGCAAAACTTTAACTTGTTTTGCATCCATTGCCGGATCGCTGACAGAGGAATGATAACGCGTAGTATCTTTCGCAAGACGGCGGAAGTAATCACGCGTCTGCGAGTGGAGTTGTTCACCGCTGAGTCCCGCATTCGGCAATTGTTGGAAAATCTCTCTCCAACTTGCATCAACGGAGTTTGGATCGGTTATATAGTCTTCATAGATCTGCTCTACGTAAGACTGGTTTGAACCAGCCAGGAAGCTTGAATCCAGCCAGTCCTTCATTGCGCCGTTCTGCATTGTGATCCCTTAAGCTTTAAAAGCTTTAGTTTTCGCCGTGGTTAACTATTACCGTTTAAATACGGTATCGATAAAAGGTTCATTTGGACGTGCTTTATGCATGTTCTCTTTTGGGTTTCGGAACCCTTCAAGGAACCTTTAAAAACCGCCTAACCGTTTTTAAAGGTTCCTTACTTCAAGCTTTTGTCATCATTAGCAGTTGGCAACTCATTACTCTTCAATTCTTTGTGCCCTCCACAGAGAAAATCTCGCGGAGGGCAGACCTATTATGCACTATGTTTCAGCAACATAGACTTAATATGGCCAATAGCTTTTGTTGGATTCAACCCCTTGGGGCACACACTGACACAATTCATGATGCTATGGCAACGGAAAACACTGAAAGCATCATTTAGCTTGTCTAATCGTGAAGCCGTTTCAGTATCACGGCTATCAATCAGGAAGCGATACGCTGCCAGTAAGCCCGCAGGCCCGATAAATTTATCAGGATTCCACCAGAATGACGGACAGGAAGTTGAACAACAAGCACACAGAATACACTCGTACAGACCATCGAGTTTTTCCCTTTGTGCAGGAGATTGTAAATGTTCACGTGCCGGCGGGTTTTTGCCGTCATTTAGCAAATATGGGCGAATCTTCTCATATTGCGCATAGAATTGCCCCATATCTACAACCAGGTCACGAATAACCGGCAAGCCTGGCAACGGACGGATAACAATTTTCTTGCTACCACGCCGTAAAGCCGAAACAGGCGTAATACAGGCCAGACCATTTTTACCGTTCATGTTGAGGCCGTCAGAACCACAAACACCTTCACGGCAAGAACGACGGAAAGAGAGTGTTGGGTCCTGCTCTTTAAGCTGGATCAACGCATCCAGCAACATCATGTCACGCCCTTCTTCTGCTTCCAGCGTGTAATCCTGCATACGAGGAGCGCTGTCAACATCCGGGTTGTAACGATAAATCGAAAATTCAAGTTTCATAATCTATTCCTCCGCAACTGGATTATCAGCAACTCATTAGTAAGTACGCGCTTTCGGCGGAAATGCTTCACGCAGTTTTGGCTGCATGTTGACATCACGACGAGTCATGGTCTCAGTTTGCGGCAGATAGAGAGTATGGCATAACCAGTTCGCATCATCACGATCCGGATAGTCGAAACGGCTGTGAGCACCGCGGCTCTCAGTGCGGAAATTAGCAGCAACAGCCGTGGAAAGTGCTGTTTCCATCAGGTTATCAAGCTCCAGACACTCAATTCTCTGAGTATTGAACTCTAAGGAAGTATCGTCCAAACGCGCACTCTTCAGGCGTTCACGGATAACTTTAAGTTCTTCCAGCCCTTTCGCCATTGCATCACCTTCACGGAATACCGAGAAGTTGTTCTGCATACACGCTTGCAAATCTTTACGAATTTTAACCGGATCTTCACCCGTACGGGTACTATTCCAACGGTTCAGACGTTGCAAGGATATTTCAATATCCGATTCGCTGGCTTCACGGCTAGTCCCCTGCTCCATCAACGATTCTTTCAGGTGCAAACCAGCAGAACGGCCAAACACCACTAAGTCCAACAGCGAGTTACCCCCCAAACGGTTTGCGCCATGAACCGATACACAGGCAATTTCACCGACAGCAAACAGGCCCGGAATAACCACATCTTCGCCTTTCTCGTTAATAGTCAGTGCCTGACCCGTCACTTTAGTGGGGATTCCTCCCATCATATAGTGGCAAGTTGGAATCACCGGAATAGGTTCTTTTACTGGATCAACGTGGGCGAAAGTACGGGATAACTCAAGAATGCCCGGCAGACGAGATTCCAGCACCTCTTTGCCTAAATGATCCAGTTTCAGCTTGGCATGCGGCCCCCAAGGACCATCACAACCACGGCCTTCGCGGATTTCGATCATAATGGAACGTGCCACTACATCACGACCAGCCAGATCTTTAGCATTTGGCGCGTAACGCTCCATAAAGCGCTCGCCATCTTTATTCAGCAAATAACCACCTTCACCACGGCAGCCTTCTGTTACCAGAACACCTGCCCCGGCAATACCGGTTGGGTGGAATTGCCACATTTCCATATCCTGTACAGGTACACCCGCACGCAACGCCATACCGACACCATCACCAGTATTAATGTGGGCGTTAGTTGTTGATTGATAAATACGACCTGCCCCCCCCGTTGCCAGAATAGTTGCCTTCGCTTTGAAATAAACCACTTCACCCGTTTCAATACAGACAGCAGTACAACCAACAATAGTGCCATCCTGATTTTTAACCAGATCCAACGAATACCATTCAGAAAAAATAGTGGTGTGATTTTTTAAGTTTTGCTGATACAACGTATGCAACAGGGCATGCCCGGTACGGTCTGCCGCCGCAGCGGTACGTGCAGCCTGTTCACCACCAAAGTTTTTTGACTGGCCACCGAATGGACGTTGATAAATACGACCGTCATCCAAACGCGAAAATGGCAACCCCATGTGTTCCAGTTCCAGAATTGCCTCGGGCCCGGTCTTACACATGTACTCAATCGCATCCTGATCACCGATGTAGTCGGAGCCTTTCACCGTGTCATACATGTGCCATTCCCAGTTATCGTCATGGGAATTACCCAACGCAACGGTGATCCCCCCCTGCGCAGATACAGTATGAGAACGGGTTGGGAATACTTTGGAAATCAAAGCACAGGATAATCCCATTTGTGAAATTTGTAGTGCAGCGCGCATGCCAGCGCCACCCGCACCAATAACGACTGCATCAAACTCTCTTACTGGCAGCTTCATCTATACCCCCCACACCACAATTGTTCCATAAATCAAGTAAGCCATCAGTGCAACGATAATCGCCAATTGCAGCATTAAACGCAGTGCCAACGGCTTTACATAGTCAGTTAGTACTTGCCACATACCAATCCAGGCGTGAGCCAGAATGGAAAACAGTGCCAGCACAGTGAAGACTTTAGTGATGGATGAGGCGAAGAAACCCCGCCAAACTTCATAAGTGATATCCGGCGTTGTGACGACAAAGCCCAGCATATAAAGAACATATAAAACAATAATCATTGCGGACGCGCGCAATAATAGCCAATCATGGATACCCGTGCGACCCAATGCAGATGCGTTACTTACCATACCAGTACTCCAGCCAGAATCGACAGAATAACAGCAATCCCGATTGCCACTTTGGCAGAGAGACTACCGACCGCTAAGTTTTCTTCCAAGTAGCCGAAATCCATCAGCATATGACGGACACCACCACAGATATGGTAAGCCAGTGCGGTCAGAATGCCCCACACAATAAACTTAGCGAAAAATCCCGTCATAATATCGGCGGCTTGCTGAAACCCTTCTTGCGAGGAGAGAGACATTCCTAACAACCAGAGGAGAATTCCTACTGCCACGAAAGTAATGACGCCGGAGACACGGTGCAAGATCGAGGTTATTGCAGAGACTGGAAAGTGTATCGTCTGCAAATCAAGGTTGACAGGTCTTTGTTTTTTCACAATTTTGCCCACACAGCTCTTTTATTATTTTCCTTCCTCCGGACCTGGGCGGAAATCAGACAGCGATAAGAGGATACAAAGACACAACATTTAATCAAACGATAGATCCTTCATGTTAAAAAATGTTGTGATTTAGTTACGCTGGGTGCTCCTACAGCAGGGTAATCCGGAGACCTGGCGGAAGTATATGTGCTTCACATTATTATTACAATTACAACACAATATGATTAGCTACATTTCCACTGAACAGTGATTAAGATCACGATTCAAACATATTGCACAAAATTAATTATCTTGTTTGACAAACTTTAAACATTTATCTTACATATATGGTTGAAAACACTTTTGAGATTGATTTTTGATAAGAGGAAAGACCTCAAGAAAAGCTAAAGTTATGTAACTGTGTAGTCCACACGAATCATAATCATTTTTGTAGTCAATGCATAAAACATAACTCTCAAAAATTCGCTAACAACCTAAAAACCATTGTCGTCCGGGGTGAGATTTCAGCCTTAAATGTGATATTGGCCTGATTTCAGCTTTTCCCCGGTAGTACAGTGTCAGGGGACACAGTATAAGAACCAATTCCACCAGGCATCATGGGTGTAGGTCGTTTTTGTCAATAAATTGGGAACACAGATTGCACAGCAACCGGAGTATGCGCACAGTCTGTAAGAGACGATTCACTCACAAATCGCTCACCGGCGCGGGCCACACCAAAGTGCATTCAAAAGTGACCGCTTTTGTCAGAGCACCGTCCAAGCCCGTTCTTGATGACAAAGAATGATCGATAAAATAGCCTGATTAAGATAAATTCTATACGGTGTCTTTCCGCCGTGGTTGTTAAAAGTTATAAAAATGAAAGCGCTAAGGAGACTGTAATGGCAGATAACAAAGCAACTCTAACCCCAGATGGTTCAGTTGCTATTGAATTGGACGTGCTAACACCGACCCTTGGGTCTAAAGTCATCGACGTTCGTACTCTCGGCTCCCAAGGTTTCTATACCTACGACCCTGGTTTTACTTCCACAGCATCTTGCGAATCCAAGATCACTTACATTGATGGTAACGAAGGTGTATTGCTGCACCGTGGTTTCCCTATCGACCAGCTAGCGACAAAATCCACTTATCTGGAAGTCTGCTATATCCTGCTGTATGGTGAAACACCAACACAAGAACAGTTTGATAAATTCAAAAAAACCATTACCCGCCACACCATGATTCACGAACAGATCCATCGCCTGTTCAATGGTTTCCGCCGTGATTCGCATCCTATGGCCGTACTGTGTGGTGTTACTGGCGCTCTAGCTGCTTTCTATCATGATGCTCTGGACGTGAACAATCCACGTCACCGTGACATTACCGCATACCGCCTGCTGTCAAAAATGCCGACAGTGGCCGCCATGTGCTACAAATACTCTATTGGTCAGCCATTCGTTTATCCACGCAATGATCTCTCCTATGCAGGCAACTTTCTAAACATGATGTTCGCTACGCCATGTGAAGAATATAAAGTGAACCCAGTACTGGAACGTGCTATGGATCGCATCTTTATTCTACATGCGGACCATGAACAAAACGCGTCTACCTCAACAGTACGAACCGCGGGTTCTTCCGGCGCCAACCCATTTGCCTGTATTGCCGCAGGTATCGCTTCTCTTTGGGGGCCTGCTCATGGCGGTGCAAACGAAGCTTGTCTGCGTATGCTGGAAGAAATTCAGTCGGTCGAACATATTCCGGAATTTATTAAACGTGCCAAAGATAAGAATGATGCTTTCCGTCTGATGGGATTTGGTCATCGTGTTTACAAAAACTATGATCCTCGTGCAACCGTCATGCGTGAAACCTGCCATGAAGTACTAGATGAACTTGGCCTGAATGATAGCCTGCTGGAAGTTGCCATGGAGCTTGAACGTATTGCTCTACACGACCCCTATTTTATTGAGAAGAAACTGTATCCGAACGTGGATTTCTACTCAGGCATTATCCTGAAAGCAATGGGTATTCCATCCACTATGTTCACTGTTATTTTCGCCATTGCCCGTACTATCGGCTGGATCGCTCACTGGAATGAAATGCATGATGCTGGCGTGAAAATCGCTCGCCCACGTCAACTCTATACCGGCTACACAAAACGTGATTTTGACAGCCAGCTTGAAAAATAATAATAAAATCCAATTACGATAAGAGCTCTAACTTAATAGTTAGGGCTTTATTTAATTGGAAGAGGGAAGCCCTGCCGGTGATATTTGAGTCATCCGTTTTTAATTAACTGTTGATGCCAAATGAGGCATAAATTTTTGGCAGAAATCATCGATACCGCAGAAAATTTAAACTAACTTGTTCATTGCCTGTTCCTCCCCGGAACGGTTTTTGGCGTTCACCAAAACTTTGCTCTAGGAACAGGCTCTTCTTCAACTTTTTATCCAGAATTCGGGTTACAATATTTTTTATAGAAATTTCGAATTTCTAAAGTTACATGCGGAGATATATCAAACCCGGAAAGGATCCGATTAAAAACAGAATCACCACATGGTTCATGGATTTTAATATCGCCCGCAGCCATATGTTGCTCAACTGTTACTGAACCAAAAATATCAGCACGACCATAGAAAACAAAACTCGGATGTCTAATAAAAGGATGATCGCCACAATTCAATATACATGTTCGATCATACGGTATGTCCGGTTTTAAAGAGCTAATATTTACAGCCAGAAAACATGTCTTAGTTTTTTTAGGGTAAAAAACTGGATCACAGCAGATAATATATATACCCTATGGATTTCAAGATGCATCGCGACGGCAAGGGAGTGAATCCTTGGGAGCATAGATAACTATGTGACCTGGGTGAGCGAGTGCAGCCAACAAAGAGGAAACTTGAAAGATGACGGGTATAAGTGATCTGTATACCCGGATGGGATAAGTAAACTTCCTTTCTTTAAAATCCCACCCGGCATTACCGCAATCCTTGAAGAAAACAGTCCAGTTGTTGCCTTTCTATTAACTCTCGCGCCAATTTCTCAGCAACTTCTGGTGATTTGCCGACAGCGATAAAAACAGAACTTAGTGAAATAGGATAAGAACTGCCGCCTGGATCTTGCCACTCAGTACAATGTTTATGGGTATACTCCACAATATCAAAGCGGCTCATATGACCGAACTGTTCCCAAATGGCATCCAGAACCCCTAATTCAGCATCAGAAAGAGATTCAAAATCATCCCTTGTTACATCTTTTTTCCGTTTGAGTGAAATTTCATAATTCTTTTCACTTTTAATCCACGCCCCCCATCCAAATTCATCACTGGCGTAATCTCCAGTAATTAAATTTAAGGTTTGCGATAAAACTGGCCCTTTAGGCATAGATACCATTCGATCACCAGTGATAGAGTATCCGTAGTCATTCATAGATACTCTATCCGCCAGATAAAGCAACTTCATAAGTTTCAGATATGCCATGCGTCCGCCGCACTTATGCAGCAGGTAGGCAGCCATTTGAGCTACTTTTTCTTCGCAAAACATAGAAACCTCCAAGACTTTTTCGAAATACCAGATTGGCAATTTACACATATAATGTACCTCTAAATGCGCAACCCCAGCAACATCGCAGCCCCTAATATTGTTTGAAATAATCCAGCACGCTTACTACCAACAATAACAGGCAAAAAATGAATATCCTCAGTGCCCTTTGTCATATCAAGTTCATCTTTGTTGGTATTCTTCCACCGACCTTAGTCGGTGGTTGTTGAGTTCCGTCTTAAGAAAACGTGATTAAACCGGGTTTGGAATATCGATAAAAGTGACATCCAGACCATAATGACCAGCCAGCCACTCTCCCAACGCCTTAACACCATAACGCTCGGTGGCATGATGACCCGCAGCATAAAAATGCAATCCCATTTCGCGGGCGATATGAACCGTCTGCTCTGACACTTCACCGGTAATAAAAGCATCAACACCGAATTCGGCCGCTGCCTGAATAAAACTCTGACCACCGCCGGTACACCAAGCAAGCTTACGAATCTCTGCCGGTGCGTTATCGCCCAAATAAAACGCTTGGCGACCCAGCGCCTGTTCGATACGTGCAGCCAACTCCACCGGCGTTATCGGCTGTTCAAATTCCCCATGCGGCACGAATGGCTCAATCAACCCGACAACTTTCGCATTAATCAGGCGGGCCAATTGCGCGTTATTTCCCAGTGATGGATGAGCATCAAGGGGCAGATGATAACCATATAAATTGATATCATTACAGAGCAGAGTTTTCAGGCGATTACGTTTCATACCACGGATCACTGCTGGCTCATTTTTCCAAAAATAGCCATGATGAACGATAATGGCATCAGCCTGATGACGAACCGCTTCATCCAATAAAGCCTGACAAGCAGTAACACCCGTAACAACCCGCTGAATATGAGCACGCCCTTCAACTTGTAAACCATTGGGGGCATAATCCTGAAACTCATCAATTTTCAGTTCTCGGTTAATCACATTTTCCAGCTCAATATTACGCATCATATTCGTCCTGTGTATTGATTGTATTGCAATAATATACCGTTACCTGCCACCAATTGTCAGTTGTCAGCTACTTCTGACTGCCATAACCTGCTCTGACTGTTTTAACCATACGGGCTTATCGCTGGTTTTTACCCATACACGATACAAATAACTGTAAAAACGGACGCGATCACGACGAAACAACATAACCGGAAACGCCAAGATACCGAAAGTGACAACGCCAATTCGTCGTAAAAGAACCTGATGCCAAGAATATTCACGATATGAAGACATATTAGCCCTCCTTTAAAATGATCCCACTTTTCCGCAGAATCTTAAAAATAATCAATCTGTAAATTGTTTAAAATTTTATCGCAAAAAATGAAAATTTACCACTTATCAGACCACTTTTAAGCCGTTATTATCGCTATATTTTCTATTTTATGTAATTTTATTACACAAAATAGAGTAAAGATGTAATATTACAAACAAATTATGAACATTTTATTAACGATCGGTAAGAATGTTATTAATAATAATAAGAGTCAATCTTTTCACAATCCTTGATCCTATTCCTATCATCATCGGTTTCACTTTGCTCATTTGCTCAGGAAATGAATTAGACTCAATAGATAATCCTATTGAAAAAAATGCCTACGGATAACAATATCAGCCGGTTAATGCCTTTATCACCAAGGCAATGATTTTCGCCCTGTTGGGCGACACGAATGATTAGACGCTATTAAAGTCGTTAAAAATAATTCAAAAAACACACTATTATTAATGGATTAATATTTGAGCGAAAAAATACCTAAACAATTTTGTTTTATTATGAGATATATGTCACATTTTTATATCTCATTATTATCATAGATAGCTTTTCAACGTTAAATAAACTGCCGTTTTTTCCTTAAAATAGGCAGTAGATGAGGTCGTTGCGCAATAAGTCATGCCCGCTTTTTCCGATAAATACGGTATATACCGATAACTCAGTTCGGCCACTTCCTGTCGTTGAGACTCAAAACAAAATGCTGCTTTCAGAGCGTAAAAATTTTTCTGGTACATAAAGATCATAGTTGTTAAAGCGACAGTATTCCTCCAATTGCTGAGCAGATCTAACACCAACCTTTCTGTATATTTGTGCCGTATAGTGTTCAACAGTACGATAAGAAATGTTCAATATTCTGCCAATTTGTTTACTGGTATATTTATGTAAAGAGAGAAAAATGACATCCCATTCCCGTTGGGTAAATAAATGAGTAGGTGGTTGAAATATAATAGATGCCGGGAGTTTTCCATAAAATAGACGGGTTAATGAGAAATCCTGAGCTTCCCATCCGTGGAAAATGACTCCGACACATTCGTTTTCATCATTATATAGTGGGTATTTTTCACAAATATGAGATGATAAGAATTTATTGTTTCCATACATATGTGTTTCAAGCGAACATACTGTTGTTTCGCTCTTCATTACACTTTGATCATGAAGAACGAATTCTTTTGCAAACTCAGCGCCATCCCAAGGAAGCTCATAATCATACCGTCCTTCATAATTAAATGAATCTGGAAGATTTTCAAGACGTTTAAGTGCCAGATTGCCATAAATAAAGCATGAATTTTTATCTTTGATCCCCCAGGGTTCATTACTTTGCTGCATTGTATTAATGATCTGAAGTGAGATATCTATATTATTAATTTTTTTCATAATTGAATCCTACTTTTCAGTTAATAATGAGTTTATAATTCTTTGTTACCAACAGTGACAAACCTTTCAGGAACATAGAGATCAAATTTATTTTCTTTACAGAAATCCTTTAATTCTGCATGTAAGGGCAAATTGAATTTTTGGTAAATTGATTGAATATGATTAACCACATCTTCGGCGCTTATCATCAATTCTTCACTGATTTTCTCCTCATCCCATGAACGCAAGGTTAGAAAGAGAACCTCCCATTCAAGTTGCGTTAACGTGTCATTGGGAGGGATGAATTCCAGCGTTGCCGGAAAGGTTTTTTCATAATAGTAAGCAGTAGAAAAGTTTTGAGGTTTATACATATGAAAGAAGATCCCAATGCAATCATTATTCTCATCACAAAGTGGAAATTTATCACAAATATAAGTTTGTTTAATGTTATGCCCCCCAAACTGATGTGTCTCCAGTGAAGTGACGCGTTGCATAGTTTGAATGGCTTTTTGGTCCTGACGATGGAATTCTTCTGCATATACCCAAGAAACTTCAAGATGCAGTTTTTAGCACCTGAAAATGGTCGTTAATTCTCGACATCAGCGAGTCCGCTATATCCGGTAGCGTTGTGGTGAAAAATTTGAAGACTTTGTCTCGAAATTCATGTTTATCAGCGAAATAACGGTTATTTCGAACCTGTTCATTCATGACCTTCCATAATCGCTCTATTGGGTTTAAATTTGGGCTATAGGGAGGAAGGTAATGTAACTCAATATTGCTAACATAAGCCCACTCCTTAACAAGATGAGCTTTGTTGTAACCCGCCCCATCCACAATAAGATGAATTTTTTGATGATAGTCAGGATAAGACTTTCTTATTTCATTGAAAAAACAGCAAATATTGTAGTCATTGATGGTTTGATATTCCTGGAACACCGTACGACCAATGGCATTCAGGTTGAGCGCACCCAATATATTCAGGCGAGTCCGGCTTCCTGTTGTCTTGACGGTTTTTTTCTCGCCTTTTCGCATCCAGCCATAACTGAGTTTGGTGCCTTGAGTCGGGTGAACCGCGTCAAGAAAAAGGATGGGTTCGTCTTTCGCTGTGACTTTAAGATTCTCATAATATTCAATAAATTGTCGCTGTTTTTCTGCGTCGAATTTATGAGGGACGCCACAAGGTTTTTTATAAGAAAAACCCTGACGGTGTAGCCATTTATTCATGCCGGGAATGCTAAAGGTAATATTCCAGAGCTGAGCAACATAGGCCACGATTTCATGGGTGTGATGGAAAAGATGTTGAGATAAGTGATTGATTAAAAAATCAGTTTGTTCTCGGGAAAGCAAACTATCAGACCCTCCATTGTCAGATTTAAGTTTACCTTGATTAAGGTAATCACTGATATGGCGGTCAACGGTGGTCTGATGGAGTCGCAATGCCTGGGCGATCATCACAGAACTCCACCCTTCAGAAGCCAGAAGGATCGCTTTTATTCTGTCTCGTACCTGACCATCACGAGTGGTGTCGTGAAGACGTTCAAGTTTGATTTTTTGTTCTGATGTAATAAATATTTTCATAGCGAGGATAATGATCTCCATTTCGGATAAAA
>NZ_NSCM01000024.1:48699-63279 GCF_003287735.1 Photorhabdus bodei | reverse complement strand
GCAATAGCAACAAGATACGACAAACTTGAGCGAAATTATGCCAGTATGGTTGCCATGGCTTTTATGATGATGTGGTTACCCATGTGGGCTGTATAAGTTATGTACACGAAACGTCAACAGTCCCTAGGAACGAAAATAGATAAGAGTATAGTTATAGTAGATAAGGAACATTTACCTACAAGTGTGTCCTCGACATTTAAGGCTGGAAAATATGAAACTGTTATTACACAAGAACCTGTAACATTATTTAGAAAATTTGGTGGTGTTAATGATCAAGCCAAATTAGATGGTGGTTACGCAACAACCACACAAAATGCAGGCAGAAATGAAACTGCCGTCTATAAAAACTGGAGTACAACTCGATTTGAGGCTGAGATAGAAGTACCCAAAAATACTAAGTTAAACATTGGTTCTGTTGGGGAACAACCACCTTTGAGTAATAATCCTAAATACATGGGTGGAGCTGATCAAATTCTACTACCACGGAATTATCCTATGGATTGGATTAAATCAATACGAGATGGAAAAACAGGTAATGTTTACACTTACGAAGAATTTAAGAAAACATTTCCAGATCAAATAACAAATAAAGGAAAATAAAATGTCAATAAATAAAGATATGATAGAAATCGCAAGATTAATATCCTTATTGAAACAAGTCGTTACGTATTTAAAAGAATCAGGAAATGGAGAGTCATCTTATGCATACTTAATAAAATCCATTAATATTCTTGAGAACAAAGCAAGTAATGGTATGAAGAATTTATACAAATATATTATGAATGATTTCAGAATGATGGGGGATAGGGGCCAATATGGGGAAGATATAGACCCAATAACAGATGAAATTTACGCAATTATAAGCAACAACCCATTGTTCACTAAGTGATAATGCGTTGTTGCGGATAATAATGCCCTGAGCTTACCCAAAGGAATGATGGATTACGGTCGATCAGCATCCAGTCTGGCTACCGCTATGTTAAATGAAGGTAAATCCCCTCAAGAGATTTCAGCGGCATTGTCAAAACATGCCAAAGGCGATCACCCGGAAGGACAAGATCCGGTAAGAGGATTATTAGTCAGTTAGGGAAATTGGCTAATATTTCCGTAGGTTCTCATCCGCACATGTTGCGCCATGCCTGTGGTTTTGCACTTGCAGATAGGGGGATAGATACTCGGTTGATACAAGATTATCTTGGGCACAGCAATATTCGCCATACTGTGCGGTATACTGCCAGTAATGCAGAGCGTTTCCACGGTGTTTGGGGTGTAAAAAGGAATCGGAGTCGGGAATTACACTTTGATTATGTCCCACAGGAAAATGCTTGTTCAATTGAATAAGTGATTCTGATGTATGCGCCTATTAAGGCGCATACATAAAAACCATCTGTAGAGTTAACTTCTCTTCTTCTTGCTGATTGACGGGCAATGATTTTATTAATGGCAAGTGAGTTATTGGTTTACCAAATCTGTTAAACCGAAGATAGACAAAAAACGATGGCAGAAAAAATGTGAGTAATCTCAAAAAATTGTGATTTTATTTCACATAAGTATTGAATGAAAATTAGTCATGTCCCACACTCGTTGAAACGTTTCAGTTTTTTATCTCTTTTTTCTTTTATTGGACTTAATGCTTTTTTCTCTACGTAAACTGAAACGATTCTATTTTTGGTAATAGGGAGAAAATTATGTTCCAGTTGGCTCTGCAAAATATCCATACTGGCGCAATTGCAACCAGTAAAGAGGATGCCATTCGCCAAGTGGCGGCCATGTTAGCCGCGAGTGGTAACGTCAGTGATGCCTATGTTGACGGCATGTTGCAACGTGAAAAGCAAATTTCCACCTACCTTGGCAACGGTATCGCCATTCCGCATGGCACGCTAGATACCCGTGATCTGGTCATGAAAACCGATGTACAGGTATTTCACTTTTCACAGGGTATTGAATGGGATCAAGGAGCGATGTGTTATGTGGTTATTGGTATCGCCGCGCGTTCCGATGAGCATTTGGCACTACTGCGTCAGTTAACACACTTACTGAGTGATGATCGTATTGCAGAGCAGCTAAAAACGATTGAGTCAGCACAGGCACTACATAGCTTGCTAATGGGAGAAGTTCAGCAGGCTGAGTTTAAATTCGATACCAGCTTGATCACGTTAGATGTTAATGCCCGCGATCTGATGACATTACAGGCATTGAATGCCGGGCGGTTACAGCAAGCGGGGGCCGTGGATACGACCTTTGTCAGCAAAGTGATTAACAGCAAACCACTGGATCTTGGGCAGGGCATTTGGCTCAGTGATAGCCCCGCCGGTAACTTAACCAGCGCTGTGGCAGTGAGCCGATTATTCACGCGGGATAACGAGCCGGTGGTGATGTTGCTGACGGTTGCGGTTGCTGACGACCAACCGCTAAATGTGTTGCACCACCTAAGTAACTTGCTATTAGCACAAAAAGCGGAATGTTTGCTGAAAGCTGATGCGCCGACAGTGCTGACATTACTGACCAGTGGCGTACTGGCGCAGAGCGCCATATCCAGCGGGGAATTTGTCCTGTGCAACGAACATGGCTTACATACTCGCCCAGGTGCTCTGTTGGTTAATGTTATCCGGCAATTTTCCAGTGAAATTACCATCATCAATCTTGATGGTGCCGGTCAACCGGTAAACGGCCGTAGTCTGATGAAAATCATGGCATTGGGCGCTAAAAAAGGCCATCGGCTTCATGTTACTGCCAATGGTGATGATGCGCGGCAGGCGATAGCGGCCATTGGTGAAGCGATTACTTCCGGTTTGGGGGAGGGGCAGCGAGAGTAGAAATCCCCAATTTGCCGTGATAATGGGGCGCGTCGATCTACAACCCTTTTAGCTAACAGCAGGAGAAGCATAATGAAAATGCTGATTATCGTTGATCCTTCACTCGGACTTGCCGGAAGTTATCTGGTGAAAACAATCCTCAGTGCCGCTGCGGCGGAAAACGGACTGATACTAACAGAAAATCCAGCAGAGGCCGATTTGGTGGTCGTGACTGGCAGTCGCATCCCCACCGATAACACATTGAACGGTAAGCTTGTTTATCTCGGCGACACGGAACAGGCATTGCATGCGCCGAAAAATTTCTTTCAGCAGGCAAAAGCTGACGCGAAGCCGTATCAGATACCGGCAACTGACATCAGTTGTGATACAAAACGGATTGTCGCGGTGACTGCTTGTCCTACAGGGGTAGCGCACACCTTTATGGCCGCGGAGGCCATCGAAACCGAAGCCAAAAAGCGCGGTTGGTGGGTAAAGGTGGAAACGCGCGGCTCAGTAGGTGCGGGCAATGTTATTACGCCGGAAGAGGTGGAAAAAGCGGATCTGGTGCTAGTCGTTGCCGATATTGACGTAGATCTGGCGAAATTTGCCGGAAAACCGATGTACCGTACCTCCACCGGGCTGGCGTTGAAGAAAACAGCGCAAGAATTTGATAGAGCGCTAGCCGAAGCCAGGTTTTTCGAATCGGAAGGGCAATATGTTAAAACTGACCGGAGGGAAGAGAATACCGGTATCTATCGTCACTTGTTGACGGGCGTCTCTTATATGTTACCGATGGTGGTGGCGGGTGGCCTGTGCATTGCATTGTCATTTGCTTTTGGCATCACTGCGTTTAAAGAATCGGGTACATTGGCGGCGGCGTTAATGCAAATCGGTGGTAGCTCAGCTTTTGCTCTGATGGTCCCTGTACTGGCTGGTTACATTGCTTTCTCGATCGCTGATCGCCCAGGTCTGACACCCGGTTTAATTGGCGGCATGCTGGCAACTAGCACGAACGCGGGATTTATTGGCGGTATTATTGCGGGTTTCCTCGCCGGTTACGTAGCGAAGTTGCTTAACACCAAAGTGAAATTGCCGCAGAGTATGGCAGCATTGAAACCGATCTTGATCATTCCGCTATTTGCTAGCCTGATCACCGGCCTGATTATGATTTACGTTATTGGTAAACCTGTCGCCGGTATCATGGCGGGGCTAACGTATTGGCTTTCTCATATGGAGACAACCAACGCACTCCTGCTAGGAGCCATTTTAGGCGGGATGATGTGTGCTGATATGGGGGGAGCGATAAACAAAGCTGCCTATGCGTTTGGTGTCGGCTTGCTTAGCTCGCAAACCTACGCGCCAATGGCTGCCATTATGGCGGCGGGGATGGTTCCCCCGCTGGCTATGGGAGTGGCGACACTGATTGCCCGGCAGAAGTTCGATAACGTTCAGCGGGAAAGTGGTAAAGCCGCATTGGTGTTAGGTTTATGTTTTATTTCCGAAGGCGCGATTCCCTTTGCTGTCCGTGATCCGATACGTGTGCTCCCATGTTGTATCGTTGGTGGTGCGGTGACGGGAGCCATCTCTATGGCAATAAGTGCGCAATTAATGGCACCGCACGGTGGTCTGTTTGTGCTGTTGATTCCAGGTGCTATCACACCAATACTGGGTTATTTGATGTCGATTATTGCCGGTACTTTGTTGGCGGGATTGATCTATGCACTGCTTAAGCGTCCAGAAACGACCACAACTAAAACATAAAAACAGAAATTATTAGTTATCAAACTAAAATCATTGAAATTTAAGAAAATTACCTATTTATTCGTGACCTCATTCGCATTTTTGCTATTTTCCGATTGTTATTTGCCTCCTTAAATTGGATATAAATATATTCAAAAAAATGAAGAATTATTATGAGTCATGGGCTGCTTAAAAAAGAGGGGGTTGCACAAGCGTGCCTGGCACGTTATCTGCTAGGTGAGCGCTGTGGTAATCGGTTGAAAACGATTGAAGAGCTGTCATCTGACTATGGGTTATCTGTTGGGTTAGTTCAGTTTGCATTAAAAAAACTGGAGAGTTCTGGCGCGGTTTATGTAGAACGACGGGGGCGCAATGGTAGCTATTTGGTCAGTATGGATCACAAAGCACTGTTAGCCCATGCTGATATTAGTAACGTGGTTTGTGCAATGCCGCTGCCTTATACCCGATTGTATGAGGGGCTGGCAAGCGGTCTGAAAGCGCAATTTGAGGGCATTCCATTTTACTTCGCCCACATGAGAGGTTCAGATGCTAGGGTGGAATGCTTGCGTAAGGGTATTTATGACTTGGCGGTGGTATCACATTTGGCGGCGCAAACTTATCTGGAACAAGGTGATGTTTGTACTGTGCTTGAATTGGGACCACATACCTATGTTGGTGCACACCAACTGATTTATCGCAAAGGAGGTGAACATAATATCCGTCGTGTTGGGCTGGATCATCGTTCCGCCGACCAGAAAATCATGACTGAAGTGTACTTTGCCGGGCAGGATATCACGTTGGTGGATATTTCTTACCACGAGAGCCTGTATAAGGTAGCGAAAGGTGACATTGATGCCGTGATCTGGAACGTCAGCAGAGAAGTTGAACTCAGTTCCAGGGAGCTTATTGCAGTACCGCTCCATGGAAGTGCCTGTTTTATCCGAGCCTCTGAAGCGGTGATTTTAACCAGAGCTGATGATATTCTGATGCAACAACTTTTACGTACGATGGTAAATACAACAGAATTATTAGTTCATCAACAACGTGTACTGGCAGGTCAGCAGGACCCAAGCTATTAATTCGGTATAGATGGCGTTAACGAATGGAAAATCGACTGAATCTGCTCTATCAGGGAAATGTCATTGATCAGGATATTCATGATGGCATGTTACAAGTTGTGGCTCAGCTTGAAAACGATTGGGAAATTCCTGTCAGGAATGCGTTAGGAGAAATAGTAATAACACATATGGCCAACGCGTTAATGCGCTCACGCCGGGGAGAACAAATCAGTTCAATGGATATTGAACTGCTGATGGAAGTGCGTCAATCGAGAATCTTTTCTCATTTGCAAGCGATTAATGCTTCGCTATTAGTACATTTTGACGTGCAATTACATCCCTGTGAGGAGGGGTATCTGCTGGCAAACTTGTTTAGCCTTTGGGCGGCAAAGGGGCAGTGATAACACGACAACAGAGATGAAGGATTTTTTTTTCCATCAAATATTCAAAAAAATGATGATTTAACATCTAACTTATTGCAGTGGCATTGATCGCCGAAGGAGTACAGGAGGTACAGCATGTTTATACATGCGCTGAACAAACAAAATCCGGCACTGATTGAGGCAGCTCAGACATTATGGGCGCGAGGGGTCTTACTGCCTGATACTTATGTTATTGACGTTGATCAGGTTTTAGAAAATGCCAGACGATTGCTTGCGGTAGCGGAGCATTATGGTATTGCTCTCTATCTGATGACCAAACAGGTTGGGCGTAACCCTTGGTTGGCTCGTAAACTGATGGAACTGGGTTATCAGGGTGTCACCGCAGTGGATTTTAAAGAGGCCAGAGTCTTGATGAGTGGGAAAATCCCGGTGACTCATGCAGGCCATCTGGTACAGATCCCTCGTAATATGCTCTCCTCGGTGATGCAGCAACATCCGGAAGTGATCACAGTATATTCTTTAGAAAAAGCGGAGGAAATTTCCAGTTTGGCGCGGCGTGAGGGAAATGTGCAACGCATTATGCTGAAAATCTATGATGATCATGATCATTTATATCCAGGTCAGGAAGCGGGTTTTCACTTGTCGGAATTGCACACCATCGTTCAGCGCATCATGGCAATGCCCGGTGTAAAACTGACGGGGTTGACACATTTTCCTTGCTTGTTGTGGCAAGAGGATCAGCAGCAGACACTGCCAGCGCCAAACTTATTTACTTTACTGAAAGCAACAGACATTTTACGACAAACTGGGGTTGAGGTGACGCAGATAAATGCGCCGTCGGCGTCAAGCTGTAGCACACTGCCGCTACTGGCAAAATATGGCGTTACCCATACCGAGCCTGGACATGCGCTAACAGGAACAATCCTTGCCAATTTTCGGGGAGAGCAGCCAGAACGCATTGCTATGCTCTATCTGACGGAAATATCCCACCGATTTAACGGTAACAGTTACTGCTATGGGGGCGGTTATTACCGTCGTGGACGGGCGCATAACGCGCTGATATTCCTGCCAAACGGCCAGATCACCGCCACGCACCTGTTACCGATGGATGACACCAGCATTGATTACCATTTTCCTTTGAGCGGTGAATTTCCGGTCGGCTGTGTTGTCGTGCTGTGCTTTCGCACCCAGATATTTGCTACTCGCAGTGATGTGGCGTTGGTTAGCGGTATCCAGTCAGGGCATCCGGTCTTGGAAGGGCTTTATGACAGCCAGGGAAACCCTATCCCGAATTAATGGAGAAAATGGCCTGTGAACAGACGCAGTTCCACTCTCTTCGTCTAAGGACTTTTTTACTCATGACCCAGAAAAACAGAATTGATGCATCTGGCTATACCTATGCACATGAGCACCTGCATCTCGATTTATCGTCATTTAAAAACAGCATTGACTGCCGGCTGGATCAGTACGACCTGATTTGTGAAGAGATGAAAACACTGGTCGGCTTGGGTGTACACAATATTGTGGAGATGACCAATCGTTACATGGGACGTAACCCACAGTTTATGCTGGATTTGATGCGGGACTCCGGCATTAATGTAATAGTTTCAACTGGCTATTACCAATCTGCCTTTTTTCCTGAACATGTAGCACATACCACAGCTCGACAACTGGCGGATGAAATGATCGCTGAGATTGAACAGGGTATCGACGCTACGACGCTGAAAGCCGGAGTCATTGGGGAAATTGGTTCCAGCAAGGGGGTAATTACGCCTGATGAAGAGAAAGTATTTTATGCTGCGGCGATAGCCCATTTGGAGACCGGGCGTCCTGTTTCGACCCATACGACATTAAGCACAATGGGTCTTGAGCAACTGGCATTACTGAAAAAGCACGGTGTAGATGCTGAACGCGTAGTGATTGGTCACTGTGATCTTAAAGATAATCTGGACAACATCTTGCGCATCATTGAACAGGGGGCCTACATCCAGTTCGACACGATTGGCAAAAACGATTACTACCCGGATGAAAAGCGGATCGCTATGTTACAGACCCTGGCCCAACGTGGCTTGCTTAACCGCGTCATGTTATCGATGGATATTACCCGTCGTTCTCACTTAAAAGCCAATGGTGGCAATGGGTTTGCTTATTTAATCACCACCTTTGTGCCGATGTTAAACCGGGCTGGATTAACGCAAACCGATATTGATTTGATGTTACGTGATAACCCAACGCTATTTTTCAACTAAAGGAAAAACATATGAGATTTGTTATTGGAGGACAAATTGAGAAAGAAAAAATTGCTGAAACTTTACGCCGTCTGGCCGGGGATAAAACCTTATCCATTACCGTGATGGGTGACATAGATGCCGCTATGGCGCTTAAGAGTGGTGATGCGGATTACTACTTGGGAGCCTGTAATACCGGTGGAGGCGCTTTGGCAATGGCAATTGCGATTGTTGGTATTGACAAATGCGCCACCATCAGCATGCCAGGGAAGATCCTGCCTGATGAAGAAATTATTGCCCATGTTAACGCCGGGAAAACGGCATTTGGTTTTACTGGTCAGGATATAGACGCGGTTATTCCGGTGGTTATCAAGGCTATTCTTTCTTCATGAGGACAGGAAAATGGAATATGAATTTTTCACCCGTTTAATGGAAATTGATCCATTTAAAGCGGGTTTATTGTCGGTGATTGGTGGGATATCTGCCATGATGGCTAACCGCGGTATTGCAGTATTTCATGATGGGCTACGTCCTTTAATGCCGGAACATCTGGAAGGGCGTATGAATCGTAAAACCCTGGCTGCCACCAGTTTTGCCCTAAGTTTTGGGTTAGTTATCGGCTTTGGTATTCCGTTCTCGCTGACCGCCCCGATTATTCTGGTGCATAGCTTATTATTGGGAACCGATGTCATCGGTACCTGGTGTGCAAACAGTAAAAAAGGTTTCATACTTTCCGCTGTCTTGGGAGCGCTATATGCCGTTGCCTTGATGACCGGTTTACGATCTGTTGTCGATATCTTTGCCCATTTGCCGGTTAATTTCATGGGTAACCTGAGTAAAGTTGGCGATCCTATCGTAGCCTGCTTTGCACTGTTTCCTGCGATTGTTGTGGCCTATCAATACGGATATGGCAAAGGAATATGGGTACTGATTGCGACATTGGTGGGGTATATCGCGACGAAAGCGATAGGATCATTGAGTTTTGGTGGGGCTCTGAGCAAACCGGTGCAATTGGATCCTAACGGGATAGCCCTGCTGATCTCAATGATTGTGATGTTCTACTTTGCTATGAAACAGCGTGCTCCCAAAGCCGGCGAGGGATCTGCTCCGGCTAAAGGTGCGAATGAGACGCTGGTTGGACTATTCTCCACGCGGATACAGCGCATTCAAAATAACATCTGGTTGCTGGTATTAAGTGGTGGTTTGACTGCGGTAGCGGCTTCGATGTCACTCAGTCTGCTGGCGGAAGGTCCGGTATCACTGCAACTGATGGCGCAGGGGGAAGGGGCTAACGCCATGTTGGTGGCGCTTGCCAGAGCGATCAGCTTTGTGCCGTTAGTCGGTATGACAGCCATTGCGACTGGGGTTTATAGCCCGGTCGGCATGAAGTTCGTGTTTGTCGCCGGGTTAGTCACCAATAATCTGTGGATTGCCTTCATTGCCGGTAGTTTGATTATGTTTATAGAAATCAAACTGCTGGCGAGAATTGCTATCTGGTTGGATAAATATCCCGGAGTCAAAGCTTGTGGTGAGCATATTCGTACTGTTATTACCCGCATGTTAGAAGTTGCCTTATTGGTGGGGGGAATGATGGCTGCCAACGCCATTCTGCCGGGCATGGGATTTATGGTGGTGGCGGGTATTTATCTACTCAACCGTACGGCTAAACGTCCTTTGGTTGAAATGGCGATTGGGCCGATTGCAACGATTGTGGTTGGTGTGCTAGCTAACGTCATCTATCTGTTGGGCATCAGCTAATTGAATATACCCGTCATCTTTCAAGCTGCCTCTTTGTTGGCTGCACTCACTCACCCCGGTCACATAGTTATCTATGCTCCCGGGGATTCGCTCCCTTGCCGTCGCGATGCGTCTTGAAATCCATAGGGTATAAATTTTCCCCTTTATTTTGTGATGATAAAAATAGAGGGGAAGCACGAGAGAATAGATAATGCGGGAGAGCCGATATTGAACACCTATCCATTACTTAGTCTGAATATGGAGCAGGCGCAGCACAAGCAGTTTCGTTTAGTTGATATTATCTGCCGCTATTTTCCAGGTGCGGATTTTCTCACCACAGGAGATTTAGGGCTGGTGCCGGGATTGAACCGGCCACAGATAACGCAACGCGTTGAACAGGTCATTGCCGATTTCTTTTCTGCTGAGGCTGCTGTGTTAGTACAAGGGGCGGGAACTGGGGCAATACGTTGTGGGTTGTCGGCATTACTTAATGCGGGCGATAGCCTGCTGATTCATGATGCGCCGTTATATCCTTCGACAGCGGTTACTGCCGAGCAGATGGGCTTGCATCTGGCGCGGGCCGATTTCAATCAATCCGAACAAATACAGGCTGCGATTTTGCAACATTCACCGGTAGCGGGGTTGGTACAACACACGCGGCAGAAAATTGATGATGCTTATGAGCTGGCAGACGTTATATCACTGTTGAATGCTGCATCACTACCGGTTCTGGTTGACGATAACTATGCTGCCATGAAAGTGGAACGAATCGGTTGTGAATGGGGGGCTATGTTATCGGCCTTCTCCAGCTTTAAACTGTTTGGCCCGCAAGGTATCGGTGTTGTGGTAGGTCAACAAGCGGCAATAGAGCGCATCCGGCGTAGTATGTATTCCGGTGGCAGTCAAGTACAGGGATTTCAGGCATTGGAAGTATTGCGTGGATTAGTATTTGCTCCGGTGATGCATGCTGTGCAGGCACAGGTGAGTGAAACATTAGTGGTCCGGCTTAATCAGGGAATCATACCGCAGGTGAAACAGGCGTTTATCGCCAATGCACAATCGAAAGTATTGCTGGTGGAGTTTTATGATGAGATTGCCGAACAGGTACTTCATGTTGCTCATAAGCTTGGTGCACTGCCATATCCGGTGGGCGCTGAATCAAAGTTTGACATTCCGCCACTGTTTTACCGGTTATCTGGTACATTCCGTCAATCTGATCCCACGTTAGAGAGACGGATGATAAGGATAAATCCTAATCGAAGTGGTGCGGAGACAGTAATAAGGCTCCTGAGTCAAAGCTGTGCACAGGCCGCTTCCTTGCTACACCCTCAACCACTCCCGATATACCGCTTTCCATCAGTATGAGAGGCAGACAACAAGCCCGTTCTTGGGTCTCGTTTTCATTTTGCCGGCGCGTGTGACGATGCTCGAAGTTGTGAAACACTATACGGGACTAACGTCCCGTCGAAACTCCCCTCCCGCCTTGTGTCGGCGAGAGTACCCTCTTAAAGGAAAAGATGGGGAAATCGATATCAAGGCTCAAGGCTTATAAATCCTGAATTAATGTAAAGGTCGGCGATGTCATTAGTTGTATCCCTCATTATTA
Organism: Photorhabdus bodei; assembly: GCF_003287735.1. GTDB lineage: Bacteria > Pseudomonadota > Gammaproteobacteria > Enterobacterales > Enterobacteriaceae > Photorhabdus > Photorhabdus kayaii. The sequence goes on along the minus strand of NZ_NSCM01000024.1, from coordinate 51,732 downwards.
CCTGAATGATCAATAGAATTATTAATAATTAACAGTAAAATCGATTATTTATAATATAAAATGACCTATTGATAGAAAATACCTTGATGGAACATAGAGATCATACCCTTTTTCTTTGCAAAGTAATCGTAACTCAGTCAATGAGCTGACGGACAGTTTTTGGTAAATACTTTCAAAATGTTTTTCCACCGAGTGGCATGAAACATTCATTTCAATGGATGTTTCATTATTATTCATACCGCAGCAAAATAGAAAAATAACCATCCACTCTTTCTCATTTAACAAATCATTAGGTGGTCTGAGACTGGCTGACGTTGGTATATTGTCTTTAATATAATGATAAACTGTAAAGTGCTCTAATTCTCTGGCGTGAGAGATAATGCCAATACAGTGATTATCCTCACTCATCAATGGATATTTTTCGCAGAAATAGGATTTAGGTGGCCGACCATTACCTTGAGGATAAGTGCCGACAGAGCATACTTTCTGCATACATTCTAAGACCCTGCGGTCATGTTCTTTAAAGTGATGAGCAAAACCATTAACAGGTATTGGTAATTCGTCAACGCTATACCCTATAATATTAAAGTTTTCCGGTAACTTAATGACTTTAATAAACTTGGTATTTGCATAAATAAAGCGGGATTCCTTATCTTTTACAAACCAAGGATCGGGGCTTCTGTCCCATATATGTGTTAATTGACGAGTAATAAAAGGGACTTCTTTAAATCCTGATTTATTCATAAATATCCTTTAAGATAATTATTGCTTTTTTGAATTATTGAATGTAAATATATCATTGAAAGCAAAGCATATTTCCATAGGGTTGTCTATTTTATCAATAAATAACTAACAAAGGTAGTATGTAGAAACTGGGAAATAATACGTAATCTAAGACAATAAAAACCTTTCTGGGATATAGTGATCAAAATTATTGGCTCGGCAATACTCTTCCAACTGTTGACTGGAGTGAATCCCGATTTTATGATATATCCTTGACATATGTTCCTCAACCTCATGATAGGCGATATTCAATATTTTCCCAATCTGTTTTTTGGGCTGTTTCTGTAAGAAGAGAAAGATAATATCCCACTCCCGATGAGTAAAAAGATCGGAGGGGGGTTGGAGTAGCATGGATGACGGTAATTTATCATAATATTGATGTAGGTAGGTTAATGAATACTCTTTAGCCTTCCACATATGGTACATAACTCCCATACAATTACCATTGTCATGATAAAGAGGCAACTTTTCACAAAAATAGGATGACAAAATTTGCTCTTGCCCAAAAACATGGGTTTCAAGTGAACAGACTCTTTCGCCTTTAACCATGACATTTTGATCGTGGAGAATAAACTCCTTGGCGAATTCAGCACCATCCCAGGGCAGTTCATGATCATAAAGCCCTTCATAATCAAATGACTCTTTAAAATTATGAATAAACCTCTTTGTGGCTGAATTACCGTAAATAAAGTTTGAAGAACTATCCTTTATTCCCCACGGTTCATTACTTATTTCCATTGTATTAATAACTTGAGGTGATATTGCATAGTTATTTTTCATATTGGAAAAACTCCTTTATTCTAAAGGTTAAAGAAAAATTCTGTTTTTTGGATGGATAAATTTTTTTGGCATATAGAGATCATAATCATTGGTGCGACAATATTCCTCCAATTGATAACTAGAATGAACCCCAATTCTTCCATATATTCGTGAGATATGAGTTTCAACTGTACGATAAGAAATATTTAACATTCTACCAATTTGCTTGCTGGTATACTTGTGTAACATCAGGAAAATAACATCCCATTCCCGTTGAGTAAAAAGATCAGTCGGTGGCTGGAACATAATATTGGCTGGCAATTTTCCATGAAATAGCCGGGTGAATGAAAAATCCTGAACTTGCCAACCATGATATATAGTCCCCATACAGCTTCTGTCTTCATGATAAAGAGGATATTTTTCAAAAAAATAGGATGACAGAATTTGTTCTTTTCCATGTACATGTGTTATGAGTGAACACATCCTTTCTTCTTTTTCCATCACTATCTTATCATGAATCATATATTCTTTAGCAAATTCGGCCCCATCCCAGGGAAGGTCATAATCATAAAGCCCCTCATAATCAAAAGAGCTTGAAATATTTTGAACATGTTTACATGCTTGGTTGGCATAAATAAAACATGCATTTCTATCCTTTATTCCCCAAGGCTCATTGCTTTGCTTCATTGTATTAATAATCTGAGGTGATATTACATAGTTCTTTTTCATATTTAATGAGAATTCTTATTTATCTAGTGGTTAAAGAAACATTCTACTCTCTGGATGCACAAACCTTTCTGGCACATAGAGATCATAATCATTGGTGCGACAATATTCTTCTAATTGACGACTAGAATGAAGACCAATTCGTTTACATATGCGTGAAATATGGTTTTCAACCGTACGGTAGGAAATATTTAACATTGTACCGATTTGCTTACTGGTATACTTGTGTAACATCAGGAAAATAGCATCCCATTCCCGTTGAGTAAAGCGATCAGTCGGTGGTTGAAATAATATAGACGCCGGAAGTTTTCCATGAAATAGGCGAGTGAATGAGAAATCTTGGGCTTGCCAACCATGATATATAATGCCTACACAGCTTCCGTCTTCATGATAAAGAGGATATTTTGCAAAAAAGTAGGATGATAGAATTTGTTCTTTTCCATGTATATGTGTCTCAAGTGAACATATTCTTTTTTCCTGTTCTACCACTTTTTTGTCATGGACCATGTATTCTTTGGCAAATTCGGCGCCATCCCAGGGCAATTCATGCTCATAAAGCCCTTCATAGTCAAAAGAGCTTGAAATATTTTGAAGACGTTTACATGCCTGATTGACATAAATATAGCGTGTGTTCTCATCCTTTATTCCCCAGGGCTCATTACTCTGCTCCATTGTATTAATAATCTGAGGAGAGATGACATAGTTCTTCTTCATATTAGTGAGAACTCCTTTTAATCTAAGGGTTAAGGGAGCATTCTGCTTCCA
>NZ_NSCM01000024.1:0-48689 GCF_003287735.1 Photorhabdus bodei | reverse complement strand
ATTGATAACTAGAATGAACCCCAATTCTTCCATATATTCGTGAGATATGAGTTTCAACTGTACGATAAGAAATATTTAACATTCTACCAATTTGCTTGCTGGTATACTTGTGTAACATCAGGAAAATAACATCCCATTCCCGTTGAGTAAAAAGATCAGTCGGTGGCTGGAACATAATATTGGCTGGCAATTTTCCATGAAATAGCCGGGTGAATGAAAAATCCTGAACTTGCCAACCATGATATATAGTCCCCATACAGCTTCTGTCTTCATGATAAAGAGGATATTTTTCAAAAAAATAGGATGACAGAATTTGTTCTTTTCCATGTACATGTGTTATGAGTGAACACATCCTTTCTTCTTTTTCCATCACTATCTTATCATGAATCATATATTCTTTAGCAAATTCGGCCCCATCCCAGGGAAGGTCATAATCATAAAGCCCCTCATAATCAAAAGAGCTTGAAATATTTTGAACATGTTTACATGCTTGGTTGGCATAAATAAAACATGCATTTCTATCCTTTATTCCCCAAGGCTCATTGCTTTGCTTCATTGTATTAATAATCTGAGGTGATATTACATAGTTCTTTTTCATATTTAATGAGAATTCTTATTTATCTAGTGGTTAAAGAAACATTCTACTCTCTGGATGCACAAACCTTTCTGGCACATAGAGATCATAATCATTGGTGCGACAATATTCTTCTAATTGACGACTAGAATGAAGACCAATTCGTTTACATATGCGTGAAATATGGTTTTCAACCGTACGGTAGGAAATATTTAACATTGTACCGATTTGCTTACTGGTATACTTGTGTAACATCAGGAAAATAGCATCCCATTCCCGTTGAGTAAAGCGATCAGTCGGTGGTTGAAATAATATAGACGCCGGAAGTTTTCCATGAAATAGGCGAGTGAATGAGAAATCTTGGGCTTGCCAACCATGATATATAATGCCTACACAGCTTCCGTCTTCATGATAAAGAGGATATTTTGCAAAAAAGTAGGATGATAGAATTTGTTCTTTTCCATGTATATGTGTCTCAAGTGAACATATTCTTTTTTCCTGTTCTACCACTTTTTTGTCATGGACCATGTATTCTTTGGCAAATTCGGCGCCANTGCACAAATCTTTTTGGCACATAGAGATCATAATCATTGGTGCGACAATATTCTTCCAATTGACGACTAGAATGAAGACCAATTCGTTTACATATGCGTGAGATATGGTTTTCAACCGTACGGTAGGAAATATTTAACATCATACCGATTTGCTTATTGGTATATTTGTGTAACATCAGAAAAATAACATCCCATTCCCGTTGAGTAAAGCGATCAGTCGGTGGTTGAAATAATATAGACGCCGGAAGTTTTCCATGAAATAGGCGAGTGAATGAGAAATCTTGGGCTTGCCAACCATGATATATAATGCCTACACAGCTTCCGTCTTCATGATAAAGAGGATATTTTGCAAAAAAGTAGGATGATAGAATTTGTTCTTTTCCATGTATATGTGTCTCAAGTGAACATATTCTTTTTTCCTGTTCTACCACTTTTTTGTCATGGACCATGTATTCTTTGGCAAATTCGGCGCCATCCCAGGGCAATTCATGCTCATAAAGCCCTTCATAGTCAAAAGAGCTTGAAATATTTTGAAGACGTTTACATGCCTGATTGACATAAATATAGCGTGTGTTCTCATCCTTTATTCCCCAGGGCTCATTACTCTGCTCCATTGTATTAATAATCTGAGGAGAGATGACATAGTTCTTCTTCATATTAGTGAGAACTCCTTTTAATCTAAGGGTTAAGGGAGCATTCTGCTTCCAGGTTGCACAAATCTTTTTGGCACATAGAGATCATAATCATTGGTGCGACAATATTCTTCCAATTGACGACTAGAATGAAGACCAATTCGTTTACATATGCGTGAGATATGGTTTTCAACCGTACGGTAGGAAATATTTAACATCATACCGATTTGCTTATTGGTATATTTGTGTAACATCAGAAAAATAACATCCCATTCCCGTTGAGTAAAGAGATCAGTCGGTGGTTGAAATAATATAGACGCCGGGAGTTTTCCATGAAATAGGCGAGTGAATGAGAAATCTTGGGCTTGCCAACCATGATATATAATGCCTACACAGCTTCCGTCTTCATGATAAAGAGGATATTTTGCAAAAAAGTAGGATGATAGAATTTGTTCTTTTCCATGTATATGTGTCTCAAGTGAACATATTCTTTTTTCCTGTTCTACCACTTTTTTGTCATGGGCCATGTATTCTTTGGCAAATTCGGCGCCATCCCAGGGCAATTCATGCTCATAAAGCCCTTCATAGTCAAAAGAGCTTGAAATATTTTGAAGATGTTTACATGCCTGATTGACATAAATATAGCGTGTGTTTTCATCCTTTATTCCCCAGGGCTCATTACTCTGCTCCATTGTATTAATAATCTGAGGAGAGATGACATAGTTCTTCTTCATATTAATGAGAACTCCTTTTAATCTAAGGGTTAAGGGAGCATTCTGCTTCCAGGTTGCACAAATCTTTTTGGCACATAGAGATCATAATCATTGGTGCGACAATATTCTTCTAATTGACGACTAGAATGAAGACTAATTCGTTTACATATGCGTGAAATATGGTTTTCAACCGTACGGTAGGAAATATTTAACATTGTACCGATTTGCTTACTGGTATACTTGTGTAACATCAGGAAAATAACATCCCATTCCCGTTGGGTAAAAAGATCAGTCGGTGGTTGGAACATAATATTGGCTGGCAATTTTCCACGAAATAGTCGGGTGAATGAAAAATCCTGAGCTTGCCAACCATGATATATTGTTCCTATACAGCTTCCGTCTTCATGATAAAAAGGGTATTTTTCAAAGAAGTAAGACGACAGAATTTGCTCTTTGAAGAATTTATGTGTTATAAGTGAACACGTCCTTTCTTCTTTTTCCATCACCATTCTGTCGTGAGTCATGTATTCTTTAGCAAACTCGGCTCCATCCCAGGGAAGGTCATAATCATAAAGCCCTTCATAGTCAAAAGAGCTTGAAATATTTTGAACACGTTTACATGCTTGATTGGCATAAATAAAGCATGAGTTTTTATCTTTTATTCCCCAGGGCTCATTACTCTGCTCCATTGTATTAATAATCTGAGGGGAGATGGCATAGTTCTTCTTCATATTAGTGAGATTCCTTTTTAATCTAAGGGTTAAGGGAGCATTCTGCTTCCAGGTTGCACAAATCTTTTTGGCACATAGAGATCATAATCATTGGTGCGACAATATTCTTCTAATTGACGACTAGAATGAAGACCAATTCGTTTACATATGCGTGAAATATGGTTTTCAACCGTACGGTAGGAAATATTTAACATCATACCGATTTGCTTACTGGTATACTTGTGTAACATCAGGAAAATAACATCCCATTCCCGTTGGGTAAAGCGATCGGTCGGTGGCTGGAACATAATATTGGCTGGCAATTTTCCACGAAATAGTCGGGTGAATGAGAAATCCTGAGCTTGCCAACCATGATATATTGTTCCTATACAACTTCCGTCTTCATGATAGAGAGGGTATTTTTCAAAGAAGTAAGACGACAGAATTTGCTCTTTGAAGAATTTATGTGTTACAAGTGAACATATTCTTTCTTCTTTTTCCATTACTATTTTATCATTGGTCATGTACTCTTCAGCAAATTCAGCGCCATCCCAGGGAAGATCATAATCATAATGCCCCTCATAATCAAAGGAACGTGAAATATTTTGAACGCGATAATTAGCTTGATTAGCATAAATAAAGCATGAGTTTTTATCTTTTATTCCCCAGGGCTCATTACTCTGCTCCATTGTATTAATAATCTGAGGTGATATTGTATAGTTCTTCTTCATACTAGTGATAACTCCTTTTAATCTAAGGATTAAGGAAACATTCTGCTTTCTGGATGCACAAACCTTTCTGGTACATAGAGATCATAATCATTGGTGCGACAATATTCTTCTAATTGACGACTAGAATGAAGACCAAGTCGTTTATATATGCGTGAGATATGGGTTTCAACCGTACGGTAGGAAATATTTAACATTCTACCGATTTGCTTACTGGTATATTTGTGTAATAGGAGGAAAATAACATCCCATTCCCGTTGGGTAAAGAGATCAGTCGGTGGCTGAAATAATATAGATGCGGGAAGTTTTCCATAAAATAGTCGAGTAATTGAGAAATCTTGGGCTTTCCATCCATGGATAAAGATACCGATACATTCGTTTTCATCATTATAGATTGGATATTTTTCCGAAAAATAAGATGATAGAAATTTATCTTTCCCATATGTATGTGTTTCAAGTGAACATATTCTGTTTCCTTGTTTCATAACACTTTTATCGTGAATAACGAATTCTTTTGCAAATTCAGCCCCGTTCCAGGGAAGTTCACTGTCATATTTCCCTTCATAATCAAATAAATCCGGGATATTTTGCATTTGTCTAAGTGCCGAATTACAAAAAATCCAGCATGAGTTTTTGTCTTTGATTGCCCAAGGTTCATTACTTTGTTGCATGGTGTTAATAACTTGAGATGAAATAATTAATTCATTTTCCATGTTATCATTCCTCTTTCTAGCCTTAAAATTAGATATTTGATCTTATAATCTATTTAACTCACGGCTACCTCAAACCCTAGGATAGTGTTTATAATAAAATAATTGTTTAACATTATGAATAAATTTTTTTTATCTGCATTGCTGTAGATAAAGTTTGAAGAACTATCCGTTATTTCCCACGGCTCATTGTTCATCTCCATTGTATTAATAATCTGAGGTGATAGTGCATAGTTCTTTTTCATATCAGTAACAACTCCTTTTTAATCTAAGGGTTAAGGGAGCATTCTGCTTCCAGATTGCACAAATCTTTTTGGCACATAGAGATCATAATCATTGGTGCGACAATATTCTTCCAATTGACGGCTAGAATGAAGACCAATTCGTTTACATATGCGTGAGATATGGTTTTCAACCGTACGATAGGAAATATTTAATATTGTACCGATTTGCTTACTGGTATATTTGTGTAACATCAAAAAAATAACATCCCATTCCCGTTGAGTAAAGCGATCAGTCGGTGGCTGAAATAATATAGACGCCGGAAGTTTTCCATGAAATAGCCGGGTGAATGAGAAATCCTGGACTTGCCAACCATGAAATATCGTTCCCATACAGCTTCCGTCTTCGTGGTAAAGAGGATATTTTTCACAAAAATAGGATGACAGAATTTGTTCTTTCCCAAATAGATGTGTTTCGAGTGAACATATTCTTTTTTCTTCTTCCACCACTATTTTATCTTGAGTCACGTGTTCTTTAGCAAATTCAGCACCATTCCAAGGAATTTCATAATCGAAAAGTCCTTCATAGTTAAAAGAATTTGAAACATTATGAAGAGATTTTAATGCCAAATTAACATAAATAAGGCATGAATTTTCATCTTTTATTCCCCAAGGATCATTACTCTGTTCCATTGTATTAATAACTTGAGATGAAATAATTAGTTTATTGCTCATGTTATTACTCCTTTTTCTTTAGCCTTAAAATTAGATTTTTAATCTTATAATCAATTTAACTCACGACTATCCAAAACCCTAGGATAGTTCATAATCATAAAACCCTTCATAATCAAATAATTTTTTAAAATTATGAATAAATTTTTTTTAGCTGCATTGCCGTAGATAAAGTTTGAAGAACTATTCATTATTCCCAACGGCTCATTGTTCATCTCCATTGTATTAATAATCTGAGGTGATATTGTATAGTTCTTCTTCATACTAGTGATAACTCCTTTTAATCTAAGGATTAAGGAAACATTCTGCTTTCTGGATGCACAAACCTTTCTGGTACATAGAGATCATAATCATTGGCGCGACAATATTCTTCTAATTGACGACTAGAATGAAGACCAAGTCGTTTATATATGCGTGAGATATGGGTTTCAACCGTACGGTAGGAAATATTTAACATTCTACCGATTTGCTTGCTGGTATATTTGTGTAACATCAGAAAAATAACATCCCATTCCCGTTGAGTAAAGAGATCGGTCGGTGGTTGGAACATAATATTGGCTGGCAATTTTCCATGAAATAGCCGGGTGAATGAGAAATCCTGGACTTGCCAACCATGAAATATCGTTCCCATACAGCTTCCGTCTTCATGATAAAAAGGGTATTTTTCAAAAAAATAAGACGAAAGAATTTGTTCTTTTCCAAATTTATGTGTTAAAAGTAAACATATTCTTTCTTCTTTTTCCATTACTTTTTGATCATGAATGATATATTCTTTGGCAAATTCGGCACCACCCCAAGGAATTTCATCATCGTAACGTCCCCCATAGTCAAAGGAGCTTGAAATGTTTTGAAGATGTTTACATCCTTGATTGGCATAAATGAAACGTGAGTTTTTATCCTTTATTGCCCAGGGGGCATTACTCTGTTCCATTGTATTAATAACTTGAGATGAAATAATTAGTTTATTGTCCATGTTATTACCCCTATTTTTCTAACCTTAAAATTAGATTTTTAATTTTATAATCAATTCAATTCCATACTACCGATAGTGACAAATCTTGCGGGAATATAAACGTCAAGTTTATTTTCTTTGCAGAAATCTTTCAATTCTTCGTGTAATGATAAATTGAATTTTTGGTAAATTGATTGAATATGATTAACCACATCTTCGGCACTTATCATTAACTCTTCACCGATTTTCTCTTCATCTAATGAGCGCAGAGTTAGAAAGAGAACTTCCCATTCAGTTTGTGTCAATTTGTCATTAGGGGCGATAAATTCCAACGTTGCCGGAGGGGTTTTATCATAATAGTAAGCAGTAGAAAAGTTTTGGGTTTTGCACATATGAAAAGTGAGCCCAATACAATTGCCATCTTCATCACAAAGTGGGTATTTATTACAAAGATAGATTTGCTTAATCTTATGTTCTTCAAATGGATGCGTTTCTAGTGAACTAACGCGTTGCATAGTTTGAAGAACTTTTTGATCCTGACGGTGGAATTCTTTTTCATATTCTGCAATAGGTGAGGGTAATTCACCTGTTGTAAGCCCGGTAATATCAAAATCTTCGGGCAAATTGTGTAGTTGATAAAAAGCGGAATTGGCGTAAATAAATCTTGATTGGAGATCTTTGGCTCCCCAAGGTTCATCACTGTTTTCCCACATATGAATTAATTGTGGGGTGATATTATTAGGTCTGTTTTTTATATGTTGCATTGGTGACTCCTGAACGATTATTTCAGTTGTTATCTGACATGTTTGTTAACTAATTATACTCAAAATGCCTTGGTAATATAATAGAATATAATAACTTGCTCGTCAAAATACATATATTTATTAATTAAGCCTTTTATTGTTATATAATGATACTTTTAACATTAACGAATATAACTAAAAATACTATTTTGTATAAAAACATTTTAGTTTACTTACTAAACAGCAAAATTAATGAATAAGCTTTTTAAATCATGAGTAATTAAGTGACGTAGATCAAAAATTTTCTGTTATTAACCAAAGCGTGAGGGAGTGGTTGTTATAACGATGATAGGTAATAGAATGAAAAAGAAGGTGTTATTTTTGGAGCGGAATAATGGCGAAAAAATGGCATTTAATCGGAATAATATTCGATCAATTAAAGAATGCTTTTTAAACGGCGCATGTAGAGCATTGTAATTAGATAAATCATATTTTGGAATTATCAGAATAATCAACTAAATAGAGTTTTCAATCTAAAAACCGAGTTTGAATTTGCCTACTGCGGACAATGGCTATTCTTAAATAAAATTAAGGTTAGGTAAATTCTATAAAATTAAATTATCGAAGAATAATTAAATAAAAAACTTACTTAAAATGGTATAGTCCGAGATATAAAGTTGCATTTCAAGTTCCACTTAGATGTTTGTCACAATCACGTTCTTACCCCATATCCCGCAGTTTGTATCAATGATTTTCTGCTTTGACAGTGCCGACGAGGTAACGCCGGAGGCAAAAAATTGACCTGATTTTCATTAACTTCAGAATATTCCTATATTTTTTAACTTAAATTTTTTGCATTATTGATCATCACTTAACACTTAAGTGGTAATAATATGGCAATGATTTTAGTTAAACCCATGCTTCATGTGGTAAGTCAATGGAGAAGTGAATAGATGGCAATAGGATATTTCCTGCTGGTTGGTGACAAAACCACCTGTGGCGGACAGATTATTACTGGTGACCACACCATGACATTTAATGGACGCGCAACGGCTCGCGAAGGGGATAAGGTTACCTGTGGTAAGCATCCCGGTACTTACATCATTGTCGGTGGTGTATCCGATATGTTTGACATGGGGCGAAAGTTGGCCGGTACACTGGATAGTGTCAGCACTTGCCCCTGTCGGGCCCGGTTTATTAATTCTGAGATGGACAGCTATGAGAAGCAGGATCAGCCTCGTCAACAAGCGGTAACGGCGGCGCAGAACTTCTCATCACCGGTGAAGGAAGCGAGGGATGTTCAGCCCAGTCCTCCACCGGTAAAGCAGGAGCTTCCGCCCCCGATCCCGGTATTTGCCAAATCCCGCCAACGGGCCAAAGGTTGTACTGATGCCGGTACGGAGACTGAACCGGCAAATAATTTTGGCAGGATGGCGATATATCAGGTGCCGTCATCTCCTGCGCCGGTCACGGCACAAAGAGCCTGAACAGCCTCCACAGGGCAAGAAACACCCGCCAGAACCGGATAAGCCGCAGGATAAAAAATTACCGTGGCATAAGCGGTGGTTTAGCGGTAGCAAAGATAAGGCCGAAGCCGCCGTTACCGCTGTGGCCGCCACTGCTCGCGGTGCGGTAGCGGACGGTGAAGCATTGGTGATGCGTTACGTTGGTGGTGGCGTTACCAGTGCTGGGCGCTGGCTGGCGGCACCGAATCCGTTGACAGTCGGATTAATGGGACTGTTTTATTCATCGGAGCTAAATCAAGGCGAAGAGGACTACTTAGATCGGTATCACCTGAGTGAAATTGCGGAACGGTCCGGTAAAGCGCCGACTCGTGTTCGTTTTCGTTGGATCAGAGATGAAAAAAGCGGAAGGATGACGATTCAGGGCTATCACGTCAGCCCGGAAAGTGGTTTGGATAAAGTGTCGGTTCGTATGATGAGATTGAATCCGACTACCGGTAATTATGAATTCTGGGAGCCGGGAGAAAATCGACCGACGATTTTATGGACGCCGAATGAACAGGAATTCAAGGCTCCACCGCATACCGGAAATGAAGGGCAGCCGTTTATTCCGTCGCAAATAACCGTATTACCAATCCCGGATAAAGAGGGTAATGATATTGAATCGCTGCCAATGCCAGAAGAGAAGGATTTCCGTGATTATATCCTGATCCTCCCTATTCCTAATATGCCACCGATGTATGTGTATTTGAGTAAACCGCCGGTGAAACTGTTAGACGTGGATTTGTATAGTAATTTTTCAGGTAGTCCAAGAAATGGAATGCATGCTGATCATATGCCCTCGGCTGCTGCGGTTCGGGCTTATTTTAAGAAAAAATACCCCGATGCAAAAGAAAACGAGTTAAGAGAAATGGCAAAAGATGTTGCGATTCTTATCATCCCAGCAGAAGTTCACCAAAAGCTTAGCTCAACCTATGGAGGTAGGAATTCACCTGTTCAAATCGAGCAGGATTCAAAAGATTTACATGCCGCATTTGAGCGAGATTTTAATACGATAAAACCAGCATTGAAGGAATATGGTGTGACAGAAGGGCAACTTGAGAATGCCAGAGCCAAAATGCACAAACTTAATCAGGAACAGGAGTTATACAAATAATGGCGGCCAACATTGAAGCATTGATTAATTATCTGGGTAAGTTTTATCAGGAAATTTTTGATAAAGGATTAATCCCTTATAAAACGAAGCCAAGTGGTTTTCCTGGTGACGAGGTTATTTGCTTGGAAATGGCAAAAGAAGGAGTATTTTTAGCATTTTATCGGGAAGGAAAGCGTTTAAAGGAAATTACATTAATTTTGCTAAATGAAAAAAAACCGCTATATCAGTTTCCTAACGAATTACCATCTCCTTTGGTGCCGCTAATGTCCCGGGAATGGATTCATAAACAGTTTGGCAAACCTGAAAAATCACTTCCTCCGAGGAAAAGATTAAAGAAAGATATTGGCTGGACAGAACTATATACTTGTCTAGGTTTTCATATGCCGATTAGTATGCAAGTTGATTATGATCTATTAGAGCGTGTCAAAGAAGTGGCATTCTTACCCACTTCAGAAGTGCGTTGGTAGCCAATAAAAGAGTTTTTTCTTGAGAGCCAATTCATTAATCAACAGCTTAATAAGGTTAAATTGAAGATGAATTTGAATTGACTCTCTCAGGAACAAAATAATTAATTAAATTTTAAATTAAGAGCAATTTCTTGTTATTTTTTTTCGGATAAAGTGGGTAGTCAGGCAGCATTGATAAAATATTTTTCTAATAAGTATTAAAATATGTCTCCAGCAATGATAAAAGCTATGCTTATAAAAGGTGGTAGCATAGTAATACCTAAAAAAATACATCAGAAATACAGTGAAACCTATGGCGGGAGAAATACATCAACGAAAAAAATTCAGGATGCATCTGATCTAAAAGTTGCTGTAGACAGTAATTTTGATGCTATTTTTATTCGATTCAAAGATAACGGATATATACCCGTTATCTTTCAAGTTGCCTCTTTGTTGGCTGCACTCGCTCACCCCGGTCACATAGTTACCTATGCTCCCGGGGATTCGCTTGCTTGCCGTCGCGATGTATCTTGAAATCCATAGGGTATATAATATTTTTAAATAAAATATTCCAATAGGGCGGGTTATTTTCTCCATTAATAATGAATAATAACAGCATGCAAAAACTAGGAATAAATACGTAATCTAAGACAATAAAAACTTTTCCGGTATATAGTGATTGAAATTATTGGCTCGACAATACGCTTCCAGTTGTTGGCTGGAATTAACCCCTATCTTACGGTATATCCGAGTCATATAAGATTCAACAGTGCGATAGGCTAGATTCAGTATCCGTCCAATCTGCTTTCTGGTATTTTTCTGTAAAAAGAGGAAAATGACATCCCATTCACGTTGAGTAAAAAGATCAGTTGGTGGTTGCAGCATAATTGAGGCGGGAAGTTTGTCGTGGTATTGATGTAAATAGGATAATGAATAGTTTTGCGCTTTCCAACCATGAAATATGACTCCGATGCAATCTCCGTCTTTATGGTAAAAAGGTGATTTTTCGAAAAAGTAAGACGATAGGATTTTCTCTTTGCCAAATATATGGGTTTCGATTGAACATATTCTCTGCTGTTTTTCTATTACCTTTTTGTCATGATTAATAAATTGTTCCGCAAATTTAGCGCTATCCCAAGGAAGTTCATTTTCATAGACCCCTTCAAATTCAAATGAATTTGAAAAGTTCTGAAGAGATTTTAATGCTAGATTACCGTAAATAAAGCATGAATTTTTATCTTTAATTCCCCACGGCTCGTTGCTTACTGCCAGTGTATTAATAACTTGAGATGATATAGTTATGTGATTACTCATATTATAATTCCTTTTTATCCATTTTGGGTTTAAGTTGTGATATGTTTGAATCATATTGTCAGTTTAATACTTTATTACCAGCAATAACAGACTTTTTCATAAAATAATTATTATGGTTATTTTTATTACGAGAGTTGTTTAGTTGTATATGACATTGTAGATTTAATTTTGGGTAAATTTTCTTACTATAATTAACTGTGTTTTCTACAATAGATGAAGGTAATTTACCAGTTAAAAATCTTTCAATATCCTAATTCTTAGGAAAATTGTGATATTGGTAGAGAATAGGGAGGGGGATTTTTGATAAATAATTATTTTTATTGGAAATTATTGCCTTTTTTACACAGGTAAATTAGTTCAATAATGGTATTATTTTTGTTGTAATTTATAGTTAATATGACATTTTATTATTTAGGTGATTATTTAAATAATTTATTTTTTTTATGATATTTAAAATAGCTGTGTTTTATAATAGAGAGAAATGGCCAGTTCTTTCTTTTAATTAAATTTAAATTTATTTAAGATGTGAATTTAAAATATGAGAAAATGTAACAGGAAATAATTATTTTTCCTAAAAATTAAATAGGCATTAAGCTGTTTATGTAACTGATATTTTTAATATATGAAAATTATGCCAGTATAATTTGAAATAATCTTACCATCCATTGATGGTAAGATTGTATTATACCGACAGCGATAAACTATTTAATCATGCTTTTTATGACTAAGAAATAGTAAATAAAATCATTAAGATAGTAAAAATTTTTCGGGTACATAGCGTTTGAAATTGTTGATGAGACAATATTCTTCCAGTTGTTGGTTGGAATCAACACCTATCTTGTGATATATATTGGTCATATGGGATTCAACTGTACGGTAAGAGATATTTAATATTTTTCCAATCTGTTTCCTGGTGTATTTTTGTAAAAAGAAGAAAATAATATCCCATTCACGTTGGGTAAAAGAATCTGTTGGTGGGTGAAATATAATAGAGGTGGGCAGCTCGTTATAATATTGATGTAAGTTAATTAATGAAAAATCTTTGGCTTTCCATCCATGAAAAAATATGCCTATACATTCCTTTGCATCGTTATATAGTGGTAATTTTTCTTGGAAGTAAGACGATAAGATTTTTTCTTTTCCATATGTATATGTTTCAAGTGAACAGATTCTTTTCCCTTTTGTTATTACAATTTTATCATGATCAATAAATTCTTTCGCAAACTCCGCTCCACTCCAGGGAAGTTCGTCATCAAAAAGCCCTTCATAATCAAATGACGTTGGAATGTTTTGAATAGATCTTAGGGCCAGGTTAGCATAAATAAAGCGTGAATTTTTATCTTTGATTCCCCACGGTTCATTGCTTGCTTCCATCGTGTTTATTATTTGTGATGAAATATATGTTCCATTAATTTTTTTCATGATTAAGACCTATTATAGTGATGATAAGTTTATAATACTCGGCAACCCTAAATGATCAATATTTATAGGGTGTAAAAGAGGGTAGTTATTTTTCTTGTAGTGGTCTCCAAATGAGTGAGTTTCTAGCAAAGTGACACTGCATCGTTTCAAAGTATGTTTTATCTTAGTGGAGGAATTCTTGTTCATATTTTAAGATTATCAAATATAATTTATATGTTTAAATGACTCTATTTTTATTCTTCGTACAAGTTAAGATTAAAGTGATACTGTTTAGTTTACTTTTTATATTTTGCATAGTAAATCCTTGGTGATTACTTAAGACATTATTTGAATGATTTAAGTAATAACTCTACTTAACATGATTTGATTCTATAGCATAGAACAACAATTTGTTTTTCACGGGAAAATAACTATTAATTAAATTTTTTATTATTTAATAAAGAAACTTTAAAAAAACAAAAATATATTTATGAATATTATTTTACAGAAAAATTATTTAATAAGGGTGTTTTTTATGAATGTTCAATGATAGCTGGTAATACTTATTTTTTTTCGATGGTAATTATTGATGAATGGTTATATATCCTATGGATTTCAAGATGGATCGCGACGCCAAGGGAGCGAATCCCCGGGAGCATAGATAACGATGTGACCGGGGTGAGTGAGTGCAGGGTATAATTACTTAAATTTCCCTATAATCTAACTTTTCAAATGAATTTATAGCGCTATTTTTCGATAGATTATAAATTTTAACTCCTCTTTTTATTGCTATTTCATGAGCTAGGTTGAAACAAGGAATGATGAAATCATGTAAGTTATTATTTAATTTGGTATCTAGCTGGTCATTTTGGGTTTCATAAAATCTTGGTTTCGAAAAATTGTTCATGTCTAGACCGGCGAAATATATTTTTTTATAGCCCAAAAACAATGCTATTTGCAGAGCGGAATATGCAACTGTTGTTCCGTTGTAGAATCCGAGATTTAAGTTTAATGAGAATGCTACGCCATTCTGTATTATTATTTCATCACTCTTTATTTCAAAAAGTTCTTTTTCCTCTTGATAAACTGGCTGGTCAATATTTTCAATAATAATGACTTTACATGTTAATTCAAGATCACCGTAATGAATTAAGATATCGTTGAGGCAATCCATTGTTGTGAAGAGTATCAATTCATCGTCTTTTAATATATTTAAAACGATATTCTTCCTATTTAGAATGAATGTTCGGTCAATTATAACATGGTATTTGAATTTCACTTCTGGTGATAATTCATACGAACCGTTAACACCCATAATATCAAATTTGGTATCATCAAAAAAATCTGTTTTGATGGTAGATACCGATGGTCCAGATGCAATAATAATTAAGGGTTTTTCTGATTTTTTTGGGAATTCATTGATGTTTATATTTTTCTTATTGAATGAAACGGAGTCGATTTTGCCATTAATGTTTCTTGAGATCTTTATGTGAGGCCAAAAATTCATATTGTGTTTCATTTTTTTACTGGATACATTTCTGTATATTGATTTTGTTATATTCTGCTTACAGAGCATACCTAGTTTTAAAAGATATTTATATTTAAAAAACATATTGTGGTCCCATTGTTCATTTTAAATTGGAATATTCAATTAATTATTTTTTGCTTTTTTATCTTTATCTCATTTTGAGATTTAGGTGTATATGCAATACAATTAGCGGGGATATCTTTATTAACAAATGACATTGCGCCTATGTGGACATTATCTCCAATTGTTATATTATCACTTATAATACAAGAGCTTGCACCTATTTTTACATTATCACCTATACTTATTTTCCCTTGAGTATCTTCATTAAGAACGCCAATGGTTGTATTTTGTAAAATATGAAAGTTATCACCAATAACGCAAGTGCGGGAAATAACAATGCCAACATAATGAGATATACGTAAATTTTTTCCTATATAGGAGCCTAATCCTAAATCACATCCATATTTATTTCTTAAATTTCTATTGATACGAATCGAGATTTTCTTGGCTTTATTTGTCCTGTATAAATAATTAGCAATTCTCCACCAGAAATAGAACCTGCGGTCTGGGCATTTAAGGGCTCGATGGATTGTTTTGAACCATGAAAACGATGTCCGCGAACAGATAACTTCGCTGAGTAAACATGCTTTTAAATGGCTTAGCTCTTCTTTATGTGATAACACCGTGTTCATTTTTTTATCAATACCTTGCACTGATTAGCCGTATCATTTTTCAGACATGGATTATATTAAAAATGTTGAATTTAGCCAAATAAATCGATTTGGCAAACCTAGCTATGTGAATTTTTGTTGACGAAATACAAGTGAATTCCAAGAAAAAGCCACCGTCAAGTGCAAATGACGTAAATCCAGTAAACACAGACACAATTTCAATTGCTGCCAACGCTGATATTGCGGTAGGAACAGCAACGTACTGGAAAGATCATAAATTTGGTATTGCTCTTGCTCAAATCGTATTAATTAAAGTTGGAAATTTTTTAAATTATTAGTAATTAAAGTATCAATAGTGATACTGAATTGGTATTAATAGATAAATTTCTGGATGTGGTTTCTAATGTTGAACTACTGATTGCTAGCAATTATATATACCCTATGGATTTCAAGTTGCATCGCGACGGCAAGGGAACGAATCCCCGGGAGCATAGATAACTATGTGACCGGGGTGAGTGAGTGCAGCCAACAAAGAGGCAGCTTGAAAGATGACGGGTATAAAAATAATTAACCTTGTAAGTAATAAAAACACTGCATTATTCTTTTTCTGAACTAGACTTGATTGGCGCGAATTGCAAGAGGGATTGTTTTTACAATAATTCAATATACTGATTATAAAATAACATTATTTAACTTTAGGAGAAAGTACATGAGTTATAAGAATGATTTTAAGGTTTTTTCTATTGGTGATAATGCGAATGTGGTAAATCAAAAAAAATATGAAGAAAACCAAAGTTTGAAGAGTGGATTTACACCAGATAATGTTCCCACTCACTTGTTAAATAAGGTATTACGTCAAGCGTCAACCATATCATCTGTCGTGGCTGATTTTATCGCGACACGATCTGGCAATGATGTTCTGGATGATGGAAACATAGCCAAACTCACCGATCAATTAAATAAAGCGCTAGAGCAAAAAATTACAACAGACATTCCCAGTGCTTCATTAACACAAAAGGGCGTTGTTCAGCTTACAAATGTGATCGGCGATAGCGACACATTGGCGGTTACACAAAAGCTTGTTCAGGAAGTCATAAATTCATTACGTGAATATACCCGCGAAGAGATAGATAACCGGATTAAAACAGCCGATGAAATTCCTGTTGGTTCTCCTATTCCGTGGCCGTTACCTCATCCACCGTTCGGTTATTTCGCTTGTAATGGTTCAGCATTTAATAGATTGCAGTATCCGAAGTTGGCGGAAGCTTATCCTGACGGCAGATTACCTGATTTAAGAGGCGAATTTATCCGCGGATGGGATGATGGTCGAGGGATAGATCCAGAACGTTCATTATTGAAGTTGCAGGAGGGGTCTTATTTACTACAGGAAGCTGGTGGAGCTGATAATGTTGTTAATTTTTCACTTAATGATCGTGTGGCATTACAGTGGGATATTCCGCAAAATAAAACCATTTCATTAAGGGCTAGGGCTGCTACAGCAGGCCCTGGGACTTGGACCACCACTGCAACTTATATAGGGGTATCAAGACCTCGCAATATCGCATTTAGCTACATAGTGAGAGCAGAGTAATGGCTGAAAATACGCTTGATAGCCAGAATATAGAAGTATTCTAGGATATGGGAATTTTGCTTGTTGATGGACAAGCATGTTGGCTGCAAAGGGTAAAATGTAACTGAAAAAATGATATTTCCCCGAACCTAAATTTTACCCTTTTTTAACAGCCAACTATAATTCATTGATTTTTAATGAAATTTAACCTCTCTCATAAAAAAGGTTTTTTTTGCTTTTGGTAAATATATTCTTTGATAGTCAGTGAGTTGGAGTTAATATGTAACAGTGCACTGCCGTACAGGCAGCTTAGAAAAGTTGGGTTAAGAACTCTTAAGGAGAATACACGTGCACTGCCGTACAGGCAGCTTAGAAAGTCTAATGGAGGTGAAGCCTTTGTTGATGTTCCGGCAAGTGTTGCAGTTAAAGTATTGTTGTTAAATACAATGCTGCAAACAAAAACAAGTAATGCAGAGCTAGCGAGAAAACTAGGAACGCGTCCGCAAGATGTTCAACGTATAGTCTCATTGCGTCACAACACGAAGATTGACACGGTAGAAAGCGCGTCAAATGTTCTTGGTAAAAGATTGAATCTCGCTATTAGTTAACAACTTATTATACACGTTCAAAGGCTGCGCATTGCGTGGCCTTTTTTATTGATAGATAAAATTTTCTTTTCCGTCGGTTCTGCGAATAGAGAAAATAGTTTTCAGATGTTAAATATAAATGGTTTGGGCATGTTTTCGATTCTAAAATATTTAATTACTTATTGCCGCTAATTATATAAAAATAGTCAATCTCCTAATAAATAGGAATGCTGTATTACTCTTCTTTCTGAACTAGACTTTGATTTTAATGAATTACAGGCGGATTATTTTTACAGTAATTAAATATGTTGATTATAAAAAATATTATTTTGCTTAAGGAGTAAGGATATGAGTCAAAAAAATGATTTTAAAGCTTTTTCTATTGGTGATAATGCTAATGTAATTAGCCAAGAAAAATATGAAGAAAATCAGAATTTGCAGACTGGGTTTCCACAAGATGGTATTACTACTGATATGCTAAATAAGGCATTACGTCAGTCGTCCTCGATATCCTCTGTAGTCGCTAATTTTATCGCCACACACTCTGGCAATGATGTTCTGGATGATGGGAATATAGAGAAACTCAACGCTCAATTAAATAGAGCACTGGAACAAAAAACAAAGGTTCCTGATGCCTCATTAACACAGAAAGGTATTGTTCAACTTACAAATGAGGTTGGCAATAGCAATACATTGGCTGTTACACAAAAACTTGCTCAGGAAATAATAAATTCATTACGTGAAGAAATTAATATCCCTGTGGGTTCCCCCATTCCGTGGCCGTTACCCTATCCACCTATCAACTATCTCGTTTGTAACGGTGCATTTTTCAATAAATTACAGTACCCAAAGTTAGCAGAAGCTTATCCTGACGGCAGATTGCCCGATCTAAGGGGAGAATTTATCCGTGGCTGGGACAGTGGGCGAAATGTGGATCCATCTCGTTCAATATTGTCATGGCAGGAAGGGGCTTATTTGCTACAGAATGTTGATCGGGCTAATAATTTTATGATTACCCTCTCACGTAATGAGTTTGTAAAATTGCAGTGGGATATGCCCCAAAATAAAAATACTTCGGTAAAAGCTGTATATTATAAAGCTCAGGCAGATTGGATTGCGAATTCCGCGTTTATAGGGGTATCGAGGCCCCGTAATATAGCATTTAACTACATAGTGAGAGCAGCAGCATGCGGCATAATGACAGAACAAAAATACGCTTTAGAACATGAAACCGCCGTATTGGGTGAAGACGGATTAGCAATTCAAGCCGGCTGGATAAAAGTTTATTACACAGATCAAATAACAAGAGAATTTACTCACGCTGATATTGAATATGTCATGCTCGGTGTCAGTTTGTCAGCGAATTCTTATTTAGATGCACCAGACTTTCCCGATTCTGATGATGTGGCTGTTTGTCGCAGTGAAGACGGTAAATGTTGGGAAATCGTCCCTGATTATCGGGGGAAAATAGCTTACGACACGTTAACACGAACTCAACAGAAAATCACTGAACTGGGTGAATTACCTGAAACTCTGACCTTCAAGCAACCGACCACCGATTTTGATAAATGGGATGGCACAAAATGGGTCACTGATAATGTAGCTCTAAAAGCAAATCAGATTGAACAAGCGGAGCAGCAGCGTGTAATTCTGTTGCGACACGCGAATGAATCCATTGCATTACTGCAAGATGCTGTTGATTTAGATATCGCTACCGAAGTAGAAAAATCCGCTTTACTGACATGGAAAAAATACAGGGTAATGCTCAATAGAGTAAATATTTCGCTGTCTCCCGATATTGAATGGCCGGAACTGCCGAGGTAAAGAGTATAATGAAAGGATATAGTGAATAGTGATTTCCATCACGAAAAAAAGCCACCTTGCGGTGGCCTTTTCTTTCTATATTTTTCAGATAATTAAGGAGTAATTATGGGGTGGGAGCTTCATATAACAAGAGCTGAGTGCTTCTCAATGAATGAAGATTGCCAAATTAGTAGTGATGAATGGCTCGCATTAGTGGCTGAAGATGACGAATTATTCATTGATGAAAGAAATGGTCGGTTTCATGCTAGATGGACAGGAAAAAGCGTCTATGAAGAACCTTGGCTGAATTGGTCTGATGGGAACATACATACAAAACACCCCGATACAGCCCTATATTGTAAGATGCTACAGATAGCCGAAAAACTTAATGCAAAAGTTGTTGATGACGATGATCATCTGTACTTACTTCCAACCGATTTAGAAAATCCGTCATGGGTTAAATCAAACCAACCTGAAGTAAAAAAATCGTTCCTACAAAAGCTCATGAACTACATAAAAAGATAATAATTTTCTGCTAACTCAGTCAATAAATAGGTTCCACAGTAATGTAGCAATCATTACTTAATTTTTTTATGCGAAAAATATTTTTCTGATGATACTTCGAGAGAGAAGATATTGCCTGAAATGGATGGTGTGTATTTATACAGTGGTGCCAAGGTGCCGCCATTCTGCCGCCACTTCTCAATTTTCATGTCATCGCAGAAAACAAAAAAGCCACCTTGCGGTGGCCTTTTCTTTTCCCTAACTCACTGTTTTATCAGTGAATTTTATTTGGTGCCCAGGGCGGGACTTGAACCCGCACAGCCTTAAGGCCGAGGGATTTTAAATCCCTTGTGTCTACCGATTTCACCACCTGGGCTGAATTTGGAGGCGCGTCCCGGAGTCGAACCGAGGTTGACGGATTTGCAATCCGCTGCATGGCCACTCTGCCAACGCGCCTTTCTATATTCAATGAATAATTATTCAACGAATAATTCAGCTACTAAAACTTTATTCGCTAAGTTACTATCCAACTTCTGAACAGTAACTTGGAGCGGGAAACGAGACTCGAACTCGCGACCCCAACCTTGGCAAGGTTGTGCTCTACCAACTGAGCTATTCCCGCACCGCTTTGAACTGGCTGATTTACTTATTTGTTTTCGTAAATCTCATGTGCCGTTCGATGCGTTGCATTCTACTTACTTCACGTATCGAGTCAACACAATTATTGTTACGCTGTGTTTGTTCGATGGTTTTTACGTCATTTCGATCAAGCTTCACGCAAGTCAGACCAAGCCGCGTTGACATATTGAAACATTGACCAAAATGTCATCACCGTAGCAACATAAAGTAATATGAATCCGCCCAATTCGAATTCAAAATTAGGGCGCCATAATAAAGCAACTAACGCCGCCATCTGTGCTGTCGTTTTTACCTTACCCATCCAGGAAACGGCAACACTACTGCGTTTGCCTAATTCAGCCATCCATTCTCTGAGAGAAGAGATGATAATTTCACGCGCTATCATGGTTGCCGCGGGGAGGGTTATCCACCATGTATGATAGTGTTCGGAAACTAAGACTAGTGCGGCAGCAACCATGATTTTGTCCGCGACAGGATCAAGAAATGCGCCAAAGCGAGTTGTCTGTTTCCAAAGGCGGGCGAGGAAACCGTCAAACCAGTCTGTCGCCGCAGCGACAACAAAAATTATGGCACAAACCATCGGCGCCCATGTGAATGGCAAATAGAATGCCAGGACAAAAAATGGGATCAGGACGATACGAAATAGAGTGAGCCATGTTGGTATATTTAATTGCATAGTGCTTCTTAACTATCTGGCTATAGTGGAATTTATAAGTATGGTGCATCAATGTACTTAGTGTTTCAATGCATTATAAATTTTTTCTGCTAATGCATAGGAAATAGTCGGTACTTTTGCGATCTCTTCGACACTTGCATTACGTAAAGGCTGCAAACCTCCCATGTATTTCAGTAACATTTGTCGGCGTTTTGGCCCAACGCCTTCAATAGATTCCAGCGTACTGGTGTTTCTAACTTTAGATCTACGTTGACGGTGCCCGGTTATTGCATGATTATGTGATTCGTCACGAATATGCTGAATCACATGCAGGGCAGGAGAGTCCGGCGGTAATGCGATACTTTTATCCTCCGTCGCGAAAAACAGTGTTTCAAGCCCGGCTTTGCGATCACTGCCTTTGGCAATGCCTATTAATTGAGGTCGCGTTTTATCCCATTCAACATCAAGAGACTGAAAGACATCTATTGCTTGAGCTAATTGCCCTTTACCGCCATCGATGAAAATAATGTCGGGAATTTTTGACTCATCTAATGCTTTCCCGTATCGACGGCGTAGTACTTGATTCATGGCAGCGTAATCATCACCGGGAGTAATACCACTGATATTATAGCGCCGGTATTCAGAACGTAGTGGGCCATTGCTATCAAAGACGACACAGGATGCAACAGTTTGTTCCCCCATGGTGTGACTAATGTCAAAACATTCCATTCTCTGAATTTTTGCTAACTTAACTAATTTGGTGAGAGCGTCTAATCTTTGATGAATAGTTGATTGTTGTGATAAGCGGGTCGCTAGGGCGATTGTTGCATTTGTGCGGGCAAGTTTCAGATAACGGGCTTTATCTCCGCGGGGTCGGGTTTGAATATGAATTTTTCGCCCGGATATTTCAGATAAAGAATCAGACAAAATGTCTTTCTCTGGCAGAGTAAAATCCAGCAAAATTTCTGAGGGCAAAGTCCGATTTTGGCTGCCCTGTAAATAAAATTGACCAAGGAATGTTTGTACAATCTCATCAAGCTTTGTCCCAGTCGGGACTTTAGGGTAGTAACTTCGGCTACCCAGTACTTTGCCCTGACGTATAAACAGTACATGCAGGCATGCCATGCCCGCTTCAAAGGCAACACTGATAACATCAAGGTCATCGTCTGTTCCTGAAACAAATTGTCTTTCAGTAACCTGACGAACGGCCTGGATTTGATCTCGGTATCTTGCTGCATCTTCAAATTTCAGTTGCTGGCTGGCTTGTTCCATTCGGTCAATTAATCTGGTTAAAACTTGCTGATCTTTGCCTGAAAGGAACAGACGAATATAATCAACTTGCTGCTGATATTCTTCTTCACTTACCAGCCCTTTAACGCAAGGCCCAAGGCAGCGGCCAATTTGATATTGCAGGCATGGCCGCGAGCGATTGCGGTAGACGCTATCTTCACATTGTCGGATAGGAAAAAGTTTTTGCAGTAAAATTAATGATTCTCGTACCGCATGAGCGTTTGGAAATGGGCCGAAATATTCACCTTTGAAATGTTTGGCTCCCCGATGCATTGCCAGTCGTGGGTGTTTATCTGCGCTGAGAAAGATGTAAGGGTAGGATTTGTCATCTCGCAGTAAAACGTTATATCGGGGTTGATAGAGCTTAATGTAATTATGCTCCAGCAGCAGTGCTTCGGTTTCGGTATGCGTAACCGTAACATCTATTTGAACAATATTTTTAACCAGAGATTCGGTTTTACGACTGGCGATCTGTGCGCGAAAGTAGCTGGCAAGCCGTTTTTTTAAATCCTTGGCTTTACCGACATAAATAACCGTGCCTGAGGTGTCATACATACGATAAACGCCAGGCTGACTGGTTACTGTTTTTAAAAATGTTTTTGAATCAAATTGTTCCGTCACTATTTAATAGACTCTCTGTGTCGAATAGCCCATAACGTATTGCCATATGTGTTAATTCTACATCACCGTTGATATTTAGTTTACTAAACATTCGGTAGCGATAGCTATTAACGGTTTTTGGGCTGAGATTAAGTTGTTCAGAGATATTGCTCACCTTTTGTCCTTTCGTGATCATCAGCATAATCTGTAATTCACGATCAGACAGACAACTTAATGGATTGTCTTGCTGTGGGCTAATTTGGCTAAGGGCCATTTGTTGAGCGATATCGGGAGCGATATAGCGCTGTCCGGCATTAACTGCACGAATTGCATTAACCATGTCTTGAGAGGTAGAGGCTTTACTGAGATATCCTCTGGCGCCAGCCTGCATCACCTTCATTGGTAAAGGATTTTCAGTATAGACAGTCAACATGATGACACGGACATCGGGACAATAACGTAGGATTCTTTTTGTCGCCTCCAGGCCACCAATGCCTGGCATGTTCATATCCATTAACACGATATCTACTTTATTAGCTCGGCACCATTTTATCGCATCTTCACCACAATTAGCTTCTCCTACTACGGTTATTCCTTTTACGTCATCAAGAATACGTTTTACACCAACTCTGATCAGCTCATGATCATCGACTAACAAAATATTTATCAAAAAAGTGTCTCCAACTGGCTCTATGCTCATACATGAGCTTCATCGATATACCTGTTATCTTTCAAATTGCCTCTTTGTTGGCTGCACTCACTCACCTGGGTCACATCGTTCGTTATGCTCCCGGGGATTCGCTCCCTTGCCGTCGCGATGCATCTTGAAATCCATAGGGTATATTGCTTGTGTATTGAATTTGTTTCAGAAGAGTTAACTTCAATTGTCTGTTTTTTAACTTTTAGTAAAGATTATATAAAACAATAAAATAGATAAATTATCCTAAAAGTTCATCAAGAATGCGAATATTATACTTATCTCCTCCAAAGACAAAAGAGAATTATTTTATACGATAGCAAGTGTCATTTATTTGAAATCAGAATGTCCTATATATTCTGATTATGATAAAATTAATAACTAAATAAATATTTATAAAACAAATGGGTTTAACAATAATTTAACGTTTTTTGGCGTAGATCTATTTGGAAAATGTATAAAAATAGGGGGTGAATTATGTGGTATAATTATTATTTTCATAACGCAATTAATACGTAAACAGGTAACGACTATGAATAAAATCGATTTAATTCCTTCATCTGATACTGAAACCTTAGCAACAGAGGTGACATGTTTGAAAGTGCTGTTGGCTTCTATTCTTAAAACTATGGGGCAAGCTCATGCAGGGAAAGTTGTACTGAATTTGGAACATGTTATTGCAGAAATGGGCAATGAAAAACAGGCTAAGATATTTGAAAATACCGTTCAGCAAATAAAAGCATTATATCGGCAGTGAGGTAGGGTCTCAGGGGTTAATGTTATTGCCCCTGTACATATCCCACTTTTGCTACGTATTTAACGATCATAACTATATGAAACTAAAGGTGTAAGGTAAATAAATTAAAAACGATATTAATTATCTGGTTATAGAGAAAGGTGTGGGAAGAGGAAAATAGCTCATAGTAATTAACAGGATATAGCGTATACTAAATGTAGTAGTCTGGTTTGGTATGTAAATATAGGAGCGTGCGTATGTACAAAACTATTTTAGTACCGGTAGATATTTCAGAAGATGAACTAACGAGTAAAGCGGTTAAGCATGCACTGTCTTTAGCAAAAGAAACAGGTGCGAAGCTCCATATTCTTCATGTACTGCCAATTTCATCCGCGATTGTTAACGCATATTCGTTGGGATATGATGAAATTAAGGATAAAGCGACAATTAAAGCCGAAGATGATTTGAAAACGCTGCTTGATACCATCGATTTTCCTGCTAACAGGTTATCCTATTCCATTGCGTTTGGGTCGCCAAGAGATGAAATAACAGCAGCAGCGACAGAAATTAATGCTGATCTTATCGTTATTGGCTCTAGAAGGCCCAATATTACAACGCACTTATTGGGATCTAATGCATCAGGTGTTGTCAAATATTCGACAACATCTGTTTTGGTTATCAGGTAAGGTGATTAAAACGTAATGAGAGAGATTGATTAGCCATCTTCGGATGGCTTGCTATATATGTCTTAGCTAACGCTGTGTTGCTATATTTTTATTAAATTTGCTCTGATTTCATTTTCATTGAGATTGCATAAGGTTTCGTAGAATTGTTGAGGATGCAATAATTGTGGAAAAATTTACTGATAAACTGATTCGTTTGGACCATTTTTTATGGCGGGTGGTGCGTTTTTACCTTATTGCTGCAACGTTTTTCTTTATTGGAATAATTCCGGGTGTCCTGGGGTTTTACCTGATAGAGGGGCATACATTTTCTGAATCTTTGCTTAACGCTTTATCTATGCTGGGATCGCAGGGTTTAGATCCCGTCCCTGTTAGTTTATCCGGTAAATATTTTATTGCCATATATGGGGTATTTTTGGAAAGTGTGTTCTTTATTACTTTGGGGCTTGTTGTAACACCGTTCATTCATCGAATATTACATAAGTGGCATCTTGATTCTGAGTGATTGAAAATAGAGCTATACGGTAATTTATTTGATTTAGTTAAACAACTCACAACAAATAATGTAATAGTTTATACCCTATGGATTTCAAGATGGATCGTGACGGCAAGGGAGTGAATCCCCGGGAGCATAGACAACTATGTGACCGGGGTGAGTGAGTGCAGCCAACAAAGAGGCAACTGAAAGATAACGGATATATACTCATTGAAGTAGTTAGGTTTGGTATATAAATATAGGAGTACGTATGTACAAAACGATTTTAGTGCCAGTGGATATTTCAGAAGATGAGTTGACTGATAAAGCGATTGCACATGCAGAGTATTTGGCGAAGTTATCTGATGCTAATATACATCTTTTCCATGCCGTTCCTGACATATCAAGGTTTTCAATTAGTTATAGTTACCATTATGACTTGCTCAACTCTTTTGCCAAGAAATCTATTGCAAGATCAGAAGAGGAATTGGCAAAAGTGGCTGAGAAAATAGACTTGCCAAAAGAGCGAGTCTCTTTCTCCGTAGCCTTTGGATCACCGAGGGATAAAGTATTATCGACAGCAGATGAAATTAAAGCAGATTTAATTGTTATTGGTTCCCGGCGGCCTAATATTTCCACCCATTTATTAGGTTCAAACGCTTCAGGGATTGTCGGATATGCAAATATTTCAGTTTTAGTAGTCAGATGAATGACCTATACCCTATGGATTTCAAGATGCATTGAGACGGCAAGGGAGTGAATCCTCGCCGTTTTTTACGGCGGGGAGCCATCACAACAGAATATTGAACTTATTTTGGTGATAATTGATTTTAAGCTATCCATTTTTTACCAAAAAGTTGATCTGCACAGGATAGATGTTGCATAAAATCCCGGATTAAAGTGAATATCAGGCAAAGATGCCACAAGAATCAGCAACTTATGCGGCTATAGTAAAAATAAGCATGATTTTAATTTATTGGCTATAGTTAATTTCAGCAAGGTGACTCGTTTTGATAACTGGATGAGGACAAAACATGTTAAGAAAATTGGCGGCTGAATTACTTGGAACTTTTGTTCTGGTTTTTGGGGGATGTGGTAGTGTTGTATTCGCTGCGGCATTTCCTGAATTAGGGATTGGCTTTGTCGGTGTATCTTTGGCATTTGGTTTAACAGTATTGACGATGATATATGCTGTTGGGCATATTTCTGGCGGGCATTTTAATCCCGCTGTAACAATTGGTCTTTGGGCTGGTGGTCGTTTCAGGGCAGTGGAGGTTATTCCTTATATTATTTCTCAAGTTATAGGTGGTATTCTTGCTGCCGCGGTATTATATGTTATTGCCAGTGGGCAGGCGGGTTTTGATGCGACCACGAGTGGTTTTGCAGCAAATGGTTTTGGTGAACATTCACCAGGTGGATTCTCGCTTCAATCGGCTATTGTGGCTGAAATTGTTTTAACGGCTATTTTCTTAATTGTTATTATTGGTGCGACAGATAGACGAGCACCTCCGGGCTTTGCACCATTAGCAATAGGTTTGGCGCTGGTTTTAATTAATTTGATTAGCATTCCTATTACTAACACGTCAGTCAATCCGGCACGAAGCACGGCTGTTGCGATATTCCAGAATACCTGGGCTTTAGAGCAGTTATGGTTTTTCTGGGTGATGCCAATTATTGGTGGGATTGTTGGAGGGGGAATTTACAGGTTATTGTTTGCTGAAAAACAATGATTTTTACTGGTGAGTTACCTTGCTTAAGGCCACGCTGTAGTGTGGTCTTTTTACTTTTCAATGAAAGAACTTTTTGTCACTATTATTTTTTCATTTGTTTTAATAAAGGTAGGAAATATTATCATGAAGATTTATTGCAATGTATTGGATGGTTTATTACCGTCAATTATACAAAAATAATTAACCCTATAAGTTATAAAATAAATTTCATTATTCCTTTCCTGAACTAGACTATAATTGTCGCCAATTGAGAGAGGCTATCTGTACGACTATTTAATATATTGATTACTGAATGATATTATTGAATTTAAGAGGAGTATATGAGCCAAGGAAATGATTTTAAAGCCTTTTCTATTAGTGAGAATGCTAATATAGTGAGTCAAGGGAAATATGAAGAAAGCCAGAATTTAAAGATGGGGTTTACACCTGAAAATGTTTCTACTCATGTATTAAATAAGGTATTACGCCAATCCTCAACAATATCATCTGTTGTGGCTAATTTTATTGCGACACAATCTGGTGAAGATGTACTGGATGATGGTCGTGGTGTTGATAGTGGCCGTGGAATCTTAACTCATCAAGGGGATGCGATTAGGAATATTACTGGTAGTGTAAGTGGACGAACTGTATCCACCTCATCCCGTATGTTTAGTTATGCTGGTGGTGCTTTTTATACTTCTGTAACTAACCCCGGAAGTCATTTTAATGCTGGTGCTACATATAATTCTGTAGCCCAGGATCGATTTAGTCTACTAGAAATTGATGCTTCTCGCATTGTACCTACTGCGAATGAAAATCGCCCACGCAATATCGCATTTAACTATACCCGTCATCTTTCAAGTTGCCTCTTTGTTGGCTGCACTCACTCACCCCGGTCACATAGTTATCTATGCTCCCGGGGATTCGCTCCCTTGCCGCCGCGATGCATCTTGAAATCCATAAGGTATATATCGTAAAAGCAGAATAATATCATAAAGGCAGAATAATAATGACACAAGAAAATATTTTAGATACTGAAACCGCTGTATTAGGTGAAGATGGATTAGCGATTCAAGCTGGCTGGATAAAAGTTTATCATGCTAATCCCTATTCGAGAGAATTCTCTGGTAGTGATTTCGAATATGTTGCGGAAGGCGTCGGTTTGTCAGCGCATTCTTATTTAGACGCGCCAGATT
The DNA here is from genome assembly GCF_003287735.1 of Photorhabdus bodei. GTDB lineage: Bacteria > Pseudomonadota > Gammaproteobacteria > Enterobacterales > Enterobacteriaceae > Photorhabdus > Photorhabdus kayaii. The sequence continues at coordinate 20,294 of NZ_NSCM01000024.1, read as the reverse complement.
TGCCAGATTCTGATGATATGGCTGTGCGTCGCAGTGAGGATGGGAGTTATTGGGAAATTGTCCCTGACCACCGTGGAAAAATAGCTTACAACACGCAAGTGGGTGCACAGGAAGAAGTGGCTGCGCTGGGTGAATTACCGGAAACATTAACATTCGAACAACCGTCCACCGATTTTGATCAATGGGATGGTGAAAAATGGGTAACGGACTTTGAAGCTCAAAAAATCAGTCAAGTTGAACAGGCAGAACAACAGCGTGCTATTTTTCGTCGGCAAGCTGATGAAGCCATCACGGTATTGCAGTATGCGGTTGAAACTGAAATGGCATCAGAAGCGGAAAAAACTTTATTGCTAGATTGGAAAAAGTATTTGGTATTACTGCGTCGGGTTGATGTTTCATCGGCCCCAGATATTAATTGGCCTGAAAAGCCGCAAGAATAATACCATTAAAGTTTTATAATTCTTAAATATTAACGAAGCACTGGTTTTTAATCAGTGCTTTGATTGGAAAAAATTCGTATAAAAGTTCATATAAAAATGAACTCTGATTCGTAAAGTTGATTTGGTTATCGACTTTAAATTTATTTTTGCTAAAAGTGGAGGGCGGTCAGTAAGGATATTTTTATTGTTTTTCAGAATTAGACTATAACTGATGTAAATTATGGGGAATTATTTCTAATAATTCGACTTATTGACTGTAAATGAACATTATTTAATTTGGGGAAGGTATATGAGTAAAAATGATTTTAAAGCTTTTGCTATTGATAGTAACGCTAATGTGCCCAGTCAGCAAGACTATGAAACAGATCTGAATTTTTCGCGTGGGTTTCCAAACAAGCAGTATATTGATAATTACATATTAAATAAGATATTTCGTCAAACATCAACAATAACATCGGTTGTAGCTGATTTTATTGCGACACAAACCGGTGAGGATGTTTTAGATGATGGTAATGTCACTAAACTCACTGCACAGTTAAATAAAGCTTTAGAACAGAAAGCGATAATAGGAATTCCCAATGCTTCATTAACACAAAAAGGTATTGTGCAACTTACCGATGTGATGGGTGATAGTGATACATTGGCAGTGACGCAACAGTTGATTAAGGAAATAGTTAATTCATTACTTGGAAATATTAATACTAGAGTACCTGATAGCCGGAAAATAAACGGTAAGGCGTTGACTGGGGATATCAATCTGACTGCGGCGGATGTGGGTGCGGTATCAACTAATAATGCAATGCTTTCAATGGGTTTTGCTCGTTTGGATGGATTGGAAAATTTATACGATGGTTGTGCCGGATATGGACCCAACGCGCCATTCGTCACTAAATATGGATTGCCACTTGGTGGGTATGGCGTTCAGTTAAGATTTAGTAATGTAAATGGCTTATCAAGTGAAGGCGTGTATGGTGTATGGAGCCATAGGCTGGTTTTCGAGCATGAAGGCAATACATATCGTACAGATAGCATAAATAGCGATAGCAACAGACAAGCTACCCGTAAGTTTTGGGACGATAAGAACGCTAAACCAGACACCAACGGATACCTCAAGAAAGCCTCTCCGATAATAGAAATCTACCCTGATGGCACATTCTTGACTAATGACGAATCCGAAGGTGCAGAAGTGATAAAACAGGGAACCGGCATATATCGTATATCAAATATCCTGGGCTATAACGCTGATGGTGGTTGGGGGGTGCATGGAGGTATTTCCGTTCCCCGCGACAACAATAATCTCGAACTGATTTTTGTTGATGATCACGTTCAACCTGACGGCTCTATTATTATTGAGACTTTCCATCGCCAACACGCACATTTACCGGAGAGATTTCAAAATTGGCGGCTCAAATCTATTGATGACAATGGCAACAAGATATTCTATCAAGATGGGGAACCCTGTGATATTCCCGATTCTTGCCGTTTAGATATTAGGGTCCAAATGCCAGAAGATTCACTCTGGAACTTGAATCGAAAGAAGTTACAGAAAGAAATGGAGAGTAGCAGCGCTTTTGGTCATAAATTGTAGTAAGACGGGGCCGTATATCGGCCCTGTATCTTATTTGGTTTTTTTTGCGCTTCAATATTAGGATGTTGACGTTGAGCGTCATTCTCTATTTTTTCATATTAATGGTTAGTGATATAACCGCTCGTTTTTAAAGCATATAATCCATATGTTGATTTCATAATACCCAATTAATCATTCCGCTATAATAGGATAACCACCATCTTGTGATATCTCAACCTGTCTATTGAATAGTCTTTCTTTTTAAAAGAGATGCTAAGAAGAAATGCAAAGAAACAATGTTTGTCTTATAGGTCGATTATGAGGCAACATAAAAGGTTAAAATCAGAATGATATTTTTATATAAGTAGGGGTTATCATTGAAACGTAAAGTTATTTTTTGGGCAATTCACATTGGGTGTTTCAGTTTAATTGCTCCTTTATCTTCTTTTGCCGCACCGGCTGCCTTTGAACAAGCTAAAGTTGAATTGCGTAAACGTATTTATCATGATCAATTTAAGTCAGAGACCGGGACACTTTATTGTGGTTGTCATTGGCGATGGACAGGTAAGAGCGGTGGACGCACAATCCTTTCTTCGTGTGGTTATCAAGTCAGGTCACAACAGAATCGTGCTGAACGAATTGAATGGGAACATATTGTTACTGCCTGGGTTTTTGGTCATCAGCGGCAATGTTGGCGAAATGGAGGGAGGAAGAATTGTGTCTCTTCCGATCCTGTTTTCAGGGCAATGGAATCTGATATGCATAATTTGGCCCCATCAATTGGTGAGGTTAATGGCGATCGTAGTAATTTCAGTTATGGAATGTTACCGAAAAGTATGCCGAATAATTATGGTCGTTGTACCAGTAAAGTCGATTTTAAATCTCGAACGTTCGAACCGAGAGATGAGGTAAAAGGGCAGGTCGCTCGGATTAATTTTTATATGCACGATCGTTACAATCTTTCCATGTCCCGCCAACAACAGCAATTATTTATCGCTTGGGATCGTCAATATCCACCGAGTAAATGGGAGCAGGAGAGAGATAATCGAATTGCCAGTATTATGGGGCATCACAATCCTTTTGTTACCGGTGAACAGAAATGGCAATTATGGCATAAAAACTCCGCCGCTGGCATTCCAAAAAGCGAGCAGAGAAAAGGGCAGAGAAATAGTCAAACAGATACCCAGAGACAACGGGTGTTATCTGATGCATCCTCTACAGGATTAATTAAAGGGAATAACAATAGCAAAATCTATCATTTTTCTCATTGTTCAGGTTATAAGATGATTCAGGAGAAGAACGCGGTCTATTTTAAAACAGAAACTGAAGCAAAAAATGCGGGTTTTCGATTGGCTGGAAACTGTAAGGGGACTTAACAAAACAGATAATTAACTATTTGCTCTGTTGTCATCAATAATAATATTATTGCCATCCGTTGAAGAAGAGTGCTTGCAGATAGTGACTTCTTTGCCGGATGGTAACGGGATGTATCAATACCATAGTAGCCAAATCAATAATGGCTATTATGATGTTAAGTCATTAGTGGTGTTAAGTCATTAGCTTATACCCTATGGATTTCAAGATGGATCGCGACGGCAAGGGAGTGAATCCCGGGGAGCATAGATAACTATGTGACCGGGGTGAGCGAGCGCAGCCAACAAAGAGGCAACTTGAAAGATGACGGGTATATATTAATGAATGCTTATCATTGTAAATATTAAGTCATATTATTCAATGAATTAAATTTCTCTCAAAACTAAATAAAGGATACTGTCGATTATTTTTAATTGAGCGTCCCTGGCTTGTTTGTCATAACTGAGAGATTGTCATTATACTGTCATAATGATTCGTTAGTTTTCATTAGATAGAAATAATGGTGAGTAACATTAATGATTGATATTCCGATAATATGCGAACCTGTGGGAAGCTCAGAGTCATTAAATAACGTAGTTATTGTATCGGTGATATGACACCGGATGGGTGAAAACAACGATAAGGTGATACTGCTATGAGTAGACAGAAAGCAGTGATTAAATCACGTCGAGAAGCAAAACGGATGATGAAAAGGGATTTGCGTCATCATCAATGTTATCAGGATGATAATGTAACCTCTCTGGTGCAACTCGGTGGCGTAGAAGCCATTGGTATGGCACGTGATAAGCGGGATACTTCGGAAATTTTGCCACGGACTGAAACGCAACGGCGTTATATGTGCGCAATAAACTATAAAAAACTGATTATTGCCAGTGGGGAGGCGGGTTGCGGTAAAACGTTTATCAGTGCGGCAATGGCTGCGGATGCGTTGATTAATAAGGAAATTGATAGGATCATCGTCACCCGTCCTGTATTACAGGCGGATGAAGATCTCGGTTTTTTGCCCGGAGATATGGCTGAAAAATTTGCACCTTATTTCCGACCGGTTTATGACGTTTTATTAAAACGCATGGGAGCATCGTTTCTGCAATATTGCTTGCGGCCTGAGATTGGCAAAGTGGAAATTGCGCCTTTTGCCTATATGCGGGGTAGAACATTTGAAAACGCGTTTGTGATTCTGGATGAAGCTCAGAATGTCACTGTTAATCAGATGAAAATGTTTCTGACCCGGCTTGGGGAAAATGTTACTGTGATTGTAAATGGTGATATAAGTCAATGCGATTTGCCAGTTGGAGTCGTATCAGGATTGCGAGATGCACTGGAAAGATTTTCAGATGATGAAATCGTCAGTGTTATCCATTTTAATCAAGAGGATTGTGTTCGTTCTCAACTGTGCCAGAAAACGTTATTGGCTTATTGTAAATAACCGATGGAAATATGCCGTGGGGGCTTTTGCAAGAGCGCCTCACGGCGTGATCCTTGATTATTCCGCCTATTTTAAATCCTTTACCTTTACTGTTTAATTTTGGATATATACCCTATGGATTTCAAGATGGATCGCGACGGCAAGGGAGTGAATCCCTGGGAGCATAGGTAACTATGTGACCGGGGTGAGCGAGTGCAGCCAACAAAGAGGCAACTTGAAGGATAACGGGTATAGATAAACTGGTGATATGACCTTAGGGGCGCTACTTTATTTTCCAGTAATCAATAGAATCTCTGTCTAAATCAATTCTGCCATCAGGATATTCAACTCTTGAAGGTTCTTTACCTGGTGGGATAATAATTTTAGGCATTTTGGTTTCATCTAACTTAGGTTTATAGGTAATTTTCCATTCCGCTCCTGGCGTTAATTTCAGCCTAAAAGGATACGTATCCACCACGCCCTGTAAGAAAATTCTATTTGGACGCCCATCAACCACTTTTAATACAGGGTAAATAACCGGGCTGAAATCTATAGTATTCAATGCTGCAATTTCGCTAATATTTGTTTGAGCCGCGTCGTTGATAAATGCAGTTAATCCTGTCCCTGCATAGGGAATAGCATCTTTCATCAGGTGGCTAACATCAGTATAACCCACCGCCACAGAGGCTTGGTCGATTTTCCATTTACACCATCCTCCTCCATTGGAAGGTAATTTCGCCTGAAAATAACCAGTTTGTGGATCAGCTTTTACATCCAAATCCAATCCATAATAAGTCGGCACTTGATAAGGCGACATACCTGCATCAAGCTGATATCTAAGACAATCTTTTGAGATATACTGCGCAGACACATACGGTTTTGTGTATTTCGGCACGACACCTTCCACCGTAATCAACTGTTTCTTCTCGTCAGGTGAAAAAGGAAAAAGCCAGTTAAAAAAGGTGTCACCAAACGCCCAGTAAATAGAATAGAGAAATAATAAGGACAGCGTTATTTTCAATATTTTCATACGGACAGTTCCTGTTCATCCACCAACTGAAATTCCACCCAGTTTTTCAGAAACCGTTTACAATCAAAGCATAAGCGTGGATCTGATATAGCCATTAGTTTTACTTCCTTCTTTTAACGTTATTTCCCCGCCCGGCTATCAATCACCTTCATCAGCATAAATATCCCGCCAGGAATAGCCGTGATTGATTGCGTCACCAAAGAAACAATATAGTAAAAATCCTATTACCACAAATAAGAAACACCGCTTATGCCGTGAGTAATAGTGAGTTGAACGACAGGAAGACAGAATTGTATTCCCATCGATTAATCCCTTTGAATAAAGGGAACAGGAGTTGTAATTTCCTTCATACTGTCCATATGATGGAACTCAAGTTATGATTATTAAAGCATCAGTAAATAGCAAGAGAAAATTTTCATTTTTTAAATCTATGAAAAAATAGATTTGTAAGAAAGTGTCACAAACTCAATAGGGATTGAGTTATCGTCAATCGCATTTCTTCGGTTTTAAAAACCTCATTTTAAGTGATCTTACTGATAATATCCCTATCGTTGATCCCCTCACTTTCTGATTGCAGTAAGTGAGGGGGGATTAAATAAGGTTCTTAATCGTCGCTATCCATCACTTCATGACGCAGGACATGATAACCTTCCTCATCAAAGCCATGCCTCCAGTAAGGAATGGCATATAGCTGGTGGCGTTCATAGCCTTTTTCTCGGCGAATATAGCGACGAAGTTCTTTTACCAGCTTATCTTCACCGGCAAGCCAGAAAGTGACATCTTCTGTTGGTAATGACCAGGATTTGAATTCAGATATGATTTTGTCAGTTATTTCAACATCACCAGTGATCCAGTGAACGGCTATTCCTGCCGGTTTTTTTAATTCCTGAATATCTTGCTCACTTTCGATACGCATAATGACTTGCCCGGTCGCATCTGGTTTTACTGTTTCCAATAGCGCCGCAATAGCAGGCAGGGAGCTCGGGTCGCCGGCCATATAGTAGTGGCTGACTTTTGGCAGTAATGGATCTGGGCCTCCGGGGTTAGTGATACCGATCCAGTCACCAATTTGGGCTCTATAAGCAAATTCCACTGCCGGGCCGCCATTGTGGTGTAGTGCAAATTCAATATCGATCTCTTTTTGTTCGGTACGGATAGCCCGAACCGAGTAAGTGCGCGTTATTGGGCGCAGTTCACTCGGCGGCCATATTGGGCCTTCTGGAGATAAAGTCGGTAACACCGGTTTGGTCTGCCCCGGAAGCGGTAAGAATATCTTTAGGTGTCCGCCTTCACATTCAGTGGGATAACTATCCAGACATTCACTGGTGAAAGTCATGCTGCGCATATTAGGTGTCACGTCGAAAATGTTTTTCACCTGAACAAGTCTAGGTGGTGCAGGGCGGTAAATGTTTTTTTCTTCAATTGTTCTATTGGTCACGTAAAATTCCTCTGGAAAATTTACCGAAGGTTATTATCTGATAAAGCCAAAGTTAGTGTAACAGCAATTAACACAAATGATAATTATTATCATTCAACAAATTGCGTTGCCGTCAATAATGGGATTTATCTGCCTTTTTCAATCCACTGAAAATTGAATTTCTACTTCTGTACCACCATGTTTACGGTTTTTTATCTGTAATTGTCCACCTAGGATAGAAACTCTGTCTTGCATAATAGCCAGCCCAAATTTGTTTTTATTAGCGGAATTCAAATTAATGCCTCGGCCATTGTCACTGACAACTGTAATGATTTTTTCATCGATAGGATAAATACGGATACTGATCCAATTGGCATCGGCATGCTTATAACAGTTGTTCAGACATTCCCTAATGATTTGTATCAAATGCTTGCTGTAACTGTCAGGAATGTGTTGATGTGTCAGGCGGTAATTGAATTCAATGTTGAAGCCTAGACGGTGGTTAAATTCATTAATCAAGGTCTGTAAAGATTCTTGTAGATTACATTGAGGTTGTTCGTTCCTGAAAGTTGCCAGTAATTCTCTGAGCTGGCGATAAGCAATATTCAACTCATCTTTAATCATATTCAGCGAGGTTAAACTTTGCTTGGGTAAATTATCACTGCCGATATATAGGCAATTAACTTGAATCTTAAGGAAAGAGAGGGATTGGGCAATGGAATCGTGGAGTTCACGAGAAATAGCGGCTCTCTCTGTGGCCAACATACTCTGGTGTTGGCATTGGATCTGATTTTCCCGTAATAGTTTATTTGTCATTAAAGTCACTACATCCTGGACCAGTTTTTTTTCATCAGGAGTGAGATCACTATTTCTGTGTGTTTTTATCCAGAGTATTCCATAGCTATCAATATTATCATCTAGATTCCATCTCATAATCAGCGGCATATCAAAATAGGGACATTGGTGGGGATTGCGAAAGAAATATTCTTGTTGTGATGGATAAAAGATGATTTTGGCTTCACAGAAAGGGATCAGGCGATTGAGGTGAGAAAAAATCTCCTGAAGCTTTTCAGGTAGCAGTTTACAATTTTGTAGTTTGAAATGGCTTTGACAGAGGAAATCCAAATAGCCATTTTTTTGTTTCAGTGCGTTAATTTCTGCTTTGTATCTTGCATGTTGCCATTCTTTGACAGGAGCAGAGTTATGTACCACTTTTATCAGAAAGTAGACATTTGTAATACTTAACATTATCAATAACGGTAAAATTAAATCTGGAATCGACGGTTTATTAATCAACAATAGTATAAAAAGTAAAAATAAATTTATAACAGAGTTGATTACAAACAGTTTTTGGTTTTTGAAGATGGTGTTATTTGAACTTGTTTTCATCAGGTTAAGATTCCGTTCTGCAATACTGATGAAAACTTTAGCTCAATTTGTTAAATAGTGTTAATAATTACTTCAATTTCATACCGGCTGCTGTCATCAGAAGACGAAATAGCGTGGAAACAGCAAAAAGAGCCATCACACTGCATAACCAGATCGTCGCCATCCAGCCTATCCGTTTCCATACAGAAGGGCGTGGGGTGTTTTGATTAGTGGTAGCCTTGTTCATGGTTAACTTTCCCCCGAAAAACGTAGTAGCTCCAATAGGTGTAAACCAGGATCACTGGGATGATAAGTAGCGCGCCGACCAGCATAAAACCTAAACTTTGCTGCGGTGCCGCCGCAGCTTCGTAGCTGATGGCTGGTGGGATCAAGTTAGGCCAGATACTGATACCTAACCCACTGTAGCCAAGAAAAACTAACAATAGTGCTACCAGAAACGGTGTGTAATGAGCTTTACGTTTGATGGAATGCAGTAGTTTCCAGCCAGACCAGACCACCAACAGTGGCACGGGAAGGAAGAGCAACAGGTTAGGTAAGCTGAACCAACGTTCAGTTATTGCCGGATGAATGAATGGTGTCCATAAACTGATAATGGCGATGACTGTCAGCATCAGAAAAGTGAGCGGACGGGCGACACGGTACATCTCTTGTTGTAGGTGACCTTCGGTTTTCATAATTAGCCAGCCACAGCCTAATAATGCGTAAGCAATTATCAGGCCAAAACCACAAAATAGGGGGAAGGGTGAGAACCAATCAAAATAGCCGCCGGTGTAAGTTCGGTTTTCCACCGGGAACCCTTGAATAAAGGCACCTACTACCACGCCCTGAGCAAACGTCGCCATCACGGAGCCGCCGATAAAAGCTTTGTCCCAGATATGACGATGCTCAGGCGCGCATTTGAAACGAAATTCAAAGGCGACACCACGGAAGATCAGACCAAATAACATTAATGTCAGGGGGATCGTTAATGCATCAAGGATAACGGCATAAGCCAAAGGAAAAGCACCGAATAAACCTGCGCCGCCAAGCACTAACCAGGTTTCGTTACCATCCCATACCGGCGCAACACTGTTCATCATTAAATCACGCTCCTTATCGCTTTTAACCGTGGGATAGAGCAGCCCAATCCCAAGATCAAAACCATCCATGACAATGTACATCATGATGCTGAATACAATGATAATGAACCAGATTAACGGCAGATCAATACCCATTTTTTAGCTCCTTTTTGGGACCTTTGCGGATAAGTTTCATCATATAGGCGTAACCCACACCGAATACCGAGCTGTAAACCGCGATAAAAAGCAACAAACTGATGCTCATATGTATTTCACCGTGTGCGGATACTGCATCTTTGGTGCGTAACAGGCCATAAACTACCCACGGTTGACGGCCTATTTCGGTGGTAAACCAACCGGCAAGAATGGCGATCAGGCCGGAAGGTGCCATCAAGAATATAAAGCGCAGGAAGCTTTTTGACTGATAAAGTCGTCTCTTATAGCGCAGCCAAAGCCCCCAAAAGCCGGCAACTATCATCAATACACCGAGGCCGACCATCACTCTAAATGACCAGAAAACCATAAGCGCATTAGGTCTGTCTTCCGGTGGAAATTCCTTAAGCGCTGGAACCTGCTTATCTATACTGTGAGTTAAGATTAGACTGGCGAGATAAGGAATTTCGACGGCATAACGCGTCTCTTCCCGCTCCATATCCGGGATACCAAACAGGATCAGCGGCGTTGCTTCACCGGGAAGATTTTCCCAGTGGCCTTCCATTGCCGCGACTTTAGCGGGTTGATGTTTGAGGGTGTTGAGACCGTGAGCATCACCAATCAATGCCTGCAAAGGCGCAATAATCAAGATCATCCACATCGACATGGATAGCATTTTTTTCATTGCTGCCGAGTCATTGCCTTTTAATAAATGCCATGCCGCTGAAGCTGCAACAAAGAATGCTGAGGCGAGGAAGGCCGCAGTAGACATATGAGCCAGGCGATAGGGAAAGGAGGGATTAAATATCACTGCCAGCCAGTCGACGGGGACGACCTGATTATTGACAATTTCGTGACCTTGCGGGGTTTGCATCCAGCTATTGGAAGCCAGTATCCAAAAAGTGGATATCAGAGTACCTAGCGCAACCATAAAGGTGGCGAAGAAATGTAATTTTTCACCTACACGATTCCAGCCAAATAACATAACGCCGAGAAAGCCCGCTTCAAGAAAGAACGCGGTCAGTACTTCGTAAGTCAGTAATGGACCCGTTATCGAACCGGCAAAATCAGAGAAAAAACTCCAGTTAGTGCCGAACTGGTAAGCCATAACCAGACCGGAAACCACGCCCATACCGAAGTTAACAGCAAAAATTTTCGACCAGAAATGATATAGCACTTTGTAATCAGTATTACGCGTTTTCAGCCATAACCCTTCCAGTACGGCTAAAAAACTTGCCAGCCCGATGGTAATCGCCGGAAAGATAATGTGAAAGGAGACGGTAAACGCGAACTGAATTCTGGCCAGTTCCAGGGCACTTAAACCAAACATAGTGACCTCTTATTTTTAGTTTGAATAAAGGCAGGAAATGTATGCGGGCAAGTAAAGCATGAAAAAAACGACTATAATAGTGACAGTTTTCTGTATATTGACTATAACAGTTTGCGGGGAGATCTGAATTGATGAAACGTTATGAACAATTTGCCAGGCAAATTCTCCAACATATTGAAGACGGTACCTGGCTGGTGGGAGATAGATTACCTTCACTGAGGGAATCAGTGAAATTATCGGGTTTGAGTTTGATGACCGTTGTCCAATCGTATCAATTATTAGAGAGTCAGGGATGGATCATTTCCCGCCCTCAATCGGGTTATTACGTCGCCAAACGTTTGCAGCCCTTTGCCGCAGCAAAAGGAGGAAAGCGATTACATTTAAGTGAAAGCGTAGAAATAAGCGCTTCTATTTTTGATGTATTACAGGCGTGCAAAGATCCTGCGATTATTCCGTTTGGTTCAGCATTTCCAGACCCATCCTTATTGATTCAACCTAAACTTTCCAAAGCGTTAGCGGCCGCTGCCAGGCGGATAGCACCGCATAGCGCTTTAGCCAATTTACCGCCGGGTAATGATAAGTTACGCCGTAACATATCGCGCCGTTATGCAATGCATGGTATTCATGTTTCTCCTGATGAAATTGTCATTACCGCTGGTGCGATGGAATCACTGAGTTTCAGTTTACAGTCGGTGACTGAGCCGGGGGATTGGGTCGTGATTGAATCACCGGCTTTTTACGGTGCTTTACAGGCCATTGAACGTTTACGTCTGAAAGCGGTAGCAATCAAAACTGATCCACAAAACGGTATTGATTTGGATGCGCTGGAGGAGGTAATTCAGAAATACCCAATAAAAGCCTGTTGGTTAATGACTCACTTTCAGAACCCGCTGGGGGGAACGATGTCTGCTGAAAGTAAATTACGGCTGGTGAATATCCTGAACAGTAATCAGGTGGTACTGATTGAAGATGATGTTTATGGTGAACTTTATTTCGATCAGCAACGGCCTGTACCGGCGAAAGGGTTAGACAGTGAAAACAACTTTATGCACTGCTCCTCGTTTTCCAAATGTCTGGCACCGGGATTCCGCGTGGGTTGGGTTGCAGCAGGAAAACATGCCAAGAGAATTCAACAGCTACAAATGATGAGTACCGTTTCTGCCAGCATGCCGACGCAATTGGCAATTGCGGATTATCTTGCTGAGGGGGGATATGACAGCCACTTACGTCGCCTTCGTCGCATATTGGAGCAACGTCAGCAACTGATGTTACGAGCAATTGGTGACTATATGCCTGCTTCAGTCAAAGTGAATTGCCCTAAAGGTGGTTATTTCCTCTGGCTGGAATTTGAGCCATTGTTCAATGCACAGCGGCTTTATCAACTAGCATTGGCAGAAGGGATCAGTATTGCACCGGGCAGTATGTTTTGTACCAGTGAACAGTTTAACCATGCCTTTCGTCTGAATGCCTCTTTTGATTGGAATCAGGAAATGGAACGTGCGATGCAGACTTTAGGCAATATTTGCCATATATTATTGGCTGAAATAGGCGGATATTAATCCCTATTAAGGCGGATTTCATGGAGAAAGCAATGGTATTTAAAAGTAACCGTTCTCAAGCAAGCAATTCAATTTTCCAAAGTTGTGGTTTTTCCGAAGGTGTGAGGCAGGTTGATATGGCTGGTGAGTCTTGTGATAGTTGGTTTGATGGTCCTGGTGTTACGGCAGATTTCTTGACAGAACGTGACCAACCGCCAGTACAAGAACGTGAGGGATTCTGAACGCCCTCATCACATATGAAACTTATGGTGTCCACGACGTTTTTGCAGACACCATTTTGGGGTTATTTCACCACATTATTCTATACAAAGCGCTCTTACATTACTTCCTTGCTTTCTCCGAGTGGTCATACTATCAATCCAATCTTCTAATGATACCTTCTGTGCTTTCTCGAATGCTGGCCTTACATTTACCCAAGATTCGTACCTTAGGTTATATTCTGCTTGTGGCAGGAAGTAATGAGATTTGAATTCGATAAGACCTTTATCATCTTCGTAAGCGACGATTGAAAACTCAGACCAATATAAGAAGAATGACACGCCACCTCTTGGTGATGTAGCAAGAACACTTTGAACGAAATTGGATTGAGTTTGTCTCCTGCCTGCATAGGATAATGCAGCGATAGCCAGTTGTCTCAGTGGGGTTTTCATCTGCTCTCTTTCCTGACTAGATAATCCTAAGAAGTTTTCCAGGAAAGAGTTGATTAAAACATCTGCATTATGGCTTTTTTGAATAACATTTTGTACGCTGGTTGACAGTAAGGAAAGGAATGGAACGCCAGATAATTCTGAGGTAAATGAGAAGAAATTCTTTTTATTGCCTTGGCCTTGAGGATCTAAAGGATTATAGCCTGAGACCGCACGGCACATATTAATAACAGTTTGCAAGCCTTCGGTAATGCTTAGTGGGTTTCTAGATGATGTGGAAGAATCTTTTTCAAGCTGTGTATAATCCCCTGTAGCTGCGCCATTAGCCGGGCTCTGTACATCGGAATAATCTCCGGCCTCAGGATAATCCATAGTAATATTGCCTGAACGCTCCCAATCTTTAAGGAATCTTGTTCCTCCTTTTTCAATATGTTCTATCCATTCTTGGGCTTTTTTGACTGCATAATCAGGATTATTTAAGATATTTTCCATGATTTTTATCCTTAATAGATTTATTAAGTTAGGTATTGAATGTTAGGGTACTGTTGAAAGTAGGGAACAATGTTGAACCCTATTTTTAACAGTGAGATAAATCGATAATCATGTACTTAATATTACTGTTTTTTTAGTTTGGTAATTTTTTAAATTTTGTTAATAAATGTTAAATGTATTTTTGTGCGAACTAAGTATATCCATAAGTGAATATTTTTCACTATCAAATATTAAGGGTATGCAATTTAACTTATTCCTCACAGATAAATGGTTTTTTATGTGATATTTCCATATTAGCATTAAAATACGGTTTTTAAAATTTATCGATGTAAAATTCACATTTTAAGATAATTCATTTTTATATATTCTGATCGTATGTTATATTCTTTTATATTCTATTTTTATTGAATTTAATAATTTTATTAAATAACTATGATTAGAATAATCTTAGCACATATTGGTAATAATATTGTTGATATAAATCAATTAATCTACTTACAGAGAGTTTTCAGTTTATGCTTTCATTTTGGTTGTCATACAATCAATTAAATATTCTGTGGTTATCTTATCCTCTTTCTCGAATACAGATTTTACTATTTCCCACGTTTTCTGGCTGAGATTATATTCTGCCTGGCAAAGATTATAATGAGAGGTGAATTTAATAGTACCCTTGTTATCTAATTTCTGTATTATCAATATAGAAGAATAGAGCAAGAGTGACACCCCATTTGGGGTTTTAGTCAGAGCATATTGTACCAGATTGGATTTTTTTTCCTTTTGATCGGCATATGATAAAGCGGTATTAATCAACTTTTTCAAATAAACCTTAATGGTAATTTTATCCTGAGGAGATAACCCTTGAAAGGCTTCAACAAAAGAATCGATCAAGACATCTGTGTCATGACTTTGTTGAGTAATCGTATTGGTATCTGCCCATAGTAAAGAGAGAAAGGGAACCTTTTCTATTTCTTCTGTGAATGCTATGAATTTCTGCGCATTGCCATTACCTTCTGGTTCCTGCGGGTCATAACCTGAGGCCACTCGACATAAGTTAATGATAGTTTGCAGCCCCTCGGTGACACTGACTGGGTATTTATTTGATGTGGCCGATTTCTTGGCGAATAGTGTGTATTTATTTGTCGCTGCCACACTGGCTGGACTTTGTATATCAGAAAGATTCTCAATTTCTAAGAAATGAGTAAAAATATTATCTGAATGTGACTGCGTTTTAGAATATCTTTCTCCTCTGTGTTTAACGTATACTATCCACTCTTGAACATCTTTAATTTTATGATCAGAATTTGTTAATATATCTTTCATGGTTGTTTTCCTTTATGGATTTATTAGATAAGTAATTGATTTTCATTCTTTACTCAAAATGAGCTCCAGATTCAGAAACTATAATTTATTTTATATCAATAACATAGGGCTTTATTTATGTGATAAGCATATGTTCCTGAAAAACGAGAATATCTTAATCAATAGGTAAAAATATATATCTAATCTTTTAATAATAGTGTAAAAATGTAGTATGTAAAGTCCATTACAATAAAATTTGTGCTTTAGGTTGTTTTTATTGAATAATCTTACATTATATTATCCGGCTGTTTATTTTTTATTTTCTAATAATGCGTTTTATTATTAATTATTTGTCGATTTATTTTGTTTCATATTTATTGTAAATTAATAATTACAAGTGAAAATTACGATCAATTATATTAACTTCTTGGTTAAAACATTTTGTTGCATGGTTAATTTTATTTATTCTTGGAAAGTAAATGTTGTTATAAATATTTTCGAGATGAAATGGATGGAAAAGAGTCATTCTTTCATATATTGGACAGAAATGATTTTAATATATGTCTGGTTTTAGGGAGTTTAATTTTTATTGCTATCAATTATAAAAATAATTGGTAATTTAAGTTGTAAGAATGTTCCATTATTGTTTTTCTAAGCTAGACTATGATTGAAGTGAATTGTGGGGAATGATTTTTACGGTGGTTAAATTAAAATAATATTATTTTATTTTGGAGGGTGTACGAGTTCTAAAAATGATTTTAAAGCTTTTTCTATTGGTAATGATGCTAATATAGTGAGTCAAGAAGAATATGAACAAATCCCAGATTTAAAGACTGGATTTCCACCAGATGATATTACTGTTCACTTGCTCAATAAGATATTACGTCAGTCGTCAACAATAGCATCTGTTGTGGCTAATTTTATCGCGACATATTCCGGCAATGATGTTTTGGACGATGGGGATATAGTTAAACTTGCTGCCCAATTAAATGGCGCGTTAGAACAAAAAATTGCCATCGAAGTACCAAATGCCTCATTAACACAAAAAGGTGTTACTCAGCTCACAGATAAAACCGGCAACAGTAATACCCTAGCGGTAACACAGAAGCTAGTTTCTGATGTAAATGATAATGCTAATAACCGATTGGCAAAAGATCAAAATGGTGCAGACATTCCTGATAAAAAAGCATTTGTGGAAAATCTCGGTTTAGAAGTGATTAGTACAAAGCCGGTTGTTGTTGGGAATAATACCGCTTCTACAATCGATAATTTTGATAATATTCCTCAGAATTCGACATATTTTGGCTATCCAACCAACAGGACTAAACGGTCCAGGTGTATATGGACCAGGAATGAGATTTTCAGAAGGATATAGGACCTTTAAGGGTTATGAGCTGATGATTCACTCCTCATATGTGCAGAAGAGCGAATTACACTATAGAACGCATATTGACATCCTCCCCCACTTTCGCACTTCGTGACTCAAGAGGGGGATCCCCGTTAGTGGGCGACGGCTGATTGCTCTGCGTCTGGTTCCTGCTTCAACGGGCGGCCTGACTGCTCCGTCCCTCCACAGGCAAGCACGGCATGCCCTGCCGCTAAAATGTTACGAGCGCCGTTTACATCCGCGTTTGCGGTATATCCACACACCTGGCACACGAATTTACTCTGCGACAAGCGGTTCTCTTTGGCTGTATGACCGCAATATGCGCACCGCTGGCTGGTGTATGCCGGAGGGACTGCCAGTACCTGACCGCCGCGCCAGCGCTGCTTATATTCTAGCTGACGGCGCATTTCATACCAGCCCTGATCCAGTATCGCGCGATTTAAGCCTGATTTAGCCCCAACGTTCCTTCCGGGCTGTTCTGCCGTGCCTTTCGCTGACTTCGACATGTTACCGACCTTCAAATCTTCAATCACGATCATCGCGTGGTTTTTGCTTATTTTCGTGGTGGTCTTATGAAGGTAATCGCGCCGGATATTGGCGATGCGCGAATGCAGACGCTGAATTTTTCGCTCTGTTTCTGCCGGTTGGCGCTGAACTTAACTTTGCGGCTTAACTGTCTCTGGAGTTTCGCCAGTTTGCGCTGGCGGGTTTTAAAACTGTTGACGGGTTCGTATATCGTACCGTCTGAGAGCGTCGCCAGTTTTGATATCCCTGCATCCAGACCCACCATGGTTGTTGATTCGTGGTGTGGCTCAGCGGCTTCTATCTCGACTTGAAACGACACATACCACTGACCCGCTGACTGGCTGATCGTGGCATTTTTGATTTTGCCGTTCACCTCCTGCGATTGCCGGAACTTTATCCATCCGAGCCCGGAAGGAAGCCTGACTCTGCGATTTTCAAGGAGACAATATTTTTTAAAATTGACGAACCGGATTGAATCCCTGCCGTCATTTTTTCGTTTCCGTACAGGCGCTTTCGCTGCCAGTGTTTTATCGAAGCAACGCCTCCATGCTCCATGTAAGTCTTTAAGTTTTTGTTGAAGGTTATCGGTGTAAGCTTCCTGTAAGAAGGCGCATTCCGGTGTTTTTTTCCACCCCGTGAGCATGCGGTTTAGTTCAAACGCGGAGGGAAGTTTTCCGCCGGAATCCAGAATGTGTTTTGTTACCTCAAGTCCGTCATTCCAGACAAAACGAGCACACCCGCATAACCGCCGCAAACGCTGCGACTGTTTTTCAGTTGGCTCTAGTCTGAACTTGTAGGCCTTCAGGATTAGCATTATCATTCAGTGTGTAGTCGGTTTATTCTCTATTTTACTGTGCCTTCGGCTAACTTCAGTGCAAAAATACAACATTAATCGTTCACGACATGCCGCTTTTCTTTTGCATGTACATCTTGTGTTTGTGACCAAATACCGTAGAAAGATCCTTGGCGAGCGACACCATGCAGCCTTTCATCAGTATGCAGGTGAAATCTGCCGTGACTTCGGCGCGGAACTTAAAGAGAGCTTTTCAAGTCCGTCCAACTTCCCCTCCCGTCTGATGTCGGCGGGAGTACCCTTTGGAGGTAAAGATGGTGACGGTAACATCAATAAATGGAATCCGTGGTATAAAGTCTGGTCAACAAGCAACGCCAAGCCGGATACTAATGGCAACCTTAAAGTCTCCAGTCCAGTGGTAGATATTCACTCAGACGGAACTTACCAGTTAACTCGCGAAGCGGAAGGGGTGACGGTCAAGCGGATAGAGACAGGGAAATATCGTATCAGCGGCTGCAATGGTTTTGCTAAAGATGGGGCATGGGGAATTCACGGCGGTACTATCGTCCCGGCAAACAGCAACGGGTTAAACCTGATTTGGGTTTGTGAATCTAGGCGTGTTAAGAGTATTAATAGTGACGGAGAAGTCGTTTATTACAATGATGGTGAGTTATGCGACATTCCTGATGGACGAGTCATTAATGTTCGAGTGCAATTGCTGGAAAAATCACAAGAATAAAATAAAAAAATCCACGCAACCGCGTGGATTTTAAGGGCGTTAGCTAACTCCAGCATAACGCCTTTCCTTTAAGGCTCTTCTGTACCATCGATCTCCAAGGCGGCTTTATCAAATGTATAAAGCGGCGAAACCGATTTTTTGTTTTTTATGCCATACCGCTGAGACTTATTCACTATCAATGCATCCGCAAAGTCGGCCTGCTTAGTCTTGCCGCCGCATTTAATCGGTTTGGCATTGATGTAGTCATCCAACGCACACCAGAGCGCATGACCATCTTCGAAGACAACATTAGGCTCTTCAATGAGCCTGTGCAACACTTCTATCAGCGCCTCTTTAGGTAGCAAGTAACGCTTGCCTCTCAATGTCCAAATTGTCTCGACTAAGACCACATCTGTGATCAAGATTTTTTGCTTGCTTTCAAAAAGTGCATTGGCCTTTTGAGACTGGCTCGCGTCATCTTGCAGAAGATATCTGAGAACAACATTTGTATCTACCGCAATCATTTGTGTATGGCACTCTCAAGTGATTCTTCTTCACTCACTTGGTGATCGACCAGGATACCCTTTAATATCCCCTTCGCGGCCCCTCTGCGCTTTGTGACAATTGAGATGACGCCTTTTCGGCTGACGAAACTCTCATACTCATCACCTGGCTGAATGCCGGCAATCGAACATTGCTCAAGCGGTAACGTTACCTGCCTTTTCTGGCTAACTATTGGCATACAAGCACCTCTTTACTAAATGTAAAAAGTAAAGATATGCACATCTTTACATATTGTCAATAGTAAATAACGTGAGCTTCGCTTAATAAAGGAACTAAGTGCCTGAGGCACGATCAAAGTTTTTGTTAAAGCAAACATTATCGTGGAGATCCTCAGGCATGGTTAATTTAGAAGAACTTTACTGCGGCGTCGATGATTTTTGCCAAAAATTTATGCCTCTTTGGCATCAACAGTTAATTGAAAACGGATTACTCAAACGTTATCGGCAGGCTTCCCTTTCACTCAGTGAAGTGATGACGATCCTGATTTTATTTCATATGAGCCACCATCGGGATTTCAAAACGTTTTATCTTCAATATGTTAGAAAATATCTTCATCAAGATGTTCCAGAGCTGGTCAGTTGTGCCTTTCTTTCCACTCGCAAGGCTAAGACAGCCGGGATCGCTTTTATTGACTCAACCAAAATTGCGGTTTGTCACAACCTTCGTATTCCCCGGCATAGGGTATTTGAAGGTATGGCACAGCGAGTACAGGATGGTTTTATGGCTTTAAGCTTCGTTTGGTTATCAATGATTGTGGCGAACTGTTGGCCGTTAAGTTGATGTCAGGAAATACCGATGACCGCAGCCCTGTCAAAGCGTTAGTGAAAGGGATAACGGGGCATTTGTATGGTGACAAAGGCTATGTATCGCAAGCCCTGTGTAATGATTTGGAAGCAGAAGGACTCATCTTAATCACAAATAGCCGTCGCAATATGAAAGCAAAAGCATTATCACTCTGGGATAAGCTGATGTTAAGAAGGCGTTTTCTGATGAAACGGTTGTTGACCAGCTAAAAAATATCCTGATTATCACTTAAATTCAGCTCCCATAGGCGTATACTTAAAATAAGTCTGTGTGGAGGTAAATGAAAATGGCTAAAAATCAGATTCAATTCCAAAAAGGCATTTCTATTCATGAGTTTATTTCA
>NZ_NSCM01000023.1 GCF_003287735.1 Photorhabdus bodei | reverse complement strand
TACTAAATTAATTCGTAATGAATTAACTGTTGTTCACTCTTCAAGACTTTAAAACGTATTTTTTTGTGATACGGTCTTGTGAGTGCCCACACAGATTGTCTGATTAATTGTTAAAGAGCAGGCTGAATTAAAAAATGATATTCTCATTCAGCCGGGCTGCGTATACTACGCTTTTCGCCCGCAGAGTCAAGCGCTTGTTAGCTTTTTCTCTGCCCGACCACACAATGTTTATCAGCGTTGTGTCGGTCAGTGGTGGCGCATTATAGGGCGTTCTTTAGCGCTGGCAAGCGTTTATTTGAAAAAAACTTTTATTCGCGCATTTTTTCAACAAAACACTGATAAAAAGAACAAATCAGTCATTTTTCACTCACTATTTTAAGGAAATCATCGGTAAAATGATCAACTTGCTGCCAGTCGGTATATTCAACTTCTTTAGTTGTATCAGTTTCCCCACCGGTCATTTTCATAATTATTTTAACCATTACCCGATCCAACCAATGATAACGGGGATAAAGTAATGCACCAGCAAAAACACCACACAAATCTGGCTTCCACGGGGTATTAAATAGAAACTTACGAACATACACATTAGTTTCTGGTGTACGTTTCTCTGGCTTCCTTGCTGTCAAATTTACGCCAAAAAATGCGGTTGGCATTTTATTAAGTTGTTGTTGATGACAGATTGCAAACTTTTTCAGTGCCGAATTGAAATGACCATACCTGATCGAAGCTCCAATCATAATCTTGTCATAAGATTCCAAATTGATCGTTTTTACTGTTGCTAAATCTCTGAGCTCGCATACCCCCCCTGATCTGCGTAGATTTTCAGCAATGCGGGTAATGATTTTCTTAGTCTGTCCATCCCGACTGGAATAAAGTAATAAACAATTCATAGCCATATCCCTCTCCCAATAGACTATTCACGCCAGAAGGTTGGTGTAAATAAAACTAATAAAGTGAATACTTCCAAGCGACCAAACAACATCGTTATAACTAATATCCATTTGGCTGCCGGATTCATTGCAGTGAAGTTATCCGCAACAACACCCAACCCTGGCCCTAGATTATTTAGTGTAGCGGCTATTGCAGAAAACGCAGAAAGTTCATCTACACCAGTTGCGATAAGTAATAATAAACTAATGATAAATACCAAAGCATAAGCAGAGAAGAATCCCCAAACAGCTTCAATAATTCTTTCAGGTAATGCTCTTCGCCCTAACTTGAGGGTATAAACCGCATTTGGATGAACCAATCTCTTCAATTCACGGGAACCTTGCAGGAATAGCAGTAAGATACGAATCACCTTCAGTCCTCCTCCCGTCGAACCTGCACAACCCCCAATAAAAGCGGAACACAACAGCAGTATTGGCAAAAATGATGGCCAACGAGCAAAACTATCTGTGCTGAACCCTGCTGTTGTCGCCATTGAAACAACCTGGAAAAAAGCTTGGTTTAGTGTCTCTATCCCCGACTTATAAATAGCGTGATGCCATAAGATCAGAGTGCAAATAATAACAAGCACTAATTGAATGGAGATAAACATACGGAATTCAGGGTCCCGCCAATATACTGTCAGGCTACGTCCCGTTAATACCGCGAAGTGCAAACCAAAGTTACAACCAGAAATCAGTAGAAAAATCGCAATAATGGTATTTATCGCGGGGCTATTGAAATAACCAATACTCGCGTCATGTGTAGAAAATCCACCAATTGCGATAGTTGAAAAACTGTGAGAAATGGCATCAAAAACTGACATACCCGCAGCCCATAACGCTAAAGAGCAGGCGATTGTCAGTAACACATAAATCAACCATAAAGTTTTTGCCGTTTCAGCAATTCGCGGGCGCATTTTATTATCTTTCAAGGGGCCAGGCATTTCAGCCCGATAGAGCTGCATTCCCCCAACCCCAAGTAGAGGCAATATTGCAACAGCCAGCACTATAATCCCCATACCACCTAACCATTGCAGCATCTGCCGGTAGAAAAGAATCGCTTTAGGCAAGGAATCAAGCCCAATCAGTGTCGTAGCACCCGTTGTTGTTAAACCGGAAAAAGATTCAAAAAATGCATCTGTAATAGAAAGATTTGGCTGTTCAGAAAAAATGAAAGGTAAAGCCCCAACACTACCAAGTACTGTCCAAAACAAAGCAACGATAAGAAACCCTTCCCGGGGCTTTAATTCATGTTTTTGCTCCCGATTTGGTATCCAAAGCATCAAACCGATAATTAAGGCAAAAATAAATGTCTGACTAAATGCACGCCCAGCGCCATCACGATAGATAAGTGCTACCAACCCTGGAATTATCATGGTGACAGAGAAAAGAATGACAAGCAGCCCAACAATACGGGTTATGGCACGAAAATGCATTTAGCTGGTTCCTTAGAAATCCAGTTACAGAGAATATTTACAGATCAGGTGTTAAATACAGTACACCGCGACTTAGATCACGTAATTTATCACCGACTTCCCCCACTAAGGTAGCTGGAAGTGAAATTCGCAAAGTAACATTCTCTGCATACTCACTGGAAATAATTTGCCCTGATGATTTCTGTAATAACTGTTCAATCATAGAGATATGGGCATATTCACACTGCAAGGAACAGAGTTTCTGTGGAACCTTATTTTTTGTCTCCAGCAATTTCAGCGCCTGTTGGGCACCACTTCCATATGCCCTTACCAACCCACCGGTACCTAATTTTATTCCACCAAAATAGCGAACAACAACCGCGGTTATTTCACCAATATTATTTCCCATAAGTTGGGACAGTATCGGCCTACCTGCGGTTCCTGAAGGTTCCCCATCATCTGAAAAACCCAACTGTTGTGAATCATCCGGTGCACCAGCAACAAATGCCCAGCAGTGATGGCGGGCATCAGGGTACTGAGCTTTGATTTTCTGGATAAACGCTTTAGCCTCATCCACCCCGTCAGTATGCTCCAGCAAGGTAATAAAGCGACTTTTTTTAATCTCTTCAGTAAAACTCACTGAAGCTGCGGGTATCAAATAAGGCTTCATTATGGCAATTGAAGATCCCGAGTCATGTTTTCCACTTTATTTTCATGGATCACAATATTGTCTTCAATACGAATACCACCGAAAGGTTTAAGCGTCCCAATTTTATTCCAGTCAAAATGTTTGCTGAACTCACTTTCACGCCAAGATGCAAGCAGCGATTCGATGAAATAAAGGCCTGGCTCGATAGTCAGCACCATGCGAGGTTCTAGAATACGGGTACAACGCAGATAAGGATACATATCCGGAGCGGCTAAATGTGTACCTGTATCATCCTGCATAAACCCTGCCACATCATGGACCTGTAATCCAAGAGGGTGACCAATGCCATGTGGAAAGAATGGCGTTGTCAGCCCTTTTTCAACCATGACTTCTTCACTGACATCTTTCACGATACCATATTTTTTCAACAACTTAGCAATCCGATGATGCATCTGAATATGATATTCGGTATAGCGAGTTCCTGCTTTAATTGTACTAATTAACGCTTTTTGTTCAGCATCCATATCTTTAATTAGAGAAGCAAATTCATTATTACTTTTTGCTGAATAAGTGCGGGTGATATCTGCTGCATAGCCATTATATTCAGCACCGGCATCAATCAGAAAACTACGAATATCCGAAGGTGCATTGTGCTGCAATGCAGTGTAATGCAAAACAGCCGCATTCTCATTCATAGCAATAATATTGTTATAAGGCACATCTGTATCACGATGACCTGTTGCCATAAGATAAGAGATATTAATATCAAATTCACTCATCCCAGCCTGAAATGCTTCATAAGCTGCCAAGTGCCCGACAATAGCCGTTTTTTGTGCTTCACGCATACAGACTAGTTCATAATCTGTTTTGTATGAACGATGGAAATGCAAATAATCAAGAACAGACTTTGGATTAATATTGCGTTCAGAGAAACCAATCTCTTTTGCTCTTTGCGGTGAACAACCGATGTAAGCAACATTCTGTTTCACATAAGTGCTTAACGCTGAATTGATATCTCCAGCATTTGCCAGATGAATCATTTCAACTTCTTTAGTCCAGTAGCTAGTCGGCAGCGGTTCTACGCTGTGCCAATAATCTACCGGCGAGTAAAACCATAATTTAGGTTTATTAATACCATCTACCCACAACCAGCAATTAGGCACTTTAGTTACTGGTACCCAAGCTTTGAAGTGAGCGTTAACTTTGAAAGGGTAATCTCTATCATCAAGAAAAATACGCTGTAACTCACCAGAGTGAATAAGCAAAGCATCAAATTGATTACGGGCCAATGCTTCACAGGTACGTTGCTGTAATGTAGAGATATGTTCGTGGTACAGAGATGCCAACTTTTCCATTTCAATTGACCTTTTTTATTTTATGACTAAACCATTAGCTTATCACAGCCGTTGATATTTGCAGGTATCACCCAAAAATCCTCTCAATTTATCGACCCCCACTAACACCTTATTTATCAAGATATAAAAACAATTATTGCCAATGAGATACAAATCTCACTTGTGATCACCCTTGCAAAAAACTAATCACTCATTTGCATTTACTTAACATAATAACCACAATCAAACCCATCTGGTCATACCAGATGGTATGCGCTCATTTAGGAGAACGACATGCTCTATCAAAGTGAAACAATTCAAGTAAGCTGGCTGAAAGATGGCATTGCTGAACTGGTTTTCAATGCCCCAGCCGCGATTAATAAACTAGATACCAAAACCGTTGCATCTCTCGATAAGGCTGTTGCTAGCCTGGAGCAACAAACTGGATTGAAAGGCGTTTTATTACGTTCTGAAAAAGCCGCATTTATTGTTGGTGCAGATATTACTGAATTCCTCTCTTTATTCGATTCACCTGTAGAAAAACTGCAAGAATGGCTTAACTTTTCAAATAGCATTTTTAACCGGATAGAAGATTTACCCGTACCAACCATTTCAGCAATAAACGGTTATGCTCTTGGTGGTGGTTGTGAATGTGTTCTGTCTACAGATTTCCGTGTGGCCTCCCCGGATATACGCATTGGGCTGCCAGAAACCAAACTTGGTATTATGCCTGGTTTTGGTGGCTCAGTTCGCCTTCCACGCCTGATCGGGACTGATAATGCACTGGATATCATTGCCGCAGGTAAAGACATTGGTGCAGAAGAAGCATTGAAAAACGGTTTGATTGATGCTGTTGTTCCCAAAGAAAAACTGGTTGATTCCGCAGTATCAATGCTGGAACAAGCAATTGCAGGGAACCTTAACTGGAAAGCCGCACGCCAGCCAAAATTAGAGCCTTTGAAACTCAATGAAATTGAACGAGGCATGAGTTTTAGTGTGGCAAAAGGTATGGTGATGAAAATCGCCGGCCCTCATTATCCAGCTCCTATCACCGCAGTTAAATCCATAGAAAAAGCCGCTACATTTGGTCGCGATGAAGCATTGAAACAGGAAACCGCCAGCTTCATTCCTTTAGCACAGACAAATGTTGCCCGTGCCTTAGTGGGTATTTTTCTTAATGACCAGTACGTAAAAGGACTGGCAAAAAAACATCTGAAAGAAGTCACAACACCTGAATATGCCGCAGTTCTTGGTGCTGGAATTATGGGTGGTGGTATAGCCTATCAATCTGCCCGCAAAGGGATTCCTGTCATGATGAAAGATATCAGCCAGCAAGCCCTTGAATTAGGTATGAATGAAGCCGCGAAACTTCTAAACAAGCAGTTTGAACGTGGCCGTCTAGATGCTATAAAAATGGCGAGAACCCTCTCTTCTATTCAACCTACCTTAAATTATGCCGGTATCGAACAGGCTCAAATCGTGGTTGAAGCTGTAGTAGAGAATCCTAAAATCAAAGCGGCTGTACTATCAGAAACTGAAACTCTGGTTAATGAAGATTGTGTCCTAGCTTCCAACACATCAACAATTCCAATTTCAGAATTAGCTAATTCCCTAAAACGCCCGGAAAATTTCTGTGGTATGCATTTCTTCAACCCGGTACACCGCATGCCGTTGGTTGAAGTAATTCGCGGTGAAAAAACTTCTGAAAAGACAATTTCAACCGTAGTCGCCTATGCCAGCAAAATGGGTAAAACCCCGATCGTCGTTAACGACTGTCCAGGGTTCTTTGTAAACCGGGTACTGCTTCCTTATCTCCTTGGCTTCGGTCTGCTATTGCGTGATGGTGGTGATTTCCGCCAAATAGACAAAATCATGGAGAAAGAATTTGGTTGGCCAATGGGTCCTGCTTATCTCATTGATGTTATTGGTCTTGACACTGCACATCATGCTCAATCAGTCATGGCCCAAGGGTTCCCAGATCGTATGCAGCGTGATTATAAAGATGCCATTGATGTTTTATATGACAATCAACGTTACGGGCAGAAAAACGGCCTTGGTTTCTACAAGTACACTCAAGATAAGAAAGGTAAGCCTAAAAAAGAGCAGGACGAGCAAACAGACCAACTGCTGGCAACTATCTGCCAACAGAAGAGTAATTTCTCCGGTGAAGAGATCATTGCTCGTACTATGATCCCGATGATCAACGAAGTTGTCCGTTGTCTGGAAGAAGGTGTCATTGCCAGCCCGGCAGAAGCCGATATGGCTCTGGTTTATGGCCTTGGTTTCCCTCCATTCCACGGTGGTGTTTTCCGTTATCTGGAAACAATGGGAACAGCGGCTTACGTAAAAATGGCTGAAAATTATGCTCACCTCGGTGCTCTTTATCAGGTACCACCTGGTCTGAAAGCCAAAGCTGAACGTAATGAAAGTTACTACTCTACAGCAGCAACGATTGCTGTCAGCACCGGAAAAACAGCGTGAGGTCTGGAAACATGGAAAATGTAGTCATTATTGATGGCATCCGCACCCCAATGGGGCGCTCAAAAGGTGGTGCATTCCGTCAGGTCCGGGCTGAAGATCTCTCCGCTCACCTGATGAAAGAGCTATTTAAACGTAATCCGGCAATACAGCAACACGAAATCGATGACATCTACTGGGGCTGTGTACAGCAAACTCTAGAGCAAGGTTTCAACATTGCCCGTAATGCAGCTTTACTGGCGGATATCCCTCACTCTGTACCAGCCGTGACTGTTAACCGGCTGTGCGGTTCATCAATGCAAGCGCTGCATGATGGCGCTCGTATGATCATGACCGGAGAAGCTAATGTCACACTGATTGGTGGTGTAGAGCACATGGGTCACGTTCCAATGACACATGGCGTGGATTTCCATCCTAAAATGAGTCTGAGTGTTGCCAAAGCCGCAGGAGTCATGGGCTTAACCGCTGAAATGTTGGCAAAGATTCACCATATCAGCCGTGAAATGCAAGATGAATTTGCACTCCGTTCACACCAACGAGCAACACAAGCAACGCAATCAGGTGCATTCTCCAATGAGATATCACCAGTTTATGGTCACGATGCCGATGGCATATTGAAACGGTTTGATTACGATGAGGTAATCCGTTCAGATGCTAATCTGAAAGATCTAGCCGCCCTGCGTCCTGTATTCGATCCAGTAACAGGTTCAGTCACAGCAGGCAGCTCTTCTGCTTTATCCGATGGTGCGTCTGCAATGTTGATAACCAGTGAAAGTTATGCCAAGAACCTGGGGCTGAAACCTCGTGCCCGTATCCGTTCTATGGCAGCTGTTGGTTGCGATCCTTCCATTATGGGATATGGCCCGGTCCCTGCTACACAAATGGCGCTCAAAAAAGCAGGTTTAGTACTAGGTGATATTGGCGTGATTGAACTAAACGAAGCATTTGCCGCTCAATCACTTGCCTGCCTGAAAGGCCTGAATTTGTTGGACAGTATGGATGACAAAGTTAACCTGAATGGTGGCGCAATTGCTCTCGGTCACCCACTAGGCTGCTCAGGTGCTCGCATCACAACAACATTGTTGAACTTAATGGAACGCCGCGATGTTCAGTTTGGCTTGGCAACCATGTGTATCGGTTTAGGCCAAGGTATCGCCACCATTATAGAAAGAATGGATTAAGAACTTATCTGTAAGAATTATTATAACTGAGTCGTTGTTGCCGTAATTCCCGCCTGTCAGGGGCGGGTTTTTTTATTATTATTTTAAATGAATTCGAAAGCATCACCATACATGTTGTCAGTAGAAGCATCACGCTCACCACAAAAGCGCTCGCGAGCAATTTTTGCCATTTCAAATCGCCCTGCAATGTAGATATCATAATTGGCCAAACTACCAAAATCCTCTAGTACCGCTTTAAGCACTGTTCCTGTACGTCCACACCAACCATTCTCTGACTGTTCAACAACCGGAACAACCTTCAAATTAGGGTAGCGCTCTGTAAGTAACTGTAATTCAGCAAGATCATATAAATGTTGTGATTCTCTGCCCCCCCAATACATAGAGATCTGGCGTTCAGGTTGTTCTTCCAACGCTGTCAGCAATATAGAACGGGTATAAGAAAACCCCGTACCGCCTGCAATTAATAATAGCGGATTAGTGCTGCTTTGACGAAACCAGGCTTTACCATGAGGGATATCAATATCGATCACTTTCTGATCCAGAATTCTATCCATCACAGCCATTGCATACAAATTCAGTTCAGAAGCACCAATATGTAATTCAATAAACTCCTTTTCTGAAGGCGTTGATGCCATTGAAAATGGACGTTTATCTCTCTCACCCATTACCACCATCAGATACTGACCGGCGCGGAATGAGAACGGAGAATCGGGAAGTAACCGTACCCGATAAACCGTATCAGTAATAGCCTCTACAGAGGTTACTTTGCAGCTCAGTGTTGTCATGCGTTCCCTCTTATGGTCCTAAAATATCTAATTCATCCCAGATTTTGTCGACGCGGGTACGCACTTCTTCACTCATCACAATAGGACGTCCCCATTCCCTCTGCGTCTCTCCCGGCCATTTGTTCGTTGCATCCATTCCCATTTTCGAACCCAATCCTGAAACGGGTGATGCAAAATCGAGATAATCTATCGGAGTATTCTCCATTAATACTGTATCTCTTGCCGGATCCATCCTCGTAGTGATTGCCCAAATGACATCGTTCCAGTCTCTGGCATTGATATCATCATCACAAACGATAACAAACTTTGTATACATAAATTGCCGTAGATATGACCAAACCCCCATCATGACTCGCTTGGCATGACCCGGATATTGTTTCTTCATAGTCACGACGGCAAGACGATAGGAACAACCTTCAGGAGGCAGATAAAAATCGACAATTTCAGGAAACTGTTTTTGTAAAATCGGTACCAGCACCTCATTCAATGCAACCCCCAACACAGCAGGTTCATCCGGCGGGCGGCCAGTATAAGTCGAGTGATAAATAGCATCATGGCGCTGAGTAATATGTGTCACAGTGAACACCGGGAACATATCGATTTCATTATAATAGCCCGTATGGTCACCATATGGCCCTTCTGGGGCTAACTCGCCAGGCTCAATATACCCCTCCAATACGATCTCAGCACTTGCTGGTACCTCCAAGTTATTTGAAAGACATTTCACAACTTCTGTTTTATATCCTCTTAATAACCCGGCAAATGCATATTCCGATAATGTATCAGGAACTGGCGTCACAGCCCCCAATATTGTCGCTGGATCAGCCCCCAAGGCAACAGCCACCGGGAAACGTTCTCCTGGATGTACCTGACACCATTCCTGAAAATCAAGCGCACCACCACGATGGGATAACCAGCGCATAATGAGTTTATTTTTACCCAAGACTTGCTGACGATAGATACCAAGATTTTGCCGCTCTTTATTCGGGCCACGAGTGACTGTCAGCCCCCAAGTAATCAACGGCGCAGCATCCTCTGGCCAACAGTGCATAATCGGAATACGGGTTAAATCTACATCGTCACCAACCGAAACATGTTCCTGACAAGGCGCAGTATTAAGCCGTTTAGTTGGCATATTAAGGACTTGCTTAAATTTCGGTAGCTTATCCAGTAAATCACGAAAACCTTTCGGAGGATCGGGTTCTTTCAAAAAAGCTAGCAGCTTACCCACATCATGCAAAGCTTTAACATCTTTCTGCCCCATTCCCATAGCAACACGTTCAGCAGTACCGAACAAATTACACAATACAGGCATCGAATAACCTTTGGGATTTTCAAACAACAAGGCAGGCCCACCAGCGCGAAGGGTACGATCTGCAATCTCAGTCATCTCCAAATAAGGATCAACTTCAAAACTGATGCGTTTCAACTCACCTTTATGCTCCAATAAGGTTAGAAAATCTCTTAAGTCACGGTATTTCATACTATTCATTTATGCCGGTTTTTAAGGGGGAAAACATTATAAGCCATCCCACTCAGCTTTTTTGTGTTTTTTTCAGAAGACTACAAAGTAAACCAATAAGTTACTAAAAAGCAATGAGGTTAATTCAACCTTGCGACCTTAAAGACAAATACAACGAAATGGAGGCTAATGAGTTAATATTTGAGCATTAAATTACCCAGTAAGATGTTCAACCACGGATTTCCCATATGACTACTCAATGACTATCAAATTTTGCAATTACTCAACAGAAACACTGATATTTTTCTTTTATTAATATTTACTGAACAAATAACAACCAACTTTATATTAATTACTTTATCTGTTACTTACCAAAATATTACTCATCGCTTTTTTACTGAAAAACATAGGACTCACTCATAACAATAAATATGCATTATTAAACAATTATCACTAAGATAATACCTGTAATGCCCTTTTCTATTTTGCTATGCTTAATAGTCATTGGATTAAGGTTAAATAAAGATGGAAAACTGGTACCTCATTTACTGTAAACGTGGGCAAATTTCACGAGCAATAGAAAATCTGGAACGACAGGATGTTGCTTGCCTGACTCCTACCGCGAGAATTGAAAAAATAACCCGTGGTAAACGTACTGTGAATATAGAACCACTTTTTCCTAATTATCTGTTTGTTCAGTTTGACCCTGAAATTATTCATACTACAACTATCAATTCAACACGCGGTGTTAGCCACTTTGTCCGTTTTGGCGTGCACCCTGCTATCGTACCGGAAACACTGATTAAAGAGATCGTATCAGTAACTGAGCAAGAATATGTATCACCAGATACACCTGTGGCTGGCGATACCGTATTAATCACCGAAGGTATTTTTGAAGGATTGCAAGCTATCTACAATGAGCCAGATGGAGAAACCCGTTCTATTCTGTTACTTAATATTCTGAATAAACAATTACCTAAAGCACTTGATAATAAGCAGTTTGTGAAAATTTAACCAGACAAAAAACGGACAGAATTTACATTCGCCCGTTTTTAATCAAATATTAACGCTTCTGTTCATATAACTGTTGAGCAACCTGTTTCGCAAAATAGGTCAGTACACCATCCGCTCCTGCGCGCTTGAAGCATAACAGAGACTCCACAATTACCTGTTCTTGTAACCAACCATTCTGAATAGCAGCCATGTGCATGGCATATTCGCCAGATACTTGATAAGCAAAGGTTGGTACACCAAATGTCTCTTTTACCCTGCGAATAACATCCAGGTAGGGCATACCTGGTTTTACCATTACAGTGTCAGCGCCTTCCTGCAAATCCTGTGCAATCTCCTGCAATGCTTCATCACTATTCGCAGGGTCCATCTGATAGGTTTTTTTATTGCCCCCTTTCAAATTACGATTTGAACCGATTGCATCACGGAATGGGCCATAATAACTAGAAGCATACTTAGCGGAGTAAGCCATAATTTGAGTATTTACATGTCCTTCCGTTTCAAACAGTTCACGGATTGCACCAATACGCCCATCCATCATGTCGCTCGGTGCCACAATCTCAGCACCAGCTTCTGCATGTGACAATGCCTGTTTGACCAAGATCTCTTTGGTGACATCATTCATTACATAACCATCTTGGTCGATGATCCCATCCTGACCATGTGTAGTGAATGGATCTAATGCTACATCAGTTAGCAACCCTAGTTCAGGAACAGCATTTTTCAACGCACGAACCGTACGCTGAATCAACCCATCAGGGTTATAAGCTTCTTCCGCATCCAGAGATTTTTTATCTGCTTCAATAACGGGGAACAGAGACAATACAGGAATCCCCAGTCGGGCAATCTCTTCAGCTTCTTTCAGCAAAAGATCCATCGTCAGGCGATACACCCCTGGCATAGAAGGCACTTCTTGACGACGATTAATGCCCTCCATCACAAATACAGGATAGATTAAATCATTAACAGTTAATTGGTTTTCAGCAACCAGACGGCGGGAAAAATCATGACAGCGCAACCGGCGCATACGTCGACCAGGGAAAGTTCCTGGAAATGCATAGCTCATATAGCTCTCCTAACTCAAACCCAGCGCACTCGCACTGGGTTAATTAATATGCTATCGCTTCGTGGTGACTGCTCCCCGCCGTAAAAAACCGCGAGGCTTCCCACTTCTCAGGCCGCCACCGTCTTTATGACGGATTTACGCTGGCCTCCGTGGGCAGAAACGACGAGTCCCGCCGCCTGTAATTCCAGTATGCCCTTGCGCTGGATGTTGAGCGCCGCATTGATATCGCGGTCATGTTCAACACCACAGCAAGGGCATTGCCAGATCCGCTTACTCTGCGGCTTTGTATTCCAGTTTCTTGATGAAGCTATTCCAGCCCGCATCCCCGATAGCGCGAGCAATGTGGTGATTTTTCATCATGTTGGCCGATTTCAGTGTCTCCACAATTACCGCTTGGTTTTCGTCAACAATTGAACGAGAGAGTTTATGTTGAAAATCAGCACGGACATTGGCTACCCGCTCATGGACTGCCGCCAGACGTAATCGGGCCTTACCGCGGTTAGCGCTGACCTGTTGTTTGCGGGACAGCGATTTCTGCTTTCGACGCAGGTTACGGGTGGCGTTAATAAGGTGACGCGGGTTATTGACCTTCTCCCCGGTCGACTCGATAAGATAGTGGGACAAACCCATATCGCAACCGGTCACGCGGATGATAACACTCGGCTTTTCCGGCGCATCTTTGCCATCGTCACACAGGATAGCGGCGAAATATTTTCCCGTGGCGGTGCGAGAGAGCGTAATGCTCTTCACTTCCCCTGTAATTTCTCGGTGTATGCGTGCTTCTATCGGTGACAATTTCGGGATCTTCACCGCGCCCTCCAGCACTTTCACCCCAACACAGTGATAGCTGGATTGCTTGCCCTGTTTGCGTTTGAACGAGGGAAATTGGGCGCGCAGCTTCGGGTTGAAGAAATTATCAAACGCGGTATGCAGATTAATCACTGCCTGCTGTAATGCAATGGAGTCATATGCCCTGAGCCAAGCATACTTGCGGGATTGCTTCGCGACCGCCAGGAGCGGTTTGAGGTCTTTGCGCGGATTTAAACTTACACCATGACGTTTGTAAGCCTGCTTTTTGATGTGCAGCGCCTTGTTGTACGCAAAACGGACCGCACCGGACTGGCCGTTAAGATACCCGGCCTGTTCAGGTGTGGGGTAAATGCGGACTTTGGTCGCTCTTAACATATTCAGCGCTCATTGAAAAAGTGCATTCATTTTAGCCTGTTTTACAGACAGACATCAATTCAGTCAGGATACGTCGCAGTAGCCAGACCTAAAACCCTTTGGGCTTTTCGCCTGATATCCCCGCCCGCACTGGGCAAGGGTTTACGGCGTTTTTTGCTAATTATCTTAGCACTACAGAACAACATGTTAAGATTACTATTATCACTTTTCCGTATTCACTTCTGGCGCTTCTTGCTCATCTTCCTCTGAACGATCCCCCAATTTCCGCTGTCCGGTATAAAAACGGGAGAGCAAAATCCCCAGTTCAAACAGCAGATACATAGGAATAGCCAGCAAGGTTTGCGAGAAAACATCCGGCGGCGTTAACAACATGCCAACAACAAAGGCTCCGACCAAAATATACGGACGCTTTTTCTTTAAGGATTCCGGTGTAACTACCCCACTCCAACATAATAAAATAATGGCAACGGGTACTTCAAAAGAGACACCAAAGGCCATAAACAGTGCCATGACAAAGCTTAAGTAGTTACTGATATCCGTTGCAATCAGCACCCCTTCAGGCGCCGTTTTAGCAAAGAATCCAAAAGCTATCGGAAATACAACAAAATAAGCAAACGCCATCCCCAAATAAAATAACAGGCTACTGGAAACAAGCAAAGGGATCATCAAGCGGCGTTCATGCTTATATAACGCAGGTGCAATAAATGCCCATACTTGATAGAGAACCATTGGTGCAGATACGAATATTGACACCATAATGGTCAGTTTTATTGGCGTAAAAAAGGGAGAAGCAACATCTGTCGCTATCATACTGGCACCTTGAGGCAACTGCTTAATCAAAGGTGCAGAAATCATCTGATAGATGTCGTTAGAAAAATAAACCAATGCTAAAAAAACCACTAATACAGTAAGTAAACTGTTTAGAATTCGCTTACGCAGTTCAATAAGGTGACTGATAAGTGGTTGAGTATCATCAACAGCCATGTTTTAGTGTTCACCATTAACTTAATTAGAAGTTTTTTTCTTTGTTGCAGAAACCGCTTGATCATCCACTAGAGCAGAAGGTCCAGATGAAGCCACAACCTGAGACGCTGCCGGCTTTTGTGCCACCTCATTTATTTCCGATGCGTTCATACTCCCCGCATCAGGTTCATTTTGGTATGCTTTTTTCAAAGACTCAGCAGCTTCTTTTAGCTCATCCATCGAAGCTTTTAGTTCCGGGGATAAATTGTGCAACCCCGCTTCTTCTTGAACTTTTTTCAGGCTTTCTTGGAGCTCCTGCAATTTCAGCTCTTGGGCCAACTCATTTTGGACGTTAGCAGCTAAAGAGCGCAGTGCCCTGATCCAACCAGCAACCGTTTTTACTGCCACCGGTAGCCGTTCTGGCCCCAAAACCACCAAGCCAATGACCATAACCAGCAGCAACTCACCAAAACCAATGTCAAACACGGTTTATACCTGCTCTTTGTTTTTGCTCTCAGATGTTTCAGATTGAGCTACAGATTGTTTTTCAGTAATGTTTTTAGTCTCAAAATCGGCATCACTACTGGTTTTTTGAGCCTGTTGAGGCTGATTATCATCCCCTATCGCCTTTTTAAAACCTTTAATAGATGCCCCAAGATCAGAACCTAAAGTACGGAGTTTATTCGTGCCGAACAACAGCACCACAATGACCGCAATAATGAGTAACTGCCAAATGCTTATACCACCCATTCTGATTCACCTCTATTTAACAGGGATTATTTTAATAGCTCATTATATACCCGTTATCTTTCAAGTTGCCTCTTTGTTGGCTGCGCTCGCTCACCCCGGTCACATAGTTACCTATGCTCCCGGGGATTCACTCCCTTGCCGTCTCGATGCATCTTGAAATCCATAGGGTATACATACGACGAACTATAACCAACCTTCAAAAAAACCTGACCCAAGACAAATTTTACTCAACTTTATTCAGACGACACCAGCCAAACAACCATGAAACGGTACCCGCGCCTATAAACAACCAAGGAATATTTGCTAAGCCAGATAACAAAAACAAGCTGCCACAGAGAAATAATGTCGCACCAACACCAAGCAAATACTGCGACTGCCGCTGTTTTATCTGTTGCCCTTTCAAATGACTTGATAGCTTCTCAAGGCTCACCTGCAAATGTTTATGCTGCTGAAGACTGTCATACACTAATTCAGGTAGTTCTGGCAACTTTTCTGCCCAATAAGGCGCCTTTTCTTTCAACGCTCGGATAACTGCCGGCAATCCAACCTGGCTATGTAACCACTCCTCCAGAAACGGTTTTGCTGTTTTCCACAAATCAAGCTGTGGATAGAGCTGCCGCCCTAATCCTTCTACATACAAAAGCGTCTTCTGTAGAAGAACTAACTGAGGCTGCACTGCCATATTAAAACGACGTGCAGTATTAAATAGATTCAGAAGTACATGACCAAATGAAATTTCAGCAAGTGGCTTCTCAAATATTGGCTCACAAACCGTACGGATTGCAAATTCAAAATCTTCAACATTGGTATCACTAGGAACCCAGCCTGAATCCACATGAAGCTCAGCAACTTTCCGGTAATCACGATTGAAGAAAGCAATAAAATTCTCAGCCAGATAACGTTTATCATCTTTATTAAGAGAACCAACAATACCGTAATCAATACCAATATAAAACGGATCTTCAGGATGTTCATAGCTGACAAAAATATTTCCCGGATGCATATCGGCATGGAAGAAGCTATCGCGAAAAACCTGTGTAAAAAAAACCTGTACGCCCCGTTCAGCCAGCAATTTCATATTGGTATTCTGCGCTTCCAATGCTTCAATATCAGAAACAGGGATACCATAAACCCGTTCCATTACCAAAACATTTTCACGGCAATAATCAGAATAAATTTCCGGTACATAAAGCGTTGAACTATTTTCGAAATTACGGCGGAGTTGAATTGCATTAGCCGCTTCACGCAGCAAATTCAGTTCATCAATTAACGTCTTCTCGTATTCCCGCACAACTTCACGAGGACGTAGACGACGTCCATCGGGTAGTAACATTGGTACCCAATTAGCCAGACGGTACATTAACCGGATATCCGCTTTGATAATCGGCAGAATATCAGGGCGGATGACTTTGATAACAATTTCCTGTCCATTCTCTTTTAACCGAGCAGTATGGACCTGAGCAATTGAAGCAGAGGCCAGAGCAATAGGTTCAAAATCATCAAACCAGGTTTCCAATGCCCCTCCTAAAGCGGTTTCAACATATTGACGCGCCAGAGCACCATCAAAAGAGGTAACTCGGTCTTGCAACAACGCCAGTTGATCCGCTATTGCTGGAGGAAACAGATCACGCCGCGTTGAAAGCATCTGTCCAAATTTAATCCAAACAGGTCCTAATTCCTGTAAGGCAAGCCGTAGTCTCTCCCCAAGTGATTTATCTTTATGTCTATTTGGGATCCAGAACAACAAATAACGACCAAAACGAAGAGGCCAAGTTAGGCGAATCCGAGGAATTAGCTCATCTAATCCGTAAGAAAGAAAAACCCGTATGATCAAATAAAGGCGCCTTAATTCACCTGGAGTCATATTTTCCCTCTAATACTGCCAATCGTTGTTCTATTTGCTCGATATCTTTGGCCAACATGCTAACTTCTTCACTGAAATAAGCCACTTCAAGCTGATTTGGGGCCAGTTTCCATTCTTCCGTTAACGCTTCCGCCAGATAATTTTTCTGGCATTCCATTGAGCCGGAAACACACTGAAATCCCTTTTTAAGGACTTGATTAATACTTTCGGCAGCGATATCCCCGAAATAAGGAGAAAGATAATGGGCCAAATCCCATTCAACCATATCTAACAAAGCAGACCATTGCTGAACAACCTGCATATCCCCTTCAATAACCATTTCACCGCTATTGAGCAACTTGGAAATTTGTTGGCGATCCCGTAGTTTAAGCAAAGCAGAAAAGTGAGTTTTAACAGTGCAATCGGCAGATTCGCCCCATTGGCTTAATACGTCCACCTGTTTTTCACTGAACACCAACGTGAGTGGTGTATTCATTTCTTTTAATTCTATCGACAAAACTTTGTCCACCAGCCGCATACGAGCTGGCCTTAACACGGGTTCACGGTACAACAGGTAATTCAACGATGTTTCCATCACTGCGGTTAAAACCGGCGTAAGTGTGGAATTAATAACTGTACTCAGTGATGGTCTTTCCATCTCAGAATTTAAAACCTCTGTGTAGTGCAACAATGCCGCCAGTCATATTGGTATAAGTCACCTGTTCAAAGCCAGCCTCTTCCATCATCGTTTTAAGCGCATCCTGATCAGGATGCATACGGATGGATTCCGCCAGATAACGATAACTGTCAGCATCCTGCACAAAAACCTGACCAATCTTTGGCAGCACATGGAAAGAATAAGCATCATACGCTTTGCTTAACGGAGCGAACAAAGGCTTAGAAAATTCAAGTACCAATAAACGCCCACCCGGCTTCAACACCCGAAACATAGAACGCAGGGCTTTTTCTTTTTCAGTAACATTGCGCAAACCAAAAGAGATAGTGATGCAATTAAAATAGTTATCAGGGAAAGGCAACGCTTCCGCATTAGCCTGCACATAGCTGACATTACCAACAATACCAACATCACGTAATTTCTCACGCCCAACCTTCAACATAGATTCATTGATATCAGCAAGAACAACTTCGCCTTTTTCACCAACTATACGAGAAAATTTGGCGGTCAGATCTCCGGTACCACCGGCTAAATCAAGTATCCTCTGACCTCTGCGCACCCCACTGGCATCAATAGCCACACGTTTCCAGATACGATGGATACCAAACGACATTAAATCATTCATTAAATCGTATTTCGCTGCAACAGAATGAAACACTTCGGCCACCATGCCTGCTTTTTCATCCTTTGCTACAGTACGGAAACCAAAATGCGTGGTTTGTTTCGTTTGGTCTACCATGTTATTTGCCCATTTTTTATTCAAAGCGTTATAAAAGTGTATCAGCCTTTCAGATAAAACCCTATCCTGGTATTAATCATTAGCGCAGAATGGTTGGCTGGCTTTATCAACCAATTCAGGATCAATCGGACGTTTCACCTCAACACCTAAATTACGAAAACTCTCCGCCTGACTTATCAGGTTGCCACGTCCCTCAGTCAACTTTTTCATTGCCAGTCGATAATTAAGTTGAGCCTTATCCAGACTTTGCCCCAAACCTTGCATGTCATCGACAAACAAACGCATTTTATCGTACATACGGGCAGCCTTATCGGCGATTAAACGCGCATTCTGGCTTTGATACTCATAGCGCCACAAGTTATTAATCGTACGCACAGCAACCAACAATGTTGATGGACTAACTAGCATAATATTGTATTTAAGTGCTTCATCAAGCAGCTCAGGTGCCTTGTTCAGCGCAATCAGATAAGCGGGTTCAACCGGAATAAACATCAATACATAGTCCAACGATTTCAGCCCAGGCAACTGCTGGTAATCTTTGCGGCTCAAACCACGAATATGACCTTTAATCGAGTCGATATGCTCTTGAAGGGCTAACTCCTGCTGATGTCGATCACCACTGTTAAAATAACGCTCATAAGCGACCAGTGACATTTTGGCATCAATCACCACATCTCTCCCTTGCGGCAAATGAACAATAACATCGGGTTGGAAACGGCGGTTACCCTCCACCTTGATATTCACCTGAGTACAAAACTCATGCCCTTCTCGTAAACCAGAAGCTTCCAAAATACGGGATAATACAACTTCTCCCCAATCTCCCTGAATTTTATTATTACCTTTAAGGGCATTTGTCAGATTGATAGCTTCCTGAGCCATCTGGACATTGAGTTGCTGTAAGTTACGGATTTCATGTGCAAGAGTATGCCGTTCACGGGCTTCCTGACCAAAACTCTCCTGTACTTGCCGATGAAGGCCATCAAGCTGTTCACGAAATGGCGCTAAAAGCGTATTGAGACTTTGCCGATTTTGTTCATCAGTACGGCGACCCGTTTGTTCAAAAATACGGTTAGCCAAATTCTCAAATTGCGTGTTCAAACGTAGTTCACTGTTGATCAGCAACCGCTGTTTCTCTTCAGCCGCAAGGCGACTCTCTTCCAGACGTGTCGTCACTTCCCGCAGTTCAGATTCTTGCACGCTATTGATTTCTCTCTGAGCCCGCAATTCTTGGTTCAATTGTTCGCATTCAACCCGCCAATAAGCGGATTGTTCAATTTTCTCATTAGCAACGGCAAGCTGGCTGTCCAATTTCCGTAATTCCAGCTCTTGCTGCTGAATACGTTGATGAATGGAGAACCAAACGAGAATACCACCCCCCAAAAGACCGCCAAGTGTCCCTATCAACGTATATAACAACTGGATACCCACCGGTACTTCCTCTATCTAATGCCTAGACCAGATAAACTAAATTACCACTGTATAGATGTCCAGAATGATTTATACAGATGGTTCAGTCTGCGAAGCCGCTCCCAATTAACTCACCCATTTCACTAACCATTGCAAACCAAATGCTCCTGGCGCTAATACGCCAAAAGACCAGATAAGCGCGGAACAGATATTCGCTATCTGGAAATAACGCAATGGCATGGTACAAATACCCGCGACTAATGGCACAATTGCACGGAATGGCCCAAAAAACCGACCAAGGAAAATGCTCCAAATACCCCAGCGCTCAAAAAAATTATGCGCTCGTGTCAGCAGTTGTGGTTTACGGGAAATCGGCCAGATTTTACCAACATCACCTTTAAAATGCGCACCGGCGATATAGGATACCCAATCGCCCAAAAAGGCCCCTACCGCGGCGGCCAACCAAATTGACCAGAAATTAAGGCCACTTTCACCTATTAATGCACCTAACCCAAGCAATATGATTGTTGCAGGTAATAACAATGAGAAAAAAGCCAGAGATTCACCAAAAGCAAGTAAGAAAACAATCGGCATGATCCAGGTATCGTGTGCTTTAACAAAAGCGATTACCAACTCAACTATTTCATGAAGACTCAAATTCATATTCCTATATTGATTAATATACCCTATGGATTTCAAGATGCATCGCGACGGCAAGGGAGTGAATCCCCGGGAGCATAGCGAACTATGTGACTGGGGTGAGCGAGTGCTGCCAACAAAGAGGCAACTTGAAAGATAACGGGTATACCACATTCAATTTAACCATCGCTGCATTAACCAGAATTAAACCAACTTTTTATTCAAGGAAATAACCTTGTAATTTCTTACGAGCAGCAAAATCAAGGCCAAGATCTTTCTCCAGCCATATATCTACACTGCCATAATGCTGGTTAATACTGTTTAATGCCGTCATTAAAAACTCTTCTCTCACGGAATAAACATAAGCGAATTTATCAACCACATCGTCACTCATAGTTTTCGCATGCTCATTTAACAAATATTCACGATAAGGAGCCAGAGTGCAATTAGTCACTAAATAATCTTCCATTACCGTATCCAAATCAGCCCCCAATGCAAATAATACCAGCGCAGAACCTACACCGGTTCTGTCTTTACCTACCGCACAATGCTGGACTATCCCACCTTTTTCCGGTTGTTGCAGTAATTTAACTAATGTCTTGTAGGCTGAGTTTTTTAGAGGCAGTAATTCATAAAGACGGAACATAAATGCCTGAGGATTAAATTGTTCCAACATCTCTGACGCCAATTTTTCCAGATTTGCATTCACTTCATCAGATAAGGGATTGGCCGGAGCATGATGATAATTAGCGCCATTCCATACCAAATCGGGTTTATCCGCTATTTCACTGGTATCACGATAATCTATGATTTGAAAGAGATTTTTATTTGCCAGGAAAGATTGGTCTTGTTCTGTTAAGCGATCCAAAGAACCAGAACGGAAAAGCAAGCCTGATTTGATTTTTCCACCACTCGCGACTTTTTTACCGCCTAAATCACGAAAATTAATCCCTCCATTGAGGGGAAGCACTGAGGGATGCAATAAAGATGTTGTGATCATGATGATTTTTAATCAGTTGTTAGGTATTAAAACATTAACAGATTTCTATTCAAAATAAGAGTGAGCCGGAATACTCCGGCCCAAAAAGTATGATTTACAACAAACGGCGAGCAGCTTCTACTACAATCCCCAATGCGTTACTTTCTGTTTTCTCAAGTAATTCAACATTAGGAATCTCCTGCTGAGTACGGTTAACAATAACACCGGCAACCATAC
The DNA here is from genome assembly GCF_003287735.1 of Photorhabdus bodei. Taxonomy (GTDB): domain Bacteria; phylum Pseudomonadota; class Gammaproteobacteria; order Enterobacterales; family Enterobacteriaceae; genus Photorhabdus; species Photorhabdus kayaii. The sequence goes on along the minus strand of NZ_NSCM01000023.1, from coordinate 42,184 downwards.
CCGCACGCAGCCCTTGGCTTGCACACATTGTTAATAAAGTTGCCGATTCCATTTCATAATTCATAACCCCCATCGCCTGCCATTCAGCCATTGAACCTTTAAAACGGCTCACAACACGGCCAGAATAGGTATCATAACGCTCCTGACCGGGATAAAAAGTATCGGAAGAGGCCGTTACCCCCACATGTACCATTGCACCTAAATCTTTTGCTGCTTCGTACAAAGCCGTCGTACATTCAAAATCGGCAACCGCCGGGAATTCCATCGGAGCAAAATGCAGGCTGGCACCATCCAAACGAACAGCCGCGGTAGTCACCAACACATCACCAACATTGATATTTTCCTGAATTGCGCCTGTTGTGCCGATACGTAAAAAAGTACGTACCCCCAATTGCGCTAATTCTTCAACCGCAATAGAGGTTGACGGGCCACCAATACCCGTAGAGCATACAATGACTGCTTTACCATCAATTTCTGCCCGCCATGACGTAAATTCACGTAAAGAAGCGAGATGAACTGGGTTATCCATCAATCTTGCGATTTTTTCCACACGTTTCGGATCACCCGGAACAATAGCTAAAGTTGCGCCTTGCAGATCGTTTTTGGTCAGACCTAAGTGAAATACATCAGACATATCAGACTCCTCAGCAAGAAGAATTTATAATGAAATTAGTTGAGATCTACTGTATTGATCATTTAGGCATCTTTTAGTGATAAATGTCACCTTAAAGTAATATAAAAAAGAAAAACGTACATTATTTTGAGACATAAATCACAAAATAACCATGAAATAGGTAAAAAAACAGGGCGTTTTCTTCCGTCCATAAACTAACTTGAATGAGTTCATATTATGGAAAAACAATCCATTGTTTAGCTATATTTATGTTTCATAACGTATCGAGAAAAATATATCACAGATTATCTCATCGAAATATTTTCTCCTTGAGAGTTAATAGAGGTTAATATCCATTCCATCACAAAGAAAAAATTATCATTTCATAACCCAGTCATAAAAAAAATATTTCCAATAAACTATCAACTTAATCAAATATAAATCACCGTCGTTACTAAAATACTCTCCTAACATTTATAAATCAACAACGCAATAAACTGGACTATTTTTAAAATAACTTTTTCTTATGATAAACATATTAAAAAATTAACTGTATTTTACTTCTATAGCTAATAAATAATTTTTCTTGCTTATTTACCAACATATTACAATTATATTTTCAACAAAAATAAAACAATTACCAAATATAAATATCACAGTTGTCTTTTTATAAGATGCATATTGTTTAGATATATACCCTAGAAACAGTTATAACAGCGCTGAAAATTGCTATCGATGAAGCATTAAAAAACAGTGAAGATATCACCAGTAATGGAGACACAGCTCATTAATTTGACATTCTGCTTGCGGGACTGAAAGCTTTCCTCTGAGAAAATGACAGGCACAGACAGTATGCTCTACTGATAATATCAATCAAACAGTAAAGATAATTCTCTCTATGCCTGCATAATATCCATATGTAAATATACCTGTTATCCTTCAAGTTGCCTCTTTGTTGACTGCACTCACTCACCCCGGTCACATCGTTATCCATGCTCCCGGGGATTCGCTCCCTTGCCGTCGCGATCCATCTTGAAATCCATTGGGTATATCAAGTACCTGATACTTTATTAAATTATTAATCAGCACATTATTTACATAGGTTATTTTATAATTTCGACTGTTATTACATTGAAATTTAGTTTATTCAACAAAACCGGTCATACCGTATGAAAATATAAATCATCTTTAGTTATGAAATTAGATATATTTTCCAAGTCTATCGATAGAATTATTTCACCAAGTATCCCACGGTTAATATCAGATTCATCTATTTTTGTTACTTTTATTTCTGAAAGATGACCATTCATATTTTTAAAATATTCATCCTCATGATTTTTTGTTCTGATTACCCTCTGTTTTGAATACAGATCATATTTATAAACCTCTGTATTTATTTCTTCTGGAAAATACATTTGACCAACAAAAGCAAAGTGCTCTTTGTCATCCACATTTGTACTCAATTTTCTGATCGCAACATGAATATGAGTCGCTCTACCAGCATAAAACCCGGGATAAATAGTCGTAAAATTAACTATCCCATTCTTATCCGATGGTTGAGCTCCTCTTAGAAAATTTTTATCATCAGTTCTATTGATAGAAGCTATTCCAGCAACGTTAGGTACTATATCGGGGCTGATATAACTCCAACCAGAATATTTCCCCCGACTATTACAATGCCAGATATCAATAAATAAATTATCAACAGGTTTACATGTTTTTTTATCCATGACAGTAATTTTCAATAAAAAAGGTATTCCTACTTCTGAATCGGTAATATCCCTTCTTACAATTTTGTCATTTCGGAAATACGGCCCTGATATCTGCTCTGGCGCAAGCGTACATACGCCTATTCCATGTTGTGGGGATAACTTTGCTTCCGCACGAGCTAAACTCATCGGAGCAAGTGCGGCAGTCGCCGTAATAACAGCACTACTTTTTAAAAAATTTCTTCGAGAGCTACTTTTCTTACCTTGCAACTTATTAACATCCATATAATCCTCTCTTTAATTATTAAGTTTCTATTACAATGCTTCCATCTTGTTACTACTCGGGTTATTTTGTTAATAAAATATATTTTTTCAAATACCAATATGGCATATATAAGTTACTGAAAGTTTGGTAATAGAAAAGATCCCAGCCAAGCCGCACCTCTACGTGCTATTGAAAAAAGAAAGATTATTTTATGAAAAATGCCCATCACCAATTAAAGATGACAGGCAAATTATGGGATGCGTTATTTTACTGACTCACGGAGGCGTTTCGCTGCTTGTACCATGTTTGCCAGTGACTGGCGAGTTTCAATCCAACCACGGGTTTTCAGGCCACAATCCGGGTTAACCCACAAGCGTTCGACCGGAATACGATCAGCCGCTTTACGTAACAGTGCTTCAATCCATTCAACACTAGGTACGTTAGGTGAATGAATGTCATAAACCCCCGGCCCGATCTCATTCGGATAAGAGAAGTTTTCGAATGAATCCAACAGCTCCATATCTGAACGGGAAGTTTCAATGGTAATCACGTCCGCATCTAATGCTGCGATGGAAGGCATGATGTCATTGAACTCGCAATAACACATATGAGTGTGAATCTGTGTGTCATCTTTGGCAATTGCAGCATTCAATTTAAATGCTTCTACCGCCCAATCAAGATAGGATTGCCACTCTTCCCGGCGCAGTGGTAAACCTTCTCGCAATGCTGGCTCATCAATCTGGATGATACCAATACCCGCTTCTTGCAAATCGTCCACTTCATCACGCAGTGCCAATGCAATCTGCTTAGCAATCGTCTCACGGCTGACATCTTCCCTTGGGAATGACCAACAGAGAATTGTCACCGGCCCGGTTAACATCCCTTTGACAGGTTTCTCCGTCAGCGATTGAGCATATTTAGCCCATTCTACCGTGATAGCTTCTGGACGACTGACGTCACCAATAATCACTGGTGGCTTCACGCAGCGGGACCCATAGCTCTGAACCCAACCATTCTGCGTAAAGACAAAACCGTCGAGGTGTTCACCGAAATACTCCACCATGTCGTTACGTTCAGCTTCGCCATGAACCAATACATCTAATCCTAAACGTTCTTGTTCGTTAATTGCCTGCTTAATATGTTCACAGATATTGGTACGATAGCTGGCACCATCTACCCGGCCTTTTTTGAAATCCAAACGCAAGCCACGAATTTCCGTCGTTTGCGGGAATGATCCAATGGTTGTTGTCGGCCACAATGGCAAGTTATAGCGCTGACGCTGTATTTCCGCACGCTGCGAGTATGGCTGATTACGCTCACTGTCCTGTGGCTTAATTGCCGCCAGGCGCTCAGTAACAGCCTGATTATTCACCCGTTTAGATTCACGACGTGCACGGATTGGCGCACTGTAAGCATCCAATTCTGCTTGTTTACTGCCATCTGGCTGATTCAATGCCGCAGCCAGCAAAGCTAACTCTTCACATTTCTGCAATGCGAACGCAAACCAGCTTTTCACCTCTGCATCAAGCGCAGTCTCATCACTCAGATCAATAGGGCTATGCAGAAGAGAACAGGAAGAACCAATCCACAGTGTACGGCTACCTACCAATGGCTTAATTAGCTGATGCTTAGCGGTTAAATCAGCACGCCATACATTACGACCATTAATCACACCAAGGGAAAGCACCCACTCTTTCGGCAATGACTCATTCAGTTGCGCGATATCATCCTGACCAGCAACCAGATCCACATGTAGCCCTTGTACCGGCAAAGATTTAATCGTTTCTAGATTGTGACCAACGCTATCGAAATAGGTAGTCAGCAATAGTTTAACCTGTCCTTGAAGTGCCTGATAAGCAACCGGATAAGCTGCCAACCACTCTGCTGGCAGTTCCAGTACCAGCGCAGGTTCATCAATCTGAACCCATTCGATACCACGTCTAGCTAACTCAGCTAATACTTGCTGATAAACAGGAAGAATATCTTTCAATAAAGAGAGACGATCAAATACCTGACCTTTCACTTTACCCAACCACAGGTAAGTTATCGGCCCCAGTAAAACTGGTTTCACTTGATGGCCCAGAGATAAGGCTTCATCCACTTCTTCTAGTAACTGAGTCCAACTCAGCTTAAATTCCTGCCCTTGCTGAAATTCCGGCACAATATAATGGTAGTTAGTATTAAACCATTTAGTCATTTCCGCGGCGGCGGCAGGTTCACCCGTCGGCGCACGACCGCGAGCAATACGGAACAGTGTATCTAGATCAATCGTGCCATCTGGATTCTGGTGACGCGGTGGCACATTACCGAGTAGTAAACTGGTGGTTAGAACATGATCATACCAAGCGAAATCACCAACCGGCACTAAATCAACACCAGCCTGCTTTTGTTGTTCCCAGTGACGGGCACGTAACTCACGGCCAGTTTCCGATAATTCTTGCTGAGAAATTTTCCCTGCCCAATAGTTTTCCTGAGCCTTTTTAAGTTCTCTTTTCAAACCGATACGTGGAAAGCCAAGTGTGTGATTAATAGTCGTCATTTCATTATCCCGTCATTTTTAGCCGTCTAGATGTTTACACATCCATAATCAACAGGTAAGGTATAAACCACAAGCGCAATTTATTCATTATCATCCTGAAGGTTTCTCATGATCGAAATAAAACATCTAAAAACATTACAATCATTGAGTCATTGTGGTTCATTAGCGGCAGCAGCCAATCATCTGCATCAAACACAATCCGCTTTGTCTCATCAGTTCAGCGATCTTGAACATCGCCTTGGCTTCCGGTTGTTCATTCGTAAAAGTCAACCGCTTCGTTTCACGCCACAGGGTGAAGTTTTATTACGACTAGCGGAACAAGTGCTCCCTCTGGTTCAAAATGCACTGCGCGAATGTAAAGAGCCGGGCCAAACAAATCTGCGTATCGCTATTGAATGTCATAGTTGTATTCAATGGCTGACACCTGCACTCAAGCATTTCCGAGAAACCTGGCCACAAGTCAATGTGGATTTCAAATCCGGCGTCACTTTTGATCCACAACCTGCATTACTGCAACGAGAATTGGATGTCGTTTTGACATCAGATATTCTCCCTGAGAGTCATTTGCACTACACACCGCTATTTGATTATGAGGTCAAACTGGTTGTTGCTCCGGATCATCCTCTGGCCAATAAACTGCACATCCAGCCAAAAGATTTAATTGATGAGACATTGATGATCTATCCCGTTCAACGTCAGCGATTCGATATCTGGCGGCGTTTCTTGCAACCGGCGGGTGTTGTCCCTACGTTGAAAAATGTGGATAACACCCTATTACTGATCCAAATGGTCGCTGTCCGCATGGGAATCGCGGCTCTGCCACATTGGGTTGTTGAGACATTTGAAAGGCAAGAGTTAGTGGTAACTAAAACACTGGGAGAAGGTTTATGGAGCAGGCTGTACGCTGCCGTTCGTGAAGGCGAACAGTATCAGCCTGAGATTGACGCGTTTATCCATTCCGCACGCCAGCACGCGATGGATAATCTGCCATTCGTAAAAGGAATTGCAAAATTAAACGTTGATGCCCCCAGAACAACGCAACAAACAAACTCCCACCAATGGTAAATTGATCAGCCATTCCACCGGAACCAACATATTATTCATCATTGCCGAGAGGTTCCGGTATCTACGGCGGGAAAACCAATACCACCAGCCAGATACGAGTAAACATATAAAATCAGTTATCAACCTGACAGGCGAAATATCCACCGATCAGGCTGAACACGGCGACTCACAAGATTATCGTGACAACTCACAAATTATAGGATATCAATGCTCTTTCTGTACCAATAGAGCTTCCAGTAAATCCAAATCATGCAGCAAGGTTTGAAGTGTCTCATTACTTATTTTTCTAGTTGCACGCAGATGATATAACTCACCACGCTCTGCCCTTAATGCAGTCAGACGAAAACGACGTTCCAAATCTTCCACTAGCAGGCTATGTTCTATCTCATCCTGCCCCACAGTACGGCGACGCAAATAGCCAATTACCCTGGAAGCAACTTCAGTAATCACTTCAGCATCCAATTGCTCTTCGGGACTAGCAGAAAGACGCTCTTCCATCTTATTCATACTGACAATCGCCACTTCCGCCATAGCTGCCCGCGCCATTCGGACCTCACTGATATCTGCCTCCTTATCGGAAGTTTGCATTCCCCGTAACAGGAATGGCAAAGAGAGAACGCCAATTAACAACGAGAACAGAATGACTCCCGCGGCAATAAAGATAAGCTGATAACGGGCCGGGAATGGCGTACCATCCGCCAGAAACAGAGGAACAGACAGTGCGCCAGCAAGTGTGATTGCTCCACGAACGCCGGCAAAAGATGCCAGCCATAATTCACGAGTGGTATAAGTCGCAAAATTCAGTGGATTTTTTTTCATAAAAAATTTGCTGATATTCTTCATCAGCCATAACCAGCAGAAACGCAGTAATAAAAGGGCTCCATAAATCACTGCAACCGCGGCGAACAGCATCCAGGTTTCAACGGTTGGATCAATTTCTGCCTGTATAACGGAAGTTTGCCAGATCCCCGGTAATTGCAGGCCCAGCATGACAAACACCAAGCCGTTAAATACAAACGCCAGCATTGACCAGACACTATCAGCACGCAAACGCATTGCCAACGGAGCATTACGGATGACCCCAGATTTACTGATCGTCATACCCGCGGCAACCGCGGCAAGGATACCGGAAACGCCAATATGTTCTGCAATCAGATAAGAAGCAAACGGCAACAGCAACATGAAAACAATTTGGGTTGCCGGATCGCCACCGCTCCAACGATTCATTAAGCGCAGGGATTTACTGTACAACCAGGTTACTGCAATACCGGATAACAAACCGCCAATAGCAACTTTGAAGAATTCTATGGTCATGCCAGTAACAGAAAATGCCATCGTTCCCATTGCTATCGCTACAGCGAACTTTAAGGCTACCAGGCCGGAAGCATCGTTCATTAACGCTTCCCCTTCCATCACATTCATCATGCGCTTAGGCATACGCCTTTTTCCAACAATGGATGATAAAGCCACCGCATCTGTTGGCGATAACACAGCAGCAAGGGCAAAAGCAGCAATTAACGGAATACCTGGCATCAGCCAGTAAATCAGATAACCAATACCGACAACAGTAACCAGCACCAATACCAGCATCAGTATGAAAATTTCCCGTCCATACTGGAAAAACTCTCTGGTCGGCATTTTCCAGCCATCAACGAATAACAAAGGAGGAATTAGCAGAACGAGAAATAGCTCAGGATTAAAAGTAACATGTAAGCCAAAGTGCGGCCAAGCCAGCAATGCTCCCATAGCAATTTGCATTAACGGCAGAGGTATGCGGAACGGAATCACTTTAGTCAGAACGCCAGAAACTGAAACCACCAAAATCAAGATCAGAATAGTAAAGAATATTTCCATGTTGCCCTTACAATTTGCCTAAGAACCGTTGGTATACAGATTGAAACTCTTTTTCTTCCCGTTAACACAAAACAGTGAGAATAAATCTTAATACTAAAATAACTGAATCAATCGAAAAAGGTAGATACACGCGGAGCCGTATCCGAAAGAATTACAGGAATATTGTAAACTAATCAGATAAATACAGGGGAAATAATTGAGAATTTAAAAGTAATCGCAAGAATTGGCAAAGTGCGCAGGGGTGAACACCCATTACGCACTTTTTAATCAATCAAATAGCCCAATCACCAGCATAAAATGCTACTAAAGCGATCGTAATTACCACGGTACCGATATTCAATTGGCGCCATTCACCGGAACAGATACGACCAACAACCAGCGAACTGAAACCCAACATAATACCGGTTACAATATTGCAGGTCAGAACAATAAAGACTGCACAAAGCATACCGGACATCGCCCCAACAAAATCATCGAAATCCAGCTTTCTGACATTACTCAGCATCAACAAACCAACATACATCAATGCCGGCGCGGTGGCATACGCCGGTACAAGATAGGAAAGTGGAGAAAAGAACAAAATTAACAGGAACAGGATACCGACAACTGTTGCGGTTAAACCTGTTTTACCGCCGGCGGCGGTACCTGCGGCTGATTCGATATATACCGCAGCCGGAGAAGCACCGATAGCACCGGCAAAAATACTACTAACAGAATCGGCAGTCAGCGCTTTACTGCCATTAATAATCTGTCCGCCTTTATCCAACAGGTTCCCTTGCCCTGCTACCGCACGGATGGTACCGGTGGCATCAAACACCGCAGTCATGACTAACGCCAACACACTGGGTAACACAATCGGCTGCAAAGCCCCCATAATATCCATACTAAAAATCAAGGACAGGCCATCATCTCCCAGACTCGGTATCTTAAAGAACCCTTGATATTTCACCGCCGGATCAAAAATCAGCCCAATAACTGAAATCACCACGATCACTAACAGCACACCACCGGGAACTTTCAATTTTTCCAGACCAAAAATAACAGCCAGCCCAAGCAGAGTCATCATAACCGGAAAAGAGGTGAACGCCCCCAAAGCAACAGGCAAACCTTCCAGAGGGTTCTTAATGACCAGACCCACACCGTTTGACGCAATCAGTAACAAAAACAGCCCAATACCAATCCCTGCACCATGCGCAATACCCATTGGTATGTTGCGTAAAATCCAAGAACGAATACCGGTAACAGAAATCACCGTAAACAAGCATCCCATCAAAAATACCGCACCGAGTGCAACCGGAATAGTGATTTGCTGTCCTAAAACCAAACTAAAAGCGGTAAATGCAGTCAACGAAATTGCACAACCAATTGCCATTGGCAAGTTAACCCACAGCCCCATTAACAAAGAACCAAAACCGGCAACTAAACAAGTCGCAATAAAGACAGCAGTATGGGGAAACCCTGCCTGCCCTAACATTCCCGGTACAACGATGACTGAATAAACCATCGCCAAGAAAGTTGTGATCCCTGCCAGAATTTCACGGCGTACCGTTGTGCCACGTTCAGTCAATTTAAAATACTTGTCCAGTTTGCATTTAACTGGTGCCTGAGTGCCAGACATGTCGTTCCCCTGCATTATGTTCATGGTACTTCTTCCACTTCCTCATCAAACGAAAACGATCACCTTGCTTAATAACACAACAACTTAATGAACATTGCACCAATCGGTTCAACAAATCATAAAAGCAATCGTTTGGCTTTTAGAATAGAAAACAGTGAGAGAATTTGAGGCGAAAGATTATCCAGTGATCATAGTGTCGAAATCAATAGCTAACAGTATTATTTAGTCAAGCATTAGAAGAATGACTTCCGAAGATTAAACTTTTCACAATAATTAATCGCAATGTTTCAACCTTAGGATTCGACTACAGCTACCGAATGAATACTTCAGCTTTTATCACTTTTATTACTTTTATCACTTTGTGGATTAAACCGATCCATGGTTGAAACCAGAAACAGTGCTGCAATGATGACAAGCAGAACAGGTAAACCTGATGGCGTCACTGAACTCGCTATACCGGCAAGCAGTGGTCCAAACAAACTCCCAATTCCCCACAACATAGCCGCTGCGGCATTAGCCACTATCAGATCATTTCCTGAAAAATACTGACCGATTTGGACCAATGCAATGGTGTAGATAGCCCCCGCAGTTGCCCCTAAAACAATCAACAAAGGCCAGATAAGATACTGATATGTCATAACAAACGGCAATAATGCACTTGCTCCGAGCGTTGCTACACCACAAATCTGGTATAAGCGCATACGATTCATATGATCCGCCAGCCAACCAAACGGAAGCTGCATCACTGCATCACCAGCAAGAATGACACTTATCATCAGTGCAGCTACCGCTTCGGTATACCCACAACTCATCCCGTAGATGGGAAACATAGAAAGAATGGTCCCGTCGAAAAAGGAAAAAAATAGCACACCACCACAGATCGCCGGTGCAATCTTCACAAATTGAACAATAGAGAAATTGGATTTCTTACTGTGTTGCGGCAACTTATCGCCTTTCTTCTGATCTACCATGACAAAGAGCACCAGTGAAAAGATATGGATCAGAGTACAAATCAGTATCGGCGTTTTATCTGCGATACCATAAAAAGCAATGATAGAAGGGCCAAGCAACTGACTGACAGTAAAAACTGTTGTATAAACAGCCAGTACCCTGCCTCGTTTATTCTCTTCAGAGAGTTCATTAATCCAGGTTTCACCTAGACAGATCATTAATCCATTAGCAACACCAGTAACTAGCCGCAGAGGAAAAAGCAACTCCATCGGCAACGAACCCAAAAGTGGGAGCAAACTGCCAGCAGAAACCCCTGTTGCAATCATCATGACGTGTTTCTTACCTACCAGAGCTACAATTTTCTGGACTACCGGAGCACTCAAAAGAACCCCCAATGCCGGAGCCGCAGAAATTAAACCAATGTACAACTCATCAATACCTTGGCTATTCAAGCGTAACGCTATCATTGGGATAGTCAAACCAATGACAATGCCAATAACAGCGACACTCGTGGTAATAGTAAAAATGGCAAAAAAATTATTATTTCTATAATCACGACTGTTCATTTTATTTATATCTATCCAGCAAAAACAAAGAGAATAAATATGAAATGAACTGAAAACAACAAATTAATAATATTATATTGAATGAGTTAATTCCTATTGGTTATTATTTCAAACAGTAAATATATAACGATATATCAGCATTAACCCCGAAGCCAGTACAATAATATTGATAAACTTCAAAAATGTTCCTCTGGAGATTTTCAGTGTCACTTGGCGACCAAAATAGATTCCCAACAACATGGCTGGAATAAATACCAGTATCAATAACAAAAATGAGGTGTCCAGATAAATACCCATGACAACAAAAATAATCACTCTCGTCAGGGTACTGAAACCAATTAAAGTCGTCTGAGTGATCCTGAAAATTTCCTTATCTGATATCCGTCCAGTTAGATAAATTGCATATAGAAAACCTCCACTACCAAATAGCGCACTGAAAACACCTCCACTCAGACCAAATGGAATAGCGGCTTTAGCGGGGAATTGACGGTAGGTTTTACTGAAAAATAGCGAATAAATTGAATAGAAAACAACAAATAACCCTAACACCAGAACTAAAACATTAGGCCGGGCCATCAATAAAATAGCGGCGCCAATCAAGCTACCGACAACCATTAATGGAATAACTAACTTGATCTCACTAAACTCTGATTTCTTACCCTCTCTGGTAATATTAATCACTGCGGCGGTTAAATCTACCAACGCGAGCATAGGAACAATTTTCGCTACAGGGATATAAAATGCTAGAATTGGGCCAGCAATAAGTGCAGAACCAAACCCGGCCATACCAAAAACCAGATAAGCAAAGAAAACGACAAAAATGCAAATAAACAGATCAGGCCACGCAAGTACATGTAACATTTCTACTTCCCTGAAAATGGTTTCTAAACTAAAGTGATTGTTTTCCCAATACTAATAGCTTTTACTATCATTTGTCAGGTCAGTCTGCAAAAAATTGGACGCTAGTTAAAGATATACTTAATGTACACATGATACTGGTATGGTCCTGATGGAAAAATAACATATTAAAATTACAATCAATTAAAAATATTTACTAGCAATAAATCACTTACCGTATATTGGGAACATATAAGGGTATTGGCAAGATAAAAGCGATACCACCAACAAACCAGAGGGCGATCTTAAAAAGAATGGTATTTCGTTAGATTGGATTAATATTGTTATTAATACCATTCATACAACGATGCAGAAAGTTCTGACGGATTAACCAGCCAAGATTATAACGGTTTAACAGGTATTTAAGCGTTAATCGAGCGAGAAAATAGTTTTTAAAAACGGCGACATAAACTGATTTTAGCATGTTAAAAACATAAAAAGAGATAAACGGTTTAAATCAAATCATAGCAAAGAAATGCTATTCAACGGGTTAAAACAGGGTAAAACAAGTTTAAACTGACGTATTTAAGAGTCTGTACATTATTCTGTTAAATCATTTATCTGGGGATGTTTTCATGCCGATTTTTATCATCGATTATTTAACTGATTTATAAAAACTTTATTCTACGATTGAAAACACTATTAAAGCGGCTCATTTTTAAAAATAGATTATCGAATTAACAGATTTATATTCTTATTTATCTTTTTTCCTGGAAACATAAGCATTAATCAAACCCATTTTTATTTCTCAGTTTTCATTGATAGCTTTATGATGGGCAGGTTTTAAACCATTATTAAAAGTCATTTTTTTAACCGCTGATTTTAAGTAGCATAAAACTTTAACAGTTGTTTTTACCACTTTTAACGCTTGCTTTTTACTAAGTTTAATCATTATGAAATATCTTATTTTACGTTTACCTAGTGTAGATTACCCCGGCTTTTTATCTTTAATGACACTATTTTATCGATAATTTAAATCAGTTTTTATAAGTCACCACCATTTATTTTTCTAAATAAATTAGCCGGTAAATAATCTGATGATATAAAGATACCCCTTTGTGTTTTTTTCAGATACTCACTTCTCTTTCAGAGCTTAAATCCTACCAGATTGACCGTTTTATCCTTTCTTTATTGCATCATTTTTATAGTTTTCTTCATAAAATAATGGTGAGAAAATACTTTCATATCATTCTGTTCGAATAATATTATTTTACATGCTGGTTTCTTTTCAACTCTCTGTTAATAAACTTAGACTCAATTAATCATTCTTATTAAAAATTAACTTATTTAATAAATCAATTAATTAAAGTTACACCATCCCTGCATTTGCATTTTTAAATAGCCATAGCAGGTTAGTTAAAATATAAAATAATAGAATAACACCATTGCTGATAAATACATTAAACATAGTAGTAAAAAGGTTTTCATTGGATAGTCCATGTAAATATAATCGTTTTTTCCATTTACCAACCTGTATTTAACCCCCTCCATTTTCATTAAATTAGCACTTGGGTTTTTATTTTTCCTGTATTTAATTTTTTTAGGTTTAAAATCAGATAGGATAATAGGTATGTTAATGATATTAAAATCAACGCCAATGCGGTTAATGTGGTTAATGTGGTTAATGTGGTTAATGTGGTTAATGTGGTTAATGTGGTTAATGTGGTTAATGTGGTTAATGTGGTTAATGTGGTTAATCAATTTAAAACCCGTTTCCTCTGGTATTTTCTCTTTTAATATCAATATAACATCAAGTTTTTTATCCACTTTTAAAAATCCTTAATCACTTCTTTTTAACTTTTTTCTGGTATTTACGGCTGTAGTATTAGCCTACAACGTGGTGTATGCCCCGCGAAAGAAGGCGAAGCTCAAGACGTTGGCGCAGGTGACGGGCCGGGGTATCTCCACTACCTATCAGTTTTATTCAGGCATGACGAGATATTCAGGATGAAGTTTTGTGGTGTGCGATTACTGCTCCCGGCACCATTCCAAAAAACTCAGAGCACTGAGGGAAAGCGTTAAGCAGTATAATTTTGCCTGAAAAAAGAAAACGGCCCAAAAGCAGGACCGTTCGTATGTCGAAAACCCGCTACCTCATTCAAAACATGCTTAACTGAATGGTGTTATCCTTGCGATCGCTTCTCCTATCCCGCTTGCCCCGCCAGTTACAACCACTCGTTTACTTTCAAATCTCCTCACTTGGCTCTCTCCTCAAATACGGGGTTATAAGTTGCATTTATTTTGCTGCGAAGATATGGGAAATCCCGAGTCAGTTGTGAAATCAGATGATTACCAATATTAAAATCAGGTTCGCCTGGCCGTTTTAGATGTGTATCAGGGTTAAGGTTCATAAAGAATGCAAAACTATATCGTTCATCACCATTAGCCAACACCCGGTGAATAAGTGAGCGAATTTCTCCATTTGAAAGTACTTCCAGTACATCGCCCGCAATTAGTAATAGAGAGTTTTTCATTGCAGGTACGGCCTGCCAAGGCTCGTTATTATTCATTCTATAGAACAGTCCCGGAGAATCCTGCAATAAAAGAGTGAAAAACTCATAGTCTGTATGGGCACCCATGCTGGATGCCTGTTGGATTTCTTCTGGTTCATGCGAAAGATAATGAATCAGTCGGAGCTGGCTTGCTGGATTACAGGTTGCATCAACAATGTTGATTTCATGATGGCTGTAATGTGATATGAGCGCAGAAGTGATCAAACGCCCGAGTGAAAGCGAAAAATCAAAATACCTATCGATAACCTCGCTTGCGTTTAAAACCTAGCTTGGATAGCGATTTTCTCCGCTCAGAATCCATTCAGGCGCACCACCTGCGGGCCAATATCAAACGCCTCGTACACTCGATCCTTTTCATCTGCATATTGTCCTTTCTCAGTAACCGGAACGTATCCTCGATGACCGTCAGAGTTACCAATATAAAACTGCATTTTAATTTCGTCTGGCAGATCAAATAGTTGCTGAGCAACACGCTTTAGATGTACGGACCCAATGACAAAAGCTGGATCAGTAATATTGGTGATGTGAATATGTCCGAACTTTTTCAAAATTCTAATAAACTGGCTGACTTCAAAATGGCCAGTAGAAATATCCTTATACTCTATGACTGGTACTTGTTGAATCTTCATCTTGTGATACCCTATTTGGTAATTTCAAGGATTCGCTACTTTATTAGCAATATAATTAGCAATATACGCAGAAATCATGTTTGAAGTATTCATGATTCAAATTTTCCAACAGTCTCATATCCAGATCTATCTCTGTACCTATTTCGATTTATCCTCTGCTTGGCCTCCTGGAGCATATTTGAGTATATTCGAATTCAGCAAATGCCAACAGACAGTATGGCGTTTATTGATTCCACCAAAATAGCAGTCTGCCATAACCTGCGCATCCCCCGAAATAGCGTCTTTGTTGGCGTAGCTCGTCGGGGAAAAACCAGCACAGTCTGGTTTTAAGCGAGTCCGCTGAAATTTAAACGCGAGCTGCTACACATAGTATCCTTGCCTCTTTTCCCAGATTCTAAAACCACACTGATAGACAAAAATGGCTTTTCTTAATACCTGTTTTATCACGTTCAGGATAAGGCACATTTACTTGAATGAGTGAAAGTTTCTGTAACCCTTTGCTTTCAGATAGCACGAAGGCCAGACTCGAAAAAAACAAAAAATTTGTTGATTTTTAACTATAAAATTAATAAAAAAACCACATTGACTACCAAACAACCACCTAAAAAAATCTTGCATTGTAGCGATATGGACTTGCAGAAGAATAATATTTATGGATATATCACTATTGATGCAAGAAATACAAACTGTTACTTTCCACATTATAATCTTAATATTAATTTCATATTGTTATAATTAAGGAGTCTAATAATGAATGACCGCTTGCTTGTCATAAAGGACGAAAACCATTCAGCAAACCCTGATATGGGGCTAATTATTCCCCTGGCTCATCTTAATGAAGATGGAAGTGTGTCAGATATTCAATCGGGAGAGTTCCCTAATGGTGGAATATTTGTATCTAAGAATTTTTTAAGTATTAACCAATCTTTTAAAACAGATGAAATATTCATACTTAATGAGTACTTTAATAGCGAAGAAGAGGATTGGAAATCAAACTCCAGATTACAAAAGCACTATACTGTGGGAAATAAGGCCAGTAGATTAGAAAGACACTTACTCATACCAATTTTAGATATAAATTTGCCCGATATAACTTCAGGGTCTGTAGATTATGCTTTCGATTTGCCTAGTAACTATTTCTTCATACAAAATGAAAGTTATATATATGGTCCTTTCAAAGCAACTAAGCAAAATGAGAACTGGCTCCTCTCACCACTAACAACTCCATCTCCATTACAACTTAATACTGATTTTGTGGCCAAAATTTCTTTAAATGAGTTAAGTGAAAATAACTCCATTGAAATCATAAAGATAAAAGGAATAACCAAAAAATTCATAAAGAATCTGAAAGAAGTATCGGTAATTCAATATGAGAAAATTGATTACATCTCAGACGTAAGATTAATATCTTACTTTACAAAGAATAATTTCGGAAAAGGAAAAAATTTTTTACTAGGAAAAAGTGAAGCACAACGTTTATCACAAGGCATTGAAGAATATGTTAAGAAAAATAAAGCAATAAGTAATAATGAAAGAATGACAAGATTGAGAAATTTGTTATCAGAATTTCTTGATAAAAGTGATTACGGTAGTGAAATAATAAATGAATTCTTAGCTGAAACTAGAGACGGAAGGCTGTACTTAGATAAATATTTTGATAAAAATAGAGACTTTCTACTCAAAGAGAAAAACAAAGAATTAGAAGATCAATTCGAATCTAAAAAAGCGTCATTAAATAATGAATTAAAAGATCATGAACGATTAATTCTTCAAAAGAAAGAAGAGTTAAATAATGAAATTAAAGACATTGAAATAGAGAAAAAGAAAGCAAAAGAAAGAATAGATGAAATAAAAAAGCAATCCGATGAAGATGCTCACCAAGTTCTTTTAGAAAAACAAAAGGAACTAACTGAGCAAAATTCAAAACTTGAGCACTCAATTCAAGAGAACGAAAAAATAATCGATAATTTTTTATCCACTCAAGAGCAAATCAATGAATTCAATACATTAGACAAAGAAATAGAATATTTAAAAAGACGAAAGCAAGAAATTGAAACCGAAAATAGAGTCATTGAGAATGCTTTAAAAACCCAAGAAGCCATGCTCGAATCACCTCAACTTCCTGACAAACTCGCTGAAATCAGCACATTGACTACTATCCTTCGAGGGGAGAAAAGAAAAAATGTCCTGGCTCTAAGTGAGCCTATGAAGATTAAACCCTCAGAACTTAAATTAGATAAAAGTAACAGAAGTGATTACATTCATTATCTAATGCAGTCATTTAGCTCGGACGGTGGTAGGAATTTCACATTTGATGAAATGGCTAATTTAATTATAAACATATCTCAATCCTTTATGACCATATTAGCTGGCCCTCCAGGTACAGGTAAAACATCTACAGCTATACGTCTAGCTAAACATCTAGGCCTTGCTGACGATGAGTTAACTTTTTCTGGTACAAACTTCCTTAACATAGCTGTTGGCCGCGCCTGGGTATCAGGCAGAGATATATTAGGCTTCTATAATTCTTTAAAAGACTTATACCAACCATCAAGAACTGGGTTATATGAATTTTTAAAAAATACAAAGAATAATGATTACCTGAAGATGGTTCTCTTAGATGAAGCCAACCTCTCTAGTATAGAGCATTATTGGTCAGACTTCCTTGGCATGTGCGACCCTGAAGGCGCTAATAGAATGATCGATACGGGAATACCAACAACGTCCGACCGTTTTTTCAGTGTTCCTAAGAACTTAAGATTTTTAGCCACAATAAACAATGATTCTACAACTGAGAAACTGTCTCCCCGATTGATTGACCGAGTTCCTATTATTACAATGGACCACAATTTCAATTACAAATCTCTACCATCACAAATTGCAAATTTTGATGGCGCATTAGATTTCGCAAATTTAAACAATGCATTTAACATTTCAGTATCCGATGCAAGTTTTACTCAAGATGAAGAAAGCGCTTTAGAAAACATTCTCGATATTCTTTCTCAACCTATGGCAAGGACAACATCAATAAAAGTTAGCCAAAGAAAAATCAATGCTATGAAAAGATATTGTCATGTTGCAAACGAGATTGAAAGCATGCATGTAGCACCTCTTGATTATGCAGTTAATCAACACATAATTCCTCTCATTGAAGGCTATGGTAGTTCTTTTAAAGATAGACTTAATGATCTTGAGCAAAAATTTTCTGAATGTAACTTCACTATCTCAAAAGCGTCCATCAATAATATTATTGATCACGGCGATATTTACGGTGACTCCTACTCTTATTTTTAAAGGACAATAAAAATGAAGCTAGAATTAACCATTTTAAATGGACCTAGAAAGAATGAACTTATAGAATTATTTGAGCAAGATTCTACTCACTATGCATCACCGTATATTCTTGAAGATGAAGCTATTGATATAAAAATTTCTTTAGATAGTGCTTACGAGCGCGTTTGCCTGAGCTTACATGAAAACGAAATTGAATACACCGATATCTTTCATGACATTAGAAATAATAAATGGGTGTATACGTGGCACCCTAAAAAAACGATCAATTATCAATATGAAACATTCTTTCATAACTATTTCGGTATAGCAGAATTTTTTCTTATCCTTGAGCATGATGAAAAGGAGAAACTAGTTCTATTTCAGAAGATTGATGTTTTAGCGAAGAAAATTAATGCAGAGAGAGTTAACGACATGCTATCTTTCTTAGCTAAGCACAATAATGATGCTTTATATTCTTTCTTCCGTGTAACCCGCAGAAATGCGGGTTTTAAAGATGGTGATACTCCTGCGGATATTTTTTTAGAGTGGATGGAAAAAACAATAAAAAATCTCTCTCAGTTAATTGATGCTATATTATTCGAGCCAATCACGAAACTTACTACAAAATACCAGTTCATTGCGCCTACAGAAAGTACTAACGTAGATGACCAAACCCTCTCATGGATTTGTGATAATATCGAGGAATTATTTGAAACACCTCAAGAACAAGATGCTATTCTTGAATACAATGGTAAATTTTACAGCAGTCTAAAAATTAGAGAAAGCTCACTTTGTAATGATAGTGATGTTTATGAGAATCAAGTGCTTCATGGTTTTATTACTACATTAAAACTAGCTGTTTCTGGACTTCTTGCAGGCTTTGAAACACCAACTCAATATCAAGAAAAAAACAATACATATAGTGAATATGTTAGCTTTTACAACCAAATTAGAAAATTCCAACGAAAAATCAATCACAATAAAATTAAAAAATGCAAGGAAATGTTAATTTACCTCAACCATATTAAAAGAAAATTAAACAAAAGGATACCGGTAAAAAGACAGCTAACCGGCATTCCTACACTCACAATGAAAGTTAAAAATCACAAGACCTATCTTTCAATATTTAATAAAATAATTAGCTGGTATAGGTTTGGAAGTCCAGATTGGAGTACTCAAGAAGAGCTTTTATCATTAAAAAGCATACCAAAACTTTTTGAATACTATTCCCTTTTCTATTTAAAAGAGATTCTTGATAAGTATTTCAGATACACTACTCCGTTCGATAGCAATGACGGAAAGTCATTTTTTTGCTATAAAATTAATAATACAAGAATCACTTTACATTATGAACCTAAATACTGGATGCACAAAAACAAAAAGTCTGGCGAGGAATCGTTAATCAATTCCGAAAACTGGACCATAAATAACGGTAAGATAAATATAAGAAATCATTTTTCTAAAAACTCAAATCGTTCTCCTGACTTTGTAATTACAGTTGAAAACGGTGTTTCAAGATATCACTACATTCTGGATGCAAAATACACAACTCATAAAAAAGGATTCACTCATTACCTTCCAGAACTGACTATGAAATATCTACATGGACTGCATGATATCAGTTCAAAAAATAAAAACATATTAGGCTTAACAGTAATTACCCCAAATATATCCGCCATAATCAAACATTATCATACAGACAGCTTTAATATATTTTCAGATAACCCTATCGAACCATCTCTCAATGTTGGCTCAATAAGTCCCGGACAAGAATTTCAGAATAATTTCATTTTCGAAAAAATGATTGGTCTCATTGTAGACAAAATGTGCAAAAAATTTGAATCCAGAGAACTACCAAATATCATACAAGAATCTGCTTAACCCATTTCAGCACGATGAAATTATAGTTAGTAGATACTATGGTTTCATCGTATGAAAATATTTATTATTCATTATTAAAACCTCTATCAATACCTTCAACTCATGCAGAATATGAGCTTATTGACTCATAGAGTAATGATATTGCACTTACTATGCAAAACTGCCAAGCATAATTGCTTGGCAGCCTTAAACCACCTCCCTAGCACGTGATCTTTTACTGGTTTTTAACTATGAAAAATATCATAATAACCTCTCCCAATTTAACTAAACAGGATAATTTATGACTCTTAAAGAATTCATATCTGATTTAGGACTGACCGTGCCTCAATTTATAGCTGCCATTCCTGTATTCATTGTTTTGCTTAATTTATTGTTTAAAGCGCTAAAATCCCATTTTAAATTAATTAATATGATTACAAACGATAAATATAGTATATTACCAGTAAATAAAAAAACAGAGGCAATAGGACTAATATATCAAGAAATACATGATAACAATAAAATCGAGAATTACTCCAGAGAACTAAAGCTTGCTGATTATGGCTTAAAATATCCTATTATCACATTACAATTCTGTTTTGACTATCTATACTCAAAACAGAAGTTATCAGTTCAGTCATCGGCTTATGACTTTCTGAAGCAAGACAAAATTTTCTTGAAGAAAAGAAATGAACTTCCTGTAGTTTCACAAAAGAGACTATTTTTTTCAGTCGGAATACTACTTGTATTAATTTGTCTTTCTGTAGGAGAGTTTATTACAGGGATTCAGGGTATAACTGAAACAATACATAGTAAAGCTAACTGGGAGTCTGGTAGCAAACTGTGCCTCTTCCTTTTCGTCGAGGTTCTTTTGGTACATTTAATTTTAATATTTTTCTGTGAGATTGGTTCTATTGTTAAGGCAATATATTTTTCTAAAAAATTGCATGCTTTTTATAATAAACAACTATGTAAAAAATATAAGAGCTAATATTTAGTTAATTCGGGCATATTTAGTGAAATATGCCTACTATAGCAACTGACCGCCCTTCTGAAAAATTGCACTTATTAGTCGAATCCGCCCCTATAATTTAAATTGTATCATCGCCTGTCCTTGAGATATTCCTTCCAACAACGGAAACAGAAAATTATGGAGAACAAGAAACTTAAGGTACTCGGCAAATAGCTGTAGTGCCAGAATACCTACCCCTCTACTACTAACGTCTCTAAATATCCCTTAGACAGACATAAGTCAGCTTAGAAATTCACTCCCCCTCGATCACTATTCCCAAATAACGATGGGCAAATAAATTAATGTAACTGGAATCAGTGATCAAATTAGGCGGAATACGCATATCGAAATCTGGTAAGACAACGATTACACTCCAACATCTTAAAGAAACAGAAGATAAGTCTCCCAGCTACACCGATCTTGAGTCACATCAACATGCAATAAAAAACCTTAGTAATGATTGTAATGATAACTATTCTCACATTAAGATAATGCCGTGATTATTGATTTTTGATGCTATAGGTTATGTCTGACCACATTGTTGTTTCCGCTGAGCTAACCCTTGAATCGCTTTACGGCGCGCATCATGGCTGGCTGAAAAACTGGCTCACGCGCAAACTGCAATCGTCCTTTGACGCCGACGACGTAGCGCAGGATACCTTCCTGCGTGTGATGGCCGGCGACTCGCTACAAGCCATTCGCGACCAAAAATCTTTCCTCTGCACGATCGCCAAAAGAGTGATGATCGATCTGTTTCGCCGCAAAGCGCTGGAAAAAGCCTATCTGGAACTGCTGGCACAACGGCCCGAGGCATTTATGCCCTCGCCGGAGATCCGTCAGTGTCAACTTGAAACACTCCAACAAATCGACCAGATGATCGATGGCCTGAGCAGCAAAATGCGCCAAGCATTTTTATTGTCTCAGCTTGAAAATTTGACCTACAGCGACATTGCTTCACGCCTCAATGTGTCCGTCAGTTCCGTGAAAAAATATATGGCCAAAGCCACCGAGCACTGCCTGCTGTTTCGTCTGGAGCATGGACTCTGATATGGACACCATGTTAACCCATTCTCGCCGCCAGGCATTAAAATCAGCATCACACTGGTATGCGATACTGAATAGCGATCAGGTAAGCCCGCTGCAAACTGAAAAATGGCAGCGCTGGTACGAACAGCATCAGGATCATCAGTGGGCATGGCAGCAAGTGGAAAATCTGCGCAACCAGATGCTTGTAGTGCCAGGTAATGTGGCAAGCCACGCACTTCAGGAAACTTACCTGTCACGACGCAAGGTGATGAAAGGCATACTGTTACTTCTAGGGGCTGGCAGTGGCTGGCAACTGTGGTGTTCGGAGGTGGGAGAAGGCCTGCGGGCCGATTACCATACTATTAAAGGGGATATTCAGCATCATCGACTGAGCGATGGTACACTGCTTACACTCAATACCGACAGTGCCGTAGATGTCCATTTTACTCCTCAACAACGTCTGGTACATCTCTGGTACGGCGAAATTGCCATCACTACCGGGCATGATACCGGAGCAAAACTGTTGCGTGTACAAACCCGTCATGCACAACTGACTGCGCTAGGCACCAAATTTACGGTTCGTCAGGAAGCCAACGCCACACTACTTAGCGTGCAGCAACATGCCGTAGAGGTGATACTGACCGGTGCCGACCGTAAATGTATTGTGCGTCAGGGCGAAAGCCTAAGATTCAGCTCCACCGATTTTGGTGAACTGACCGCGGCAACCGCCGAAGACAACGCATGGACGCAGGGTGTACTAAGTTTCAGCGATAAGCCACTGAATGAAGTGATAGCAATCCTCTCCCGCTATCGAAGCGGTATATTATGCTGCGACCCAGCCGTCGCCTCGCTACGGTTAAGCGGCACTTTCCCGATGAAAAATACCGATACGATATTAACCGTCATAGAGAAAACACTTCCCGTTAAGATTCAATATATTACCCGTTTTTGGGTGAATGTTCTGCCCGTAGAAAAATCATTAACGTAAAAAATAATCATTTTCAATTGTCCTTTTTGTTTCCTCGTTCGACTTCATAAATGAATACAGCAACAAAATGATTACGGAGACGTTATGATGCCTTTACGTGCACAGCCACTGCGCGCGCTTCACAAAGCAACACCGCTGGTAATGGCGATTCGTTTGAGCCTGTTACCGGTGGCTTGCCTAACCTCAGGGATAACGTATGCTGCGGTAGAGCCAACTAGCGCACACTATGACATTAATGCGGGCGAACTGGATAAAGTTCTTAATCAGTACTCCACCCACGCCGGTATTACCCTTTCAGTAGATGCCGGCTTAACCCGCGGCAAACAGAGTAGCGGTCTACACGGCAATTACTCCATCACCGATGGACTGAACACCTTACTGGTCGGCACTGATTTGCAGGTGAAAACATTGGGCAATAACACGTTCACGCTCGAACCCGCTCCTGTTGCGCAGAAAGACGTGCTGACCGTGGTAGGCGACTGGCTAGGTAGTGCGCGTGAAGCTGACGTGTTTGAACATGCAGGCGCACGTGATGTTATCCGCCGGGAAGATTTTGCTAAAACAGGCGCAACCACAATGCGTGAAGTGCTGAACCGCATTCCCGGCGTCAACGCACCGGAAAACAACGGTACCGGCAGCCACGACCTGGCGATGAACTTTGGCATTCGTGGCCTGAACCCACGTCTCGCCAGCCGCTCTACGGTTCTGATGGACGGCGTTCCGGTACCCTTCGCGCCTTATGGACAGCCACAGCTATCATTAGCGCCAGTATCTCTCGGCAATATGGACGCAATAGATGTAGTACGCGGTGGCGGCGCTGTGCGCTACGGGCCACAAAGCGTAGGTGGTGTGGTGAATTTCGTGACCCGCGCTATCCCGCAGGATTTTGGTATTGAGACCAGTGTGGAAGGACAACTTAGCCCCACATCCTCACAAAATAATCCAAAAGAGACCCATAATCTGATGATTGGCGGTACGGCAGATAACAGTTTCGGCACAGCGCTTCTCTACTCCGGCACACGCGGCAGCGACTGGCGCGAGCACAGCGCCACGCACATTGACGACGTGATGCTCAAAAGCCGCTATGCACCCAATGAAGTGCACACCTTCAACAGCCTACTGCAATATTACGATGGCAGTGCGGATATGCCCGGTGGCCTTTCACGCGCCGATTACGATGCCAATCGCTGGCAATCCACTCGCCCATATGACCGCTTCTGGGGCCGCCGTCAGCTCGCAAGTCTCAGCTATCAGTATCAACCCGACCAGCAGCACAAATTCAATATTCAGGGCTTATACACTCATACCTTGCGCAGCGGTTATCTTGAGCAGGGCAAGCGCATTACCCTTTCCCCGCGAGAATATTGGGTGCGTAGCATCGAACCACGCTATAGCCAGCTCTTCAATTTAGGTCCTTCGGCCCACGAAGTAGGGATTGGCTACCGTTATGTGAATGAAGCCAGTCACGAAATGCGTTACTACACCGCCACCAGCAGCGGTGAATTACCCAGCACATCAAGCCCTTATGACCGTAATACTCGTTCCGGCACCGAGGCTCATGCTTGGTATATCGACGACCGCATTGATATCGGCAACTGGACCATCACGCCTGGAATACGATTCGAACATATCAAATCCTTCCAAAACAACAATGTGAAAGGCACCCGCCAAGAAGTAAGTTACGATGCGCCGCTGCCCGCACTCAATGTTCTTTATCACGTTACTGATAGCTGGAATCTTTACGCCAATACGGAAGGCTCATTCGGTACCGTACAGTACAGCCAAATTGGTAAGGCTGTGAAAAGCGGCAATGTAGAACCTGAAAAGGCGCGAACTTGGGAAGTCGGAACTCGCTACGATGACGGCGCATTGGCAGCGGAAATGGGGCTGTTCCTGATTAACTTCAACAATCAGTACGACTCCAACCAGACTAATGATACTGTTACGGCACGTGGGAAAACCCGACACACAGGGCTGGAAACTCAGGCACGTTACGACCTTTCCGAACTTACGCCCAAGCTGAAGAACGTTTCGGTTTACGCCAGTTACACGTATGTCAACGCAGAAATTCGTGAAGAAGGCAACACCTACGGGAATCAAGTGCCGTTCTCACCGAAACATAAAGGTGCATTTGGCATAGATTACAAACCGGGTAACTGGACCTTCAACCTCAACAGCACATCCCAATCCAGTCAGTTTGCTGATAACGCTAATACCGTGCAGGAAAGCGCCAATGGAAGCACCGGTCGCATTCCAGGCTTTATGCTGTGGGATACGCGCGTGGCGTATGACTTCGGCCCACAAATGGCCAATCTGAGTCTAGCCTTTGGGGTGAAAAACATTTTCGACCACGAGTACTACACCCGTTCCTATGATGACAATAACAAAGGCCTCTACGCCGGGCAGCCACGTACGTTCTATATGCAAGGTTCTGTAAAATTCTGACGTTATATTAATCCGTTCGCCGGGCCATTGCCCGGCTTTGCTATTTCTGGAGCTAAGTTATGCTTGCACCGATTCACGTAATGTTTATCGTTTTGCTCTTCTTCACCAGCCTGCCCCATGCCATTGCGGTCACGGTACAAGATGAGCAGGGCAGTTTTACCCTCAATACCGTTCCTCAGCGCGTAGTTGTGCTGGAATTATCGTTTGTTGATGCGTTGGCCGCCATCAATATCAGCCCGGTAGGTATTGCCGATGATAATGATCCGCAGCGCATCTTCACGGATGTTCGCCAGCATATTAAGCCCTGGCAATCAACCGGCACTCGCGCTCAGCCAAGCCTTGAAGCCATCAGCGCGCTAAAACCTGATCTCATCATTGCAGACAGTCAACGCCACGCGGGGATCTATCGGGCACTCAAGGGCATCGCTCCCGTTTTGCTGCTAAAATCCCGTAACGAAACCTATGAAGAAAACCTGCAATCTGCCGCGATCATCGGCAAAGTGATGGGGAAAGAGAGTGAGATGCAACAACGGCTGGCAGAACACCGTGAACGCATGAAAGGCTATGCCAGTCAGTTGCCACAAGGCGTCAGTGTGGTTTTTGGTACCTCGCGCGAACAGCAATTTAACCTGCACTCCAGCGATACCTATACCGGCAGCGTCTTAACGGCATTAGGGCTGAAAGTTCCGGCGCCAGTTAATCATGCAGCAATGGCTTCTCTCAACTTAGAGCAGTTACTGGCACTCAATCCTGACTGGCTTATCGTCGCCCACTATCGCCAGGAAAGCATCGTGAAGCGCTGGCAGCAAGATACGCTGTGGCAGATGATGACAGCACAGCACAAGCATCAGATAACAGCGGTAGATAGCAATACTTGGGCTCGTATGCGCGGGATATTTGCCGCTGAACGCATCGGCAGTGATGCGGTAAAAATCTTCCATCATCAACCGGTTAATGAAACACCATGAGACGCCGCCATCATCCGGTCTGGCTTTGGGGATTGCCGCTGGTTGCCCTGTTTAGTGCATTCTGGCTAAGCCTGTTTTGCTATTCCGCTATTCCCATTCCCGCCATCAGCGCACTCAAGGCACTGGTGCCAGGTCATACACCGACATTGCCTGAAGCACTGGTTATCAATCTGCGGCTACCACGCAGTCTGGTTGCTATTCTGCTTGGCGCGGCTCTGGCATTGGCCGGCGCACTACTCCAGACGCTCACTCATAATCCACTGGCCTCCCCCTCCTTATTGGGAATTAACAGTGGCGCAGCACTGGCAATGGCGCTGACCAGCGCTTTCAGCCCGGCACCGCTGGCCGGATATTCCATTTCTTTGGTGGCGGCTTGTGGCGGTGGAATTAGCTGGATGATAGTGATGGCCGCAAGTGGTAGCTGGCAGCAAAAATACGATCGCAACCAGCTAATTCTGGCGGGCATTGCCTTATCGGCCTTATGTATGGCACTAACACGTATTACGCTACTGCTTGCCGAAGATCATGCTTACGGCATTTTCTATTGGCTGGCGGGTGGAGTCTCCCATGTCCGCTGGCCTGAATTCTGGCAACTATTCCCTTTCATGGTGGTCACTGTACCTGTAGTTTTGTTGCTGGCGAAATCACTTAATCTGCTCAACGCTGGCGATGTCAGTGCCCATACGCTTGGCGTGAACCTGACGCGACTGCATATCTTCGCCAGTCTGGCGGTACTGATTCTGGTGGGTGCCTGCGTCAGTGTAGCGGGACCAATCGTGTTTATTGGTCTGCTAATGCCCCATCTGGCGCGGTTCTGGGTTGGCTACGATCTGCGCCGCACACTGCCAATGTGCATGTTGCTGGGAGCGGTATTTATGCTACTTGCGGATTTACTGGCCCGTGCACTGGCCTGGCCAGGAGAACTCCCGGCAGGTGCGGTACTGGCGCTGATTGGTGCCCCTTGCTTTGTCTGGCTAGCAAGGAAGCGAACATGAATCGTCAGGTTATCTTACTTTTAGTCGTGTTGCTGGCAGTTACGCTGGTGCTAGCGCTACGCATGGGCACGCAACCACTTCCCTGGGACGCGTTAATAAGCGGCTGGCAACCCGGTGACAAACACCACTTTGTGCTAACGCAGTACCGTCTACCACGTATTTTACTCGCCATCACTGTAGGCGCTGCACTAGCGCTTTCCGGCGTCTTGGTCCAAGGGATTGTTCGTAATCCTCTGGCCTCCCCCGATGTACTGGGGGTCAATCATGCAGCAAGCCTGGCGTCGGTAAGTGCGCTGATCCTTTTCCCTTCTCTGTCAGTGCAGTGGCTTCCGCTACTCGCTTTTGGCGGTGGAATGGCTGCGCTAATCCTGCTACGAGCGATCGCCGGCCCCTCTTCTCCACTGCGCCTTGCACTGGTTGGCGTGGCACTTTCAGCTACCTGGACAAGCATCACCGATTACCTAATGCTCTCACGCCCACAAGATATCAACAACGCGCTTTTGTGGCTAACGGGCAGCCTGTGGGGGCGCGACTGGCAGTTTGTAGCTATAGCCCTACCGATATTGATGATACTGATACCACTCAGCCTACGCTTTTGTCGCGATTTAGATTTGCTGGCACTCGGTGATGACAGCGCCAGCACACTGGGCGTTTCGCTCCCACACGTACAATCCTGGGGATTAATGCTGGCAGTAGCGCTTGCCGCAACAGGCGTCGCCGTTTGTGGTCCGATTGGCTTTATCAGCCTCGTGGTACCCCATCTCGTTCGCAGACTTGTGGGAGGACGGCATCGCTGGCTTATACCCGCATCCATGCTTATGGGTGCACAAGTTCTGCTGCTAGCCGATTTGCTGGCAAGGACCATAGCTCCACCGATAGAGCTGCCTGCTGGCGTGCTGACCGCCATCATTGGTGCCCCTTATTTCTTCTGGCTTTTAGTGAGGACACGTTAAATGCAACTGGCTACGGAAAAGTTATCTGCGGGCTATGGGAAAAAACGCATTCTGAATGACCTGTCGCTCACCCTCCCGACCGGGAAAATCACGGCGCTGCTCGGCCCCAATGGCTGCGGGAAATCGACATTACTGAAATGCTTTTCACGGCTATTAACACCATTATCTGGAAAGATAACAATAGATAGTGAACCTTTAACGCACTTTTCCTCACGCAAGCTCGCCAAACATCTGGCGCTTTTACCGCAACATCCTCTCACACCAGAGGGGATCGCCGTCCATGAACTGGTTGCATATGGACGCAGCCCTTGGCTGACATTCTGGGGGCGTTTAGCATCTCATGATCGTCATCTTGTACAACAAGCAATGGAAAAAACTCAGATTAGCCATCTTGCCGATAAACGCGTTGCCGACCTTTCAGGCGGGCAGCGCCAACGCGCTTTTCTGGCAATGGTTCTGGCCCAAGATACACCGGTGGTACTGCTCGACGAACCCACTACATATCTTGACATCAACCATCAGGTGGAATTGATGAAGCTACTGCGTGAGCTGAACAACGAAGGAAAAACAGTCGTGACCGTACTTCATGACCTCAATCAGGCTAGCCGGTACTGTGACCACCTGGTGCTGCTTTCCCAAGGGCAGGTTGTCGCCCAAGGCTCACCCGAGGAGGTTATGACACCGAAATTATTACAGCGGGTATTCAGCATTAAAGCGGAAATTCACCCCGAGCCAGTTTCAGGTAAGCCAATGTGTGTGGTGTGTTAGAAGGGGAACTAGTGTAGCGTGTTGGCTCTCTTCTCCAGAGGCTTAATATGCTCGGCTTTTTGTTAGAGGTTGTGTTGGGATTCATTGCTTATACCGCCCAACTCAAAAAGCCGAGCTTGAATTTATGTGATGCTAAGATTGCTGTTCTTAGGTAAAGGTGATGTTATTAGGCTCTACAGCCTCGACTTGACGGGCATTGAGCTTTATTTTGGAACTCATTTTTTATCGAAGTGAAGATGCTCCGGCATTCGCAACATCAGGGAATAATTTTGTTAAATCATCCATTTAATTTGCTGTTCCCTTACGGCCAGATGATTTACGTCCCATGACCAAACTCATAATAACCCCAATAATCCATATTATGCTTCATTAATGAATACGCAACCTAGGCAATTTTAATTGCAACCACTACTCTGGCTTTTCTTTTAAGATCAGAATCTTCTGGCGCTTACCTGATATAATGTTCATATTTGTAACGAAAACTGTTTTCTTGCTGGCTAATTGCATAATCAGCTACTAACAATAAGCGTATCTTAACCGGTCACTCCCTCTTTTAAAAATCTGATAAAAAAAGATACGCGCGCTATTCAAGATGTTTTCGTTGAAGCGTTAACTCAAGGTAACGCGTTAATTGTAGTGTAAACGTTTCTACTGCTATACTTCTTGCTTCAATGAATTACTTCGACCAATACCTTGTTTTTTTCATTCAATGGACAAAACATTAATCCATTTTGGGATCTATTCTATGGTCTGGAGACGTTACATCAACGTGAGGTCCAAATCTGTCTAATGGCTTGGATTGCCAATTTGGATCTGCTAAACGACCGTGAATTTTTACATGAACATGTAGAATTATTAGGTGAAGATGAACTCAGAATCATTCAAATTTTTTTGAATTACAAGATATTATGTTAGGTCGGGGTGCTCACATTGATGACGAGCCTTGTTCAGATTTTGCTGATTTATCAAAGATTGCTCAAAAAAATCATCCACGATAGATTACGTTTAACAGCAAAATCCCGAACGAAATTATTACGTTGATAACACTATAAATCTTAATATATTAAGTCACGAGGCGTTTAAATGGCTGAGTTAGTAGATAGCATTGAGATAGAAGACATATATGAACAAGAAATCAGTTTTCTGATTGGTTCTGGTGCATCATCCGGAATTTTTCCAACTTTAGCTACTGCAATGAAAATCAACGAAAATCAATGGGAAACAATTGAAACATTGGGGCAATATTTTGATGAGATGGAAAAAAAAGAGTTAAAAGCCTTATTGTTTATGCATTACTATAAACAATGTATTAAACCCGTTATGACCTTTAACTGGGAAGATGAAAAAGAACGGGACTCTTTAGTCGATGGAAGTAAAACCCAAGTAATAGATAATTATAAGAAACTCATATGCACACTTTATGACCTCCTTCAAGTACGCAAAGAACATGGTAAAATTATTAATATATTTACGACTAACTATGACTCTTGTGTTGTAGATGCTTATGAAGAGCTACTCAGGGAGGAGAAAATATCACTTAATTTGAATGATGGCGCAAAAGGTTTTAAGACGAAATTTTTAGAAGCCAGACATTTTGATTCAATCGAGGTCCAAAAAGGAGTCTTTGACAATAGTGAGTATAAAATACCACAATTGAATATTATCCATTTGCATGGCTCTGTATATTGGATAAAAAGTGGCGAATCAATTCAAGTTAAATATCATGGTAACAATCAAGATCAATTCATTGACATTGCTACTCCTGAGTTGGAACATTTTAAATCAGTTATTGAATGCCCAAATTCCAAGCGTACAGATTTCGAAGATATCAAATTTGCTGATAATTTCCATAAATTATCTTCTGAATTTTGGGAAAAATATAGCGCCCTTCCCATTGTAAACCCAACAAAATGGAAATTTCACGAGACAGTCTTTGAAGAGCATTATTATCAAATGCTTCGCTATATGAGCTACATTTTAGAGAAGAAAAACTCTATTTTGGTTGTGTTCGGCTTCTCATTTGCAGATGAACATATCAGAAATTTAATAAAAAGATCTCTAGGAAACAGAACCCTTACCATGTTTATCTGTTGCTATGACGAACAGAGTTATCAGGCTATTTACCCTTGGTTCAAAGAATATAAAAATGTAAAGTTTGTCAAAATAGATAAAACCATGGACTTCTCTATTTTTAACTCGGATGTATTTTCCATGTCTTCACATAAATAAAAAAGAGGTAATAAATGTCTATTTTAGTTGGTGAAGTTATTGCTATTCATGGGATCAAAATTACGCTTAAGGTCTATGAAGAATCAAATAAAGACACATTATTTTATGATGGAAAGAAATATAAAGGAATTTCCATTAAAGAATACATCAAGATAAAAAGAGGATTCAGGGATATCATCTGCCTCGTAGAAGGAGAATTTTTAGATGAACATAGGTATATAGAAGAAAATGAGAAAAAATATTATGTCAGGAAAGTGGAATTAAGACCAATCGGCTATTTTGAAAAAGGTAATTTTAATGAAGGTGTTAAATACCTTCCATTAATTAAAGATCAGGCATATCTTTTAGAAGAGGAAAAGCTTCAGGTTATCTATGGAAAAGATAATCATGGAGAGTTTATTATTGGTAAACTTATGAAAGAAGACCTCCCTATATCATTACCTTGGTATAACCTATTTAATGCTCACATGGGGATTTTTGGCAATACAGGCAGTGGGAAGTCCAACACATTAACAAAGTTATATACAACGCTTTTTGATCAAAAAATCCAAAAAATTAAAGAAAAAAGTCAATTTGTTGTCATTGATTTTAATGGCGAGTACACTTCAAATCAGTTGGTCAGTAATGAATTTAAATGTGTCTATAGGTTAAATACCCGCACAGAGGAAGATAAATTTCCACTTTCCGCCAGTGAGTTCTGGGATACAGAAACTCTCAGCATACTCTTTCAAGCTACACAAAACACACAAAAACCATTCATCAATCGTATTATCACTGGTCGGGAACGTTTTTCTAATAATCCTGATAATTTACTGAACTACATTAAGAAAACTTATGAACTTATATTTACTTGTGCTCAGCCCAAACCCGATTCACTTGACTTAATTAGAGAAGTCACCGAGCTAATGGGACTTGATGATTTATATCATCGACTTAAGGAAGTGGCATGGCATACAAAAAATAATTGCTTTTATATAAATACTACTAAGACTAATAATGAGTCTAAGAATTACTACTTTAATGCTGAAGGTAACGGCTACCAATCTGTTTTCAGTTCAATGATTAATAGTATAACATTACCTGAGATTGATGCTTTTGAAGAATTTAAAATTCGGTGTAATATTCAGTTAATATGTGATTTAATATATGGTTATGTTCAATATGAGTTCATACAACCTTTATTGAAACGCACCGAATCATCATTAAACGCTTTACGTAAGGTTATTACTATTACTGAGAATCAAATAATTACGAAACCAGTAATGGTAATTTCTCTGAGAAAATGCAATCCGGAAATCAAGAAAACCCTGCCACTTCTAGTTGCCAAACATTACTATCATCCTCATAAAGATAAAGTTACTAACCCTCCAGACACAACAATTCATCTAATTATTGATGAGGCCCATAACATCCTTTCTCAGCAATCAAGTCGCGAAAGTGAAAGCTGGAAAGATTATCGCCTTGAGATGTTTGAAGAAATCATTAAGGAAGGTCGTAAATTCGGAGTATTTTTGACTTTATCCAGTCAGCGGCCAGCAGATATTTCACCAACAATTGTATCACAGATACATAATTTCTTTATTCATCGACTGGTCAACGATCGTGACCTCCTTCTGATTGATAATACAATTAGCACACTTGATAATATGTCAAAGAGCATGATCCCTAACTTGGCTAAAGGTTGCTGTGTCGCAACTGGTACATCGTTTAACCTGCCAATAGTGTTGCAAGTTGACGCCTTAGAAAGCTCAAAGCGACCGGATAGTAAAGATGTAGATTTGGAAAATATATGGAAGTAATAAACTTTCTTCGGTGTTACTCGTGCCGTAGGAAAATTGAGAGTCTAATCATATTTTACACATCTATTTCTCTCAACTACAACCATGTGGTAGCTGAGTGACCACCATAAAACTTACTATTTATTTAACTAGAAGGATATGCAAGATGGACAACAACGACATAGGTAATGAAGTAATAAATTTAGTCAAACGAGTTATTAGACCTACAGCCATCATGGGGTTCATGGGGTTCATTGCGTTGTTTGTTATTTGGTTTTATCTTAACCGGTTAGGCCGATTAGATATATTTATTAGCTCCGTAACATTTAAAGATCTTTTCATCGTCATTGCATCAACTTTTTTATTCAGCATAGTACTTACTTCGATTTTTATGTTTATACCATCAATTTTACTCATCTCTATTATTAAGAAAGAAAGTAATCAATTTCATAACTATAAAAAAA
This sequence comes from Photorhabdus bodei, assembly GCF_003287735.1. Taxonomy (GTDB): domain Bacteria; phylum Pseudomonadota; class Gammaproteobacteria; order Enterobacterales; family Enterobacteriaceae; genus Photorhabdus; species Photorhabdus kayaii. The sequence continues at coordinate 8,206 of NZ_NSCM01000023.1, read as the reverse complement.
TAAGAGGAAATTTCGTTACAATTGCATTTATCATATCTTTACTTGCGGTTGGTATTTTCCTTTTCTCAGCATGGCTGGCCGATAAATTTGAATACATGGAAGCAACTATTATTATAATTTCAGTGTTCTTTGTTTTGAGTTCCAGCATGCTAGTTTCTTATTTAATTAATAGAAACCTAATTTCAGACGTACTGCAATATAAAAACAAACGCACAAGAATTAAACTTTCATGTTTATTTCACATTATTATACCTGCTTCCATTTTTCTTATGACCCTCTTCTACTCATATCCATTATCTCTTATTATAAATAAAATACCTAATAAAGGAGAAGTAAGCGATAATGTGCTGATGTTATACGTTGTAGCAACATCTCTAATCACTGTTATTTTTTCTCTTATACCTGGTTCCGTTTATCTAAGTCGCGATAAATCCGAAGGAATTGTAAAAAATGTATACATAACAGGATATGCAGTTATTTTTTCTTTATTTTCATTGTCATGGATAATAACCTCCATTCCCGTTTTCATTGTAAATGCAACCATGAAAATTTCCGGCATTAGTGATTATAACGAACATTCATATCTCATTAATGAAGACAACTATCCATTAGAAGTTTTTAATAATAAAAAATGGAACGTAAGGGCCCTAGAGAAAAATGGATTCTTCCTGATTGATGGAGTAACTTTGTACGCATTCGGTGATATAAAATTAGTATGCCCAGTTGATGTATTGGAAGCTTATAAAAATAGCCTGCGATTCATCCCTGCTGATAGAAGTTATGATGAGAAACTAAATTTAGAGCTGAGAAAAAAAGCAAAAATTTGTCATCCGTTCCTAAAAAAAGAGTTGAAAGAATTTAATATCATACCGTCTAAAATATCTTAATGTAATTATTTACGAGGATTTTAAATCCTCGCCATTGACAAAAAATACAATTTAAATCAGCTCGTCAGGCGAGAGCGTTTCTAGTGGGAAAGTTTGGGGAGGCGATGTTCTTAACATGGCGGCAAGCTCTGTTTGGTGAACGGAACTTAATTAAAACAAAGTGCCGGATAAAAAATCAGCACTTTGTCAATAATCTGTAACGGGTATACCCATTTTCATACATATTCTTTGTTGTATCGCCAAGCATGTTTCAAAGCAGTACTGAACTCCTCTCCTTCGATATTCTCTAATTCCATATCGAGCATTTTGGTCCAATCATCCTCGCCGAGTTCATCATATGCTGCGTAAAGCTCCTCAACTTCTAATATGACATTTTTCAATGCTGTCTTTCTGCTACCGACCAATCTTGAGTCACCGTTCAAATTAAAAACACGAATGGTTTCTTCAGCCTTTTTCAGTGCTAAACCGGTAAGTCCGTCAACGGGAACGACCATACCTGAAGTCAGGAATAGCAAAAAGTCGTCAGGGTTATCTTCATCAGGTTTGATAAGATCATTCGCATCATACGACCCTGCACCATTATCTTTGTATATCCCACACCGTTTCCAACCACCTGATTTTGAGCTGTCGCCACAGGAACCAAACAGGTTATGCCAATCAAAAGCCTTGGCTGGAAACTTATCCCGAGGTCTGAAATGCTCGATATGCTTACGAATCAACCGACACTCACAGTATGCACAAAATTCGCCTTGCATTTCCTCCAATCGAAGCCAAATCGCCCCTTGATCTACATCCATCCAGGCATTTTGGCCCGCAATGTAATGTTGCAAGATTTCCGGCCTTTCCGGACGAATTAATTCTTTCATCCTTGCTTGTCCTTCTCCGATTTTATCTTATTGATTCTGTTCTTCATTCTGTGAATACGGATGAGACTATTAGCTTTCTTTAATTCCGGGCTGCTTGGACCAAAATGCCCTTTGATTTTTTCGTATAGATCATGAGATTGCTCACTGAGCTCCTCATCCTTGCCAACCAGTGATCTTTCGAAGTCACTCACCCAATGAGACTCTTTAATATTTGGCGGCGTAGAAAAGACTTTCATCACTTGTTCAAGAATTTCAGCATGTTCACTGCCTTTAGTTTGCATCAGCGGGGGCTGTAAGAATTGCGCACCACTATCATCATTATTCTCTGCAAATTCACGAATGCATCGCTTTTCAGTAGTCGAGAGCACGATAGGACTATGTGTGGTAATGATAAATTGGATGTTCGGGAACACGTTACGCAAGTTTGTTATTACATCTTGCTGCCACTTTGGATGAAGATGGAGTTCAATTTCATCAATTAATACAATGCCCCGTCCTTCAAGCGGATTTCTCAAAAGAGGGTTGAGCATCACCATGCGCCGCGCAAGGTCAGCAACTAACCCTAAAAACACACGTTGCCCGTCTGAAAGTTGCTCAATTGTCACATCCTGGCTGTCATTAGTGACCTTTACAACGTCAACGCCGGTTGCCGTTTCAACCCAAATCCGACTGATACTGGGAACTACAGTGGTAATCGCTTCCTCGACAATTTTCCTTTGAGCTGATTCTGGCAGCATCTGATTTTCTATGGATGCATTATGCTTTGATATAGTCGCGACGAGTTTATCTTTCATATCCTCAAGCAGCGGTTTTACCGAAACCATCCCATTATCAACGGACTTCTGTAGGTCACGCACTTGTTGTTCCAGCATTTCAATAGACGATGAAACCTCTGAAACCGTTCTTTTATGCAGATAGACAAACCATTCGATAAAATGGTCGAAACGGCCTGCGCCTGTGAGAGCATGATTATACGCATCAAACCGCTCTTCCCTTCTTTCCCCACTGTCTTTTTGAGATTTATTAAAGGGGTGCGACCTCTCTACAGAGTAAAATGCAAATGTAGGTAAATTTATCGTCTTATTCTCATTAATCACACGCCATACATCAGATAGCTCTTTAGCAGGCTTGATAATGCTATCCCTTCGCTCCGCAGTGCCAGGGGCCGATCTGGATAGCCTAAGTGATAAACTTTTAAGACCCCTTCCAAAGTAAAAATTACTACTGACATCGGCATATTTATTCTCAGAATCATTCTTGATATCAGTCAGTTCACTCAACCTTTGGCCACTGCCATCTTCTTTGAGAATATTTGCACTAAACCAACTTAACGTTTTGGTAATAGCAGAAAGAATGCTGGTTTTTCCCTTACCATTGTTTCCTATGATAATCGTGAGGTCTTCTTCAAAGTTCACTTCCAGATGTGAAAATCGACGAAAATCTCTTAATGACAAGCTGCGAAGATATAATGCATTATCAGGATGAAATCTATCTGATTCATCGATGTAACCATTTTGAAGATACTTCCAGCAAAGCTCAAACCATTCGTCTGTATTTTTATTATCCTCGGGGAGATCGTTGCTTACGTTGCGCTGATAAAGTTCGAATGCTGACAGTAAACTCCCACCTTTTGCTTTTCGTTCTAGTTGTTTGGTCATCTCTGTCTCCTAATACGTTCAATTAATTCATTAGAATACTTTTCATTCATTCGGGTAATGAACTCAGGCTCAATATGACTCGCAAATGCCAATAATCCGATCAGGTAAGCCTTATCTGCGTCATCTAGTAATCCATACTTATACTGATTAATCAGGTGTTTAATAAATCTTTTCCTCTCACGCCCTAAAGAGAGTTTCCCTTCGTTGTTGAGCGTGATACCCGTCACATGACGGTTATGAGCCTTTGAAGAAAAAACTGTTTTACCGTGGTTCATCCTCAACGCATTTTTAAATAATTTATTTAACAACGCTTCAATAATTGCCGGAACCGTTCTCAATAAATCTTGTATGTTGCATGAAAATGTCAAATCATCAGCATAACGCGTGTACGTTATACCCAAATTTTGGCATTCCTCGTTCATCTGACGATCAAATTCATAAAGACAGAAGTTTGATATTGCTGGCGATGACGGTGCGCCGACACTCAACATCAACCTGCTCTTGCTACGCTTTACAGGTTGCCAGAAAAGAATGCGCTCAACATAGGGCTTATCTTGGGTTAAGAATTGAGGAGCCTGTTCTGAAGACATTTCAATGCACCGCCAAAAAATCGCTGGGGTGATTGAATTAAAAAAATCTTCAAGATCAGTTTTTAAAAGGTACTGGTTGTTCGCGTGCGCGGAAGCATTATCACGTATGCTCTTTCCTTTCCTGTATGCCATGGATGATTCATGCACAGGGAAGAGATAGAGTTGCATAAATGCACGCTGAAACTCTTTCAGCCTCTTGGCTGGTTGCGCGATTATCCTGAACCCAGTGGTACGCTTGGGAATTCTGTAAACTTTGTACTTTCTCGGGGCATTTTCCAGAAACAACCTTACATCCGATTCACTCTGGTGTAATAACGTAGCTAATCCACTAATAACCGACATAACTTTACCTGTAAAAAGCCCGGCGAGTGGGTTCTGCCGGGCTCGGCTCTTTACTGGAGGAAGCGAAAGTGTCGCAACCTGAAGGAGGAACGAGTTCAGGTTGCGACACTTTCGCAACCCTTAATGCGTTCAATAAGTTAGAGTCTGGCTAATCACCCGACTAGACGTAAGACGTCCAACGCTAAAGAGTTTTTCAAGCTTATCTCACTCAGCCACACTTAACAACTTTGTCCTAATCATGCGATTCAATGTGTTAACTGTATGTTGTCGCTGCATTTACACCGACAATAACACCGCACTTGAGTATTTCAGAAGGATGAAGGAGAGTTGCTCTCATCTGTCGCTCAACTGCATCTTTTGACCATAATCCTGATTCAACCAAAGCACTACAAGCCATCGCTCTAAAACCATGCCCACAAACTTCCGTTTTAGTGTCATAACCTATTGTCCTTAAAGCAGCATTTATTGTGTTCTCACTCATTGGCTTATTTGGATTATGATCGCCCGGAAAGATTAACTCATTATCTCCAGATAATTTTTTTATCTGTTTCAGTAATTCAAGAGCTTGGTGGGATAAAGGTACAAGATGTACCGTTCGCATCTTCGAACCTCTATGAGAATGTTTAACACCATCAATAGGCTCTCTTTCTGCTGGAATTGTCCAAAGTGCTTTTCCAGATCAACTTCTCTCCAGCGTGCAAAGCGGAGTTCACTGGAACGAATAAATATATATAGAGTCAGTCGGACAGCCAAAATAGTTAAGTGTCGTCCTTTATAGTGTTCAAGACGAGTAAGAAAATCGGGTAATCTTTCAAGAGGAAGAGCAGGACGATGAGTTGATTTACGTGTCGCCAACGCACCTTTGAGATCTTGAGCAGGGTTGCGAGCGATCAAGCCATTTTGTACCGCATAGAGCATAATAGCAGTAATCCTTTGTTGTTGTCTGGAAGCGAGTTCCAATCGACCACTGCTTATTACTACTGTGCCAATCTCTAGCCACTTTTTCAAACGTTAAGGTTTCGGCAATCGCTTCTTGTTTTTCTACTTCTCTTTTTTTACTGTGACTGATGCCATTGCGGATAATTATCTTAATACTATCGCGTTGCTCTCTAGCTTTCCCTAGTGTTACTTGAGGATATGCCCCTAAAGCAATCCGGTTTTCTTTACCCGCAAACCGATATTTCAGATACCAGCGTTTTGAGCCACTGGGTTTAATGAGCAGATACAAACCTTGTACATCAGTAAAGTTTGTATTCTTTTTCACAGGGCTTTGCCACACGAGCTTCCATGTCTGTTAAAGGCATAATTTGGGGGTCAACTCATTATCGAAAAGAACTGCCCCCCAAATATCATGGATGTCAACGGATACAAATGGACAATTATAGACTCAAAAACTAAGTAATTTTTTTTCAGGTAGTTACGGAAGTTTGTGGACGCGAAGGCTGGACTCGCTAAAAAATTGTAATTCATTGTATTTAAATTATTTAAAATAAAAACAGACCACCAATTTGACCACTTTCTATCTACGTATAACTATAATAATTCTAATGACTGGACTCACAAGTACATTGATATATCGTTGTAATATCCATTAACAACTGATAAATGTTACACTAACACACAGAGTTAGAATAGGTTTAAATGGTGACTCTATTATTATATAATAATTAATTGCATTTTTAATTATTATGCTTTGCAATTAAATGTGTCCAATGAGGGCGATATGGCAAAGATTAATTCCTTAGTAAGCTTATCAAGTTTATCCGGTATTGATCCTGATCTTCTAGACGAACTTGGGGTAGTAGATGTATTACTAAATGCTGACACTTCTTTATTTATTGATCCATTATTACTTGATAATAGCATTCATTATGAAATTAATAAGAAAGCTGTAATTAGTTACGAGGATAAATTTAAAAAAATAATGAAATTCTTAAATGCCTCACAACAGGAAAATGATCCACCTTGGAAGGCTGCATTAAAAGAGTTTAATTTCTCAGAGGTGAGCTATACATGCCTTGGTTATAGCAGCTCTATAAATGGTTCTGGATGGGGCGTTAAGTTAATAAAGTCCACAATAAAAGTTGCTAAACAAATCATAGATTTAGGTGTTGAAGATAAAGATTTCTTCATGGGGTTAGCTTTATTTGAAGAAGGAATTGGTCCTGATAGAATCAGTGACATGACGACTAACATTATATTACATGACCTTTTAGAGTTTACATTCAGAGTCAATCAACATTTAAAAATACCATCGAAAAAATTCAAGATAAAGAATAGTAAAACTGAAATTGAAGCACTGATAAACCCAGTTACCGATGGCCCACTAATATTGGTTCCAAGTGATATAGTCAGGGCTCTTCCAATTGTAACTGATTGGAGTGAGATAGGAGGAGCTGCAAGACATAATGATGAATTAAGAGAAAAGCTTAACAGCAAAATTGGTGGTTTGTGGACATCAATGACAAGAATTGAAAAAGATATAGCAAAGGCTAGTGCTTTAAGAAGTAAAAGTGCATTTGAAGAAGTTCTGGAGTTAATTAGGTACATTGACAAATTACCCTACGATAGTAAGCTAGACAAAAATGGAGAATTTTTCTGGCGAGATATAGTTAAATCCATACAAAAAGATCACCCATTAGACTTGAGCGAGTTTAAAAAAGATAATATCACTGAAGAAGATTTTATTAAGCTAGTTAATACTATTATATACCCTATGGATTTCAAGATGCATCGCGACGGCAAGGGAGCGAATCCCCGGGAGCATAGGTAACTATGTGACCGGGGTGAGTGAGTGCAGCCAACAAAGAGGCAACTTGAAAGATAACGGGTATAAATGAGTTTAAGAATCTAATCGAAGAAAAAGGAATATGGAAAGAACTTTGGAGTGCAGATGGTAAACCTCGTAAAGAGAAAGCAGCTCAGCGCCTTCTTTTCACTGTCGCTTATTCATATTGCAAAGCGAATGATCTTGATCTCTCACCAGAAAGTGATTCAGGGAATGGGCCGGTAGACTTCAAAATATCCAAAGGATTTAAGAAAAAAATAGTTGTTGAAGTAAAACTTTCACCGAATCCTTCGTTGGTGCATGGTTACGAAAAACAATTAGAAATATATAAAAGCGCTGATGATACGAACATAGGGATATATGTAATAATTGATATTGGAAAACTCGGTAAGAAATTTGAAAAAGTTATGCAAGTTAGAAATAACTTTCTTAAAACCAATAAAAAAGCATCTGCTATAATAATTATTGATGGTAATAAAAAAGCATCAGCCAGTATTAGAGATTAGGATATACCTATTGAGATTGCAGTAATCTCCCAAAAAATAGGATAAAAGAATAAAGACTTGCTCATAATTACACTATGCGCAAGTCTTGAAAATGGCCATTTAAAATTAACATTTTTTAGTTAAATAATTATATTTCATACGGAAATTATTAACATTTTTCACTCATAAAAATGCATCATAAACTCTTAGCAACTTTGCTGACTAAATAAGTCTACTCTCACCTAAGCGATATTACTTTATTTATTGTATGAAGTAGCATCCCTACAGGCCTTTGTCGCTTAGGATTCTAGTTCAGAAGCATATGCTCTATCCATTCCCCCACAGTTTGATACAGGATAATCCAAAAAGGCTATTTTCGAGAGGCGGTAATCAAAAATTCCATTGTAATAATCCGAGCAGAATCACCGCCTCAACAAATATTTGACTTAGAATTAAAAATCAACTAGGTTATGTCCCTCAATTAAATTATGGCCTTAAGAAATAAGCGGATACAACCTAATTTCACCATAGCGATATAATTTCTTGCTGTCTTTTCATAACGGGTGGCGATGCGACGATGCTCTTTGAGT
>NZ_NSCM01000022.1 GCF_003287735.1 Photorhabdus bodei | reverse complement strand
TCTGTTTCAGGTTCAATTGGCGCTTTAACCTTAAAAAAACATTCGAACAGCTTATTTATTCATGTATCCGGGCAGCACCTATACCTGAGTATTTACTCAAGCTAGCTGAGATTCGATGGTAATCAGGTAGGGATTTGTTGAGCGTACTTCACGTTTTTAGTTAATGGAGCAATATCCAAAAGTGATAATTCTTCTATTGCGTTGTATTCTTCATGTACCTGCTGAGCATATTTAACGTTTTTAGTTAATGGAGTAATATCTGAAAGAGTAATTTCATCAATACGATTTTGGGATTTCATAGTACACCTCATTTAAGTTATATTTATTTTTATTATATACTCAAGATACTTCAAAGTGCATGTTTGAAAAACGATTATGTTGTTGAATTTAAATGTTTTTATGTCTGACGACTCAAGCATCTTGAAGTTCATTCGGTATATACGGCTTAAATGTAATAGGTAACTTATTTTAATAACGTCATTGACGTTAATTATATGTTAATTTATTGTTGTTTTTGTTTCATTGATCATTGTCACAAAATATAAGTTTATATGGAAATATTTATATATAATATAAAATGAAAAAAGAGGGTATTGAAATGATTACCCCGGTACGTGCCAATATGGATGATCCCATCCCCAGAGAAACGAGAAAGCGCATTAACGCCAAACGACGTTTAATTGAAACGGTCATTGGTCAACTCGCCGGGCAATTGACTATCGAGAAGTGCTGGGCGCGGGATCTGTGGCATGTGAGCAATCGAATTGCCAGAAAGGTGCTTTCTCACACATTAGGCATTTTTGCTAATTTTAAACAAGGTAAAAAAACAACGCGACTGGCTTCAACAAGCTAATGTTATAGGGCGTTAAAGTCGAGCATCGCGTTAATATAGGATATATACCCGTCATCTTTCAAGTTGCCTCTTTGTTGGCTGCACTTGCGCAACCCGGTCACATAGTTTGCTATGCTCCCGGGGATTCACTCTCTTGCCGTCGCGATCCATCTTGAAATCCATTGGGTATATACCCGTCATCTTTCAAGTTGCCTCTTTGTTGGCTGCACTCGCTCACCCCGGTCACATAGTTATCTATGCTCCCGGGGATTCACTCCCTTGCCGTCGCGATGCATCTTGAAATCCATTGGGTATATATAGTCGGGATTTGAATCCACGCAACCGCGTGGATTCTAAGAATTTTAATCAGTCTCAGAGACATCTTGCGATGTCATGAGACATGAAAAATAAATTAGACATTAAACAAGAAATTCATTACATCGCCATCTTTAACGATATAGTCTTTACCTTCTGAACGCATCTTACCGGCCTCTTTTGCCCCTTGCTCACCTTTGTAAGTGATGAAATCTTCAAAAGAGATGGTTTGTGCGCGGATAAAACCTTTTTCAAAATCAGTATGGATCTTACCGGCTGCTTGTGGCGCGGTTGCGCCAACTGGGATGGTCCATGCTCGAACCTCTTTCACGCCAGCAGTGAAGTAAGTTTGCAGATTCAGTAACTGATAACCAGCGCGGATAACGCGATTTAAACCGGGCTCTTCCAGCCCAAGTTCAGCCATAAACTCTTCGCGTTCATCATCTTCCAGCTCCGCGATATCCGCTTCTACCGCTGCACAAACCGGTACGACCACTGACCCCTCTTTTTCTGCGATCGCACGAACCGCATCCAGATGAGGGTTGTTTTCGAAACCCTCTTCGTTGACATTAGCGATGTACATAGTGGGTTTCAGCGTCAGGAAACTCAAATAGCGGATAGCCGCTTTCTCTTCGGTATTGAGATCCAACGCCCGCAACATACCCGCTTGTTCCAGATGAGGCAGACATTTTTCCAGTGCCGCTAATTCTGCTTTGGCATCTTTATCGCCACCTTTGGCTCTTTTCTGGACACGATGAATGGCTCGTTCACAGGTATCCAGATCGGAAAGAGCCAGTTCGGTATTGATGATCTCAATATCAGCAGCAGGATCAACTTGACCGGAAACGTGAATGATATTGTCATTGACAAAGCAGCGCACAACATGGCCGATAGCTTCTGTTTCACGAATGTTAGTCAAAAACTGGTTGCCCAAGCCTTCACCTTTTGATGCACCTTTCACCAGACCAGCAATATCGACGAATTCCATTGTGGTCGGTAAGATTCGCTGAGGTTTCACGATTTCAGCCAGTTGTTCAAGCCGTGGATCTGGCATAGGGACGACACCCGTATTAGGTTCAATGGTGCAGAACGGGAAGTTTGCTGCTTCGATACCTGCTTTAGTCAGCGCATTGAATAAGGTTGATTTTCCGACGTTAGGCAGGCCAACGATACCGCATTTGAATCCCATGATTTTCACCTTAATTTACTTATAAATCAAAAGGCTGTATCAGCCTTTTCGATGAGTCAAAAAAATTGGCGCCATTATACACGGAATAACGGGCTATCACGATCTTACAGACAAGATTTATCGATTCCATGTCATCAAACGCTGGCTTTGAAGCTATGTAAGCGGTTGATCGCTTTATCCATATCTTGTTTCATCAGGATATCAGTACAACGCCGAGCTTCATCAATTGCATCATCAATCAGCTTTTGTTCACTGGCTGGTGGTTTGCCTAGCACAAAACCAACAACTTTATTTTTATCGCCGGGATGGCCGATACCAATACGTAAGCGATAAAAGTTAGGGTTATTGCCAAATTTGTTCTGAATATCTTTCAAGCCATTATGACCGCCATGACTACCACCCAGCTTCATTTTTGCCACCCCTGGCGGTAAATCGAGTTCATCATGAGCCACCAGAATTTCATCCGGTTGAATACGGTAGAAGGAGGCGAGGGCAGCGACAGATTTACCACTGAGATTCATAAATGTCGTTGGCACTAACAGACGAATATCATGACCGCCCATATTAATCCGGGCAGTGTAACCAAAAAATTTACTCTCTTCTTTTAGTGATTGATTGTGGCTCCGAGCGAGTAGATCAACATACCAGGCTCCGGCATTGTGTCTGGTTTGGGCATATTCAGCACCGGGATTAGCCAGACCGACGATTAGTTTTATGTTACTCACTATTTTTCTTCACTTTTGACAGTAAAACAAAAAGGAGGATAGTTTACCTGTCGGCGGCGACAAGTACAAAGTTCAGTTTGAAAGCCTGGAAATATTGTTACGAAAATTTTCGAGAGGAAATTGGAAGGAGAAAAGTCATTTACAGATATTAAGCACAAATAGTTTTGATATCTGTCTGGTTTGAAAATATTAAATTTTTTATTATTGCCAGTGGTACAAAAATAGTTAACTACCTAAATCATAAGAAAGTTTTATTATTGTTTTTTCGAGATGGACTATAATTGAAATAAATTATGTAGAACGATTTTTACGATAATTCAACATGTTGATTATGAAATGATGTTTTTTTATTTTAGGAGGATATATGAGTCAAAAAAATGATTTTAAAGCTTTTTCTATTAGTAATAATGCTAATGTGGTGAGTCAAGAAGGATATGAAGAAAGCCGGAGTTTAAAGACGGGGTTTCCACCAGAAAATATTACTACTCATTTACTCAACAAGGTATTACGTCAGTCGTCGACAATAATATCTGTTGTGGCTGATTTTATCGCAACATATTCCGGCAATGATATTCTGGATGATGGGGATATAGCTAAACTTATTGTTCAATTAAATAGAGCGTTAGAACAAAAAATCGCAATAGAAGTACCAAATGCTTCATTAACACAAAAAGGTGTTACTCAGCTCACAGATAAAATAGGTAATAGCAATACCCTCGCGGTAACGCAGAAGCTTGTTTCTGATGTAAATGATAATGCTAATAACCGATTGGCAAAAAATCAAAATGGCGCAGATATTCCTGATAAAAACGCGTTTGTGAAAAACCTTGGCTTAGCGGAAACAGTGGAATTGGCGAAAAATGCAGTATCGGTCAATGGTGGAAATTATCCGGGGTATTTTAGATTTAAACAGGTTGAAACATTGCCCACTGAACGTAATGCGACGATGTTAGTTTCTTTACAGGGCGCCAAACCGACAAATGAGATAGTCGGGTTTACGCTTTACAATTGGTATGACAATTATATTAAAACAGGTATTGTGCGTGGCGGTAGCGTTGATACCTACGGATATACAATAGATATTAATGGCAAACGGGTTTTTTCTGTTTCTCCTGCCGGTCAGATTGAAGCCGCGTCAGCAAATATAAGGGGGAACGCGGGAGTTTTCAACATAACCCATGATACGGGTAAACATGCATATTTTCAGTTTATTGAGGGAGCAAAAAGAACGGCTTACGTTGGATTTCCAAGTGACGGGTCACCGAATTTTGATATTTGCAACGAAAAAAAATCTAGCAAATTAACAATTGGTGGAGAGTTGGCGGCATATATTAATAACAATCTGGTTTTCTCTGTTTCTCCGGCGGGTCGGATTGATGCCGGGTCGGCAAATTTAAAGGGGGCTGGGGGTGTTTTTAACGTAACATACGATGCAGGCGGACATGCATATTTGCAGTTTTATGAAGGGGCAACCAGAACGGCATTCGTTGGATTTCCAGGTGACGGATCATCGGATTTTGATATTTGCAATGAAAAAAAATATGGCAAGTTGACCGTTGGCGATAAGTTGAAATATAACGGTAACCCTATTGCAGTTTTTAATGATAACTGTATCTCCGATACTAACGGCAATCTCAAAGTATCCAGCCCCGTAGTGAATATTCATCCAGACGGAACTTATGATCTAACTCGTGAAGCGGAAGGTATGATTGTTGAGCGGATAGAGACAGGGAAATATCGCATTAGCGGTTGCAACGGTTTCGCTAAAGATGGGGCATGGGGAATTCACGGTGGTACTATCGTCCCAGCAGATAGCAACGGGTTAAATCTGATTTGGGTTTGTGAATCAGTAGATCCATCTAATGGCAATATAACCATCGAATGTTATCATCGTCAAAATAAAGATGCGCCGATATTTGCTCAAAATAGGCGCGTCAAGAGCGTTAATGGTGATGGAGAAGTCATTTATTATAATGATGGTGAACTATGCGATATCCCCGATGGACGAGTGATTAATGTTCGAGTTCAACTGCCGGAAAAATCATAATAACCATAATCACTGAGTGCGAACTCAGTGATTACAAATAAGCAGAAAATTGTATAAATACTTAATACTGGATTAGGAAAGCGTTTACGACAACTTCTATTTTGCTAAGTGATTACTTATGGTTATCGACTGATAATTTATTTTCATTATACAAAGTCATAGAAAGTCATTTATTGTGCTTAGTGGTGACAACTGAATATAACGGCAATGACTTTATGGTATTTCTGATGAACATTAATCGTACTTTTCGTAGTGTAAATAAGAGTGTGCTAATCGTCTGTTTTTTATTTTCAGCGATTATGCTACTAAAAAGTTATCCTGCTTTATCTGAACCAGTAAAGTCTTTGATTGGTATTGAAAATTGTCAGGAATACCCAAAAGCAGTTATAGAGCATAATATTGATAGCAAAAAACAGATAACCGAGCAGGCTGGCAATAAATTACACGAAAACGTTACTTATAAAGAGAAAAAGCGATCAGAGCCGAGGAGATGTGGTAATTTTTTATCAAAGAGAAGCATAGTAGGAAAAAACGATAGCGGTGAAAAACCAAAAATACCTCAGTTATATGAAAATGATCCTAAAGATGATAATCAAAATACCCCTCCTTTAATCCTCTCTCGTGGCCCTGAATTCCTTGGGTTATTAAATAAAGATCCGAAAAAATTAGCTCAGGATTATATTGTCAACAAGTTAAATAGTCAGATAACAAATAATACTCAAAAGTGGTTATCACAGTTTGGTACAGCGAAAATTAATTTAAATGTTGATCATCATGGGCACCTGGATGAAAGTTCCGTAGACTTACTCGTGCCTTTCTATGATGATAAAGATCACTGGCTTGTTTATAGTCAATATGGATATCGTCATAAAGATAGTCGTGACACTGTGAATTTAGGTGTTGGAACCCGTTTATTCATAAATGACTGGATGTATGGGGCGAACACTTTTTACGATAATGATTTAACCGGTAATAACAGCCGATTCAGCCTGGGTGGTGAACTATGGACCAACTACCTAAAAATGTCTGCTAACGCATATTTTCGCCTGAGTAATTGGCATAATTCCCGTGATTTAACCAATTATTATGAGCGCCCTGCCAATGGCTATGACCTTATTGCCGACATGTATTTACCTTCGATGCCGTCACTCGGTGCCAAGATAAAATATGAACAATATTTTGGTGATAATGTTGCATTATTTGGAACTAACAATAGACAAAAAGATCCCTATGCGGCAACTATTGGCGTAAACTATACGCCAATTCCACTGATAACAGCAGGAGTTGACTATAAATTAGGAAAAGAGGGAAAAAGTGATGGTATATTTTCATTCAATGTGAATTACCGATTTGGTGTTCCGTTGTCAGAACAACTTTCACCAGAAAATGTCTCTTCACTACGAAGCTTGGCCGGCAGTCGTTACGACTTAGTTGAAAGAAATAATAATATTATTTTGAATTATCTGAAAAAACAGCAACATTTTAGGTTACTGGTCCCTGTAATAGAAATTAGTAGTTACGGTGGTGAAGTTAAACCAATACAAATTCAATCTGATACTCCATTCAAAAATGTGACTTGGGATATACCTGAATTATTCCAGAAGAATGGCGGGATGATAAATATAGAAAGTACTCATGGTTATACCATTCAGTTACCGGAATATCAGCCTGATGGAAAAAATGACTATACTATAACAGGTACAAGTAAAGATGATCAGCTGAGGGTGCAAATACAAGCTCATGTATTACAACGTAATATCTCTTTGAGTGTTAATACAACCGATCCTTTAATTGCTGATGGAAATGCGAAATATGTCTATACAGCTACCCTGCTTGGCGCTGACAAAAAAACGCCGATAGAAAATGCAAAATTGATTTGGGATACGGATAAAAAAGATCCTGGATTGAAATTAAAGCCTGATTCAGAGGCAACAGATAAAAATGGACAACAGACTGCAACATTAACAAGTACAACGCCATTATCCGATATACAAGTCAGTGTCAGTATTAATGGCGAACGTGTTACTACGGATAAAAAAGTCAGTTTTACAGAGTCCAGCAGCAGCTATCGAGTCTCTAGCGTGACGGTGGAAGTGGATAAAGACAAGAAGCGCTACAACAACGGTACCGACAGTTATATCTTCACGGCGACGGTGAAGGATGGGCACGGCAATCTGGTGGTGGGTCAACCGATCGACATTGACTGGCAGACAGATCCAAAGGCTGACGGATTAAAACTGACGAAACAGAGCAGCCCGGTGAGTAACGCGCAGGGGCAGGTTACCGCGACGTTAACCAGCACGGCGGCGGTGAAAGATGTGCAGGTGTCGGCGAAGACGGCTGCTCAGCAGACGGCAGTGAACGCGAACGGGAAAGTCAGTTTTACGGAGTTCAGCACCAGCTATTATGTCACCGGCGTGACGGTGGAAGTGGATAAAGACAAGAAGCGCTACAACAACGGTAGTGACAGTTATACCTTCACGGCGACGGTGGTGGATGGGCACGGCAATCTGGTGGTGGGTAAACCGATCGACATTGACTGGCAGACCGACGCAAAGGCTGACGGGTTAAAACTGACGAAACAGAGCAGCCCGATGAGTAACGCGCAGGGACAGGTTACCGCGACGTTAACCAGCACGGCGGCGGTGAAGGATGTGCAGGTATCGGCGAAAGCGGCGGCGAACCCGTCATGGGTCAAGGCCGATAGCCCGGTGAGCTTTGAGGAGCTGAGTAGCAGTTATCAAGTCACCGGCGTGACAGTGGAAGTGGATAAAGACAAGAAGCGCTATAACAACGGCGCGGACAGTTATACCTTCACGGCGACGGTAGTGGATGCGCATGGCAGGCCGGTAGCGGATAAACCGATTGAGATTGACTGGCAGACAGATCCAAAGGTTGAGGGGTTAACCTTGACGAAACAGAGCAACTCGGTGAGTAACGCGCAGGGACAGGTTACCGCGACGTTAACCAGCACGGCGGCGGTGAAAGATGTGCAGGTATCGGCGAAAACGGCGGCGAACCAATCGTGGGTCAAGGCTGATAGCCCGGTGAGCTTTGAGGAGCTGAGCCACAGTTATCGGGTCACCGGCGTGACGGTGGAAGTGGATAAAGACAAAGAACACTACAACAACGGCAGTGACAGTTATACCTTCACGGCGACAGTGAAGGACGGGCATGGCAATCTGGTGGTGGGTAAACCGGTCGACATTGACTGGCAGACAGATCCAAAGGTTGAGGGGTTAACCTTGACGAAACAGAGCAGCCCGATGAGTAACGCGCAGGGACAGGTTACCGCGACGTTAACCAGCACGGCGGCGGTGACGGGTGTGCGGGTATCGGCGAAGACGGCGGCGAACCAATCATGGGTCAAGGCTGATAGCCCGGTGAGCTTTGAGGAGCTGAGCACCAGCTATTATGTTGCCAGCGTGACGGTGGATGTGGATAAAGACAAGGCGCATTACAACAACGGCAGTGACAGTTATACCTTCACGGCGACGGTGAAGGATGGGCACGGCAATCTGGTGGTGGGTCAACCGATCGACATTGACTGGCAGACAGATCCAACGGTTGACGGGTTAAAACTGACGAAGCAGAGCAGCCCGATGAGTAACGCGCAGGGACAGGTTACCGCGACCTTAACCAGCACGGCGGCGGTGACTGGTGTGCGGGTATCGGCGAAGACGGCGGCGAACCAATCGTGGGTCAAGGCTGATAGCCCGGTGAGCTTTGAGGAGCTGAGCCACAGTTATCGGGTCACCGGCGTGACGGTGGAAGTGGATAAAGACAAAGAACACTACAACAACGGCAGTGACAGTTATACCTTCACGGCGACGGTGAAGGACGGGCACGGCAATCTGGTGGTGGGTAAACCGGTCGACATTGACTGGCAGACCGACGCAAAAGTTAACGGATTAAAACTGACGAAACAGAACAATTCGGTGAGTAACGCACAGGGGCAGGTGACGGCGACCTTAACCAGCACGGTGGCGGTATCTGATGTGCAGGTATCGGCGAAAACGGCTACCCAGCAGACGGCGGAGAACGCGAACGAAAAAGTCAGTTTTACGGAGTACAGCGCCAGCTATTATGTCGCCAGCGTGACGGTGGATGTGGATAAAGACAAGGCGCATTACAACAACGGCAGTGACAGTTATACCTTCACGGCGACGGTGAAGGACGGACACGGCAATCTGGTGGTGGGTAAGCCGGTCGACATTGACTGGCAGACCGATTCAAAAGCTGACGGGTTAAAACTGACGAAACAGAGCGATTCGGTGAGTAACGCACAGGGGCAGGTGACGGCGACCTTAACCAGCACGGTGGCGGTATCTGATGTGCAGGTATCGGCGAAGGCGGCGGCGAACCCGTCGTGGGTTGACGCTGATCAAAAGGTCAGCTTTGAGGAGCTGAGTCACAGTTATCGGGTCACCGGCGTAACGGTGGAAGTGGATAAAGACAAAGTACGCTACAACAACGGCAGTGACAGTTATACCTTTACGGCGACAGTGAAGGACGGGCACGGCAATCTGGTGGTGGGTAAGCCGGTCGACATTGACTGGCAGACCGATTCAAAAGCTGACGGGTTAAAACTGACGAAACAGAGCAATTCGGTGAGTAACGCGCAGGGACAGGTGACGGCGACCTTAACCAGCACGGCGAAGGTTTCTGATGTGCAGGTATCGGCGAAGGCGGCGGCGAACCCGTCGTGGGTTGACGCTGATCAAAAGGTCAGCTTTGAGGAGCTGAGTCACAGTTATCGGGTCACCGGCGTAACGGTGGAAGTGGATAAAGACAAGAAGCGCTACAACAACGGCAGTGACAGTTATACCTTTACGGCGACGGTGGTGGATGCGCATGGCAGGCCGGTAGCGGATAAACCGATTGAGATTGACTGGCAGACCGATTCAAAAGCTGACGGGTTAAAACTGACGAAACAGAGCAATTCGGTGAGTAACGCGCAGGGACAGGTGACGGCGACCTTAACCAGCACGGCGAAGGTTTCTGATGTGCAGGTATCGGCGAAGGCGGCGGCGAACCCGTCGTGGGTTGACGCTGATCAAAAGGTCAGCTTTGAGGAGCTGAGTCACAGTTATCGGGTCACCGGCGTAACGGTGGAAGTGGATAAAGACAAGAAGCGCTACAACAACGGCACGGACAGTTATACCTTCACGGCGACGGTGGTGGATGCGCATGGCAGGCCGGTAGCGGATAAACCGATTGAGATTGACTGGCAGACAGATCCAAAGGTTGAGGGGTTAACCCTGACGAAACAGAACAACTCGGTGAGTAACGCGCAGGGACAGGTTACCGCGACCTTAACCAGCACGGCGAAGGTCTCTGATGTGCAGGTATCGGCGAAGGCGGCGGCAAATTCGTCGTGGGTCAATGCTGATCGAAAAGTCAGCTTTGAGGAGCTGAGCACTAGCTATCATGTTACCCATGTAACGGTGGACAAAGATGGTCCGCTCTACAACGGAGGCACTGATACTTACACCTTCACGGCGACAGTGGAAGATGCATATGGCAATCTGGTGGCGGATAAACCGATTGATATTGACTGGCAGACAGATCCAACGGTTGACGGGTTAAAACTGACGAAACAGAGCAATTCGGTGAGTAACGCGCAGGGGCAGGTGACGGCGACCTTAACCAGTACAGTGGTAGCGATTGATGTACAAGTGTCCGCAAAAACAGCTACTCAGCAGACGCCGGTGAATGTAGATAAAAAAGTCAGTTTTATCAGCCCTGATGAGCTTGCTTCTTTGACTGTTAGCCCGGATCACGTAACAGAAGGAGAGGGAGCGGAACATACTTACACATTCACTGCCACAGTAAAAGATTTTTCCGGGCAGGCGAAAAGCGGTGTTGCGGTGGCCTGGAGTGCAACAAATAGTAAGGGAGTTACCATTGCTGATGAAAACTTGGTTACTCAGGTAGTGGGTGATGGTAAAACAGATGCTGATGGGAAAGCGCAATATCAGATATATAGCAAAAGTGGCGGGTTTGTTGCTGTTATGGTAACGGCCAAAGTGAATGATTCATCTGTTGGTTCTAAGAATAAGACGGTAGAAATTAAGGCTAATGAGCAGGATGTTGCTAACTTCTTTATATTGGATTATCAACATAAAGATGGAGAATCGCTCGGGCGTTCAGTACCAAAGGAAAGAATGAACTTTGGCTGGAAAGGAATGATGTTTAAACCTGAGTATTTGTCGAGGGAATCACATATGGCTGATTATAATGAAGTATATGATTCAAGTAATAAGAGTGTAGTTGATGTTGAGGCGTTACAAGGTGATTTTAGCGTTAAAAAAGCAGGAACGGCTACATTAACTGCGACGTTTACACACTCAATATCTGGTCGATATTTAAAATATGTTATTCCCAATGTGAAAATTGACCACTTTGTAATTATTGATGATTCTAGCTACATAGGGGCGGGGATTGGTTACGTTTCTTCGCTGCAGACTCGTATTGACGAGAGTCTACCTTTACCTATTTGTACAAGAGGAAATAGGATAAAGGAGAGTGATCTTGGTGGTTCAATTGATTATCTGGTTAATAATTTGGATTTAGATCTTATTCAAAAGGGTTTATTAGGTGATCCAATTGACGGATTAAGTTCTGATGGAATAAGAATGGGAGGGCTGCAAGTGAATAACAAAAAAATTCAGGCTCATTTGTTGAACAATAGCAATTTAAAGACAATGGCTTATGTAGTTTTATGTGAGGAGTAGGGAGGGAATAATAGGTAGTAGGCATTATTGTTGAAGCGCATTATTTTGATAGAAAATTAGGCGTTTGTTACTTATTGGTGTTTAATTCTAATATTAGGTTTAATATGTTAACACTTACAGCAGATATAATTTCAGGAATGACGATTTTAGAAGAGTGCCCAATTGCCATTACTGTGACTTATAGTGAAAACATAGACATGCTACCTTCTCGTTATTTTAAGCGATTCAGTCCCTAATGAGCGATCACAAAGGTAGGGCCGGAAGTTGAAATCAATGTAGATGATGTTATTAATGTAAGTGTTTACGCTGATGATATTGTGTGAGAGGAGTTAGATTAAGTATTTATTGCTATTGATCCTCATACATGAATCAAGAAAGATGCGGAGGTTGGAGTAGGTGTTATTCAGCTTGGTCAGTCGCTTTTTTTATATGTGGACTCATATGCTGGTAGTTTCTGACTTAGTTTCTTGAATATGAGGAAGAAGCGCTGTATCCCACTTTATAATACCTTTTGGATAAAGAATACATTGCTATTACAGTAATGGCTAAAGTAGATAATTTATTTACGTGACAAACAGGAAGGAGAATAATAGGTAGTCAGCATCATTGTAGAAGAACATTATTTTGATAGAAATTAAGTGTTTGTTACTTATTGGTGTTTAACTTTAACATGAGGTTTAATATGTCAATACTTAAAGCAGATATAATTTCAGGAATAACGGTTTTAGAGGAGTGCCCAGTTGCTATCACTGTGACTTATTCAGGCGATGATACTCACAAAGTAACGGAATCGACTTACATAGTATACAATAACCCGGAAAATACCAGTTTTGATAAGATCCCTCGTATTTCAAGAGATGTCGAGAATAATACCTGTACTGCAAAATTTGTTGTTACTGCTGGTTCTGGCGCTGGTGATTTCACCATAGAATTTTCAATGGATAAGGCTACGGACCCCGATGCTAAATTGGAGAGAGCATTTCATACTATTGATAAAAATGGTTTTTCGCATGCAGCGTTTGAACCTGTCATTATTGGCGATTCGTTGATAAAAGACTTATCTCCGGCAGCGGATAATGAGAAACCTTCACCATTCAATGGTAGCCTCCTTATTAATCTATATGCGCTGAGTAAAACAAATGATCCGTTACCCTATTTTCAAATCCCTCTGGTAACGGATAAGTTAGTGCGTATTTTTGGGTATGATGGAAAGAAACTTACGAAAGAAATATTTCCTTTTATTCAAGAGCTCAGTAATAACAAATACTATATTAATACCGATGATAAAGGTTTTGTTGCCTTAAAGATTTTTCCCAGTCAGGAGGAAACGGGGAATTACGTAGTTAATATGTTCACTGAATTACAGGGTTTTTCAAGGAAATCTTCATCAAATATTCTGTTTATTACAGAAGACATTGCTCCAACGCTTGTGGTGCCAGATATAGAAGAGCTGGACGGTGATAGATTAACTCCATCAATAGGAAATAGTAGCACGGGTTTTCATGTGAGTATCCCGTTCTATGAAGGTGTTAGACCGAAAGATAGAGTTTT
Source organism: Photorhabdus bodei (assembly GCF_003287735.1). GTDB lineage: Bacteria > Pseudomonadota > Gammaproteobacteria > Enterobacterales > Enterobacteriaceae > Photorhabdus > Photorhabdus kayaii. The sequence goes on along the minus strand of NZ_NSCM01000022.1, from coordinate 50,684 downwards.
CTTAATGATCAGAGAAGGTAATGACGAAACGCTAAGTGCGTCTGCTGTAATTACTGATCTGAATCAGTTGGATATACCATTTATTTTAGTTCCATATGCTAGTGTTCCAAATATTGGCAATAATGAGTTATACTATTACATAGCTGATGTAATGGGAAACGTAACTATGTCATCCTCCCTCTATTTTAATTTAACGCGGTCAGTACCAAATGTACCACCAGAGATTAGGCGTATATTAGCGAGACCTATAATTTTTAATCATAGAACGCAGTTGGAATTTAGCTGTCCAGGTACAATTAATCTTAACGGTATCTTAGGAGGAGGGTTGGATGCCTATATTGCTGTGGGTAAAAACAACAGAATAGAGGTAAATGATGTCATTAATGTACGTATTTACGTTAATGGTATTGTAAATGATAATCCATCTTCGAAACTTTATTCTGTTGATCCTCATACGGTAACTGCCGAAGAAGTGGTGGCAGGAGAGGCTATTATTCGGCTTGGTCAGGCGCCTTTTAGTAATATAGACTCACATCGTGATGGTACGCCAGGCTCGATTTATATCACTTACAGTGTAGGCCAAAAAGAATCTAAGATTTGGTTTGGATATATTGATACTGTTCCGCCTGGACAATAAATTTAACTAATTGATCGTTTACCTGCTTATGGAAAATGCGTAAGCGTTTTCCATTTTTACGGACATATTTCTTATTGGTGAACTGGCGATTTCTTTATTACCGAGCTATAATATTTTCTTAAGCGTTGTTGTTTTATTTTTAATCAATGAATCATGAGGTTAATGGTGACATTATGAATAATGGCACTTATTAGTCGAATCCGCCTGTGACAAATAGGAATGAGGTAATAGAGAGTAAGCATCATTGTGTAAACCCATTATTTTGATAGAAAATTAGGCGATTTTTACTTATTGGTGTTTAACTTTAATATGAGGTTTAATATGTCGACACTTACAACAGATATCGTTTCAGGAATAACGGTTTTAGAAGAGTGCCCGGTTGGCATTACTGTGACTTATTCAGGTGATGATATACATAAAGTAACGGAAACGACTGATATAGTGTATAGTAACCTAGAAAATATCCGTATTGATAAGACTCCTCGTATTTTAAGAGATGTCGAAAATAATATCTGCATTGCGAAATTTGTTGTTACTGCTAATTCTGGCACCAGTGATTTCACCATAACATTCTCAATGGATAAGGTTACGGACCCTGATGCTAAATTGGAGATTGCATTTCATCCTATTGATAAAAATGGTTTTTCATATGCAGCGTTTGAACCTATCATTATTGGCGATTCGTTGATAAAAGATTTATTTCCGGCAGCGGATGATGAACGACCTTCTGAATTTAATGGCAGCCTGCTTATTAATATCTATGCATTAAGTAAAACAAATGAGCCATTACCCTATTTTCAAATTCCTCTGGTAACGGATAAGCCAGTGCGTATTTTTGGGTATGATGGAGAAAAAATTACGGAAGATATATCTCCTTTTATTCGAAAATTAAGTATTAATAAATATTATATCAATACGGATAAAAAAGGTTTTGTTGCTTTAAGGGTTTTCCCCAGTCAGAAAGAGAATAGTAACTATTCAGTTAATATGTTCACAGAATTGCCGGATTTTTCGAAAAAACCTTTATCAAATATTCTATTTATTACAGAAGACATTGCTCCAACGCTGGCAACGCCAGATATTGAAGAACTGAATGGTAATAAATTAACGCCATCAATAGGATATAGCAGTACAGGTTTTCATGTGAGTATCCCATTTTATAAAGGTGCTGGACTGAAAGACTCAGTTTTCTTAATGATCAGAGAAGATAATGACGAAACGCCAAGTGCGTCTGCTGTCATTACTGATCTGAATCAGTTGGATAATTCGTTTATTTTAGTTCCATATGCCAGTGTTCCAAATATTGGCGGTAATGAGTTATATTATTATATTGCTGACGCAATGGGAAATATCACTATGTCATCTGCCCTCTATTTTAATTTAACGAGGTCAGCACCAAATGTACCACCAGAGATTAAGCGTACATTAGCTGTACCTAGAATTTTTAGTCATATGCTACAGTTGGATTTTGGCTGGCCAGCTTGGATCAATCTTAACGATATCTTAGGTGGAGGATTGGATGCCCATATTGCTGTAGGTAAAAACAATGGAATAGAGGTAAATAATGTTATCAATGTATGTATTTACGTTAATGGTATTGTAAATGGTAATCCATCTTCGAAACTTTATTTTATCGAACCTCATACGGTAACTGCCGAAGAAGTGGCGGCAGGAGAAACTATTATTCCGCTTGGTCAGACGCCTTTTACTAATATAGACTCACATCGTGATGGTACACCAGGCTCGGTTTATATCACTTATAGCGTAGGAAAAAAAGAATCTAAGATTTTATTTGGATACATTGATACTGTTCCGTAGACTCATATCGTGATGATGTGCCAAGCTAGGCCAGAAGGAATCTAAGATTTGGTTTGGATATCTTGATACTGTTCCACCTGGATAATAAACTTAACTGATTGAGATTTTATTTATTTGCTGGAAAATTCGTAAGCATTTTCCATTTTTCCGAACATATTTCTTATTGGTGAACTGGCGATTTCTTTATTACATACTATAATGTTTTATTAATCGTTTTTATTTTATTTTCAACCAAGGAATCATGGAACTAATGGTGACAGGATGAATAATAGTCAACATAGCGAACAGTGATCTAACAATTACCGTAATTTTAACCCCAGATATATTGTAACTATATAGGATATACTTGGATATAAAGCTTATGTTATGAGTGGTGGGTTTATTGCTATTATATTAATAGCTAAAGTGAATAATTTATTTGTGTGACAAACAGGAAGGAGATAATAGAGAGTAAGCATCGTTGTGTAAATGCATAATTTTGATAGGAAATTAGGTGCTTGTTACTTATTGGTGTTTAACTTTAATATGAGGCTTAATATGTCTACACTTACAGCAGATATCGTTTCAGGAATAACGGTTTTAGAAGAATGCCCGGTTGTTATTACTGTGACTTATTTGGGTGATGATACTCATAAAGTAACAGAAACAACTGGCATAGTTTACAGTGACCTACAAGATGCCAGTTTTGATGATACCCCTCATATTTCAAGAGATATCGAGAAAAATACCTGCACTGCAAAGTTTGTTGTTACTGCTCATTCCGGTGCCAGTGATTTCACTGTAACATTTTCGATGGATAAGGCTACAGATCCCGATGCTAAATTAGAGATTACGTTTCATTCTATTGGTGGAAATGATTTTTCGTATTCAGCATTTGAACCTATCATTATTGGCGATTCGCTGATAAAAGATTTATCTCCGGCAGAAGATGATAAGCAACCTTCTAAATCTAATGGCAACTTCCTTGTTAATATATATGCACTAGGTAAAAATAAAGAAGCGTTACCCTATTTTCAGATTCCTCTGGTGACAGATAAACCAGTGCGTATTTTTGGGATGAAGCAAGGAAAAATGACGGAAGAAATATTTCCTTTTATTAGCGGGAAAGATAATTATCAATATTATATTAATACGAATAGTGATGGTTTTGTTGCCTTAAGAGTTTTCCCTAAGAAATCTAAAGGGAACTATTCAGTGAGTATGCTCACAAAACTGCCATATTTTTTAAGAAACGCTTCATCAAGTATTTTGATGATTACACGGAATATTTACCCAATTCTTCCAGCTCTGGGAATTGAAGAATTGGTTGGAGATAAATTAACACCACCGATAGGAAATAGGAATACAGGTTTTCATGTGATTATTCCATCTTATGAAGGTGCTAAACCACGTGATCAAATTTTCTTAATAGTTGAAGAGGGTGATAGACAAGTAGAAAGCCAGTCTGCTGTAATCACTGAGCCGTATCAGTTGGATATGCCATTTATTTTAGTTCCGTATGCCAGTGTTCCAAATACTGGTGATAATAGGTTGTCTTATTATGTGGTTGATGCAAATGGAAATATCACGGTGTCACCAGCCCTCTATTTTAATTTAACGCGGTCAGTACCGAATGTACCACCGGAGATTGAGCGTACATTAGCAGCACCTAGAATTTTCACTCATAAAGATCAGGAAGAACTTGGACAAAAAGGCAGGATCAATCTTGAAAGTATTTTAGGTGGTGGGTTGGATGCGCATATTGTTCTGGATAAAAAAGATGGAATAGATGTAGATAGTGTTATCAAGGTGAGTGTTTACGTTAATGGTATTGTAGATGCGAATCCGTTTTCGCAACTTTATTCTCTTAAGCCTCATACGGTAACTGCCGACGAAGCAGCGGCTGGAGAAACTATTATTCTGCTTGGTCAGGCACCTTTTTCTGGTGTGGACTCGTATAGTGATGGGGGGCCAGGTTCAGTTTATGTCACTTACAGCGTAGACCAAAAGGAATCTAAGATCTGGTATGGACGTATTGATACGGTTCCACCTGGACAATAAATTTAACTGATTGAACTTTTTATTTGCTGGAAAATGCGTGAGCATTTTCCATTTCTCCGGTCATGCTATTTATTATGCGAATCTACCTGTTATTTTTAATCAGTGAATCGTGGTATCAACAGTGACAGCATGAAAAATGGAAAACATAGCGGAAAGTTATTTGACAATTGCCCTAAAATATGGAGGATATAAAGCTTATGCTTCTAGTGGGAATTTATTGTTATTACATTAACGGATAAAGTAAATAATTTATTTATGTGAGAAGTAGAAAGGAGGTAATAGGTAGTTAGCATCATTGTAGAAGCTCATTATTTTGGTAGGAAAATTAGACGTTTGTTACTTATTGGTGTTTAACTTTAATATGAGGTTTCATATGTCGACACTTACAGCAGATATCGTCTCAGGAATAACGGTTTTAGAAGAATGCCCAGTTGTTATCACTGTGACTTATTCAGGTGATGATGTTCATAGAGTAACGGAAACGACTGATATAGTGTACAGTCTACCAAAAAATACTAGTTTTGATTGTAATCACGGTATTTCAAGGGATACCGAGAAAAATACCTGTGTTGCGAAATTTGTTGTGACTGCTCATTCCGGTGCTAGTGATTTCACCATAATGTTTTCAATGGATAAGGCTACGGACCCCAATGCTAAATTGGAGATTGTGTTTCATCCTATTGATAAAAATGGTTTTTCATATGCCGCATTTGAACCGATAATTATTGGCGATTCGTGGATAAAAGACCTCTCTCCGGCAGAAGATGATGAACAACCCTCTAAATTCTTCAATGGCAGCCTCTTTGTTAATATATATGCTCAGAGTAAAACAAATGATCCGTTACCCTATTTTCAGATTCCTCTGGTAACGGATAAGCCGGTACGTATTTTTGAGGATGATAGAGAGCAACTTACGACAGAAATATTGCCTTTTATTAGTGAAAATGGTAATTATCAATATTATATTAATACCAGTAGTAGAGGTTCTGTTGCTTTAAGAATTTTCCCTAAAAAATTTAAGGGTAACTATTCAGTACGTATGTTCACAAAACTGCCATATTTGTTAAGAAATGCTTCATCAAATATTCTATTTATTACAGAAGATATTGTTCCAAATCTTCCTGCACCAAATATTGAAGAATTGATTGGTGATAAATTAACACCACAGATAGGAAATAGTAATACAGGTTTTCATGTGATTATCCCATCTTATGCAGGTGCTAATCTACAAGATCAAATTTTCTTAGTGATTAGAGAAGATAGTGAAGAAACTCAAAGTCAATCTGCTGTGATTTCTAATATGAATCAGTTTGATATGCCATTTATCTTAGTTCCATATTCTAATATTCCAAATATTGGCGATAATGAGTTGTATTATTATGTTGTTGATGCAATTGGAAACGTTAGTATGTCAACAGCCCTCTATTTTTATTTAACAAAGTCAGTACCGAATCAACCACCAGAGATTAGGCGTACATTGGCGGCACCTAGAATTTTCACTCATAAAGATCAGACCGAACTTAAACAGAGAGGTAAGATCAATCTTGTAAAAATTTTAGGGGGAGGGCTGGATGCGCGTATTGCTGTGGGTAAAAAAAATGGAATAGATGTGGATAGTATTATCAAGGTATGTATTTACGTTAGTGGTGTTGTCAATCATAGTCCATCTTCAAAAATTTATTCTCTTGAACCTCATACGGTAACTGCCGACGAAGTGACGGCAGGAGAGGCTATTATTCTGCTTGGTCAGGCACCTTTTACCGGTGTGGACTCGTATGATGATGGACCAGGATTAGTTTATGTCACTTATAGTGTAAATATAAAGAACTCCAAGATTTGGTTTGGACGCATTGATACGGTTCCCCCCGGACAATAAATTTAACTGATTGAGCTTTTACCTGTTTATGGAAGATGCGTAAGCGTTTTCCATTTCCCCGGACATGTTTCTTATTTGTAAACTGGCTATTTCTTTGTTGCATAACTGTAATATCTTCTTAAACGTTATTATTTTATTTTATTTTATTTTATTTTAAATTAATAAATCATGGAGTTAATGGTGACAATATGAATAACGGCATATCAAGTGTGATTATCACAGAAAACGCGGCGATGAGTGATTTAACCGATTACCCTAATCTTAACCCTCAAAATATTGTGACTGTATATGGTCTGCCTGGGCATAAATTCTATGCTACGACATCTATCGGTGCTTTCATTGTAGACGATAACATTAATTTAGATCAGATCATATTGACGTTAGATGAGACTGGAAAAGGACATTTTTATGTTCGTTCTCCGTTTGAACATAAAAATATTGAAAATAGCGAAGAATTTTCGGCTTTTGTGGTGATTGCCCCGCAAGAGGATATCAATAAAGTAATGTCTTTTCCGCTTACTTTTGGTAATTATCGTCAGTCTGATGAAGCTATAGTATTTACCGCCTATAATTATACTACAGGCGCTCCGGCGGATGGGAAGACGCCTTGCTCGATATATCTTTTTATTGATCGTAAAAATAATGATGATATTAATCAAATCCGTGTAAGAGTTAATAATAATGCACTCATCGATGGTTATAATAAGAACTGGGCAGATATTCCATTAAAGGAGGATGGTAGTGCGACAGTGAATGTGACTAGCGACACAGTAGGTAAAGTTAGTGTTTGGCTAACAGCGCCTGATTCAGATTCAGGGGATAAAGTCAATTTTGTTTTATCGTTCAGACCGATTCCAATGGGAGGTGAAATATGATTACTAATAACGACAATACACCTATTTCTTTATCGTCGCCAGAGTTGCCGCAAGCAGATCATGATGGCCTGATTGATGTTTCTGTTCAACAGAACCAAGATTTAATTATCAAAGTACCTTATCATGAGTGGCTAAGAATCGGGGATATGATTGTGGTAAATGTTGGGGGAATATTTTCTCGCCCCTATTATATTCAGAATATTAATCTTGATTTTTTTACTGTAACTATTCCGTTCTCTGAAATACCGGATGGTTGCTATAATGTGACTTATACATCAGCCGATGATTTTGAGAATGAAAATTTCTCTAAACCGGCTGTTATTAAAGTTATTAATTCTCCATCGATAAAATTATTACCATCGATTTATCCAGATTCAACATCTGGCGTTATTCACTATTCATCTCTTGTACAACATCATGGGTTAAATGTGCATATCAGTTATCAGCAGATGCAGAAAGGCGATAGCGTCATATTCCACTGGCGAGGACATAATTTTGACTATGAGCCAATTGCGAGGTCTGACTGGGATGCACAACCAATAACAGTCAGTGATGAGGATGTTAAGCAGGGTTATGTCTCTTTAGTGGTGCCGGCGGAAAATGTGCTTTGTTTGGGGCAAGAGGGTGTGGGAACAGGGTATTATGAGGTTGGTAATAATAGTTCTGCTCCAGGTTCAGTGATCTTGTCATTAATGGATATGTCATCTGCCATGATATCAATTAGTGAAGGTGCGCCGATGGTGTCTAATGAATATCCCAGAATAAACCCGAAAAATTTGGTTGCGGTTTATGGGCCGCCAGGAAAGAGATTATCGGCCAGTGTTGAATCAGGCAGTATTGTTGAAGGGGGTGGTGCAAAATATCAGTTTGCCCCTAATAGTTTCGGGCTGGCTTATTTCCATTTGCAATCTGAGGTAGCGGGTAGTTTTCGTTGTACTGTTTCGGCAGAGGATGGTTCTATAACACCGGGTGTAAGTCAGGCAGTATTTAGTGAGTGGAGAGATGGAGGAAATATTATCAGTGCTTATGCATTTACCTCTGAAGTCCCTGCTGATGGCGTGAGTGTGTGTAGTGGTTATGTTATTGTGGACCGTACTGTCTATTCCGGTAAAAGATTACTTGTTCGTACTGATGGCTCCGCGATAATTTCAGGTTATGGTGATAATGAAAGAGAGTTGCAGGTTGCGATTAGTAAAGATGGTTGTACAACTTTCCATATAACTAATACCAAAGCAGAAAAAAATAATGTGATAATAAGTTTACCCGATACTGATAAGTCGATTCAATTTTCTATTAATTTTAAACACTTTCCTTTTGTTTAGCGTAAGGAATATTGTTAATTAGTATAATGTTATCAACTTGAAAGATGACGGATATATACATGATAGTGATAAATTAGGAGAATAAAATGAATGACGATCAAGCACCAAAAGAGGCTAAAACATTAAATTGGCTATCAAGTGAAAAAACGGAAACTGCGGATAAACCGATAGATATCGGTGTAAGCGCAATCCAGGATGGTTATTTATTGCATGGGGTGAATATAATTTTTACGTTAGATAATCAATCTATGGTATTTAAAGAGAATAATGATCGTAAAATTATAAAAGGTACAGGAGTACTGGGTAAGGTATCAGTTGAAATAATCTCTACTGATTCAACTCCGTGTCAAGGGAATGTGTATGCTTGCTTGGAAGATGATACTCAAATAGAAGCCTCTCCTCTCCAGGTCGAGTTTACTGTTGCTCCTCAATCGGTGGCCGTGCTTAATCTTGACTTAGAAAAAAATAATGCATGGATTAATAGTCCCGATGAGAATAAGGTAGTTGCAACGGTGTATGATCGGTTGGGTAATGGAATTAAAAACCAAGAAATAACCTTCTATGCAGATAGTGGGGCAACAGTAGTTCCGTCGTCGGGGATGACAGATAAAGAGGGTAAGATAACGGCGTCAATACAATCTAGTAGTGCTGGTGAAGTGATGCTAATGGCACAAGCGGGAGCTATTGAAAAGGCTATAGCTATGTGTTTCACGTATAATCCATATCAGTTAAAGATTATAAAATTTCCGGCTGTGCTGTATTCATTTTCAAGCGGTATTATAGCTGGATATTTATATAAGAATGGCGTAGGTGAACCTAATGTAACCATAGGAATATCTATGGGATCTTATCTGTCATTGAGTGATCAAGACAAACATATGACTACCGATAAAAATGGCTATTTTAGCTTTAGAGTTTCTTCTTCTTATACTCGTGGGTATTCGCCTCATAATCATGTACATCCCATGAATGAATCTGCATCGGTGTATATAAGTTGTATTGATGGGCGGGTATATTCTCAAAGGTGGATAGAATTAACCCCAGGGCTATATTAGGCGTTGGATATTTGGGGATGCTGATTGATGGTTACTCATTGAAAAATTAGACAAATCCCCTGTTTTTAGCCGTTATCATGCAGTGTGAAAATAAGATGATTTTTATTATCCCGGTAGGAATCATTGATTAAGAATATATAACCTGGATGGAATTTCACAACTATCATTGTTATACATCAATATTTAGTTAAAAACCTGAACTTCTCTTTAAGCGAAGTTCAGGCTATGTAATTCATTATTTCTTCATGTTATTTCTCACAATGATGAGGGAATTGTTATTAAATCTCCTTTAGTTGTGATCGTGTCCGCAATGACCTTTTATGAAATAGGGCTATACTATAAATAGGCTATAAAGTTATATAGAGTCAATTAACGTTAGCTGTTAAATTTTCGGTTCTTAGTGTTCACGGAGAGTGTGTGTTCACGGATAGTGTGTATTTACGAAGAATGTTGGAGGTAACATATGAAACGTCAAAGTGCCTTCATAGTCGGTAATGTATTGATGGGTGTCGGTATGTTCACCATAGTGAGTAGCCTGGTTTATACATTACTGCCTCACATCTTCGGTTTTGGCTGGCCTGAGTTTTTATCTGAAGCAGCGCTATTGGGCGTTTTTATTGGTGCGCTTGTTTGGTTGGCTGGTGCCGGTGTGGGAGGCCGGGAAGGTGTGGCAGATCGTTACTGGTGGCTAAGAAACTATGATGAGCGTTATCGTCGTGGTAGTCATCGGTATCCATAACAAAAATGGAGAAGTATTATTCTTCCAGAGTAAGCAGAAAACCCGTTGAAGCTCTTGTACAACGGGTTTTTTCTTAAATAGCGATATATGAGTACAACTTATTTATTAGTGCTCAAACATCGCAGAAATTGACTCTTCATTACTGATACGCCGGATCGCTTCAGCTAGCATACCGGACAAAGTGAGAGTACGAACTTTATTGAGCGCTTTGATCTCAGCAGACAATGGGATGGTGTCACAGACAACCACTTCATCAATCACCGAGTTTTTAATGTTGTCCACCGCATTGCCGGAGAAAATCGGGTGAGTAGCATAGGCGAAGACACGTTTTGCTCCGCGTTCTTTTAATGCTTCAGCCGCTTTGCATAAGGTGCCACCGGTATCGATCATGTCATCGACTAGCACGCAGTCGCGGCCAGAGACATCACCGATAATATGCATCACTTGAGAAACGTTGGCGCGTGGGCGGCGTTTATCGATGATTGCCATATCCGTATCATTCAGCAGCTTAGCAATAGCACGTGCGCGGACAACCCCGCCAATATCCGGGGAAACAACGATAGGGTTTTCTAACTCTTTCTGTAGCATATCTTCCAGCAGAATTGGGCTGCCAAATACGTTATCAACCGGAACATCAAAGAAACCTTGGATTTGCTCAGCATGCAGATCAACAGTCAGTACGCGGTCTACACCGACACTGGACAGGAAGTCTGCAACAACTTTGGCGGTAATTGGCACACGGGCGGAACGGACTCGACGGTCCTGACGAGCATAACCGAAATAAGGGATTACTGCGGTAATACGTCCTGCGGAAGCACGACGCAGTGCATCAACCATAACGACTAATTCCATCAGGTTGTCGTTAGTCGGTGCACAAGTGGACTGGATGATGAAAATATCACCACCGCGCACATTTTCGTTAACTTGCACGCTGACTTCACCGTCGCTGAAACGGCCGACAGCAGCATCTCCAAGATTAGTGTACAGGCGGTTGGCAACACGTTGTGCTAGTTCCGGGATAGCGTTACCAGCAAAAAGCTTCATATCGGGCACGAGAAAGACCTCAGGCTTGCGTCCAGAGAGATATTGTTGACCAATGTTAAATAACATATTTATTCATTGGTTCAATAACACGGGTATCCCAGAGCGGAAACTGTGCAAAGGTGAATTGTTAACGCCACGCGCAACAAAACCCTGCAACCACTCAGGGGCTTGATTTAACACCTTACGGGCCGATGCTTCTGATTCAAACTCACCGAATACACATGCACCGGTTCCGGTCAGGCGTGACGGCGCGTATTCTAGCAGCCATGAAAGAAGCTGTTCAACCTTACGGAAACGTTTTCTTACAAGAGATTCACAATCATTTACGTACGGAGCCTTTAATAATGCGGCCAGAGGGCGAATTGGTGTATCACGTTTTAATTCTGGATCTGTGAAGACACGCAGAGTTGAGATTTCAATACCAGGATGCGCAACCAGATACCACTTTTCTTCCGGCTCTGCTATGTGCAGGATTTCACCAATACCTTCCGCGAATGCGGCATGCCCTTTGACAAAGATGGGCACATCCGCACCAAGGCTCACGCCGAGGGCTGCCAGTGTTTCGTCTGTGAAACCGGTTTGCCAGTGATAATTCAGGGCAATGAGTACGGTAGCCGCATTGGATGAACCTCCGCCTAACCCACCGCCCATTGGCAGACGTTTGTTGATCTGAATATCAGCACCTTTATGAGCAATACCCGCATGGTGTTTGTCGCTGTAGGATTGTAAAAGATGTGCTGCGCGAACAATCAGGTTGTTATCGTGTTCCACCCCCTCTACGGGTGTCAGTAAACGGATTTCATTATCCTGACGAGGGGTAACCGTAATTTCATCACCATAATTAAGAAATTGAAACAGCGTTTGCAACTGGTGGTAACCGTCAGCTCGATGACCGGTGATATAGAGAAATAGGTTAAGTTTTGCCGGTGAGGGCCAAGTTAATGTCATTATTTTGTGGTCCAGTTATCCATTTTCAGTTTAATGCGGCGATCACCCTGAATCAGTTCCAGACGGTTGGGAAGGGCGGGGGTTGTTGAGGTATCGTAGGATTGATAGTTAACCTGCCATGTCGCGCCATTTTGCTGATAATTGACGGTTTTCAATAGATAGCTAGCATCCAGTTTAAAATTTTTGGCATCACCGGGGAGACCCGTTATCCAATGCCGCAGATTATCTAATGGAATATCCATATTGGTGAACTGATAAATTATCTCTTCGGGATTATCACTAAAATATTTTTTACCTTGGCTATCGGTTAATTGCGTCATGCTTGGCTGAACGATCAGCTCTAATTCAGTGCTGCCCAGTGGGTTAGTCAGTAATAAACGGTAGCGTTCAGGATGATATTGTTGCCAGAAAAAGCGGGCATAAACTTTTTTCTCATTAGACAGATAGGCAAAAGATCCACGTGTTTGATATTGATTTAATTGCTGTAGCTGTTGGGTATGTGCTCGCCATTGGGGAGAATCCACCGAACCTGTTCCGCCAGGTTGCGTTAATGTACAGGCGGTCAACAGTACACAAGAGAGTGGCAATAGGCGGAATAGTGATAATTTTTGTATTGGCTTCATCGATAATCCCTGTTTAATAACGTGAAAACTTTTACATCACTTAATAATGAAGAATGAACTATTAATCCAGTTAAATTTCAAAAAAATGTTCTGAATAATGATATCAGACACTGCTGATTGTCTTTTATTGAGCTGAGGTATCAAGTAGAATGCACAGCTTATAAGAGTCCTTATTAAGGGTGATGATTTCATCAATATAGAATGTTTTTTACGATGAACGGTCTCTCTGCTGATAACTCAATGAAGTTGATATGACTTTATTAGCACTTGGTATTAACCATAAAACGGCTCCTGTATCCTTGCGTGAACGGGTGACTTTTTCTCCAGACACGATTGGTGAAGCGCTTGATAACCTCCTCCAGCATCCCCTGGTGAAAGGGGGGGTTGTGTTGTCAACGTGTAATCGTACAGAGCTTTATCTCAGCGTAGAACAGCAAGATAATCTGTATGAGCAGTTAATTGGCTGGTTGTGTGAATATCATCAACTAAATCCCAGAGATCTAAAATCCAGTATTTACTGGCATTGTGATAATGAAGCTGTTAGCCACTTGATGAGAGTGGCGAGTGGGCTGGACTCGTTGGTACTTGGAGAACCTCAGATTCTTGGGCAAGTGAAGAAAGCATTTGCCGAGTCGCAGCACAGCCGCTCTTTATCGAGTGAACTGGAGCGACTATTTCAGAAATCATTTTCTGTCGCCAAGCGCATAAGAACGGAAACAGAGATTGGTTCGAATGCGGTTTCTGTTGCATTTGCCGCTTGTACCCTGGCGCGGCAGATTTTTGAATCACTTTCTGAACTGAATATTTTGCTGGTCGGTGCCGGAGAAACAATTGAGCTAGCGGCTCGTCATTTGAAAGAGCATCGTGTGCACCATATGATGATTGCTAACAGGACAAAAGAGAAAGCACAGATATTGGCTGATGAAGTTCAGGCGGAAGTGATCACCTTGCCTGAAATTGACATACGTTTAGCTGAAGCTGATATTGTTATTAGTTCGACTGCCAGCCCGTTGCCTATTATCGGTAAAGGGATGGTTGAACGTGCATTAAAGTTACGCCGTAACCAACCGATGTTGCTCATTGACATTGCGGTTCCTCGTGATATAGAGCCTGATGTGGAAAAACTCAATAACGTCTATCTCTACAGTGTTGACGATTTGCAGGCAATTATTCAGCAGAATCTTGCGCAGCGCAAAGCAGCGGCGGTGCAGGCTGAATGTATTGTTCAGCAGGAAAGCCGTTATTTTATGGACTGGTTGCGTTCGCAGGGCGCAGTGAATTCAATCCGTGAGTATCGTAATCAGGCAGAACAGGTGCGAGCTGAAATGGCTGCCAAGGCACTGACTGCTATCAATCAGGGAGCTGACGTAGAACAGGCAATCAATCAATTGACTCATCAATTGATGAACCGCCTGATACATGCTCCTACCAAATCACTCCAGCAAGCAGCCAGCAATGGTGACCTGGAGCGCCTTAATTTATTACGTGACAGCCTAGGGCTGGAACATAATTAACCATATCTCGGAATAGGGTCTGAAACCAAGAATGAAGCCTTCTATTGTTGCTAAATTGGAAGCATTGCAAGAACGTCACGAGGAAGTTTTGGCTCATCTCGGTGATGCCGATGTGATTGCTGATCAAGAACGTTTTCGTGCTTTGTCGCGGGAATATGCTCAACTGACTGATGTGACGAACTGCTTTAAGGCCTGGTGTGCTGTTCAGGATGATCTTAAAGCAGCTGAAATAATGCTTGATGACCCTGAAATGCGGGAAATGGCACAGGAAGAGATCAGGGACGCTAAGGTTCGCAATGAAGAATTAGAGCAGCAACTACAATTGTTGCTGTTGCCGAAAGATCCTGATGATGAGCGTAACTGTTTTCTTGAAGTGCGTGCAGGAACTGGTGGTGATGAAGCGGCTATTTTCGCCGGGGATCTGTTTCGTATGTACAGCCGTTATGCTGAATCCCGTCGTTGGAAAGTTGAGGTCATCAGTGCTAACGATGGTGAGCATGGTGGCTATAAGGAAATTATTGCTAAAGTTTCCGGTGAGCAGGTTTATGGTCATTTAAAATTTGAATCGGGTGGTCATCGTGTTCAACGTGTACCGGAAACTGAATCGCAAGGGCGTATTCACACTTCTGCTTGTACCGTTGCGGTTTTGCCCGAGATCCCGGAAGCCGAGTTGCCGGAAATCAGTCCAAGTGATCTGCGTATTGATACGTTCCGTTCATCGGGGGCGGGTGGACAGCATGTAAACACCACGGATTCAGCCATCCGTATCACTCATATTCCAACTGGCATTGTCGTTGAATGTCAGGATGAACGTTCACAGCATAAAAACAAAGCGAAAGCGATGTCTGTATTGGCGGCCCGTATTCGCGCTGCTGAGGTTCGTAAACGTCAGGAAGCGGAAGCTTCTGAGCGCCGTAACTTGCTGGGTTCCGGTGATCGTTCAGATCGCAATCGTACTTACAATTTCCCGCAAGGACGGGTGACGGATCACCGCATTAACCTCACGTTGTACCGCCTTGATGAAGTGATGGAAGGCAAATTGGATATGCTTGTTCAGCCGATCGTGAATGAGTATCAGGCTGATCTATTATCGGCTTTGTCAGAGCAGGATTGATGGATTATCTATCTTGGCTTAAACAAGCCACAAGACAGTTATCGGCAAGTGACACTCCTAAACGAGATGCGGAAATTTTGTTGGGGTTTGTCACTCACCATTCCCGAACTTATATATTGGCATTCGGTGAAACGCAGCTAGCTCCAGAGCAGTTCAGCCAGTTGGAGGCTTTACTCGCTCGTCGGGTGAAAGGTGAACCCATTGCCTACATCACCGGTGAGCGTGAATTCTGGTCGTTGCCATTAAATGTCTCTCCCGCTACGTTAATCCCGCGTCCTGACACAGAATGTCTGGTAGAAAAGGCGCTTGAACGGTTATCGTTGACACCTTGCCACATTTTGGATTTGGGAACGGGAACCGGCGCAATTGCATTGGCAATCGCCAGTGAGCGCTCTGATTGCCGGGTTACCGGGGTTGATATCAATCCTGATGCGGTGATGCTGGCGCGGGGCAATGCTGAAAAACTCAAAATACAAAATGTGGATTTTTTGTTAAGTAATTGGTTTTCTTCGTTGAATAATCAACAGTTTGGTATGATTGTCAGTAATCCGCCTTACATAGATGAAACCGATCCACATCTATCTCAGGGCGATGTTCGGTTTGAGCCAGATAGTGCATTAATTGCGGCAAAACAGGGAATTGCTGATCTAAATACCATTATTGATCTATCTCGCCATTTTTTGTTACTTGGTGGGTGGTTGTTATTGGAACATGGTTGGAAACAGGGAAATGTTGTAAGAAGCCTGTTTTCTGAAAGTGGTTATCGGCAGGTGGCTACTTTTCAGGATTATGGCGGTAATGAGCGAATAACACTGGGTCAGTGGAAAAGTGATGAAAGCCATAGCTGATTATGAATTTAATAATGCATCGTTAAGTAGCGGTATCCTGTTAATTTCCCGAACATTACGTTCTGATTTTCCTCAGCATTCAGTGGAAATGCAGCTTCAAGCATTGATTGATGAAGCCAGACGTGAAATATCTCCGCAGCTAAATATAGAAGAACGGTTGGAAAAATTACTGAGGCTTTTTTATCAAAGCTGGAAATTCGGCGGTGCCAGCGGTGTTTATTGTCTGTCAGATACATTATGGCTAGATAAAGTACTGCAAACCCGCCAAGGTTCCTCTGTTGTTTTAGGGGTAATTCTTATCCATATTGCTCAGGCTTTAGAGCTACCGTTTATGCCGGTTGTTTTTCCAACACAGTTGATTTTGCGTGTTGATTATCCAGATAACACGGCGAGGTTTATTAATCCACTCAATGGTGAAGCGTTAAGTGAATATGTGCTTGATGTGTGGCTTAAAGGTAACATTAGTCAGACAGTTAAATTAGCAGCCGATGATTTGCAAGGAGCTGATAACGCCAGCATTGTACGTAAAGTGCTGGATACAATAAAAGTCGCGTTAATGGACGAAGGGCAAATGGAACTGGCACTGAGAACGAGTGAAGCTGTGCTGATATTTGATCCCGATAACCCCTATGAAATACGTGATAGAGGGCTGATTTATGCGGAACTTGATTGTAATCATATTGCGGTTTCTGATTTAAATTATTTTGTGGAGAACTGCCCGGAAGACCCGGTGGCAGAAATGATCAGAATGCAAATATACGCTATTAAGCAGCAATGCCTTGTTTTACACTAAGATATTGTTTTGCACTGATTTATTTCATTAATTTATTGGTCCTTAACGGAAGGTATAAGTATGCAACAGAAAGTGGTTCATATTGGTGATATCAAGGTCGCGAATGATCTACCGTTTGTTCTCTTTGGTGGTATGAATGTCCTTGAGTCACGGGATTTGGCCATGAGTATTTGTGAGCACTATGTGACAGTGACACAAAAATTGGGCATTCCTTATGTTTTCAAAGCCTCCTTTGATAAAGCAAACCGATCATCAATTCACTCTTACCGTGGTCCCGGTCTGGAAGAGGGAATGAAGATTTTTCAGGAGCTGAAACAGACTTTCGGTGTGAAAATCATCACTGATGTGCATGAGCCGGCACAGGCCCAGCCAGTGGCGGAAGTGGTTGATGTTATCCAACTGCCAGCATTTCTGGCGCGTCAGACTGATTTAGTTGAGGCGATGGCTCGTACTGGTGCGGTGATCAACGTTAAAAAACCCCAGTTTATCAGCCCAAGTCAGATGGGAAATATTGTGGATAAATTCAAAGAAGGCGGTAACGATCAGGTGATCTTATGTGACCGTGGCAGCAACTTTGGTTATGACAATTTGGTGGTGGATATGTTGGGCTTCAATGTTATGGCTCAGGCAACGGGGGGGCATCCGGTCATTTTTGATGTCACTCATTCACTCCAATGCCGTGATCCATTTGGCGCGGCGTCCGGTGGTCGTCGCGCTCAAGTTGCTGAACTGGCGCGTGCGGGAATGGCGGTCGGTATTGCCGGCTTGTTTCTTGAAGCTCATCCTGATCCTGCGAATGCGAGGTGTGATGGTCCATCAGCATTGCCGTTGGCAAAACTTGAGCCATTCTTGAGCCAGATGAAAGCCATTGATGATGTGGTGAAAAGCCTCCCTCAATTGGATACCAGTAAATAAAGTGGCTTTTTGATGTCATGACATCAAATGATGACGAAATTTGGTGATGAATAGATTTGGCGCTGGTTTACAGCGCCATGATTTTAAAAAAAGAGTTTTTGAAAAAAGAGTTATTGGAAACAGAGCTAGCAAACTTTTATCTGGCAATTTCAGCTATCCATTTTGCCATTGAAATTCAACTCTTCCATTGCTCGTGGTAATGTCGCATGGAAGCTAAGGTGATTTTCAACCAACTGGATTCTGGCTCTGGCCAATGTTTTTAACGGCTGAAATGGAATATCACAAACAGCAATATATTTATCCTTACCCACTTCATCAATAAAACGTTGGAAAGCGTGCAGCCCACCCGCATCCAGTACTGGCACGGCATCCCATTGCATGAGGATTGTCTGATAACTGGCGCTTTCTTCCTTTAATTCTGTGAAGATACGTTCAGCGGCGGCAAAGAATAGTGGGCCATTGATACGAACAACCAGCAGAGCTTTATCGACATTTGTTTGTGGCAATTGACTGATGCGAGTCATATTGGCTATCCGACGCATAAACAGCAGTGAAGCTAATACGATACCAATCGTAATGGCGATAACCATGTCAAACAGTACTGTGAGCGACATACAAAGTACCAGCACAATAATGTCATCCCTTGGCGCACGGCGGATCAGATCGATAACTTTATGTATTTCGCTCATATTCCAGGCGACCATGAGCAACAAGGCGGACATAGCGGCCAGAGGAAGATAGGAGAGCATGGGGGCCAATGCCAGTAAAGTCAATAAGACGAGCAGAGAGTGAACAATGGCTGAAACCGGTGATGTTGCGCCGGCCCTGATATTTGCGGCTGAGCGGGCGATTGCGGCGGTAGCTGTAATACCACCGAAGAATGGTACGACAATATTTCCCAATCCTTGACCAATCAATTCACTGTTTGAGTGATGCTTCTTGCCGGTCATACCATCCAAAACCACGGCGCAAAGCAGTGATTCAATAGCGCCTAACATTGCCATTGAAAAGGCGGCGGGTAATAGGGCTGAAATTGTTGCCCAACTGATATCAACCTGATGAGCATCCATATCAGGTAAATGCCACGGTAAAACAAATTGCGGTAGGATGGGTGGGATGCCTTGTCCTTGTGTACCGTCATTCAATATATAACTAAATTCAGAACCAATAGTAGCAACATGTTGATCGAATAAGTTCATGATCCCCATCACAGCAGTTCCTGCAATGAGAGCAGGAAGATGCCCGGGTAATTTCAGCCCAAGCTTAGGCCAATAAATCAGAACGGCAAGTGTCGTCAGGCCAATTAGCGTATCACTCAAATACAGCGTTGGCAGAGCTTGAAACAGAACCGCAACCTTATTGATATAATTCTCTGGCATATGTTCCAATCGCAGACCAAAAAAATCTTTTACTTGCATGGTTGCGATAGTTATCGCGATCCCAGAAGTAAAACCGAGTGTTACGGGTAGCGGAATATACTCGATCAATTTACCAACGCGGGCTAATCCCATCACCAGCAAAATAATGCCTGACATTAATGTTGCAATGAGCAAGCCACTCAGACCAAATTGTTGAGAGACCGGATAGAGAATGACAACGAAAGCGGCGGTAGGGCCGGAAACACTATAGCGTGAACCGCCGGTTATCGCGATAACTATCCCGGCAATTGCGGCGGTGTAAAGCCCATATTGTGGCGCGACACCACTCCCGATGGCTAGCGCCATCGCGAGCGGGATGGCGATAATACCGACAGTAATACCGGCGATAATATCTTTAGTTAAACGAGCAAAAGAGTAAGATTCCTTCCAACAAGCATCAATTACAGCACTAAACGGCCGTATACCGTTCATTCTACGAGTTTTCATCTGTGCATAAACCAAAAATATAGAGGGAAAAAGCAATAAGGTTGTTACAACCAAATTGCAAGACCGAATTGTAAAAATAGTGCTTTTAGTTCAAAGCGATAGCGCTATAGATCAAACTTAATGTTAATAGCTTAACGTCAGGAAAGTGAAAAGTAAAAGGGAGAATAGTGTTCTTATCACCATAAAATAGGCTGAAACCGATTCTATTAAGTATCTATTCTTATTGGTGAATATTATTGAATTAACTTCATAAAGAATTTAATTAATATTTTTAAAATTGAAGCTATTTGGATTCACATAATTGATTGTAATTTTTAATTGTTATTGTTAGAAAGTTAAATAATTAATTATGCATTCGCCACAAGTATTGATTATGACTGAATTAAACTAGCTGTATTGAACGTTTTTACGCATAATGTTTTTTTATTTAATTTTTGGGTGTAATTTAACCAACGCTTTGATATATCTTAAATATTAGATTAATAATTTGACAGATATAAGAACTCACCCTATTATTTAGGGTGACTCATAGAATGAGATTGAACAAGTGAATTGAAAATAGGTAAGCTAAAAATATATACGTTAATAATATATAAATTAAAAATGTTTTTTTGTTTAGATAATATTTATTCAGAATGCTTTATTTAAAGTAGGGATTACTGTTGGAAAATAACTTTTAGATAGGGTGGGAATATTTAAATGCATAAAATACTTATTATTGGTTCATCAAGTGAAATTGGGAATGCAATTTGCCGACATGCGGTTGCAAGTGGTTATCAAGTATTAGGCACTTCACGTAAACCGCGTAATGAAGAAATTTATTTATACCCTATGGATTTCAAGATGCATCGCGGCGGCAAGGGAGCGAATCTCCGGGAGCATAGATAACGATGTGACCGGGGTGAGTGAGTGCAGCCAACAAAGAGGCAACTTGAAGGATGACAGGTATATAATAAATGTATTTCTTCACCTGGCATAATATTGCCAATCGTTTTAATGAGAAAAGGTTATTGGTTATTATTCCAATGTTGTTTACGCTATTTTTAATAGAAACTGATTATCAGATATCTTTATTTTTATATCGTTTGTGAGTTATTTTTTTTGGGTAAATGAGAGTCTATACCCTATGGATTTCAAGATGCATTGCGGCGGAAAGGGAGCGAATCCCCGGGAGCATAGATAACTATGTGACCGGGGTGAGTGAGTGCAGCCAACAAAGAGGCAACTTGAAAGATAACGGGTATATCATAATAGGCATAATTGTTGCAGGCAGTTAGTCAGAGTGAGTTTTTCGATATATATTTTTCCGGAGGGTTTTAAATATTAATTTAATTACTTATACCCTATGGATTTCAAGATGCATCGCGACGGCAAGGGAGTGAATCCCTGGGAGCATAGATAACTATGTGACCTGGGTGAGCGAGTGCAGCCAACAAAGAGGCAGCTTGAAAGATGACGGGTATATATACCCTATGGATTTCAAGATGCATTGCGACGGCAAGGGCGCGAATTCCCGGGAGCGTTTAATTTTTATGAAAGAAAAATAACAATTTGGAGGTGAAGAAAATGGTTATATTAGGTATCAGTGGCCTTCCTAATGCTCAACGTTTTCTGCGAGAGAATAATCCAGAGGTAAGTAAATTAGACGAACGTATTTGCCAGGGAGTCGATAGTGCGGCCTGTGTGATTATTGATGGAAAAATTGTTGCAGCGGCGGCGGAAGAGCGTTTTACGGGAGAGAAAGGAACAGGCCGGTTTCCTGCTAATGCCATTAATTATTGTTTAGTGGAAGCAGGTCTTACGCAAGATGATATACAGGTTATTGCCCACGGTTTTAATTATGATAATTATCGCCGATTTTTCATGTCTAATGAAGCGTTATTCGAGGAGGTTTTTAGTGGGAAAACCGTAATTAATGCATTAGCTGATAAGGGATGGCAAAATATTGAATCACGTTTTCAAGGGGTAGATCATCATTTGGCTCATGCGGCATCAACCTTTTATCCCAGTGGTTTCACGTCTGCATTGTGTATTATTTCAGACGGTATGGGTGAAATAGAATCCCTAAGTGTTTATCTTGCTAAAGACCAACAATTCCAGAAATTGTACAGTCAACCAATTAGCTCTTCATTAGGAATATTTTATTCTATCTGTACCCGGTTCCTTGGCTTTGTATTAAATAGCGATGAATATAAAGTCATGGGACTTTCTGCGTATGGTAACCCTGAGCGATACCGCGATATTTTCAATGAATTAGCTCAATTCGATGCAGAGAGCGGAACGATACAGATAAACTGGTTACCGCAAGCATTTGATAATGCGGAATATGGTTTTCCCGGTGCAATGGCACAACTTAGCGATATGTTTGGTTTTACGCCGAGAAGAGAAGATGACACTTTACTGGATGTTCATCAGGATTTTGCTGCCGGATTACAGGAAAAATTTACACTGCTGCTGAAACAGTTAGTGACCTATTGGCTGCGAAAAACGGGTGAAACATCACTCTGTCTTGCTGGAGGATCATTCTTAAACTGCAAAGCAAACCAAGTCCTTTGTCAGCTTGATGGTGTGGAAAACATCTTTATTCAACCGGCATCGGGGGATGATGGGTCGGCTTTGGGCGCGGCGCTTTTTGTGGCTGGTGGCTACCACAATGGTGCAGATCCTTGCTTTAATCCTTATCTTGGCCCACGCTTCTCCACCGATGAAGTCCGTAATGTATTATTCCGACATGGTGGCAATGCGGGAATGAAATGGCGTTATTTAGGACTGAATGATGATTATTTTGCTTCTGCGGCTAAAGATATCGCAGAAGATAAAATCATTGCCTGGTTCCATGGTCGAATGGAATTTGGTCCAAGGGCACTTGGCAACCGTTCGATTTTAGCTCTGCCGGCAGGTGAAAGAATAAAGGATAGAATTAATAGCACAGTAAAATTCCGTGAGGCTTTCCGTCCATTTGCTCCGGCAATTTTGGATGAGGATTGCGACACTATTTTTGAGACGCGTAATTTAATACCGACTCGATATATGCTTTGCACCGCCAAAGTAAAACCAGAAATGATGGGGCCGGTGTCTGGTATTGTTCATGCTGATGGGACGGCGCGTATTCAGCTTGTTGAACGTACTTTTAACGCAACTTTTTGGCGATTATTGAAAGAGGTACAGAAGATAACCGGTTATGGCTGTCTGGTGAATACTTCATTTAACATTCAGGGGCAGCCGCTTATTATGTCACCGGAGATTGCAATAGAAACATTTTTGAAAACCTCGCTGGATAAGCTTTATATTGAGGGGTTTGTTGTCTGGAAAGAATAACCCTTGGCTTTCTGATTAAAATGTCAGTTAATTGATTTTGGGATGAAATGTGTTTCTTTGTCGTCAGAGGAGAATATCTGGAGATGATATTTGATGACATAGGAACACATCTTTTCCATCAGACAACGAATGTTGATTTTGAACTGATGGGCCTTGCTTACGACACGAAATTCGACCTTAGCCACGAGTAAAACTATTTTATGATTCTAACTGGTTTGAGGTTGCGCCAGCCTGGCGCACGTTGCCAATCCCTGTGACGCCGCGTATGGGGACACTGCCAGCCAGCTACTATGACACTGTGCGACAAGCCGCGGCATATCTCAAAAAGCAGCATTGCCCTTCATGCATTCTGCCGGTATTTGTGAACTGGTATTTGTGAACGAACTGGTATTTGTGAAATAGTGCTAAGGCATCTTGAATAAGATAAACAAGCTAATAATTTACATAAGTATTATCACGCATAAGAAAATCGTGGCTCTTTTAATTTAAACTTTTCATTAACAAATCTTGTTGATATGAAAATTTTCCTTTGCTATTTTAACAGGTATTAAAACTGGAGCAGAAATTATATTGACGATCTACTCATTCACATTAACAGCCTTGAGCAGAAGATTCATATTATTATCATAATCCTAACGAAATTCACAGTTCAGGAGTCCGGTAGTAAGAATCTGAATTTTATGGATATTTTGTCACTTACATTATCTTAATATAAAAATACAAGAAGTAAGAGTTGGTACGACCAGTTTGCAAGATGGTTAAACAACAATTTAAGTTGAAATTACCCTATTAAATGGATGGCAAATATGACTAAAAAAATTTCATTCATTATTAACGGCCAGGTCGAAATCTTTCCTGAAAGTGATGATTTAGTGCAATCCATTGACTTTGGTGATAATAGTGTTTACCTGCCAATATTGAATGATTCTCATGTGAAAAACATTATTGATTATAATGAAAATAATAAATTACGGTTGCATAATATTGTCAATTTTCTCTATACGGTAGGGCAAAGATGGAAAAATGAAGAATATTCAAGACGCAGGACATATATTCGTGACTTAAAAAAATATATGGGATATTCAGAAGAAATGGCAAAGCTAGAGGCCAACTGGATATCTATGATTTTATGTTCTAAAGGTGGCCTTTATGATGTTGTAAATAATGAGCTTGGTTCTCGCCATATCATGGATGAGTGGCTGCCTCAGGATGAGAGTTATATTAAGGCTTTCCCAAAAGGTAAGTCTGTACATCTGTTGGCAGGTAATGTTCCATTATCTGGGATCATGTCTATATTGCGCGCAATTTTAACCAAGAATCAGTGTATTATAAAAACATCATCAACCGATCCTTTTACAGCTCATGCATTAGCGTTAAGCTTTATCGATGTAGACCCTAATCATCCGATAACGCGCTCTTTGTCTGTTGTATATTGGCAACATCAAGGGGATACATCACTCGCAAAAGAAATTATGCAACATGCGGATGTCGTTGTTGCTTGGGGAGGAGAAGATGCGATTAATTGGGCTGTAGAACAGGCACCACCTTATGTTGACGTGATTAAATTTGGTTCTAAGAAGAGTTTTTGCATTATTGATGACCCAGTTGACTTGACATCAGCAGCTACCGGTGCGGCTCATGATATTTGTTTTTACGATCAGCGAGCTTGTTTTTCCACCCAAAACATATACTACATGGGAAGTCATTATGAAGAATTTAAGCTAGCGTTGATAGAAAAACTTAATCTATATGCGCATATATTACCAAACGCCAAAAAAGATTTTGATGAAAAGGCGGCCTATTCTTTAGTCCAAAAAGAGAGCTTGTTTGCTGGATTAAAAGTAGAGGTGGATATTCATCAACGTTGGATGATTATTGAATCAAATGCGGGTGTGGAATTTAATCAACCACTTGGCAGATGTGTGTATCTTCATCACGTCGATAATATTGAGCAAATATTGCCTTATGTTCAAAAAAACAGGACGCAAACCATATCTATTTTTCCTTGGGAATCAGCATTTAAGTATCGAGATGCGTTGGCATTAAGAGGTGCGGAAAGGATTGTAGAAGCAGGAATGAATAACATATTTCGAGTTGGTGGATCTCATGACGGAATGAGGCCGTTACAACGATTAGTGACATATATTTCTCATGAGAGGCCATCTAACTATACTGCTAAGGATGTTGCGGTTGAAATAGAACAGACTCGATTCCTGGAAGAAGATAAATTCCTTGTATTTGTCCCATAATAGGTAAAAAGTATGGAAAATAAATCCAAATATAAAACCATCGACCATGTTCTTTGTGTTGAAGGAAATAAAAAAATTCATGTTTGGGAAACGCTGCCAGAAGAAAACAGCCCAAAGAGAAAGAATACCATTATTATTGCGTCGGGCTTTGCCCGAAGGATGGATCATTTTGCTGGCCTGGCGGAATATTTATCGCAGAATGGGTTTCATGTGATTCGCTATGATTCACTTCACCACGTTGGGTTGAGTTCAGGGACAATTGATGAATTTACAATGTCTATAGGAAAACAGAGCCTATTAGCAGTTGTTGATTGGTTAAATACACGAAAAATAAATAACCGTGGTGTTTTGGCTTCAAGCTTATCTGCACGGATAGTTTATGCAAGTCTATCTGAAATTAATGTTTCGTTTTTAATCACCGCGGTCGGTGTTGTTAACTTAAGATATACGCTTGAAAGAGCTTTAGGATTTGATTATCTCAGTTTACCCATTGATGAACTGCCGAATAATCTGGATTTTGAAGGCCATAAATTGGGTGCTGAAGTCTTTGCGAGAGATTGCCTTGATTTTGGCTGGGAAGATTTAACTTCTACAATCAATAGCATGATGTATCTTGATATACCGTTTATTGCTTTTACTGCAAATAATGACAATTGGGTAAAGCAAGATGAAGTTATCACATTGTTATCAAATATTCGTAGTAATCGATGCAAGATATATTCTTTGCTGGGAAGCTCTCATGACTTGGGTGAAAACTTAGTGGTCCTGCGCAATTTTTATCAATCGGTTACGAAGGCCGCTATCGCGATGGATAATGATCGTCTGGATATTGATGTTGATATTATTGAACCATCATTTGAACATCTAACTATTGCGACAGTCAATGAACGTCGAATGAAAATTGAGATTGAAAATCAAGCGATTTCGCTGTCTTAAAACCTATTGGGATAGATAGTTAATTCTATCACTCAAATAGAAATATAAGGACTCACTATGAAATTTGGAAATTTTTTGCTTACATACCAACCCCCCCAATTTTCTCAAACAGAAGTAATGAAACGTTTGGTTAAATTAGGTCGTATTTCTGAGGAGTGTGGTTTTGATACTGTATGGTTACTGGAGCACCATTTCACGGAGTTTGGTTTGCTTGGTAACCCTTATGTCGCTGCCGCGTATTTACTTGGTGCAACCAAAAAATTGAATGTAGGGACTGCGGCTATTGTTCTTCCCACAGCTCATCCAGTGCGCCAACTTGAAGATGTGAATTTATTGGATCAAATGTCAAAAGGACGATTTCGGTTTGGTATTTGTCGGGGGCTTTACAACAAAGACTTTCGCGTATTTGGCACAGATATGAATAACAGTCGCGCTTTAGCGGAATGCTGGTACGGGTTGATAAAAAATGGCATGACAGAGGGATATATGGAAGCTGATAATGAACATATCAAGTTCCATAAGGTAAAAGTAAACCCGACAGCATATAGTAAAGGTGGAGCACCTGTTTATGTGGTTGCTGAATCAGCCTCGACTACTGAATGGGCCGCTCAATTTGGTTTACCGATGATATTAAGTTGGATTATAAATACTAACGAAAAGAAAGCACAACTTGAGCTCTATAACGAGGTGGCTCAAGAATATGGGCACGATATTCATAATATCGACCATTGCTTATCATATATAACATCTGTAGATCATGACTCAAATAAAGCGAAAGAGATTTGTCGGAATTTTCTAGGGTATTGGTATGACTCTTATGTGAATGCCACGACTATTTTTGATGATTCAGACAAAACAAGAGGTTATGATTTCAATAAAGGGCAGTGGCGTGACTTTGTATTAAAAGGACATAAAGATACTAATCGCCGCATTGATTATAGTTACGAAATCAATCCCGTGGGAACCCCGCAGGAATGCATTGACATAATTCAAAAAGACATTGACGCCACAGGAATATCAAATATCTGTTGTGGGTTTGAAGCTAATGGAACAGTAGACGAAATTATTGCCTCCATGAAGCTCTTCCAGTCTGATGTCATGCCGTTTCTTAAAGAAAAACAACGATCGCTATTATATTAGCTAAGGAAAAAGAAATGAAATTTGGATTGTTCTTCCTTAACTTCATCAATTCAACAACTGCTCAAGAACAAAGTATAGTTCGCATGCAGGAAATAACGGAGCATGTTGACACGTTGAATTTTGAACAGATTTTGGTGTATGAAAATCATTTTTCAGGTAATGGTATTGTCGGTGCTCCTCTGACTGTTTCTGGTTTTTTGCTCGGTTTAACAGAAAAAATTAAAATTGGCTCATTGAATCACATCATTACAACTCATCATCCTGTCCGAATAGCGGAGGAGGCTTGTTTATTGGATCAATTGAGCGAAGGGAGATTTATTTTCGGGTTTAGTGATTGTGAAAAAAAAGATGAAATGCGTCTTTTTAATCGCCCTGTTGAATATCAACAGCAACTGTTTGAAGAGTGTTATGAAATCATTAACGATGCTTTAACAACAGGCTATTGTAATCCCGATAACGATTTTTATAGTTTCCCTAAAATATCTGTAAACCCCCATGCTTATACCCAAGGCGGGCCTCGGAGATATGTCACGGCAACCAGTCATCATATTGTTGAGTGGGCTGCTAAAAAAGGCATTCCTCTCATCTTTAAGTGGGATGACTCCAATGATGTTAGATATGAATATGCTGAAAGGTATAAAGCCGTTGCTGATGAATATGGCATTGACTTATCAGTGATAGATCATCAGTTAATGGTATTGGTTAACTATAACGAAGATAGTAAGAAAGCTAAACAAGAGACACGGGAATTTATCCGTGATTATGTTCTTGAAATGTATCCTAATGAAAATCTCGAAAATAAACTTGAAGAGATAATCACAGAAAACGCTGTCGGAGATTATACGGAATGTATAGCTGCGGCTAAGCTGGCAATTGAAAAGTGTGGTGCAAAAGGTGTATTGCTATCCTTTGAACCAATGAATGACTTGATGCACCAAAAAAATGTAATCAATATTGTTAATGATAATATTAAAAAGTACCACATGTAGTAAAAGAGTATGGCAGCGTATGTTGCCATACTCTCTAAATTATCGGGAGGGGTAAAACAGGTATGACTTCATATATTGATAAACAAGACATCACAGCAAGCTCAGAAATTGATGATTTGATTTTTTCGAGCGATCCATTAGCCTGGTCTTACGATGAGCAGGAAAAAATCAGAAACAAACTTGTGCTTGATGCATTTCGTAATCACTATAAACATTGTCAAGAATACCGTCACTACTGTCAGGCACACAAAGTAGATGACAATATTACGGAAATTGATGACATACCTGTATTCCCAACATCAGTTTTTAAGTTTACTCGCTTATTAACTTCTCAGGAGAACGAGATTGAAAGTTGGTTTACCAGTAGCGGCACGAGTGGTTTAAAAAGTCAGGTGGCGCGTGATAGACTAAGTATTGAGAGACTCTTAGGCTCTGTGAGTTATGGCATGAAATATGTTGGTAGTTGGTTTGATCATCAAATGGAGTTGGTCAACTTGGGGCCAGATAGATTTAATGCTCATAACATTTGGTTTAAATATGTTATGAGCTTGGTAGAATTATTATATCCCACGACATTTACCGTAACAGAAGAGCGAATAGATTTTGTTAAGACATTGAATAGTCTTGAACGAATAAAAAATCGAGGGAAAGATATTTGTCTTATCGGTTCACCATACTTTATTTATTTGCTCTGCCAGTATATGAAAGATAAAAATATCTTATTTTCTGGGGATAAAAATCTGTATATCATAACGGGGGGCGGCTGGAAAAGTTACGAAAAAGAATCCCTGAAACGCGACGACTTTAATCATCTTTTATTCGACACTTTCAATCTCAGTGATATTAGTCAGATTCGCGATATATTTAATCAAGTTGAACTCAACACGTGTTTCTTTGAAGATGAGATGCAACGTAAACGTGTTCCGCCGTGGGTATATGCGCGAGCACTTGATCCTGAAACATTGAAACCTGTACCTGATGGAACGCCGGGTTTGATGAGTTATATGGATGCGTCATCAACGAGTTACCCAGCATTTATTGTTACTGATGATGTCGGGATAATTAGCAGAGAATATGGTAAGTATCCCGGCGTGCTCGTTGAAATTTTACGTCGTGTCAATACGAGGACACAAAAAGGGTGTGCTTTAAGCTTAAACCAAGCATTTAATAGTTGATATTCTCCTGACTCTTTTGTGGCAGCTTCTTTAGGAAGAGGGGTTGTCAAAGGTCCATAAGCAAATTAATTCCCTGGCAGGAAAGTGAGGATTTAATTTCTAATTTTCTTGGTTTTTATCGGGCTGTAAATGGCATTGATTATTTATCTCATTTAGGCGTAGTAAGTAAAGAAGAAGCATTTAAGCGATGGGATTACTATGGGATTTCGATTGAATAGTTTTATCCGTATAATTGTTGTTATACCCTATGGATTTCAAGATGCATCGCGGCGGCAAGGGAGCGAATCCCCGGGAGCATAGATAACTATGTGACCGGGGTGAGTGAGTGCAGCCAACAAAGAGGTAACTTGAAAGATGACGGGTATATATCCGTCCTCATTGGATCAGGGGTATATGCAAGTAAAAAGCCCTGGTGGTAAACCTGAGATGAGGTTGTTGATTTTTAGGTATGAGATAAATGGACTGGTTTAAATAACGGAGTCAGTTTGGAAATATCAACTGTCTTTTCTGCTTTATCGAGGCTATAAGTTTCTTGCAGTTTTAGCCACAACCGTGGAGAACTACCAAGTACTTTTGACAGTTTTATTGCCATCTCTGGTGTGACTGCTGCTTTGCACGATACTAGACGTTGAGCCGTAGACGGAGCAACATTCAATGCTCGCGCTAGATCACGAATTCCTAAACCTAGTTCTTCCAAAGAGTCAGCAATAATTTCGCCTGGGTGAGGTGGGTTAAACATTTTCATTAATGATAATCCTCATAGTTAACGGCAAGCCGTTTTGTCGAACCCTGTTCGAGGGTTCTCGACCCTCCCTGCATCGGGGGTATATGCAAGTAAAAAAGCCCAGGCATTTAACCTGAGCTTTCTTTCAATTCTGGCGGTGAGGGAGGGATGGATTCGCTGCGCTCACCCTACGGGCCGCCGTTGGCGGTCCAAAACGGCAAGCCGTTTTGTCGAACCCTGTTCGAGGGTTCTCGACCCTCCCTGCATCGGGGGTATATGCAAGCAAAAAAGCCCAGGTATTTAACCTGAGCTTTCTTTCAATTCTGGCGGTGAGGGAGGGATTCGAACCCTCGATACGTTTTCACGTATACACACTTTCCAGGCGTGCTCCTTCAGCCTCTCGGACACCTCACCATCTTTTTTCATCCCAGCAACTTTGTCTAACATCGTCGCTGCAACGGGGCGCTACTATAGGGAAAAGCGTTACAAGCGTCAACACTCTTCTGATATTTTTCTTTGGTTTTTTGATTAGTTAGCTAAATAAGAGTCAATTCGGTGAATTGATATCCATCTGATGCAGCTGAAATAGAAAATGTACAAGTCCTTTGATAAGAAAAAAATGAATTCGTTAACTACTTAACATTCTCAAAATTTTCGTAACGATGATTAACAAAGGGACTTGCAACCTACACTCAATCAGATAACCCTTGTGAAAAAATAAGATGAGGATAACTAATCGTGGAGATTATCTTTTACCACCCCTTTTTTGATGCTGCTCAGTGGATTCAAGGTATGCAGCAACGATTGCCCAATGTCAATATCCGCCAATGGAAACGCGGCGATAATAAGCATGCGGATTATGCAATGGTTTGGGCTCCCCCCTATGAGATGTTGGAAAATCGCTCTGGATTGAAGGGGATTTTTATTTTAGGAGCAGGAGTCGAGGCGATTTTAAAGCAGGAACAGCAAAAACCAGGGATGTTACCCGCCGGTGTGCCACTGATGCGGCTTGAAGATGCAGGCATGGGGCTGCAAATGCAGGAGTATGCGGTAGCAACGGTTTTACATTATTTGCGACGCATGGATGAGTATAAGCTGCAACAAGGGCAGAGGATGTGGAAACAACTCGAACCTCATGATCGCAAGGATTTTGTTGTGGGTGTGTTGGGTGCCGGTGTTCTGGGCGGCCGTGTTGCACAGACGTTAGTTGAATGGGGCTTTATTGTGCGTTGTTGGAGCCGTACTCCAAAACAGGTTAATAATGTAGTTAGCTTTCACGGTGAAGATCAATTGGGCGATTTTCTCTCCGGTAGCAAGGTGCTTATCAATTTGCTGCCCGATACACCAAAAACCCGTGGTATTCTGAGTTTATCGCTGTTTAGCCAGCTAAAACCAAAATCATATCTGATTAATATCGCACGGGGTGCCCATTTAGTAGAACATGATCTGTTGGTGGCGATTGATAAAGGTTATATCGCCGGGGCTTCATTGGATGTGTTTGTTGAGGAACCACTACCAGAGATGCACCCATTCTGGACTCACCCCCGTATAACGGTGACGCCACATATTGCGGCTATTACTATTCCCGATATTGCTATGGATACGATTAGTGAAAATATTCGACGAATTGAACAAGGGGAATTATCAACCGGAGTTGTGGATATAAAACTAGGGTATTAATAACGTCTCTTTACAATAGGGGCGGCTATTGGAGACAATAACGGCAAAATTGCTATTTATTTGGAAACTGAGATGAATGAATTTTCAATAGTCTGCCGTATTTTAGGGACTTTATTTAATCGTCAACCGCAAGACCCGATTCTGAAACCACTTCTGACGATGATTGTCGAAGGTAAATTGAAGCAATTATGGCCATTGGAGCAAGATGCATTGTTGGATCGTTTGCAACAAAACTGCGATCTATCCGCAATGCAAGCTGATTATATGGCACTGTTTTATGGCGATAATGCTAGCGTGCCAGGCCGCCGTTCTGACTATACCGGGGAGAGTGAAAACGATATTCGTCAATTTTTGACTGAACGAGGAATGCCATTGTCCGATGGGCCAGTCGATCAGTTTGGTTCTCTGCTATTAGGGGCTTCATGGCTGGAAGATCAGGCAGCAGAAGATGAGGTTCAGGGGCAAATTGTGCTGTTTGATGAATATTTGCTGCCATGGTGTGGGCAATTTCTGGGGAAAGTGGAAGCTCATGCAATAACCGGTTTCTACCGGACATTAGCAATGATTACCCGTGAAGCGTTACAGGCGTTAAGAGAAGAACTGGATTCTTAATTTTTAAATGATAAAAAGGCAAATAATGTCGAATTATTTGCCTTTTTACTATATTTTGATGAAAATTATTTATCGGTCAGCATAATAACTAATTTGCCAGGTTTCACTTCTAACCTTTTTGCTAATGTTTTAGCCGCGGCTTCAGCTTTACTATGATCTGCTTTTATTACATAAATAGGATGAATATCAAAGAAAGCACTGAGTGATTTATTCAGATAAGGAAGTAATGCGTTAATCGGTTTTTCCATTTTTTCCGGTGTGATTTGGTAATCAACGATTTCCAACTCTTTCAGAAAAATAGCCCCTTTTTCCTGCTCAAAAACAGGTTGTGCTTTCAGGGTGAGTTTCATATCGGCTTTAGCTGGGCCAAGCAAGGATGTAATATTTACATTTGCACGGCCAGTTAACGCTATTTTGTTTGGTTCTGTTCGACCAATTTGGCTGGATAGTTCTGTCAATTCAATATCCGCATTGGCAATACCATGTAATTCGATCTGTTTCTGGTAATGGACGTGTTTTGCTAGATAACCATTAATTAACTCTTCGCTGATACTGACATCTTTGAACTGATCACAACCACTGATTAACCCCGCTAGCAGCAAGACTGCCCCCAAGAAAAATTTTCTCATATCGACTCCTTTATTTTGGAGGGCGGATTTTACCTCATTAATTGCCACTCAGCATGGCAGATTCAATCTTACGTTGGTTAAATTGACGGTGCAGGGCATACAGCGTTATCAAGCCAATAATCCCAAGCAGAAACCAAGGCAATTGCGGAATGTTCAGCGCATGGCCGGTATCATATAACCAACCACCGCCGGTATAACCCAAGGCACCACCCAATGCCAGACCAAGACGGCTGAATCCCATATAACTACCACGCGCACGTGGATCAGCTAGTGAAGCACTTAATGTCTCACGGGCAGGTTCAGCGGTGATGGTGCCGAGATAGAACAGGCAAATAAGGCCAAACAAGGTATTTATTTCACCAATCAAACCGACAGGGAACATACTCAGGCTCATTAGGAAAAGCCCGGCCATTAGACGCTGTTCTAGCCGGAATCGTTTTTCGCTCCAACGGGCGATCGGATACAGCAAAGTGAGCGATAGGGTTGCTTCAATTGCGTACATCCATTTTACCGCAGCGGGTGTTCCGGCGATTTCGTTGACGATAATCGGGAACATTAACATCACCTGGACAGACAGCATAAAGTAGCCGGTCAACGTCAACACATAGGTGAAGAAGCGACGATCTTTAATAACGCGCTCCATCCCTTCCCAGATGGGAGTGCGGGTAGTAGAAATCCGGTAGGCAGGGAGAAATAATGCATTCCAGATGGCTGCCAGAACGAAAACACCGGCACCTGTCCAGCAGACAAGTTGGAAATCATATTGCAGCAGCCAGCTACCAATCAGTGCGCCGATAACCGCGCCGGCACTGTCCTGCATCAACAGCAGCGAGAAGAAACGGCCGCGCTCGTGTGGTCGGGTTAGTTTGATGACCAGTGCGGTCCGGGGAGGATCAAATAAGGTACCCCCCAGTGCGGATAATATGCAGGCAAGCCACAGTATCCACGGTTCGGTGGCTAAGGCGATTAAAGCAAAACCAAGAGCGCGTAACAGCATGCCGGTGACGATCATCGGCTTCGCGCCAAAACGGTCTGCGATTGCGCCACCAAAAATGCCTAAACCTTGTTGTACAAACTGACGTAAACCAAGCGCAAAACCGACAACCAGCGCCGCCCAACCCAGTTGCTCAACGAAATGTATTGATATTAAAGGAAAAACGACGAAGAAACCCAGAACGACCAGCATGTTATCGAATAACAGGAAGTACTTACCCAGGCTACGTGCTTGTGAAACCAGTGACATTGCTCACCATTGGAGTAGTAAGAAGAGAGGACAATAGAGTTCTTTATATATTCTGTACTTAATTCGGACACTAGGATAGTGAATTATGGATAATATTTTTTTGTCGTAAAGTAATGACTGGAAGCTGTTTTTTACAGATAAATAACTTAAATTTTTAACTGATAAATTAACATATACCTTATGGATTTCAAGATGCATCGCGGCGGCAAGGGAGCGAATCCCCGGGAGCATAGATAACTATGTGACCGGGGTGAGTGAGTGTAGCCAACAAAGAGGCAACTTGAAGGATGACAGGTATAGTTAGGGAGAAATAATGTTTGGTTATCATTCCACTTTACCGAAAGTTCGTCTGATCACGGAACGAATGGTGGTGCGTTTGGTGTACGAGCGGGATGCTTATCGTTTGGCTGAGTACTATTCAGAAAATCACGAGTTTCTTAAACCTTGGGAGCCGACCAGAGATAGAAGTCATTGTCAGCCTTCCGGTTGGATAAATCGATTGAATTTAATCATAGAAATGCAAAGACAGGGTGCGGCTTTTCATTTTCTGCTGCTTGATTCAAATGAGAGTGAAGTTATTGGTGTTGCCAATTTCAGTAATATTCTGCGTGGTGCTTTTCATGCCTGTTATTTGGGATATTCGCTTGGTGAAAAGTGGCAGGGAAAAGGGTTGATGTATGAAGCTTTACAACCAGCTATCCGTTATATGCAACGCCAACAGGGGATGCATCGGATTATGGCTAATTATATGCCGGATAATCATCGTAGTGGGAAGTTATTGGAACGATTGGGTTTTGAACGTGAAGGCTATGCTAAGAAATACCTGATGATTAATGGCGTTTGGCAGGATCACGTATTAACCGCATTGACAGATGAAAAATGGAGTGGAAAAAGTTGATTGTTAAGCTGCACTGTCACCAGATAAAGTAAATTAGTCATGATGAATTAAATCACCATTGAAAATCTGCCTTCTCCACACCTTATTTTTGACCCTTTTTTGAGGGTGGATTTTAATCTATTGATTTTTAATGGAATATTATTTCTCCTGTAAAAAAGGGTTTTTTCATTGTTTTATCAATATATGCTTTAACTGTCAGTAGCTTAAAGTTAATATGTAACAGTTCACTGCCGTACAGGCAGCTTAGAAAGTACAGTGGGACCATTATTAGTAGATGAGATTGTTCACTGCCGTACAGGCAGCTTAGAAATTACTTGTCTAATTTAAAGACATACACTCATCGTTCACTGCCGTACAGGCAGCTTAGAAAATCCCTCGCAAATAGCAACTGCATAATCTAGCGTTCACTGCCGTACAGGCAGCTTAGAAAAATTGAAGCCGCATTATGTGGATGGGCTGAATGTTCACTGCCGTACAGGCAGCTTAGAAAAATGTGAAATAATGCTTACCTTCATTTTGACAGTTCACTGCCGTACAGGCAGCTTAGAAAATTTGAGAACGCGTTTAAGCTTGTCAAGTCACGTTCACTGCCGTACAGGCAGCTTAGAAAGTCATTGGCTAGCTTATGCCGCGGGTATTTTTGTTCACTGCCGTACAGGCAGCTTAGAAAGGACAAGCCAGATTTGACCGGGGTAAAAACAAGTTCACTGCCGTACAGGCAGCTTAGAAAAGACGGGATTGACTTTGAATTTGCACCACTTTGTTCACTGCCGTACAGGCAGCTTAGAAAAAAGTGAAATGTATATATCCATCACGCGGCTGGTTCACTGCCGTACAGGCAGCTTAGAAACAAAAATAAACGAAGCCGTCTGATAATGGCCTGTTCACTGCCGTACAGGCAGCTTAGAAACGCCCCCCGATATCGTTCAACAACCGCACGGCGTTCACTGCCGTACAGGCAGCTTAGAAACATCTCAAACGGTTGCTTTTCACGGAGAAGAAGTTCACTGCCGTACAGGCAGCTTTTATTAACGGAGGCAATCATGAGTCATACCTGTTACGAAACTGATGTGGTCGTTTGGGCGAATGAGCAAGCAGCATTATTGCGTGCAGGTAAACTCTCTGAGATCGATATAGTTAATATTGCCGAGGAAATTGAGGACGTGGGTAAAAGTGAAAAACGTGAACTAGCAAGTCGTATGTCAGTTTTGTTATCCCATCTTTTGAAGTGGCAATTTCAATCTGGGCGTCGTGGTTCAAGTTGGCAACGAACTATTAAAGAGCGGAGAAAAGCGCTGGCATTGCATATAAAAGAGACACCCAGCTTGAAAAGCACAATTGCTGATGAAAACTGGTTTGCTAAAGTTTGGGCTGATGCAGTTTCTTCCGCTATCGATGAAACAGGGCTGGATATGTTCCCGGATGAATGTATCTGGAATATAAATCAGATCTTTTCCCAAGAGTTCTATCCTGAGTAAGCTCCAATGAGTTGACTTATTTTGACGCACTGACTTCGATTGGTGCGTTTTTTGAAGTGGCTATTTGAGCTTTTTGTAGTAAGGCTAGGTACAATGCTACATTGGCAGCTTATAAAAGTTAATGATTTCTAGTGCATAAGCATGAATTTATGTATACTCGCCGCTTTTGTTAGCAAAGTGAATGATTAACCATGAATAATATTGCTGCCTTGTCTTTGGCTGCTGTGATGTTTACTAGCGGTTGCGCTACGATTGTGGGTGATAAAACTCAGCATGTTCAGGTTGATAGTAATCCATCAGGGGCCACATTCTCTATCAAAGATGAATTAGGTAGGGTTGTTGCTCAAGGGAAAACGCCTCAAGATGTACTTTTAGAGAAATCCGATGGAAGTTATTTTGGTAAGAAAGACTATCTGGTTACTTTTACTAGAGAGGATTCGGAGTCTGTAACATTACCAATTAAGGCGAGCGCCAATGGTTGGTATATTGGGGGTAATTTTTTATTTGGTGGTTTAATTGGTTGGCTCTTATTTGATCCATTTAATGGCGGGATGTATACGTTGCATCCAAAAGCAGTGAACGCCCATTTACCTCAAAAACCAGTGAGTGCTGAAGTGCCTCAGAAACCAGCGAATGCTGGGTCATCTCAGAATCAAGTAACAAATACAATTATTCTGATGTTAGACCCTAATAAGACGGTAGACCCTAATAAGATATTAGACCCTAATAAACAGGTAACACCGTTGGGTTAAGCCAAAATGCCCGGTTGGACAATTTGGTAGGTATATGACAATAAGCCCTTTCATTTTTTCCAGAAGGGCTTTTTAATTATATTTTGCCTTTTCTTATGGAAAATAACAGTCAAGAGTGGATTCGAATAATAAGTGTAAAATTGTTACTCTGGAAGTAAACATGTCCGTATTCCTTTAAATAATTCATTGGATATTTTATTATTGGCTAATTGTCATGAAAATAATTTTAATGGTTTCTTGATTCCATAAAATAGATATTATTCTGATTGGTCTATTTAATAAGAATAGTAATTGAATTGAAAAAATAGATAAATAAAGAGTGAGTGAAAATAAATAATTATATACCCGTCATCTTTCAAGTTGCCTCTTTGTTGGCTGCACTCACTCACCCCGGTCTCATAGTTATCTATGCTCCCGGGGATTCGCTCCCTTGCCGTCGCGATGCATCTTGAAATTCATAGGGTATATAACTTGCGTCTGTACATAGTTTTGTGTTGGATAATAATTTATTTATCTTAAAAAAGGTTTTTTATTGTTTTATCGATATTAACTTTAACCGTCAGTAGGTTAAAGTTAATATCCAACAGTGCACTGTTGGATAGGTAGTTTAGCAAGCTGGATTAAGATGGTGTAATTTGGTTGTTTTTTATACTAACACACAGGCGGCTTAAAAAGTATAGACAGCTTACAAGTATCTCAGTCGTGTATAATTCATTTTCCATTTTTGCACTGTCGTATAGGCAGTTCGGAAATCAACTAACATGATTTTGAGATAAATACGATGAATTTATTGAAATCGCTGGCTGCGGTTAGCTCTATGACCATGTTCTCTCGGGTTTTGGGCTTTATCCGAGATGCCATTATTGCCCGCATATTTGGGGCAGGTGTTGCAGCGGATGCTTTTTTTGTTGCATTTAAATTGCCTAATTTACTGCGCCGTATTTTTGCAGAAGGCGCCTTTTCTCAGGCATTTGTACCCATTTTGGCGGAATATAAGAATCAGCAAGGTGATGAAGCGACCCGGACGTTTATTGCTTATGTTTCCGGTATGCTGACGTTAATTCTGGCAATTGTTACCGTACTGGGAGTTTTAGCGGCGCCGTGGGTGATTTATGTTACCGCGCCAGGTTTTACCGACACCGCCGATAAATTTACGCTGACAACAAATCTGTTAAGAATTACTTTCCCCTATATTTTTCTGATATCGCTGGCCTCGTTGGTAGGCGCGATATTAAATACCTGGAATCGATTTTCTGTTCCTGCCTTCGCTCCGACGTTACTTAATATCAGCATGATTGTGTTTGCATTATTTGTCGCCCCTTATTGTAATCCGCCGGTGATGGCATTAGGTTGGGCGGTTGTTGCTGGAGGGATTTTGCAACTTCTATATCAGCTTCCTCATTTAAAAAAGATCGGCATGCTGGTATTACCGCGTATTTCTTTCCGCGACAGTGGCGTATGGCGGGTTATGCGGCAGATGGGGCCAGCACTTCTTGGGGTTTCAGTCAGCCAGATTTCATTAATTATTAATACGATTTTCGCCTCATTTCTGGTGTCCGGTTCTGTCTCCTGGATGTATTACGCTGACCGTTTGATGGAATTACCTTCAGGTGTATTGGGGGTTGCGCTTGGGACAATTCTTTTACCTTCACTGGCGAAAAGTTTTTCCAGCGGAAATCATGAGGAATATACCAAATTAATGGATTGGGGGTTGAGGCTCTGTTTTTTATTAGCGCTGCCTTGTGCTGTTGCTTTAGGTATGCTGGCAGAACCTTTAACAGTTTCTCTATTCCAATACGGTAATTTTACTGCATTTGATGCAGTAATGACCCAAAAAGCGTTAATTGCTTACTGTTTTGGATTGATGGGGCTAATTATTGTCAAGGTGCTGGCGCCGGGTTTTTATTCTCGTCGAGATATTAAAACTCCGGTAAAAATTGCGATTGTCACTTTGATTCTGACTCAGCTCATGAACCTTGCTTTTGTTGGCCCGCTGAAACATGCCGGGTTAGCCTTGTCTATTGGCCTGGCATCTTGTTTCAATGCTAGTATGCTTTACTGGCAATTACGTAAGAAAAATATTTTTAAGCCGTTAGCGGGTTGGGGGGGGTTCTTATTTAAACTGGTTGTGGCAATTGCGGTAATGATTACCGTATTAGCTGTTACTTTATGGTTAATGCCAGCATGGGAGCAGGGAAATATGGCTATGCGCCTGTTGCGATTGATGGTGGTCGTTATCGCCGGGGCAAGCAGCTATTTTGCTGCGTTGGTGCTGATGGGTTTTCGGCTAAAAGATTTTGCCCACCGCAGTTTTTAATAAATTGAGGTATCCCGGTAGTTATTGTTAGCTCAAGCTGAGCTTGAGTTTTCTGAGGTTACTGGGATATCAGCTAATGATTACATACCCTATGGATTTTAAGATGCATCGCGATGGCAAGGGAGCAAATCCCCGGGAGTAATGTATTGATTTATTTATGACTTTTACTTGTTTTTTCTAGAGTTTACTACTATACCCCATGGATTTCAAGATGCATCGCGACGGCAAGGGAGTGAATCCCCGGGAGCATAGGTAACTATGTGACCGGGGTGAGCGAGTGCAGCCAACAAAGAGGCAACTTGAAAGATGACGGGTATATACCGAATGAACTTCAAGATGCTTGAGTCGTCAGACATAAAAACATTTAAATTCAACAACATAATCGTTTTTCAAACATGCACTTTGAAGTATCTTGAGTATATATCTATTATCTATTGATTATTTATGCCTGTCAGGTAAGTTATTTTGCTGTATTTATATTTCTCTGTGTTGAAATTATTGACATGCTCAATTGTTCAATTTGATTTTTTATCCGATTTATGAATGAAAAGTAATATATTTAATTGTTATAAGTTTTTATAAATCAGTGGTAACTAGACTATTATAGTCACTCGATTGAATAGTATTTTATTGAAAAATTAATTATGTGTGTCAGGTCGTATTTCTTCTATAAATATTATAAGGAATGCTGTTCTGGAACATAGTTATCATATAGACTATATTCGTTATGTGATATTAATTAGATATTTGTAATACTAGTAAACTATTTCTAAGGAATATATGGAACTATGTGTTATAAATTTTTCCCATCATCAATAATCTCAAATATCTCTTTACTGCTTGGAGATGTCGAAGCTGATAGATCTGTTATTGGCTTTGCTGATATGACAGTTAATTTTAGTGTTGCTGGCGGGGTTATTCAGCAGATTGTTATCTCTAATTCTTTAGAAACTGAATTGTATGTTTCTTTATCTATCGTATTGATATTTATGTTATTATTAATCAATGTTCCTATGGGTGAAAATAGGAAATTATGAGATGGATGATGTTAAAATTTCTGGGTAACATAGGAGGAAAATGGGTAAATAACGTCACCTAATGAAATAGGTTGCTAACCACTCTCAACTTGTCAATTTTTTCTCTGTAGATTGTTTTATCAGGGGTAATCAGTCTTAGTCTTTTTAATTATGGAAATTAACGGAGCCGTTGGTATGAATTATGAATAGTATTCTCTATTAAGTTGGGGTGAATATCTTACCTTATATAACATCGAGAGCTTATTCCAGTAGGCGTTATTGATGCAGCAGACCATTATTGTCAAAATAATGGGCATGAATAGTGTTCAGATACTGGAATGTACATTGAGGAGCAGCTTTATCCTAAAATAAGGAACGACACATGAGTTCAGAACTGATTGGCAATGTATTGTCAAAGGGGGGATTATTGTCCTCTTATACCGCTAAATGGGAACAACGGGCTTCAATAAGAACCCGGCCAGAGAAGTATATTGACTTTGATATACCCGGTTTTTTCTTTCCTGAAGAAAAACAGCCTTTGTTACTTGATGAGAGTTTACAACATATTAGTTATGAAATTAAAAATGAGATTTTGATACAAGCATTTTTTAAATATTTGAATGATATTATTAATCTTGAAATTAAACTCATTAATTCAGCCTGTAATAAAATCATCTATAATGATTTATCAGTGAAATATCATGAGCAGATGAAAATTAATGCTTATACGATTGTGATTGATGAATATTATCATGTTTATATTGCCAGAAATATGATGAACCAGTTGAAGGCTAAATTTCCTGATATAAAAGAGTTATCTTATCCTATATCAGATGCTTATGTTGCGGTTTCAGAGATAATGTCGCGTCTTTCTCCTCGTTACCATGATTTGTTTGAAATAATTGCAGTCTGTATTTTTGAAACAACGCTGGTGAAAGAGTTGGTGGAGTTTTTCAACAGTGAAAATGTTCATCCTTCAATAAAATATTATGTTAATGACCACATGAATGATGAATCCAGGCATTATCTATATTTCCATGAATTATTACAATATACCTGGCATCATATGAGTGATGATGAAACTTATGGAATTGGTCAGCATATTGCTGACTTCGTTAAACTTTATCTTAATATTGAATCAGAGAAACAGTTTAATACCGAACTCCTAAGCAGTATTACGAATGATCGGGCTTATAGTGAGAAGTCAGTACAGAGAATATATCAGGGATTTGAGGTAACGCCCGATGTCCCTATTGTAAAAAATGTTTTATTGGCATTAAAGAGAGCGGGGGTGCTTGAACATCAAGCGGTTCGGCGTGGTTTTGAAAATATTGGATGGGTTATTTCATGAGAGGAGCCGAGGAAATGAGTAATGTAATGTCTCATCAAACCGTATCAATGGCAGAACTCAAGAGTGTGGTAAAAGAAATTAAAACCCGTTTGATTAATCGTCAAAGCTTAATTTTGATACAGGAAGTTAATTATAACGAAAATAGGGGGGTACCTGTTCTGGTTGCCGTTAACCCTCATCATGTCAGCTCGGTGAGGGAGTGATACGTTATGAGAATACTTAACATACTCACTGGCGCTCATTTGGATCAGCTAAGCTCTCATGTTGTCCGTTATCTATTGGACGCGGGACACTTTGTTTATGTGGTAGCCGATGATGTAGAGCAGCAAGCAGCCTGGCAAGCCGCATTTAAGCATAATTTCATGCTGATTTCACATGAGCATATTGCGGATTATGCTATTGATTGCGAGTTTTGTTACGGCATGATGCCCGCGATTTCTGCGGCGGCTGCGATTAAGTTAGTGGCTTTTAACCAAGAAGAGGCCGCTTTATTTCAGGTTGTGGGTGAGCATGGTGGAAGTTGGCAGATATTGGCAGAAAAAAAATTGGCTTGGGAAGCGTATCGATCAGTACAGGCTCATGAATTGTTGGCGGAACTTTTTATTGACGGTTTGATTACTTTTTGCCGTTACGATTTGGAGCATACACCCCAGTGGTATCCCAGTAAAAATGATATATCGCTATGGTATCAGGCGCAGGAACAGATGCGTAACCAGCAATGGGTGTTGGCCGAGCAGAGCCAACATTACACCTGTTTTGTTCTGCAAGATGAAATTAACCTTGAGCAAAGTGAAAGAGAAATTGT
The DNA here is from genome assembly GCF_003287735.1 of Photorhabdus bodei. GTDB lineage: Bacteria > Pseudomonadota > Gammaproteobacteria > Enterobacterales > Enterobacteriaceae > Photorhabdus > Photorhabdus kayaii. Next base: position 7,346 of record NZ_NSCM01000022.1, on the reverse strand, counting down.
CACATTACCGGTTACGGGGATTTTCCAACAGGAAGATGTTGCGTTATTGGCGTTGTTGCTACAGTTCTTATTTAATGCCCGCCGCTCTGTACTTTACAGTTTCGATTGGAATCATGATCAGCGTCGGTTGAATCACTATCAGTTACTAACAGGCGTTGAGAAATATGTCGGTTTGCGAAATGAGATAGATTGCCTTTGGTCCGGTGAATTGGATAACCCCTTTTATGATCCTTTAAGCGTTTCATCCGCACTGCCTGTACCGGGTGTCGCGGTGTTTGTGGATTGCCAGCCGAATTGGGACCAAGAGAATCTTAATCTGAGTCTGAATTGGCACAGTGTTAGCCAAAGCTTGACGCTGAACTTCCGTCAGGGGATACCTTTTTTCAGTGCGGTTGCCGATTATATTGCCGAATTTATGCGTCGCTTGCCTGATTTTAAGCAGGGAAAAGTCAGTTTTATGGCATTGGCGCAGTTACCGGAAAACTTGTTGCAACGTTATTATTATCAGAATAATCAAACACAATGCGATTATCCGCACACCACCATCCCCGCGCTGTTTGAACAGCAAGTCAATTTGGCACCAGACCATCCGGCGGTATTGACTGAACAAGTTGCGATGAGTTACGGCGAACTGAATCAGCGAGCCAATCAGCTTGCGAGCTATATGATGCGGCACTATTGTCTGGAAATTGGTGATCGGGTGGCGATCATGATGTCCCGTGAAGCCGATTTGTTCGTCGCATTGTTGGCGATACTTAAATTGGGATGCGCTTACGTTCCCATTGATACCCAGTCACCGGCTATCAGAACTCATTCGATTCTTGAAGACGCCCAGCCGGTGTTGCTATTGACTTCGCAGCCTGTTCCTACAGGTTTTTTACCTCAGGGCGTGCAGCATTTATATCTCAATAGTCAGGCGGGCAGTGATATTTTCTCTGATGAACCGACCAGCAACCCTGAATTAAAAGTGCAACCTCATGATTTAGCCTATGTTACCTATACTTCCGGTACAACGGGTAAGCCGAAAGGTGTCGCCATCGAACACGGCAATCTTCTGAATGTGTTTAATGATGTGCAGCGGCGTATTGCATTGACATCTCAGGATCGCTTTTTGGCTATTACGACGTTGGCGTTTGATATATGCAAATTGGAAATTTTTATGCCACTAATGTTTGGTGCCACCGTGGTATTAGCGGATCAACGTCAATTACTCGAAACGAATAGGCTAAAACATTATCTGGAAACGTACCGTGTCAGCTTGATGCAAGGAACTCCTTCATTCTGGCAACAGATCATTTTACAGATGGATGGGCAATTTCTGCCAGTTCGGGCGATATGTGGCGGAGAAGCGGTCTCCAATGATTTGGCACGGCGGTTAGCGAAGATGACCATGCAGACATGGAATATGTATGGCCCGACGGAAACGTGTGTTTGGTCAACGGGTTGCTTACTAAATGTTGAACAGCCACAGGTGCTAATCGGCAAACCGATAGCCAATACCCAGTGTTATGTTTTAGATGAGTCAGGTTGTCCGGTTCCTCCTGGTGTGATTGGTGAGCTGCATATTTCAGGGGCCGGTGTGGCACGTGGGTATTTTGGTAATCCACAGTTGACCCGTAGTCAATTTATATCTAACCCATTCTATTGCACAGGGGAAAACTGGCCTGGGCCAATCATGTATAAAACCGGTGATCGGGTTCGTTATTTACCTTGCGGTAATCTGGAATATATCAGTCGAGTTGACAATCAGATTAAATTGCGTGGGCACCGGATTGAATTGGGGGAAATTGAGTCGGTATTACAGCAATATCCGGGTATCCAGCGTGCGGTGGTGGCTTTACAGCAATCCGTTACTCCGGGCGGGGAACCTTTCCTTGCTGCTTATTATCAGGCTAATGCGCCTTTGGATCGCCAACTGCTGACGGATTTTTTCACGCCGTTGCTGCCTGATTATATGTTGCCCAGTACCTATATGTTCCTGGCAAATATTCCGTTAAATGCCAACGGCAAGGTGGATCGCAAAGCGCTGCCAGCCATTCAGTTACATGAGCAGCAACACTATGTTGCGCCTTACACGGAGTGCCAGCGGATATTGTGTCGGATCTTTAGTCAGGTATTAGGTGATGGGCAAACTCAAGTTGGCATTACTGACGACTTTTTTAGTTTGGGAGGAAGTAGCCTATCAGCGATTCATCTGGTTAATCAGATAAATACTGAGTTGAATTGTGATCTGAAAATTAGAGATATTTTCCAGCAGAAAATGATCTCTCGCTTAGTTCCATTGGTGGAGGTGGGTCGTGGCGAATTCATGTATCGGGATTACCTGATTAAACGTGCTGATTTGGAACACCGTTATCATCCGTTCCCACTGAATAATGTTCAACAAACTTACTATTTGGGTCGCTTCAAGAGTTTTGAACTGAGTGAGGTATCAACCCATATCTACAGTGAATTTGTCTTTGGACAATTGGATCATCGGCATTTAGAACTGACATTCAACCAACTTATCTCACGTCATCCTTCGTTATGCACGATATTTGAAAATGGTGAACAGCGTTATCTAAACAGTGTGCCTTACTACAATATCTCATATCGGCAGATCACAACGGATACCGAATTTATGGCACTGCGCGAACAATTTTCACATAAAGTTTATGCGCCAGAACGTTATCCGCTATTCGACATTCTGTTAAGTGAGTACGCAGGCAAATACATTCTGCATATCAGCTTTGATGCGATCATCATTGATATGACCAGCTTTGAAATTCTGTTTTCAGAATGGATTCAGCTCTATCAGCAGCCAGAATTGCCGTTACCGGTGTTGGATATTACCTATCGTGATTATCATTTGCAGTATGAGCGGGCACGGAACAGTGCGTTGTTCACGCAAGCTGAGAATTATTGGCGACAGAAAGCCAGCTCCATGTCACTTGAAATGAATCTGCCTTTGGCAATACGTCCTGCTGTAATGGGTAAACCTCATTTCCAACGTATCAGTGGCGTTATTCCACAATCGATATGGCAGAAATTATTGGATAAATGTCAACATTACAGTATTAGCCCAACGGCGTTGATTGTTGAACTTTATAGCCGAACCCTTTGCTATTGGGCCGGACAAGAGCAGATTTGCCTTAATTTGACACGGTTTAATCGCTTGCCACTTCATCCGCAGGTTAATCAGATTATTGGTGATTTTACCGTCTTAAGTCTCTTCGCTTACCAAAATCGTACGGATATTTCGATTTGTCAGCAACTTGAACAGGTTCATGGCGCACTGTTGCAGGATATTGAACATAATCTGTTTGATGGGGTTGATGTACAACGTATGTTGAAACAGCAGAGAGAGCTACCAGACAATACCGTTATTGCTCCGGTTATGTTAACCAGTGTATTGGGGGTGAGTAGCAAAGCCAGCATGTTTGAGTTACCGTTGGATGAAAGCTATCAGGGGATGCAATATTCCATTTCCCAAACTCCACAGGTCTGGCTGGATCATAGGGCTTATGAAACTGATGAAGGATTTGTTGCTGAATGGGATTACGTCGAACAACTGTTTGAAGCCGATACCATCAAGGCCATGCATGACAGCTATTGTCAATTGATTCGATTAGTTGCTGAGCGTGATTGGCAACAGGTGGCTTTTCCTACTCCAGCTTTGCCAGTAGCACAATCACAGTAGCACAATAATGATGCAATCCGACGTTGGAATGACACTCAGGTTGAATATCCACGTCAGACGCTGAGTTAGCTTATACCCGTTATCTTTCAAGTTGCCTCTTTATTGGCTGCACTCACTCACCCCGGTCACATAGTTACCTATGCTCCCGGGGATTCGCTCCCTTGCCGTCGCGATGCATCTTGAAATCCATAGGGTATATATGAACATTAATTGTAACAAGCGGATTCGCTCAGCGGGTGGTGGTCGCGTTGGGGATTATAAAGAGTGGCAGTGCCTATTGTGACAGGCGTGATAAGGCGATAATAGATATGCCCAATCACGCCAATTTTTCAGAAAAACAGCGATTATCCTGTTACATCCGCTCTATCGTCTCAATCCCCAATGTATTCAGACCTTGCTTCAATGTCTTAGCGGTCAGGAGCGCCAGTTTCAGGCGGCTTTGACGCAACTCTTCGCTTTCCGCATTGAGGATTTGGCAGTGTTCATAGAAACAGGAGAATAGACCAGCCAAATCGTACAGGTAAGCACACATCACATGTGGTGTACCTTCACGGGCGACGGTGGTAATGGCCTCTTCAAATTGTAACAAACGGGTGGCCAATGTTTGTTCACGATCTTCATTTAGGATAACCGGTAGGGTCAGACTGCTTTCATCGATTTCGGCACGTTTAAAGATGGAGGCAACACGGGTGTAAGCATATTGCATATAAGGCGCGGTATTGCCTTCAAAGGCGAGCATATTATCCCAATCGAAGATGTAATCTGTGGTACGGCTCTTGGAGAGATCAGCGTATTTCACGGCACCGATACCGACAGCTTCAACCACTTTTTTCAATTCATCTTCTGGCATATCCGGGTTCTTTTCACGGATAAGGGTGTTGGCACGTTCAATAGCTTCATCCAATAGATCGGTCAATCTGACAGTACCGCCGGCGCGAGTTTTAAATGGTTTGCCATCTTTGCCCAACATCATGCCGAACATATGGTGTTCCAGTGACACGGATTTTGGTACATAACCAGCTTTACGAACGATGGTCCAGGCTTGCATCAAATGTTGATGTTGACGGGAATCGATGTAGTAAAGAACGCGGTCCGCGTGCAGGGTTTCATAACGGTATTTTGCGCAGGCGATATCGGTTGTGGTGTAAAGATAACCTCCATCCTTCTTTTGGATAATAACGCCCATCGGTTCACCTTCTTTGTTTTTATATTCATCAAGGTAAACCACGGTTGCACCATCGCTTTCCACTGCCAGCCCTTGCTGTTTCAGATCAGCGACAATACCGGGTAGCAGATCGTTGTACAGACTTTCACCCATGACAGAATCTTTAGTCAGCGTGACATTTAGACGATCATAGGTTTGCTGATTTTGGGCCATCGTGATATCCACTAGCTTGCGCCACATGGTACGGCAATATTCATCACCGCCTTGTAGTTTTACGACATAGCTACGGGCGCGGATGGCAAACGCTTCATCTTCATCGTAATGCTTTTTGGCTTCGCGATAGAAAGCTTCCAGATCGGACAATGCCATATCGCTGGCATTTTCGTTTTGCACTTTTTCCAAATAGGCAATTAGCATGCCGAACTGGGTTCCCCAGTCACCCACATGGTTAGCGCGGATAATCTTATGACCGAGGAATTCAAGTGTGCGGACGGCGGCATCACCAATAATCGTGGAGCGCAAATGACCAACGTGCATCTGTTTCGCAACATTGGGGGCGGAATAATCGACAACAATAGTTTGTGGTTTGGCTGGCGTAACGCCCAGCTTTTCATCTTTCAGTGCAGTTTCGATATTGGCTGCAATCCACGCTTTATCAAGGAAAATATTGATAAAGCCGGGGCCAGCGATTTCAACTTTATTGGCGATACCTTGCAGATTTAGCAGGTTAACAACTTTTTCTGCCAGTTGTCGGGGAGGCATACCCACTTTTTTCGCGGCGGCCATAACACCATTGGCCTGATAGTCGCCAAATTGCGCTTTCGCGGATTGGCGGATGTGAGCTTCGCTGTCGGCTGGAGCACCTGCTGCAATCAGCGCTTGGCTGACTTTTTCTGAAAGAATCGCCTGAATATTCACCTGGTTACCTTAAATGACGAACAAGAAATAGGTATATTGTAGCAAACAATATCCTTTGCAAAATGGTTCATAAGAAAAAACGGCGGGTTTTATACCATATTCAACACATGACATACCACTTTACTGTTGCTTTGTGCCAAGTTACGGAGATAAAAAACGCATTTCATCGAAAAATCATGATGGTGACTATACCCTATGGATTTCAAGATGGATCGCGACGGCAAGGGAGTGAATCCCCGGGAGCATAGGTAACGATGTGACCGGGGTGAGCGAGTGCAGCCAACAAAGAGGCAGCTTGAAAGATAACGGGTATATAATGCCGTAATGAATATACGGCACAAGGATGGAGTAGTCATGGCAGTATGGCAAACGAACGAACAGGAAAACCAGAGGCTTTTTTAGGTTTGGCTACAATATTGAAAATAACTGCGCCACGTACAGGTACTTGGTCCAAATTAGCCAAAAGTTCTATCTGATAAGTATCTTGCTTTAATACATAATCTTCGCCCAACAAGGCATTATTCTTTCTAAAATCTTTAGCGGCGTCGGTATCAAATGTTTCATGTCCGATGGCTTTAATATGACGCTCCTCAAATAAAAATTTAAGGGCATCTATTCCCCACCCAGGTATTTGGTTATTACCAGAATCATCTTTATTGTCCATTTTTTCCTGAGATGACCAGCGTTTACTCCAGTCAGTTCTGAGCGCAACGAAAGTACCTGCCTCAATAATTCCATATTCTTCTTCAAATTTAAGAATATCTTCTTTAGAAAGTGAAAAGTTGGGGTCCTGTTTTGCTCTTTCTGATTGATTAAGCACGATTAAAGGTAAAACTAATTCTTTTAATTCCAGTTCATCAACATAACGGGTATTAGGAACAAAATGGCAGGGAGCGTCAATGTGAGTCCCATATTGGCCGGGAAAAGAAAATTGCTGAACAAAAAAGCCATCTTTGTAATCAAAAAGTGTTTTAAACTCTGCTGAATCAAGCATAAAAAAATGTGGAGAATCTTTATCGAAGCTATGCGTCAAATCGACCCATTTTTTTGACTTCAATAAAGTGAGTGCTTGTAAAATGCTATTTGACATAAAAAACCTCATTTTTGATAATTTATTGATGTTATTTTTACCACTATTGCATGATTAATGCTGTAAGATTTTTTACCGTAAATAGTGATGTTCCTCATGTTTTATTCACTTTTATTGTTCCAGTAATGAACATACGAAATAAAGGCATAATAGATTTAAAGGCGGCCGGATTCGTCATTTCTGACTACTGAGGCTTGTGTTAGACTCGTCAGATACGAGCACATCAGGTTATGATTCTTATAAGCGGAAAATTATAAAGAAATAATAGAAAATAAGATAATTGATTTTTACATTAGTTAAAATTTAAAATCAAATATAATAAAAAAATATATATTATATGTTTTTCGGCATTATTATTAATGTGATATAAATAACTTTTCAAAATAATAGATCACTTGGAGGGAACTCAGTCCGATTTTTGCGATCTGATCAATTGCGAAAAATCCCAAACCCCAACACGGACTGAGTGATGCCTATCATAGCACCTATACCTC
>NZ_NSCM01000021.1 GCF_003287735.1 Photorhabdus bodei | reverse complement strand
TGAAATAAACTCATGAATAGAAATGCCTTTTTGGAATTGAATCTGATTTTTAGCCATTTTCATTTACCTCCACACAGACTTATTTTAAGTATACGCCTATGGGAGCTGAATTTAAGTGATAATCAGGTTTTACTATGAAGTATCCGTTTGACCTCGATTAGTTAATTAATTGGAACATCTTATCGTGAAAAATATTAAGTAACTCCAAAAGTTATTTGGTTTTGTTATTAATCATCACTGTGGTTGAAAACAGCATTTAATTTTTGTTGGTAAACGCTAAGGAAAAAAGCGTTGAATAACGTTGAAGATTGTTGGCGTATCTCTTCGGCGGTTTGTTGATAGCGGTCAGTAAAGTTATCCCATAACCTTGCTTTACGGTGTTGTGTGTTATTCATGGGCCAGAAGTGGGCAGCAGGGATATTGTTTTCGTCGTAGGACGGATCAAAGCGATTTATTATGGTGTTAAGACAATAGAAAAGTGCTTCTTTCATTGCCTGTTCATGTCCGTCTGACATGGAATATGTCTGTAGTGTGGTCATGTCGTTGGTGGTGGATGCGGAGGGTTCTGTTTTGAATAGACATAATGGATCGCGTTGTTTTATCTGCTCTTCCCATAGCTGTTGCGGTGTGGCAGAGCGGTAGGTGTTTGGCTGAAACAGGGCATGACTGTTGGTGCGTTGGCATTGAGTGGTAAAGAGTTCTATTGGATCAATAGGGCGGGTAGCGAGTTGCTCAAGAGATTGCAGGATCTCTTTTTCTGGTGACGAAAAATTGGCCGCAGAGAGTTGATCGCTCGCTTTTGAGCTTTCTTCGGCGGGTAATGTTGTATTTAATTCATCCCATACCGCCTCAGAAAGATCGGCTTTTGTTATTTCCTGTTTGACGGGATGATATTTTGCCGTTTCTATTTCGTTTACAGTCAGGCAATAGTCACCAATTTGGAGCTTATTATTTTCTTGCAGAGATGTGGTTTCTCCACGCGCTAATGGAATATTATTAATCATCATGATGGCTGTTCCAATATTAGTAATAGTGCAGGTACCTTGGGCAGAAATATGTACACTGGCTTGTAATGCCGAAATAGAACTATTTGGATCTGGCAATACAAAATGATTATTTTCGCTGGTACCGATAGTTCCTCCGGGAGGATAAAAAATATGACTGCTATGGGCTGTCATATTGCCTGATGGAGGATTGATAAGGGTTATTTTCATAACAATGTTGCTTATTATATTGAGTAATAATTTACCCTTCCGCCACGAAAAAGGGATGCAGTATCCTAAAGGATACGAACATAGCGTATTCCGGGCGGAAGGTTATTTTTTACTGATTTAGTTATCAGTGCGTGTTTTCTTATTTACTGGTGTTCTTTTGGGTATCCCAATTAAATTCTACATCGGCACCACTTTTTCCTTCGTTATCTTGTTCTTTATAAACCACTTTGGCGATATTCGGTGAAAAGCTGTATTTCACGCCAATAGTGCCGGGTATAATGGCTGTTGAGCCTTCTGTTAAATGTGGAATATCGCGGTTAAAGTCAACCAGTTCAATGCTGTCAAGCAATACACTACCAAGCGTAATCGTGGTGAACTCTTGTTGTTCGCCTCCTGCTTTACGCATGGTTAACTTTATTTCGGGTAAATGAACGCCTTGTGCTAATTTCTGCATTAACGTTGGCATTGCCTTATCCATCCGGGCATAGACCACCAGAGAGTGTACTTTGGCGCGTCCGCTGCCACCACCACCGCCACTACCGGTTTCTACTGGTTGTGATAGTTTCCATTCAAAGGTATGCACATCAATACCGTTAGGATGATTGCTATCTTTACATTCACCGGAGACATCTTTGATATCCAAATAGATGCTGTTGTTCATGATCACATTCCTTATTCAGTCATTTTCAGAATTAACTACCACTCTGTTTTAGAGAGGGCAGTTTTGATACCAGCCGCAGGGAAACCGTTAATCCCTCCAGTTGATAGTGGGGACGCAGGAAGAATTTGGCTTGATAATATCCGGGGTTATCTTCCTGTTCGATGACTTGTACTTCAGCCGCAGCCAATGGCTTACGCGCTTTGGTCTGTTGTGACGAGTTGGCGGGATCGCCGTCAACATAGTTGATGATCCATTTATTTAGCCAGCGTTCAATGTCGTCGCGGCTCTGAAATGATCCCACTTTGTCGCGCACAATACATTTCAGATAGTGCGCAAATCGGCAGCAGGCAAACAGATAAGGTAAGCGAGCGGCCAAATTAGCGTTTGCTGTGGCGTCGGCATCCATATATTCCGCAGGTTTTTGCAGTGATTGTGCGCCGATAAATGCCGCAAAATCGGAGTTTTTACGGTAAACCAACGGGATAAAGCCGTTTTTTGCTAATTCAGCCTCACGGCGATCACTGATAGCAATTTCCGTTGGGCATTTGATATCCAAACCACCATCATCTGTCGGAAAGGTGTGACAGATCAGTTTATCCACTGCTCCGCCTGATTCGACGCCTCGGATGGATGCACACCAGCCATATTCTTTAAAGGAACGGTTAATGTTTACCGCCATCGCATAGGCTGCATTACTCCAGACATAGTTACTGTGGGTAGCTCCTGCGGTTTTTTCTTCAAAATCGAATCCTTCAACGGGATTAGTGCTGATACCGTAAGGTAAACGCGCCAGAAAACGTGGCATGACCAAGCCAATGTAACGAGCATCTTCCGATTCGCGCAGACTACGCCAGGAGGCATATTCCGTGTTGAGAAAAATTTTGCTTAGATCGCGCGGATTTGCCAGTTCTTGCCAGGTTTCCATCTGCATCACCCCCGGCGAAGCACTGCTGATAAAAGGGCAGTGGGCGGCAGCGGCGATACGGGCCATCTCTCCCAACAGTTCGATGTCTTGTGGATTGTGGTCGAAATAGTAATCACCTACCAAGCAGCCAAGTGGTTCGCCGCCAAATTGACCATATTCTTCTTCATAAATCCGTTTGAAAACCGGGCTCTGATCCCAGGCGGTACCTTTATAGCGTTTTAATGTACGTGCCAATTCTTTCTTTTCGACGCTCATCACACGTATTTTCAGCATTTCGCTGGTTTCCGTGTTACTGACTAAATAGAGCAGACCACGCCATGCACCCTCCAGTGCTTGAAAATCAGGGTGATGGAGAATTTCGTTGATCTGCTGCGAAAGTTTGTTATCAATGGCGGCAATCAGCGCCTGAATGGTGCCGAAAGTGTCGCTCGATAAGGTCAGGCTGTTTTCCAGTGCTTGATGTGCCAGAGTTTTAACGGCGTTTTCTACGGCAAGGCGTGCCTGATCCGTTTTAGGGCGAAATTCTTTCCTGAGTAACGCATTAAGTTCACTCTGGTTGTAGTGAGTGATTTGGCTAGGTTTTTCACCGGCTAAGTGGATTTCAGGCTGGCTCATGGCTGTCTCCCTGATCTTGTTTTGCTTCCGGGTTTATGGATTCTGTGTTGTTCAGTGGTGCGGTACTCAGCGATTTCAGTAATGCCGGATCTTGCAGGATAGTCGCGATTAGCTCTTCGGCTCCGCTTTTGCCATCCATATAAGACAGTAGGTTAGCCAGTTGAGTACGTGCTTCCAGGAGCTGATTAAGTGGTTCAACCTGACGTGCTATCGCATCAGGTAGAAAATCATCCATTGTGTTGAAAGTGAGAGCGACTTGAATTTTGCCTTCACCGCTTAAGGTGTTGTCCACCGGAAAGGTAACGCTTGGGAGTAGTGATTTCATGCGGTCATCGAAATTATCAACATCAATGTCGAGAAATTTTCGCTGACTGAGTGGAGGAAGTTGATCAGCGGATTTTCCGGCTAAATCCGACATTACTCCCATGACAAAAGGGAGTTGAACCTTACGTTCATCACCGTATAGTTCGACGTCGTATTCAATTTGTACTCGTGGTGCACGATTACGGGCGATGAATTTTTGCCCGCTGTTTGATCCTGACATAGTATTCTCCATCGACAAAATCAGTAGTTATGAGTCATTGACGGAGTAACAGCGGCTTTTCCAGCGTATTACCCCCATTTTGCTGTCTCCTCAGCTCGCGTTATGTCTGCTTTTTACAGCCCAAAAAGTGTTCAAGTTGATCGACAGCCTCTGGAGCAAGATTGCGCATAATGTTCATAAAATCCTGGTTAATGAGATGTTGCACTCGTGCAATCATCAATGGTGCCGGATGACTGGATTCATGTAATAGAAAGTACTGCCGTACCGCTTCCAGCGCTTGTTGAGCCTGTTCACGATTCTGGATACTGGATGGCTGCCAGCTATTGGATAGGCTTGGTTGGTGCGTATTGTTACCATTGCCCGGCAGGGGATGTTGGCTATCCTCCTCAATTTGAGCAGTATCGGGTTGCGGGGTGAGAAGCTGTACCAGATGGTGAAATATTGCCATTTGACGGCGCATATCTGGCAGGCCACTGTCACCAAGATGGCTACGTAATGTGTTAATCAGGCATTGCAGGGTGGCGGCTATTTGTGGGATTAGCTTTATCACCGGTGCTTCACCTTGCTGTAATTCAGCAATCAGAAGATCTATCCCGCCGGGAAATGGACTCTCTTCCGTGTTACTGCCATCCAGACATTTCATGATATCTGCCACGGTGAGGGTTATCCCATTCCTGCGGGCGAATTCGCACTGGCGCACCTGTTTAGCCAACGCAAAACCATCACCTAGCCCCTGTAACGCGTTGATACGCATCAATGGGTCTGGTTCACCATCCTGTTCTACGGCGGGCCACAAGGTTTCCCAATAACGCGCGACTGTCTGTTCCAATAACATCAGACCTTGTGCATATCCAACCAAGCCGTATTGGTGGCACCAGGCTTGCATGAGCAGGATAATAATGTGCAGATCTTTGCTGCGTGCTAGCAGAGAAAGTGCGCTTTTCTCTATCTGTCGCCAGTCAGGTTCCTGTGTCGGAATGATAAAGTCGCCGAATTGCTGTTCAGCTTTTCCCTGCGACAATTGAATCAGATGTATGAATTCAGCGCTATATTCCAGATCTTCGCCACCGGGATGTTCCTGGCTGACCGGGTTAAGCAGATATGTGATATCCATCAAGGTTCTCCTTATGATTTGATACAGGTAAATTCCGGTACGACAAACGGGTTGTGTATGCTGTCGGGTATGAGTATCAGCGTGGCTTGGTGTCCTGCCAGATTAAAGATGATGCGGTAATGTAAGCTGTCTTCCTGAAACCGCTTTCCGGCATCAATTAGCCTGTTTAATGCCCAAGGTCCTGAGGTTTCTAGTGACTTGGTTTTGCCATTAGCCAACAGCATGGTCAGTTTGGCTTTACCGGCATTGTTGTTGCCGGACCAAGTGAAGTACCAAGGGGTCAGTGGGCCGTGGCTGTAACTGACGCTCTGATTGTTAAATGTCAGCGTTAAAGTCAAAATATCGTTGTCCATTCGCAGCGGTTGTAAGGTAAGAGAAAAAGAGGGTTGTGAAGAGGCCGGACTAAAGAATGCGTCACGGACAAATTGCGCTTGTCGGAATGTTTTTAGCAGTGTTTGATCTTCGGGTTTAGTACTGCCTAACACCCAAGGAAAAAAGTGCCATTTATCACCTTGAGTGTTGACCTTATCCACCAAATACTGATTAAAAAAGCGATCCATCAGCCCCTGATTTGGTGCAAACATATGCGCCATGTCATCAAGGGTAATATCGCGTTTGCTGTGACGTGATAAGGGATAACGTCCGGCAATAGCGCCACGACAGAAGTCACTGAGTTGAGCACTGGCGAGTTGATGTATGCGTGAAACAGCCTGTTGCTGTGTGTCACCTTTGGCGCTTTGGGTCATGTCCATGACCATATTGCGGAACGGTGCTGGCAGGCGGCCTGCGTCAGCTTGTAATTGTGTCAGGATCGTGTCGGAGGATGCTGTTGTGGTTTCGCCACTTTCCTGTAAAGCGGTAAGGTAGCGATACAGATCGCCCAATTTTTTGAACGTATCATCGAAGGTGATAGTGTTGCTGTTATCTCCCTGCGAGCGAGCCAGATCGAGTAAATCGCGGTAGTGGCTTCTGACAATCTGTTCTGGTGCAGGTAATGCAGAGGGAATGCTGGCAGCCGGAAACAGATTTTGCAGTTTTCGGCTGGTTTCATCATTCAATCGCTGGCCTAGTTGCGTGAGTTTATCGTTATCTTCCGGTGAGGAGAGTGCAATGATGTGGCTGATGTTAATCAGTAGATTGCGTAAGGGAGAATGGGTGCCGGAGAGAATCCGTACATTATTAATACGCTGGTTGAAGCTATTGGCCGGGATTAGGGCGATATCATTGAGAAAGGTATCCCATTCCAATATAAAATCATTCATATAAAGTTGGCGTACTTGGTCAGCAGCATCCTCTTCTGATCGTGACGGCATATTGAGGACCCAACAGTCAGTGTCGTGCACTGTTTTTACCGTATCATCTAATTGTGCAACCAGACCGTGCCAGTATCCATTTGGCGTAAAGAAACCGGGGATGGCTGTCGTATCGGGCAGACCGCTGTTTCGTTTTAATACCAATTCAGTCTGAGGGCCCGCGAGATCGATCAGATTGACAGATTTGAAACGTCCGTTATTCAGTACTCTTTTTTTGATGCTGGTATACACCCGTTGGGAAAACGTGGAGCGCATGATATTTTTTATCGCTTCCTGTATCAGCTGCTGATCTTTGCGCGGGGACCAGGAAGGCTGATTTTGATTCAGTAGCTGATAAAGATGCTGTTGGAATATCTTGCGTTGTGCCTCGTTTAGCTTGTCACCACCGGGAATATGAGACAGATTCAGCATCAACCAAGCGGTAAGGAATTTGCCATCGTAATGTTGGGGCTGAAATAGCATCTGATAGGCTTTCAGGGCCTCATAGGTTGATTCGCTGTTATCGCCATCGGCTTGCTGATGCAAAATACTTTCAACCTGCTGTGTTACCAGTGGCAGTAATAAATTCTTTAATGCATGTTGATAAACCGGATAGTTCGCACTGTTCAGTTGAGGACCTCGATACAGCCCCATACCATAAGCAAGTGGAAGGGAGTCCGAATCAATTTGATGGTTTGTGGTCAATGACTGTAGTTGCGTCAGATATTGGAGCAAGTGTGGCAGATCACGAGTTGGTGATTGGCTGAGCGCTTGGCTCTGCTGTTGCAGTCGGGTTGTAATTTGTGCCAGATAGTTGTGGTTATTGTGGTAACTGGTTAATAGTAGTACGCAGATCCCCGCCATGAAAGAGAGTAATAAGCTACATCCTATCAACAGGAAAAAGCGTCGGCGCAGTTCATACAGTCGATTGATCCCCGCCAGTCCGCTTTCTGCCAAGATAACTTTTTGAAATAACTGTCTTAGGAAGTAGCTATGGGCAGTTGTTCTGTTATCGCTGCTGTTTGCTGAGGGGAACGAACGGTAATCAAACAGATTATGCTGTGTCGCCTCTCTGTGCCATGATTCCGCTGGTTTTTGATTGGCGCTGGTGAAATAGAGACCGTGTGGTAACCACGGGCGATCAAAGCCAGAAGAGGTGAAAATAATATTGAGATAACGTATCAGTACCGGACGAAGGTTCGCAAATGCCTGCGGGAAGGCGAAGCTCTGTTCCCGCTGCACGATATCTTGTTGGGCCAGTAAGGTATCTGTCAGTGCAGCATCCAGACGCTGTTGCAGGTGATTATATTGTTCATCCAGCATCTGTTGTAAATCCGTATGGGAGTGCCGTTCTTGTTGCCAAGGGAATGTAAAGCCCCAGACCTGATCCAATTCTTCGCCATTAAAGCGACTGAAATAACTACTGAATCCCGGTAGTAGATCGGTTTTGGTAATCATCACGTAGACAGGAAAGTCAATTTTCAACCGTAAACGCAAATCCATCAATCGTTTACGTAGCAGTAAAGCCTGATGATATTGGGCATCATTATCCTGTTGTAGTAGATCTTGGATGCTGATCGCCAAAATAACCGCGTTGATGGGTTGGCGTGGACGATAACGTTTTAGTAGTTTCAGTAAGGTCTGCCACAGAGGATTACCCTCTTTTAGGTATTCTCCGGCAGGGCTAAGGATGACGCCCTGAAAAGTGAAATACCATGAGCAGTATGATTCGGCACTGGTTTCAGGGAGAGCAAATTGGCTTGGATAAGTTGTATGGTAGAAATCTAGCCCTGAGTTCAGCAAAGCTTTGTCTTTGCCGCATCCTTGGGTACCTAAAACCAGATACCAAGGCAGATGATAGAGGTAGAACTTGCCTAGGCGTATGGTAAGAGGGGCACCGTTTAAACGCAGACCGTGTTTAATCAAGGATGACGCCTGTTTAAAGTTATCCGCGAGGGATTGAGCAGAACTTCGGGGTGTTGGTGTGACATTGCTGACATGGTGTAAGCGGCGGCGTAAACGGCCATTAGCCCAAAGCTGGTAGAAGAAAGGTAACAGCCGTAGTAACAACCACAGCGAAATTAGTACAGTAATTGCTATTTGGCGTTGAGTTTCAGTGACTAATGGATGTAGATCACCGATGGCGATAAATGGCCCCATGATCCAAATGAGCAGGCACAACCCGGCAACAATGAGTGCCCCCCAAAACAGGCGACTGGTGATGATGGCGATAAATGCTTTCAACATTTTCTTTCTCTCTTGCCTACTGATCTGAATTATCTGGCGTGGTGTTGAAAATAATTTCAATACGACGGTTCAATGCTCGGTTCTTGGCGTTGGTATTGGGGACTAAAGGGGCTTGTGCACCGGCGCTTTCAACCTGTAGCCGTTGTGGTTGCCGCAGACCAGTGCGGAGCTGTTGTGCCACGGTTTCTGCTCGTGCCAGTGACAGGGCATAGTTAGAAGAGTAGGTATGTGTATGAATTGGCAGGTTATCACTGTGCCCGCGGACGATAATTTTTCCGGTAGTCAGATTCAGTTGTTTGGCAAGATCCTGGAGAGGTGCCAGATAACGCGGGTTCAGCGTTGCTGATGCAGAAGCAAACAGGTTGCCTCCCTGTAGGGTAACAGTGACATTATTTGCGTTCTGGCTGACGGTTATCGCCTGTTGTTCTAGCATGGGGTGCAGCATCTGTTGTAGATGAGCAACGGAAAAACGTTCAACCGGTAGTGTGGCTTCGGGTAGGGGCAGATTATATATGGCTGTCAACACCGGTTCTGTCTGTTGATTAAGCCGGGTATCCAGCCCAATGTAGAGTAGACCCGTCAACAGGATTCCAGACAGTGAGCAAAACAGCAGAAAGTGGGATAGCCGTGATGGTTGATGTGTGTTAACTGGGAGGGAAGGCGGTGTGCTTAAGGTAGCGGAATATTCCCCTTTCACCTGACGCAGGCGTATTGCCAGGCGCTGAATTAAGGTTTCCAGTTGAGCGAGACCGTTTTCCACCAGACGATAGCGTCCACCAAATCCTAGCAGTAAACAGAAGTAGAATAGTTCGAGCAGATCGATATGTTTACTCGGTTGTTGCAGCAACATATCCAGTAACTTGAAAAATTTTTCACCACCGCTGCTCTCTTTGTGGAATGTGACTAACAGGCCATTACCTGACCAGATGCTATTGTCTCCCCAGGGAGTCAATGCTATCGCTTCATCCAGAGAAGTACACAGGCAGTAACGGGCACCGAGAATGGTTTCATAGCTGAATCCCGCTTGTTGGCACTGTTTTTCAAAGTGATAGATTTCTCCGATCAGTTGTTGACGTAACTGACCTGAATCTTCCGGTTTAGCGGTGTGACGGATGTGTGGCATGGCATTTAACAGTGGATAAGCAGCCTGCACTAATGGGTTATAGTCGTTGCGATTCATCGGTTCATCTCCTCATCATCAGACAGGCGTTTAAGTGCCCAAAATGCCATTTTTAGATCAGGAAACTCGCCAGCAACATAGAAGGCGAACACACCGGATTTTCTTAACGACTGCTCAACCTCTCCATTGAGCGCCAATTTGAAGTAGCAGTACCCATTCTGATAGGGAAGTTGTCTGGGGATTTGTACTAGGTGGTGCAGAGCGATACCGGGCAATTGCAAACGAACGAGATCGCGTATGCGGTCAGCGGGCGCGATTTTGATTTGGGCCGGAAAGTGAGCCATAAAAGCGTTATGTTCCATCTCTGACTTCACGATCAGGATGAAGTGATAATCACTTAGATTCATCTGTTCCGGTAGTGATGCTACGCTCAATCCTGGCAGACGTTTAGTTAAGGGCAGTGACACAACATGCTCTTCCAGCACGATGGATAGGTTGCGTTGCAGTAACGTCAGGAGATGAGTGAAGCAACCACCAATATCCCGATGGTTGTAGCGGGGTAACTCGCCTTCCAGCGTATAGGGTACCTGAAATGAGCTCATCTCCAGCGCGTAGCTGATCCAAATGAGAAAAAGCGTTTCTGGTGCTTGTTGAGGCAAATGCATGATGTGTTGAAGTTGAGCTCTGAAACGGTTTAACAGTGCTTGCCGTAACAAATCGCGGGCACTGGAGCCGTTGCATTGCAGATGACGGCTAAGTTGTTGGCAGCGTTGCAGCAACAGGCCATAAAGATCATTTGCCATGCGTTGTAATAACGAGTTTGCCCAACAGTTAAGCAATGGCGGGATGTATCCGGTATCCAGAATGACGACGCCATCCTGATTTTTTTCTAAAACCCGCAGCACGCCCATAGCAATCCATTCACCATTGAGTTCATTTTCTGGCAGCAGACGCAGGCGTAATCTGCCGCAATGTAAGGTAGTACTGCCGAGAGCCAAGGCGTTGACGTCGTTGACCTCTTTTTCGAAAGCTTGATAACGTGCCAGAGAGTCGGGAGCATCATCGAAGCTAACGGATTCGCGTCCGGTCAGATATGCCGGTATAGCTAGGGTGATAATTTGCGAACGCAATGAAGGGCTGATTGCTAACGTGGGTGGTGCTTCATCAGTTTCAGTAAATTCAAAGGTGGTACCGTCAGGCATAATACCACTGGCTGCTAGCAGTGAGATTTTTCCCAACGCAAGTTGGCTCTCATCGAATTTTAGTGATGAAAACCCCCAATTGTAGGCTCGTTGCAGAGCGCCCCATTGACGCAGGCGTGCATCCACATATTCATCTGCTTGCTGAAAGTGGTGAGGTCGTAAAAACATACCTTCCATCCAGAGAACTTTGTGTGCATTTTTCATGGGCGATCTCCCGAGCATGTGTGATTCATTTATCGGATGGAATCTGTAATCCGTGTGAAGTAACGGTAATCAACTGATAAGGCTCAGAGGATGAAAAAGGATTCAAAACCGATAAATAAGAAGCCGTTGGAAACGATGATAAGGGAATAATCAGCCGCCATTGTTTGTCGGTAATATTTTGATATTCTGCCCAGATAGCAATATATTTTTCTGTTGATGATGCATTAACTGTAATACTGATATCATTTTCTTCTTTTCGTGGCAGCAAGAAGATTGATCTTTGATAAATTACCGAGTTAGCCAAGACTGAACGGGTATTGGTTTGTAAAGAGCCGATATCTGCCTGATTAAATTTATCTGGATCATTTAATAACAATATATTTAATTTTAGTGGCGCACTATTGTTAATATCGCCTTGCGTCTGAAATTTAATGGTGTACAGAATACTTTTTTCCACTTTATTTGTAGAGCAACTCACCGTCAGCAATATGCTCAACAGGGTAAAAAAGGAAAAAGAGTGACGTTTATGGCGAGGTAAAAATAGCATAGAAATTCCTCCATTACAGGCCCAACAGCAGAACCTTAAGCTGGCTAGGAATTAAACGCATGCCGATCATATTGGTGCTATTTTGTAAACTCAGGCTGGTAACGCGGGTAGCAGGGAATCCTTTAATTAAAGTGGTAAAGGAGCCGATTAAATGGCGTGAAGGTCCCATGACGGTACCGGAAATAATACCGAGATTGACGCCAAGGTTATCGCCAAAGCTAGTATTTGTCACTGTTGCCATATTATGTGCCGGCATTCCCATAAACAGTACTTTATAAGTGTGAGGCGTCGCCATCAGACCTAGAGTCATATTAGGGTATGGAACAGGTACGGGTATAGGCAAAGGTGTCATACAGACATCTGGAAATGCCAAATCCATACCAAAAAGTTGACAGTTTGCAAACATATCATTACCTACCAAATTAATGTGTTGCTATTTATGTTAAATAGATTAGCAAATAAGAAAATAGAACCAATAGGGTGTTAACCTTATTTTTGGCAATAGGTTATGGAATAAATATATTAATGTTGTTGTTTTCTTTAATTCGGAAAAAATAAGGGTTTTGGCTGATTTTAATGAGAATTGTATTTCGGAAGAATCTTCGCTGTAGTAGGAGATAAAGTGATTAATTAATGTGAAGAATGGCATTGCCTTTTTTATTTGGTGGCATGGCAGTGTTTGAATCTATTTTTAATATAATGATATTTAAATAAAAGCGCTCATGAAGAAAAGAATAGGGTATATGTCGGCCATTACCGTGGCATTGCTATTAGCAAGTTGCTATAAGCCCAATAAGAGAAAAGAGTCAGTGGTGGATGAAACTCAAAAGGAGAGTCTTAATGCTATTGGCAGCGAACAGAAACGAAAAAAGAGGTGGTTACAGCATCAAACTGATGATGATGTAACTCAGGGTGGTGGTATTCCGAAATTGGCTATGGCAGATATGGGTTTTGCCGCGTTACAGCCGGAGGCAGAAAAAGTTTCTGCTGGGGAAGTACGCGCTAATTTACCTTTATCTGATGGAAAGTTAACTAGCGGTTCAATCGATTTTTTTTATCCATTATATGACAGAGATGATCGTCTGTTTTTTGGTCAGGTAGGTGTTCGCCGTTCCGATGGGCGCAATATAGTTAATTTGGGTATTGGTCAACGTTATTTTCAGGGAGATTGGGCTTTAGGTTACAACACCTTTTACGATACCCAAATATCTGGCAATGCCCACCAGCGGCTGGGATTCGGACTGGAATACTGGCGCGATTATCTGTATCTGTCTGCTAATGGATATTTTGGTTTGACGGACTGGTACTCGTCTTCGGCATTGGATGGTGATGCGGAACGTGTAGCGAATGGCTATGATATCCGCGCTCAGGGCTGGCTGGCTGCTTATCCGCAACTGAGTGGTAAATTGAAATTTGAGCAATATTTCGGTGATGATATTGCGCTGTTTAATCTCCAAAATCATTATAAGGACCCGTATGCGCTGACAGTGGGTCTGGAATATACGCCTATCCAATTGATTTCATTAGGAGTAGATAGAACTTTTAGTCACAGAGGCAAGGATGACACAAAAGTTAATCTGTCTTTCAACTACCAGCTTGGAGTGCCTTTATCCCAACAGATTGATCCGACGATAGCACCGGTAAGACGCACTTTGGCTGACAATCGTTACCATCTGGTTGAACGTAATAATAATATTGTGTTGAAGCATCGAGAAAGAGCGCAACTGAGCCTGCATTTACCAACGGGGCTTAGTGGCTTTGGTGGAGAAAGGAAACTGATTAATTTCTCTTTCAACGGGAAATATCGTTTAAAACATATCCAGTGGGATGATGGCGCATTACGTGCACGTGGAGGCCAGATCGTTGCGTTATCAAATAATAGCTATGCTGTGCAGTTCCCTAATTATAGTAGTCAGCAAAGTAACCATCTTACGATCTCAGCTGTAGCGCATGATGAACAGGGAAATGTTTCAAATAGCAGTGAGATGGGCGTACTGATTAATGTACCGGTTACGTTATCTGCCCCTGTAATAGAACCGGTAGAAGAGGATGAAGCTGAATTAGTGCTGCTTACCGAGGAAGGTGATGAAGAGCCTCTTTTTGGGGATGGTAGAGAAGAAGAATTACAGCGTCAGCAGGAAGAAGCGTTACGACATCAGCAGCAAGAAGAATTACGGCGTCAACAGGAAGAAGAGTTGAGGCATCAGCAGGAAGAAGAGTTGAGGCATCAGCAGGACGAAGAGTTGAGGCATCAGCAGGACGAAGAGTTACGGCGTCAGCAGGAAGAAGAGTTGCGACGTCAACAGGGAGAAGAATTACGGTGCCAGCAAGGTGCGGAAGGCCCACCACCACCGCCGCCGCCACCACCACCGCCGTTGCCGGTAGCGGGAGATCCATTACCGGGAGCAAGCGGACCTCCGCCAGCAAGGTCTCAAGGAGGAACAGAAGGACTTCGTATGACAGAGCTCGAAGAAAAATTAAAATCGAGAAAACCGGATATAGGCATAGATGAAGAATTAAAAATAAGAAAAGAGGAACAGCCCCTCGACGAAAGGGGGGCACTCATGGACGCAATCAGAAACGGAGTAAAATTGCGTAAAGTGGAAAAAGAGTCTGATGCGGAAACCCAGCAGCAGCCACCGATTATTCAGGATAATGATGTGGCATCTATCCTAGCAAGAAGGGTTGCTGTTGAGCCTAGTGATACTGAGAGTGAGGACGAGGGTAGTGATTCAAAAGATGAAGATTGGGCCGATGATTAAGGACAGCAAAAAATTTTCATACCAACACCTACCAAGTAGCTTAGCTTGGTAACCTGAGTCAAAAGCACTCACCCTTTCCCACATTAAGTATTGTTTGTGGGAAAGGAAAAACTCAGTTTCTGAATAATGGACCGCCAGTGATAAGAAAAATGTTTCGCGGACAAATATTGATTTTCGTTTGGGTTCTGTTGATGTTAAAGAGGTGTAAAATTGATTTTAGTCACAATTTGATGACGAGATTTTGATAAATTTTATCTGATTGTTATCTGCCATAAAGTATTTATTATCTGCTAGTGTATTTTTCTTGAATATAGAGTACCGGAAAGATATAACCCAATAAGATAATGTTTAAACCTGTGGTTAATTTGACGTTATAAGCACAGAGTAATTTGGGTTTTTCACAAGGAAATGTCTCTGAATAATAAGGAGATTATAAAATGAGAACAGGTTCATCATTAGTGATTAAACTCACTCTGTTTCTATCACTTACGCTGTTTATTATATGGTTGATTTCTGTCGTAGCAACAGCATTTTTTTCTTTCAAACACGCACACCAGCATGTGATGGATGAATTATCACATCTTGCGACCTTACGGGCAGATTTAAGTAATCATCGTTTTGAGGGGGCAGAGAAAGATGCTCAGGAGTTGGCAAGACGTTATGACACTTATTATGAAAAGTATGAAAATAATAAAAATATTACGTCGAATACTGATAGCAAATATCTTCCCATCAATGGCAGTATCTGCCAGCCTGATCACGAAATAAATCAGGATAATTGGTTTATTCAAGCATATGGTGCTGCCGGACAGGCTTATTATCTGGACAGTTTTATCTTTAAGCGATCTCAGGGGATCTCCATTTATCCCCCGGAAAAAATCTCAGATGACTATTTTGTCAAACGATGTTTGGAGTTAGCGAATTTTCCTATGAGCCCCAACCACGATAATATTTACTGGGGACAGCCGGAGCATATTCCTGGCAGTGGCTGGAGTATCTCGGTTGCCGCGAGTGATAAAATGGGCCGGCTGACCGGATATGCGATTAAGTTCAATGATCTATTGTCATACGGGCAAACGGTGACTAATTATGACATTGATCTCTGGTTGGACAGCAATCAACAATTATTGCCGTTTTTCAAAGGGAAATTACCGCAGGATCAAGAACAACATATTTTAGCATTGTTGAAGAAAGTTAAATTATATGATGGCTGGCAATATATTCCCGGTTATCAGGTATTACGCATTCAGCTAAAAGGTCCCGGTTGGCAGCAATTGGTACTTTATCCCACCAGAAGTCTATTTGAGGAAGTCGTTGATCAGGCGATTATTCAGCTTCCATTTGCGTTAATTATTCTATTAATGATAACGCTGACAATATTCTGGATGTTGCATCATTATCTGGCTAAACCGTTGTGGCAATTTGTAGACATTATCGATAAGACTGGACCACACGCGCTAGATGTGCGTTTGCCAGAGAGTCGGCGTGATGAATTGGGGCAGATAGCCAGGGCCTACAATACGTTACTTGATACCCTGAATCAGCAATATTCCACGCTGGAAAATAAGGTCGCGGAACGTACCAAAGCATTAACAGAGGCAAAACAACAGGCAGAATTGGCTAATAAGCGTAAAAGTAGCCATCTGACGACCATTAGTCATGAACTAAGAACGCCACTGAGTGGGACATTAGGTGCATTGGAGTTACTGAAAACCAGTGAGATGAGCAGCGAGCAGCTGCAATTGGCGGAGACAGCCCACCAATGTACGCTATCTTTATTATTTATTATCAATAAATTACTTGATTTTTCGCGCATTGAAGCTGGACAGGTTGAGCTACAGTACGCGACCAGCCAGTTGTTACCATTGCTGGATCAGTCAATGGCGACGATACAGGGAATGGCACACAATAAAAAGTTGACGCTAGAAACCTTTGTTGCTGCTGATGTGCCACAGGTATTAATGCTTGATGCAAGCCGGGTAAGACAGATTTTGGTAAATTTGTTAGGAAATGCCTGCAAATTTACCGATGATGGCGGCATTTCTCTGACTGTCACCCGTTCAGATAATATGTTGATTTTTGATGTTACTGACAGCGGATGTGGTGTCGCTCCAGAAAATATCGCCTCGATATTTAATCCCTTTTATCAGGTGCAGGAACATGCGCAGGGAACGGGCCTTGGGCTGACGATTGCGGTTACGCTGGCCAGAATGATGGGAGGAAATCTGGAATTTAACAGCACCTTTGGTTTAGGCACTAGCGTGGTGTTTCAACTGCCATTGATGGATTTTACTGAACCCGTGTTGTTACAGGGAGAGATAGGCGCGCCGTTTGTCTTACATCGTCAACTGATGGCATGGGGCCTTATTTGTTTGACTGAAGAGCATTCCGGCGAATTATCCGCCAATGATTTGCTTTTTTTGCCCGGTCGTTTGCGGGATATTGTCGAACGTCAGTTATCTGGTGCGTTGCCGCCGGTACAAGATAACGTACCGCTACAACCTTGGCGTATGCAGGTATTGCTGGTTGATGACGCAGTGACCAATCGGGACATCATTGGCATGATGTTGACGCGATTGGGGCAGGGAGTGCGGCATGCTCAGGATGGTACAGAAGCCTTATTGTTGGGACAGCGTTACCGTTTTGATTTGGTACTGATGGATATATTGATGCCGGGGCAGTGTGATGGTCTGGAAACTACCCGGCGTTGGCGTATTGATTCTGACAATCAGGACCCAGAGTGCATGATTGTTGCTCTGACGGCAAATACAGTTGCCGAAGAGAAGGAACGCGCGGCTCAGGCCGGGATGAATGATTACATCTCCAAACCGGTGACGATTAACCAATTGGCCCAAATATTAGAGATGACTGCGGAATATCAGTTGCGGCGTGATATTGATCTAATGGTGCAGCAAGAAACAGATAAACCATTACTGCCCATGAACTTATTGCGTATGCAGGTAAAAGTCCGCAGGGAATTATTAACTTTACTTGATGAAGCTGAACAACATATTACTCAACAGGAGGTATTAGAAAAGCTCTTACATTCCATGAAGGGAGTGAGTGGGCAGGCAGGGCTTAATTCATTGTTATGTGTCATTGTTGAAATGGAAAACCAGATACATAACGGCTCTCTGCCGCAAAAAAATGAGCTGATGAAACTACGCAAATTGATTAATGCAACGCTGTGCTCTGCTGAGGAACACGAGCAGAATGCACCTTTTTCCGCGAGGTCCTAATATGATTTGCTATAAAGTTTTGCTGGTGGATGATCATGAGCTGATTATAGATGGAATCAAGAATCTTCTTGCCGCATACCCGCGTTATCAGGTAATCGCGCAAGTTGATGATGGACTCTCTGTTTATGCTTCCTGTCGGGATCTTGCACCAGATATTGTGATTCTTGATCTTGGTCTTCCGGGGCTGAATGGATTGGATATCATTCCACAACTTTGCCAACGCTGGCCGGATTTGCGCATACTCGCTCTTACGGCTCATGATGATGAGCTGACTGCCAGCCGTGTACTGCGTGCGGGAGCATTAGCTTATGTCTTGAAAACCAGTTCGCAGCAGATATTACTTGCTGCGATTACCAGTGTTGCCGCCAGAAAAAGTTACGTTGATCCTCATCTTAATCAGGAGGCAATCCGCTTGCTGGGAGAAGGAATAAATGATGACAGTACATTACTTACCCGGCGTGAGCGCCAAATATTACAGCTAATTAGCGAAGGTAATGGTAATCGTAATATTGCTGAGATTTTAAGTATTAGTATTAAAACAGTAGAAACTCACCGCCTTAATATGATGCGAAAACTTAAAGTTCATAAGGTGACTGAATTACTTAATTACTCAAGAAAATTGGGATTGATAACTTGATCATGCGGATAGTGTTAATGCTACCGGATGGTAATTGACTATTAGCAATAGCATGCAAAAACAGCTCGATTATGGGGCTGTTTTTGTATTTGTCAGTAATATATAAATGAAGCTTGAGATATTATTTAATATATTAAACTGAATAAATGAATAAATGAATAAATGAATAAATGAATAAATGAATAAATGAATAAATGAATAAATGAATAAATGAATAAAGTGATTTTATTAATCTATATGAGGTGGTTTTTTATCATTTTCAATTAATTAGTGATCGGTATGATATTTAAATTTATATTTAAGAGTACATGTTAATATCTCTAAATTTACCATTTGTGCCATTGTTTAATTATACATACTGGTTTTGTTGAAATATTTTTATTTACTGTAATCAAAAATTAAATTATGAGAAATTATTGCAATAATATCGATAATAATCCGAATTAAATAATTTAAGTTTTTCTTCTACGTTAATAAAGGAAATTCGCTGAAATCTGTTCATTAGATGAGTTTGATAAAAATATCATTGTTGAATAATTGCTGTCTGATTAGGGGGCGTTATGTATTCGATACAATTAAGGTTACCTAATTAACCTGAATTCTGGATAAAAAATTGAGTTAAGCGTCTGTTCCAAGATCATAACTGTCGACCAGAAAAAAATGATCTAAATAAGGAACAGGCATGGACAAATTAGTTGAACTTTTTTGTGATACGACGATTTTTGCCGTATTTTTATTCAACAATGGAAACAATTTTTTCTCGAAAATGGATATCGTCAGCGCAGCCACCAGGGCCGTATGAATATCAGCGAGATAATGGCTATTTTGATATTCTTTCATAGATCCTGTATGAGCTGCTCAGCCAATAAGAGTATCGCGATGATAATCATCACGGTGCCGGATACCCGGCTGACAATGTAAGCTGAGCTTACCTTAAAGTTTTTGGGATAAAAATTATTTTTTCCTGAATCAGGTGTTAACTCACCTAATGTATACTCGTTGGGTTAGTTTTGAATAATTTTCCTGAAATGTTGGACGATCTCTTCGGGGGCACCGTTTAACCCATCTATATCCAGTAAAGTGCCTTTCTCAAATTTAACGATGGCCTTACCACTATTCTCAACGACCCCATTACCATGTTCCAGATTTACATTAAGCTTGAGAGCATAATTATTCGCCGGACTGATATTTTCCCACATGATAACTTGACCATTAGAGTTTGTATAGATAATGATTCCTGAGATAAATCTCATAGTTGCTGTGACCTGATTGGCCGTAATTTTGGAATCCTCAAATGAAATGAGTGGTATGCCTAACACGATATCCTAGAATTTTATTCCATACGTCTCATTTTCAAAACTTATGGGAGGATATTGTTCCCCCGTAGCTCTCTTTTCTATATTTGCTGAAGACATAATTGATTGACCTTTTTTCGATCATATGCCACCACAGCATTCCATCCTAAAGTAACACTTTTACCATTTAACTGGTTAATTATATCATTTTTTGTATACATGTATGTTCCTAATAATTAAAAGGTAAGTGATATAAACACCAGCAACTATATCAATTTAATAGTTTGATCATATTTTATTTATACCTTATGGATTTCAAGATGCATCGCGGCGGCAAGGGAGCGAATCCCCGGGAGCATAGATAACTATGTGACCGGGGTGAGTGAGTGCAGCCAACAAAGAGGCAACTTGAAGGATGACAGGTATAAACTAAAACAATAAACGGATATTGATAATACTTGTAATATATAACATGCTGAAATTTAATGGTAAATGTGTTTATCGTCTGAATGTTATGCAATCGAGCTGTTTTTATTAATGATGTGTTTCGATAAAATTTACTCTCTAGTTTCTTGATAATATATTTAGTGTTGTTTTTAATCTAAATATATCAAAAAATGATATGCTATTGTTATTGTTGATTTATGTTGTGTAAAGCTACTATTTTAATATAGTATCAGTTTTTGATAATACATTAATTTATTATATTTAAAGATGTGAACTATTAGATTATGGTTCAGATTTATTGATAGTGATATAGTAGTTAATAGTTAGGTTATTGGAACAGGTTTTCTATTTTTATAGTATATAAGGTAGTGTCAATGTTAATATTTAATCGTTAATTAAATTTGTCGAAAGTGTTGAGTAGATCATCAATAGAATTAAACTGAGGGGGTTTTTTATCACCTAATATTGCTATTACTGAGTATTCTCCAGATGAACTATTAATTTACTATGAATGACTTATTCATAAAATAATGTTGTATGGAGTAATGACTTAGATTCTCTGTATCTGGGGTTGTCAATTTCTTGATAATTGGTGGCATAGGTAGTCTCTATTTAAATTGACTAGCCACTATTTTTACTATGTCAAAACTATATTTGTTATTTAAATATATGGAGGATGTAATGAGTAACGCAAATGATATAATTAATAGTTTAAGAATGCGCAGTGTTGCGTTGGGTTGGGATGCCGTTGTTGCTTATGATCGAAATAAAGTTAATCAATTATTGCTTCAGCAATATATAGGAAAGAGAGCTACGGGGGAACAATATCCTCCCATAAGTTTTGAAAATGAGACGTATGGAATAAAATTACAGGATATCGTTTTAGGTGTGCCACTTATTTCATTTGAAAATGCCATTATTACAACTAATCAAGCTTTAGTGACCATGAAGTTTATTTCTGGTTCGATTGTCTATACAAACTCTAATGGTCAAGTTATCAAGTGGGAAAATATCAGTCCGGCGAATAATTATGCTCTTAAGCTTAATGTAAATCTGGAACATGGTAATGGGGTCGTTGAGGATGATGGTAGGGTTGTCATCAAATTTGAGAAAGGCACTTTACTGGATATAAAAGGGTTAAATGATGCTCCAGCAGAGATTGTGCAGTATTTTAGGCAATATATTCAGTCTAATCCTAATGAATACATTCTAGGTGTATTAAAGCCTGATAATGGTAAAAATAAACTTTATCCTAAAAAATTTATTGTTCGCACACAACCAGCCCCTGGCGGAACATTACGAGATTCGAAAAACTATGGTGATGGAGCTGTACTGCTTTTTATTGCTACTAATTATAATGCAGATGGGGGTAACCTGCCAGGACCTAACTATCCTTACATTATTCCCGAAGGAAGATCGGCAGCTCTCATTATTGGGAACGCAACCCTATTCGGTAATATATTTGCTGAACATTTTAAAAAATATATTGATGATGCTGATTTGAAATCCATCACTTCAGGGCAGAATAGTCCTACAATTTTGCAGTTTATTGGAGGATATACACCGACAAATGAAATTATAGATGGTTATGTAACTTTATTAGATTCAAAGACTAGCTATAAGAGCTGTGATGAGAAAAGAGAAGTGCGGGTTGCTCATCTGCCATTTAATAAATTTACTATAGCTGTTGATTCTGAAGATAATGAAAGTAAGCATGTTGTTTTACAATTCCCTGAGAACCATACTTATAATCATCCATTCTCAGTATCTTGGGATTATTACGGCCCGGCAGGGTGGATACATCAAGATTATTTAAATTATTACACTTTTAGTTGTGATGGGAAATGCAAGGCTGAAGTTTCTCTGAAGGAAAATAATATTATTTCATTTTCAACGGTTGGCAAGATAACCGTTAAATGTATTAAGTCAGAACATAGTGGATTAATTCTTATTGAAAGTGATGGAACAGAGAAGATGGCAAACCAGCTCACAGATAAAATTAATGAGACTGGTTTTTTCGAATTACCTGATATCAATACATTTTATATTCAGCATATTCTGTTTCCGAACTCGGAAGTTTTGGAGTTTGATCAGATTGCTATTCCTGGAGATTTGGTCTTATTCGGTGATATTAGCCCTACCTTGACAGGTCTGAAAGTTGAACCCGCAGAGACACTTCTGTCTGCCAATAAAACCCAACAATTTACTGCGACCCCAGCTCAGAATGTTAAATGGTCAATCAGCCCTGTAGATCTAGGTAGTATCAGTACCTCAGGACTTTATACAGCCCCTTCAGTGGCCTCTATTGGTGAGTCTAAACCGTGAAAGTGACAGCATCAAACAGCGATGGCTCAATCTCTTCAGCACTCAACAAATTGCAGTAAAATTAACAAATCCACCAGCAAGGTATAAGGAATATTCTACAGGTATTAATAGTACGCCCGGTATGGAAAGTTGTTGTTAGTGTACTGGGACCTATTGACTATTCATCAATTATTCAAACTAGTTAGCTACAAGTTTATTTTACCTCAGGTACGAGGTGAAGCTTTAGGATGGAAATCTGTCAGCGATAGTTTGAATGTAAAGGTGACTGATATATAGGGGAACAGTGGGATTATTAAATTAACCTAGGATGATGAAGAACATTATTATATTCCCATGATTGGCTAATTGTAGTTTAGTAGGTGGCAAGAATAGTCTTGCCACTCTACTTAAAAGAGACGATTCGAAAAAATACAAAGTGGAATCTGTGTCTAATGAATTCAATACTCAATCGTCAAATTTTAATAATTCTATACCCGTTATCTTTCAAGTTGCCTCTTTGTTGGCTGCACTCACTCACCCCGGCCACATCGTTGCCTTGGATATCACAAGATATACCCGTTATCCTTCAAGTTGCCTCTTTGTTGGCGGCACTCGCTCACCCCGGTCACATAGTTACCTATGCTCCCGGGGATTCACTCCCTTGCCGTCGCGATGCATCTTGAAATCCATAGGGTATATAAGGTTAGTTAAATATTAAGCGTTTTTATCAATTCAACTATGGCAACGGTGATACCCTGTAAAATAATAGTAGGTTGGGTAGGTTATATTAGTCATATCGCTCGTGTAGGCTGAATCATTAAGTCATTAGGTGTCATGTCGACGGTTTACCTGAAAGCGGATAATTGTTATTGGATAAAAAGTTGAGGAAA
This sequence comes from Photorhabdus bodei, assembly GCF_003287735.1. Classification (GTDB taxonomy): domain Bacteria; phylum Pseudomonadota; class Gammaproteobacteria; order Enterobacterales; family Enterobacteriaceae; genus Photorhabdus; species Photorhabdus kayaii. The sequence goes on along the minus strand of NZ_NSCM01000021.1, from coordinate 41,340 downwards.
CTCTTCGGTAGGTTGGAGTGAAATGGGGAATATGATGGGCAGTGTCTGGATAATATCTGGGATGTTTTTGCTGTCAGCAATTTGGTCACGAAATGTAGAACATGCCAGTTGGTGATGTTCAGATGTTCACAATACTGTTTTCTGGCCAGGTCACTGCGACATCAGTTGATAATATGCTGTTGTTTTTGTTCGGCCATGTATTGGATACGGTTCATGATGTTAGGCTCCAAATAAAGAAAGGAAGCTGTAGCATGCATGAACCGGATGGCTGGGATAAGGTAAGGCCACCGGGCATTTATCTTATATCTGAAAGCGCCGGTTGTTTTTTTATACAGATTTTTTAGTGTTAACTGTTTTAAAATCGTTGCTTCTCATACTATAAAACTGAAAACCTAATGAAATAACCATAGAGAGAACCGCAAAATAAATTAGAGCTATAGTACCCATTCCTAGAGATATAACTATTCCACCTAATGTAGCTCCTACCGAGCTTCCTAGATAGTTAATCGAACTATTGAGCGCGACGGCTGCGCTTCCGTGTTTAGGCTGATAAGATAATAAAATATGTTGCTGAGGTGCTCCTGATGCCCATCCCATAGCTCCCCATATGAAAAACGGTAAATATTTTATAAGCGATAGGTTAATCATTATTGGAATACATACGACGGAACATGTTAAAATGATTAGAATAAGTGCCATTAGAGTTTTGGGTTTTTTAAAGTAGTCAATTAAATACCCAATTGATATACTACCAAATAATCCACCTAATCCCCAAGCCCATAAATATATTGTTAAATCATTTGAGTTATTAAGGTCTTTTAGTAATGGAGATAAATAGGTATATAAACCCAAGCTTGCAATACTTGCAAAGAATGTTATTAAGACAGTGATGGTTACTCTTTTATCTAAAAACATTGCAATTCTTTCTTTTATAGCTGGAGGAGCTGTGACTGGAACATGTGGTAGAAATTTAAGAATGCTTAAAGCAGAAATTAAACTAAGAAGAACGACAAACCACATTGCCAATTAAATTGGTTAGCAATGTAAAGGCCTATAGGAACACCTAATACAGTTCCCATGCTCATTCCACCTATTGTTAAGCCAAGTGCTCTCCCTTTCTTTTCCACAGGTACTAACATAGTTGCTCCTGTTACAGCTAATGGTGAAAATAAACCAGCACCAACACCAGCAATTGCTCTTGATATCAAAAATATAGAGAAATTTGGAGAGACGGCTGTTAATGCATTTGCAAGTCCAAAGATTACTATAGAAGTTAATAGAACTTTTTTTATAGGTTTACCTGCTAAAAGAGAAGCAAATAATGGAGCAGATACTGCATAACATAAGGTAAATATACTTACGGCTTGTCCGACTTGAGAGGCGCTTTTTTGATAACTATCGCTAATTCCAGGTACAAGTCCGGCGATAATATAAGCATCAAATCCCAATGAAAACATACCTATAGCTAAAAAAATGACATTTTTCATGGTTTTTACACCTTTACATAGTTGAAAATATTATAAATAATGAACTTTATTATATTATACCCTATGGATTTCAAGATGCATCGCGGCGGCAAGGGAGCGAATCCCCGGGAGCATAGAGAACTATGTGACCGGGGTGAGTGAGTGCAGCCAACAAAGAGGCAACTTGAAAGATGACGGGTATATAATCACTTGGTTATTAAAGTAGAGTAATAATTATTTTATCAATATAGTGTACATTCGCATAGTAACGTTAAATAACTTTATTTATACTATAAAATAATTTATCAGGAGGGTACCTCAATGTCTTACGTGGGTGATTATTAAGCCTATTCATGATAAATCTTATTTCCTGTTCTGTCACTGATGAAAAGTTTATTCTCTTTGGAAAATACTGACGAATCAATCCATTTGTGTTTTCATTGACACCAAGTTCTCGGGAATAAGGGGGCGAAAAATAGATTTGAGTACCTAATAATTTAGCCATCCATTCATGTTCAGAAAACTCTAGGCCATGTTACCTCAGTAACAAAACAATGAGTAACTATTTCTATCAAACTATTAAGTGGTATCACTTCACATAATAGAAAGATATATACCCTATGGATTTCAAGATGGATCGCGACGGCAAGGGAGCGAATCCCCGGGAGCATAGATAACTATGTGACCGGGGTGAGTGAGCGCAGCCAACAAAGAGGCAACTTGAAAGATGACGGGTATAAATCCATAATTGGAGGCTCAATATGTATATAGAAATACTTAGTAAAAAGCTAGCAGCATTGAAAAAAAGTGGACAATATCGTGAGTTTGTTACATTAAATCGTATTCGTGGACAATATCCTTTAGCTAAACTAAATAGCTCAAACAATGGTGAGTCTGTTGTTGTTTGGTGTAGTAATGATTACTTAGGAATGTCTCAACATCCAGTTGTCGTTGAAGCTATGCATAGTGCGATTGATTTATTTGGTGCGGGTTCGGGGGGATCTCGTAATATCGGGGGTACTCACTATCATTATGGAGTTTTAGAATCTTCGCTAGCTGAATGGCATGATAAAGAATCGGCACTAGTATTTCCAACAGGATATGGCATCAAATGATGCAACGTTGCAGTGTTTATTACGTTTATTTGAAAACTGTATAGTTTTTTCTGATGAACTCAATCATGCTTCTATTATTAATGGTATATGTAGTACGAAGGTAGAACGTGCAATTTTTAGACATAACGATACAAAAAATTTAGAAAAGTTACTTGCGGAACAACCGTATGAACGACCAAGATTAATTGTTTTTGAATCGATTTACTCTATGGATGGCGATATTGCGCCAATTAAAGAAATTGTAGTCCTTGCTAAAAAGTATAATGCTTTAACATTTCTTGATGAAGTACATGCAATTGGTATGTATGGGCCTAGAGGTGCAGGAATTGCTGCTGACTTAGGTATTGCAGGTTCAATTGATATTATTCAAGGAACTATGGCTAAGGGAATTGGTATTATTGGCGGGTATATTACTGGTTCTGAACCAATAATTGATACAATTCGTTCTTTTGCTTCAGGGTTTATATTTACGACTTCATTACCACCAGCTATAGTGGCGGCATGTTATGCAAGTGTTGAGTACTTGAAAGTTTCTGATACAGAAAGAAAAAAACTACATAAAAAAACTAAAATGCTAAGAGATTCTTTCAATAAAGCAGGAATTCCGATCATGAATTCTAGTGAGATACATATATTACCTGTGTTAATTGGAGATGCAATAAAATGTAAAGCAGTAGCACATCAGTTACTTGAAAAACATAATGTTTATTTACAACCAATTAATTCACCAACTGTACCAGTTGGAACTGAGAGACTTAGGGTAAATATTACTCCTAATCATTCGGAAGAACAAATTATACAATTAACTAATGCGTTGACTGAAGTATTTCTTTCATTTGATATGCCCAATAGATTTCAAATTACTTCGCAGCGGCAGGTAAGTAAATCCTCAGCCACACAACTAATTATGTGACTGGGAAGAGTAAGCGTAGCCAACAAAGATATAACTTGAAAGATGAAGAGAATATACCCGTTATCTTTCAAGTTGCCTTTTTGTTGGCTGCACTCGCTCACCCCGGTCACATAGTTAGCTGATTCTCTCCCTTGCCGTCGCGATGCATCTTGAAATCCATAGGGTATATTAATTGGGGTCGCTTGACAGTTGCAGTAGAACTTTTAAATATCGCGCTCTAACTCAAAAATCAGATACAACAATTCACTAATAAATAACCTTCCTAAGATTCGTTATTATTTATTCAACGTCTTATAAAAAACGTAACAATATTATTAAAAAATATTTTCAAATATAAATAATTTTATGAATAAATAATTAAAATTATAAATAATATATATTTAAATATATAAAAAGTTAATTATATTGAAATTTTATCATTCATGTGATCTGAAATATAAACGAAATAATTATGACTACAACTATAGAGCAAATAAATGTTGACTATCTAATATTCACTAATATAAATAACAATAATATGTAACTATCACCTAAATAAAGGAATGCAAAATGACATCTGCCTTTGACTCGACCGTATGTGTGGGAACCCCCGCGGTAACTGAATACGTTCGTACCTACAGTTATGGTCTTTAGGTCGGGGAGAATGTCAAATCTGTATCGACAAACGACAAACAGCTTTTCGCAGCGCGAAGGGTTTCGCTTAAAAACAGGCAAGGATCATTGCAATGGCTTATATATCCAAAGACTTCACGAACCTGCTCAATACCCTGATCGATGGACAGATTGAAGCAGCAAGTCGTCAGACCGAATGGTTTAACATGAGTCCTGATGAGCGTGCCGACTACATCAGGCAGGTAGACGAGCGGTTACAGGAAATGCAGCAGAGTACGCTGAGTGTGCTGGCTGCCCAGCATTTTCAGATGCAGGACAACCCCGTTTCTGTTGGCGACCAGTTGCAGACATTGCAGCAAAGACGGCAGCAGATGAACGATGTGCCCGGCACACCGGCGATCAACGCCTATAAGCAGCAACTGGACCGCGACATCCTGCTATACAGCCGACAGCAGACCGCCATAACGCACTTTGACAGCACTTGGCGTAAAGCTTTGACCATGCTCAATCCTGGCGGCTCTAAGACCTTGAAGACGACGACCCTGAGGGAGGACGCGGCGGGCAAGCAGGCTAAGCTGGATACCGAGATCAAACGTCTGGAACAACAACTGACTATACAGGTGGCTGCCTCCACGTTCAGCCCAAAATACGTGACGCTGTTTTCCAAACTACAGGCCTACAAGGAGGTCAATGCCCGCTACAACGCCTTACTCAAAGCATCCTCTACGGAAGAGGCTGCAGTTTTCGGCGGGCTGACCACGGTGCCTCCGGCCTCCGATGATCTGCCGGTAAATATTTCGTTGCTGATGATGGAGGAGCGCCCTGGCTACATCCGCATGAACGTCGCACTAGTTAATGCCAGCACCGATGGCCGCTTCAAAGATTTCTTCCTGGAGAACGGTAGATTAGTTGTGTCGGCGGACAGGGTATTCAACTTCTCCTTCGGTACTGCAGCCCGCTCCCTAGCCTGGCAACAACAATACCGGCTCAAGAGTGAGCCGCCATCCTTTCGCTCGCCGACCTATACACCAATTCGCTCGGTGCTGGTCAAAACCGAATTCGTCGAGAAGTACTTCGCCAACTACCTAGTTTCGGAAAGCACCTTGCGTGAAGGCTTCAAGGCGCAGTTGCTGGGTAATGGTCGCAAAATGCTGCTGACCAGCGTTGACCGCAAGGTGCCGAACCAGGTCGGGATTCAGGTGTCCGGCCAGGTTTCGAATACCACCATCACCCGTGAGGTACCATTGGCAAGCGCCTTGAGTGACCTGATCAACCAGAATGCTGATATCGCTAGCTTCCAGACTATCGGCCTGGAGGGGTTTCGCCAGAACGGTTACCACCCGGACCGTGACGGGCTTTTCGTTAATATCCATGAGCTGGAACGTTCGGTCGGTTTTGCCAGTCGTCAGTACTTGTTGGAAATGCCCCAGGGCAACGGTTACCTACCCGCGACGCCCTTTGGGGTGATGAGCGTTGACGACAACAAGGTCAGCAGCAGTCACTTGAGCAAGGCGCAGACCGACATACTGTATCAATACAACGCCGCATTTTTCGAGAAGCTGGAGCAACTGCGTGAAGGCGGTACGAAGGCCAGTCGTCTGTTTAAAGGCAGCGAAGATCGCAAGGTGTTCGAGCAGCAGCTGGTACGTTTGCTCGAGCGTAACCACATCACCCCCGCAGGGGTGTTGGCGCCGGAGTACTTCCATAACAACATGCGCGATATCAAGGGTAATAACCTAAACAAAGTGCTGTGGGAACAGGCGTTCGCCGCTTCGGTCTGGCGAAGCGGCGATAATGACCCGCTGTTGTTCGGGCTGGCGACGAGACTGGTGAAGAACCCGGCTATGGTTAAGGTCTTGCAAAATGGCTATGTGCAAAGTGATATTGCCCAGGCCAAGGGGCTATTGGCACCGTTGTACGAACAATGGCGCATTCGGGCCATCGAAGCGGAAACCCAGCGAGTCGATAGCGCCAATGCGGCACAGCATCCAAGCAATCCGAAAGCACATGTTTTCGATCAAACTGCGGTTGAGCACTCGCTGGACGACAAACTGCTCACCCTGCTACTGACTGGTCCCCAGGGCCTTGAGAACGCTGATGCGCAACTGCGCCCGGCGGTTGAGGCGGCGCTGTTGAGCAATGAGGGCAGGAGCTTGCGCAAACAGGTCTTGTTCCATGCTTTGCGTCCGGTAGCCGATAGCTTTTCCAAGGCTGCGGTCCCGATCAATCCTCACGCTGCGCTGGGTGACGGCAAGGTCATGATCAATAACCGGTTGAATCAGCCCGATCCGTATCTGATCCTCAATACCAGCCCTGAGGAGCAGACGTATCACGAGGATTCGTACCTGATCAAGGACGATAAGTACCGCAGCTACAACCAGTTCCGTCCGGACCAGAAGAATGACGCCACACGCTACATGAATGACCTGGACACCCCGTTCGTGGGGGGGATTTCCGGGACCACCCAGACCGTCAGTAATGTCTTGCCGGAATTGTTCGGTGGTGCGTTGAGCGTCAAGCAGTATTGGCAATTCCAGATGGCCAATGCGGCATTCATGATCCGTAACGGCTATCACTCGTTCTTTGAAACCCTCTATGTCGCTGCGCGTTACGAACCGGAGGGTGCGGACAGTATCGGCAAGGATATGTTGCAGATGTTCGACAAGTACCGCGCCGAAGGCAGCAAGAGAGAGTTGGAGGGTAAACTGTATGATGGAGTGATGGCGCGGGTCTTGCCGATCATTAATCAGGGCTTGCCAGCGGCTGACGAATTCCATCCACCGCGTTTTACCCGCATAGGTCCAAGCTCGGCGCTGCTGGGGCCGGCGGTGAAGGATCTCAAACTCAAGGCTGGGCTGGTGTCTGTAGGTGATGGATTTGAGCCCCGACAAGGTAGTGCCGATATCCATCAGTTTGCCACTGATCCTGTACTGTTTGCCAAAACCCACACCATCAGTGCTGAGGTGCTGGTCAGGTTGGGGCGCCTCCCGGCAGAGGGGAGAGCCCAGTTGGTGAAGGTCGGGTCAGGCTTATACGAGCTCGAATACACTGAACAAAACGCCAATAGCATATCCTCAATCAGCGTGCCGGCGTACTTCCTCGGCTACAATGGCCCGAACCAGGCCAATGCGGTACCCGCCTATGTGGACATTCCCAAGCATGCGGTCGCAGGGAGTTTTCTGTTCACCGGGACACTATCGGGCGGCTCGTTGGTGGTGACCAGCCTCGATGCCAATACCTACCGGGTTTACCACGATGGCCGATTCAACAGCTCGCTGCTGTATGACAATGTGGTGATGGCGGTCGACTACAAGGATTACCAGGTATCCGGTACCACTGAGGGCCTTGCTGCGGCGTACATGCAGTACGTCAATGGCGAGTGGCAACTGGTGCTCCAGCGCCAGGAATATCAACGAGATGGACAGATGGTCTGGCCGAAGCTGCGTGGTGGTGTGGAGCCACTCTCGATTCAGGTCGCCGGCAGCCAAGTGGTAGAGCGCAACCAGGCCGAATTCGACACTTACCGCGAGCAGGTTCACCAACAACTGAAGACGGTGGCGACGCAGTTTGGGGTGTCGGTCGAAGGAGTTACCGACGGCGTCTACACAGAGGGGGCGTTTTCTCCTGAGCATCCGGCGATTGCTGCATGGACCCGGTTGCGCGAAGCGGTTCAGGCCAAGGTCAAAGCCAACATTGACCAAGTGGCGGACAAACGCTACCAGCTCCAGGAAGCACGACGTACCTCAAGTGATACGGCCTTGATCGACCAGCAGATCAAGCAACTCAATCTTACACAGGACTACTACAGAGCGCAGTACGATCCAGTATTGCGTGAAGCCAGTTCTGTCGAAAAGACTTGGCTCTGGCAGCAGATCAAAGCTAAGGACGGCAGCGTTGCGGTGGTACGGATTGACGATACGGCCATTCAAGGCGAGGAGCGCACTAGCAGCGTGGGAGAACGTTACGCGGCCTCCGAGGCCTATCAGCGCGGGGCACAGGATAGCGGGTTCAATGATGGTTTGCGTAACTTCCGGGAGATCAAGATCCCCGGAGTGGATGACAAAATGTCGGTTCTGGAGATGAAACGCCTGTTTCTTGAAGGAAAACTTACCCATGAGCAACGGGGGGCCTTGAGCGGTCGCATCACCGAAATCAGCCAAGCCGAGTACATCGACAAGGTACTGCGACAGACCGCAATGTTCAGTGAGGACTTCCATGACGCCGGCAGTGTCTTCGACCGCTTAGTACCACAGGACTTTTATCTGTCGCTGGTCGGTGACCGAACCGGTGGCCGTTGCTACCCTTTGGTCAGGACCATGGCTGTGGCATTGGCGGGTGATGGAGAGGCTGGCATCAATAGCCTGGTACAAAAGCTGTTCTTCGCCTCCGCTGACCCGCAGGCGGGCAGCTCCACGCTGCTCAAGAATAGCCTGATCAGTCTGCACTACAATGTTGAGGCCGTTCAGGCTTCCACGGAGCTGGGCCAGTTCAATTTGTCCGAGGTGGTGTCGCGACTGGCCGCAGCAACCAGCACCTCGATGTTTGCACTCAATACCCAGAATCACTCGATGATGGTAGGGAGCACTGTCACGGCCGAAGGCCGTCGCTACTACTTCTATGACCCGAATGTTGGGATCTTTGCCTTCAACAACACCAAGAGTCTGTCCAGGGCTATGGAGCAGCATTTGGTGGTGCGCGGGCTGGCCGCGCACTATGGCTCGTTCGGCAGCAAATCGGCACCAGCCTTCAACCTGATTGAGATCGATACCGGTAAGATGGCTGAGGTACCAGTGGGTAATGGCCTAAACGTGTCTGACCTGACCCGATTCGAGGAACTGTCCAGTGTCATCGGGCAACGGCGCCAGGTCGAGCAGGTGGTGAGTGTACAAGAGCGGGTCACGGAAGACTTGCGACTGAGCCCTGCACTGAAGACCTTTGATGCCGAGCAATGGGGCGCACGGTTCGAAGTCGCCAGCACCCGGCTGGCGCGAGAGCACCAACTGGACAGCCGCTGGCTACCGATTATCGCTACGACGGAAGACCAGGGGGAAGGTCGCTACCGGGTCCAGTTCATTAACCGTGACCAACCCGAGCAGACCCGCTGGTTGAGCACCAACGATAGCACCTTTGTCGAATTCCGGCGTTTCGTCGATGAGCACATGGGTGTATTGAACGATCACTTTACCCTGGAGCACGGCCGGATACGGCCTCGCGGCGGAGTTGGCGAGGCCGCTCCGGTGGATGGGCTGAACGCCGGGTTTGCGGTTCAGACACTGATCCAGTGGTTTGCCGACAAGAACCGCCACGATGCGGCAAGCGGGGTGACTTCGCCTGATCTGGCCACCGCGCTCAAGGTCCACAGCTACCTCAACTTGGTCCAGATGGCTCACGGTGGTGTACAGGATATAGTCAAGGTCACCGAGTTGGTGCGTACGGCGCTGCGCGGTGAAGTGGTGGCCGCCGAAACCTCGTTAAAGGACTTTGCTTCGAACCTGGGCCACACCGTCAACGAAGGTGTCGGCGTGTTGTTTGGCGGAGCTATGGTCGGTCTGGATGCTTATGAATTGGCCTACGCTGAGAACGATGTGCAGAAGGCGGTGTTCGGTACCCAGTTAGCGTTCGACTCGGCGAGCTTCGTCACTGGTACCGCCGGGATGGGGGCTGGTTTGGTCGGTGCTTCGACGGCCGGGGCTGTACTCGGTGGAGCCAGCGTGATCCTTGGCGGACTCGCAGTGGGCTTTACGGCATTGGCTCAAGCCTTTGGTGCGGTCGCCGAGGATGCCAAGGCGGTAGGTCGTTACTTTGATACGGTCAACAAGGCGTACAAAGGTAACGGCTATCGATATGACAACGAGAAAAAGGTGCTGGTGCCTCTTGCCGGGGCGGTGGTCAAGAGCCTTGATTTGCGCAGGAACCAGATTAGCTTCGACAGCCAGTACATCTACCGTACCCATTCGGGCTCTACCGGTTCGGGGAAAATCAATTACTTCTTCTGGGCCGGTGACTTTCCGCGAATGGTCCATGATCGTGGTCAGGCTATCGAAGTGCGTAGCGGTATTGGTTACAAGGATATCTCCCGGCCTCTTGAACACGGCGACAGCAATGTCGTGATCCTGCCGGGCACACCTAAGTCTTACATCAGCTACGAATACATGCTGCTCCCTGGTGCCACCACACGCCATGATGCTGGTTTCGACGTGATACGCAGGCTAGAGGAAGACAAGCGGTTTGACTACGACTTTTATATCTTTCCGGGTGAGGAGACAATCCGCAGGATTCATCATGAGTACGTCGACACCCCAATCGAGGTGATACTCGATCAGCGCAACCGGCAACTGGTGGTGCCCGAGCTACCCAAAGAGCTACACGGCTTTTTGCGCTACGAGATCAAAGGAGCGGGTGGCGAGTACCTGATCGGCCTCAACGAAGGCACCCAAGTTAAGCTCACGAGCGATAGTGCGAGTGCATTGTCGCGCTGGATCATCGATAGCAGTCAGCTCGCCAGTGACAGTATCAGCGTGTCGAAGAACCAACTGGTGGTCGGCGGGGTGGTAGTCGAACGCGATCCGACCCAGAACGGGCAGGTATTGGTGGTCAACGGCAAGGGAGAGGTGCGCGAAGTTGACTTTGCCGGCCTGACAACTCAGGTGGTAAGCGAAGATGCGAGTAAGTGGCAGGTGCCCGGCCAGCAAATTGAGCAGCACCTGAGTGATCTGGCCAAAGCGCATCAGTTGCACGGGCAGTACGTAGTGGTGGAGAACTACAGCCACAATGGGCGAGATGTTGGTCGAGCGTTTTACGATGTAGGCAAGGAGCGGATGTTGTTCACCAACGCCACCCACGAACAGACCAGACATGCCCAATTGGGTGCGGTGATGGGTGACCATGCCTATTTTTACGATGCCGACAACGCGGCGGCGTGGCGGGTAGACATCGCCACTGGACAGGTCGACGCGCAGTTTGAGCCTTGGTTCAACCAGAGTGCGGGCCAGATCAGTCGGCTATGGCAAGAGGGGGATGCGGTCTACCTGGCACGCCGTTATCGACTGAAAGAGAAGGAGGCTGAACTAGAGAAGGAAGCTGAGCTGTGCTATCGGATCCTCGATGATCGAATGGAGTTGGTCAGTGCGGTGGGTGATGATGCGCTGCTCCAGCTTTTAGCACGTACCAGCCAGCATAGTGATGAGCTCAAGACTATACTCAAGGGCTACTACGAGAGCAAAAGCATACAGCGTGAGACTCCGACGTATATATTGGGCGCACGGTTGATCCAGCCGACCAGTGCGGCGCTAGTCACGGTGTTCGGCATGGATGCGGCTGGCGTGGCGCACCGCTACTGGATACGTCCCGGCGACGGGACACTGATCAAGCCGAATCTGGCGCCACTGGCAGATCAGACCCCGCACTTTAAAGAGTACGAGCAAACCCGCAGTGCCTGGCCGATCCCGGCCGACCTGGTGTTAGCGGGGAGCATGTCGCAGCCCGGCGACAAGGAAGTGTTTTTCTTCTACAGTAAAGAGCAAAAGGCCCTGTTCCGACAGGAAGGTCCCGGGCAGGCTGTTCTCGACGCCAGCCATCCCACAGCATTACGCATCAGTACTCCAGCGTTAGCCAACCTGGTCAATCTGAACGGCAGCCTGCTTGTTATCACTGAGGATGGGCGTGTGGCCCGGCTCGATGCACTGGGGCAGTTTAGCTACGAAGCGGTCAATGAGCATTGGCTCAAGGGACGTACCCACTGGTGGCAGGACCTGGCTAGCGTCGCTGACGGCAGAGCTACTCTGGCAGTGTTCGGGGTCAAGGGTACCGACGGCAAGAGCCTGCTGCCAGTGTGGTACCACAACGGTCAGGTAGTCGTGGCTTCGGCCCCCCTGCAAGATAAGCGTTTGCAGTTCTTGGGTTTTGAAGCGGATGGCTCCGGTGCGCGACTGTTCGACCCCGCCAGCGGCAAGTTGTATCGTCAGCCGCCTATGACTGCCGATGCACTGGCTGCCGCGTTCGGTACCGACGAGGTGCTTGAAGTTTCGCCACAGCTTCCTGCCGCCAGTGAGCTGGCGTCTGGACTGCACTTCAAGGCGGCGGAGCAAGTCGATGTCGGGCTACGCCTGACCACCGTCGAAGGCGAGATCCTATTGCGAACCAATGACGGTAAATTGCAGTTGGTCGCCGTCGACAAAGGCTGGCAACAGGACAACTTCGCTCGTCTGCCACAGGCACTTGCTAAGATCGCTGGTCAGTGGCGAGCCAAAGGCGTGCTGACCTTGCAAGGCGATGACACACAAGGCTGGTTCGATGTCGGCAGCGGTCAAGTGTTCTCCTGCGGTAGCATCCAGGCTAAAGACAATCTGCGTTTCATCGGAATTGCTACCGGGAAGAAGGGCGCATATGTGTATAGCCCAACGAACCAGGCGTTATACCGGGTCAAGGACGATGGTGTGCAGAAGCTGAGTCATTACACTAGTGTCGAGCGTATTGGTTCGTCGTTGTTGATTCGGAGCGGGGGCGCGGATGGTCGCTGGGACGACTTGACCCCACCGCTGATCGCTGGTGTTGACAGTGTGGTGTTGCATGGCGGTGCCGATAACGATACCTACCGCCTCAGCCAAGAGATGTGGTCGCATTACCGCACGGTTATCATTGACAACGATGACCCGGGCCAGGCCCTGGACCGCTTGATCATGCCGGTGGTTGATGCGGAAAAAATCCTCGTGAGCCGCCATGAGGATAACTTGATGCTGACTGACTCGACCAATGGCACGACCTTGGTGATGCGCAAGGTGTTCGGTAGCCAGGCGGTGACGCACCAGCATTTGCAAATCGAACTGGAAGGTTCTTCGCTGGTGATGGGAGTGGACCATCTGGTCAAGAACTTTACTCAGAGGAGTTACACCAAAGGGGGGCTGGTAGAGCTGTCTTGGGCCAGTAGACAACCCGTCATCATGCCTCATGCGATTCATTCCGTTGCTGCTGTCCCGGACACGGAGGGGCCGAGCCTAGCGAAGCTGAGCGGGGCTATGGCCTCGTTCCCTGATATCGGCGGTGCCCGCGAGCACCTGCCGCAAAACCGTCAGGCTACGCAGGAGGCGCTGGTGCCACCGTTGTCTTGAGTTAGCAGGAGAAACCACAGGAGGGGCGCAAAGCCCTTCCTGTCCCCGGGCTCCGGTCGAATCATTCCTCCTGTAGTAGAAGCAGATCATGATCAAACCCATCGAAGGCTTACGGTCAAGTTATTGCAAGGTGGTGAATACATTCCTGATGTTTTCAGGTGTGAACAATCGGCCTGCTTAAGTGATCCGCCAGCAGGTACTAGCATTGCGTGGATATGTGTTGCATCAGGTCGGGCTGAAAGGTGTTACTTGGAATAGTAAGATTGCGCATTTGCTGGAGTGTGAGTTGATGCTGTATATCGATGTTGAGCCACAGAGAGAAGAATGTTAATAGGATAAAACAGAATATTCTCGCTGCTGGCTGAACCTGTCTTTTCTACATAAATTCCTTGTTACAAGATGGGGAATCTTTTTGAACTGAGGCAATCTTTTATAACTAACCCTATTCTGATTAATAATAAGAAAGCTGAGCAACCAATAATAAACAATATCGTGTTAATGAATTCATTGATTTTAGTTTGGATGGATTGACAGGTGCAATAGAACTTGTAAGTATTTCGCCAAAGCAAAAAAGTGACACCTAAATTTCTAGGTATCCCAGCTTGGTAACCCTTATGTTCAATTCAATATCGAAGTACTGAAAAGCTAAACCAACCACAGTTATACATTCGGGTTCTTGCATTGGTGGGCCGTTGAGTTCTTATCTCCTAACCAACGTACCTTGAATTGGTGCCCGGAGGCGGAATCGAACCACCGACACGAGGATTTTCAATCCTCTGCTCTACCGACTGAGCTATCCGGGCAACGGGGCGCATTAAACCGTATTCAGCCTAAGTCGTCAATGCCTTTCTGATAAAAAATGATAAAAGCGGATTGATTGCTTTCTTTTTGCTCGGAATTTGTGTGGTTGTTCATCTTAGGCTGATTTTTGTTAACTTAACGCACCATTTTTGCGGCATAAGGCAATAGCTAAAACATCTTCTGCCAGCAGTTTTGCCGTAGTGATATCACCAATATCTCGTTTGAGTAGTAGCTTACTCAGGCAACCTTCCAAAATCAGTTCCATCTGTTTAGCAACGAGTTCGCAATCTTCAATATCCAGTTGATGTAATAGCTCGGTGGTGTAACGGGAAGAACTCTGTTTTTGTAATTCAGCTAATTGATGGATAGGGTGGTCAGATTCAGGGAATGCGCTACAGGCTGCGATAAATAGGCAGCCTGGGTAGCGTTTCTCCTTTACTTTTTCATCAAGGGCTGTGTAACGAGCCAGTAGCTTCTGCTCTGGTGCCAGAGTTTCATCCAGTAATATCTGTCGCTGCCAGACTTCAATCTGTTGGCCGTGATAACGTAGACAGTCATAAAGTAGAGCTTCCCGATCGGGCCAGAATTGCTTGAGATATTCGATATCCATGTTAAGCGAGCCAAAAAGTACCTCAGTTGTGATGGATAAGCCATGTTGCTCCAGTAAGTTTAAGGCATGACTAAGAACTTGTTCTCGTTGCATGGTGTTCTCCTTCTGAATCATTTTGGCAGATGTTGCAAATGCTCATTAAAGCGGGTTGCATCCATAAAACCATTTACCCGTGAATCGGGGATCTCTTTCCCCTGAGAATCAAAAAACAAAATAGTCGGCAATCCCCGAACGCTAAGTTTTTCTAAAAGCTGCTTCTGTTGCGGGCTGTTGTTCGTGACATTGGCCTGTAACAGTAAGGTATCACCTAGTTGTGACTGAACTTGTGGATCGCTGAAAGTATATTTTTCAAATTCTTTACAAGCGGTACACCAGTCAGCATAGAAATCAAGCATAACGGTTTTATGGCTGTTTTGTGTCATTATCTGTTCTAATTCCTGCCAGTTATTTATCTGGCGGAAATTTAGGCTGTGTTGCGGCTGTTGTGTAACCGTTGTACCCCAAAACCAATCCTGTAATGGGCGGGTAGCTATCAGCATCAGAATTAACAATATCAGTTGTATGACTCGTACCCAACCGTTTTGGCTTCTAATCGTCAGAACAAATCCCCATCCTAGGAAACTGACTGCTAGCAGGCTCCATAATCGTATTCCCCATGCATCACCGATAACCCTTTCTAGCAGGAAAATGGGTAGCGCAAGAATAATGAAGCCAAAAGCTTCTTTAACATACTGCATCCAAGGCCCACTGCGTGGCAGGAGTTTGTGACCAAATAGGGTGACAGCAATGAGCGGTAATCCCATTCCCAAAGCGTAAAGATAAAGGGTTAGGCCACCTGCCACGGTATTACCACTTTGAGCAATGTAGAGCAGAATCGCACTTAAAGGCGCGGTAGTACAAGGAGAGCAAATTAATCCCGCTAACGCACCCATAGCGAATACACCGAAAAGTGAACCGTTTTTTTGCTGGTTACTCCAGTTGACTAAGCGCGTCTGAACAGCGGAAGGCAGTTGCAGAGAATAGAGGCCGAACATCGACAGTGCCAGCAGAATAAACAATACTGATAAGCCGATAAGTACATACGGATGTTGCAGTGCGGCCTGAAATTGTAGACCGGCAGCCGCTACAATCAATCCAAGTAGCGTATAGGTGACTGCCATGCCTTGAACATAGCTTAGCGCTAACCAAAATATCTGTCTCAGGCTTTTAGGGCGTTGGCTGCCAAGAATAATGCTGGAAATCAATGGATACATCGGTAGTACACAAGGTGTAAAGGCGATACCGATGCCAATCAAAATTGCCCAGAGTGGTGAGAAAGGTAAATGTTGTTGGTCATTCGATGCACTTTCTGGCGTTTTGTGAACAGGTTCAGCAGGTATGGTGTCAGTTGTTTTTGATGGAATAACTGCATTCAATGGAACAAGGCGGGTTTCTGGTGGATAGCAATATCCTGCGGCGGCACAGCCTTGATAAGTGACAACGATATTAGAATTGTTGTTCGCCTTTGTAACAGGAACATTGACGATGAGTTGTTGGAAATAAACTTCAGTTTCACCAAAGAATTCATCTCGATGAGCTGTACCTTGTGGCAACGTGATTTTACCTAGTGTGGCCTGTTGCGGCTTAATATGAAGTTGTTTGCGATAAAGGTAATAACCCGGTTTGATCTGCCAGTCTAACGTCAATTTGTCGTTTTTTTGCTGAAAATCAAACATGAATGCCTGATCTACTGGCAAATATGGGTTTTGCCCCGGCTGTTCAAACAGCGCGTTTGCTGCCGTTGGGGTAAGGAGGGGGCTGCAAAGCAGCAAAAATAGCATCAGAGTACGTTTAATCATAAAGATAATGATCGCTAATCGAATGAAACAGATTCAGCACTATAACCGAAGGCGGCCAGACCAGAAAGTGTTCTGGTTAAGATTAAGACAGTTATTGAAGGTTTTCAGAGAAAATATATCGCTTGGCAGAAGAGAGTATGTGAAGAGAGTGTGTAGGGGCGGTATACGCCCCTATATTAAGCGGTTATTGGCAGGCAGAATTAAAGGATCATACTGCCGAATAGGAAACCGAAGGCAACAGCTAGAGCAACCCCAATGGTGCCAGGGATAAAGAATGGATGATTAAATACAAAACGGCCGATACGGGTCGTGCCGGTGTCATCCATTTGAACTGCGGCAACTAAGGTTGGATAAGTAGGTAGAATAAACAATCCAGAAACCGCGGAGAAAGAGGCAATGGCAGTCAATGGAGTGACGTTCAGAGCCAAAGCCATCGGCATCAACGCTTTTGCGGTAGCTGCCTGAGAATAGAGTAGGGCGGAACAGAAGAAGAAAATAATCGCTAGCAACCAAGGTTGAGAGTGGATTAAGTCTCCAGCGGTGCCTTTAATCCAATCCATGTTCGCCTGTACAAAAGTATCTCCTAGCCATGCAACACCTAGAATACAGATACATGCGCTCATACCCGCTTTAAAGGTACTGGAGTTCAGAATAGCGTCAGTATCAACTGAACAGAACATCGTCGTGATAGTTGCGACACTCAACATAATGATCAGGATGGCGTGAGTGGTGTTCATCAGGGGTTCTTCAACCAGACCGATGCTTGGGCTATTGAAGATAGCATAAATAACAACACTAATAACACCGGACAGGAATAACAGAACGGAAGTTTTAGCCCTTGGTTTAATCTCAATTTGTTTGCTACCACGCAGAGTTATCAGGTTGTCTTCCAAGCGCTTTAAGTAAACAGGGTCATCAGACAACTTGGAATTAAACGCCCAGGAGATGATGAAAGACATCAGAACAATAGCGGCGAAAGTGGATGGTAATAGCACCATTAACAGATGGATATAGCTAACGCCGTGGCCTTCCATCAGAGAAGACATATAAACGACCGCCGCGGAAATTGGTGAGGCGGTGATGCCAATTTGGGCCGCTACAACCGCAGTGGAAAGTGGACGGCATGGCTTAATGCCTTGCTCTTTCGCAACTTCAGTAATAACAGGTAGTGCTGACAGAGAGATGTTACCTGTACCTGCAAACAGTGTCAGGAAATAGGTAACGATAGGTGCGAGTATCGTGATGTATTTTGGATTTTTACGCAGCAGTTTTTCAGTCTGCTGAACCAGATAATCCAGACCACCGGCAACCTGCATTGCAGAGATAGCGGCGATAACGGCCATAATGATGGAAATAACATCAAATGGGATATGCCCTGGTTTAACGCCAATTATAGCCAGCACCAGAACGCCAAGACCACCGGCAAATCCAATGCCAATTCCCCCTAATCTTGCACCCAGGAAGATGGCCAGCAGAACGATAATCAATTCTACGGCTAACATAATAGTGACTCCTTGAAATAATTAAAAATTTGAAAATTTTAGGTTAATACTTTGTGCATGTAGGGAAGTAAAAAGGCACGCTATCCAGTTGGAGTCGCGTGCCTTGTTGCTAAGAGCTATTTTTTATTATATTCAACAACTTAATCGTCAAAACGTTTTGCCTTGTAAGATGGGCATTTTAGGTTCTCTACAGAGAAGATGTCATCCAATTGAGTTTCGGTCAGTAGACCTCGTTCCAGCACGACTTCACGAACACTTTTACCGGTTTCAGCACAAATTTTACCAACAATATCACCATTGTGGTGACCGATGAATGGGTTCAGATATGTCACGATACCGATCGAGTTGAATACGAAATTTTCGCAAACTTCTTTGTTAGCCGTGATGCCATTAACGCATTTTTCTACCAGGTTGCGGCAAGCGTTGCTTAGCAGGGAGATAGATTCAAACATGGCCTGACCGATAGCAGGTTCCATTACATTGAGCTGTAACTGGCCTGCTTCGGATGCCATAGTAACACAAATATCGTTACCAATAACTTTGAAGCAAACCTGATTCACAACTTCTGGAATAACCGGGTTCACTTTTGCCGGCATAATAGAAGAGCCTGCCTGTAATTCTGGTAGGTTGATTTCATTCAGGCCAGCACGAGGGCCAGAAGAAAGCAAACGCAGGTCATTGCAGATTTTAGACAGTTTGACAGCCAGGCGCTTCAGAGCACCGTGGACCATAACATAAGCCCCACAGTCAGAGGTGGCTTCAATCAGGTCTTCGGCTGGTACGCAAGGTAAACCTGAAACTTCCGCCAATTTTTCAACCGCCAATTTCTGATAACCTGGTGCTGTATTCAAGCCGGTACCGATAGCAGTAGCACCAAGGTTAACTTCCAGCAATAATTCAGAGGTTCGGTTGAGGTTTTTAACTTCTTCTTTCAACAGAATAGAGAATGCGTTGAATTCCTGCCCTAGCGTCATGGGAACAGCATCCTGTAATTGGGTACGACCCATTTTTAGGATCTCATTAAATTCTTTGGCTTTTTTATCGAAACCTACAATTAACAGTTCAATAGATTCGATCAGTTTCAGGATGGAGTTATAAACTGAGATGCGGAAGCCAGTTGGGTAGGCGTCGTTAGTTGACTGGCTTTTATTCAGATGGTCATTGGGATTCAGGTACTCATATTCGCCTTTTTTATGGCCTAACAGTTCCAGACCAATGTTTGCCAGAACCTCATTGGTATTCATGTTGAGTGAAGTACCGGCACCGCCTTGAAACACATCGACCGGAAATTGATCCATGCATCTGCCGGTATAGAGCACTTCGTCACATGCTTTGATGATGATGTCTGCAATTTTTTTAGGAATAGTTTGTAGCTCTTTGTTAGCTAAGGCTGCGGCTTTTTTTACCATCACCATGCCACGGATGAATTCGGGTACATCATTAATGGTGTTGTTACTGATATGGAAGTTTTCAATCGCACGTAAGGTGTGAATACCATAATAGGCTTCAGCAGGGACTTCTCGTTTACCTAACAGGTCTTCTTCGATACGAATGTTGTTTGACATGAGAACCTTCTTATTAGATGACGTTTTTACTGTCTAATTATGCGTTCATTAAATCATTATGTTGCCAACTGCAATAGTTATGATATGAACTTTTTATCACCGGATGGCCGGCGTGATCATATGCTGGTTAGCAATAAATGCATTGAATCTGGATCACTTTATAGTGGTATTTGTTTAGTCTGATTTAATATATGTGATATTTATCACAATTTCGTATCTAATTAGAAAGATTTTCAGCGGATTGAAAACGATAGCTGTGACCCCAATTATATCTTTAATAAACTGAAAAAATATTAATTTGGTTGTCCCTTGGATTTTGTTGATATGATTTATTCAGGATACAACCTATTCATCCAAATCAATTGAAGGAGCACCAAGTGCGTTGGTTGCCATTTATCCTGATATTTTTGCTTGTCTATATCGAGTCAGCCTTATTTGTGCGTGTTGCCTCTGAACTAGGTGTACTGTTGACTCTGTTACTGGTGTTGTTTACTTCTTGTATCGGTATCTCTTTGGTACGCAGTCAGGGCATAAAGAATTTTATCCAGATCCAGCAGAAGCTGATTAATGGGGAGAGTCCGGCTGCGGAAATGATAAAAAGCGTCTCTCTTTTACTGGCGGGTTTCCTGTTGCTCCTCCCCGGTTTTTTTACGGATTTTCTTGGATTGTTGTTGTTATTGCCACCGGTTCAAAAAACATTAGTGATGAAACTGATGCCACATATCAATATCTATCGTCCTCATAATAGTGGTGGGTTTAGACGGGATAGTAATACTTTTGAGGGGGAATACGAGCGTAAGCAGGATGACCCCTCCCGAACGTTGAAAGACCATAAACCCGATGACGACGAGCATAAGCCTCATTGATCATCGGTCATTTTCTGAATGTTTGGTTTAATCATCGGTTTTTTTCTGTGGGCAAGAAAAAAGTAAAATATTTTTTTACCTGCCCTTGAAGTATCATAAATAGGTCCCCATTTAATTTATTATGATACTGGTTTAATGAAAGCGTACTGGTATCAATCCTCTTACCTGATATGGACTTTCTTATAGGAGAGCTATCAATGAATATTCGTCCATTGCATGATCGTGTAATCGTCAAGCGTAAAGAAGTTGAATCAAAATCTGCTGGCGGTATTGTGCTGACTGGCACTGCCGCGGGTAAATCCACTCGTGGCGAAGTTTTGGCTGTGGGCAATGGCCGCATCCTTGAAAACGGTGATGTAAAAGCACTGTGTGTGAAAGTTGGAGATATCGTTATTTTTAACGATGGTTACGGTGTTAAATCAGAGAAGATCGACAACGAAGAAGTGTTGATCATGTCTGAAAGCGACATTCTGGCAATTGTTGAAGCGTAATTGTTGCGCTTAGATCTTCTTAACTGAACGAATTTAAAGGAAAGAAACAATGGCAGCTAAAGACGTAAAATTTGGTAGCGACGCTCGCGTTAAGATGCTACGTGGTGTGAATATTCTTGCTGATGCAGTAAAAGTAACCCTTGGCCCTAAAGGCCGTAACGTTGTGCTGGATAAATCTTTCGGTGCTCCTACAATCACCAAAGACGGTGTTACCGTCGCTCGTGAAATTGAACTGGAAGACAAGTTCGAAAACATGGGTGCTCAGATGGTGAAAGAAGTTGCCTCTAAAGCGAATGATGCTGCGGGCGACGGTACAACGACCGCAACTGTATTGGCTCAGTCTATTGTTACTGAAGGTCTGAAAGCCGTAGCCGCTGGCATGAACCCAATGGATCTGAAACGTGGCATCGATAAAGCTGTAGTTGCAGCAGTTGCAGAGCTGAAAAAGCTGTCCGTACCTTGCTCAGATTCCACCTCTATTGCTCAGGTAGGTACTATCTCCGCGAATTCCGACGAAACTGTGGGTAAATTGATCGCAGAAGCGATGGATAGAGTTGGTAAAGAAGGTGTAATCACCGTTGAAGAAGGTACTGGCCTGGAAGACGAGCTGGATGTCGTTGAAGGTATGCAGTTCGACCGTGGTTACCTCTCTCCTTATTTTATCAACAAACCAGAAAACGGTTCTGTTGAATTAGAAAACCCATATATTCTTCTGGTAGATAAAAAAATCTCCAACATCCGTGAACTGTTACCCGTTCTGGAAGGTGTAGCTAAGGCAAGCAAGCCTTTGCTGATTGTTGCTGAAGATGTTGAAGGTGAAGCACTGGCAACTCTGGTTGTTAATACCATGCGTGGCATCGTCAAAGTTGCTGCGGTTAAAGCGCCTGGCTTCGGTGATCGCCGTAAAGCCATGCTGCAAGATATCGCTGTCTTGACTAACGGTAATGTTATTTCTGAAGAGATTGGCTTGGAGTTGGAAAAAGCAACTCTGGAAGATCTGGGTCAGGCAAAACGTATCGTTATCAACAAAGATACCACCACCATCATTGATGGCGTTGGTGAAGACGTTGCAATTGCAGGCCGTGTTAAGCAGATCAAGCAGCAGATCGAAGAGTCCACTTCTGATTATGACCGTGAAAAACTGCAAGAGCGCGTAGCTAAACTGGCTGATGGTGTTGCTGTTATCAAAGTTGGTGCTGCAACAGAAGTTGAAATGAAAGAAAAACGCGCTCGCGTTGACGATGCTCTGCATGCAACTCGCGCAGCAGTAGAAGAAGGCGTAGTAGCTGGTGGTGGTGTTGCACTGGTTCGCGTTGCAGCGGCTATTGCTGGTCTGAAAGGCGATAACGAAGATCAAAACGTAGGTATCCGTGTTGCAATGCGTGCGATGGAAGCTCCTTTACGTCAGATCGTTGATAACTCAGGTGAAGAGCCATCTGTTATCGCAAACAGCGTGAAAGCAGGTGAAGGCAACTACGGTTATAATGCAACGACTGAACAGTATGGCGATATGATCGCAATGGGTATTTTGGATCCAACCAAAGTGACCCGTTCTGCACTGCAATTTGCAGCATCTATCGCTGGTCTGATGATCACCACTGAATGTATGATCACTGATCTGCCTAAAGATGATAAAGCTGATTTAGGTGCAGCAGGCGGTATGGGTGGCATGGGCGGCATGGGCGGCATGATGTAATAGCCGCGTAGGTCGCTAGCCGAGCGGGTTACGTCCATAGTGGTCACCGATTAATAGTGGTCACCGATTAATAGTGGTCACCGATTAATATCGTGGTGAATATTCCCACCCCGCTAAAATAGCATTTAAAAAAATCCGATATCCGGGCTGAGGTTCAAGTCTGGATATCGGTCTCCGGGTCTGATCTCAGATAGGGGTGAAAGCCTGTATTTCCGTAATATTCATGAAAAATGTACGTTGAAGTGATGTTGCTTCCAATATTGTGATGAAACGGCATCGTGTTTACCAAGTGATAAGTCTACTAGGATAGCTGAAGTGCTTTCCCGTCAACTTTATTTTTGCTGATGTTCCAATGAACGATACAAGAGACTGCTCTTGCTAAACGTTCTCTTCTCCTGTTTCCTTTCTGTAGTGCTGCTATACTCGTGATTAAAGTTTGTGCAACACTGCTCCTGCTCCTGCTCCTGCTCCTGCTCCTGCTCCATGTGAAACTACGGCTTTACAAAGTGATTGCTCTCTTCGTTAGCTTAAAAAGCGTAAGTAATAAAGATGATTTGGCATAGGGGAAATTCTTAAGGAAAAAAATATTTCCTTAAACTTAGAAAAAATGAGTTTATTAGACTAAAATTCATTTATTCATAGGACTTTGGAAAATAATTCAAATATCTATGCACAAATTTAATCGATCTACAGAAATGGCGGTATTCGTTCAGGTCATTGAATCGGAGAGTCTCTCCGCCGCTGCTCGCAAGCTCGACATGACGCCATCAGCAGTCAGTAAGCTTATTAATCGACTGGAGATACGACTTGGTGTACGGCTGTTGAATAGAACGACACGTAAACTTCAGTTAACGGCTGAGGGTTCTGTTTTCTATGAACGTAGTGTCAGAATTTTGGAGGACATCATAGCCGCAGAACAAGAAGCAAATCAGGGAACCGCGCTACGTGGACGGATACGTGTGAATTGTCATGTTGCGTTTGGAAAACATTGCTTGATGCCTTTACTACCGGATTTCCTGCAACGCTACCCAGAGATCACACTCGACATCTCATTATGTGACTTGATAGTGGATTTACTTGATGATCGTAGCGATGTGGCGATTCGCACCGGTCCTCTGGACGATTCATGCTTCATGGTACGCAAGTTGGGGGCAAGTCGAATGGTTGTGGTAGGATCTCCTTCGTACCTTGAAAGGATGGGGATACCCTCTATGCCTAGCGATCTGGGGCGCTACAATCGACTTGGTTTTGGCTTTACCCGTCATATGAAAGCTTGGCCTTTCATCGATTCGGAAGAGTGGGGGCAACAATTGCCTTCAGGGAACTTGCTACTTGGTGATGGAGAAACCATGCGTAAAGCTGCAATAGCAGGACTTGGCTTAGCACGATTAGCTCGTTTCCATGTGGATGCTGATATTCGGAACGGTTTGTTGTTACCTGTACTTGAGAACTATAATCCTGGCGATAAGGAAGAAATATATGCAGTTTTTGTCGGTCAAGGTAGGCAACTCCCATCACGGATACGGGTATTTCTGGACTATCTGACAGAGCGTATCCACATTGGTGATGGATGGTGATATTCGGAAAGTATGATGCCACGAAAATGTTTGATGGCCCATTATCGTGGTATCAATGGAGGTATTTCTATCCAAATGGGGCACAGTTTCTTGCATCCATGTTAAGAAAGTATCATTATTTACACACAATAAAATCCACATGAAATTCATATATACCTTATGGATTTCAAGATGCATCGCGGCGGCAAGGGAGCGAATCCCCGGGAGCATAGATAACTATGTGACCGGGGTGAGTGAGTGCAGCCAACAAAGAGGCAACTTGAAGGATGATAGGTATAAGTATAATTTCTTAATCCTATTAATATGTGAAGTTTTTAGGGGATATAACGTCAGATAATTGCTCAATAAAAAATTGTCGTGAGATATTATCAAATCAAAACTGTCGATAGATGTTTTAATAGTGTTTTGAGTGAGATGGTTTAAGTTTAATATCATTCGTAACATGGGAATTGAATTTATCAGATGGAAAAATAAACATAAATATGCCAACAGGAAATATATGTCAGATGATTATTATAAGTTTATTCAAGATCTTGCTGTAAGAGGGTTAATGAATTAAATATTTACATTATGGCTTTTAGTATTGCATATACCTTATGGATTTCAAGATGCATCGCGGCGGCAAGGGAGCGAATCCCCGGGAGCATAGATAACTATGTGACCGGGGTGAGTGAGTGCAGCCAACAAAGAGGCAACTTGAAGGATGATAGGTATATAATAATATTTTTAGTGTTCTATCTGGTAGTCAATATCATGGATAAAAGGCTTTTTTGATAGATAATTTATGTATTGATTAATGAGTGATGTTTTTTGAAGATAAAGCATTTATCAAACTTATTCATGTTATTTATTCGATTATTTTTCTCTATTTTCTTACTGCATTCACCTTGGCATAAAATATTTTTGACCTAAACATTTTACTGAAGGATGACTTTATAAATTATTTTTTGCGATACTGGTGTACAACAAGGTATATTGATGACTAATTGTCGAATTTCCAACAATGGGTGAGGAAAAACATGCGAATTAAAATTTTGCTCAGTGCTTCAGTATTGTTACTATTGGCAGGGTGTACAACTACTAACCAATTAACTTCTGGTGGTTCACAGGTTCGATTTGTTGATACTAAGCCAGGCAGCGAGTGCCAGTTATTAGGTGAAGTAACAGGTACTCAAAGCAATTGGATGACTGGTGTAAGTAATGAAAGCAGCTCAATGCGTGGGGCAGCCAATGATTTACGTAATAAAGCCGCAGTCATGGGGGGAAATGTGATTTATGGCGTCACCAGCCCGAGTGAAAGTCTGTTATCGAGCTTTGCGCCACTGGACAGTAAAATGATTGGTCAAGTTTATAAATGCTAGTAATGGTATTCGGAATTTGAATGATATGCCCGGCTGAAAGTATCCGGGCATGAATTTTTTGTTAGTTTTGTTTTAATCCCAAATCAAGAGGTGTCTTACTCGGTTCTCCGCCGATTTCCCTTGCGAGACGTGGTACTAAATAACCTGAAATTTTTGTCAGCAATTCCCGGATAAGCGCCTTGGCTTCTTCATCACTGACCATAAAATGAGCGGCTCCTTGTACTTTATCCAGCACGTGAATGTAGTAAGGTAGGATACCTACATCGAACAGAGCATTGCTCAGGTCAGCCAGAGTATCAGAATGATTATTGATACCGCGTAACAGCACACTTTGATTTAGTAACGTAATACCTGCTTGTTTCAGCAACATCATGCTGTTCCGTAAGGATTGGTCGATCTCATTAGCATGATTGATATGTGTCACCATGATCACCTGTAATCTCGATTGTGCCAGTCGATCGCAAAGCGTTGTTGTGATCCGGGCAGGAATAACCACAGGCAGACGAGTATGAATACGCAGTCGTTTAATATGAGAAATCTTTTCCAGATTGCTGATTAACCAGTCAAGTTCGTGATCTTTTGCCATTAAAGGATCGCCGCCGGAGAAGATAATCTCATCAAGTTCAGGATGTTGCTGAATATAATCCAACGCTTGTTGCCAATTGCGTTTATTACCTTTGTTATCTTCGTATGGGAAATGACGTCGGAAGCAATAACGACAGTTAACCGCACATCCTCCTTTAACTAGCAACAGTGCGCGATTACGGTATTTATGTAATAGACCGGGGACAGCACTGCGCTGTTCATCCAGAGGGTCGGTAGAAAAACCCGGCGTGAGCGTGAATTCTTCGGGTGTCGTTATGACCTGAAGTAACAGCGGATCATTAGGATCGCTTACTTGCATACGCGCAACAAAAGCCTTGGGTACCCGTAGTGGAAACAGGCGACGTGCGCCGCTCCCCTTGGTCAAGGTCGGGTGCTTATCTAAAGATAATAATTGTAATAATTCATCAGGATCGGTAATAACATCTGTAAGTTGTTTCAACCAGTCTTCTCTGATGATGATCTTTGGGGTTATAATGTGCGCCATTTTTTGGCTAAGCCATTTTGTTTAAAAGAGGATCTCCATGGCTACTTATAGTACCAATGAATTCCGTTCAGGTCTTAAAATCATGTTAGATGGTGAGCCGTGCGCTATTCTTGAAAGTGAATTCGTGAAGCCGGGTAAAGGTCAGGCGTTTGCCCGTGTTCGTATTCGTAAGCTGATTTCCGGTAAACTGCTGGAAAAGACCTTCAAATCTACTGACTCTGTAGAATCTGCTGACGTGATGGATATGAACCTGACTTACCTATATAACGATGGTGAGTTTTGGCACTTTATGAATAACGAAACCTTCGAACAGTTAGCGGCTGATGAAAAAGCAGTTGGCGATAATGCGAAATGGTTAGTAGAACAAGCTGAGTGTATCCTGACGCTGTGGAATGGTCAGCCTATCTCTGTGACTCCACCAAACTTTGTTGAATTAGAAATTACTGATACTGATCCAGGTCTAAAAGGTGATACCGCAGGTACGGGTGGTAAACCAGCAACCTTGAGCACAGGTGCTGTAGTTAAAGTACCTCTGTTCGTTCAAATTGGTGAAGTGATTAAAGTGGATACCCGTTCTGGTGAATACGTTTCTCGCGTAAAATAATTACCGACGGTATTTGATAAAAGCCGCAGTTCTGGAAGCAGGCTGTGGTTTTCTTTATTGGTGATTATACAGAGGGCATGGCTATTTATGTCTTTTGAGCTCACAATATTGCGTTATTGATATTGCCATTTTACACAACTATAATTTATCACTGTTTCTAATGGTTATCCGGGACGACCTGGATATACTGCCGTTTTCTGGAGACGACTCCACAACACTATTATGGGGCGTTGATATGTCCTGGTTTGTTCTTGTTATTGCTGGTTTATTTGAAGTCGTCTGGGCGGTTGGCCTGAAATATACTCATGGTTTCACCCGGTTGATACCGAGCCTTATTACAGCCGGTGCTGTGGCGCTCAGTATGGGATTGCTTGCTTATGCAATGAAAGGCTTACCAATAGGTACAGCTTATGCGGTATGGACTGGAATTGGTGCAGTGGGTACCGCTATTTTTGGTATTATAGTGTTTGGTGAATCTGCAAGTTTTGCCAGGATTTTAAGTTTTGCTCTGATTATCGCCGGTATTATCGGTCTGAAATTGTCTAGTTAATAGTGAACTGCACTCCAAAGGTTTCATATTTTGGCAGTGCAGCTTCTATTTTCACTCGTGTAGTTTTTCCCTTTCGTGAATCAAAAGCAGGAGAGTTTCGGAGAAATACATATATCTCAGATGATAGCTTGAATAAGTTAAAGGCCGGATAAACCAGCCTTTAAAGATATTTTCCAGCATAAAAACGAGTGAGGGTAGGTTTTCGACAACATCGATTAGGGTAAAGAGTATTTATAACCTCAGCTCGTTGCTATTCGACTACAGAGTAAAAACCCCGATAATTGCGACAACACTCAGGATCGCGGCCAAGCCGTAGAAAAGCCATTTACTTGCAGGGATATGAATTTTCAGGTCATGCATACCGTGGTGGATACGGTGTGATCCGCACCATAGTGGTAGAACGATCATAAATAATAGGAAAGCACGACCAATAAAACTCTGACAGAAAGCCAGAATTCGTGTGTAGCTTAACGCTTCCGGTGCTACTCCCAATGGTAAAAGGATGGCTACTAGTAAAATAATGGCTGGAGCCACAATTGCGCCCCACATACCACCGGCACCAAATAATCCCCAAAAAATCGGTTCATCGGAACGTTTAGGTATTTGATTCATTAGATCCTCCTTGAGGTTAAAGTAAGGCTATACCTAAGGTAATCGTGGTGACGATAATAGTGATGGACCATAGTAGTTTGATTACTGGCCCTGCTCCCATCTTTTCACCTTTTATCACGACGTTAGCTGCCTTCGGCGCTAGCTCAAACCAGGTTTTAGTATGCAGCAGAGCACCTAGCAGAGTGATGATATTAATCAGCAGGATGACGGGGTTTTTCAGGAATGTGACAAATGCATCCCAGTTTTGTGCGCCGCCTTTTAGAGCGAATAGACCGTATATCAGCAAGATACTGAACCACATAGTCGTCACTGCGGTACTTTCACGCAGGATATAGAAGCGGTAAAAGCCCAGTTTCTGCCACCAGTTGGGAGCCATGCTGCGGATATAAGGTTTACGTTTAGTCGTCATTACTTTCTTCCTCCCCTTATTGTGGTTTTAGCATGGCGATCATGAAATCTTTCGCGCTTTCGATCTTGCCTTGTTGGATAGCCGCGGCTGGATCGACATGTTTCGGACAAACCTCAGAACAGTAACCAACGAATGTACAGCTCCATACCCCATTCTGGCTGTTAAGTTGAGGCATACGCTTTTTCTTACCGTGGTCGCGGTTGTCGAGGTTGTAACGGTGAGCTAGCGTGATCGCCGCCGGGCCGATAAATTCAGGGTTCAGACCAAACTGAGGGCAAGCGGCATAACATAAGCCACAGTTGATACAGCCGGAAAATTGATGATATTTTGCCATCTGTGCTGGAGTTTGAATATTTGGGCCTTCAGAAGGTCTACGGTCATTCCCAATGATGTATGGTTTGATGGCTTCCAGGCTTTCAATGAAGTGGGTCATATCAACTACCAGGTCACGTTCAATAGGAAAGTTAGCCAGCGCTTCAACTTTCATTCCTTGAGGATAATCACGCAGGAAGGTTTTACAGGCCAGTTTCGGCACACGGTTAACCATCATGCCGCAAGAGCCACAGATAGCCATACGGCAAGACCAGCGGTAAGAGAGATCGGGAGCGAGATTGTCTTTAATGTAACCTAGGGCATCAAGTAGAGAAGTCTGCTCATCATAAGGAATTTCATAGGTTATAAAATGGGGTTTATGGTCACTTTCTGGATTATAGCGCATGACCTCCATTCTCAGGGTGTTCATATCAACCATTCTCCTGCTCCTTATACTTTTTCTCTTGTGCCGCGGCTTCACCGCCATATACACGTTTTGCGGGTATGGATTTGGTGATTTTCACATCACTGTATTCTAGGTGAGGAACACTCTTAGGGTTATAGAAAGCGAGCGTATGTTTTAGGAAGTTTTCATCATCACGTTCGGTACAACCTTCATCCAAACGTTGATGAGCGCCACGGGATTCTTTACGGTTTATCGCAGAGTGAATCATACATTCAGCCACATCCAAGCCAAAGCCAAGCTCAATGGTGTACAGTAGATCCGTGTTGAACACATTGGTGTTATCGGTGATTTTCACCCGTTTGAAGCGATCTTTTAGTTCAGCAATCTTATCGATCGTTTTTAACATGAGTTCAGGGGTGCGATAGATACCGCAGCCTTCTTCCATTGAGATCCCCATTTCATCACGGATCTTCGACCAACTTTCCGTCCCTTTCTGTTTTAGTAAGTTGCTCAAACGTGCGACTACATCACGTGCCTGGGCATCCAATGTGCGGTCATTAACGGGTTTGGTTTGTTGAACATGTTTTACTGCTTCTTCACCAGCCAGACGGCCAAAGACCACCAATTCAGCCAGAGAATTGGAACCAAGGCGGTTTGCACCATGCAGGCCAACGGAAGAACATTCACCGACAGCGAATAGCCCTTTAATGCGGGTTTCACATTTCTGGTCAGTTTCGATACCGCCCATCGTGTAATGTGCCGTAGGTCGGACTGGAATGGGCTCTTTAACTGGATCAACGCCGACATACGCTTTTGCCAGTTCACAGATGAAGGGGAGGCGTTCAAGTAATTTTTTCTCCCCCAAATGGCGTAGATCCAGATAAACCACATTGCCACGTGGAGTTGAAATAGTACGACCGGCCCGCCATTCATGCCAAAAAGCCTGAGAAACTTTGTCACGGGGACCCAGTTCCATATATTTGTTTTCAGGTTTGCCTAATGGCGTTTCGGGGCCGAGGCCATAATCTTGTAAATAGCGGTAGCCATCTTTGTTGACCAGAATTCCGCCTTCACCACGACAACCTTCTGTCATTAGGATACCGGAACCCGGCAGGCCGGTTGGATGATACTGAACAAATTCCATATCACGCAGTGGTACGCCGTGACGGAATGCTATACCCATGCCATCACCGGTCACGATACCGCCGTTGGTATTGTAACGGTATACACGGCCTGCGCCACCGGTTGCCATAATAACGGCATTAGCCCTGATCTGAATTTTGGTACCTTCCATCATATTCAGCGCAATTAGGCCACGCACTTGCCCTTCATCTACCAGAATATCGAGGACAAAATGCTCATCAAAGCGTTGAATTTGAGGATACTTAAGGGAGGTTTGGAATAGCGTATGCAGCATGTGGAAGCCAGTTTTATCCGCAGCGAACCAGGTGCGCTCTATCTTCATACCACCAAAACGACGCACGTTGACGGAACCATCTTCTTTACGGCTCCACGGACAACCCCACTGTTCTAGTTGGATCATTTCTGTCGGGCAATGTTCGACGAAATATTCAACAACATCTTGCTCGCATAACCAGTCACCACCGGATACGGTATCGTTGAAATGGAAGTCGTAGGAGTCGTGAGCTTGGGTGACTGCTGCTGATCCACCTTCCGCTGCCACAGTGTGGCTACGCATTGGGTAAACTTTTGAGATCAGAGCAATCTTCATCTGAGGATTAGCCTCAGCGGCGGCAATTGCGGCTCGTAGGCCTGCGCCTCCGGCTCCGATAATCGCGAGATCGGCATTAAAGATTTGCACTGTGCTTCTCCATTGTTTAAGTGAAATTAATTAGTAAGCAAAATCGTCGTAACTTTCCTAAATGTTGTTATTTTTCATATGCAACATTCTGTAGGTAAAATCCGGTGTTTTAACGATCAAGGGAAGCTGTTTATTACTGTTTGTATTGAATTAAGTATAACGGGTTCTAAGTGAGATAAATTTGATATGAAAGGGTATTTTGTCGGATTTGAACACTAAAACTTGATCTAAGACAGGAATTAGTGACTTTAATTTATCATTGACCGACAGAGCTATTACCTAGAGGGGAATCACTTGTGGAGCTGATTATCAAGGCCATGCAATAGAATTTGGCTTGCCTGGTATTTTTTTGTCGATATTAGAAATTATTTAAATGCAACGAGATTTAAAAGTTTTATTTTACTTTGATAATGTTGCAGTTAATAATTTTAAATGAATTTTTATTTTATTTTATTTTATTTTATTTTATTTTATTTTATTTTATTTTATTTTATTTTATTTTATTTTATTTTATTTATAGTTTATGGTTTTATAATTTAAATGTGAAAGTTATTCGTGTTTAATTAATATTATAATTAAGTCTTAAATAATTATATTACTTAAAATAAATACCAAAATATATTTTGGTATTTAATAATCGTATTAGTTGTATATATTCATTGAAAAGATTTTATGTTTACAAAAATAGTAAAATTAGGTGGTTAAATTAATGCGCTATAAATAATATATTTAAACAGGAGAATATTATGGGATTATCAAGTGGCCCTATTGCATTACAGGCAGATAATGGGTTCTATTTAAGTCGAATTGATCGAGGTGGAGGATTTGATTTTATTGAAGCTAATAAACCTATTGTTGACATTTACACCAAATATTCTGCAACACAACTTAGTTCCAATAAGATATCACTTCGTGCAAGTAATGGGCTTTATTTAAGCCGGATCTCTCTGGCGGGTAGCGATTATATTGTAGCGACAAAATCAGATATTGATATTTATTCTACTTTTACTTTAGAGTATATCGACGATAATGTAATAGCTTTGTGTGCAGATAATGGAAGGTATCTGAGTCGGAGCAATGCCGGTGGTATTTTCAACTATATTAAACCGGATAAATACGACTTAGATATATATTGCCAGTTTAAAGTTATAAAACTGTAATTAGACAATTGTGATCTTTGCTGACATCTTATTATGGTGGTCAATTTTACCTGACCACTATTTTTTACTATTAAAATAGGATTAGTCACTTAATACACCAGATAAAATATTAATTATATTTCATAATAATTTTATTAATATACCCAATGGATTTCAAGATGCATCGCGACGGCAAGGGAGCGAATCCCCGGGAGCATAGATAACGATGTGACCGGGGTGAGCAGCCAACAAAGAGGCAACTTGAAAGATGACGGGTATAATCTATTCTTTGTATTACTGGTCATATTATAATTATCATCTTAAATTATTTTTCAGTTTCTTTATAATATCTTACTTTTAATCTAAATATGATAATTGCTTCTGGTCATTTAATAATTATAAGTGATAATTGGTAATGTCATCCATAATAAAGTGATAATATGTTTTATTGTTTAACGGTAGTAGTATATATTCAACAAGGGAGTTTTATTTCTACGGGCATAGAGAGTCGATATGAGGATTAAATGGTATTCTATAATTAATTATATTTAAACGGAGGGTATGATGGCATTATCAGAGCATACTATCGCATTGATGGCAGATAATGGACTTTATTTGAGTCGATTCAGTCAAGGAAAGATTAATTACATTCAGGCTGGAAGATATACACTTGGTACTTCTTCCCGATATGTAATGACGCTATTTGATGCTTATACGATAGCACTTCGGGCAGACAATGGGCTCTATTTGAGTCGGGTTGCTCGGCCTGGTGGTAATTATATTGAAGCGGCAACATTGGAGGTTGATGCTTCTTCTACGTTTACTGTAGAAGATGTCGACGATAATGTGATAGCGCTAAAGGCAGATAATGGAAAATATCTGACTAGGCTTAGTATAAAAGGTATTAATTATATTAAGCCTGATAAAACCAATATGGACGGATTTTGCCACTTTAGATTGATAACTCTGTTAGAGTAAATAGTGATTTTGTCTGGTATTGGCTTTGTTGTGATACAAGACAAACTAAGTTGTTCCGGGATGATCAGGCGGTAATAATTTGTCTGATATGTGTGATGCAGGTAGACTGCACGTTTTGTTTTATTTTGGAGTCATTTACATGAGCGAAACAGCAAACTGGCAGCCAAGTGCACCTATCGCCAACTTGTTGAAACGAGCGACTATTTTAGCAGGAATACGGCGCTTTTTCGCAGATCGTGGGGTATTGGAAGTTGAAACACCTGCGATAGGTCAGTTTACAGTGACTGATATCCAATTGTTTTCTTTTCAGACGGAATTTGTTGGTCCAGGCGCCGCAGATGGTATGACTCTTTATCTGATGACAAGTCCGGAATATCACATGAAACGCTTACTGGCAGCAGGAAGTGGCCCTATTTATCAGCTCGGTCGCTGTTTCCGTAATGAAGAGGCGGGTCGTTATCATAATCCTGAATTTACCATGCTGGAATGGTATCGGCCTCACTATGATATGTATCGTTTGATGAATGAAGTTGATGATTTACTTCAACAAATCCTTGACTGTGAAAGTGCGGAATCACTCTCTTATCAACAAGCTTTCCTGCGTTATCTGGGTATTGATCCGCTATCAGCAGAGAAAGAAAAGCTGCGTGAAATCGCCGCCAAGCTGGATCTGAGTAATATTGCTGATATAGAAGAGGATCGGGATACTTTATTACAACTTTTGTTTGCTGTTGGTGTTGAACCGCACATTGGTACTGAAAAACCAACTTTTATCTACCATTTTCCGGCTTCTCAGGCTTCTTTGGCGGAAATCAGCAAAGAAGATCATCGAGTTGCAGAGCGTTTTGAAGTCTATTTTAAAGGCGTTGAATTGGCAAATGGCTTCCGTGAGCTGACTGATGGCAATGAGCAGTGCCAGCGTTTTGAACGGGATAACCGTAAACGTGCAGCGTTGGGTTTACCTGTTCGACCAATTGATGAAAACCTGATTGGTGCCCTGAAACAAGGAATGCCTGAGTGTGCAGGTGTGGCGATTGGTGTCGATCGTTTGGTGATGTTGGCTTTGGGGGCTGAAAAGCTCAGTGATGTTATGGCCTTTTCGATAAGTAAGGCGTAATTATTAAGTGACAGGGCGCTGGTTGAGGCGCCCTGTTTGCATCTTATTTATATTGATACTGTTTTTGCAGGAATTTCACACCTAAGTCAGGAAAATCGGTGAATACACCGTCTACACCCGCTTGGTTATACATGATATCGAAAAGTTGATCGCCGCTGGTGGCGTATTTAGGCAGTTGATCAACTCGAATCGTGTATGGATGGACTTCCAGATTGTTGGTGTGAGCCTCTTTTACCAGACTAGTTAGCTTAATATTGGTTGGTGTGGAATACTCCGCTACAATCATATGATAATCAGGGCCGATGCCATCAGCGTATTGTGCCACTTCTCTCATCGCACCTGGTTTGAACATCCAGTCATAGCTGTAATTTGTCCATTTGCCGTCTGATTGTTTTTCATAAGTTTCATTCCAATCGGTGTAGGCGATAAGTTGAATCAGTTTCAGATCCATGCCTAACTTAGGTTCCAATTCGTTTTTGATGCGTTTGAGTTCGTTGGTATCAAAACATTGCAGATAAATTTTGTCGCTTTTCTTGGTGTAACCATACGCTTTTAACACGGCTAGTACCTTAGTAGAAATATCTTTTCCCTCTTGTTGGTGGAACCACGGTGCTTTGATTTCAGGATAAATACCGATGTTTTTGCCGGTAGATTTGTTTAATCCTTGAACAAATTCAATCTCTTCCTGAAAAGTGTGGATTCGGAAATCAGATTTCCACATCGGGAAACGATTGGTGTAGCTTTGTATCTGTTGATTATTTTTAATATCGAAGCTTTCCGTGAATTTTAGTGACTTGATTTCGGACAAGGTAAAGTCAATGGCATAGTAGCGCCCATCTTGGCGAGCACGGCTAGGGAATTTATTGGCAACGTCAGTGACACGATCAAGGTAATGGTCATGTAAGACTATCAGTTCATCATCTTTAGTCATGACCAGATCTTGTTCCAGATAATCAGCACCTTCGGCATAAGCCATCGCTTTAGCCGGCAGAGTGTGTTCAGGTAAGTATCCACTTGCTCCCCGATGGGCGATAACAATCTTATCTGCTGCTTGCGTGATGCCTGACATCGATGAAGTTAAAATGATACCCATTATCATTGTTTTAATTGGAGTTTGCATGTGTGTTTCTCCGTTTTGGCGATGAGATAAAATTTATCTCATTAAACTGTGAGTTTGGTTGTGTTAATAACACTCACTGACATAATCTCTTAATTGAGAGGCTAAAAAAAGCCACAGCATATATAATGCTGCGGCTTAATTGATATTATCAGTGATATATCACAGTTTAATGACAGAGGTTAGCCATGTTGTTGGGCGATTTCTTGTTTATGCTTTTTTTCGGTAATTGTAACGATTAGCAATAGAATAACGGACAAGATACTACCACCAATCATTACCATAAAGCCGCTGTCCCAACCGAAAAAGTCAACGGTGTAGCCGATGATAGCACTTGCAGCAACAGAGCCGCCTAAGTAACCAAATAAGCCGGTGAAGCCGGCGGCTGTGCCAGCGGCTTTCTTTGGAGCCAGCTCAAGGGCATGTAAACCAGTTAGCATCACTGGGCCGTAGATAAGGAAGCCAATAATCAACATGCAAGCCATATCTACAGTGGGGTTACCTGGTGGGTTCAACCAGAATACGATAGTTGCGATAGTGACCAGTGTCATAAAGAACACACCGGTTGCACCACGGTTACCTTTAAATATTTTGTCTGACATCCAGCCACATAGTAGCGTGCCTGGGATACCAGCATATTCGTACAGGAAATAAGCCCATGAAGATTTATCCAGTGCGAAATGTTTGGCTTCACGTAGATAGGTTGGTGACCAGTCAAGAATACCGTAACGTAGCAGATAAACAAATACGTTAGCCATGGCAACCATCCACAGCAGTTTGTTCGGTAACACGTACTGCATGAAAATTTGTTTAGCTGTCAACTCATTTTCATTTTTATCTGTATAATCAGAAGGATAGTCGTTTTTATACTCTTCGATTGGTGGCAAGCCACAGGATTGCGGTGTGTCACGTATCAGGGCAAATACAATCAATGCAAGGAGAATGGCGGCGAAAGCTGGCATGTAAAGTGCTGCTTTCCAGTCATTGAACCACGCCATGCCCAACAGGAATAGCAATGGTGGTAAGCCACCACCCACATTATGTGAGCAGTTCCAGATAGAAACGATACCGCCACGTTCTTTCTGTGACCACCAGTGCACCATGGTACGTCCACAAGGAG
The DNA here is from genome assembly GCF_003287735.1 of Photorhabdus bodei. Lineage (GTDB taxonomy): Bacteria > Pseudomonadota > Gammaproteobacteria > Enterobacterales > Enterobacteriaceae > Photorhabdus > Photorhabdus kayaii. The sequence goes on along the minus strand of NZ_NSCM01000021.1, from coordinate 4,544 downwards.
GCCAACCCATACCCTGGAACCAACCACATAAGAACAGTAGTACGAACATGATAGTGATACTGGACGTTGCCCAGGGTACGAAACCCATAAACAGCATAACAATAGCCGCGAGGATCAGACCCGCAGGTAAGAAGACTCGTGGGTTAGAACGGTCGGATACGGAGCCCATGATGAATTTTGAGATGCCGTATGCGATAGAGATCCCTGAGAGAGCGAAACCGAGCTCACCTTTGGAAAAACCTTGCTCAACCAGATAAGGCATTGCAAGTGCAAAGTTTTTCCTTACCAGATAGTAAGCCGCGTAACCAAAGAAGATCCCCATAAAAATTTGCCAACGTAAGCGACGATAGACTGGATCTATCTGTTCTGTTGACAGTCGGGACCTATGAGGTGCCGGCTTGAAAATACTTAACATATTTTGCCTCCGATGGCATTTTTGGTTTTATAAACAGCTTGCCGGTTGACTAATGCCACCGGATGGGAAAATGAAAGGTTTTGTAAGTGGTTATTTTCCATAACGAAAATTATGATAGTCGAAATCACTCAACCTCGTCTGTGAAACAACACTCAGTTGTTAAAGTTGTTTTGCCCTAGCGGTAATTCTGAGTGATTTGTTAACTTTTTGAAATGTGCTTTACCAATGAAATTGTGACTATTGTCACAATAACGAGCTTTACTTAATTGTTGGTGAGCGTTTTTGGTTCGTTTTTGTTCTTTATCAAACAAAAACCACAGTTTTCATACATCTTCTATTTGTTATTTTATATGTATCCTTACTAGACGAAGGGATCTTCTCAATTTATGGTGAATGGGCTGCTAATCGATTTTAACGATAAACATACTGTTTTGACGGTATGCCAATAATCTGCCAGACTCATAATTTATACAGTTGTATAGCTGATATACCCAGTGGAGGAACCATGACGACCCGTTATAACAGTGATTTTTATGGTTGGACTCAGGAGCAAGCCAGTTTGCTTCGTTCCGGTGATTTGAGTCAATTGGATAGGGAAAACCTTTCGGAGGAAATAGAAAGTATGGGAAATAGCCAAAGAAGCGAGCTGGAATCTCGTCTTGAGGTACTGTTTCTTCACCTCCTAAAATGGCAATTCCAATCTGAACGGCAAGGTCGGAGCTGGAAGCTTACGATTGAAGAGCAGAGAAGAAAAATAGCCCGTCGTCTTAAAAAAAATCCCAGCTTAAAGTCAGAACTTAGCGAAATTTCCTCTGATGCTTATGGTGATGCCATTATTGCAGCAGAGAGGGAAACTAATATTAGGCGTAGTGTATTTCCTGAAACTTGTCCTTGGACATTTGAGCAAATAATGGATGAAAATTTTTGGCCTGAATAGACTCGATAAATTTACTCTTCTAAATGGAAGGGTAAACCACCGGTTTTAAGCTGCAATACTGTGTTGTACCTTTATGGTGAATGGGGTGCTAATCGATTTTGATGATAAATATACCCGTTATCTTTCAAGTTGCCTCTTTGTTGGCTGCACTCGCTCACCCCGGTCACATCGTTATCTATGCTCCCGGGGATTCTCTCCTTTGCCGCCGCGACGCATCTTGAAATCCATAGGGTATGTACTGTTTTGACGGTATGCCAATAATCTGTCAGACTCATAATTTATACAGTTGCATAGCTGATATACAAGTGGAGGAACCATGACGACCCGTTATGACAGCGACTTTTATGGTTGGATTCAGGAGCAGGCAGGTTTGCTTCGTTCCGGTGATTTGAGCCAGTTGGATACGGAAAATCTTCTTGAGGAAATTGAGGCTATGGGGCGAAGCGAGCGCAGAGAATTACGATCCCGGTTGGAAATTTTACTCGCACATTTACTGAAATGGAGATATCAGGCAGATCGCAGAGGGCGGAGTTGGGAACTGACCATTGAAGAACAGCGTGATAAGGCAATTGACTGTTTGCAAGAATCTCCCAGTTTGAAAAATAAGTTGAATGAGCATTTGGAAAAAGCTTACATCGCTGCTCGTCGATTGGCAGAAAAAGAGACGCTAATTAATCGGAATATATTTCCTGAAACTTGTCCTTGGACATTTGAGCAAATAATGGATGAAAATTTTTGGCCTGAATAGACTCGATAAATTTATTTCCTAACGCACTGACTTTGAACAGTGCGTTTTCTCGGTTGCTTAACAACGTGGTTGATTGATTTTCACTTCACAGCAAGCAGTATTAACAGAAATTATTTTTTTCGGTGGATACTCATTGGATTAGCTAAGATTATCCTTTTTCATTTTCATTTTCATTTTCATTTTCATTTTCATGACCTTTGCCGTATCAATAATTACAGAAAAATTCATTGTGATCGCTGTGGCTATACTCAAGGCAATAGTCGGAGCCAAAATAGTAACGGAAGGAAAATTCTAACAGTTTTAATTTATTATCGAAAAATATAATAATAAAGATAAAATATTAGAAAATTATTAATTTGATTTTTTTATATAAATTTATAAAATTTCCGTAGTGATGTTGATAATTATTTCTATTTGCAGTAAATTTTATTTTATTTATCAAGGATAATCATGGAAGTTTTCAATAAGGAAATAACTATGCCAAGTAAAGACTATGGGTTAGTTGATAAAGTTTTTAACGAAAATTTTAAAGGAATGCATGTAGAAACAATAACAGTAAAAATAGCATCTTCAGGTACTAAATATACTAATGCGGCAGGAGACGTTAGCAAATCTACTTTTGGACATGTATGGGTTGAATTTCAGGGTGAATCAATCGGATGGGGCTTGGGTGATAATAAGCAAGCAGGAGGAGTTGAGAACATAACTTTTAGAGATTCAATCGCATACGATAAATCAAAAATTTCCAGTGTTACATATCCAATATATTCAGAAAGTGTGGTTAATAATATGAGAAATTACATTTCTGATTTAAAAAATGGAAATTTCTATGATTTTAAGCCGAATTATAACCTCCTTACTAATAACTGTATAGATTTTGTAAACTCAATTCTTCGAGTTTCACATTATGATAATGATAAAAATGGTATAGATTTCATTCAGGAATTACGGGGAATGAGTCCAAATGCCGTATTAGATAATCTTGAAGAAATTGTTGAAGATCAGAAGAGTACAGAGACACCACTTATTATTGATTTAACTGGCGATGGTATTATTACCATAGCGGAAAATGGTTCTATATATTTTGATCATGATAATGATGGTATTGTTGAAAGTTCAGGATGGATAGAAGCCAATAATGCATTTCTGGTATGGGATAAAAATGGAGATGGAAAAATAAATAACGGAAATGAGTTGTTCGGGAATAATTCTATATTAACAAATGGAGTCAAATCAGTAAATGGGTTTGCTGCATTAGCAGACCTTGACGATAATTTTGATGGTATTTTTGATCAAAATGATTGTCTATGGAATTCATTAGAGTTATGGATTGATGCCAATAAAGATGGTATCACTGATGATGGAGAGTTGTATAAATTAAGTGAATCAGGAATCTCTGCTATAAATCTTACCTATAAAGAAAATGGATTCAAGGATATAAATGGTAATATTCATGGGTTTGAAAGCTCAGTACTCTGGAATAATGGGGATACGACTAAGATAGTGGATGTGTTTTTTGCTGTGGATAAAAACATACAGATGGAGTCACTAAATTCAAATATTGACATAATAGGGATAAATAATACTTTTAGCGAGATTATATTATGAGTCATTTTTTTGTAAAAAATAAGAAATATTTTCTCTACTCAATGTTCTTTTTTTCTTTTATTGTTCAGAGTTCAGACATGAATATACAAGATACCCCATCGATTGTCTTCAATCATTCAGATGATTTTTTATCAGAATTCTCTATTCTAATGCCTAAAAATGAAGATGAATATCATGCATTAGTAAAGAAAGCAAATAGTGGTAATGTAGATGCAAACTGGATGCTTGCTGTAATACAACAAAAAGAAGGTTATCGTCAAGAAGCCAGTGAAAAATATAAGTTATCTATATCAAGAAATGATAAATATAAGTTAAGATCTATGGTTAATTTGGGATTTATTTTAGAGGATGAAAATAAATACTCAGATGCGAGAGCACTTTTCGAATTGGCTGGAAAAAGTGGATATTTTGAGGGCTATCGCACTATTGGAATAAATTATTTAAATGGGATTGGTGTAAATCAAGATTTTAATAAGGCAAAAGAGTATTTTAATAAAGGGAGTCAAATTGGGTGTCATGAATGCACATTTCTTATTAATAATTGGAGTGATGTTATTAAATTGAAAAAATCAGAATAGTGAATTTATATTTTGGGATGCTAGGTTATGTCCCTCAATTAAATTATGGCCTTAAGAAATAAGCGGATACAACCTAATTTCACCATAGCGATATAATTTCTTGCTGTCTTTTCATAACGGGTGGCGATGCGACGATGCTCTTTGAGTCGACCAAAACATCTTTCTACAACATTTCTTCTTCGATACGTTTCATGGTCGAATTTAACCCGTCCATCTGACCGCGCTTTTTCATTTGATTTATAGGGAATTATCACTTTT
>NZ_NSCM01000020.1 GCF_003287735.1 Photorhabdus bodei | reverse complement strand
GTTTGCGATGATTAAGGTAATCGCTGATATGACGGTTAACGGTCGTTTCATGAAGACGCAGGGCCTGAGCGATCATCACTGAACTCCAGCCCTCAGAGGCCAGCAGAACCGCTTTTATGCGATCACATTCCCTCTTATCACGACAGGTGTGATGGAGGTGTTCGAGTTCGGCTTTTTGTTCATCGGTAATGAATATTTTCATGACTGGTACAATGATCCTCATTTTGGGGAAAATCAAGCATTTTCAATGATTACTGGTATAGTTCTTCCTTCGCTACAAATGTTATAGGGATAATGTTTTTGCTGGTGGTTTCGCATAGTAAGTGCAACATAATTAAGCTACGAGTAAACAAGTTCGTATCCCTTTAAATAGTCCATTTGAGGGTTTGCCACCACGAGTCTTTCGGGGACGATTATTTAATTCTAAACCGTTATCAAACGTCATTGTTTTAACCTTTTGTTTTAACGGGTATAAAGCCTTCATTGTGGCTTCAGCCACTTCTGATGCTTGTTTTGTGTTCAGTTTAATAATGATTGTATAGAGTGTCTTTCGTTCAACCTTCCTCATATAGTCAACCACCTATTCAGGGCTTAAATCTTGTCAAATTAGCCGCTTTATCCATTTTTTTATTTCTTTGGTCACTTTTGTGGCTTTCTTAGCATAATGACGGTGAGAAAGCCCCTGAAGATGGGCCTGTTTCGGACAATATTCTTTTACTTCCTGATGTCTTTTCAACTCTCTGCTAATGGTTGATAGGTTTCGATTGAGTGATTGACAATGAAACGTTGTGAAAAACCCGCTTTTTAAACTGGAAATCGGGTATCTTTCTGCTTCGGTCAGTTGTTTATAGGCCATAGTGCATTTTTCCCTATGGCGGGAAAGATGCCTAATATAGTAACTGACCGCCCTTCTGAAAAATTGTACTTAATTAATCTGATCCGCCTTTTCTAATTTATTTCCCTGCAAACTTTTTAGCCTCATATCTTTCCAGTTACTCTCTACAAAACTCAAACAATTCTCACGTTTTTCTGGTCCGTAGATAACTTGCCAACCAGCAGGTACTGCGATGAATACAGGCCATAGTGAGTGTTGATTTTCATCATTTATTAATACAAAGAAATCAAGAAATTCATTTTCAAATGGATTGCTCAAAACATAAATCCTCAGTTTGGTTCATGATTAAAAAATCTTATATATTAACTTTGACAAGTCAATAAAAAATATTTGTTTCGTGACAAAATCCACATTTATAATTATTTTGATTTTAAAAAAAGTTGAAATATACAATGAAATAACAAACTCACTGCAAAGACACATATTGAATAACATATTATTCGTATCATATAATCTAGTGATTAATTTTCTCTTTTGTTATTAATTGGATTAAGGAGAGCATAAAAAAACGTTGGGGCATTACTCTATGCTGTAATCACTGCGGTTAAATGGTTTTCTGTTTCTTCTCCCAAATTTACTCCCTGATACCAACGCTCAAATTGTACCTCTAGCTCACCGTTTAATACGGCCGTTCGCGTTTGCAATGAATAATGATCGTCTTGTTGACTCTATTGCATTTGTTGCTGATAAAGCCTCTTTTTGTCTCTCTATACTTTGGTCAGTTGAGGCTGACTCTGATGTAGGCATAACTCATATCTCCCCTAGAGGTTAACTTTTAGTCGGTTAAATCTAACTGCATCCAGAGCATCTATGAAAGGACGGATATCTCTGATTGTCGTATCATCAGCATGCATTATGTTAAATCCTTTCCCATAGAGATGCCGGATAGATTTAAGCCAACCCACCATTAATCAAAATCAGGGTTGCAAAAACGAGGGTAACCATAGATTTTATGCTCTCGTCTTAATCATGATCAAAAACAGTCGACTAAAATATCGAATACTGCTGTAAATCCAGAAGGTGTAAATCTAACAAACAATAATAAAATACCAAATTTATTATAATATTTTATAAGTTAATCACCACCATATTATCTAAAAAGATTATTTATTCTGTTATTTTAACATATTTTTCCTATTTCCATAAAATTATTAATTTATTTAATTTAATAATTTTATCATTACTTATGTTTCAACAATAAAAATCAGATAAAACAAATTAATATTAATAATTTCCCTATCGTTAAAATAGGGAGATTATGTCTTAGATGTAGATAATTAAGTAAAAAGAAAAACTAATATTGGGACGCCAAAATTAATTTTTCTTTCCGCCAAAAACGAAAAAGGGACATTTTTCGACGTTGTAGTGAGAAACGACGTACAATATAGTTTGCTGTCAATTCCAGCGTCAAACACATCACGAAATAAATTAACGCGACAAATAAAAAGACTTCTGTCGGGTAAACCATGCTGCGGTTATTAACCTGAGTCGCCAGAAATGACAGTTCCGCCACGCCAACAATATAAGCCAGAGAGGTATCTTTTATCAGCGCAATCCACTGATTAATAAAGGAAGGCACCATCATACGCAACGCTTGTGGCAACACAATGTACCAAAGTACCTGCCAACGGTTAAAACCTAATGATAGCCCTGCTTGCCACTGACCGGCACCAATCGCAATAATCCCCGCTTTTACCCCATGAGCCAAGTAAGCCGATGTAATCAGCGCCAGAGCACAAACCACCGTGGTAATTTCTGGAATTTCCACACCAAGCATCATAGGCAACAGGAAGTAAGTCCAGAAAATCAGCATAATGACGGGAATTGCCCGGAAAAAGCCCAATACCGCGGCTAACAGGTTAACCCAGAAGCCTTTCAACATTGCCAAAGCAATACCGGCAACCGTACCCAATACAATAGAAATCGCCCCGGCTATCAGGCTAATAACCACTGTCAACGCCGCCCCTTCAAGAGGACCATCGGGAAACGTACCTAACAGTAGATAGCGCCAGTTTTCTGCAATGACTGAAAAATCCATTTTAATGTCCTCTCGTTATAGCTTGTTGTTGACGCCATTGCCCCCAACCTTCCATAACGGCAATGATGGCGATATATAGCACCGTTGCAACACCGAATGCTTCAAACGTTTTCAATGTTTCGGTTTCTACTTGACGCGAAGCATATGACAACTCAGCCACGCCAATTGCCATTGTCAGTGACGAGTTTTTCACAATATTCATATATTGCCCTAGCAATGGCGGCGTTGCGATCTTCAACGCTTGTGGCAACACCACATAACGCATTGCTTGCCAGCCAGTGAGTCCTAGTGCATGAGCTGCATATTTCTGCCCGCGCCCTATACCCTGAATACCAGCACGTAGCTCTTCTGCCACGAATGGCGCTGAATAGAGAGTCAAACCAATAAATCCAGCCAGGAATTCGAATGAAGGCCAGGCCAATGGTAGACCTAATAGATTGATTTCATGAGGTGTGTTCAGCCAAAGCATCACCTCTTGCGGCAGTATTTGCCCTGAGGCGAAATACCAGAAAAACAGTTGCACCAGCAAAGGCGTATTGCGAAATAGCGTGGTGTAAGCAGTTACCGGCCAACGGAGAATTTTCAATTGGCTGTCACGAGCAGCAGCCAATACAAATCCTAGCAAGGTGGAAGCTACAACGGTACAAGCGGATATCCACAGCGTAATCAGGAAACCTTGCCAAAGCCACCCCAAATATTGGGGAGCAAGCAACTGTTCTGTAACAAATAACTCAAACATATCTTACAATTACCAGGTATTACCAATGACAAAGCCCCGCAACAACAGGCGAGGCTAGTTACCAAGGGTTTATCACTTATTAGTATTAGGACTCTGTTTGCTGCTCCAAAGGCGCAAACTTAAAGTCACCTCTCGGTTGAGCCGATTTGGTTTCCGGGCCAAACCAACGGTTATAAATTTCCGCGGCTTCACCCTCTTTTTCCAGTTTCAGCAAAGTTTGGTTCACCGCCTCAACCAAGCGCTCTTGTCCTTTCGCCGCAGCCACTGCCTGATATTCACGGGTGATGCTAAAAGGAGAGATCTCAAATTCAGCTTTTTGGGCTTCCGGCACATTAGCCAATAGACCGACTAACTTAGCATCATCCTGCGTGATGGCTTGTACATTGCCATTACGTAACGCAGCAAATGCCAGAGGTGTGTCATCATAAGAGATCACTTTGGCTGTCGGGTAATGCTCACGCAGTGTAATTTCCTGTACTGTTCCTTTATCAGCACCGATACGTAAGTTTTTGATGTCTTCGGGCGATTTTAAAACCCCTTTATGGGCAATAAATTTCTGCCCAGTGGCAAAGTAAGGGATTGAAAAATCAACCTGCTTAGCACGCTCATTAGTAACGGTAAAGTTGGCGGCAATCAAATCAACTTTCTTTGATGCCAATAGGGGTAAACGGTTTGCCGGGTTAGTTGGGCGCAACACCAATTTAACCCCAAGATCATTCGCAATCGCGTTTGCGATATCTACATCATAACCCGCCAGTTTTTTGGTTTGCGGGTCAATAAAACCAAACGGCGGGTTACTGTCGAAAACAGCGATCCGCACTGCGCCGGCTTTTTTAATATCATCCAGTTTATCCGCCTTTGCAGCACCAGTAACCAATGTTAACCCAGCCAATAACGCCGTAATAAGAACGCGAGATTTCATTAAACTCTCCTGCCAATAATTAATTCTTTATTAATCCAAGCTATCAATTTCACTATAGTGCATGAAATAATATAAATAACTATATTTATAACTATCAGCAATTATAAGGCAAAAAAAATGCCGGTAAAAATACCAGCATTCAGATTATTGACCAAGTGGTTAGCGAGCTATTCGTTATCTTTCGTCAACAGTTTTTCCAATTCATCACCACCTACATGCCGGAAATCCTGCCCTTTAACATAGTAGAAAATGAATTCACAGATGTTTTGACAACGATCACCTATTCGTTCAATAGAGCGTGCACAAAGCAGGACGGTCAGTACACTTGGGATGGTTCGAGGATCTTCCATCATATAAGTCATAAGCTGGCGGACAATGCCTTCATACTCTTTATCCACCTTTTTATCTTCGTGATAGATACGAATCGCTTCTTCCAGATCCATGCGGGCAAAGGCATCTAACACATCATGCAGCATCTGGATGGTATGACGGCCAAGGGATTCCAAACTAACCAACAGTGGTTGATGCTGATGTGAGAATTTCTCAAGTGCCGTCTGGCAAATTTTATTTGCCACATCACCAATTCTTTCTAGTTCAGCGATTGTTTTTGAAATTGACATAATCAGCCGCAGATCACTGGCCGTTGGCTGACGCTTAGCGATGATGCGAACACACGCTTCATCAATAGCCACTTCCATCATATTGACCTTATGGTCATCCTCAATCACTTCACGCGCCAATGCGGCATCCTGATTATGCATCGCGGTAATGGCTTTGGAGAGTTGTTCCTCCACCAGCCCACCCATTGCCATCAGTTCGGTACGGACATGTGCCAGTTCAGCGTTAAACTGACCAGAAATATGTTTGTTGAGATTCAGATTGTCCATGTTACGCCCCGTAATTAACCATAACGACCAGTAATATAATCTTCAGTTTGTTTCATTTTTGGTGTGGTAAACAATGTGTCTGTATCACTGAATTCAATTAATTCACCAAGGTACATAAACGCCGTGTGGTCTGAACAACGCGCGGCCTGTTGCATATTATGCGTCACAATCACCACGGTATATTCAGATTTCAATTCGCTGATCAACTCTTCAATTCGACCGGTGGAAATCGGGTCGAGGGCTGAACAAGGTTCATCCAACAGCAAAACTTCTGGCCGGATCGCAATGCCACGCGCAATACACAAACGTTGCTGTTGCCCGCCAGATAGACTGTATCCGCTCTGATACAGCTTATCCCGAGTTTCATTCCATAAAGCTGCTTTTGTCAAAGCCCACTGAACACGTTCATCCATTTCTGCTCTAGAGAGTTTTTCAAACAGACGGACACCAAACGCGATATTGTCGTAAATGGACATCGGAAATGGCGTTGGTTTTTGGAATACCATGCCAACTTTTGCCCGTAGCAGCGCCACATCCTGTTTATCAGTCAGGATATTATTGCCATCCAACAAAATTTCACCTTCTGTCCGCTGCTCACCATACAGTTCATACATTTTGTTGAAAGTTCGTAGTAACGTAGACTTACCGCAACCCGACGGACCGATAAAAGCGGTGACTTTGTTCTTTGCAATATTCAACGTTATGTTTTTCAGCGCATGAAATTTGCCATAGTAAAAGTTCAGATTGTGGACCTGAATTTTGCTGCTAGCGATATCATTAACTATGCTCATTTACTTCTCTCTGTTGAAAATATCAGTCAGTGCTTTTTCTTGACAAATAGCACACGCGCCACAATGTTAATCAGCAATACACACAGGGTTATCAATAATACGCCTGCCCACGCCAGTTGCTGCCATTCGGAGAATGGACTCATGGCAAATTTAAAAATGGTAACCGGTAAGTTAGCAATTGGCTGGCTCAGATCGGTACTCCAGAACTGATTGGAAAGCGAAGTGAACAGTAATGGCGCCGTCTCTCCAGCAATTCGAGCAATGGCCAGCAACACACCGGTGATAATGCCGGATACCGATGCTTTCAGCGTAATGGCTGAAATCATCTTCCACTTCGGTGTGCCTAAGGCATAGGCGGCTTCGCGCAGGCTATCAGGAACCAGTTTTAACATGTTTTCCGTGGTTCTGATCACAATCGGCACCTGTAGCAACGCCAAAGCAATCACCCCCGCCCAACCGGAAAAGTGCTGCATTTTCGTCACAACGATCATGTAAACAAATAAACCGACAACAATAGAAGGGGCTGACAGCAAAATATCATTTATAAAGCGGATCACCTCTGCCAGCCATGAACGGCGGCCATATTCCGCCAAATAGATACCTGCCATGATCCCCAGAGGCGTACCGATAACCGTCGCCCACAGAATCAGTAATCCACTGCCAACAATGGCATTTGCCAAACCACCACCTTCCGTATTCGGTGGTGGCGTCATTTCGGTGAACAACGCCAATGACATGCCGTCGAAACCTTTGGTGACGGTGGAGAACAGAATCCATACCAGCCAAAACAAACCAAACAGCATGGTCGCCATTGATAACAGCAGAGCGAAGCGATTTTTTTGACGGCGCCATGCCTGTTTACAGCTACGGCTACGTACATTGGCATCAATAGGCTTTTGTCTGTCTACGGTTGTCATATCAACGCCCCTCATTCTTCGCCAAACGCATAATCATCAATTTCGATAGCGCCAGCACAATAAAGGTGATCACAAATAGAATCAGACCAAGCTCCATCAATGATGCGGTATGCAAACCAGACTCTGCTTCCGCGAATTCATTCGCCAGCGCAGAAGTGATGCTGTTGCCGGGCATAAACAGTGAAAAACTGTCGAGTTGGTAGGTGTTACCGATGATAAAAGTCACCGCCATCGTTTCCCCCAACGCACGACCAAGCCCCAACATGACACCACCAATCACGCCATTTCGGGTGTAAGGCAACACGATGTGCCAGATAACTTCCCAAGTAGTACAGCCGATACCATAGGCGGATTCTTTCATCATCACCGGCGTCTGTTCAAAGACGTCACGCATAACCGAAGCAATATAAGGGATAATCATGATAGCGAGAATGACACCCGCCGCCAGAATACCAATGCCAAAGGCAGGGCCGGAGAACAATTCACCCACAATTGGCATGCTGGCGAGGAGATTGCCGACGGGCTGCTGGAAATAGGTGGCAAACAACGGCGCAAAAACAAACAACCCCCACATGCCATACACAATACTTGGGATGGCAGCCAGTAACTCAATGGCAATACCGAGCGGACGTTTCAGCCAGTTAGGCGCCAGTTCCGTTAGGAACAGGGCAATCCCAAAACTGACAGGCACTGCGATAATCAACGCAATCAGCGAAGTAACCAATGTACCGTAAATCGGTATCAAGGCGCCAAATCGCTCTGCCGGAACATCCCATGTTTTCTGCCAGAGGAAAGAGATGCCAAACTGTTGAATACTAGGCCAGGAGGCAATAATCAGCGAGATAATGATGCCTCCTAACAAAAATAAAGTTATCAGCGCAGCTAGCCTAACCAGTGCGCTGAAAATAATATCGCCATTTTTACTGGGTGCTTTCATTGCCGTTTTTTGTTCGGCCATAGAGCTTATTCTCATTCGTGGTTAACTCCCCCTTAAACGGGGGAGAAATTAAAACGACAAATTTAATCGATATTCAAAGCAATCGATATTCAAAGCAATCGATATTTAAAACAATCGATATTTAAAACAATCACTATCAACACGACTTAATACAGGGCCTTACCATTGCTATCTTTTATCTGGGTTTTCCAAGCCGCACGAACTTGCTCAATCACCTCTTTAGGCAGAGTTGCATAATCCAGATCGTTTGCCTGCTTACTCCCTTTCTCATAAGCCCAGTCAAAGAATTTCAATACTTCTGCCCCCTTCACTGCATTTCTCTGCTGTTTATGAACCAGAACAAATGTGGTGGAAGTCATCGGCCACGCATTTTCACCTTGCTGGTTTGTCAAATCCTGAGCAAACGTTTTATGCCATTCTGCTTTCTTCGCCGCGGCACTGAAACTCTCTTCTGTCGGGCTAACAATGTTGCCATTAGCAGATACCAATTTGGTATAAGCCAGATGATTCTGTTTAGCGTAAGCATATTCAACATAACCAATGGAACCCGCCAGACGCTGAACAAATGCGGCAACCCCATCATTACCTTTACCGCCTAAACCAATGGGCCAGCTTACGGTAGAACCTACACCAACTTTTTCTTGCCACGCTTTATTCACTTTAGAGAGGTAGCTAGTAAACACAAAGGAGGTACCGGAACCGTCAGCACGACGTATCACAGCAATATCTTGCTCCGGCAGTTTGACTCCCGGATTCAATTGAGTAATTGCTGGATCATTCCACTTTTTCACTTTACCTAAATAAATATCGCCTAAAGTTTTACCATCCAATGTCAATTCACCAGATTTAATCCCCGGGATATTGACCGCCAGTACCACCCCACCGATGACGGTTGGAAACTGAAACAAACCATCAGCAACTAACCTTTCGTCGGATAAAGGGGCATCGGAAGCACCGAAATCAACGGTATTTGCCAGAATTTGTTTTACGCCACCGGAAGAACCGATGCCTTGATAATTGACTTTATTACCTGTCTCTTTTTGATAAGAATCCGCCCACTTGGCATACACCGGTGCGGGAAATGTCGCACCTGCCCCGGTTAAGCTAGTGGCAGCAAATACAGACAGAGTTATCAAAGAAAACGTCGCTGCCATTATGCCGGCTATGGTGGTACGCATCAGTTTCATAATCCCTCCTAATGGGATATTGAGAATCAACAAGGAAATATATTCATCAAATCAAAAAAGGTGCAGGAGGGAAAATAGGTCAATTTAATTACAGCAAAATGTCTTAATTATGACATTTTTATGACAGCGTAATGGAAACTTAACCTGAGACTGACATAAAACTGTCATCTCCACACACCATTAAAATCAAATATTAGGAGATGATTATCAAGCCGTTAAAAATTATCTTCCACGACAGGAATACAGACACGGATAGATAATCCCCCTCTGAGGCTGGTGCCCATTTCAATTTTCCCGTCATGAGCATCAATAATTCGCTGAACAATCGCCAGACCTAACCCTGTTCCACTACTACTGCGTGCTCTTTCACCGCGAACGAATGGCTGAAATAACCGTGGCAAATCTTCCTGTTTGATGCCAGCGCCATTATCTTCTACCTGAAACCAAGCAAATTTATTTGTCTGACCACTACTCACTTTAATCCAGCCGTTACCATAGCGATTGGCATTAACCAACATATTAGCCAATGCCCGTTTAATAGAAATCGGATTGGCGTTAACAGTTATTGGGTTAAGAGACAGATGGTTTTCAATATCCTGCTCATAGCCATTTTCCGCGGAAATCACCTCTTTGAGAATAGAATTCAGCTCGCAGAATTCCATTGGCATTTCCTGCCCAGTACGGAGATAGTCAATGAATTGCTCAATAATGGCGTTACACTCTTCAATATCTTTATTGATAGATTCAGACAGATAAGCATCTTCCTTGCTCATCATTTCTGTTGCTAGTCGGATACGTGTCAGCGGCGTACGCAAATCATGGCTTACTCCGGCAATTAATATCGTACGGTCACTTTCCAATAACTTTATCCCGGAGGACATTTGGTTAAATGAGCGAATGGCTGCACGAACTTCCAGAGAACCCGCTTCCCGCACCGCTGGCATCATAATACCTTTACCTGTTTGCCTGGCGGCATACTCCATTTCCAGTAAAGGCCGGTTCTGAAAACGGATATAAAGCCAGATACAACCAAATATCAGTAATAGAATTGCCAGTGTATAGCGGAAAATAGGAGAGAATTGATTTTGTTCGATCTCAGTCAGAGGAACCCTGACCCAAATATCGGGGGCCAGATAAGAATTAAGCCAAAGTATAGGGCTATCTGTGTTTATCTCCAGACGAAGATCAGCCTTGCCACCAAGGTACTCGCCCATCTTCTCACTCAGGAAATCATAACGTTTGGCCCAACGTAAACCTTGTATCTCCGCGTCAGATTCAGAATAGAGCGTAATACCCAGCTCCTGATAAATCTCCCGGCGAACTACCGGCGATATCACCAGAAAAGAGCCATCCTCTAGCTTCAACTTTTCAGCCATTAGGGTACGAACTTCATACGCTAATACCTTATTGAACTGCTGCAAACTTGGCATGATAACGAAATTCACAACAACCAAGTAGCTGGTTACCAGACTGATAAACAGCATAGCCATAATCAGGAATAAAGTATGGGTAAACGTGCTGCGAGGGGAGAATCGCAATAATTTCATACACGAATTCCGTCTGGCACAAAGACATAGCCCAGACCCCAAATAGTCTGGATATAACGAGGATGTGTAGGATCTTCTTCAATCACACGGCGCAGACGTGAAACCAAGACATCAATCGATCGCTTCATCGTACTATATTCCCGGCCACGAGCTAAATTCATCAGTTTATTACGGGACAATGGCACGCCAGGATAAGAAACCAGTACTTTCAATACGGCAAATTCTCCACTGGTTAATTGAATATGTTCATCTCCCTGAAACATTTCCCGCGTACTCAAATTGAGGCTAAACTTACCAAAATTAATAATCGCATCATCCTCAGCCGGTAGGCCCAATAACTTATTCGCCTGACGACGTAATACCGCCCGGATACGCGCTAATAGCTCACGGGGATTAAATGGCTTCGGAATATAATCATCAGCGCCAATTTCCAGCCCAACAATACGATCTACCTCTTCTCCTCTCGCCGTCACCATAATAATCGGTACCGGATTACTTTGGTTTCTCAGCCTTTGGCAAACAGAAAGCCCATCCTCTCCTGGTAACATTAAATCCAATACGATTAAGCTAACAGATTCCCGTGTCAGTAAGCGGTCCATCTGCTCCGCATTAGCAGCACTACGTACCTGAAAACCTTGTTCTGTCAGATAACGCTCTAATAACGTTCGTAAACGCATGTCATCATCCACCACAAGGATCTTGTTATCTACTTGCATTATCAAACTCCAAAAAACACTACATGCTTTGATAAATTTATCATTTTGAAAGAGATTAACCCAAAGATAGAAACCAGATATCTGTATTTTGAGACTATTCCTAATAGGACTTATTTCCACGGTTATTAATTCGAATGATTAATTTAGTGGTTTATTACTGACAATGAGAACGCAGTAATTCACTGTCAACTATCGAATTTCTACCGTTATTTTGCCACCCACCAACCCACCAATTAGCGCCCTGGTTACCGGCAAATCGATATAAATCTATTTATTAGCTGAATTAAATTCATCAGGCAGACTAAACGAAAAATGCCCTTTGCTGCATATTATCTGCTTACCTCCGCCACGGTTTTTCCTTACTAACGAGGATCTGGATCGATAATGTTCAGTTCACCAACGTTTGAACAAAAAACTATTCGACGGTCGACTTTTCGTCACCTTTTCTTACTATAGTAAACAATTTCGCTTGTTTTTTCTTCACTTAAACCTTAACCGCCTGTTTCATCACCAGCAAGATTCACAGCATACATACTATTCAGTACACAGAACCATAAATTATATGATGAACATTATAAATATTAGAGCCAAATATCATAATGAGTAGACAGGTAAAGCAATCTTGTTACCGAAAATGCTAACTCGAAACCGTCTGTTAACCATTTATCCGATGCGCCGTAAAACCCCGTCTTTCAGAGGATGTCGCAAAAGTTAACCCTTATCAGCTAAGCTCTGGGTTAATATTCCAAACGAGACCCTCTATGACTAAATTCCTACGGCAACTGGCACCTTCCGTTCATACCGGGCGTTAGTTTGTCACCGCTCAGCACCTGCCTGTACTGAAGGGAACCCTTTCCCTCCATGACTACCTGAAACACGTCGGGGAACACACGGCATTTATTGTCTCCGATATTCTTGATGAGCAGGATTGGGCACCTTTCGAACGCGAAAAGAGCCGTGGGCATCGGGTTTACACTGGAGCAAATTGTGCCGATTGCCCGAAAAAAGAAAAATGTACGCAGGCGAAAAAGGGCAGAAAAATTAAACGTTACCCGGAAGATGAAGCGCGGGATAAACTGTGTTCACGTATGACCAAACCGGAGTCAAAGCGGATATTGAGTCAACGAAAAGTCATGGTAGAACCGGTATTTTCTGCCTTACGGGGTATCCAGGGACTGGAGCGTTTTCGGCGCAGAGGTTTATCGGCAGTCAGAATGGAATTTACCTTGCACGCTATAGCGTATAACTTATCAAGGGCAGTTGCCCTGATATTATGGGTTATTTTTAGCCTGTCATGGGTTGCCAGTCCTAATAACAGGCAATAAATCTCTGTGGGTTTATTGTTGTCAATGCTGGCCTTTTGCGACACCCTCTTTAGGGAGGGGAGAATGTCAAGAGGTTAACTACGGTATCTACATCAAAATAAAATGAAAACTAAACTGATAACCCGCGAAGGCTACAACAAATTAAAGGAAGAACTGGATTATCTCTGGCGTGAAGAGCGCCCAGAAGTGACTAAAAAAGTGACTTGGGCAGCAAGCCTCGGTGACCGGAGTGAAAACGCAGATTATCAATATAACAAGAAGAGGCTACGGGAGATTGATCGCAGAGTCCGATATCTAACCAAAAGCTTAGAGGAATTGCGGTGTGTTGATTATTCCCCTCAACAAGATGGACGAGTGTTCTTCGGTGCATGGGTAGAGATCGAAAATGATCAAGGTGAGATTAAACGCTTCCGTATTGTCGGGTACGACGAAATTTTTGGTCGCAAAGACTACATATCCATCGATTCTCCAATGGCCCGGGCTTTATTGAAAAAAGAAGTTGGAGATAGTGCAATCGTTCATACACCAACAGGAAAAGTGTTGTGGTACGTGAATGAAATCGAATATATAAAATAGTTTGTATACTCTTTCGACACGACGTCGTTAGCGCTATACCCTATGGATTTCAAGATGCATCGCGACGGCAAGGGAGTGAATCCCCGGGAGCATAGGTAACGATGTGACCGGGGTGAGTGAGTGCAGCCAACAAAGAGGCAACTTGAAGGATAACGGGTATATATACGTGTAGCATACACGCACACTCAACGCTGGAGATAAATCATGACAGCAAGACAACGCAACACACAGAGCGTCACAATGACTGTAGAACGAAGCTTACTGAGTCGGGCACGTGAAGCAGGTATTAACTTTAGTGCCACACTGACCGCCGCCTTGGATGCCGAATTACGCAATTACGAAGCGCTGAAATGGCGGGAAGATAATAGGGAAGCGTTGGAGGCGTTAAACCGTTTCCATGATGAACATGGTTGTTTTAGTGATGAACACAGGACATTTTAACAATGCAATTCACCGTTTACCGTAATACTGGGAAAAACGTTGTTTATCCCCTATTGCTGGACGTCACGAGTGACATTATCGGGCAGTTAAACCGCAGAATTGTGATCCCACTGTTGCCAGACTGCACTTATCGACGGCAGAGATCCAATTAGCATTGAAGAGACTAGAGGAATTAGACGGAATGAATAATCAGAATCCCCACTATTTCAGAGCACTTAGTTTAATTCATGACGCCATCAAAAACGCGAGAGCAAATGATTCAACTCACATGCCATGCCGCGATGGGTAAAATCGATTATGTCAGCTGAACAGGTAAGAACTCGAATTTATTCGTTAGCCCATTAAAAAATTTAAAATGGGTAGATTCACATAATTAAGTGCAACATTGTTAATCTGGAAGTAAACATGTTCGTATTCCATTAAATAAATTCTTTAGGTAATCCCTCCATTTTTAACGAAAATCAAAAGTAGATTTGTAATTCATTAGTTACCTACTTCTGGAATAATGCGATGAAACTCAAGTTTTTCCTATTCTAGCTATCCTTTTAGTTTAATTCTGATATTCAGAAACAGCTCATAGCAAATCCGGTAACACACTTATGGTTCCAACGACAACTTATCACATTTGAGTTCAATCGCGGTTGCTATAGCGTAACTCGTCAAAATAAGATTAGACGTAAACTGGAAATTATTTCTCTCAGAACGTATAAAGGGGGTTTTATGAATATTTGAAGCCTATCCACCAGAAGAAAACGCAGCATGAATGAATCTCTGAGCCAAATTATTGCAAATGAGCTACAAGCGCGGCCACAACAGGTACTTTCTGCGATTAGCCTGCTTGATGAAGGGAATACTGTCCCTTTTATCGCACGCTATCGTAAAGAAGTTACCGGAGGTCTGGATGACACCCAACTCCGTCAACTTGAAACCCGCCTTAGTTATCTGCGCGAACTGTCGGACCGCCGCCAGACCATTCTTAAATCCATTGACGAGCAAGGTAAACTAACCCCAGAACTGGCAGAAGCCATTAATGGAACTCTCAGCAAAACAGAGCTGGAAGATCTCTATCTGCCATACAAACCGAAACGCCGTACTCGTGGACAAATCGCTATTGAAGCGGGTCTTGAACCACTAGCGGACACCTTGTGGCAAGATCCACAGCAAGAACCAGAACAGGTTGCCGCTACCTTTGTTGATATCGATAAAGGTGTGGCTGATACCAAAGCGGCTCTGGATGGCGCGCGTTATATCCTAATGGAACGTTTTGCCGAAGATGCCGCGTTATTGGCGAAAGTACGTGACTATCTATGGAAGAATGCCCATTTGGTCGCTAAAGTCGTTGCAGGAAAAGAGGAGGAAGGCGCTAAATTCCGCGACTATTTTGATCATCATGAACCTATCGCACAAGTCCCTTCTCACCGCGCATTAGCTATGTTCCGTGGTCGTAATGAAGGAATACTGCAACTTTCGCTAAATGCTGATCCCCAGTTTGATGAACCACCAAAAGAGAGCTATTGCGAACAGATTATTACGCAGCATCTTAATCTGCGCCTGAATAATGCACCGGCAGATAGCTGGCGTAAAGCCGTAGTGAACTGGACCTGGCGCGTTAAGGTATTGCTGCATCTTGAAACTGAATTGATGAGTACCTTGCGAGAGAAAGCGGAAGATGAAGCCATCAAAGTATTCGCCCGCAACCTGCAAGATCTATTGATGGCCGCGCCAGCGGGTATGCGCGCAACAATGGGGCTCGATCCCGGTCTGCGTACCGGTGTCAAAGTAGCTGTTATCGATGCAACCGGCAAACTGATTGCCACAGACACGATCTATCCACACACCGGGCAAGCGGCTAAAGCTGCTGCAAGCGTGGCGGCATTGTGTCTCAAACATCAAGTGGAACTGGTCGCCATCGGTAACGGAACGGCTTCCCGTGAAACAGAACGTTTCTTCGCGGATGTGCAAAAGCAGTTCTCAGAGATAAAAGCCCAAAAAGTGATTGTCAGTGAGGCAGGGGCATCGGTTTATTCTGCCTCTGAGTTGGCGGCACTGGAATTTCCTGATCTGGACGTTTCACTACGTGGAGCAGTCTCTATCGCCCGTCGCTTGCAAGATCCACTGGCTGAATTAGTGAAAATCGATCCGAAATCCATCGGTGTCGGTCAGTATCAACATGATGTCAGCCAGAGTCAGCTTGCCAAAAAATTGGATGCCGTCGTTGAGGATTGCGTAAACGCCGTCGGCGTGGATCTCAATACCGCTTCTGTTCCACTGCTAACCAGAGTTGCCGGGTTGACCCGCATGATAGCCCAAAATATCATCAACTGGCGTGATGAGAACGGCCGTTTCAATAACCGTGCACAATTACTGAAAGTCAATCGTCTTGGGCCAAAGGCTTTTGAGCAATGTGCTGGATTCCTGCGGATTAATCACGGTGATAACCCGCTGGATGCATCGACCGTTCATCCAGAAGCTTATCCGGTAGTGGAAAAAATTCTGGCGGCCACTGAGCAGAAACTCCAAGAATTGATGGGTAACCCTGCCTCATTACGTGGATTGCAACCTCAGGATTTCACCACCGAGCGATTTGGTGTTCCAACCGTTACCGATATTTTGAAAGAGCTGGAAAAACCTGGCCGCGATCCACGACCCGAGTTTAAAACCGCGACTTTCACGGAAGGCGTGGAAACCATGAATGATCTGCATCCGGGAATGGTGCTGGAAGGTGCGGTCACTAACGTGACTAACTTTGGCGCATTTGTCGATATCGGCGTTCATCAAGATGGTTTAGTTCATATCTCTTCGCTGTCCAATCGCTTTGTAGAAGATCCTCACACCGTGGTAAAAGCGGGTGATATCGTTAAAGTAAAAGTGCTGGAAGTTGATCTGAACCGCAAGCGCATTGCTCTGACCATGCGTCTTGATGAGCAACCGGGAGAAACTCCCTCACGCCGCAATAACAGTGCACAAGCTGACCGCCGTCCTGAACGTAATGACAGGAACCGTAACACTTCCCGTTCTTCTACCTCAGCCGGAAACAGTGCTATGAGTGATGCGCTAGCTGCCGCATTTGGAAAAAAACGTTAAGATTCCCATCACGGTAAGATGCACTGCTTCGGCAGTGCACGTTTCATTGTTCCTGCCAGAAAGAATCCAAACTCACAGATTCATATCAACTCTGAGTGACTAAGTGATTAAATTAACACCAAAAATGAAAATAGGATTAACATTGAAATTAATGTTGGTTATTATTCTCATTTGCAATTATTATGAATTGGATGCAAATCATACTTCATAATAATGAGTATGACTAATTTTCGATATTATACCCTACGGATTTCAAGATGCATCGCGACGGCAAGGGAGCGAATCCCCGGGAGCATAGATAACGATGTGACCGGGGTGAGTGAGTGCAGCCAACAAAGAGGCCACTTGAAAGATAACGGGTATATCTTACTTACCACATATCCCGGAAGGTTATATGCAACTTCTTCCAGACCATAGTTACAAGATCATTGGTTTTTCTCCGAAGATCAGCCCGGCTTACCGACAGAAATTGCTGTCATTAGGTATGCTGCCCGGTTCTTCATTTCATGTTGTCCGCTTAGCGCCTTTAGGTGATCCGATACAAATTGAGACTCGCAGAGTCAGCCTGATTCTGAGAAAAAAAGACTTGGAATTTCTCACATTAGACAGCGTTCAATGCAACGCATAATCCGTTGCAAGCAACGAAACGGTTACTCTTAATTTAATCTGGCACCAAAAACATGAAAGCACTGACCATTGGCCTAATTGGCAACCCCAATGCCGGCAAAACAACATTATTTAACCAACTTACTGGCGCTCGACAACGTGTAGGCAACTGGGCTGGCGTTACAGTAGAACGAAAAGTTGGCCGTTTTACCACCGCGGAACACAAAATTGAGTTAGTTGACCTGCCGGGAACCTACTCTCTAACCACGATTTCTGAACAAACATCACTGGATGAGCAGATAGCCTGCCACTATATCCTGAGCGGTGATGCTGACATGCTGATTAACGTCGTAGATGCTTCTAACCTTGAACGAAATCTCTATCTGACGTTACAACTGTTGGAATTAGGTATTCCATGCATCGTTGCGCTTAATATGCTGGATATCGCTGACAGTCAGCATATCCAAATTAATATTGCCGAACTGGAGCAACGCCTCGGCTGTCCAGTCATTCCAATGGTTTCAACCCGAGCAACGGGACTAAATGAGCTGAAACGGGCAATTGACCGCCATAAGCAGAATTCCGGGCAGTCACTGATTCACTACCCTGATTGCCTGTTGCAAGAAATTGAGACGTTATCTGGTGCAATGTCAGACAATTTTCATGCTCAACAACGCCGCTGGCTAGCGCTTCAGATGCTTGAAGGGGATATTTACAGCCTGGAACGTTCCGGTCTTGCTACCTCAATGCTGATTGAATCCAAGGAACGCTTGCAACAACAGCAACATGAAGAGCCCGAACTGGTGATTGCCGATGCGCGCTATCAAAGCATCAATACATTGTGCATGGCCGTGATTGATACCCAAAAAGCCATGCCAAATAAGCTCACCCAAGCAATTGACAGAATTATCCTTAATCGTTGGTTAGGTGTACCTATTTTCCTGGCGGTTATGTATTTAATGTTCGTGCTGGCAATTAATATCGGTGGTGCGCTACAACCTATCTTTGACAGTGGTTCTGTCGCAGTTTTCATTCATGGGGTTCAATGGCTTGGGCATACCTTAAGTTTTCCAGAATGGCTGACGGTTTTCCTCGCGCAAGGCATCGGTGGCGGTATCAACACCGTTTTGCCGCTGGTACCACAAATCGGCATGATGTATTTATTCCTCTCTTTCCTTGAGGACTCTGGCTACATGGCCCGGGCTGCATTTGTCATGGATCGTCTGATGCAAGTTTTGGGGCTACCGGGTAAATCGTTTGTCCCGCTGATCGTTGGCTTCGGTTGCAACGTCCCATCCATTATGGGGGCGAGAACGCTAGATGCGCCGCGTGAACGCTTGATCACGATTATGATGGCCCCCTTTATGTCTTGCGGTGCACGATTAGCCATCTTTGCCGTATTTGCCGCCGCATTCTTTGGCAAAAACGGGGCAACCATTGTTTTTTCCCTTTATATATTGGGCATTGTCGTCGCTATTCTGACTGGCCTGATGTTGAAATACACCATTATGCGTGGCGAAGCTTCACCGTTTGTTATGGAACTCCCGGTTTACCATATTCCACATCTAAAAACTTTGCTTCTGCAAACCTGGCAACGCCTGAAAGGTTTTGTTATCCGTGCTGGTAAAGTGATCGTTATCGCCAGTATGTTCATCGGCGCTCTTAACAGTTTCTCATTTTCTGGTAAGGCGGTGGATAGCATCAACCAATCCGCTCTGGCTTCAGTCAGCAAGGTTATTACGCCTGTGTTACAGCCAATTGGCGTTCACTCTGATAACTGGCAAGCAACTGTTGGTTTGATAACTGGTGCTATGGCAAAAGAAGTGGTAGTTGGGACACTCAATACGCTGTATACCGCAGAAAACATTGCTAATGAACCGTTTAATGCAGATGAGTTCAACCTGTTTACTGAACTGAAAGATGCAGTTGGTGAAACTTGGGATAGTTTGAAAGATACCTTCACTCTGAGCGTGCTTGCCAACCCAATCGAAGCTAATAAAGGTGACGGTGAGATGGATAGCGGTTCTATGGGAACCATGAGCGCCAAATTTGGCTCCGCTATTTCAGCTTACAGTTATCTAATCTTTGTTCTGTTATATGTGCCTTGTGTTTCGGTGATGGGCGCGATTGCTCGTGAAACAAGCCGTGGTTGGATGACATTCTCCATTCTGTGGGGACTGAACGTGGCTTATTCAATTTCAGCTTTGTTCTACCAGATGGTGACTTTCTCACAACATCCACAAAGCGGCCTGATTACCATTCTGACCGTCGTCATATTTAACGCGCTGGTGTTCTACTTCCTGCGGCGGGCACGCAGCCGTGTGACGATGAAGTTAATCAGCAACCCGGGAAATAGCTGCCACTGCTCCAGTGGAAACTGTCACTAGGAATTGAAAATGATTAGCCTATTACAAGTAAGGGATGCCGTTGCTCTGAATGGACGGGCAGATGCCAAACTGTTGAGCCACCAGCTTTGCGCGTCCGTACAGATGATTGCCGCTATGCTTGAACAACTTACAGTGATGGGCAAATTGGAAAAAATTGATGCAACTGCTTGCCTAAGCGGCAGTTGCAAACAATGCCCCGAAACACAGAAATGTGATACGGCGGTTTATCGGATCGCTGGGGAGTGTTGAAATTGTCTAAAACGACTAATCAATGTACAGTCGCCATTTAGACTCGTAAAAATACGATAGATTACTCGAACTAACATCTGCGATAACATCAAATTATCGGCGGGATTAGTGGATTTCTATCTTTTCCAAAGTCGATAAACTCTTTCATTCTCTGAGTTTGGTCATAATACTGCCCCAAAACTTCTGCTAACTTTTTACTTTTCTTTTAATTAATAGTAATAAAAAAACTCCAGGCGATACCATTTGCAAGGAATATTTTTCCCTTCGTCACTATCAGGATCGACATATTTTCCCTGTAGTTTTAAACCCTTAAGCTTTTTCTTAGTTGAAATATTTAAATCAACCAAAGATGGTTCAGGAAACCCCAAAGCTATAAATATTCTTTCAGCTAATAGTATTGTCGGTTTTGGATCTTTTTTCTCAAGATTTTTACCTTTAAAATAGAATAAAACATCGACAAGAATAAAGATAAAAACAAGAGACAAGAAAACCACCATTGTCACTTTTTCTGCATTCCCGTAAAGCATGAAAGAAAGAGTCATTAAAAATAAAAACAATGTTAATCCATGATTAACTTTCGTACCAAACTTGATATATCCATCAAGACCACATTCACAACGAGGAGTCATTGAAATAATCCTTGTATAAGGATTAGCTAAGGCATAAACAACATAATGATTATCTTTAGGCGCTACAGCTAATTCAACATAATCACCAACTTTGGCATTGGTCATCCCTAACCAACCATGAAATGGAATACCGTTAATTTTTCCACGAACAAAATCACTAGGATCACTCATCCTTTCTCGACTTTGTGATGTCACTGCCGCTGCTGCGGCATTCCCTGCGATAGCAAGCAGTAATGCACCTACTTGAGCACGTTTTTCCTGCCGTGCAAATCCCTCCGGATCATATTCACGATCAGTAAAATAACCCCATACTTTTATTACACTAAATTCTTCCAGAGTTCCGGTCACTTTAATCAATGGTACTTTCGGGGGCAATTCTGGCGGTGGCGGCTCTTTAGCAAGTAGCGCTTCTAATTCTGGAATTTTTTTCTCTGCTTCAGCAGCTTTATTTCTTTCCTCAACACTACCATAAGAACTTAATCCCATATAAAATTTTGCATCTGATAATTCGTTTCTGATTTTTTCGAAATTAATAAACTCTTTCATCTCTCTGCGTTTAGTCATAATACTGCCCCCAAAGCTTCGCCTAACTTTTCGCTTTGTTTTTGATAAAGCTCATTACGTTTATCCTGTGTCTCAATCAATATAATTGAAACGAGATATTTATCCGGTTCTTTACCAAAAACACTATTACGGCACCAATCCTGCAAATCATTATCAATAAAAAGAGTATATAATTCATCAAGGACAAATATTATTATCATGAACTGCCAGCTAGCGAAGAATCCAATAATACGCCAAGCCGCGATCTTACCTATTTGGTCAAATGCTAATTCTATTATCTTATTACTAAACTCACGCTTAACCAACACTTCTAATAAGCCACTCATTGATTTCACAAGTAAACCCACATCCGCCGATGATTTTAGAAGAAACAACCCAAAGAAAGACCAGCGAGTATCTTCTTTTCTCCATTCTCTGACAACATCACTACCATCAATCCCTAAATTCAATACAGACGCTACCGCTCCAGCGCTGGCTCCCACAAATTTAATCGACTTAGTTACCGCTTGATTTTTTATCCCGAATTCAATAGCTGGTTTGATCACATCAGCAACCGTGCTCAGTGTGCTTAGAAACGCCGAAGTAACCTGAGCATACCCCTTAGCATCTCCTTTACTTTCTTTCAGTTGATCAGCAAACACCATCCCGTTAAAAAACAGAACCAGAATTTTTATTCGTGAAGCTCTTAAGGTTTTTTCGCCTTCGGCGCTTTGTGCGAATTTATCAAATTGCTGTTTATACCCTATGGATTTCAAGATGCATCGCGACGGCAAGGGAGCTTATCAACAATCTGTTGGTCCAAAGGGTCATAAACCATGACTAAACACATACAGTCTATTGATTTACAGGCATTTGGAAAACAAATCTCCCTCCAAGCGCGGCAGCGTAGCGGCTTAAAGTATCCAGATTGGGCACACTTTTACCATTTTCCATACGACTAATGTTTTGCTTCTGAGTGCCAATCTTCTGAGCAACATCCTGTTGAGTAAGATGTAGCGCTTTACGTGCATCTTTAAGCTGTTTCATCAACGCCTTACGGATCTGGATATCGTTATATGCTTCCAGAGTCGCGGCATCTTCTAAGAGAAGCGTTTTAGCTTCAGAAAACGGGATAATATCATAATCATTGTCAGACATTTTTAAGACTCCGTTTAACCTCTTGCATTCGTTGGTTTGCCAGATCGAGCGATTTCTTCGGCGTTTTTTGGGTTTTCTTCTGCAGTATATGAACAACATAAAATTGTTGTCCAACTGCAAAAAAGAAAAATCCCCTCGCAATACCCTCAGAAGCACTCACTCTTAACTCTTTAAGCCCGTTTCCAATGTCTCTAACTTTAGGCTCTTTTAAATCTGTTCCAGCAGCTTCTAATTCTTCTATGGCTTCAATCATTGAAACTTTGAGACCAACAGGTAGCTTAGAAAGCTCCTTGAACGCCGCTCTTATAATGTTTGCTGAAAACATAAAATTAATCCATTTAATTTACTATCTTAACATGCGCATCAAAAGTAATCAAAATAGATTACTTTCATGAGCAAAGCAAGCCATCTATTTATAGGCAACAAGCACAGATATGCTCCCAATAAAATCACTCAAAAAATTATGCGCACCAGCAGCACCAACGCCCGCTATAGCATCAATTCACCGACAAGATCGGCAGTTTTTTACTATGCAACGAAAAAATTAATTGAATCACCGCATCCACGCGGGAGAAGCTTTACTATTTTAAGAACTCATCAAACTCACAGCGCTTCTCTACTAACAAATTCAGTTAATAACTTCACAAACTCATCTGGATGAGAAATAAAAGGCGCATGAGCGGCATGACGCATTATAGCTGAAACTGAACGCGGCCATTTTTCATCAAGACTGTTGAGGATTTTTCTTGGCACCAACCCATCCAGATAACCGTAAATCCGCAGGAACGGTATAGCAAGTTCAGCCAAAGGCTCCCTTAAATCTTCGGTACGCAAAATTTCTAGTCCAACATGCAGTACTTCAACAGAAGGCATCGGCTGCGCCAGCACAACGGATTTCAGTAATCGCGCATCCTGACGGGCGCTATCTGTGCCCAACGTCTGTAAAGCCAGGAAACGCTCAACTGTGCGCTGGAAATCTTCACTAAGCTGATGTTCGAAAGCGTGCAAAACTTCCGGCTTAATCCCCGGCCAGTCACTTTCTGCGCTAAAATGCGGTGAAGAAGCCACGGTAATTAATCCGGCAACCTTATCCTGATGGTCAAGGGCAATCCGGCTGGCAACCAGACCTCCCAACGACCAACCTAGCCATAGCGCATTCTCAGGCGCATATCGCCAAACTTCATCCGCCATGTCAGCAAGATTCATCGGGCCATATTTCTGGCTACGGCCATAACCCGGTAAATCCACCAGATGCAAACGAAAATGCGAAGCACATCGCATTTCAATGGAACGCCAAACTTCCGCATTCAGCCCCCATCCGTGCAGCAACACAAGATCACGCGAATCTCCCGCAGAAGTCTGCCAAAACAGATCAGCCATTGTTATTCTCAACTTTATTTGCCATCAAGGAAGAAACCTATGCTAACAATGGTTGGGTACTGTTGGCTATGCCGTCAGCCTCTTTGGTTTCCACATCATGGAGTATGCAGTTTTTGCAACAAGCGGCTGAAACGTTTGACAAACATGTGCCCGTGCTGCGCTCTACCCTCAGAACTCCCTTCACTGCCTTGTGGACGCTGCCTCAAAAAACCGCCTCTATGGGAAAATATGATAGCGATTACCGACTACTGCCCACCACTGAGTGGCCTGATTCGTCGCTATAAATATCACGGTACCCCACAACTTGCGTCAGTTCTGGCGCGTCTGTTTCTGCTGCACTGGCAACAGGGCTATCGTGATGGACGATGGCATAAACCCAACATTCTGCTCAGTGTGCCACTGCATCGACGCCGGCGCTGGAAACGGGGATTTGATCAAAGTGTATTAATGGCAAAGCAGTTATCAGAATGGCTACAATGCGATTACCAGCAAAGCTTTCTACAGCGGACGCATGCTACACTACCACAAAGAAATTTATCGGCAGCACGGCGTAAGATTAATCTCAGGAAAGCATTTCAGCTTTGTGGCCCCGTTGCGGGACAACATGTCGCCATACTTGATGATGTGATTACCACCGGTGCGACCATGACTGAAATTTCCCGTTTGTTAATTCGTGCTGGTGCCCATTCAGTGCAGGTCTGGGCGATTTGTCGAACCTTGTAGTCAATACGAGAATGGGCGTATTATAACCAACTATAGCAGTCAACTATTGAGCAAATGATATGATTAATATTACTGAAGCAGCACAAGCTCATTTTGCCAAATTACTGGCAAACCAAGAACCGGGTACACAAATTCGTGTATTTGTCATCAATCCAGGCACACCTACCGCTGAGTGCGGCGTATCTTACTGCCCGCCTGATGCTGTTGAAGCAACAGATACTGAATTGAAATTTGATCAACTGTCAGCTTACGTTGACGAACTGAGCGCCCCTTTCCTTGAAGAAGCTGAAATTGATTTTGTCACCGATCAGTTAGGCTCTCAGCTAACATTAAAAGCGCCTAACGCCAAAATGCGTAAAGTTTCTGATGATTCCCCACTTGTCGAACGTGTGGAATACGTTTTGCAGTCACAAATTAATCCACAGTTAGCCGGTCACGGTGGCCGCGTTAGCCTGATGGAAATCACGGATGATGGTTTTGCTATCCTTCAATTCGGCGGCGGCTGCAATGGCTGCTCAATGGTTGATGTCACCCTGAAAGAAGGGATTGAAAAAGAGTTGCTGAACATGTTCCCAGAACTAAAAGGGGTAAAAGATTTGACTGAACACCAACGCGGTGAACATTCTTATTACTAATAACGTATTACTAATAACGTATTACTGATCACTTATTACTGATAACAAATTTTCCCGCTCGGATAATCGTCGGGAAAACATTATTACAATAATAATCTAACGGGATAATCTCTAAGTTTTCAAGAGCAAGTCAAAATATATATGGAACATTTTCAAACCATCAGCCCTGAGCAGGCTTATCAACACTGGCAGGATAAATCCGCCATTATGGTGGATATCCGTGATCCACAGAGTTTCCGGGCGGGTCATGCATGTAATGCTTTTCATTTAACCAACGACACATTGAATGAATTTATGTTACAGGCCAATTTCGAGCAGCCGGTTATGGTTATGTGTTATCACGGTCATAGCAGCCAGAATGCCGCTCAGTATTTATTAAACATCGGTTTTGAAGCTGTCTACAGCATTAATGGCGGTTTTGAAGCTTGGCGCAGAGACTATCCTCACGCTGTTGACTCCTTACCTAATCCGGCATAACACACCTCATGATCCGCGTAATCGCTATTTCAAACCCGCGTCTAGCGCAAGCCTTTATCGATTATATGGCAACCCATCAGGTCCATCTCACTATGCGCCCCAGTCACGATGAGCAACACGTCGAACTATGGCTGGAAGATGACACTAAACTTACTCTAGTTCAGCAAGAGCTAGAGCAATTTACCCGCGATCCGCTAAATGAACGTTATCAAGCGGCCAGTTGGCAATCTGGCGATGTGAATCATCCATTGAAGTACCACAATAATCTGAATTGGCAATATTTAAGTCGTCAGGCAGGTCCGTTAACCATCACGGTTTTGTTCCTAAATATCGTTGTTTATCTCTGGATGCAATTTGCCGGGGATGATCAGGTGATGTCTTGGCTGGCCTGGCCTGACGATAGCCAACATATGGAACTATGGCGTTGGGTCACCCACGGCTTACTGCACTTCTCACTACTGCATATCATCTTTAATCTCATGTGGTGGTGGTATCTTGGCGGGCAAACAGAAAAGCACCTCGGTACAGGAAAACTGTTTGTCATTATGATTGTTTCCGCTGTTTTCAGCGGCTGGGGACAATCATTATTCAGTGGTTCTCATTTTGGCGGCCTTTCTGGGGTTGTTTACGCTTTAATTGGTTATGTCTGGCTAACCGGTGAACGTGCTCCCGAACGTGGTATCGGTGTTCCCCGTGGTTTGATGGCTTTTTCGATCTTCTGGCTGATTGTTGGATACTTCGATGCATTTGGACTATCGATTGCCAACGCCGCCCATTTCTCCGGTTTAATTATCGGTTTACTGATGGCGTTGTGGGATAACCGTCATACATTCAAAAATAATAACCGACACTTTTAGACACTTAGAGGACTATCGTGAAGCAAACTCAACGGCATGATGCAATAGTTGAGCTGGTACGCCTTCAGGGCTACGTCAGCACTGAAGAGTTGGTTGAACACTTTAATGTCAGCCCCCAGACTATCCGCCGTGATTTGAACGACTTGGCAGATAAAAACAAAATACAGCGGCATCACGGCGGTGCCGCGTTGCCATCAAGTTCAGTTAATACTGCTTATCATGATCGCAAAATCATGTGGTCAGAAGAGAAAGCACGTATTGCACAACGCGTTGCTAGCCATATCCCGGATGGCGCAACGCTGTTTATTGATATTGGCACCACACCCGAAGCTGTCGCTCACGCACTGTTAAATCATAAAGCTCTGCGGATTGTCACTAACAACCTCAATGTCGCTACCCTGTTGATGACAAAAGAAGACTTTCGTTTAATTCTGGCGGGTGGGGAGATTCGTTCCCGTGATGGCGGGATTATCGGTGAAGCCACACTGGATTTTATTTCTCAGTTTCGGCTTGATTACGGCATTCTCGGCATCAGTGGCATTGACATGGATGGCTCATTACTGGAATTTGATTACCATGAAGTACGCATAAAGCGCGCAATTATCGAAAACTCCCGTTGTGTTATGTTAGTCACTGACCATTCTAAATTTGGCCGCAATGCTATGGTTAATCTGGGTAACATGAATCTCATTGATCATCTATTTACTGACCAACTTCCCCCGCCAAGCATTCAGAAAGTGATTGAGCAACATAACGTGCAGCTCGAACTCTGCTAAGAATTTTTTCTATATTCAGGGGATAGCACTATCCCCTATCTCCTTGCCGTTCCACAATTACACCATCTTTTAGCTTCTTCATTAATACCATGAAAATCATATGGATAAGGTAATATTTGTTATCTATATCACGTGAACATGTTTTTTCTTAGCAAATAGTTGGCTATTGATCGATTTCTGATTACAATCTTGAGCGAAAGCGAGCATTAAAGAACTATTTCGAACATTTTAGGGGGATGCATGGAGACTAAAGACTTGATTGTGATCGGCGGCGGGATCAACGGCGCCGGAATTGCGGCAGATGCTGCTGGCCGGGGGCTTTCTGTTCTGTTGCTGGAAGCACAAGACTTAGCCAAAGCCACGTCATCCTCCAGTTCAAAATTGATCCACGGTGGCTTGCGCTATCTAGAACATTATGAATTCCGTTTGGTCAGCGAAGCGCTGGCAGAACGTGAAGTTTTACTGAACCTTGCACCACACATTGCTTTTCCGATGCGTTTCCGCCTGCCGCACCAGCCACATTTGCGTCCAGCATGGATGATCCGTATTGGCCTGTTCCTCTATGACAATTTGGGCAAACGTGTCAGCCTGCCTGGCAGTAAAGGGCTAAAATTCGGTGCCAATTCTGTTCTAAAACCAGAATTGGTCCGTGGCTTCGAATATTCTGACTGCTGGGTTGATGATGCTCGTTTAGTTGTCCTTAACGCTCAAGAAGTCAAAAAACGTGGCGGGGAAGTCCGTACCCGAACAAAAGTGACCCGTGCATGGCGCGAACAAGAGGGTTGGATGGTTGAAGCCGAAGATCTGCGTACAGGTAAGACCTATACTTGGCGTGCAAAAGGTCTGGTTAATGCTACCGGCCCCTGGGTTAAAGAATTCTTTGACGATGGCCTAAAATTGAAATCACCTTATGGTATTCGCCTGATCAAAGGCAGCCATATTGTGGTGCCAAGAGTGCATGATGAGCCGCAAGCTTATATTCTGCAAAACGAAGATCATCGTATCGTATTTGTTATTCCTTGGATGGATGAATTTTCCATTATTGGAACCACCGATGTGGAATATCAAGGAGATCCAAAAGAGGCGAAGATTGACGATCAAGAGATTAATTACCTGCTGAGAGTTTATAACGACCACTTCAAGAAACAACTTAGCCGTGACGATATCGTCTGGACCTACTCTGGCGTACGTCCACTGTGCGATGATGAATCCGACTCACCTCAGGCCATTACACGCGACTATACCCTTGACATACATGATGAACAGGGCAAAGCGCCATTACTGTCTGTGTTTGGCGGTAAATTAACCACTTACCGTAAACTGGCGGAACACGCAACCGAGAAGCTCATGCAGTACTATCCCAATGCCGGAAAAGCCTGGACCAAAAATGGTCAGTTACCGGGTGGTAATCTGGAAGGGTGCGATCGCGATGGTTATGCCCGTTTATTGCGTAAACGTTACAACTGGTTGCCGGAAGGTGTTGCGGTACGTTATGCGCGTACTTACGGCAGTAACAGCGAACTGATTCTGCAAGGCGCTAATAATCTGACCGATCTAGGTGAATCCTTCGGTCACGGCCTGTATGAAGCAGAGCTTCGTTATCTGGTCGATAATGAATGGGTTGTTGAACTAGATGACGCAATCTGGCGCCGTACCAAATTGGGTATGTGGCTGAAAGAAGAACAGAAACAACGTATTGCAACATGGCTGGCGGAGAATGCTAAGCCACGTACTGAGATTTGATTTTTCTTCACAGAAAATCATTGATCTCCCAGTTTAGAAAACGTGATTACCGCGAGAATATTAAAAACTTTCTCGCGGTTTTTATTACGTTGAATTTATATCCGATTTCTTCCTTCAACGTTATATCAATCTTTCCAATTACTTATTGACACATAAATTGACCAAATATCATATATACTCAAGATACTTCAAAGTGCATGTTTGAAAAACGATTATGTTGTTGAATTTAAATGTTTTTATGTCTGACGACTCAAGCATCTTGAAGTTCATTCGGTATATACTCAGTGTAAAATACTATACCCGTCATCTTTCAAGTTGCTTCTTTGTTGGCTGCACTCACTCACCCCGGTCACATAGTTCTCTATGCTCCCGGGGATTCGCTCCCTTGCCGCCGCGATGCATCTTGAAATCCATAGGGTATATCTCATGCTCCCTTTTGGTGTAACTAACCACGAACATCTTAAGATTATTATATAAACAATACTTTTGATTCTTTTATATTATGGAGATAATATAGACACTTCTATTAACTGTTATGGGATTGATATAGGATGTTTATATGAGCTTTTCTATTTACTTAAAACTAACTGGCCGTAAACAAGGGTTAATATCATCAGGGTGCTCAACATCTGACTCTATAGGAAATAGGTATCAAATTGGACATGAAGATGAAATTCAAGTTTTATCTTTCGTTCATAGTTTAACTAGAGAACAAAATTCTGATCATCACCCAGTAGATTTCATGAAGATAATAGATAAATCATCTCCTCTACTTGGCATAGCTATTTCTAATAATGAAATCTTAAACGCTTATTTTGATTTTTACAGAATTAATTCTTTTGGTGTTATGGAAAAATTCTATACCGTCGAGTTAAGAGATGCCTCTATTGTTGATATATGTGCCAATTATCCCCACAGTATAGACAGTTCAAATACAATACCATTTGAAACTATTTCTCTAGCATATAAAAGCATAACATGGAAACATCATATAGCTGGAACTTCAGGTTACAGTATATGGGATGATAGAGTGTACTAACACTTTATTAATCAATGTAATGCCTTATTGTTGAAGTTATTCTAACTTCAACAATTTTTTCTTTACTTTTATTGTAACGAAATACGACGCTACCAGAATAATTATTCCCCCAATTATACCAAACCCTTCAGGAGTAATTACAAACCATGCTAAACAAAAAGCAAATGTTATGAAAATCCCAACAAGATCTATTACAAAAGATTTAATTAAATTCATTTTTTTCACCAATTACATCATGTTAAGTTAAAGGTAAATTAATCTTTCTATTTCATCTAAAAGTAATTTTTCATCTTCTAAGGTAATGATATTTTTTCTATAAATATTTATTAATTTCCCCATGTATGGCTCAACCAAGAAATAAAGCATTTCTAACCCTTTCTTCCTTAAGGCTAAATATGTCACAGGTGATTCTATTTTTAATTTTCGTGCAGATCTAGCTGCTTTTTCGAAAACCCCATAAATAGCAAGGGAGTTTATTGATATGTTTAAAAAGGTTGCTATTTTTGCTTTTACAGATGGAACGGCATTTATCTTAATCGATATCAAACTTGTTACTGCGGTGGCTATACTAATCTTAGTTGCTGTTTGAACTCCATATGTAGCTATTATTAAATTAAACTTCTCAGATATAATTCTTTGTGTTCTCTCAGGAATCAAATCATACATTGTATTTATGATTGTAGACACAATATCATAAATTACATCACCTTTTTTAAAAATTGCTTTAATAACTGCGTCAATCATTCTCTCGTCTTCATTAGATATCTGCTTACCATAAATATCTTTATACAAAAAAGCTTGAGAGTTTCTTAATCTGACTAAACCTAAATAAATATCCTCCATAGTTGAATATACAATTGGCGCAGATTTTCTTGATACATTCTCTATGTTTTCTGCTATAACATGATCAGCCTGTTTTTTGTATGATAGATAATCCATAATAGAACTCCTTAGCCACTAATAGAATTGTCATTGCGACATAGACATTTTCATTAATATAACTAATATGTCAATAGAAAAAGATATATAGACGTCACAGTTTCGCATAGATAGTAAGCGCAACATAATTATACTACGAGTAAATAGGCCCGTATTCCTTCAAG
Source organism: Photorhabdus bodei (assembly GCF_003287735.1). Classification (GTDB taxonomy): domain Bacteria; phylum Pseudomonadota; class Gammaproteobacteria; order Enterobacterales; family Enterobacteriaceae; genus Photorhabdus; species Photorhabdus kayaii. The sequence goes on along the minus strand of NZ_NSCM01000020.1, from coordinate 35,497 downwards.
TCATCTATAATCTCATTGGCTTACAGTTTATTCTTATGAGTTCATCCTTCGTAAGATAGAATAACACCAGCATTATTTTTAACGTTTCTAGTAATCAATAACCACCCATTTTGCTAAGCCGTTGTCCAGATTATTGCATCAGGCAGCTTTATCTTTTTTTCATGCCAGACAATTACTGCACATTTTACTACCTAGAAAGATTCTTGTTATATTTTCTTTATCCCTATCCAGAGTCTTAACTCCCACCATAACCGTCATCCACGTTAGCTTGTACATATCCATTTAAATAATCAATATACCCGTTATCTTGCAAATTGCCTGTTTGTTGGCTGCACTCGCTCACCCCGGTCACATAGTTATCTATGCTCCCGAGAATTCACTCCCTTGCCGTCACGAAGCATCTTGAAATCCATAGGGTATATATTAGTATCGAATAGCGACTTCATAGCAATCATTACCATTCTTCGCGTAACTTACCTTGATATTCCAATCCATCCAACATTTTATCCCCCCATAAACCAAAAACGCTATTATTCTGTTCTGGAATATTAGCATCAAGATAAATATCTATCGCTCTTCGGCTCTGTGTAGCACGTGACTTATCAGGAGAACATTTCTCTAAAATTTCAAGCTTTCTAATCGTTTCTTCCAGCAAATTTATATTAATTCCTGCCATAGCAACCATACTTTATTTCCTTCTGTACCATATACCTTATCAATTTAACTATCTATTTTTAAACTAAAAAAATTATCGCGACAGTTAAAAAAACAGATTTCACCCTTAAAATCGCTATTGACTATGTAGGTAAAACATAAAAACATTCCAATTTTTCCACTTGCAACAATGCTCTAAGTATCCTATAAATAAGTTGACTATACACATATTGATCTTATTTATCTAATTCTGGTAATCAGCAAGAAAGATTACCTATAACGTTTAAAACGAATAGTAATATGATATTAAGATTAATAGGGTGTCTTGATTGGCAAAAATTACATTAAAAAATACCCTGTATTAATAGGTATCAGAAAATTATAACTAGAGAGATGTTACATGACTACGGATATGACTACTGATGAACTCCTAAAAGCAGAAGCTTCATTTATGCTAGGGACCCTGACGTTAGAATCTCACATTATCGGGATGATGAAATATGGAAATGGCATCCTTCTGCTAACCCAAGATAGTCCATTTTACCCTAGGAATTATAAATGGCCGGATCAATTACATGATACAGGAATAGTTTCAATAAGTAACAAAGAATTTTCGGTAACAAAAGTTTACACCGCGGGCCTTATTGATGGTCATTTATATATAGACCAGGAAATAACGCAACAAGCAACGTCGCCAGATAAAATCATTCCAGCACATTATATACCCGATTTACAGGAAATATCCGAAAAAGATCTTATAGGGAAAAAAATCACTCTATCCGTGAATAATGAAGCAAGATACAAAATTAGTGCCGCACACTCGATAGCCCACTTTATGTCCCTTGCTTTAAATAAAGCGACACATCATATATGGTCAAAAATATATGATACCGATGGTTTAGGAAATTATAATTTAGATAAAGCCGCCATTTACCAATCTTCTATTACAGAACTTAAATCCGTTGATATTTATCGCTTTGGTAAATCACTCAGAAAGAAAGGGTTTGATAAAAATATACTAATTGAAAATCTGGATAAAATTAATAGAGAAGTTAATAGCACACTTAATAATTGGTTATCTCAAGGTGCGGAAATAACCATTGAATATAAATCAAAAGATATTAATGATACCAGATTATGGAAATCGACTATTGACTCGAAGGTAGTCACTATCCCATGTGGAGGTACACATATCAATAATATTAATGAAGTCAAAGACGTAAATGTTGAAATAAAGATCGGTGAATCTGCTGATTTTATTCAAGTAATAACTCATTGCAGAGTATAAAACCATGAATCTCGACCTACTTTATTTTTATCTTCTTCTGGTTGTTTTATCCTATATAACACCCGGCCCAGACTGGGCTATTATCAGTAAAGGGACATTTAAATGCAGAAAAAATGGGCTAATAACGGCAATTGGTGTACAAGCAGGTCTTGTTTTTCATTTGATCCTAGGATCATTAGGCGCAACTTTAATTCTGGCAACATCAAAAACTGCATTTAATATTTTACAAACCCTAGGCGCTTTATATTTAATATATTTAGGTTATATCGGGTTAAAAGATGCTTTTAACAGTAAAAAAAACCAAACTTTTGAAAATCAAAGCACAAATATAACACAGAAAAATAGCAATCTATTTATTACCGGGCTTTTAGCTAATATCTTTAATCCCAAAGTGGCTATTTTCTTTATAAGTATTCTTCCTCAATTCATTGATCCATCACGCCCGGCTTTAAATCAAGTTATTATCCTGGGATTAATAGACATATTGATTGGTGTACTTTGGTGGGCAATATTTGTTAATGGATTATCTTATATACAATCTGTTTTGTTTAATAAAAACGCTCAATTAATTGTTGAATCTATAACCAGTTCATCATTGTTATTATTCGGTGTAGCAATGTTTGTCGGGATGATTATTAGTTAATTTTTTAAAATACCATGACGTTTCTGTATATACCCGTCATCTTTCAAGTTGCTTCTTTGTTGGCTGCACTCACTCACCCCGGTCACATAGTTATCTATGCTCCCGGGGATTCGCTCCCTTGCCGTCGCGATGCATCTTGAAATCCATAGAGTATACGCCAATATATTATTATTGACTAATACCTATTTAGTCGAGGAGAATTCAATGAAAAGCAACATATTATCTATAGTATATGATGATTCTTATATTAGCAACTCAAATCATCAGACAATTAAAAGTGCTTTTTTCAATATCATTAACTTTTTAAAATATCATGGTTTTTCTGTATATGATTCAGATTCATTCTTATCTTCTAATAAGAGAAAAAGTGATATAGATATATTCATCACAACAAATAAAGAACCTATAGAACATGATATTGAATGGCCAAAAATTTCTATTATCTTCCCATTATATAGTAGTAATAATAGAATAGAAATAACTAATAATAAAGATCTCAAAATTTCCTATCTGGAGTTTCCCGATAGGAAAGAAAACTATTTAAGTAGACTAGATGGAAATATCGCAGTGAATTTTGAAGGTGAATCCCATCTTCTTCATGGTTATTTGACAACAAAATTCACACATTATAAAGATTGGCATACTTATTTGATATTCGACAACCACGCTATAGGAGTAAAAAAGGAAGTTAATGGGCATCATATTTACTTCTTAGGAATTATAAACTCTTTTTCATCAAGATATTTTTCAGAAAATGATAATGAGAAGTTTTTGAAATCATTTTTTTCATCTGTGTGTAATCTATTAAACCATAAAATCACCTTTAATCCTGGAATAAATTTCTCGGAAGTATCATCTAAATTTCCAGAAGAGTATTTCGTTAAAGATTTAGAAAAATTAAAAGGAGATCATATACTCTATATAGACCATGACAAGCTTATTAAAGCAGGAATATATAAAAATCAATTACCCAATCCCTATGAAAATCTAAATTCGTTTTTATCAGAAAGTTATAAAAGAATAACATATTTAAATCAAGATATAATCCAGAAATTATATGAATTTAAAAACCACTCCAATCAATATGGCGTATTACTCTTAAAAGGAATTAATCCAGGAAATTACTTGCCATCAACACCATTAGATTCATTGCATTATCCTGACAAAGGAAATTTCTTTGGAGAAATGTGGCTAGCAATGATTGCTGAATTTCTTGGCTATGCTGTAAGTTATACCCAAGAGAAACAAGGCAATGTTTTTCAAAATCTTGTTCCTCATCCTAGAAAAGAAATATTACTTTCCTCTGCCAGCTCCAGGAAAGAATTAGATTTTCACACAGAAATTGCTTTTCATCCACATATGTGTGATTACGTATTACTATATTGCTTACGTCAGGATCACGATAAAACAGCCAAAACTTTTACAGCAAGTGCACGAATGATAATTCCATACCTATCACTGAATGAATATAAATTACTCTTTAAACCCCTTTTTATTACAGGAATAGATTATTCATATGGTAGCCCCAATGGAAAGAAAGGTAATGGCCCGATTACTCCTGTTTTTCATGGTGATCCGAACGACCCATATATGATATACGACCTTGACTTAATGCAAGGTATCAATTCTGAAGCTGAAATATTATTGAATAAACTAAAGAAATTAGCTAATAAAAATAAAGTCTGGGCTACTTTAGAAAAGGGGGATTTGCTCATTATTAATAATAACCGGTGTGTTCATGGACGATCAGAATTCACTCCCCGTTATGATGGTAAAGATCGATGGCTATTGCGAACCTGTGTATTAAACAACATCATTCCAGCAAGTTCTGATATATTAGAACAATCAAGGACAATTAACACAAGGTTTATTGTTTGACAGAAACATTAAAATATGCAAATCAAACGACATGCAAAATCTATTTTATCTGCCACTCGATAATAATTGAGTGGTTAATGGAAGAATTGCATACAACCAAGGATGGATATTTTATAATTATTTCTTATGATATATATCTGATTTAACATTAATAATATAATAATAAAAATCATATAAACATATTTATATGATAAGTTGAATATTCCAATCTATTTTCCTACCATAGGAAATATTTCCTTCTTAACCATATAAGAAAACACTCTTATTATATTTTTTCATCCTTACCAAATCCCTGGTAATAAGGTATCAATCCTGCGATAGAGTCCTGACAGTATATCCTTGATTGGGATGACTTGGTGTTTGCGGAAATGCCATTATCAAGCAATGGTTTTATATGGCGTTGCCTGAGATTCTTTGCTGAACGATTTAATAGAATGCTTAACACATCAATACGGATATAGTGAGATTGGCAAAGTTTCATGATAATTAGTTGCATTTCTTCCGGCTCTAATCGTCGATTTTCATAAGCCGGTTTAGCAATTTCCTCCAATTTCTTTCTTAAATCCAGAGATATGTACTCTAAGCTATCAATAAACGGTAAGCTAAATGATAAAGGGGTAAGACGCCCTAACGTATCTCGATGGGTTTGAGTTCCTGAAACTATATGAGGCAAGCTCGGCTCCTTATGAGGTAAGTCCATGTTGTTAATATTATTCACTGCCCCAGTAGAGAAAAGCTCTTCTGGATCTGGTAACGACATACCCGGTAACGTGTAAGATTTATTACGTTTTTCACCTGATGAAACTAAAAATCCTTTATGTTCAAGGCGAGGAAAAGCCAAAGTAACTTCTCGGGAATGTAACGTTGTTAGTTCACAAGCCCGCTGATGATTAATCCATCCTTCTACAGCCGCTGTGGCTAAGATCATTCGATCAAGGTTTTCTAGTTGTTCAAATTTAGCCCCAAACTTAAGTTTCAATTGCATTAAGATATTTTCAGGTATCAAACTAACAGTAGGTAACTCTAGTAAAGTTTGCTCTGGTATCTGGCGTTCGTGTAAATTAGGCCGACGCCAGTCAGCAGAAGACCAGCCACTATATTTTGGGTAACACAGCATGCTTACGTTTCATAAGATTTCAAATGGAGACGCTAAATGTATATCTATTAATTACACAACTGCTACAATGACTGTCTACCAATTTGCTACACAGGTGATTTATGAGAACACAACCTAAAGAAACACCGATCAACATCCGGGCGAAAGCCTTCCAGCGGGAGCTTATTGACCATGCAGCAAACCTGCTTTCAAAGACCCGAACTGATTTCATCTTGGATGCTGCCTGCCGCGCAGCCGAAGATGCCATACTCGATCAGCGCCACTTTTTCGTTAACGACGAAAAATACCATGCGTTCATGCAGATGCTGGAGCAACCGCTTTCTGATAATGAAGGTTTTAAAAAACTGATGGGATATAAAGCGCCGTGGGAATAAGCACACCTGAAATATTAACGGCTGAACATAATATAAATGATTTTTATTGCCAGCATGAAACATTAAACGAATGGCTTTCACGCCGGGCGTTAAAAAATAATAAGCTCGGCGCGAGCCGCACATTTGTTATTTGCAAGGAAGGCACAAAAGACGTTATCGGTTATTATTGTCTAAGCGCCGGTTCAATTAATCATATTGAATCTACACCATCGCTTAAACGCAATATGCCAGATCCTATCCCTGTAGTGCTTCTCGGCCGTCTGGCTGTCGATGTGGAATATCAGGGGAAGAAGCTCGGGGCACTGCTTCTCCAAGATGCTTGGAAGCGTGTCGCCAGCACGGCAGAACAGGTGGGCATTTCGGCTATAATCGTCCACGCACTTGATGAGAGCGCTCGAACGTTCTATACACGTCTTGGCTTCGCCCAGTCACCGTTGGAGCCATACACGCTGATGCTTCCATTAGGCAAACAGAAGTGAAAGAATTTTTACTAAACCCTTTCTTCCTTTTGGTATATACCCTATGGATTTCAAGATGCATCGCGGCGGCAAGGGAGCGAATCCCCGGGAGCATAGAGAACTCTGTTACCGGGGTGAGTGAGTGCAACCAACAAAGAGGCAACTTGAAAGATGACGGGTACATTGTCGGAATAATATTTTATCCCAATATAAGAACCACTATTCCTTAAGTATTCACTAAATCCACCGCTTCACGCGTCAGACGACCAATTTCCTGCCAATTCCGGTCATCCACCAGCGCCTTACTGACCATCCATGAGCCACCACACGCCACAATACGCGGTACAGCAAGATAATCGCGGATATTGTTTGGTCCGATTCCTCCAGTCGGCATAATTTGCAATTCAGTATAAGGCGCTAATATCGCTTTAATCATTGGCAAACCGCCGGAAGGTTCCGCCGGAAAGAATTTCAACAGTTTTAATCCCAACTCCATCGCGCCTTCAATCGCGCTTGGATTATTCACACCTGGAATAATAGGAATATTCAATTGCTGACAAGCTTTGACTGTATTTGGATTAAAACCGGGAGAAACCATAAAATCAGCGCCCGCCTGCTTTGCAGCAACTACCTGTTCACGATTCAGAACAGTACCCGCGCCAATCAGCATATCCGGCAGAGTCTCTTTCAGTAGACGAATCGCTTCCGCCGCGGCCGCAGAACGGAAAGTAATTTCCGCTACCGGCAAGCCATTATCAGCTAATGCCTTACCTAACGGTATAATGTCTTCCGCACGCTCAACAGTAATTACAGGTACAATTTTCAATTGGCGTAACTGCTCAATCATCTGTTTCATCGATTTTCCCCCGCTGTTAAAAGAAACTGTCAGTCACTGCTTGAGTTGCACTGATTGGAATAATCGCCCCTTTATGCTGAATAACGGTACCAGAAAGACGATGCCCCATAATTGCCGCTTGTTGTATCGGGCAATCCGTCAGAAATCCTGCCAGAAACCCGGCATTAAAGGCGTCTCCCGCCGCCGTGGTATCGATCACGTTAACAACCGGCACCGTTGGAATCAGCTCAATCGGAGTATCCTGTACCAAATGCTGATAATAGCAACCGGCAGCCCCCGCTTTAATCACGGCTTCTTTAACGCCTGCTTGTTTAAGGCGAATCATAGTTGCTGTAACCGATTTATCACCCCACAGCTTGCATTCATCGTCATTTGTCACCAGTGCCAGTGAAGTAAAAGAGAGTAATTTCTGATAACAGATCTGAGTTTCCTCCACACTTTCCCACAATGCCGGACGGTAATTACTGTCGAAAACGATGATTTTTCCTTGTGCCGCCAGTTCAGCCAACAAGTTCAGTAACTTTTCACGATCATCGACAGGCAAGATAGCCAAACTGATGCCGCTGAGATAAATGACATCCATCTGCTGTAACGCTTGAATAACCGAAGAGAAATCAGGATGACGCACCACATATCGGGCAGCGGAATCATTGCGCCAGTACAAAAAGGCGCGTTCTCCTTGTTCATCAAGTTGAATCAAATACAACCCCGGTTGATGAGCCGGATCACGCAAAACCAGATGGGTATGAATACCTTCGTCTTGCCAACGTGTGATCATTCCTTCACTAAGCGAATCCATCCCTAACGCAGTCACAAAATGAACGGCAATCTTCTGTCGGCTTGCACGGGCTAAATAAACCGCACTATTCAGGACATCACCACCAAAAGCCTGATACATGGTAGCGAAAGGAGCGCCATTAAGTTCAATCATACATTCACCAAGGAGTGCAATCTGCTTCATGGATTTTCTCCCGGCAAGGCAAAATAACGGCGAGCGTTATTAAAGCAAATATCCTCAACCATCTGCCCTAACATTGCTTTGTTGTTAGGAACTTCGCCCTTTTCTGCCCATTGCCCTAACAAATTACACAGAATGCGACGAAAATATTCATGCCGTGTGTATGAAAGAAAGCTACGAGAATCGGTCAACATACCAACAAATTGACTTAGCAGCCCAAGTTGGGAAAGTTGTTCAAGCTGACGCAACATGCCATTTTTCTGATCATTGAACCACCAGCCCGAACCAAACTGCACTTTACCGGCGATACCGCCACCTTGAAAGTTACCGGCCATCGTAGCAATCACTTCGTTATCTCGTGGATTGAGACAGTAAAGAATCGTTTTCGGCAACTCATCCGTCACATCCATGCTATCCAGCAGGCGAGATAACGGCCAAGCGATATTGTTATCCCCAATGGAATCAAAACCGCTATCCGCGCCAAGTAAGCGGAACATCCGGCTATTATTGTTGCGAATCGCGCCGATATGCATTTGCATCACCCAGCCACGGGCGGCATATTGCCGGCCAAGCCATACCAGAATCGCCGTGGTGTACTGCGCAATTTCAAGCTCAGAGAGCGCTCCCCCAGCCAGCCGTTTTTGCAGGATGCCATTTAATACCGTTTCATCAGGAATGGGGGCATAGCGTAGATTTTCTATGCCGTGATCAGCCGCCCGGCAGCCATGAGCAGCAAAATGCTCAAGACGACGCTCCAATGCGTTTAACACATCAGCAAAAGCAGCGATCGATACATCAGCCACGGCCTCAAGCTGTTTGATATAGTCAACGAAACCCGCCAGCTCAATTTTAAATACCCGATCAGGACGCCAGCTTGGTAATACTTCGATATCGAAACTCTCATCTGTCGCGATTTGGCAGTGATATCGCAGAGAATCTACCGGATCATCCGTAGTTCCCACCATACGCACATTCATTTGCTGCATAATGCCACGAGCTGAAAACGCCGACGTTGCCAGCTTTTCGTTGCATTGATGCCAGATTTCATCAGCGGTTTGCGGCTCGAACAATTTCCCGGTAATACCAAATGGACGACGTAATTCTAGATGTGTCCAGTGATAAAGCGGATTGCCTAAGGTCAACGGTACTGTTTTTGCCCATGCCTGATATTTTTCATAATCACGGGCTTGCTTACCTGTGATCAACGATTCATCAATACCCGCACAGCGCATAGCCCGCCATTTATAGTGATCACCCTCTAGCCAAATCTGACCAAGGTTATCAAACCGGCGATTTTCAGCAATTTCTCGTGGATTAAGATGACAGTGATAATCATAAATCGGCATATCTGCGGCATGTTCATGATATAGCTGACGGGCAGTTTCATTGTTCAGCAGAAAATCGTCACCCATAAAATTTTTCATCTCTTTTTCCTGTGAGCTAAATCGAGTGCCGCCACAGCATGACGAGCGCCGCAATCCAATAATAATTGATAAGCTTCGGTAACTGCCCGGACAAAATGCGGATTAGCTAACACTGGGTTGCCAAAAATCGCCAACAACGCGGGTACTACATCAACAGACAACTCATATTGCTGGTAAATAGATTTAAATTGGTCAACCAACGGATCGCGCACATCAATCAATTTACCTTGTTCATCTTTACCGCTGATATAACGCATCCAGCCGGCGATACCCAATGCCAAGTGACGGTAATCACTGCTATTTGCCAGATGATAAGCCACAGAATCAAACATGCGTTGTGGCAGTTTCTGGCTGCCGTCCATTGCTATCTGCCAGGTTTGGTGCTTAAGGTTAGGGTTACTAAAACGCTCAATTAGCCGGTGAGCATATTGAAAAAGATCAGTTCCTGTCGGCATTGTCAGAGTTGGCGCCTGCTCTTTCAGCATCAGATCCAAAGCGGCTTGCCGGTAATCGGGGTTCGCCATTGCGTCGGCAATATGCGTATATCCTGCCAAATAGCCTAGATAAGCTAGAAATGAGTGGCTACCGTTTAGCATCCGTAATTTCATGGCTTCAAAAGGCGCCACATCCTTAACGAATTGGGTGCCTGCCACATCCCAGTTTGGACGGCCACTGGCAAAGTTATCTTCAATCACCCACTGACGAAAAGGTTCACAGGTGACTGCGCAGGGATCATATACCCCCAACTGTTCAGCTATCTCTTCCAACGATTCTGGCGTAGCTGCAGGAACAATACGGTCAACCATTGTGCATGGAAAAGTCACATTCAGTTCAATCCATTGGGCTAACTTCTCATCACGTAAACGGGCAAAACCCACCACCGCTTCACGGGCGACTTCGCCATTTTCTCTGACATTATCGCAGGACATCACCGTCAATGGCGGCAAGTTACGTTCATAACGCAGGCGGAGCGCCTCGGCAATGTAACCAATAGCGGATGTTGGTTTGGTTGGGTTAACCAAATCCCGTTGAATTGACGCATTATTCACATCCAGCTTGCCGCTGGCTGCATCGATGCAATACCCTTTTTCGGTAATCGTCAGAGAAATAATCGCCACTTGTGGCTGCGCTATGGCTTCCAGAATACCTTTATGACCCACAAACTCAGGATGCAAAGCATCAATCATAGAGCCGATAATTTTTAGCTCCGTTTTCTCCGCCCCTTTTTCCGCAATAGTACACAGGCAATTCTGCTGTTTAAGTTGCTGAATCAACCGATGACCGGAGAACAAACTAACTTCACAAATTCCCCAATCACTGCCCGTTTTTTCCAACATATGGTGAGTAAAAACCGCCTGATGCGCCCGGTGAAAAGCGCCACATCCCAGATGAACAATACGAGTAACCAATTTTTGGCGATCATAAGAAGGGAGAGGAACATCAGAATCAATTTTGCAATTAGCAATATTACGGAGCATAAAATAGTTCCTTTCTATTGACGCAGATTACTTAAATGCTTAGTAATTCAGTAACATCTGAGGCAGCCACAAGCTCAGTTGCGGTATAAAGGTCACCAACATCAACGCGATAACCAAAGCGCAATACATGGGGACTAAGGGTTTCAATACCTTATTAATGCCGACCTCACCGATAGAACAACCCACAAACAGCGCACTTCCTACCGGCGGTGTACAGATACCAATAGCCAGGTTGAAGGTCATAATGATACCGAAATGTACCGGATCAACGCCCATATTCTGCGCTACTGGCAGGAAAATCGGCGTAAAAATCAGAATCGCCGGTGTCATATCCATAAAGGTTCCGACCAACAACAGAATGAGATTAATGACCAACAGAATAACCAGAGGGTTTTCAGAAACCGCCATGAGTGCATCAGCGATCAAATAGGGCAGATCCGCATTCGCCATTGCCCAAGACATGCCCATTGATGCACCAATCAACAACAAAACAATGGAAGTGGTCACCGCAGAATCCAAAATGATTTTGGGTAATTGGGTGATACTGACTTCACGATAAATCAATACTGCTAATACAAAGCTATATAACACGGCAATCGCCGAGGCTTCCGTGGCGGTAAAAATACCCGCAATGATCCCTCCCATAATAACCACAACCAGCATCAGAGAAGGCAATGCGCGAACCAATGTGGTGAAAAACTCGTTCCATGTAGGCTTGGGTGATACCGGATAACCACGGCGTTTGGCAATGATTGCCGCCACAATCATCAAGGATACGCCCATCAAAATGCCGGGAAGATAACCCGCCAGAAACAGTGCGGCAATTGATGTGCCACCAGAAACCAGTGAGTAAACAATCAAGGTGTTACTTGGCGGGATCAACAAACCGGCAGGACAGGAGGCAATGTTTACAGCGGCAGAATATTCCGGTTCATAACCCTCTTTTTTCTGCATTGGCGCCATCGTTCCGCCGACCGCCGCAGCCGATGCCACCGCAGAGCCCGAAATCGCGCCGAAAAACATATTCGCCATAATATTGACGTGCACCAGAGAACCGGGCAAACGGCCGCCCATGACTTTCGCCAGATTAATTAGACGGGCTGCGATTCCCCCCTGATTCATAATATTTCCCGCCAGAATAAAGAACGGGATAGCGAGCAGAGAGAAGTTATCAACACCGACTGCCATACGTTGAGCAACCACGGTAATCGCCGCTTCCATTGGCAAAGTCATCATAATTGCCAGTAATGATGATAAACCAATCGCAAAAGATACCGGTACACCCAGTGCCAGCAACACGGCAAAACTACCGAACAACGCTAAAACCACTTGCCAATCCATAAGCCCATCCTCTTCTGCCTGGTGACTTTATTGATTTTCAGAAATAACCGCGTCTTTACCTGAAAAATTTCGGATAAGAGCAACAGTGTCTACTAGCACATAGCAAATCATCAGAACACCGCTAATTGGCAGACATAAATAGACATATCCCATCTGTAGCCCTAGCGCAGGAGTAATTTGTCCGGCTTCAAGGGTTGAGATCACCAGTACCGATCCGCCATACACCAGCACGATCGAAGCAAACAGAGCGATCGCGGCCTGGATCACCAAACCCACACTATTTTTGCCTATCCCCTTAAGTTTCATCGTTAACAGGTCGATAGCTAAATGGCGATGTTGACCTGTGGTATATGCCCCGCCAATCATGGCGACCCACATAAACAGATAACGAGCGAGTTCATCCGTTACCGTACTCGGCGTACCAAACACATAGCGGGAAACCACCTGCCATGTGACACAAAACACCAAAAATACGGAAAGGCTGACAGTAAAAAATGCCAAACCTTTATTGATGCAATACACAAGGTTTTTCACGGGGCTTTGTCCTTATTGGCCTCAACGATGCCCTATTTGATCGACCAAATAGGACAAACTGTCTGACCAAAATTAGTAAAGGAAGCTTTACGTTGCTTGGATTATAAGATCCAGGTCAAAAAAACATCCAGTGAGCGGGATCACAAACTGACTGGTTCACCAGTTGTGCCGATTATTTTGTGATATTGGTCAACCAAATTGTTTTTACTTTTTGACGAAATCCGAAGTGATGCTTATGGTTTGACCGTCAGTTCAGTTGTGCCCGTAACCTATTTACAACAATTGGAGAACGAACAATGAGCAATTCTAAGCGTATTTTATCTACTGTAATCGGTGCGGTATTGGCCTTAAGCGCGTCACAAGTTACGGCAGTAACAACATTAAAACTCAGCCATAACCATAACCGCGATCATGCAGTACACAAGGCAATGACTCAGTTTGCAGATGAAGTTCGCCAAAAAACGAATGGTGATGTTCGTATTCGAATCTATCCAGACGCACAATTGGGTAACCAGCGGGAATCGATGGAACTGATGCAAAATGGTGCATTGGATTTAGTCAAATCCAATGCCGCGGAACTGGAAGCTTTTTCGCCCGCTTATTCTGCTTTTAACTTACCTTATCTGTTCCGCGATAAAGCCCATTACGAAAAAATTAAAAACGGCGAGATTGGTAAAGAGATTCTGGCATCCAGCAAAAACCGTGGCTTTATTGGCATAACCTACTATGAAGCCGGCGCACGTAGCTTCTACGCCAAAAAACCTATCCGCACGCCTGAGGATCTAAAAGGCATGAAAATTCGGGTTCAGCCTAGCCCAACCGCCATTTCAATGGTGAAAAATTTAGGCGGTAACCCAACTCCACTGGCTTACGGCGAACTGTATACTGCTCTACAACAGGGTGTGGTAGATGCCGCAGAAAATAATATTCCTTCTTTTAGCCTGAGCCGTCACAGTGAAGTTGCCAGATACTTCTCGCTGGATAACCATACTATGGTGCCAGACATCCTTGTTATTTCTACTAAATCGCTAAATAAGCTGTCAGCAGAGCAACAAAAAATTCTTATAAACGCGGCCATTAACTCTTCTCAATATATGACGAAATTATGGGAAAAATCAGAGGAGAAAGAGCGCCAGAATGCAGAGAAAATTGGCGTTAAATTCGTCGATGTGGATCAAAAATCGTTTGAAGAGGCGGTCAAACCTATGTACGACGACATTAAGAAAAGCAACCCAATGCTTTACCGTATGGTGGAGCGCATCCGCGCAGTCAGATAATCATTGGCGAAGGCCATTTGGCCTTCGCCCTTAAGCGGCATTTTTGGTTGACCAATTTCTATTTTTGACTATTATCTACACAATACCATCGATAATCACGACAACAATAGTGACACCATGAAGCATTTACTTGAGCCAAAACGTCCTTACCAAGAAGTTGGCATTTCATTAAGAGAGATGATTGCCAACCAGCAATATCGTATCGGAGATCGCTTACCGCCGGAGCGAGAACTTGCTGAATTACTACAGGTTTCCAGAACCATTGTGCGTGAAGCATTAATTATGCTCGAACTAGAAAGCCTTATTGAAGTCCGCAAAGGTTCCGGGATCTATATTATTAACCGCCCTCACCTACCCACTTCCTCTTCATGCTCAGTTAACGCAGCAGGACCTTTTGAGTTATTACAAGCTCGCCAATTACTGGAAAGTAATATTGCCGAATTTGCCGCCATGCAAGTGACACCAAATAACATTGCGAATATGCGTCGAGCCTTGCAAAAGGAATCCGAAGATTTGGCCTCCGGTGAAGATGAATCCGGCGACAGAGAATTCCATCTGGCGATTGCGGAAGCAACCCATAACAGCATGTTAGTTGAACTGCTTAAACAATCTTGGGCATGGCGGGAAAATAATCCCATGTGGCAGAAACTGCACACTCGAATTACCGATAAAGATTATCGTAAAGAATGGCTGCATGACCATCAGATCATTTTATCCGCCATGATCAAGAAAGATCCGGCGGCGGCCAAACAAGCAATGTGGCAACATTTGGAGAATGTGAAATTACGTTTACTGGAATTGTCTGATATAGACGATCCCTATTTCGACGGTTATCTCTTTAATTCATATCCCTATGAAATAGCAAAGAGGCGTAATTAATTTAACGAAATAATTAATAATTTTTTATATCCAATTATTCTGGTGGATTTTTTTCATTCTGAATTTATGCAAAGGTAGATAACAATGGAACAAACCTGGCGTTGGTTCGGCCCAAATGACCCTGTTTCTTTAGATGATATCCGTCAGGCTGGTGCAGCTGGCATCGTTACCGCATTACACCATATTCCTAACGGACACGTTTGGAACAAAGACGAAATCCTGGCCCGTAAAACCCTCATCGAAAATAAGGGGCTTATCTGGTCAGTTGTTGAAAGTGTGCCTGTCCATGAAGAGATTAAAACTCAGACCGGTCGCTATCAGCAATGGATTAATAACTACAAAACTTCACTGAAAAATTTGGCGGAATGTGGCATCGATACCGTCTGCTATAACTTTATGCCTGTGCTGGACTGGACACGCACCGATCTGGAATACTCACTCCCTGATGGTTCTAAAGCCCTACGTTTTGATCAAATTGCCTTTGCCACATTTGAAATTTATATCCTCAAACGTCCAGATGCAGAAGCTGATTACACCATCGAAGAACAAGCTCAGGCAAAAGTCTATTACGACAACATGTCTGCTGCTGATATTAAGAAACTCACCACTAATATTATTGCCGGTCTGCCGGGGGCCGAAGAGGGCTATACGTTAGCAGAATTTCAGGCGCAATTAGATCGCTACAAAGATATTACCCGCGATAAACTGCGTGAACATTTGGCTTATTTCCTGCACCAGATTGTTCCTGTATGTGAAGAATATGGTTTACATCTGGCAATTCACCCGGATGATCCGCCGCGTCCTATTCTGGGCTTACCACGTATTATTTCCACTATTGAAGATATTGAATGGCTGACCACCATTGAACCAAGCCCGGCTAACGGTATTACCATGTGTACCGGCTCCTATGGCGTTCGTGGTGATAATGATTTGGTCGAGATGATTAAACGCTATGGCAATCGAATCTATTTTACTCACCTGCGCTCTACCCAACGGGAAGAAAACAGCAAAACTTTCCATGAAGCCGCTCATCTGGCAGGTGATGTGGATATGTATAATGTAGTGATGGAAATTCTGCGTGAAGAATATCGTCGTAAGAAGGCTGGAGATAACCGTTTGATACCTATGCGCCCTGATCATGGTCATCAAATAATTGATGACCTAAAAAAACAGACTAATCCCGGTTATTCCTGCATTGGCCGATTAAAAGGTCTGGCAGAAATTCGCGGTCTGGAATTAGGTTTAAGGCGAGCGTTTTTTGAAAATAAGTAATGAACTTAAGTTATTCACTATATTTACTAGTAACCCTAAAAAGGGTTACTTTATTTAGATGAAACCGCGTTAAAGCAATTAACTACAACTTTATGTACAGGCTCATTTTAAGCTAAAATTTTAATTTATTATTTTAGTTGATTTATTAATATATAAATTTAGGGTAAAAACAGAAAATTATTATCGATATTTCTATTTTTCAATAAATAATAATAGGTTATGCCAAGTTATTTTCAGCCTCACCTGTCGTATAGTCCTTAGGATTTAAACTACGAGATACCTGTAGTAGGTTACGGGGAGTTCTCAATCCTACCTTCTTCCAATCTGGCCATTGCTCAACTACTTTACTCATCTCAGCTATATAAGCCAAAAATTCTTCTTTCTCAGTCATTTTTTTAACTCCTTTATTAATCTATTTACGTTAATTACCGATCTTGTCTCTCTTTCTATATAAGATAATGGTAGCATCTGCATTCTAAGTCTGCCATCTTTTCTATGCCATTTAACAGCTTTACCACTCTTATCTTTTCTTCTTACTTTATATCCTATCCCTAGATTTGTTGAGAACAAGTTAAAGAAACAACGAGGCCCAACTCCCACAAACGGCTCAAAAATCACTTTATTATCAAAAATCTCTTCTTCAGGTATTGAAATAGAATCAGGATGAAAATCAAAAGCTTTGCTTTTAGGATAAGGTTCGATATAGACAACTCGCGTTATACCACTGGCAACGATATGTTTTGCACAATTATGACAAGGGAATGTAGTACAATACAATATCCCATTATGAGTACTAATGTTACTTCTTGCACATGCCAAGATTGCCTCCATTTCAGCATGCACAACCCTGCCATATTCGGTAATATCCTTTATTTTACTTTTTAGGAGATATTCCTTAAATACTTCCTTTTGTTCATCTACAATACCTTTAAGTACATCTTCAATAATTAACCTTTTCTGTTTCGCATTTGAATCCTCACCTATCTTATAATCTCTACCATTTTCAGCATCTTCAATTGCATCTCCTACATAATCAGGCCAATATAATCCTCCGCCAAATCGTGGTACATCATTAGCTCCAGTTGAGATTATATTCTTGTCTTTGGTTAATACAGCACCAACCTGACGGGAAAGATCCCCTGATCGCAGAGAAGCAGAAAAAGCCATAAACATAGCATATTCATCAAAGGTTGGTGTGACATATGGATTACCAAAAATAAGATCTAATATTCTCCATATATTATTGTCGGTCCTATTTTTATTTCCATCATAATTTATAAAGAAATCTGATAACTCATAAGTATCTCTGGTATGCTGCCTCCATTTATTCTCCTCATTGGAATCACGATCGATCAATTTTTTAGCCTTTACCTCATCAATACATTTATCAACAATAAGATTTCTTAATCTTTGTGATTCACCAGTATATACACCTATCAGGAAAAAGCCATTTGCATAAATATCCCTTAATGCATTGACCTCATCCGGGTGTTTAAGAGAATTTATAATATATGCTTTCCTGACCGATGGTGTTGGTAAAGTGTTTTTCTTTCTTCTTCCTTTATTTATCTTTGCTGCCGCAGCCAATGCTAATATAGAACTATCCTGACTAGACTCTCTTAAATAATTACCCTCCGACATTAAGCAACTTATCCTTTCATAATTATCCCTTGTTGACGGAATATCTCTTAATACCGAAATGATTTCAGAAGATATTCTTATCTCCTGTACATCATACCTGAACGCATTAAGTTTCTGTGTTATAGAATCTCTAATTATTTCCAAATCTGTTCCTACAGCGCCAACTAACCCAATAACGACCTCAGAATCAAAATCACAAGATATCTGATCATTCTCAGATGGATATGTTTTATTTATATTAACCATGTTAAATATTTCTGCCTATTATCGTTTTACTCTATTTAAATAAGATTTCATAATTATGCTCCACTTCCAACCAACCCTTGTGTACCAAGACATACAGCCTTTTCATCTAAGCAATACGTAAAATCAATGAGATAGGCTACAGAACCAACATTGTTCAAAAAGAAAACAAAAGGCACAAGTGTATCGGTATTATGGAAAGCTATTTAAAATATCCGTTAATTACATTTATAAAAAATGGACAATAACATTCAAACAAATATAATTTCGTAGCTAAATATAGACTTTTTATTTACTATACCCTGTACATTATGATTTAAACTATTCCTCTAACACCAGATTATGAAATATGAATTAATATCACATAATTTACCCTTTTTCATAAATTTACCTCCCTTATATACCCTATGGATTTCAAGATGAATCGCGGCGGCAAGGGAGCGAATCCCCGGGAGCATAGATAACTATGTGACCGGGGTGAGTGAGTGCAGCCAACAAAGAGGCAACTTGAAAGATGACGGGTATATTATAATAAAGATTAAATTGTATCTCTAATTAGAGGAAAGGAGTATCCTTAACATATCAAGGGCGATGAGAATATAAACCAAAAACAATCCATGAAGCAATTAAAATATCAAAATCATATCGAACAGGCAAAACATCGTCATAATAGTTCTGCCTGAAAATAAATAGATTAGATAGAAAATATCTTTATGATCTCAATCTAATTTTCTTATCCTTCCAGAAAAACACGGTTCTTAATTCATATTTACAACCCTATCAATTAAACCAAGACGAATTCTATCTTCCAACAACGTGAATCATTGACATAAAGGCGAAGTTTATTCGTATCAGGATTTAATTCAAAATCAATAATAAGCTGAGTACTAGGAGATAAATAACTATTCTCGTAAACCCACCTTAAAGCCTCTTTTTTTCCAGGCAAGACCACTGCATCAATATAGAGTTCATCACCGGATAATTCAATATTTAGCATTGATTCTGTTTCGTGATTATAATAGCGACCTGATAACCGATGAATATCAATGTCACCTTTATCAGTCATCTTTTTCAAATAAGAAATATTGCCATTTTCATCAATCTGTTCTAGTGAGATAACACTGTCATTTTCAATGATCGGTCTGAACCGGATTTCTCCACCCTTCTCTTGGAATGTTCCATCGGCGTTAAAGATAATCGGATTACCTTCCTCGAATAAATTACCTAATAAATAGCAATTTTCCTTGGTAATAATATAGGGATAGGGATCAACCCCCTTGAACATACCGGTAATATCAATATTACTGGTTAGGCAATGTTCCGGCTCAGTCATATCAGTGTTAAATAATACATTAAGACATTGATTAGTAAATTCAACGGTATTAATACCTGTTGCAGCAGTAATCACAATACCTAATTTAGCATCAGGTAAAACACAAGCCTCAGCTTTAAAACCACCATAGGAACCATCGTGCCGTATTATCTTTTGCCCTTCACGTTGGCTGATCATCAAACCGTAAGCATAATTGTTACGATTGCCATTGGTTAAATTTGGCATACGAGATAAATGAGGCAACATATCCCGAACAATCGATGGTGAATAAAATGCTTTCATCCAGCGGCATAAATCACTCACTGTAGAACGCAGCCCCGCACTCCCTATAGTTGAATCGTTGTGATCCGATCTTATCCATTGATTTGAATCTTCGTTATAGGCATAGCCTATCGCCCGGTCAGAGATAATCTCAGTAACATCATCATAGAAGGAGGTATTACTCATCTTTAATGGAATAAAAATATTCTCTTTCGCATATTCTCTTAACGATTCTCCCGAAACCACTTTGATAATTTCTGCCAACAAATTATAGCCCGTATTGCTATAGCGAAAATATTCCCCGGGCGTGAAATTAAGCTTTTGTTGCCGTTGAATCAGTTTTCTTAATAAATCTATGCTGCGGTGGTCAAAATCTGAATTTTTACCGGCAAAGCCATAAGGGACATATTTATCCCGTAATCCACTGGTATGATGAATAAGATGTTCAATAGTAATATCAGAGAAATATGCCGGGAAATAATCCACATATTTTCCAACTTTATCCTTGACGTTGATCTTTCCTTCTTTTTCCAGCAAAGCAATACAAAAAGCCGTGAATTGTTTCGAAACACTCGCCATATAGAATTTCGTATTTGGGGTTATAGCAACAGCATGTTCAATGCTAGCTTGCCCGATATAGCGCTTATAAATGGTTTCATCTCCGTGGGTAACAGCAACGGCGAGAGCGCCACCTTTTTTCTTATTTTCAATATCAATTAAATTATCTATTTTATTAAGAAGAGATTTAATATTATCTCTAGATATCGTTGATTCCATCATGAACTTCCTTATTTAAGGTTATAAGACAGAGCATATATACGATCTGATATACCCGTTATCTTTCAAGTTGCCTCTTTGTTGGCTGCACTCGGTCACATCGTTACCTATGCTCCCGGGGATTCACTCCCTTGCCGTCTCGATGCATCTTGAAATCCATAGGGTATATCACTTTATAAATTAAACTGCGACAAATCCTATCTTCCAACAACGTGAATTACTGATATAGAGATGAGATTTATTGGCATCAGTATCTAATTCAAAATCAATAATCAGCTCAGTACTGGGAGAGAAATAACTATTCCCGTAAATCCGCCGCAAGACTTCCTTTTTACCAATATAAACTACCCCATCAATATAAATCCCATCGCCAGAAGCGGAAACAGTAATCGTTACTTCTGTTTCATGACTATAATATCGCCCTGCCAATCGCTGAATATCGATACCTCCGTCATCAACCCTCTTTTTAAGATAAAAGACATTGCCATTTTCATTAATCTGTTCCAGTGCAGTAACACTGTCATTTTCAATAATCGGTCTGAACCGGATTTTACCCCCTTTCTCTTGGAATGTACCGTCAGAGTTAAAAATAATCGGGTTACCTTTTTCGAATAAATTACCTAAAAAATAAGTCTCTTCCTTAGTAATAATATAAGGATAAGGCTCTTCCCCTCGGAAAATACCGGTGATATCGATATCACTGGTTAGACGATACGGTTCTTCTGGCTTAATATCAGTGTCAAACAAGATATCAATATTCTGTTCCACCCATTTAGAAACATCAACACCTATTGCAGCGGTAATCGCGATACCTAATTTAGCATCCGGTAAAATACAAACATGAGATTTGAAGCCAGCATAAGAACCACCGTGTTCTATTATCGTTTGCCCTTCGCGTTGGCTGATAATCAAACCGTACGCATAATTATTGCGATTACCGTTGGTTAAATCTGGTGTGCGGGATAATTGAGGCAACAGATCCTGAACAATCGATGGTGAATAAAAGGCTCTGATCCAACGACACAAATCATTTACCGTAGAATGAAGCCCTGAACCACCGACCACTGTATCGTTGAGATCATCTCTTATCCACCGGCATGAATCCTCGTTATAAGTGTAGCCCATTGCCCGATCAACGATAATTTCAGCGACATCATCATAGAAAAAGGTATCTTTCATCTTTAATGGGGCAAAAACATTTTCTTCTGCATATTCTCTTAACGATTTACCTGAAACCACTCTGACTATTTCCGCCAGCAAGTTATAGCCCGTATTACTATACAGATGATATTCCCCAGGAGTAAAGTTAAGCGCTTGTTGCCGTTGAGTCAATTTTCTGACTAAATCAATATGGCGGTGATCAAAGTCCGAATTTTTACCTGCCAGCTCATAAAGTAAAAACTCATCTCGTAACCCGCTGGTATGGTGAATAAGATGTTCAATAGTAATATCAGAGAATTCCGCAGGGAAATAATTCAAATATTGCCCAACTTTATCCTTGACGCAAAGCTTCCCTGCTTTTTCTAGCAAAGTAATACAAAAAGCTACGAATTGTTTTGAAACACTCGCCAAATAGAACTTAGTATTAGGTTTTGCAGCCACAACATGTTCAATGCTGGCTTTCCCGATATGACGCTGATAAATGATTTTATTGCCGAGGATAACCGCAACGGCGAGAGCACCACCCTTCTTTTTATTTTCAATATTAACCAGTTCGTCTATTTTCTTGAGAAATAACTTAATCTTATCTGTAGATATAGTAGATTTCATCATGAAACTCCTTATTTAAGGTTACAAAATAAAATATATACGGCCTGATATCAATACATATACAAACAGTACTGTAGGACGTAAATAAGAAATATCCAAGTGATAATGGTTATCATTTAATGTATGAATGGCAATATAAAGTAACTACGGAAGCTGATGTTAAAAAAAACAGACAGAACATAAATATAATATTTCTGCCTGGAATAAAGTGCATCTAATAGAAAATATCTCTAGCTCCTCAATAGTATTAACTCCATTCTGCTATAACCATATCGCTCCTAATTCTAATTTATCACTTTATAAATTAAACTGTGACGAATTCTATCTTCCAACAACGTGAATTACTGATATAGAGATGTGGTTTATTGCTATTAGGATCTAATTCAAAATCAATAATCAGTTCAGTACTGGGAGAGAAATAACTATTCCCGTAAATCCGCCGCAAGACTTCCTTTTTACCAATATAAACTACCCCATCAATATAAATCCCATCGCCAGAAGCGGAAACAGTAATCGTTGTTTCTGTTTCATGACTATAATATCGCCCTGCCAATCGCTGAATATCGATAGCTCCGTCATCAACCCTCTTTTTAAGATAAAAAACATTGCCATTTTCATTAATCTGTTCCAGTGCAGTAACACGGTCATTTTCAATAATGGGTCTGAACCGGATTTTACCCCCTTTCTCTTGGAATGTACCGTCAGAGTTAAAAATAATCGGGTTACCTTTTTCGAATAAATTACCTAACAAATAAGTCTCTTCCTTGGTAATAATATAAGGATAAGGCTCTTCCCCTCGGAAAATACCGGTGATATCGATATCACTGGTTAGGCAATACGGTTCTTCTGGCCTAATATCGGTGTCAAACAAGATATCAATATTCTGTTCCACCCATTTAGAAACATCAACACCTATTGCAGCGGTAATCGCGATACCTAATTTAGCATCCGGTAAAATATAAACGTGAGATTTGAAGCCAGCATAAGAACCACCATGTTGTATTATCGTTTGCCCTTCGCGTTGACTGATAATCAAACCGTACGCATAATTGTTGCGATTGCCATTGGTTAAATCTGGTGTACGGGATAATTGAGGCAACAGATCCTGAACAATCGATGGTGAATAAAATGCTCTCATCCAACGACACAAATCATTCACGGTGGAGTGAACCCCACCACCACCCACAGCAGAATTATTGATATCGTTTCTTACCCACTGGTGCAGCTTCTTATTATAAGCATAACCCATAGCCCGATCAGGAATAATCTCGGTTATATCATCATAGAAAAAGGTATCTTCCATCTTTAATGGAACGAAAATATTTTCTTCCGCATATTTCCTCAACGATTTACCTGAAATTACGCTAACTATTTCCGCCAATAAACTATAGCCCGTATTGCTATAGAGATAATACTCCCCAGACGTGAAATTAAGTGCCTGTTGCCGTTGGACCAGTTTTCTCACCAAATCAATATGACGGTGATCAAAGTCTGAATTTTTACCTGCTAGGTGATAAAGTAAAAATTTATCCCGTAACCCGCTGGTATGGTGAATAAGATGTTCAATGGTAATGTCAGAAAATTCTGCGGGGAAATAATCCAAATATTGTCCGACTTTATCCTTGACCCTGATCTTTCCTTCTTTCTCCAATAAGGCTATGCAAAAAGCCGTGAATTGTTTTGAAACACTCGCTAAATAGAATTTAGTATTAGGTTTTACAGCTACAGCATGTTCAATGCTAGCTTGCCCAATATGACGCTGATAAATGGTTTTATCGCCGTGGGTAACCGCAACGGCAAGAGCCCCTCCCTTTTTTTTATTTTCAATATTAACCAGTTCATCTATTTTATTGATAAATAATTTAATATTATCTGTAGATATTGTTAGTTCCACCATTAATTTCCTAATATTTAAAATTATACAAGTAGGGCACATATATACGATCTGGTGATACAACATATGCGGGCAGAACTATAAGGCATAAACAAGAAACATCCAAGTGATAATGATTATCATTTAATGTATGAATGACAATATAAAGTAGCTGTGGGTGAAAATCAAAATTAGCTAATTTTTACAAATAGTTATTTGATTTCATAAATCATTTTCGATCTAATGTCTATAAAAAATAGGCAGAACATAAATATAACCGTTCTGCCTAGGATGAAGTGCATCTAATATAAAATATCTCCAGACTATCACAATAGTATCAATCCTATCCTACTAACGAAATACTGTCCTAAATTTGTATTCACTAACCTGTCAATTAAACCGAAACAAATTCCAAATTCAAGCAGCGCGAATTACTGACATAGAGACGACATTTATTTGAATCTGGATCAAACTCAAAATCAACAATAAGATCAGTTCCTGGGGATAAATAACTATTCCCATAAATATGCCGCAAAGCCTCTTTTTTTACCGGATGGATAATCGCATCAATATAAACATTTTCATCAGCCGATATAATATTAATTACCGCCTCTGTTTCGTAACTATAATAACACCCTGACAATAGTTTAATATCGATGCTCTCTTCATCATTCATTTTTTTAAAATAAAAAACATTACCATTTTCATCAATCCGTTCCAGTGCGATAACATTGTCATTTTCAATGATAGATCTGAACCGGGTTCTACCTCCTTGCTCTTGGAATGTACCGTCAGGATTAAAAGTAATCGGGTTACCTTTTTCGAATAAATTACCTAAAAAGTAAACATCTTCTTTGGTAATAACATAAGGATAAGACTCTATCCCTCGGAAAATACCGGTGATATCAATATTATCGGTTAGGTAATGCGGCTTTTCTGGCCCAACATCGGTATTAAGCAATATATCAATATACTGATCCACCCATTTAGCAACATTAACACCTATTGCAGCGGTTATCACGATACCTAATTTAGCATCCGGTAAAATACAAATATTATTTCTGAAGCCAGCATAAGCACCACTGTGTTGTATTATCGTTTGCCCTTCGCGTTGACTGATAATCAAACCGTAAGCATAATTGTTACGATTTCCATTGGTCAAATCTGGCGTACGGAATAATTGAGGCAATAGATCCTGAACAATAGATGGCGAATAAAACGCTCTCATCCAACGGCACAAATCATTCACGGTGGAATGAACCCCAGCACTACCCACCACAGAATTGTTGATATCGCTTCTTATCCACCGTTGCGAACTCTCATTATAAGTATAACCCATCGCCCTGTCAGGGATAATCTCGGTTATATCATCGCAGATAAAGGTATCTTTCATCTTTAATGGGGCGAAAACATTTTCTTCTACATATTTTTTCAACGGCTGGCCTGAAACTACGCTGATGATTTCCCCCAGCAAATAATAGCCCGTGTTGTTATAAAGATAATATTCCCCAGTCGGGAGATTCAATGCCTGTTGTCGTTGAATCAGTTTCCTTACTAAACCAGCATGGCAGTAGTCAAGATCTGAATTTTTACCTGCCAGACCATAGAGTAAAAACATATCCCGTAACCCACTGGTATGATGAATAAGATTTTCAATGGCAATATCAGAGAAATGCACGGGTAAATAATCCAAATATTGTTTGATTTTATCCTTAACGTTGAGCTTTCCTTCTTTCTCCAGCAAAGCTATACAAAAAGCCGTGAATTGTTTTGAAACACTCGCTAAATAGAATTTAGTATTAGGTTTTATAGCCACAGCATGTTCAATGCTCGCTTTCCCGATATGACGCTGATAAATGGTTTTATTACCGTGGGTAACCGCAACGGCGAGAGCGCCACCCTTTTTTTTATCCTCAATATTAACTAATTCATCTATTTTTTTGATAAATAATTTAATATTATCTGTGGATATTGTCAGTTTCATGATTAATCTCCTAATATTTATAAAAAACAGACAGAACATAAATATAATAGTTCTGCCTGGAACAAAGTGTATCTAATGGAAAATATCTTTAGGCCCTCATAATATTAATTCCACCCTACTCACGAAATGCTGTTATAAACTTATATTTACTAACCTGTAATTAAATTTCAACGAATTCCACATTCAAGCAACGTGAATTACCGATATAAAGACGAAATTTATTCGTGTCAGGATCAAATTCAAAATCAACAACAAATTCAGTACTGGGAGAGAAATAGCTATTCCCATAAATACGTCGCAAAACCTCTTTTTTTACCGGATGGATAATCCCATCAATATAAATATCATCACCAGACACTATAATATTAATTACCGCCTCTGTTTCGTGACTATAATATCGCCCTGACAATAACTGAATATCAACACTATCTTCATTGTTCATCTTTTTCAAATAAAAAATGTTACCAATTTCATCAATATGTTCCAGCGCGATAACACTGTCATTTCCAATGACAGGTCTGAACTGGATTTTACTTCCTTGTTCTTGGAATGTACCGTCAGAGTTAAAAATAATCGGGTTACCTTTTGTAAATAAATTACCTAAAAAATAAAAATCTTCTTTAGTAATAATATAAGGGTAAGGCTCTATCCCTCGGAAAATACCGGTGATATCAATATCACTGGTTAAGCAATGTGGTTTTTCTGGCTCAGCATCGGCATTAAATAATATATCAATATACTTATCCGTCCATTTACCAACATCAACATCGGTTGCAGCAGTCATCGCGATACCTAATTTAGCATCTGGTAAAATACAAATATTAGCCCTGAAGCCAGCATAGGTACCACTATGTTGTATTATCCTTTGCCCTGCACGTTGGTCGATAATCAAACCGTAAGCATAGTTGTTACGATTGCCATTGGTTAAATCTGGTGTACGGGATAATTGAGGCAGTAAATCCTGAACAATAGATGGTGAATAAAACGCTTTAGCCCAACGACATAAATCATTCACGGTGGAGTGAACCGCTGCACTACCCGTCACAGAATTATTGATATCGCTTCTTATCCACTGTTGCGAATTCTCATTATAAGTGTAACCCATCGCCCGATTAGAGATAATCTCGGTTATATCATCACAGATAATGGTATCTTTCATCTCTAATGGAGCGAAAATATTTTCTTCTGAATATTTTTTTAACGACTTACCTGAAACCACTCTGATGATTTCCCCCAGCAAATAATAGCCCGTGTTGCTATAAATATTATATTCCCCAATGGGAGCATTTAGTGTCTGTTGTCGTTGGATCAGTTTTTTCACTAAATCAGCATTGCAGTAGTCAAAACTTGAGTTTTTACCTGCCAGACTATAAAGTAAAAATACATCCCGTAACCCGCTGGTGTGATGAATAAGATGCTCAATGGTAATATCAGAGAAATGCTCGGGTAAATAATCCAAATATTGCCTGACTTTATCTTTGACATTGAGCTTTTCTTCTTTCTCCAGCAAGGCTATGCAAAAAGCCGTGAATTGTTTTGAAGCACTCGCCAAATAGAATTTAGTATTAGGCTGTATAGCCACAGCATGTTCAATGCTCGCCTGCCCGATATGACGCTGATAAATTATCTTATCATCGTGGATAATAGCAACTGCGAGAGCCCCACCTTTTTTTTCATTTTCAATATTAACCAGTTCATCTATTTTTTTGATAAATAAATTAATATTATCTTTAGATATCATCGATTTCATCATGAATTTCCTTATATAAGATTATAAAACAAGACATATATATGCAGTCTGATAGCAATAAATATGTTGTAAGTACTGTAAGACGGAAATAACCAACATCCAAGTAATAATGATTATCATTTAATATATAAAGAGAAACAGAAAGTAACTGCGGTTACTCATCAGAACAGATGAATTCGTACTAACAATGACTCACTACCAGCAATTATTTCAGAACTCATACTTAAATTCAGAATTAAACAGCCTGTTACTATTCATAATCATAGCAATGATGGGGAGAAGAAAGAAATACAAGCAAAACGCATGCACACTGTGATTAATCTTAACTGTGTGCATGCGGGTATTCATCTCTAACATTTACATCCGTCATATATAAATGTAGAGGCATATTTAGCTATAGTCAAATATTGGGGAAGCTTTCAATATCACAATCACTTTTACAATAGTGAAATTATCCCAATACACAACTAGCGTAATAGTGGCTACCGTATGCAAGATACTTAATGCAAACATTGCTGCATCCCAAAGGGAATATCTCCAGATAGCCATCATTATTCCTAGTCAAGATAAGACTGTAAAGTTCCGCGCCGTCTTACATCCACTGTTGCACAATGGAAGGAACCGCCGAACGTATTAAAATTCCTGAAATTACATGGAATAGGCGTAAAGCCCCAGCGTTTCATCGCTGCGATCATTGGTTCATCCTGCTTTTCAACAATCACTCGCTGTTCATCCAACATCAGAATATTCATGTTGATCCATTTACTGGTGGTATACAGAGGATGGTCATCAGGAATAACCGGTTTCGGTGCATGTAATACATCCCAGTTCCTAAACAATTCAGGAATTTTTAATACTTTTTCTGGGTGAATTAACAGTTTTCCTGGCGCCATAGGAACAAAGGTGGCATCAATGTGCATAGGGCTATCATCGTTAAATTCAAAAACATGAATACGATATTCATCACCTATATGACGACGAAGCCATTCAATACCAAATTCGTTTGTGACATGGCTCTTTTGAGCAATGATGTCTCGCCCACATCGAATAAAATCCGCAGCATCAAAAGTTGGTTCAAACTCAGTTATAGCAAGGGGAACACGCTCCTTGCTATTAGGCTGATGCCATTCGAAATTATATTGTTCCTCGGTCAACTGTGGCTTTGGCCCAGCGCTCCATTTTGCACCTTTCTTAAAGTAATCTTTAAGTAAAGTCTTATATGCCGCTGTCTCAAAATAACGGGAACGCCATGCTAGCGGGCATTCAATAATATCATTTCCAATAACTAACAGCACATCGCGAGGCATTGCACAATAAAACCCTGTACTACTCCAGCCTGGTGCACCAAATACCTGAGATTGGTCTTGCGGATCCGGACGACGTACTGTCACACCTTCACCTTCAAGAATATGGACAAACTCTTCTAATTCTCTAGATGCTGCATCAATTTGCTCTTGCGGAAATGACCGACCTGCATACCGATGAAAATTAGCAATCTGATTTGGTGGTAGTATTGGCTCTATCGCCATATGCCAACCGGGAAATCTGGCGCCATCAACGACACCGACAATAACCTCCTCAAGTGGATCCCATTCATTAAAAGAACAAACTGGGGAAGTATTCTTACTATTACAATCTGTTACATTTGAATCAAGCATGTCGTCTCCTGATATTTTAATATTATGTCGCTTTAAAACTATAACAATTGTATTAATCGCGACCCTATTTTCATCAAAATAAACCTCTTAGAAAAAATTCAATTTCAATATATCATCATACATAATATTATGGATTTACATTTCTTTCTGTTTAAAAAGTCAAATTAACTATGATTTTTTTAGATCTGCCAAATCCAACAAAAAAATCATAATATTAGCTATTTAAAACAGTAAAAAACTGTTAAAAAATTTATTTTTTCATCATAAAACTTTCAATTGAGGGAATAATATAAAAAACAACTTTATAGTTTCACTGTGATTTTATCACTCTAAAATAATAATATAAATTTGTCTTCTAGCAATAATATATGGACATTTAAATTTGTAAAGAAATTAAATTTAAGCATTGTAAAATAGAGTTAATGTGATTGTTTGCCATATAATTATTACCGTTAAAATATTACCCTAAATAAACCAAAATTTATTTATAAAATATAGATTCTTTAATTTCACAATAATTCATTCAAATAGGAACAGGAAGAACGTAAATATTCACGTTCTTCCTACGGTTAGGTGCATTTGATAATTGATTATATCTCTCAAACTAAATCCAATTATTCTACGCACTCATTTAGAAATTTAACAAATACTTCTTAAATTTCAACACCTACTATATATTTTATCTTAGTAAGATTACTTTTTGCGATTTTTACTTTCACTTCTAATTTTTCATGAAGAACACGTAAAAGAGAAAGATAGAGCAGCACA
The DNA here is from genome assembly GCF_003287735.1 of Photorhabdus bodei. Lineage (GTDB taxonomy): Bacteria > Pseudomonadota > Gammaproteobacteria > Enterobacterales > Enterobacteriaceae > Photorhabdus > Photorhabdus kayaii. The sequence goes on along the minus strand of NZ_NSCM01000020.1, from coordinate 5,008 downwards.
ATCTTGTCTTTATCTTTATCACCATCAACTAGTAATAGATGAAAATCATCAACTACGCCTAAAATATTTAGACTAACGATAACTGAGCTGGGTGACAGAATATCAATATTGACCTTCTCTACTTTACCCACTTTAAGCTCATCATCGACAATCAGCTCTTCATTTAATAAAATATCTTTCTTAATTATCATGACATAAACTCCAAAATTTAATCTAACCAATTGATAAATAACTTATATCGCTCAAAAATACATACAATAAGCTATTTATCTTGCCCACACAAAACGGTAACCATTTTCACTAGAAAACAAGGTGTTTATCAGGAATTTATCCAGCATTTAGATAATATCTACAGCATTTTTGGTGCCATATTGATGCTTTATCTAATACATATAACTATAGATGCCATTAATGTATTGTCAATAAAATAAAAAAATAAATTTAATTAATTTAAAATCAATATTTTATTACCCAATAGAAAATAAAAAAGATATTACATCCTATAATGAGCAGGATATTTCAGTAATTTTTTCAATCGAATATAATGACAGAGATAAATAATAATGAGAAATAAACAGCTATTTCTCTCTACTCTACAAAAGCTAAAGTCGAGAACATCATTTCATAAACAACAAATAATTCATAACGTTTTAATACTATATTTTATAGAAATAACGAGCGGTATATTAATCAAGTGATGATTTATAGCAAATATTATAATTACATCCCATTCACCCATTATAATAACAAGAATATAAAATAAATCTCAAGCAATTATATTATTAAATTTATTACAAATCACTGATCATCAATTTGTTATTTATATATATTTTATTAACAAATGAGATATAGAATTAACAACAATCACTACGAAAAAATAATATCCAAAAAACGTGGTGTCAATTTTGACTATGCCACGTTTTATTTCCAAATTTAATATCACTTCCCAATATGAAAAAATCGACGAATTAATACTATACCCTATGGATTTCAAGATGCATCGCGGCGGCAAGGGAGCGAATCCCCGGGAGCATAGATAACTATGTGACCGGGGTGAGTGAGTGCAGCCAACAAAGAGGCAACTTGAAAGATGACGGGTATATTTTAGATAACAGACGGTTATTCATAATCCCTAGATAACCAATTCTTTATATCTTCAACTATAGGAGTAATCTGCAAAACACCTTCACTATTCCTAAATCCATGACTCAGACCTGGGTATTGATAAAAGGTAATATTATCTTTCTTTAATTGCTCTTCCATTTTCATCGCTGAGCCAGGGCTGACGGAATTATCATTTAGTGTTTGAATAATCAAGATAGGTCTTTTAGTTTGATTTAACACTTTATATTGATCAATACCAAGTGAGATTCTCCACCAATTAGCACCATGATTACTCATCTCTATATGACCCATATTATTCCCGGTAGCTATTTTTTGCTGAAAATCCCTAAATCCTTTAATTGCTTCATCGATATGCTCTGGTGGCACCTCACTCCTCATACTATGAATAACATCATCAGCGAAATACCGACCTCCACCATTCAGTGACACGGTTCTATCAATATAATTGACTTGTGATGTCATTAAATTAGCAACCACTGCTCCTTCACTTCCACCCAAAATAACAATCTTTTTATATTTATTCTGATGTTTCAGATAATCAATGATCTGAATATAATCCTTAACTCGCTGCTCTGGCGTATCCAATCGAATATAAGCCTGAGGACAATCTGAACGCTCAACAACATCAGACCAAGGGAGTGATGCATTAATGCCATATTTTTCCACAGTCAGAATATCACTATCGGGATAAATATCACTGAATGTATCATTCACAAACTTATTATTAGCGATACTATTACAATCAGAGCCCTGTATCAGCACCAATAGATTCTTACCACCTCTTTGCTTAAGATAGTAAGTTATTTCACTACCATCATGACGGAAAAACTGTTTATGCATATTTGTATTTGAGTAAGCAAAACCTATACAACATGAAAAAAGCAGAACAGATGTCAGAATTTTCTGTTGTAAATTAAAACAATATGCTTTCATTAATCTCTCCTTTAATTAACATATACAAAGACCACAAATTGACGATATTGTTCCCGTCAGAAAAATTTTAAAAATTTGAAAACAAATTTCAGAGTTTTTTATCAAGAATGCTAACTATGATCACTAAAATACCCATACCTTGGGAGAGAAGAAATGAAAACCACTTTATCTGCCAAAATCGCATTACCCGATAATTATCATACCCACGATTTTTTCGCTTTTCATCAAAGGGATAAACAAAATATCGCCGAAATTGTGGAACAGAATAAAGTTCGAAAAGGGACGATGTGGGATGACAAACCTGCGGAATTAACCATAGCTATTAATGCAAAAACCGCACATATACAACTTAAAGTTGATGGTGATACAACAAGCCCTGATGAGCGCTTATCTGCTTTAGCATCGCATATGCTAGGGCTTCTACAGCCGGTTCATCTATTTGAATGTTTATATAAAGAACACCCGATTATCGGTTCACTTATTGCCAGACAATCAGGTCTAAGAATTTATCAATCGGCCACACCGTTTGAAGCATTAAGTTGGGCGGTTATCGGTCAGCAGATCAGCGTCAGTGCAGCCATCTCTATTCGCAGGAGATTTATTCAGGCAATGGGCGTTCAGCACTCCGCCGGGCTATGGTGCTTTCCAACCGCCAGACAAATCATCAACCATCCAGAAGATGAATTACGCCAATGCGGATTTTCTGTCAGTAAAGCCAAAGCATTACTCCGCTTAAGCCAATTAATTGAATCTGGTGAATTAACATTGGCAATCTCTGATGATGAGCAAGATATTCAGCAACTAACAGATAATTTACTCGCTATAAAAGGCATTGGTATGTGGACAATTAACTATTCCCTGTTACGGGGATTCAACTACTTAAATGGCTCATTACATGGCGATGTCGCCGTAAGACGTAATATGCAAAGACTGTTTAATCAAAATGAAAAAGTTTCCAGAGAACAGGCAGAAAAATGGTTGGCAGACTTCACTCCCTGGAAAGCCCTATTAGCCGCACATTTATGGCGACAAGAATCAAGTGCAGGGTATTGATGTTATTTTTAATTCTCGTTTCTTTTGCTGGTATGGTGTATTGTTGCTATTATTTAGTAAACCCGGCAAATATCACCGGGTATTATGATGCGTTTTTTTAACATCAAGGCATCATGATGGTTTTCGGAATGATGAGGGGTTCCTCTGAACCTGCTGCTCATTAGCGGAAGAAAATAAATAGTAAATTTTGTCCTCTACTGATGGGTCTCCTTTCATTTTTATGACAATTTTGGGAGCCTCTCTGGGAACACGATAATAAGCTATAAGCCCTTTTTCCTGATTTTCATAATCAAAATCGAGAACCAAGATTTTTTTACCCCCTGAATCCGGATAATAATAATACTCTTCGAAATAAACCACTTGCCCATCCTTAACAAAGATAATCTTGGAAAAGATATCCGTCCTTTCCTTTAACTCAGCACCAATGACAGACTTAATTTCGTCAAGATCCCAACCACTATCAATAACATACAAAGTGTCCCATTTAAACGGCGTGATTTTGCTGATGTTAACCACGCAGTCTGTGTTTTGCTGGCAATGTTTATCAGCATAATCAAACATACCCTTAACAATGCTAAACTGTCGGTTACTATTGAACACAAAAAAAACTATCAGCAATGTACATGAAAAAAAAATGATTTTATTTTTTCTGCTGTTCCAATTGCATCGCCAATAGTTACTCAGGTGAAAAGCCATCTTCATTTCCTCTTTCAAATACCGAGTTCATATAAGAAAACTGCTCATCGGTGATTTTTTCTTTGACAATCTCAAACCCCATCGCATTTTTCTTGGCAACATACAGTCCCTCTTTATGAAAGCGATTCAACACTGCCTTGGCCTGCGCTTTCATTGACGAGTTCCCGCTCTGTAGGCCAATCCTACGCCCTATCTGGTTATTGAGTAAATCAATTGTCTGATCAGCGTCCTTAAGGGCAGCAAACTGCCGGATGTTAAGATCTATTTTAGGATTACTTTCATGAGCATTGCCTGCATGGAGTGCGACTTCCTCACCATACCGAGCAGCAATGGTAGCTTGCCATAGTGTATGCCGGAAAGCATTGACCTGGGAGCCTTCCTTATATTTATTATCCAGTAATGTACCATTGGGGTTCGTTTTACTATTCCCCTGGGTTGAAAAACGTACCGCATTAGTCGTGATATTGGTAGCACCTCTTTCGTAGAGCCCAATATCATAGGCTGCAATAGGGTGCCGCATCGCAAATAAGATTTCCTTCATTTTCTGAGGCAAGTTATTGCTCTCACCAGTATAAGCACCATACCAGTCTTCAGAATAGCTAGCATCTTCTCCTGTTCCATACCCATATTTTTTATCAAAATCAGCTAAGTATGTAGTTAATTTTTTTATTTTCCCTACCTCATTATTAATATTACCATTTGCTTTTATTAATTCATTTAAAACAAAAAGATTTCTTTCTGTCAGCGGCATATTATCATGTAGCTCTTTTATAGCTTTATTATAATTTACTTCTCCTATAGATCCTTTAAGGTTATTATAAAATTTATCATATTTTGAATCTCTTGCATCCCTTCCATAAACAAATACTTGTAAAACAGCTTGAATTTTAACTGGTAGTAATCTAAATGAATTTATCTTCTGCTCTAAAAAGAATCGATCATCAAAAAATTCTCTCAGAGTATTTACATTTGAATTAACTCTTCCTTCAAACTTAGATACATAACTCATTACAACAGGTAATGTTGAATTAAAAACGTATCTATTAGCCATAATTGGTCTGGTGATATTTGGATCCGTCATTCCGCACCGTATTTCTGATTTAAAAATAGTGTGATCTTACACAGGTTTTTTGTATTGATGATATCAGTGGGGTTGACGGTAATCGCCAATTTTGATCTATTACTTTTATTTACCGGAAAG
>NZ_NSCM01000019.1 GCF_003287735.1 Photorhabdus bodei | reverse complement strand
GATAAAGCATCTTTAAAGAAGTTATGACATACTTCACGTACAGGCATAGCAGTGACCTTATTGACTTGGTGGAACAATCAGTAGATCACACAACGCTATGCCTGTCTATTTTCTGGGGATTCCTCAGCGCCATAAAGCGGGCTGTTTTATTTCTTACTTACCAACTAAATTTAGGTGCCGAAAGAAAAGCCGCTATTTTTCTTAATAAAAAATATATAAATTAAAAAAATCCTTCAAATGGATTCCAACTCTGACTATTTAGCTTTTCTTTCAAATAGTAGGCATAGTTAGCAGTAGTACCCCATATTGCTGAAAATGCAAATTTAATCCCCATTCCGACAGCAGGAGAAATATCAATACTCAGAGCATCTTCAATAACTCCCAATATAATCACTACTATAACAGCGACTCCAAATAAAGTCAGGTTCTTCCGCCATAAACCTAAAACGAAAAAGTAAATAAAACCAAAGAAGAAAGCGATAAAATTCATATTTAACAAGATACGACGCATAAATGGTTCTGCTTTCGTAGCAGCTTTGTACTCAGGCGCTTTAGGAGCACCATTGCGCTCAAAGAATGCAAAACGCGTCTGCCATCTTTCTGAATAATGACTCTTTTCCATACGACTTAATTTCCTTAATTAAAATAAAAAATACAACACCAATAATATAATAACAATTTGTTATTAATTTAAGATTATATTCCTAACATTACCCATTGGAATTATCACCGAGAATAATGCAATTAGTAGATTCACTTACATAATAATCTTACTCGTTTAATTATCCTTAAATTACCATAAGTTACAGGAGCAGGATTAATATCATAAAATATCAATAACAGCACCCATTTTTTAAATTCATATATACCTTATGGATTTCAAGATGCATCGCGGCAGCAAGGGAGCGAATCCCCGGGAGCATAGATAACTATGTGACCGGGGTGAGTGAGTGCAGCCAACAAAGAGGCAACTTGAAGGATGACAGGTATATCTATTTCACAACATTAAAACCAGATTAAACAAAAATACCAGACAATCAATATCCCGCCGCCTTTTCAGCGAGGCAAAAAATCAGGCTATCAATCGAAGGTTTATGCTTTAATTTTGTTCATATTTCCCCTATCCTTAAAGCTATTTCATAAAGAATCATAGACATCTAAAATCTGGGTATACGACGATGACAATAAAGCGGACCAAAGATATTAATCACGACACATTCCGTAAGGCTTGGCGTAACTATCGCCTTGCACCTGTGGCGATAGCTGTCAGTGCGGTTTTCATGTTATCTGCCTGTGAAAAGAGTGATGAAACTGTCTCTCTTTATATGAATGCAGATGAATGTTCTCAAGCCAATCCATCACAAAGTGAGCAATGTACTACTGCTTACAACAATGCGTTGAAAGAAGCGGAAAAAACAGCGCCTAAATATGCCACCAAAGAAGACTGTATTGCCGAATTTGGTGAAGCACAATGTACTCAAACCCCGGCGCAAGCTGGCCTTGGCTCCACTGCTTCCAGTACCACCACCAATGGCGAAGCACAGGCACAGCCGCAGCAAAGCGGCAGTTTCTGGATGCCGCTGATGGCAGGTTATATGATGGGGCGTCTAATGGGAGGTGGTTCAGCGCCATCACAGCCTCTGTTTAGCTCTAAATCCGCCACCAGCCCGGCAAATGGTCAATTCGTTGATGCGTCGGGTAAAAGCTATGGCCCGGCAACCGCAGGCGGTCGTTCCATGACAGTACCTAAAACGGCTATGGCACCAAAACCAGCAACAACCACAACCATTACCCGTGGCGGCTTCGGTGACTCTGTTGCAAAACAGTCAACCATGCAACGCAGCAGCGCCTCTTCGGGCTCCACATCCCGTTCAATGGGAGGCTAACCACGGATGAAACGTATTGCTATTACTGAACGCCCGGACTGGCGTGAAAAAGCGATAGAATATGGCTTTAATTTTCACACCATGCATGACGAACCTTACTGGTGTGAAGAGGCTTATTACCAGTTTTCTCTTGCCCAAATTGAAGAAATCGAAGCTACCACCGCAGAACTACACCAAATGTGTTTGCAGGTAGTGGAGAAAGTTGTCGATAGTGAAGAGTTGTTGACTAAATTTCAGATTCCAAAGCATTGTTGGGATTTTGTCCGTAGTTCCTGGATTACCAGCCAGCCATCACTCTATTCCCGTTTGGATTTGGTTTACGACGGTAAAAGCCCGGCAAAACTGTTGGAAAATAATGCTGATACACCAACTTCGCTATATGAGTCCGCTTTTTTCCAATGGATCTGGTTAGAAGATCAGATGAATGCCGGGTTACTACCAGCACATGCCGATCAATTCAACAGCATGCAAGAGCAGTTAATTGAACGCTTTGCTCAGTTGCGTGATGAACATGGCTTTGGCTTACTGCACATGGCCTGCTGTCAGGATACGGAAGAAGATCGCGGTACTGTTCAATACTTGCAAGATTGTGCACTGGAAGCGGGTGTTCCAACTGAATTCTTATTTATTGAAGATATCGGTCTGGGGGAAAAAGGCCAGTTTACTGACCTGCAAGACCAGGTGATCAGCAATCTGTTCAAACTCTACCCTTGGGAATTGATGTTCCGTGAGATTTTCGCTACCAAATTGGAAGATGCTGGCGTTCGTTGGTTAGAACCCGCCTGGAAAAGTATTATCTCTAACAAAGCATTGCTACCCATGTTGTGGAAGATGTTTCCAAATCATCCAAACCTGCTACCCGCTTATTTTGCCGATGATAATTATCCGGCAATGGAGAGCTATGTTATTAAGCCACTGTTCTCACGGGAGGGGGCTAATATCCGTATTATTGAAAATGGCAAGGAAATTGCCAATGTTGATGGCCCTTACGGTAAAGAAGGTATGATCGTTCAGCAATTTCATACACTGCCAAAATTCGGGGACAATTATACGCTAATTGGTAGCTGGCTGGTAAATGATCAGCCTTGCGGTATTGGTTTGCGAGAAGATAGCGAACTCATAACTCAGGATTTATCTCGCTTCTATCCACATATTATTTTGGATTAATTCCGAATAGGGAGGAATGAGGAATAGAGTTAAATATCCAAAATTCCTCCCTTAAATATCCAATGAAGAAACTTTGTACCCTTATAAATTTATAATAAAGGTAAATACTATGGCGAACACAATATATTTAACCATTACAGGTAAGAAACAAGGGCTTATATCCAGTGGTTGTTCTACCTATGATTCCATCGGCAATAAATATCAAACTGGTCATGAAAATGAAATTTATGTTTACTCATTTGACCACGATATCAGCAGAGAACAGAATATTAATCATGCACCTATCTCAATCACTAAACCTATAGATAAGTCATCTCCGCTATTAGGCATAGCAATATCAGAAAATGAATCTATCAATTGTAGATTAGATTTTTATAGAACATCAAATAATGGTGCTCAGGAAAAATATTATTCAATTGAAATTATGCACGCCTCGATAAAAAGCATATCCACCCATTATCCTAATTCACTTACCCATAATGACGCACAGCCCTACGAAATAATATCCATTGCCTATGGCAATATAACATGGAAACACCATATTGCAGGTACATCTGGATATAGTATATGGGATGAAAGGGTCAGTTAAAATTAATATATTGGGGAGAAATCCCCAATATATTTTCAATTATTTTATCTCTTTTGAAAAAACCAATATCAAACATTTATTTCCTTTATGAATAGTTTTCATAATATCAAACAATAATTAGAGCTTATTAAACTCATTTAACATTTTCAGCGAAGGTTAATGCTAAGCAATGTTCTTTTTTATCATTCTCAACTACAGACGATTTTGACAATATAAAAGAATCATCATATATAGTCTCAAAACCTTTCATATACCATATTTCATCATTATTTACTGTATAACCAGTTGATTTCATATAATTAATCATTCTATTATAGCTATTATCCATATCTATCAAATCACAAAAATAAACGGAGCTATATATCGGCGATGATTCATCATTAGGATAATATTCAAAAAAATAATTTTTAGAAATACGAGGAGCTTCTTTTATTTTTTCATTAGTAAGAAGATGATACTTTAAAAAATCACTTTCTTTATAAAGAACATTAGGCATCATAAATAACCATAAAAATAAACATATACAAGATAACGCCATCATTAGTATCATTACTATTGTTATGGTTAATTTCTTCATAATTTCAGGCCATAAATCGTTGTAGGTTTATAATGACTAATAACAATATCTTTTTCATAAGAAGAAAAAGGTTTAATTATATTCAGATAATAAGGGAGATTTTTCTTATATGGGAAAGCATTATTAGAATATTTATCCGGATCAGGGAAAACCCAAGGTCTTAGCTCTCTATTCTTATATTTACCAACAGGTCCATAATAATCCCATATCTTATAGGCATATTCTTTATTTTTAGGCTTTATTAAAGACATATAATTTCTTGGTAATACAGACTTATAGAAACCGAGTAAATTTGAAACCAAATCTTCGCAACTAAATCCACTATCACTAAAACGAGAAAAGAACGAGTTTGATTGTAAAGTTTCAAACTCCAACGAAACACAATACATTATTGAAAATGCAATGGACCTTTTAGTTTCTATAGATAATCCTTTTTTTACCATCCACTGAGCAGCAACCCGAGTTGAGATATTGTATTTACTCATCTCCTGAAAATAATAGACTAAGAAATAGCCTTTTTTATAAGATGAGTTATTACTTTCAGTGACCAATTGATTCCACAACATCTTAGAATCATCACCTTTCGCATGACCTAAATCAATCCATCCCAAATCTTCAGTATAGATTAACCTACCGCTATCAATGTCAACCCTATTCGTCATTTTTAAATATCTCTGTACTGTAGCTCATGATATTAAAATTGCAGTTATAACTGTCCATATTTTAAGCTAAAATTTAGTGTTATCACTTTACAATCTTTTTTGACCTCATTCTATTAGACTGCTCACGAAATCGATTCCTTTATATATAACACAAAGATAATTGAACCAATGAAATTTTTGGTGACGAAACATCAATGCATTTTCACACAATGGGCAAGAAAATCCCTGTCTCACCGGTCAGCTATCAAGCCTTAAAAAATAAAGAATCTGACCGTTATTGATGCTATAATGTTCAATAACTATTATTGGTTTTTATTGGGAGCTCTTATGTCCATATCAGCAAAACAGACGATTACCGCACAGATACCTATCAAACTAGCTACAGCCATAAACGATTTAGCCAAAGAGTTAGATCGCTCAAAATCGTGGATCATTAAAGAGGCTCTTACCTCAATGATTGAGGAACGTGAACATCGCCACCAAATGATTTTGGCTGGCCTCGCGGATGTCGATACAGGCCGTATTGTGAATCATTCAGATGTTATTAATTTTGCATCCAAGCTGAAAAAATCATAATCATGGAGGTTTATTGGACACTTAAAGCTCAAAATGATTTGGAGCGCATCTATCATTTTGCCTGTCAATACAGTAAATCACATGCTAATAATGTGTTAGACCATCTAATTATCAGCACTACAGATCTGGCATTGCAACCTAAGATAAGGATTCCTCAGCCTAGATATAAGCCCCGCGAGGTACGTAAGGTACTTTTTAGTGATTACGAAGTCCATTACGAGATATCCAACGATACAATTTACATTGTAGACCTTTGGCATACCCGAGAAAAACGTTAGTTAAAAACCATCCTCAAAAGGATATGCAGTATAGCAAGTTCATGATCTGGTGCTAAATTCTGAATTTGACTAGCCATTCTGACCTGTTCCAGTGCGTCGACATGGGCTTTCAGCTTAACCCAACTTGAAAGCCCCAATTCACGGGCAATTACCCACAGAGCATCACTCAACCGGCTGTGCTGTTGAATCAATTCCTCTTGTGTCAAATGCGGATAATAACGACAAGAACGTTCAATTTAACCCACCTGCACAGACAACATACTCAGCGAACCAGACTCAAGACCATCTACAGGAATGGAAACCGTTTCTTTTCTATCCCACGTTCCCATGATATACAGCAACGGAAAAAAGTGTTCAGGAGATGGGTTCGATAATAGGCCATCTTCTCTGTCCAGTGCATGAATCAAAGGATAAGGTTGCTCATAACTGGTAAGGTTATCACGCACATAACGGTTAAATGTTTCTGCCCAAGGATACGGGTCAGCATTAGGTTCCTGCCGTTTCATGGTACTAAGATTGTGTACCACATTACCACTCCCCAGGATTAAAACACCTTCATCTCGTAAAACAGCCAGCTTTTTCCCTAATTCATAGTGATACGTCGCTGGCTTGGCATCATCTATACTCAGTTGAATCACTGGAATATTAGCCTGAGGATACATCTTAACCAGAATGCCCCAAGTCCCGTGATCCAACCCCCATTGATGATAATCAGCATAAACTTCCACAGGTTCCAGCATCTCTTGCACTAAAACGGCCAATTCAGGCGAGCCCTTAGCCGGATATTGAATTTCATACAATTCTTGTGGAAAACCACGAAAATCATAAATAGTCCTCGGTTGACTCATGGCGGTTACTGCTGTGCCATTGGTATACCAATGAGCAGAAATCGCCAGAATCGCTCTGGGTACAGGCAGTCTTTCACCAAGTTCACGCCACACATTGGTATAGCGATTTTCTCCCAGTACATTCATTGGACTGCCATGACCAATAAACAGTGCTGGCATTCTGGAAATATTCATAACGACCTCCCACACCAAATATAGGTAATTTTAATACTTGCGGACAGGTTACGCCTTTCAGATAAGCAAAACAGTGGGCTAACGGTGATGGAGTTTTTCAAAAAAACTGAAAAGTCACAGCTTGCGTAAACTGTGACTTTAGAGAACGTGTAGGTTATAACTGATATTTCATCCGGTTATCGGACAATTACGACTCAGCTTGCTATCTGCTCTATTGCCTGGCGATAAATCACCAGATCCTCAATAGTGACTACCGGCATATTATGTAGTTTCGCAAATTGCACTACCTCCGGGGTACGCGCCATTGAACCGTCATTATTGGTTAATTCGCACAATACACCTACGGGTTTAAAACCGGCCAAACTGACTAAATCAATTGTTGCCTCAGTATGCCCTTGACGAACCAACACGCCACCAGGTTGAGCGCGCAGTGGAAAAACATGTCCCGGACGGTTCAAATCACTGGGTTTGGCATTATCTGCAATCGCTGCACGGATAGTCATGATACGGTCAGCCGCAGAAACCCCCGTCGTCACCCCTTGAGCGGCCTCAATGGTTACGGTGAATGCAGTCTGGAACGAACTAGAGTTATTTTCTACCATCATGGGCAATTGTAATTGCTGGCGGCGTTCTTCTGTCAGACATAAGCAGACAATACCACTGCCATGACGGATAGTCAGTGCCATTTGCTCTACAGTCATTGTTTCGGCCGCAAAGATAATATCACCTTCATTTTCACGATCTTCATTATCCAACACCATCACCCCTCTTCCATCACGCAAAGCGTTAATGGCGTGTTCAACACGTTCTGATGATGTGCCATATTCAGAAAGTAGCGTCTGATTCATGGTAAAGAAACCTCATTAAAATTTATGGATTACCAGAATCAGGGCGGTCTTGAGGAGTTCTCGCTATGACATAATATTTCGTAACACAATATAAATGCCATAGCCGGAACAACAGACGAGCACAGAGCCCGACAGATGCCGTTATTCTCTCCCATCCGGACTATCACCGTCGGCTCCAGAATTACACTGGATCTGCTGACCTCCGTTTTATCATAAAGATAACCACAAACGGAGCGCTCGCGGGCTTCACCATGCCACCAGAAAGATAGACTGATGTTTACCGCCGGTGGGGACTTTCACCCCGCCCTGAGATAAGCCAGTGAACTATAACGCTAATATTTGCCGGCGGCAATCGACAAAATCAAATGTGAAACCTAGCTCACAATGGTTTGTGGTTTTACTATCTGGTATTACACTATTCAGGAATTATTTATGTCATAAAAAGGATGCATCATGCTCGATCCAAAAAAAATTGAACAAATTGCCCGCCAGATCCAAGATTCTTTACCAAAGGGGGTTAAAGAGTTTGGTGGTGATGTGGAGAAAAAATTACGGATGATTTTGCAATCCCAACTTGGCAAGCTTGACTTAGTGAATCGTGAAGAATTTGATATCCAAACTCAGGTTCTGCTACGTACTCGTGAAAAATTGACCGCGATGGAGCAGCGTTTAAATGAACTAGAAGCGAAGTTTGAAAATAAGTATGTTCCATCTGCTGATAACACGGCAAAAGAAGAATAATTATTACCTTATATTACCTTACATAGAAATAACCGCGATAATGAGCAGATATCATATCTGCTCATCACCACACCCACACTTAATTAGAAATTAAATGCTGCTCTTTGCCGTAATGCTCAGAACGTGGGCCATAAAGCAAACTATGACTACCACCGGCTGTCAGTAAGCGGTTACTTGTAATGCCGGCAATTTCATGACCTCTATCCATAATGGTATTAGCTATCTGTGAAACTACGGCAGATACCAACATGCCAACAAGATTATTAGAACTATTTTGATCTTCAGTCGATGAAGCAGTTGTCCAACCATGCCACAGTTGCTTGCCACTACGCAAATCCACCAACCTTGCTGAAGCCGTTACACGAGTATCGCTATTAATAATCTGATATTGAGTACCATATTCTTCAATATCCAAATAGAGCGCTGAATCTGCACCAAAAATATCATGTAATTTTTTGTAACTGATATTCTGAACATCCTGTGCCGCTGTCACACCATTTTGCTGAAATGTCTCTTCCACAACAGCAACCGGAAAAACGTAATAGCCGGATTCTGCCAATGGATATGTCACATGAGAAATCAGGCTGTGCCCTGCTTTAACTTCCAAAGATTTGTTTACCGCCGGCAGAACCAGAATAGATTTTGGTTTGCTTTCTTTAAATGCAGTGTAATCATAAGGGACAGATTTACTACATCCTGTCAGCACAAATGCCGCTAATAAACTTAATGCGACGAGAATACGGTTCATTGCATAGTTCCTTTATTTTTACTTAATAAAAAGTCCATAAATGGCGCTGACTCAGGAAATAATTTTTTCTCTATTTCAAACTGATGGAATGCTTCTGAAACCCGACCTGTTTTGCTATAAAGCAGACCCATCTGTGCATGCAGCCCAGGCGGTACAGGTTTATCTTTCGCTTTCGCTCTTTCAATTACCTGCTGCAAAGCCTGTAACTGCTCTTCAAACCCTATCTTATCCTGCTGATAATATTGATAAATTGTAGGTTGGTATTTATCCCACTCATAAATTGTTTTTGGCTGCGTGACGCAACCCGCTAAGGCCATAGCTGCCAGCAATAAGCCCGCTTTTTTCATTAACATCATGAATATATATCCCTATATTTCTTAATTAGATGGCTTCCATGCACCGGATTCAATACTTTCAACCAGACGGTTTACTGCTTCACGAATAGCCAGATCCAATACCTTACCATTCAGTGTGGAATCATAGCTAGCAGTGCCACCAAAGCCGATAATTTCACGGTTGGATAATTTATACTCCCCAGCCCCTGCTACAGAGAAAACCACTTCGGAAGTTTCTACATTCACCACATTCAGCATGACTTTAGAATAAGCCACCTGGGATTTACCACGCCCTAACAGTCCCCATAACTGATGATCACCCACTTCCTTGCGGCCAAATTCAGTTACATCACCGGTAATAACGTAAGCAGCACCTTTCAACTTCTGCGATTTACCTTGTAAACCCGCCTCTGCTTTCAGTTCCGCCATATTAGTACGTTCCAGCACCGTAAAGCGTCCAGTCTGCTGTAAGTGCGAGACTAAAATCGTTTTAGATTGGTTACCAAGGCGATCAATTCCGTCGGAGAAAATGCCATTTTGATAGCTGGAACGGTTTTCAAACTTACCGATCGCAATTGGACTACGAACACCCTGATATACCGTATTATAAGAATTAACTTTTTGTACCTGGACGGTATTAGAAGATTCAGTTGTACACCCTGCTAATATTGCCGAAGCTAAACAAATTGAAGATAAAATCAACTTACCTTGCATAAGAACTTATTCCTGCGTAAAAATTTATCCGTTTTATCTACTAACCTTAAGATGTAAAAGTTATAGATAAGATATTTTATTAAAAAATCATTTACATCAGAAATCATTATGAATAAGCCAGCGTTATGTGACCAGCATTTTATGCCAAAAAGATAAAAAATTATCTGTCACATCACACTTCTTCTGATTAACCCCTTATCACCCAGAGAATAAAATTACACTAAATAAAATTATCATTAAAATATTTTAATGATAATCATATCGTTAATTAAATTACTCGCACACGATATTAAAAATATCTATATTATTTATGATGAAATATCACTCAATCAAGCACAGGTTAAATAAAAAATAGCCGGGAAGATTTCATATCTTGCCCGACTTTCATTATAATAATATATACCCTATGGATTTCAAGTTGCATCGCGACGGCAAGGGAACGAATCCCCGGGAGCATAGATAACTATGTGACCGGGGTGAGTGAGTGCAGCCAACAAAGAGGCAGCTTGAAAGATGACGGGTATAAATAATTTACAGTGATCAATACAGTAATATCTTCTGACTATTTTCAATGACAAGCTAAAACATTATTCACTGATTTTTAATCACTTTGATGATATTAGTTGTCGAAATACCATCTTCAAAGTTCAACACTTTGACTTCTCCGCCCGCAGCCCAAACTTCTTCACTACCAGCAATTTCTTCCGGTTTATAATCTCCCCCTTTTACCAATACATCCGGCAAAACATCCGCAATCAATCGCTGTGGTGTATCCTCTTCAAACGGAACAACCCAATCCACAGCGCCCAGAGCAGATAACACAATCATTCGTTGCTCTAGTGGATTAACAGGACGACTCTCACCTTTCAGCCGTTTAGTCGATGCATCACTGTTAACAGCAACAATTAACCGATCACCCAATCTACGAGCATTCTCCAGATATGAGACATGACCTGCATGCAGAATATCAAAGCAGCCATTAGTCATCACGATCCTTTCACCACGTTGACGAGCATCAGCAACAGCCTGTTTAAGCTGAAATTCAGTCATCACACCAAAACCTGTTTCAGCGCGGCCACGGATAGCATTCTCCAGTTCAATCGGCGAAACGGTCGACGTTCCCAGTTTGCCAACGACAACTCCCGCAGCAGCATTCGCCAGAAAACAAGCCTCATTCAGTGGCTTTCCAGCCGCAATCGCCGTTGCTAACACACCAATAACCGTATCACCGGCACCCGTAACATCAAACACTTCCTGCGCCTGCGTAGGCAAATGTAATGGCGGTTGATCAACACTCAGCAAGCTCATTCCCTGTTCAGAACGGGTGATCAGTAATGCCTGAAGATCCAAATCCTTAACTAGCCGAGTACCCTTCTCAACCAACTCATTGTCATCTTTGCAGTGGCCCACTACCGCTTCAAATTCAGACAGATTTGGCGTTAACAAAGTTGCACCACGATAACGCTCAAAATCATTACCTTTCGGATCGATTAATACCGGGACTTTGGCCGCGTTTGCCAGTTTGATCATTTCCTGAACTTGACTCAGTGCACCTTTGGCGTAGTCAGATAGAACCAATGCTCCAATATGGGGCAACGCCTGTTCAATACGTTCAAACATTGGCTGCGCATCAATGTTATCGAAACCTTCTTCAAAATCTAAGCGAATTAACTGCTGATTACGGGAAAGTACCCTCAGTTTAGTCACTGTCGGATGGGTTGGGACAGAAACAAAGTCACAGCGCACCTTGACACTGCTCAGTTTCTCACTCAGCGCATGTGCTGCGTCATCAATCCCAGTCAAACCGATTAAATGCGAATTTGCCCCAAGAGCAGCAATATTCATAGCAACGTTGGCAGCGCCTCCCGGACGCTCCTCAATAGTATTGACTTTTACAACAGGCACCGGCGCTTCCGGTGAAATCCGGCTGGTCGGCCCATACCAGTAGCGATCTAACATAACATCACCGACGACTAAAACTCCTGCACAGTGAAAATCCGGGAGTGTCATTTTCATCCCTTGCTCCAAATATTAGATATTAAATTGATGCCAAATATTATCATACGACCGTAAAATCCCTACACCAAACCAGTAAAACCCGTTATTGTTCACCCAACCACTGTTGCCAACTACGACGAACCCGTTCCTGTTGTTCACTGAAACAATGGGTTGATACCCGACTGGAAAGCGTCTGTAACGCCAGATGATGTAGTTCATCACGCATAGAAACGTAAGCCTGCGTTAATGCGGCTGCCTCATCTTCATCCATAATTTCATAAGCCGCCATTAATTGAAAAATCCGTACATTATCCGACCAACTCACCAAACGCGCATTTTCAGTAGCATAACGAAGCACCAAATATTGAGCGATAAATTCGATATCGGTGATCCCTCCCGGATCAGCTTTAATATCAAATTGATCTGAATCGTGACTGCCTAAATGTTTATGCATCTTTTCCCGCATTTCCCTTACTTGCTGACGTAACAAAGCGGGCTCTCGTCGCGTACATAATGTCTGATGGCGTATCCGCTCAAAATCCCGATGCAAGTTTTCATCACCAAATACCATACGGGCACGTACCAACGCCTGATGTTCCCAAGTCCACGCTTGATTCTGCTGATAATCAGCAAACGCACCGATGGTACTGACTAACATGCCTGATTCGCCTGAAGGACGCAGGCGGACATCCACGTCATACAACACACCAGAGGAGGTTCGAGCACTGAACAAGTGCATAATTCGTTGGGCAAGACGCAAATAAAATTGCCGAGCATCAATTGATCGATCGCCATCAGTCATCACATCCACCGGGCAATCAAGCAGGAAAACTAAATCAAGATCAGAACCGTAGCCCAACTCCCAACCACCCAATTTGCCATAACCAATCACAGCAAATCCCAGACCTTGCCGCTGACTCAAATGTGATGGAACACCATAACGTTTTGCCATTTGTCCCCACGCCTGTTGAACAACTGCTTCAATAATCGCTTCTGCCAAATAAGTGAGATGATCACTGACTTTCATCACCGGCAATACACCAGTGATATCCTCCGCCGCAATTCTCAGTAATTGAGCCTGCTTAAACTGGCGGAGCGCTTCTAGTTGTTGCTCTTCATCATCTTCTGGTATCCGCAACAAATATTGCCGCAATTCATCTTTATAGGCATTTAATGGCAAAGGCTCATACAGAAACTGTGGATCAAGCAGTTCATCCAGCAACAATGGATGGCAGGCAAGCTGAGTCGCAATCATCGGTGAAGCAGCACACAGCCGGATAACATGTGTCAGTACAGCTTCCGATTCAAGTATCAGTTCCAGGTAAGTTGTACGGCTGACAATACTTAACAACAGAGGGATAACCCGATCTAGCACTATATTGACATCTTGATTGGCATCTTGCCGCAAACAGACTTTTGCCAATAAACGTGGCATCAGATGGTCGAGCACATCACGCCCACGAGGGCCAATGGTTCTTTTACCCACATCATGGCGGAACACAGAAATAATATGCAATATCTGCTGTGCAATCTCTTCATCCAAGTGCGGAGCTAGTATGATTAACTCTTCTTTTTCGAGCTCTTCCAGCCACAGACTTTTAAATGGTACATGACTAAGTTCCTCTTCACTATTATCACTGTCATCGCCAATCAATTGCGTAAAAATAGCCCGAACAGCACCCATCTTGCTGTTCAACTCAATTATCAGAGCGTCCCAACTTTCAAATCCCATGCCCCATGTCAGTCGTGAACGATTCAGCTCATCTTCTGGCAGAGTCTGAGTTTGTTGATCATTAATTGACTGTAAAAGATTTTCTAACCGCCGCAAAAAAAGGTAACCGTCAGAAAGTTGTTTCACCTGCAATGGTTGCAAAAGCGCCAACTGCGCTATCATTTGCAGAGTTGGTAACAACGCCTGAGATTGCAAACACAGTTCACGTCCACCACGAATCAGTTGGAACACCTGGGCGATAAATTCAATTTCACGAATACCACCAGCCCCCAGTTTGATATTGTCTTTCAAGCCACGGCGACGCACTTCCCGTTCAATCATGCCTTTCATATTTCTCAAGGATTGAATCACACTGAAATCAATGTAACGGCGAAAGATAAATGGTCTCAACATCCGGCGTAACTCTTCACCATACTCTTGGTTGCCCGAACCCATAATCCGTGCTTTCACCATCGCATAACGTTCCCAATCACGCCCTTGCTCTTGATAGTAATCTTCCAGTGCAACAAAACTAAACACCAATGGGCCACTATCACCGAACGGGCGCAAGCGCATATCTACCCGATACACAAAACCATCCACAGTTTGTTGATCGAGCACTTTGATAAGACGCTGCCCCAAGCGGGTAAAAAACTGGGTGTTATCCATTTCACGCCGGCCACCTTGGGTAATGCCGTTTTCAGGATAGACAAAAATCAGATCAATATCAGAAGAGAAGTTCAATTCACCACCGCCCAGTTTTCCCATACCGAGAATCAACAGCGGTTGTGGTTCGCCTCGCTCATTACAAGGCGTTCCCCAATCCTGACAACAACGCTGATACAACCAATCACGGGCAGCAATAATCAACGTTTCAGCCAACATACTAAGCTGTTGCAGTGTCTCCTGAGTCGTCATGCTATGTAGCGCCTGCGACCAGGCTATTCTGACCAGAATCTTGTTACGGAACTGGCGTAAAACCCGCATGAGGGTATTTTCATCCTCTACTGATGCGAGTAATTGTTGCAGCCATTCAGCATATTGATGCCACTCCTGCGCTTCAGGTGGATGTTGGCGGATCTCAGCTAACCATTCAGGATGAGTTTGCAGGTTTTCAACAACAAAATCGCTCAGGGATAATATGGCCTGCTCATGAGCAGCAACAGGCTCAACGTTCAAAGTTAGTTGATGAAAATGTTCAGTCACACGCTGTAACTGGGCCAGAAGCGGAGTTGAAAGTGGCAACATAGAGAATTCCTATTATTTAAGCGGAGAGATTTATTAACCACATAGATCTATTAACCACATAGTCAGTGCCAACTTACATTGCAAATAGAGCGAGCTATAACATAGCGTTTCGGCGTCTGTTTCCGTATCCAATAATTTCTGGTTGATAGCAACTAATTGGTTATCCAGCTGTTCCGGCTCACTAGAATATTCGATCGTCTGCTGAATCAAATTCAGTACTTGCTTTAAGCCATCTTGACCGTCTGATAAACCGGCCAGCCAACATTCCTCTTGCTCCTGCCAATGGGCTAATATTGACGTAAGTACCGAAGGCAATGACTGCTGCATATCAATTTCCACCTGGGTTGAAGGCCAAACTGCTTTTGGTTTTCCCTGAGCTAATTGATAACCACGGGCCGCTTTGCTTCTATTTCCTTGCCGCAAGCCATTTGATGTTGCCAACTCAACCGCCAATGCTAATACATCGGCTATGATTCCTTGCTTTAACTCCAGTTCAAATTCACAGATTGGCTCCTTGCGATTGGCTGCAATAATTTCTCCCTGATCAAGCACCACTTCAATCTCACTTTGTCCATAAGTCACCACCCACTTCTCACGCATAAAGTCAGTACTGAATAACGCATTCAAACGGGATTGCAATGCTTCCACATCACAGTTGTCAGGCCAGATGTGCGGTGGAAACAGAGTCAATGCCAGTTCCGGCTTTGCCAATGGCACATTATATTCCGGTCGCTGATGCAAACCGCCAACCACCTTACCAGCTGTTTTAACCGTCATCTCATATTGATCATCAAAACCACGGATCCTCAACCCCATATCAAGACCACGCAGTTGATTATCCGACGTTTCAAAATAGATATTGGTCAACTTTTGGGGAGAAAAATAGTAATGCGGAAATAACAATAATTGCTGGCGAATTGTAGGAATAACTTGTGGTTTGGCGATAAGTTTTAATTCAATTTCTACACTCATATCTACACCGTTGATGACAATCTTGGCTCTCATCTTACCTTGATTTCGCTTTTTGCTACGACGAGTAAGAAAAAAATTAAAATTTCTCTTTTCTGCAAGTTATGATAGTCATTAACAAGAAATGCTTCGTTCAACAGATAACAAGCCCCGTATTCAACCAATTAGAAGAATGTCATTTTGGTTTACTGATTGCTCTAGCAAACTTAACTCTTTACTATCAAATTTTAAACTCACCATAGATAAAAAACGGTTGAAATCACAATGCGAAAACTACATTTACTTCTCACGGCATTAATAAGCCTCAGCTTTTCGCTCACTACCCACGCGGAAGGAAAGCGCTATGTATCTGATGAGTTATCTACCTACACACACGCCGGGCCGGGTAACCAGTATCGTATTGCCGGTACACTGAATGCCGGTGATGAAGTCACATTGATAAGCATCAATCGGGATAGTAATTACGCTCAAGTTAAAGATGATAAAGGCCGCCTTGTCTGGCTACCCGTTAACCAACTCAGTAATAAACCAAGCCTACGCACCCGCCTCCCAGAATTGGAACAGGAAGTGAAAACATTGACGGAGAAGTTAGCCAATATAGACAATAACTGGAATCAGCGCACTGCCGACATGCAACTAAAGGCGGCCAATAGTAGTAGCATTGTTGCAGAACTGAAAAAAGAGAATGAGAGATTAAAAAACAAACTGACGGTAGCAGAAAAAAAGCTTGATGCTGCAAATCTACAGCTTGATGACAAACAACGTAATATCATTCTGCAATGGTTTATGTATGGCGGTGGTGTTGCAGGCGCTGGTTTAATCTTTGGGCTATTACTGCCACATATGATCCCTCGCCGTAAGCGAAATGACCGTTGGATGAGTTGATAAGGAACATGTTAGGTGAGAGTCTATCTGGTTGGCGGCGCAGTACGTGACCGACTGCTAAATTTTCCTGTAAAAGAGCGGGATTGGGTCGTTGTGGGTGAAACATCAGAAACGCTGTTATCCCTAGGATATCAGCAAGTTGGCAAAGATTTTCCGGTGTTCCTGCATCCCCAAACCCATGAAGAGTATGCCTTGGCACGCACTGAGAGAAAATCCGGCCTGGGATATACGGGTTTTACTTGTTATGCAGCGCCGGATGTCACACTGGAAGACGATTTGCAGCGTCGTGATCTGACAGTTAATGCGATCGCTCAAACACCCACTGGTGAACTGGTTGATCCTTATCATGGTGTTGATGATTTGAACAATCGTATTCTACGCCATGTTTCTGATGCTTTCTCTGAAGATCCACTAAGGGTACTACGAGTAGCTCGTTTTGCCGCTCGTTTCGCCCATTTAGGGTTTACCATCGCGCCCGAAACACAAGCATTAATGTCAAATATGGCAACCAACGGCGAGTTATCAGTACTCACACCAGAACGTGTCTGGAAAGAGACCGAGAAAGCCCTTGCTAGCCCTTCCCCTCAGGTCTTTTTTCAGGTTTTACGTGATTGTGGTGCATTGGGGGTGTTGTTTCCTGAAATTGATAATTTGTTTGGTGTTCCCGCACCAGAGAAGTGGCATCCTGAGATTGATACCGGTATTCATACGTTAATGGTGCTGAAAGTAGCGACTGAATTAACAAATGAAGTCGATAGTCGTTTTGCTTCTCTATGCCATGATCTTGGTAAAGGGCTGACACCACCAGAACAGTGGCCTCACCATTATGGACATGGGCCAGCAGGTGTTAAGTTAGTTGACCAATTATGCCAACGTCTGCGTGTTCCTAATTCTGTTCGTGATTTGGCAAAACTGGCTGCTCAGTATCATGATTTAGTGCATACCGCCGCTCAATTGCGGCCGAAAACATTACTTAAGTTGTTTGATGCTGTTGATGCATGGCGTAAACCACAGCGAATAGAGCAATTAGTTATCATCAGTGAAGCCGATGCGCGGGGTCGTATCGGTTTTGAAGATACACCCTATCCACAAGGTGATTATCTGCGACAGGCATTCAAAGTTGCCAGCCAAGTTCAGGTGAAAAATATTGTAGACAGTGGATTACGTGGCGCTGACATTGGTCATGAGTTACGACGTCAGCGTCAGCACGCATTGGCGGAATGGAAACAACAAGACAATACAGTTACCTGAAACATCCCCTGATATCAAACACTAGGCAATATGATATCAGGGGGAGTCATTCACTACATAAATACCCAGTACACAGCGGCTGCCACAATAAAGCGGTAGATAGCAAATGGGATAAAAGATATACGCTTAATCAATGCCAGAAAAGTTTTAATGGCGACTAACGCGACAACAAATGCAGTAACAAAACCAACAGCAAACATTGGGATATCAGAAGCACTCAAAAAGTGCAGGCTCTTATATAAATCTAATCCACTTGCTCCCATCATCATCGGTACAGCCAAAATAAACGAGAATTCTGATGCAGTATAACGATTAACCCCCATCAGCATTCCACCAGAAATTGTCGCACCTGAACGGGAAAATCCCGGCCATAAAGCTAGACACTGAAAACAGCCAATCATAAAAGCCTGACGATAAGTAATATCATCCAACCCTTCTGCTTTTGGTGTTTTAGGTTTCAAGATTTCTGCTGTAATTAGCAACCCACCACCAATAACCAAGGCGTACATCACGCT
This sequence comes from Photorhabdus bodei, assembly GCF_003287735.1. Classification (GTDB taxonomy): domain Bacteria; phylum Pseudomonadota; class Gammaproteobacteria; order Enterobacterales; family Enterobacteriaceae; genus Photorhabdus; species Photorhabdus kayaii. The sequence continues at coordinate 51,085 of NZ_NSCM01000019.1, read as the reverse complement.
TTGTGGGTTAAACAGTGATTTGATGACATCATGGAACACCAACCCAAGTGTCACCGCAGGTAGCATTGCCAAAATAATATGACTCAGTTTCAGTTTACCATTGGTTTTACCTTCATGAGGAACTTCACCAAAGTGGATGCCAATGAGTCCAAACAAGCGACGCCAAAACACTACTACCACAGCAAGGATAGATCCAAGTTGGATAATAACTTCAAATGTTTCAGCTTTATCGCCAGTAAATCCCAACATATGGCCAACAATGATCATATGGCCGGTAGAGGAAACAGGAAGAAATTCAGTTAGCCCTTCAACAACACCAAGAACCGCTGCATGAAACAAGGTAGAAAGGTCAGTCATATAGAGAGGTCGCCCATTAATAAATACCCGAAACAAGTAGCATGGAATAACCCCAGCTACCATTATTCCCATTGTCATTAATCAATTAACATGATTATCAAGCCTAGCACTACTGCACGCCAGTCTATGTAAGAACAATGACAATAATATGGCAGCTGAATTCACTACTGATCAGATTATTTTTTTCTTTCAATAATAACACCCACTTGACGAGCCTGTGCGACAGCACCCGGTTTACTCACTTTTATCCGTACCCACGGCGAATTAAAGCGTTTTAACAGTAGATCCGCTACCTCTTCAGCCACTCTTTCAACCAGAGCAAAATTCTGATTTTCTACATGATTGATAATCGCTTCGCTAACTTTGGCATAATCCAGACAATATTCGACATTATCACTGGAAGATGCGCGTTTATTATCCCATCCCATTTCGATATCGAACACTAACTTCTGTTTAATGGTCTGTTCCCAATCGTAAACACCAATTGTGGTAACAACAACTAACTCCTCAATAAATACGATATCCATCACGTCATTTTCCTGTTTTTCAACTTGTCGGATACCACTTCCGACTAAATATGCGTATTATCCATGACTAGGCTAAGAAAACGACCATTATTATTGGGGAGACATTATGAGTGCTATCGCGCTTGGCATGATCATCTTCGCGTATCTTTGCGGTTCAATTTCCAGCGCAATACTTATTTGTCGTCTGGCTGGGCTACCTGATCCTCGTCAACATGGCTCAGGCAACCCAGGCGCGACAAATGTATTGCGAATTGGTGGCCGCAGTACTGCGGCAATAGTACTAATTTGTGATGTTCTAAAAGGGATGATCCCCGTCTGGTTGGCTTATCAATTCTATGTTCCCCCTTTCTATTTAGGAATTACAGCAATCGCTGCTTGTCTCGGCCATATTTACCCGATCTTTTTCCAATTTAAAGGCGGTAAGGGTGTCGCAACTGCTTTTGGTGCTATTGCGGCAATTGGTTGGGATCTGACAGGTTTGATGATGGGTACTTGGCTGCTGACCATATTATTGAGCGGCTATTCTTCTTTGGGGGCCATTGTCAGTGCCTTGATAGCACCATTCTATGTCTGGTGGTTTAAACCCGAATTTACTTTCCCCGTAGCCATGCTCTGCTGTCTGGTGTTACTACGTCACCATGATAATATCCAGCGCCTGTGGCGCGGCCAAGAAAATCGTCTCTGGAACAAGCTAAAAAAGAAAAAAGAGATGACCGAAAAAGAAAAAAACCGAACAGAAAAAGAGCAAAGAAAAGAAGATTAACAACTAAGGCGATAAAAACCAGCAACTCATTGAGTTACTGGTCTTTTATTTTCATTATATCAAGAAGATTTATAACGGAGGTAATTCCGACAATGGCCAGCGGGCTTTGACTGTCACGCCAAGTGAGTCATTCACCTCTCCTTTTAGGCGGACCATGCCGGCAAGCGCAATCATGGCGCCGTTATCTGTACAGAATTCAGGACGCGCATAAAATACTTCGCCACCCAATTTTGCCATGACTTCTTCCATTTTAATACGCAATGCTCTGTTGGCGCTGACACCACCAGCCATCACTAGTCGCTTGAACCCGGTATGCTCAAGCGCTCTTTTACATTTAATCGCTAATGTATCAACTACCGCGTCTTCAAAAGCGCGGGCAATATCTGCTCTAGTCTGCTCATCATCGCTGTTACTATGAATAGTATTAGACGCAAAAGTTTTTAATCCTGAAAAACTGAAATCCAACCCAGGACGATCTGTCATCGGGCGAGGAAATACAAAACGCCCAGCTTCTCCTTTCTGAGCCATTCTGGAGAGTATCGGCCCTCCTGGATAATCCAATCCCAGTAACTTAGCTGTTTTATCAAATGCTTCACCAGCGGCATCATCTATTGATTCACCAAGTAGCTCATATTTACCGATACCCGTCACACTAATAAGCTGTGTATGACCACCAGACACCAGCAAAGCCACAAACGGGAATTCAGGGCTGTTATCTTCCAGCATTGGCGCTAGTAAATGCCCTTCCATATGATGAACAGGAATCGCGGGAACATCCCAAGCAAACGCCAAAGAACGGCCAATCGTCGCCCCCACCAATAACGCACCAACCAGACCAGGACCTGCTGTATAAGCCACCGCATCAATATCTTTACAGGTTAATCCTGCCTCTTTCAAAGCAGCTTGAATTAAGGGCACTGTTTTGCGGATATGGTCACGTGAAGCCAATTCAGGCACGACACCACCGTAATCGGCATGCAGTTTAATCTGACTGTATAATTGATTTGCCAATAAACCGGCTTTGTCGTCATAAATTGCGATTCCGGTTTCATCGCAGGACGTTTCTATACCTAAAACTCGCATTACACTACCTATATTCCACAGAAGAGAGCCAGTTTATCATTAATAAGCTAATTTGCGCGGCTTACATGCTGACTATTTTTGCTGCTTAGTCTATAATCACCCCTCTACATAAAATCCCTGTGTGGTTATCATCAATATTACGGAACTGATTTGCAGATCACCGTCGTAATGTTGTTGTTTCAATTTGCTGTGGCGCTTTACAAAGCCGTGTTCATTGAAGTAAAATTCCGCACCATTTTAAGATGGCTGGCATCCCACGCCAGCAAGACCGATTTCTATTGAGGTGAGAGGCACATGCCGGTAATTAAAGTACGTGAAAACGAGCCATTCGACGTAGCATTGCGTCGCTTTAAGCGTTCCTGCGAAAAAGCAGGTGTATTAGCAGAAGTTCGCCGTCGTGAATTCTATGAAAAACCAACGACTGAGCGTAAACGCGCTAAAGCTTCTGCTGTAAAACGTCACGCTAAAAAGCTGGCTCGTGAAAACGCACGCCGCACTCGTCTGTACTAATCCTTGCGGTTGATCCGCATAGTGATTGAATTTGCAGACAACAGTAACAATAGTTGCAGATAAAGGCCGTGCTTTCCGAAAGGGAGCGCGGTTTATTGTCGTTCATCAACAGGCGTAAAAGGGCTTATGGCTGGACGAATTCCGCGCGCATTTATCAATGATTTATTAGCTCGTACCGATATCATCGATCTGATCGATGTTCGTGTGCCACTTAAAAAACAGGGTAAAAATCACCACGCGTGCTGTCCATTTCATAACGAAAAAACACCCTCGTTTACTGTTAATGGCGATAAACAGTTTTATCATTGCTTTGGTTGCGGAGCTCACGGCAACGCCATCGATTTTCTGATGAATTACGATAGACTTGAGTTTGTCGAATCCATCGAAGAATTAGCTGCTATGCATGGTCTGGAAGTCCCTTATGAAGCAGGTTCCAGTAGCAGTCAGATAGAACGTCACCAAAGACAAAACCTTTATCAACTGATGGATAAGCTTAACAGCTTCTATCAAAATGTATTAAACACCCCCGCTGCACAACAAGCCCGGCAATATCTGGCTCAGCGTGGGCTTAGTGAAGAAATTATCCACCGTTTCTCGATTGGTTTCGCTCCCGCTGGTTGGGACAACACCTTGAAGCGGTTTGCTCATAATGCGGAAGATCGTCGACAGTTAAATGATGCTGGAATGCTGGTCGCAAATGATAATGGCCGTACCTATGACCGCTTCCGCGAACGAATAATGTTTCCAATCCGTGACCGTAGAGGGCGCGTAATTGCATTTGGTGGACGAGTTCTGGGAGATGCACTCCCAAAATATCTCAACTCACCAGAGACTGAAATTTTCCATAAAGGCCGCCAGCTATATGGCCTCTATGAAGCACAACAAAATCACAGTGACCTTTCACGATTATTAGTAGTTGAAGGTTATATGGATGTGGTAGCACTGGCGCAGTTTGGTATCGATTATGCGGTTGCCTCACTAGGTACTTCGACTACATCGGAACATATTCAATTACTTTTCCGCGCTACTGATAACGTCATCTGTTGTTACGATGGTGACAGAGCCGGGCGTGATGCAGCATGGCGGGCATTGGAAACAGCGCTCCCTTATCTGAATGATGGTAGGCAGTTACGTTTTATGTTTTTGCCTGATGGCGAAGATCCTGATTCACTAATCCGTAAGGAAGGCCGGAAAGCATTTGAACAAAGAATGGAACAATCTCATACATTGTCTGAATTTCTGTTCGAATCATTACTGCCACAAGTTGATTTGAGTAATCCTGAAGGGAAAACAAAACTCAGTTCACTTTCCGTACCATTGATCAACCAGATTCCGGGGGAGGTTCTGCGTCTCTATATGAGACAAGAACTTGGCAATATGATGGGCATCCCTGATGCAGTGCAGTTGGAGCGTTTATTGCCGCAGCATCTGGAAAGTGGGAATAATTATCAGATGCCGCAGCTAAAACCGACAACTATGCGTATACTTATAGGACTGTTGGTACAAAACCCACACTTAGCCGCTTTAGTTCCCCCCCTACAGGGAATTATGCAGGCCAAAATTGCAGGCTTACCATTATTTATGGAGCTTGTGGAGGTTTGTCTTACTCAGCCAGGGCTGACAACTGGACAACTGCTAGAGCAATATCGTGATAATAAATTTAGTAAACAACTTGAAAAATTAGCTACATGGAACGATATACAAGTAGAAGAAATAGCAGAAAATACATTTCGTGACGCGTTGGATCATCTTGTTGATTCAGCGTTAGAAGAACGTTTAGACATTCTTATCGCCAGAGCAAGAACTGAAGGCCTGACACCGGAAGAGCGCGAAGAAGTTCGCTTGATTAATGAATCCCGTGCCAGAAAGTAAACACTGAATTCACGGCTTAAATGCCGCATTAGGTAGGGAAATAACCCTACATTTTGCCGCTATAAGTGGGCAGCGGCAATATAACGAAAACGCCCTTAAAAGTTATTGTTGGCAGATTAGTTTCGCCGACCGACACCAACCCAAATACTCTGAAGTGTGGATACCGTCTTATGGAGCAAAACCCGCAGTCACAGCTAAAGCTACTTGTCACCCGTGGTAAGGAGCAAGGCTATCTGACCTATGCTGAGGTCAATGACCATCTGCCGGAAGATATCGTCGATTCCGATCAGATCGAAGATATCATCCAGATGATCAATGACATGGGCATTCAGGTAATGGAAGAAGCACCTGATGCCGATGATCTGATGCTAGCAGAAACCGCTAACGACACAGATGAAGACGCTGTGGAAGCTGCTGCGCAAGTACTGTCTAGTGTTGAATCTGAAATCGGTCGCACCACCGACCCAGTACGTATGTACATGCGTGAAATGGGTACCGTTGAGTTATTGACCCGGGAAGGTGAAATTGACATTGCTAAACGCATTGAAGATGGCATCAATCAGGTACAGTGTTCCGTTGCTGAATACCCTGAAGCAATCACCTACTTACTGGAACAATATGACCGTGTGGAAGCAGGTGAGGCTCGCCTGTCAGATCTCATCACTGGTTTCGTTGACCCGAACGCAGAAGAAGAACTTGCACCTACTGCCACCCACGTTGGTTCTGAACTTCCACAGGAAGAGCTCGATGATGATGAAGACGACGATAATGAAGACAGTGATGACGATAGTGATGATGACAACAGCATCGATCCAGAATTAGCGCGCCAGAAATTTCAAGAACTGCGACAACAGTATGACATCACCCGTCAGGAAATTAAGGAAAACGGCCGCAATCATCCAAATACTGCGGCCGAAATCTTAAAACTTTCAGAAGTTTTCAAACAGTTCCGTCTGGTGCCAAAGCAGTTTGATTATCTGGTCAGCAACATGCGTTCTATGATGGATCGCGTTCGCCTTCAAGAACGCCAGATCATGAGAATGTGTGTTGAACAGTGCAAAATGCCGAAGAAGAACTTCATCACTTTGTTCTCCGGTAATGAAACCAGCGACATTTGGTTTACTGCTGCAAAAGCAATGAACAAACCGTGGTCTGAAAAACTCCTTGAGGTGGAAGAAGAAGTACAGCGTAGCTTGCAAAAACTTCGTCAAATTGAGGAAGAAACCGGTTTAACCATTGAACAGGTGAAAGACATCAACCGTCGTATGTCCATCGGTGAAGCAAAAGCCCGCCGAGCGAAAAAAGAGATGGTTGAAGCCAACTTACGTTTGGTTATTTCAATTGCCAAAAAATATACCAACCGTGGCCTGCAATTCTTGGATCTGATCCAAGAAGGCAACATTGGCCTGATGAAAGCGGTTGATAAATTTGAATATCGTCGTGGTTACAAGTTCTCAACTTACGCCACATGGTGGATCCGTCAGGCAATTACACGCTCAATTGCCGACCAAGCTCGTACCATTCGTATACCCGTTCATATGATTGAGACAATCAACAAACTCAATCGTATTTCCCGCCAAATGTTGCAGGAAATGGGGCGTGAACCAACGCCGGAAGAGCTGGCAGAACGTATGTTGATGCCGGAAGACAAGATCCGTAAGGTACTAAAAATTGCCAAAGAACCTATCTCAATGGAAACGCCAATTGGTGATGATGAAGATTCACATTTAGGTGATTTCATTGAAGATACAACGCTGGAACTGCCGCTGGATTCTGCAACCTCAGAAAGCCTGCGCTCAGCAACCCACGATGTCTTGGCAGGTCTGACCGCTCGTGAAGCAAAAGTACTGCGTATGCGTTTCGGTATTGATATGAATACTGACCATACATTGGAAGAAGTCGGTAAACAGTTTGACGTTACCCGTGAACGTATCCGCCAGATCGAGGCGAAAGCACTACGTAAACTACGTCATCCAAGCCGTTCTGAGGTTCTACGTAGCTTCCTTGATGAATAATCAAATTTATTCATTCTGACTAAAAAGCGTCTGCTCCGGCAGACGCTTTTGTCTTTTATATCGGCGATACTGTGACTGCCCCCCCGCCGTAAAAAACGGCGAGGCTTCCCACTTCTCAGGCCGCAACCGTAACGCGATGGCGTCATATGCCTTGAGCAGGCGTACTTGCGGGATTTCTTCGCGACCGCCAGGAGCGGCTTGAGGTCTTTGCGCGGATTTAAACTCACTCCGTGACGTTTGTAAGTATGCTTTTTGATGTGCAGCGCCTTGTTGTACGCAAAACGGACCGCACCGAACTGGCCGTTAAGATACTCGGCCTGTTCAGGGGTGGGGTAGATGCGGACTTTGGCCGCTCTTAACATATTCAGTGCTCATTGATAAAGAGCATTCATTTTAGCCTGTTTTACAGGCAGATATCAATTCAGTCAGGATACGTCGCAGTAGCCCGCCCTAAAGCCCTTTGGGCTTTTCGCCTTATATCCCCGTCCGCACTGGACGAGAGTTTACGACGGTTTTTGCTAAATCCTCTGACAATATGGTATTTATGCAGAAATATCATCACAGGTTCCTCTGATATAACTCAATCAACATTCTCTCTAGCCGATAGAGAAAAAAGTCGTTTTCCATCTGGTGATTAAGGAAGAATGAAAGGGATATGATTATCATTAAAATAATAATGTATAAAATATATTTTTATCGGAATAATATATGACCAGATGGTGCAAAATCGCTTCTGAGAAATTAATCCAGTAACGGATAAAAACGTTAAATAGACCATAAAAGCAACTAATATATATCACTCCCCATTTTCACTACTTACTAAAAACGCAATTTTGCACATAAAATGATCATACGAATTTACAAAGCTAGACCGCGAGCAAAACTGTACGTATAATCCTTCCCATTCAACGGCCCCTTAGCTCAGTTGGTCAGAGCAGGCGACTCATAATCGCTTGGTCACTGGTTCAAGTCCAGTAGGGGCCACCAGATTTTAGCAGTGAAAACAGATAGATAGGCCACTCAAGCAAGAGTGGTTTTTTTATATCTTTTAGTCAGTGTCCCCTTTTTGTCCCCTGAGAAAATTTTCATACCCCAGTTGTGCCATTGTTCATACACAAGGAAGATTATTTTTTGACCGAACGAACCAAGCGCGAAAAAAATTTTCTGCCAATGAAAATATATTTACTTAACTTAGTTGATTTCAATTTTCTAATAGCCACGAGACCGCACTATTACTTACTGTGTTTTGAAATTTCCTTCGGCTTATCTTCGTGATCTTACTTTGGAGATAGTGTATTCATTTTAGCCTGTTTTACAGGCAGATATCAATTCAGCCAGGATACGTCGCAGTAGCCAGCCCTAACGCCCTTTGGGCTTTTCGCCTTATATCCCCGCCCGCACTGGGCAAGGGTTTACGGCGGTTTTTGCTAATTTTCTGGATTACCCCCAAATTACAGGTGTGTAAAAGCCCAAAAACTGAAATTTATTAAAAACTTTTCAGTTGGCAATTTCTCTTGCGCCATCCATGTTGGCGCGATCTGATGAGGCTACTCCGTAAAAAAGTGGCTTTTTTATTTCCAGGGATCAGTAACAACAAAACCGTGACAAAAATTTTCTTAACGGCCCTACTCTTCAACCAAGAAAACAAAGCTACTTTCTAAAGTCTCTGTGCAATAACACTATAAGTCGACACATAGTTTTTCACCTGAGCAACCGAAAAGTTTTCAGCCAGCACACGCAATTCTTCCAGAGGACCATTAACGCCTTCAGGAAAGTTTCGTTCGATGTTGGTCTTAATATCCAACAACCAATGCACCACATCAATATTAGACGGCAATACCCTCATATCCTTAATAACGAAGCCACTTTTCTCCAATACTTGTCTGAAATAACTGGGTGTTTTGCGGTTAGCACAAGCGAGACGATCAATGGTGTCAGGAATATCCGATTTATAGTTATCCAACCCCATATTATAGAGATTATCAGAAATAATCACCAGGCCACCAGCGCTCACCCGTTTGAACAATGCATTCATAGCCTTTTCATACAACAAGTTCGGAAAATGCGAAATGACACCACGAATAATCACCAAATCATAGAGCTCTTGTGGATCAGGTAAACGATCAATATCCTGGGCATTACACAGATACAAGTTAATACGCTCAGAAAGTCCATATTTTGCGTGAAACTTAGCACAATACCGTAACTGCTGCTCACTGATATTCACACCATCCAAACGTGTACACTCAGGAAAACGTTCAGCCAGATATTTTAGGATATAACCCCAGCCACAACCGATATCCAAGATACGCCGAATTGATGGCCTTTCGGCCTTTGTTTCCAAACCAGCCAATAACAGCTGACGATCAAAATAACGAATACCTGACTCATCCAATGAAATTGGTGGCTTTGAAGCAGGATCATCGTAAATACCAAACTGGAATAACAGTGTATCGCCAATCACCTTACGCCAGCGTTCTGGATCTTCACAATAAGTTTGTACCACTTTACTTTCGTAGTCGTTGGTGGTTTCCCCCTGGATGATGTGATAGGGCGAGACAGACTCAACATCAGTGCAAAACACATTATCAAAGCTACTCATTAACTTTTCCTTATTAAACGGTTTTTAAAAGCGTCGCACCCTTAATTTGTCAGGATTTTCGGCGTATTGGTAAATTTCAATGAGATATTCATATCTAATTAATCCAATACTATGGCTACCGATAAATTACATTGTTATCAAATCAGTCTTTGCCACCCCTCAATATCTTGATACGAAAGGCCATTAATGATTTTTTTGAACCAAACCGTATACACATCAGGAGCATTATTAATTAGCACTCTCAATTTCAGAGGATTAACCCATTTATAATCGGACACTTCGTCAAGGTTAATTATCGGTTCTTTATCAAAACGTCCAATAAAAATATGATCATACTCGTATTCAATCAAATCATTAGGAAGTATCGCGTGATAAATAAATGACGAAACCTTTTTCAATGGACAGTCAAAACCCATCTCTTCGCCAAGACGCCGATGTGCAACGGCCTCCAGAGCTTCACCAACCCTAGGATGACCACAACAGCTATTGGTCCAAAGTCCGGCTGAATGATATTTGGTTGCCGCTCGCTTCTGTAAGAGAAAATTTCCTTTATTATCAATAATAAAATCTATGCTTCCGGGGATTCGCTCCCTTACCGTCGCGATGCATCTTAAAATCCATTGGGTATAAAATCATAAATTTTAATTAACAATAAAAATATAATCCATATTCTGCAAGTCCCAAATTAACTTTCAAGAACAAGGAAATTTTTTCATAACAACATGATATAAATCACAAAATAAAAATATTTTATCCATTCCATTCTGACATTAATGTAAAAACAAAACAAATTAATAGAATAATTATTAATGTTTTAATTAAATGGATTCAAAAAAGAATATATCCAACATTAATCATTTATCGCCGATACTCACCTACTAAATTTGTTACAGATCATGAGCTCGGGTATCACACCAAGTTATAGCCGTTTCTCTCATCTTTCTGGATGTGCTTTTACAACAAAAAACATCACAGAAAACTAAACGAATAATAAACAAACACGAGAAAATCCCCTTAATAACTAAACATTCATTAAACAGCTGTTGATTTTTTATCTTAAAAAAACACAAATAAACATCCGTTGAAGTTTTGTTTAATATCAAAGGAGTATACTCACGGTTTGCAAGTCTTCTTCCCTCCAAGTATTTTTTAGAACTAGATAAAGAAATGAAATAAATGAAATATATGTATCAACCTGCCAGTTCAGGAATTCGGCTGTTCACAGATTTAGTCGGAAAAAAAATTAGCCCTAGCCCTCATTGGTATTCTGCCCAGAATCGCACTAAATTTGCCTTACGTAGCGCTCTGATGCCAATATCGACACTAAAACTATTAAACCAGATAGTTAATACGCCGTTCTATCTGGATATTTTGAAAAAACAACCTTGTTTACCTTCTAAATTACATCGCCCTTATCTAAGTATTAACTTCAATAGAGGGCAGACGTTACGTGCAATAAATGAACATTACCAGCTATTATTTACTGGGTTAAATCAGTCTATTGTTAATAAAATATTTCGTTCCAATGCATATCCATTAGCGGTTATCAATGGTAAGAGTGGAACTTACACTATTTTTCTAGATTCTATGGACTGTTTTAATAAAGAAGGTGAGCTTACTCTATTTATTACAACAGAAGATAATAAAACCTTGGCAAGATGCGCTTTCACACTACTCACTATTGCTGGTAAAAAAACACTGTTCATCGGTGGACTACAAGGTTCCAAAGGCGATGCAACCCTTGAAATTATCCGCGATGCAACGAAAGATTGTTATGGATTATTTCCAAAACGCTTACTGATTGAATCCATTTGCCGTCTCGCAGCCCACTTTGAATGCCAGCAAATTCTGGCAGCTAGCAATGATACTCACATCTATAAGAGTCTACGCTATTGGCATAAAAAGAAAGACAAATTAGTCGCTGATTACGACTCTTTCTGGGAATCATTAGGTGGAGCAAAGGGAAAAAATAAGGATTTCCATCTCCCCTTATCCATTGAAAGAAAACCGCTTGAAGATATAGCCAGTAAGAAGCGGGCAGAATATCGCCGCCGCTATCAATTACTAGATGAACTGGATAATGGAATGCAGCATTCTCTGCCTTCAAATTAAATCAGAATCAGGCCGCAACCTTTCACAGGACGGCCTAATTTTTGAGATGACTCTTATCTCGGTTTAACCATCAGCCATTCAAGATGTATTTTAACCGCAGGCCATTCACCATTGATAATGCTGTAAACACAAGTATCCCTGATACTGCCATCTTTAGATACACCATGACTACGCAGAATTCCATCAAGTTTTGCACCCAGTCGTTCTATCGCTTTTCGACTCTGATGATTAAAAAAATGAGTGCGAAACTCCACTGCAATGCATCCTAATTCTTCAAAAGCGTATTTCAATAAGAGATATTTTGCTTCCGTATTAATATGTGTCCGCTGAACAGAACGAGCATACCAAGTATAACCAATTTCCACTCGGCAGGCATCAGAATCAATATTCATATACGTGGTCATTCCAACCGCTTTACCTGTTCGATGATCAACAATCGCAAAAGGCAACATAGTACCCTTTTCATGCAGGAATAAACGGCGCTCAATCTCATTACTCAACTCAGCCGGCGAAGGAACACCGGTGTACCACAATTTATGCAGCTCACTTTCTTCAATTGCCTGTAAAAACTCATCATGCCGTTGGTGTGTCAGAGGCTCTAAAGTCACCCCTTTTCCCGCCAAAGTTACCCATTCAGTCATCTGTTTTTTCATAATAACCACTGAGTTATAAATTAAGTCAGAATAGAAGAACTCACCCTATTCCGGAATCAAAACCGGAATCGAATTAATATATGGAAAATCAACCCCCTATTAAAGCAAAATCCGCACTTTTAACATCTCAGGTGGCTGTCGCATCATTCAGAAAAAAATACTAAAACTGGGTAAACAAATCGCCTGACTAAATTAGCAAAAACCGCCGTAAACCCTTGCCCAGTGCAGGCGGGAATATCAGGCGAAAAGCCCAAAGGGCTTTGAGGCCAGCGTAAATCCGTTGCATCGACGGTTGCGGCCTGAGAAGTGGGAAGCCTCGCCGTTTTTTACGGCGGGGAGCAGTCACTCTATTCTCTCTATGTAAGAATACAAAACCATGCTACGGACTATCTGGGAAAGTGAACGGCTGAAATCGATTATGGCCCACAGTGTGATCTATTTAACCTTTCTAGAACCAATCAACAAAGAGTACATCAACAACTTTTGCATTCAGATTATTTTCACTAACTCTATGATAGAACCTGATTTCATGACCTTCATCACATTCATTTAACATTTTTTTCCCAATTAACCTTATTCCATCTAAATTTGAACCATTACTCATCCGACCACCTGGCGTTTTGTTCCGTGGTTTAAAACACAATAATAATCTGGTTATGATTGACAAACACCCGATGGAGATTGCAATGAGCCATTATCCTCACCTGTTCGCCCCTCTAGACTTGGGGTTCACCACACTAAAAAACCGCATTTTGATGGGATCAATGCACACTGGGCTAGAGGAACATCCCGACCGCGCCCAGAGGCTTGCCCGCTTTTACGCTGAACGGGCAGCCGGAGGCGTGGCATTGATTGTCACAGGCGGCATTTCGCCAAACAAACAAGGTGTTATAGGGAAAGGCACTGCATTCCTGGTAGATGAAAAAGATCTTATTCACCATAAAGTTATTACAGACGCAGTTCATCAGGCTGGTGGAAAAATTGCAATGCAAATCTTACATACCGGCCGTTACAGCTATCAACCTCACCTTGTCGCCCCTACTGCCATTCAAGCACCAATTAATCCATTCATGCCTCGTGAAATGACAGAAGAGGACATTCAGCAAACCATTGCTGACTTCGCTCATTGTGCACAACTGGCGCAACAAGCAGGTTATGATGGCGTAGAAATCATGGGTTCTGAAGGTTATCTGATTAACCAGTTCCTGACTACTCGCACCAACCACCGCCAAGATAAATGGGGAGGAAGTTTTGAAAATCGAATGCGCTTTGCCGTGGAGGTTGTTAAAGCTGTCCGTCAAGCAACAGGAAAAGAATTTATTCTAATCTACCGGCTTTCGATGTTGGATTTAGTCGAAGATGGTTCTAATTGGCAAGAAATCGAGCAACTCGCAGTTGCTATTGAGCAAGCGGGAGCATCTATCATCAATACCGGTATCGGCTGGCATGAAGCTCGAATCCCAACAATTGCTACTATGGTTCCCCGCGCCGGATTCAGTTGGGTAACGCAAAAGCTGATGGGGAAAGTTTCTATTCCACTGATCACAACAAACAGAATTAATGATCCCAACATTGCAGAGCAAGTGCTAGCACAAGGTTGTGCCGATATGGTTTCTATGGCACGACCTTTTCTGGCTGATGCTGAATTTGTTATGAAAGCCCAGCAAGGACGAGCCGATGAGATTAACACTTGTATTGGCTGTAATCAGGCATGTCTGGATCAGATTTTTGTCGGTGAAATAGCCTCTTGTTTAGTTAATCCCCGCGCCTGCCACGAAACAGAAATGGCCGCCGAACCAACCACCACACCGAAAAAACTGGCGGTTGTCGGTGCCGGACCTGCCGGATTATCATTCGCGGTGACCGCTGCCAGTCGTGGTCATCATGTCACTCTGTTTGAACGAGACGGACAGATTGGCGGACAATTTAATATTGCTAAACAGATCCCTGGTAAAGAAGAATTTCATGAAACACTGCGTTATTTTCAGCGTCAGTTAGCAATCCATCATGTTGATGTACGGTTGAACCAGACTGCCACAACCGAAGCACTCTCTGATTTCGATGAAGTAATTATCGCCAGCGGCATTGCGCCTCGCCAACTCACAATTGATGGTATCCATCACGAAAAGGTACTGAGCTACTTAGATGTATTAAGGGATAAGAAAAATGTCGGTCAACGTGTCGCTATCATTGGCGCAGGTGGCATCGGTTTTGATACCGCAGAATATCTGAGTCAACCAGGAAAAAGTTCTAGCCTTGATAGCACCGCTTTCAGTGAAGAGTGGGGTATTGACCATAATCTGACACATCGTGGTGGTTTATCCCCTCAAGGCCCTAAACCGGAATCTTCTCCCCGGAAAATTTATTTATTGCAACGTAAGCCGACAAAGGTTGGTGAAGGACTAGGTAAAACAACAGGTTGGATACACAGAACCAATCTACACCTGCGTGGTGTGAAAATGCTCAACAATATGCAATATTTGAAAATAGATGATCAGGGATTACATATTAGCAGCAATGGGGAACAGCGCTGCCTTGCCGTAGATAATATCATTATTTGTGCCGGACAAGAGCCACTGAGAGAATTATATCAACCGTTACAGCAAGCGGGAAAAACAGTGCATCTTATTGGTGGGGCAGATGTTGCAACGGAATTGGATGCCCGACGGGCTATCGATCAAGGTACTCGGTTAGGCCTTAAAATTTGATGATAAATAATGACGGTCATAGACAGGCCGTAAAAACAGAGTAAATCCTCAAACCGCGCCTTCCTGGCGCGGATATTTTACTCTTTCTTACCTAATCTTTTTTCAAACCTGAACGCTTTAATCAATTAATTACGTTGAGTTAGCTGATCCGATGCCAGACGATCATCCTCAGCCTGACAAACAGCGGCAGTGAACAATACATCGGTAGAAGAGTTCAGACTCGTTTCCGCGGAATCCTGTAATACACCAATAATCAAACCAACTGCCACAACCTGCATAGCCATCTCATTGGAAATCCCAAACATGCTACACGCTAAAGGGATCAACAATAACGATCCCCCTGCCACACCAGAAGCACCACAGGCACAAATTGCAGCAACCACACTCAGTAGAAATGCTGTAGGCAAATCAACCGATATACCTAGCGTATTGACCGCAGCCAGAGTCAATACCGTGATGGTCACCGCAGCGCCTTCCATATTGATAGTTGCGCCTAATGGAATAGAAACTGAATAAGTATCTTCATGCAGATTCATACGGCGGCACATCGCCATATTCACTGGAATATTTGCAGCCGAACTGCGAGTGAAAAATGCAGTTACACCACTTTCACGCAGGCAAGCAAATACCAGCGGATAAGGATTACGACGAATTTTCCAGTAAACAATCAATGGATTTACAATGAGTGCCATAACCAACATACAACCCAGTAATACAGCCAGCAGTTGAACATATCCCAGTAAGGCACCAAATCCCGTTTCTGCAATTGTTGCAGACACCAGACCAAAAATACCAATCGGTGCAAGACGAATGACCACGCGAACAACCTGAGTAACCGCCTCAGACATGTCATGAATTAGAGACTTAGTTGAATCCGTTGCATGACGCAGGGCGATACCCAAGCCAATAGCCCAAGCAAGGATACCGATATAGTTACCGTTCAGTAACGCGTTTACTGGATTAGCGACAACATTAACCAGTAACCCTTTAATCACCTCCATAATGTTTTCAGGCGGAGACATCTGAGCATCATTGACAGCTAGCACCAGTTGTAACGGGAACATAAAGCTACCGACTACGGCAACCAGAGCAGCAAAAAATGTACCCAAGATATAGAGGATAAGGATTGGACGAATATTGGTTTTTTGGCCTTTTTTATGGTTAGCAATAGAAGACATGACCAGAATCCATACCAATACCGGGGCTACTGCTTTCAAGGCGCCAACAAACAACGTCCCAAGTAAACTGACTGATTTGGCAACCGAAGGCGTCAACCACGCTAACAGTATCCCTGCAATTAAACCTATCAAAATTTGTTTAACCAGGCTCCCTTGTACAATGTAATGCACGAAGCCACGTTTTTGTTTTTCCATAGCTGATCCATTTTATTAACAGTTCTGTTAAGCCTATATTTTTTGTGTTTGTTTCTTCAGTATAGGGAAACCAAGAGTAGTGAAAAGCTACGATAGTTAAAATATACAACCTCGCCAGCACTTATTAACAATACATTCACATTTGTGTGATCAAAACGGCAATTTACACATTTACAAAACACAATTATTTGTTTTTATGTTTAACCATTTCGCAGCAATTTAAGACAATAAGAAACCATATCTCCCCATTCAAGAAAGATATGGTTATCTGTTAAAAAATAGTTATCTAATTACTGTATCTCTTTAGTTCTGTATTTATTTACCCAAACATTAATAATCATTGTTATTGTCAAAATACTCGCTACAGTTCCCAGAGAAATCCCCATAGGAATATGATAAAAATCCATTATTAGCATTTTAATACCGATAAATACCAGAATGACTGATAAACCATATTTCAGCATTGTAAATTTCTCTACCACCCCTGCCAGCAGAAAATACATCGCACGTAATCCTAAGATAGCGAAAAGATTAGAGGTCAAAACAATAAAAGGATCTGTAGTCACAGCAAAAATAGCAGGAATACTGTCTACCGCAAAAATAACGTCACTAATTTCAACCAAAATCAGAACCAGGATGAGTGGAGTCGCATATAACAAACCTCTTTCTTTCACAAAGAAACGTTCTCCGTGAAGATTATCAGTGATGCGAATATGCGCTTTTAGCCAACGGACAAAAGGTTTATCGCCTATCGGGGAATCATCCTCTTTCGCCAACGCCATCTTAACGCCGGTAACCAGCAGAAAGATGCCGAACAAATAGAGTATCCAACTGAATTGAGAAACCAACCAGCTCCCTGCAAAGATCATCACGGTACGCAACACAATTGCGCCTAAGACACCGTAAATGAGCACCCGACGTTGCAAATTTGCCGGAATAGCAAAATAGCTAAATAACATCAGCCAAACAAACACATTATCAACAGCAAGTGCTTTCTCAAGTAAATACCCGGTAAGGAAAGCCATTGTCTGACTATTGGCAACAACTTCCCCTGCGGTTTCTCTGCAATACCACCATAATCCTAATGCAAATAAGAGCGATAAACTTATCCAGATCACACTCCAGACAGCAGCTTGACGAAATGACATTGCCTGCTCTTTCTTACGCCCCTGTAAGGATAGATCCAGCAACAACATAATCGTAATTAAGACAGCAAAACTTCCCCATAAAAGAGGGCTACCCACAGAGTTCATTTTCTTTCTCTCACAAACAA
The DNA here is from genome assembly GCF_003287735.1 of Photorhabdus bodei. Lineage (GTDB taxonomy): Bacteria > Pseudomonadota > Gammaproteobacteria > Enterobacterales > Enterobacteriaceae > Photorhabdus > Photorhabdus kayaii. The sequence goes on along the minus strand of NZ_NSCM01000019.1, from coordinate 33,237 downwards.
AAACGGCTGAAGTCTCAGAAGACGCCAGCCGCTGCTATATTTCTTCCCCACATCGTGGAGATGGATGTATTGCAAGCAACCCTCGCCTTCTGGCAAGGTCTCACTTACAACACAGAAAATGTACCATCAGGTATAAGTTCAAGGTTGCCCGGCTACCGGATGCTGTTGCATCGTAATGACGATAAACCGGCAAGGAAGTTACTCCCCTTTGCTGCGGTGAAAAATAAATCAAATTCAGACAAGAATCAATCTACCACTGAAAAAATAAAAAAATGACAATAAAAACAGTAGGAACAAACGCAATTCATCCAACCTCATAGACCCATTTCTTATCCTATTTTAATGAACGTTCAATTGATCACCAAAATTTTCTGTTTAGTCACCCCTGATTTTGTTACAGTGGCGCAGGCTGCGTCATTTGCCTTTTTCAACGGTGAAAAGGCATGAAAACCAACCAAATAACGTAAAATAGGATGTAATTTAATCGGTTTAGCCTCATGCTTTCAGGATGAACGAACAAAGGCATTTTAGGAACACCTGATGGAAATAGTAAAAGAACTTATATATGCACTTTGGTACCAGGATTATGAAACTCTGGCCAACCCATCCCTATTATGGGCCATTTACATCATGCTATTCTTGATCCTCTTCCTTGAAAATGGCCTCCTTCCTGCTGCATTTTTACCAGGAGACAGCCTGCTTATACTAGTTGGCGTATTGATTGCCAAAGGTGCAATGAGTTTCCCCCTAACGATTGTAGTATTAACTGCCGGAGCAAGCTTAGGTTGTTGGATTGGTTATCTCCAAGGAAAATGGTTAGGAAATACCAAGACAGTACAAGGCTGGCTCTCTCACCTTCCAGCTTATTATCACCAAAGAGCTTACAATCTTTTTCACCGCCACGGCCTATCAGCTTTACTTCTTGGCCGCTTCCTCGCATTTGTCAGAACCCTCTTACCAACACTTGCAGGACTGACAGGTCTACAAAACAGTCGTTTCCAGTTTTTTAACTGGCTCAGTGGCTTCCTGTGGGTCATTATCCTTACCTCTTTGGGTTATGCATTTGGTAAGACCTCCATTTTCCGTCAATATGAAGACTTGGTAATGAATTTCCTGATATTACTGCCACTTGCTTTACTCATTATTGGTTTTAGCGGCAGTTTGTTAGTTGTATGGCGTAAAAAAACTTGCCAACCCCCTCAAAAAAAGTAATTAATTCCAATAAAATCCAATATCCCTCCCTGCTGCAGATGAAAGTATCGTTTGCAGCAGAATAGTGAAATAACGCTAATGTTTTTTATTCACCTTCCAAAATATAAGCTATATTTAGTGATAGTCTTTTCCGGCATTAGGAAAAGCAACTGACTAAGTCAAATACACACACCTTACATTGAGGAGTAATCTACATGTCAAAGATCAAAACTACTGAAGATCTACACGTTGAACTAAAATCACTCGCAGATACACTGGAAGAAGTAATCAAAAGCTCTGGTGATAAATCCAAAGTCGAGCTGGAAGAACTTCGCGGCAAAGTAGAGGAAGTCATCAAAGATACTCGTTTTAAACTCAGTAATGCCAGTGATATGGTTGTTAAGAAAACAAAAGATATGGCGGGTCGTGCTGATGTCTACGTTCACGATAAGCCCTGGGTAAGCATCGGTATTGGTACTGTTGTCGGTGCCATATTAGGTGTAGTGTTAGCTAAACGCTAATATGATCAACTCATCCAAATCTCAAGGCCCCGGTAAAGGGGTCCTTGACATTCTCCAACGCATTGCCGCTGTTGTTATCGAGATAGTAGAAACTCGTTTGCAATTGATCGTTCTGGAGTTGGAAAAAGAAAAAGCCACTTTGATACAGCTAATAGTCATAGCCAGTCTGACACTACTGCTTACCGCTTTCGGCCTCATGTGTCTGCTTGTTATGATTTTTTGGGCTATCGATCCTAGCTGGCGCTTTATGGTATTAGCTAGTACCACTAGCACACTACTCATTCTGGCGCTTATTGGCCTTATATGGACCATCAGGAAAGCGCGAAATTCAACATTACTTAGTGCAACTCGCGAGCAATTAAAGATAGATAGAGAAATGTTGGAGGATCACAGTAATGAGTAAACAACGTCAGGAAAAAAAGCTGAAAAAACAGCAACTACTCAGAAATATCCAGCTACAGCGACTTGAACTTTCCAACAATACACAGCTCTGGAAGAGCTTTACTGAACCTTATGACAAAAGCTGGCAAAAGCTTTTGTCATTAAAACCCTATCTGCGACCCGCAATCCACGCTATCTCTTTATATAGCCTGCGTCATCCTATGAAATTTTATCGTTTGTCGCGCCACATCATTCGAATATTGAAATGGAAATAATTCTTCATAATATATCTCATTGATGATAACTTTAGTTACCTACATTCAAAAACTTTGTATAAAATTGTTAATAATCCTTGCTTACAACTAAGCTCACCTACCTTTAGTATACATTCCATCCGTTAATGATTAGCAAATCGTACTATTTCGAGTTAGTACAAGTTAATCATCAAAAAAACTATTATTATTTCTCTGCGTTTTAGGAGTTGTTAATGAAAAAATTTGAAGATAGTGCCCTGCTACTGGCTCGCATTTTGATGCCGATTCTGTTTATCGTTGCAGGTTATGGAAAATTAGGTGATTCCTACGCGGGTACTCAACAATATATGAATGCTATGGGCGTCCCTGGCTTTCTATTACCACTGACAATCTTACTTGAATTAGGTGGTGGCCTGGCAGTTCTATTTGGTTTCTTAACTCGCACCACCGCGTTATTTACCTTTGGTTTCTGTGTCCTGACTGCCGTGCTCTTCCACAGCAATTTTGCTGAAGGGATGAACCAGACTATGTTTCTTAAGAACCTGACTATCGGAGGAGGTTATCTGTTACTGTCTATCACAGGTCCAGGTAAATTCAGTATCGATCGTCTGATGAAGAGAAACTGGTAATATTCTGCCGTGGCTGTTCTGAATCTGAAAAATAACAGTTTTCAGGTAGAAGGTGAAACGATCAAAATCTCACTCTCGCTCAAGGGTTTTATCAGCCAGATATCCAATATTCAGCCTAAAGGTAAATAGCAAGCCGAAAGATCCCAAAGATCTTTCGGCTCACTTTAATCAATAAGCTAAACTTCTATTGAATCACAGTGACTCGGATAAAATAGTTATTTTATCAAAATAAATAATCATCTCACTTCTCGGCAAGAAATAATTAAATCCATGCTCGATAATAAATTAACACATTAAGTAACTCTTAATAATTTAATATAAAGAGTATAGAATTCGCAGTGTAAATTCTATTAACATCCACAATGCCAATTTAAATAAACAACAATTAACTTAAGTATATTCAAAGATTATTTAATCCAATTAAATTTTTTAATCACAAAAATAAAATCATGTAAAATATAGTTAAAAACGCAAAAACGAATTATCATCACACCATAAATTAATAGTAGCAACACTGTATTTATTGATTATATTAAGCTCTATCACAAGACAGATTCGGCTGATAAGTACAATTTTTCAGAAAGTCAGGTAGTTGCTATAATAGCATCTTTCTTGCCAAAGAAAAATGCACTATGGCCTGTCCTATTTGTTGCCATTGATTAAAGAAAAGATACACAATAATAGAGCCAACAACCCTATAAGAATATATTGACATCAGGACAACCATTCTGACCTAGGGAAAAGCCGTTCTGGTGTTATTAATAAATACGAAAGTCTCCCTGTTTTTATCACTGTCTGGCACCAAAAAAATAGAACCATCAATACTCAGCGAATAGAGATCACAAAATTTACACCTACCAGTGATGACAACTCTGCTCAAAAAGAGCTTGGTAGCAAAGCCGCCAAGCTCTTTCGGCAATCAGATTAAGGGCGCAGGAAGACACAGGTTAAGCAATCATCGAATCATGTTTTTTCAGCCTGTCTTCTAATTTGATTGCTCACATCGCTTCTACTTACCGACTAACAAACAATTTAGGGATTTCCCGCAAACACCAAGACTTAGCTTCCCCCATGCTGTCTCGTCGCCATGCCATAATGACATTTGTGTCATGGCTATATTCAGAACTAATCACCCGTAAACGACCCTCTGCAATATCTTGTTCCACCATAGGATAAGGCATGGTAGCAACGCCCAACCCAGCCAAGAGAGCACGGCGTTTATCTTCCAGAGAACTTACTGTCAAACGCTGTTGTTTATCTAACAATTGAACCGTCAATACCGGGCGCTCCCTCGCTGTATCCGCCACAGCAATACCACGATACTTCACCCTCGTGACATCGGACAAAGGCTCCGGCTCCTGATGTATAGGGTGATCAGGGCTAGCGACATAAACATTGGTAATGCTGTAAAGCTGACGTGAATTAATTTCTGCCGATGCGCGAAAATGCATATCTGGTGCAATAACAATATCCGCCCGACCAGTTTCCAACCTCTCCCATGCACCAGCCAAAACCTCAGTCAATAAAGAGAGCTGAGTATTCGATTTTTGAGCAAGCTTACCTACTAACGGGAATAATGAAGAAGCAGGAACCAACGCTTCACAAACAATTGTCAGGTGAGTTTCCCAGCCTCTCGCTAACGCTTCTGCATCAGCCGTTAATTTATCAGCAGCTTCAAGCAATTGACGTCCACGCTCAAGCAACATGCGACCGACATTGGTGAATTTAGTTCTGTGACCCGAACGGTCAAACAGCACCACATCCAGCTCCTCTTCTAATTTTTGCATCGTATAGCTAAGTGCAGAAGGAACACGACCAAGCTCATCAGCGGCCGCGGCAAAACTTCCCCGCCGGTCAATCGCATCCATGACCCGGAGAGATTCCAGTGTAAGCGCTCGTTCTTTGCTCATATTTTTCTCAATCAGGAAATTTGAATATGCTGACCAGATTAACTGGCTAACATTTCGCCGTCCAGATAATTACTATCCTTAGTGTGTGTTTTTTTAAGGTAACCACCATCATGATTATAAATAGAACAGCAAAACAATGTGGGAAAGCTGACTATGGTTGGCTACAGGCTCGTTATACATTTTCATTTGGTCACTATTTTGACCCAAAGTTTTTAGGTTATGGCGCGCTACGTGTACTCAATCAAGAAGTCATCGCCCCCAAAGCCGCTTTCCAACCTAAATCCTATCCACACGTGGATATATTGAATATTATTCTACAAGGTGAAGCAGAATACCGTGACAGCGAAGGCAACTACATCAGAGCGCGCAAGGGAGAATGTTTGCTATTTTCTGCCCGTCAAGGCATCAGCTACAGTGAACATAATGCCAGTACTAATAAGCCACTGACGCGCTTGCAGCTTTGGCTGAATGCCTTTCCTCAGCAGGAAAGCTTACCATTGCAACGAATGGAATTACCAGAACAACCATTGGCTATGCTAGCTTCTCCAACCGCAGAAGATGGCAGTATGCAATTACGTCAGCAAGTGTGGGTAAATTATATTTTCCTTAATAAAAATCAATCTCATCATCTGCAATTGAAGGGAAAAAATGCCTATCTGCAATCCCTAAACGGAAATATAAAAATAAGAGGCAATTCTAAGGATAACAATTTAATTAAATGCGGAGATGGCGCTTTTATTCATGAAGAAAGTCGTCTGGTTTTAAAAGCAGATACGGAATTCCAGGGGCTGTTAATTGATCTGGCTGCTTAAAAAAGTGAAAGCCCCGTCAGATTCCAATCTAACGGGGCTAAATTTGTGAAGTTGACCGATAAGCCGGGTTCTGTCGTGGACAATCATTCATCTAGGCCAGCACTTACGCACTGGCTCAAGCAGCCTACCCGGGTTCGATACGGGCCGTACCTAATGAACCCCTATTTGGCCTTGCTCCGGGTGGAGTTTACCGTGCCACGGACTGTTACCAGCCGTGCGGTGCGCTCTTACCGCACCCTTTCACCCTTACCTGATCCTACATTAAATAGGCCATCGGCGGTTTGCTCTCTGTTGCACTGGTCGTGGGCTTTCACCCCCCAGACGTTATCTGGCACCCTGCCCTGTGGAGCCCGGACTTTCCTCTCCTCTACCCATCGTCCAAAGGATTAATGGTAAAGCAGCGACTGTCTAGTCAACTCCGCGGCGGATTATAAGAGGTTTGTCCAACGATGTATAGGCGTTTACTGATTATCTGCCCTGTTTATCAGCAATTGCCATTATTCTTCGTTCTGTCCCAACCCATGACGATAAAGCGCATTTTTCTTCACACCATGAATCTCTGCCGCCAATGCCGCTGCTTTTTTCAATGGCAGTTCTTGTTGAAGAAGCGCCAGTGTTCTTAATGCCTCTGGAGGCAAAACATCGTCATCCGGTTTTTTATAACCTTCAACGATCAATACCATTTCACCACGGCGACGGGTTTCATCTTCCTTAACCCACGCCAAAAGTTCACCTACTGGCATCCCTTGAATGGATTCCCAAGTTTTTGTTAATTCCCTTGCCAAAACGATGTAACGTTCAGTTCCCCACACCTCAACCATATCTTCTAAACTTTCGATCAGACGATGAGTGGATTCATAAAAAATTAATGTGCGTGGTTCCTGTTGCAAAGCCCGTAAAGTATCTGTCCGACTTTTACGCTTTGCGGGCAGAAATCCTTCGTAACAGAAACGATCTGATGGCAGACCAGCAGCAGACAAGGCGGTTATCGCCGCACAAGGCCCTGGAAGTGGGACAACATGAATACCTGCTTCACGGCAACGGCGAACCACATGATAACCAGGATCATTAATCAGGGGCGTTCCTGCATCAGAGACTAATGCAATACTTTGCCCTTGTTGGAGTTTTGTAATTAATTGATCTGCTTTCTGCTGTTCATTATGATCATGAAGTGCGAACATGCGCGCATTAATGGCAAAATGTTGAAGCAACAAGCCAGTATGTCGCGTATCTTCGGCTGCAATCAGATCGACATGCTCAAGAACTTCAAGCGCACGCTGAGTGATATCACCCAGGTTTCCAATGGGGGTTGGTACAACATATAGCGTGGATGTCGTAACCACTGCTCGATTAGGTTGATTCATTGTTTCATCCGAATGGCCGATTTAAAATTGAGCATCTTTGAAAAAAACATCGCTGGATACAGTATGCTTTCCTCAATTTTTGTGCGTATCAAAACTGGTTTAGTCTGTTCAGCCATGCTGGCAGTCATGATCATCGCAGGATGTACCGTACCTGATCAACAGGGGCAACAACCTTCGCAAACTCAAGACAAAATCAGTACAGAAATCGCCCGTTATCAAGCCATCATTGATGCCGCCCATGGCGAACCTTCTCTTGATGTCATCCGTGCTTATATCGCTCAGGAACCACTTGTGAAAGAGAGTGCGGCTCGTCAAAAAAATATTGATGATACCTGGCAAATGCTGACCCGTCTTTCACCACAAGAGCGCCGTGGATTGGTCATCAACGCTGATGAAAATGTTCTGCAAGGCTGGCTGGACTTACTCAGTGCCTATCAGGATAACAAACAGGACTCCGACAAACTACAGGCAGCCATCCGTGACTGGAAAATTCGTTATCCACAAAACCCTGCCACACAGTCACTCCCAACTCAGTTACAACAGGCAGCCATCCAACAGCAAGATACGAATATCCGTATTGCTCTGTTCCTGCCATTAAGTGGTCAAGCAAAAGTATTCGGTGAAGCCATTCGCCAAGGTTTTCTTGATGCTCAGGCCGGTTTACCCAGTCCATCATTGCCAACAGAAAACCCGGAAAATTTATCCATAGCAGACAACGATAGCGCGTCAGATAGCATGGTTTCTACCGATATGTCCCCTAGTGAAGGGGCGATCATAGACTCAGCAAGACCAACCACTCAAACAACACCTGTCATAGCCAATGCACCAATTAACACACAACAGGTCAAAATCTATGACACAGCCAGCCAGCCATTGGAAAACTTATTCATTCAGGCTAAGCAGGATGGTGTGAATTTAGTTGTCGGGCCGTTACTTAAGCCAGATGTGGTTAAACTCGTTCAGATAGATACCGCATTAAACATGCTAGTACTAAACGAGTTAGACAATGCTCAACCACACTCTAATATCTGCTATTTTTCTTTGTCACCAGAAGATGAAGCGAAAAATGCCGCGGAACATATTTGGCAGCAACAGAAACAGAATCCTCTGATTTTGGTCCCCAGAGGGACTTTTGGTGATCGCATTGCCAAAGCCTTTGCACAGGAATGGCAAAAACAAGGGGGACATGCTGTTCTGCAACAAACTTTTGGCTCTTCCGCCGAACTGAAACAATTAATTAATAGAGGTACCGGTATTCGCTTGACCGGAACAGCCGTCAATGTCACAAGCAATCAACCTACATCAATCGCTATTGGTGATCTGGAAATCCCCCAGATAAACACCGATGTCGTTCCTACTTCTACTGGCGGCTCAGTGGATGCGGTTTATATTGTTTCTACCCTGGATGAACTGACGCTAATTAAGACAATGATTGATATGGCAATCAGCTCCCGCGATAAGCCCGCCCTTTACGCGAGTTCCCGCAGTAATCAGGCTGGCGTTGGTCCCGATTTCCGCCTGGAGATGGAGGGAATGCAATTCAGTGACATTCCCTTAATCGCCGGTGCTAACTTGTCACTGATGCAGCAAGCAGCCAGTAAATTTACAAATGATTACTCTTTGATGCGCCTTTATGCTATGGGTATCGATGCCTGGTCATTAGCAAATCAATTCAGTCAAGTTCAGCTTCAAAGTGATTTCCAACTCAATGGTGCTTCCGGGGTGCTGTCTGTTCAAGAAAACTGCACCATTTTCCGACAGCTCTCATGGATGCAATATCATCAAGGCCAAATCACGGCTATTTAGCAACTTGCCGCTTGCTACCAAGCGGCCTTTCAATTCAAATGACTCATTTCAGAATGAAAATAAAAAAGCAGGATGAAAATAAAAAAGCTGACAAGTTATCTGCTAGGACGCAACTATGAAGCGCAGGCAAAGTTGTTTTTACAAAAACAAGGATTATCTTTTATCGCCGCAAATGTGAAAGTTCACGGTGGTGAAATTGACCTGATTATGAAAGACAAGCAAACTTGGGTCTTTATTGAAGTCCGTTTTCGCAAATCAGGACAATATGGAGATGCATTGGTGACAATCACCCGTAGCAAGCGTAAAAAATTATTACACGCTGCCGCAGTATGGCTGTTTCAACGAGGTGAATGTTTTGAAACCTCTTCTTGTCGCTTTGATATTTGTGCTATTACTGGTCAACAATTTGAATGGTTGCAAAATGCCTTCAATCAAAATGAGTTTACTCGTTAAAATGATACTGAGTAGGTTATAAACGTGCTGGATAGAATTAAAGTCTGTTTTACAGAAAGTATTCAAACTCAGATTGCAGCCGCAGAAGCATTACCTGATGCTATCTCGCGAGCGGCAATGATGATGGTTCAGTCATTACTGAATGGTAATAAAATCCTTTGCTGTGGTAATGGAGGCTCAGCAGCGACTGCCCAACGGTTTGCTGCCAATATGATTAACCGGTTTGAAACTGAGCGCCCAAGCCTGCCCGCATTGTCACTTAATGCAGACAATGTGGTCATCACTGCGATTTCAAGCAATAAACAGCATGATGAAATTTATGCTAAACAGGTACGGGCATTAGGTCAGCCAGGCGATGTGTTATTAGCGATTTCTACACATGGTAATAGCCGTGATATTGTCAAAGCCGTTGAAGCCGCCGTAACCCGCGATATGACAATTGTCGCCCTTACTGGCTATGATGGTGGTGAGCTTGCCGGCTTACTCGGGCCACAAGACGTAGAGATTCGTATTCCATCTCATCGCAGTACCAGAATTCAAGAAGTTCATATGCTAACAGTTAACTGTTTATGTGACTTAATCGATAATACACTTTTTCCCCATCAGGATGACTAAGGAGCCAATAATGCGATTTTTCTCCCTATTAGCTACGATTTGTGCTGCTGTAATGTTACAAGGATGTATTGGTGCGGTCGTGGTCAGTTCTGCTGCCGTAGCGACTAAAACCGCAACCGATCCCCGCACTATTGGTCAACAGGTTGACGATAGTACTCTCGAAGCCCGTGTTAGTAATGCGCTTAACAAAGATAAGCAGCTCAAAGAGCAAACCCGTATTATTACCACTGCCTATCAAGGAAAAGTTTTACTGACAGGTCAAAGCCCAGACTCAAGCCTTTCAGACCGTGCTAAACAGATAGCCTCGCGTGTTGATGGAGCACACACCGTTTACAATGAAATTCGTCAGGGGAAACCTGTTGAATTAGGTACTGCTTCCAAGGATACCTGGGTTACAACTAAAGTACGCTCAAAAATCCTGGCTAGTGACTCGGTTAAGTCTTCTAACATAAAAGTCGTTACGGAAAACGGCGAAGTCTTTTTACTGGGCATTCTGACCAAACAAGAGGGTAACGCCGCAGCGAAAATTGCCAGCGAAACTAACGGTGTTAAGCGGGTAACAACCGCATTTACTTATTTGAATTAAATATATTGATTGAAAGTGATGACACGATAAATCGGTCAAACATTCAGGTATCAGGCCGCGTCATTTTTTGGCGCTGGCGTTTTACCCTTTTCATCATCCCACGTCAAACTGAATAACCTCTCATTCTTCCTTCAATCATTTTTCATTAACCCATTTTTCTCAAGATAACTCACCCCGCCCAACAACCGCATTTGCCGCAAAATCCATTGCTGACGCTGTAAGACATAAGCCGAAGGTGAGTTAACTTTATAGCGGTGTGGATTAGGCAATACAGCAGCAAGTAAAGCGGCTTCTGATGCCGTCAATTTACTGGCTGATTTATGAAAATAGCGTTTAGATGCCTCTTCAACACCAAAAATGCCATCACCAAATTCTGCTACGTTAAGGTAAACAGTCAGAATTCTACTTTTTGACCATCCCAGTTCAATAGCAAAGGTCATCCCGGCTTCCAACCCTTTTCTTACCCAGCTACGTCCGTCCCACAAAAATAAATTTTTGGCCGTTTGCTGAGAAATCGTTGAAGCTCCTCTGAGTCTTCCAGAATTATTTTGGTTACGCGCAAGTACACTTTCGATAGCATCAAAGTCAAATCCCCAATGCTGTGGAAATTTTTGATCTTCCGCAGCAATAACAGCCAATGCGATATTTGGCGATATTTGTCCTTGCCCTACCCAGTCAGAATGAGACACATAAGAAAAATTAACTGATAACCAAGCGCTAATCTGGCGCTCAACCATAACCATAGAAAAAGGCACTGGCAAAAATGAAAATGCAACAACAGAAACTATCCATAAGATAGTAACTGAGATTACGATTTTTTTAAGCCAGTACCATAAAAATTGAAAAGGATTTCGCATCCAGTTACTCAGTCATTTCCAATACTTTTCTGACAAGTTTATCAATTCCCACTTCCGCCTGAGAAATAGATTCAGCAAGCATGTAGGCTGGTGTTGTCACAATTTTGTTTTCTAAATCAACAACAACATCATTTACCTCACAAACTATATGGACACCCCCCATTGCTTCTACTTGAGCAACCGTTTCAGGATCATTGCCGACCGTTAGTTTCACCGGTTTATTAAGTAATTTTGGCAACATAACAGGCGCAATGCACATAAATCCCATCGGTTTATGTTGCTTATGCATAGCCCTTACCAAACTTAATAAATCCTTATTTATTTCGCAATCAACTGTCTTAACGGCAAAGTCACATAAATTCTTTGCAACACCAAATCCCCCAGGAATTATCAGGGCATCAAATTCATCGGCATTTGCTTGTGATAAAGGCTTAATTTTTCCCCTTGAAATACGGGCGGATTCCTGTAGAACGTTACGTTCTTCGCCAATTTCTTCACCGTTAATATGATTAATAACATGAAGTTGTGGTTCGTCAGGCGCAAAAAAGCTCGTTTTAACACCTAAACGGTCTAAAGAAAGCAGAGTTAATACTGACTCATGAATTTCGCTACCATCGAATACACCACATCCACTTAAGACAACCGCAACTGATTTCATACCTCACTCCATTTGTAGTAGATTATTGCTTAACCCTTTAGGGGGTTAAACACCAATCTTCATCACAGATTTTAATGAATCTTGTAACAAAAAATCTTATCTTTGCTATGTTGGTACTTGTATGATGTACGGAGAATTCCTCATTTACTCGCCGCAACCAAATATTAGATAGGCGTGTAAAAAGTTTTCCCTGGTGTTGGCGCAGTATTCGCGCACCCCAACCTCGGTTGGGGTTATTTTTTTTCAGCGTCCGTCAACCATTCTCCCAAAATTTCCGTATCGTTTCTCCATTCTTGCTTTAACTCATCAACCCATTCCTGAACATTATCCCACCATGCAGGTAAATCAGGTGATTGAATCTGCTGGGCCAGTTGCTGTAAATGACGCAATCCAACCGATCCCGCAGCACCTTTTATCTTATGCGCTTCCTCCGTAATGCCTTTCTGGTCTTTAGCTGTCATGTTTGAATCCAGAACAGATAAGTAACCCGGCATCATCTTTTCAAACACACTCAGACTATTGCGAACCAATTGAGGCCCAACGAGCTCGATGTATTGGTTAAGCATTTCTGTATCAAGTAAATCTTCACCTTTTTTCACCAATCCTGACTCCTCTTCTTCCGGCTGCATATGATGCACAGACTGTTCCCCCCAATATTGTTCAATAATGGCGGTTAACGCATTCACAGAAAGCGGCTTACTCAACACACCATTCATACCTGCATCCAGATACTCTTTTTTGTCTTTTAAGACATTTGCTGTCAGTGCAATCAGCGGGGGCAGATCCTTTTTGGCATATCGCTGACTTAATTCCCGGGAGATATCTAACCCGGTCATATCGGGTAGCTGAATATCAAGCAGTACCAGATCGAACTCTCCTGGCTTAAACACTGCTAGCGCATCTTTACCATTCATAGCGACTTCCACGCTGTTACCCAATTTCTCCAATACAGAGCGAGCAACAATCACATTCAGCTCAATATCTTCCACCAATAAGATATGCAACGCTGGAAGTGGATAATCTTCTGTATCTTCTTTGCATAAAAGATTCTCCTCCATAGCCGGTGCAATGATAGACAGTGTAAATCGAGAACCTTGTCCCGGCTCACTTTCCACCACAATATCCCCTCCCATACTTTGAGCCAAACGTTTGGATACCGCCAATCCAATACCGGTTCCCGTTGCTGGACAACCACCATGACTGCCTTTCACTTGATAATACATCGCAAAAATCTTCTCCAGCTCATCATGTGGGATACCAATCCCCGTATCTGTGACTTCAAACAGCAAACGTTCTCCCTCTTCGTACCAGATTCGAACAGTAATCTCTCCTTTTTGCGTAAATTTCACCGCATTACCAATCAAGTTCCACAGAATTTGGCGCAAGCGAGTACCATCTGTCATGATTCTGGCAGGCAGTGGCAGTTCTGGGTTCATTACAAATTTAATATCTTTCGGTTGCACCAGCAGCCCAGAGAGGTTTTCCAGATCGGATATAAAACCGGTAAAATCAATTGGCTGATTATCAATTTGCACTTTACGCCGTTCAATTTTATCCATTTCAATAATGTCATTGAAAATATTACCAAGCGTGATGGCACTGACATGAATCGTTTTCAGATAGTCATTTTGCTCAGATGTCAACTCAGTATCGAGCAGAATACGGCTCAAACCAACAATGCCATTTAAAGGCGTACGAAGCTCATGGCTAATCGTTGAGATAAAAGTGGTCTTATCCCTACTTGCATTCTCCAAAGCGTCCTGATAACGCTTACGTTCCGTTATATCGCGCCCAAATCCCATAAGCCCATGTCTTTTTCCTACCCGATCATAAAAAGGGACTTTCCGAAGCTCAAAACAGGCTTTTCGACCATCGGGATAAACTAGCCATTGTTCATAAGTGAGTGCAACATTATGACGGAACACTTTTTCATCGGTTTTCATTACCTTGCGAGCAACCTCTTTGTCATAAACATCGTTTGGTGTCAGCCCGACAAGTTGTTTCTGGCTTTTACCCGTCAGCAATTCCATCGCCCGGTTACAACCAGAAAACTCATTATTTTCATTACGGTAATAGACCAAATCAGGAGAAGCATCGAGAAAAGATTTCAACAATACAGATTGTTGTTCCAATTCAATCTGCGTCTGCTCACGGTGTTTCATCTCTTCTTTGAGTTTATCCAACAATATCAGATGCGCCTGCTCAGCTTTTTCTCTTTCTGAGATCTCCTGATTAAGCTTAATAATGTTGTCTTTTAATTGCTGATTAAGTTCCCGATCACGCTGACGCATAACTTCCAACTTTTCAACTAATTTAGATAATCGCTGACGGGACTCTTCGAGCTGTTCAACAACAACCGAAAGAAAATAGACAGCCCAAGGTGTAATCAACAAACCAAAAAATATTGAGCGAACTAAATCAATACTTTGCACTCCTCCCTGAAGCAGAAAAGTGACTACCATCTGTACACCCATAGCAAGAACGACCAGTGCGGATGCAAGCAGTAATGAGAAGCGCACTAGCCCCAATTTCATCATTAAATCAACATAATATTGGGCCAGGCCCCTGAGCAGCTTCATTTCATAAAGACTCCCGTTAAATATGACCATTCCGGATCATACCGTAAAAAACCGGCCACTTCGTTGAAGGAATAACAGAAATTGTTGACCTGGTAAAACAATAGTATTATTTAATAGTTTTAGTTATGACTTCCCAAACATTATTCTGGCTTTTTACTCCCGCCGGTCTTTCCGCACAATCCAAGCATGAATAAATAATCAAACACATTGATAAAATAAGCATAAAATTCTTTTTTACTCTTTTAATACCCCAAAAAGATAAAACTTTATTCTCATAAAGAAACAAAAATACATATTAATTCCATAAAGTTAACATTAGTAAGATTTTAAATCTAATAAATAAAAGTTTAACAGCATATACAAAACAGATATTACACTAATATTAGTGATATAAATCACATTAAAATCCTAACATGATCTATATCACACAACACTAATGTTAATTTTTCTACTTATAAATCATAGCATTAACTTTACTTATCACCTGTCCTGACCTTATCCCGGTGATATTTGACCTGATTTATATTTCTAGTTAACTTGGAAAGTCACTGGAAATCATCTGTCAGATTCTCATCTGAACCATAATTATGCAGTGACACAATATCATTTAAGTCACCACCTGTTTATCACAAATAAACAAGTGGTGGTTGATTGAGGGCGCAATTCAGACGCCAGTAAAAAATATTAATCTCACAAATGTCTGTGAGTTTCTGTGAGAGTCGGACAGAACCTCGGGAGGTTCACACTATGCTATATAACAAATCTCAAGAAAAGGATAACTGTGGCTTTGGACTGATAGCCCATATTGAAGGGGAGCCAAGCCACAAAGTAGTACGTACCGCTATCCATGCCCTAGCCAGAATGCAACATCGTGGGGCAATCCTGGCGGATGGCAAAACCGGTGACGGTTGTGGTTTATTGTTGCAAAAACCTGACCGCTTTTTTCGGATGGTCGCACAGGAGCAAGAGTGGCATTTAGCCCGCAATTACGCCGTCGGTATGCTATTTCTCAGCCAAGATCCTCAGATTGCACAAAACTGCCGGGCAATCATCGAACAAGAGCTACAAAATGAAACCCTGTCAGTCGTTGGCTGGCGTGAAGTCCCCATCAACAGTGATATTCTGGGCGAAATAGCCCTTTCAAGCCTCCCTCATATTGAACAGATTTTTGTTAATGCTCCGGCTGGCTGGCGTGCACGTGATTTAGAACGCCGCTTGTTCGTTGCTCGCCGCCGAATAGAAAAACGCATCAATGACAGCGACTTTTATGTTTGCAGTTTGTCTAACCTAGTGACTATCTATAAAGGGCTGTGCATGGCGGCAGATTTGCCCCGTTTCTATCCCGATCTGGCTGATTTACGTTTGGAATCGGCAATTTGCCTATTCCATCAACGCTTTTCAACCAATACCGTCCCGCGCTGGCCATTGGCACAACCTTTCCGCTATCTTGCCCATAACGGTGAAATAAACACCATCACCGGTAACCGCCAGTGGGCACGAGCAAGAGCCTATAAATTCAAGACACCGCTTATTCCCGATCTGCACACTGCGGCCCCTTTTGTCAATGAAACAGGGTCAGATTCCAGCTCGCTGGATAATATGCTGGAACTGTTTCTCAACGGCGGAATGGATTTAATCCGTGCTATGCGATTGCTGGTTCCTCCCGCATGGCAAAACAATCCTGATATGGATGAAGATCTGCGGGCTTTTTTTGATTTCAACTCTATGCACATGGAACCGTGGGATGGCCCCGCGGGTATCGTTATGTCAGATGGACGCTACGCTGCCTGTAATCTGGATCGTAATGGCTTGCGCCCAGCCCGTTATGTTATCACTAAAGATAAGTTGATCACCTGTGCTTCCGAAGTCGGTATCTGGGATTATCAACCGGATGAAGTGGTGGAAAAAGGGCGAGTTGGTCCCGGTGAACTTATCGTGATTGATACCCGCCAAGGCCGCATCCTTCATGCAGAAGAAACAGACAATGACTTGAAAAGCCGCCATCCCTATAAAGAATGGATGGATAAAAACGTCAAGCGTCTGACCCCATTCGAAGAATTACTGGAAGATCAAGCGGGTCATCGGGATCTGAACGATCAAACCTTAGCGGTCTATCACAAACAATTTTCCTACAGCAACGAAGAGTTAGATCAAATCATCCGTGCCCTGGGAGAGAATGGTCAGGAAGCAACCGGTTCAATGGGAGATGATACGCCGTTTGCCGTCCTTTCCAGCCGCCCACGGATTATTTATGACTATTTCCGCCAGCAATTTGCTCAAGTCACTAATCCGCCAATCGACCCACTACGCGAAGCACATGTTATGTCTCTCACCACCTGCATCGGACGGGAGATGAACGTATTTTGTGAAGCAGAGGGACAGGCACACCGATTAAGTTTTAAATCTCCTATTCTGCTCTACTCTGACTTTCACCAATTAATAACGCAGCAAAGTCCACACTATCGCGCAGAACAATTAGACTTAACTTTCAATCCACAAGAAACCAATCTGCAAAATGCCCTGTTTGCATTGTGTGATCAGGCTGAACAACTCGCCAGAGATGGTGCGGTATTGTTGGTATTATCTGACCGCAACATTACGTCGGAGAAGTTACCTATACCAGCTCCCATGGCTGTTGGCGCTATTCAACACCGTTTGGTAGAAAAAAGCCTACGCTGTGATACCAACTTGATAGTAGAAACAGCGAGTGCCCGTGATCCACACCATTTCACTGTACTACTGGGATTTGGCGCAACAGCGATTTATCCCTACCTGGCTTATGAATCCCTCGCCAAAATGGTCGATAATGGCACAATTAATAAACCTTATGCTGATGTCATGCTTAACTACCGCAATGGTATCAATAAAGGGTTATATAAAATCATGTCGAAAATGGGCATCTCGACTATCGCCTCCTATCGCTGCTCTAAACTATTTGAAGCTGTCGGCTTACATTTCGAATTAACTGAATTCTGCTTCAATGGCGTCGTCAGCCGAATTGGCGGCGCTAATTTCAGCGATTTCGAGCAGGATCTGCAAAACTTATCTAAACGTGCATGGCTTGCTCGTCAACCACTCGATCAGGGCGGATTGCTGAAATATGTTCATAACGGCGAATATCACGCTTATAACCCAGATGTTATAAGCACTTTACAGTCTGCGGTTCATAGTGGCGAATATAACGATTACTTGAAATATTCTCGTCTGGTTAATCAGCGTCCAATTACCACAATCCGTGATTTGCTGGCGATAAAAACAAAAGGTGAACCTCTACCTATTGAAGAAGTAGAACCTGCCGAAGAGCTGTTTAAACGCTTTGATACCGCAGCGATGTCGATTGGAGCATTAAGCCCGGAAGCACACGAAGCTCTGGCTGAAGCTATGAATACGCTAGGCGGTTTTTCCAACTCCGGCGAAGGTGGAGAAGATCCCGCACGTTATGGAACAAAAAAGGTTTCCCGTATCAAACAAGTTGCTTCCGGTCGGTTTGGTGTGACACCTGCTTATCTGGTCAACGCTGATGTGATTCAGATTAAAGTCGCGCAAGGCGCTAAACCCGGAGAAGGCGGGCAATTACCGGGTGATAAGGTAACACCGTACATTGCAAAACTGCGTTATTCCGTACCCGGCGTAACACTTATTTCTCCACCACCACATCACGATATTTACTCTATTGAAGATTTGGCTCAGTTGATTTTCGATCTAAAACAGATCAACCCCAATGCGCTGATCTCAGTAAAACTAGTTTCAGAACCCGGTGTTGGTACTGTTGCCACTGGCGTTGCCAAAGCTTATGCCGATTTAATTACTATCGCAGGCTATGACGGCGGTACCGGTGCCAGTCCATTATCATCAGTGAAATATGCAGGATGCCCGTGGGAATTGGGGCTGGTGGAAACCCAACAAGCGCTAGTTGCTAACGGATTACGTCATAAGATCCGCTTACAAGTTGACGGCGGATTGAAAACAGGCGTAGATATTATTAAAGCGGCCATTCTTGGCGCTGAAAGTTTCGGTTTCGGTACTGGGCCAATGGTTGCCCTTGGATGCAAATATCTGCGTATTTGCCATCTTAATAATTGTGCAACCGGGGTTGCCACTCAGGATGAGAAATTACGTCGCGACCACTACCACGGATTACCTGAACGGGTAATGAATTATTTCCGCTTCATCGCCCGTGAGACCAGAGAAATCATGGCTACACTGGGTGTCAAAAATCTAACTGATTTAATAGGCCGAACTGACCTGTTGGAAGTACTGGAAGGTATTTCAGCAAAACAGAACAAACTCAATCTTGATCCGCTCTTGGCAACCGCAGACCCCCATCAGGGCAAAGCCTTATATTGCACTGAAAGCAATCCGCCATTTGACGACGGAACAATGAATAAAAACTTACTGGCTCAAGCTTCCAGCTATATTGAGAAGCAACAAAGTAAAACTTTCTATTTCGATATCCGTAATACCGATCGTTCAGTGGGCGCTTCCCTTTCCGGTTTTATCGCTGCTCGATATGGTAATCAGGGGATCGCCGCGGCACCCATAAAAATTCATTTCAATGGTACCGCCGGTCAAAGTTTTGGCGTCTGGAATGCCGGTGGTCTGGAGCTGACACTTATCGGTGATGCCAATGATTATGTCGGTAAAGGTATGGCTGGCGGCCGCATTGTCATACACCCTCCTGTAGGTTCTGCCTTCAAAAGCCATCAGGCAACCCTCATTGGCAACACATGTCTCTACGGTGCAACCGGAGGCAAGCTGTTTGCAGCCGGGCGAGCAGGAGAACGCTTCGCCGTTCGTAATTCAGGTGCTATCACGGTTGTGGAAGGTATCGGAGATAACGGCTGTGAATATATGACAGGAGGTATCGTCTGTATTCTCGGACGCACTGGAATAAATTTTGGTGCAGGAATGACCGGCGGCTTTGCTTATGTCCTGGATGAAAATGATGATTTCCGCAAACGGGTTAACCCAGAGTTGGTTGAAGTACTGGCAGTAGATGCCTTAGCTATCCACGAAGAGCACTTGAGAGGGCTTATCACTGAACACGTCCACCTGACAGGCTCCCAGCGCGGTGAAGATATTCTTGCTAACTGGCAACAGTGGCTGAGCAAATTTGCGCTTGTGAAGCCAAAATCCAGTGATGTGAAAGCCCTATTGGGACATCGCAGTCGTTCTTCCGCAGAGTTGCGAATTCAAGCGCAATAAGGAGCCAAGATGAGCCAGAATGTATATCAGTTTATCGACTTACAACGCGTCGATCCGCCTAAAAAGCCGCTGAAAATCCGTAAAATAGAATTTGTGGAAATCTATGAACCATTTTCAGCAATTCAGGCACAGACACAGGCTGATCGCTGCCTTTCTTGCGGTAACCCTTATTGCGAATGGAAATGTCCTGTTCATAACTACATTCCCAATTGGCTTAAACTTGCCAATGAAGGACGTATTATGGAAGCGGCTGATTTATCCCATCAAACAAACAGCCTGCCGGAAGTTTGTGGTCGTGTTTGTCCACAGGATCGCCTTTGTGAAGGCGCTTGCACTCTGAATGATGAGTTCGGTGCAGTAACCATTGGTAATATTGAACGCTACATCAATGATAAAGCGATTGCTATGGGCTGGAAGCCCGATATGTCACAAGTTCAGCCAACGGGCAAACAGGTTGCGATTATTGGCGCAGGCCCTGCTGGGCTAGCTTGTGCTGATGTATTGACTCGTAATGGCGTACAAGCCGTTGTTTTTGATCGTCACCCGGAAATCGGTGGATTACTCACCTTTGGCATACCGGCGTTTAAACTGGAAAAAGAGGTCATGATACGCCGCCGTGAAATTTTCTCTGAGATGGGAATTGAATTCCGGCTCAATACTGAAATAGGCAAAGATATTGCCTTATCTGAACTGACTGAGCAGTTTGATGCGGTATTTCTTGGTGTAGGAACCTATCAGTCAATACGTGGGGGGCTGGCAAATGAAGATGCTGATGGTGTTTATGATGCTCTGCCATTTCTGACTGCCAATACCCGGCATTTGATGGGTTATCCCGCCCTACAATCGCAACCTTTCATCAATATGCAAGGTAAGCGGGTCGTGGTGCTTGGTGGCGGTGATACTGCAATGGATTGTGTCAGAACGGCTATTCGCCAAAAAGCAGCTTCAGTTACCTGTGCTTATCGTCGTGACGAAATCAACATGCCAGGCTCTCAGCGTGAAGTCAAAAATTCCAAGGAAGAAGGTGTGGAATTTCTGTTTAATCTGCAACCGGTCAGGATTGAAATCAACCATTCAGGTCAAGTTTGTGGCATAAAAATGGTACGGACTCAATTAGGTCAACCTGATGAGAATGGACGCCGCCAAGCTGAAATTATCGCAGGCTCGGAACACCTGCTTAAGGCCGATGCAGTGATCATGGCATTCGGCTTTAAACCACATACCATGAACTGGCTAAGTGATCACCAAGTAACCTTGGATAAACAAGGACGCATTGTCGCACCAGAGTACTCAGACACTCCCTTTCAAACTAGCAATCCGCAGATATTTGCTGGTGGAGATGCTGTTCGTGGCTCAGATCTCGTTGTAACCGCAATTGCCGAGGGGCGTAAAGCCGCGCAAGGCATTCTTGATTATCTCAATATCTAATCAACCAAGGGAGCTTTTCAGCTCCCAACTCTTTCTATCATCAGTTCGATAACTTATATTAATTGGATTACCCTTACACAAAAAAGTAAGTGAATTTAATGAACATTCCACACTTATTACTGTCATACATAATATTTTGGAATATTCATTCTCATTAGTGTGGGTCTTAAATAAAATATTCTAATTAACCAACACAAATATCACGATGCTTATTCAACTATAAATACTGGAAATATTAATGAAGCTAATAAAAACCTTAACTTTATTATCTCCAATGCTGTTTATCAGTCATACAGCACTTGCTTTATCACAGCCCTTAACATCTGAAAATATTAATAAAGAAATTATGAATAGAGGTACCAATTCTGTAGTGGCAGAATTAGGTGAAATAGGAGCCAAACAAGAAATCACTCACAACATTTCTACTGGTGATAGTAAATGGATAAAACTGGCTTTTAAATTAACGCAAAGCATACACCTAGGTTTTGCCAAAGAAGTTCGCTACGCATTATCCCTAGCATTAATTAATAATCCTGTTGAAGTCCTTGCTAACGTAGATAAAGAAAACAATATATCATTGGCTGATATCTGCACAATCCCACCAGAACTGGGGACCAGAGAGAATAAAATAGAATTTGTAGATAAGGTTAAAAAGAGCTTAGGCGCTATCACAGATTCCAAAGCTAAAAACAGAGCTGAAAATTGTTTTTGGGAATTAGAAAAAGCCTACAATACAGAATTCTAATCAATGAATTTGAAAAAAATAAGGAGGCAAACCGCCCCCCTCTTTTAACGCTTATTTTACTACCCGTAAAGCAGGGCGCCCTCTCGTCGGTTTTGGTGGCTCATCATCAGGTGAAGCTCCACTATCATCTCCAGCACCGGGCAATGCATCCGTAACTAATACCAGATTATCTGTCGCGGATGCAGAGGTATCAGCCTTATCCTGATCTGAAGCGGATTTAAAAAGATATTCATCTTTATAAGCTGCTTCAGGCTCAAACATCATTCCCGCCCCATTTTCACGGCCATAAATCGCAATAACTGCCGCCATCGGTACATTAACCCGACGTGGAACACCACCAAAACGGGCATTGAAGCGTACTTCATCATTGGTTAACTCAAGATTACCAACAGCTCTCGGCGCTATATTCAGCACAATTTGCCCATCACGGGCATATTCCATTGGTACATTAACTCCACGTAAAGTCACGTCTATAACTAGATGCGGAGTCATATCATTATCGAGTAACCACTCGTAGTGAGCACGCAACAAATAAGGACGACGGGGAGACATTTGAGACAGCTCCATAAATCAGCTCCTGGATTGCAAGCGCATTTCACGTTCAGCTTCGGTTAATGAAGCCAAGAATGCATCACGCTCAAAGACACGCTGCATGTAAATTTGTAAATCTTTAGTACCAGAACTCGGTAATTCTATACCCAATACCGGCAAACGCCACAGTAAAGGAGCAAGATAACAATCAACCAAACTGAATTCTTCGCTCATAAAGAATGGCATCTCTTTAAATATTGGCGCCACTGCTAGCAACTCTTCCGCTAATCGTTTACGGGCAGTATTGGCCTCTTGAGAATTGCCTTCCTCAATAGTATGCATCAGGGAATACCAGTCTTTTTCGATGCGGTGCATCATCAAACGGCTGGAACCACGGGCAACTGGATACACAGGCATTAATGGTGGATGAGGAAAGCGTTCATCCAGATATTCCATAATGATGCGGGAATCATATAGCGTCAGCTCACGATCAACCAAAGTCGGAACTGTCTGATAAGGGTTCAGATCGATAAGGTCCTGTGGCAAGTTACCTGCCTCAACCTGCTCAACTTCAACACTGACACCTTTTTCCGCCAATACAATTCGCACTTGATGGCTAAAAATGTCGGCCGGGCCTGAAAACAGAGTCATTACCGAACGTTTGTTGGCAGCGACAGCCATGAAAACCTCCAAGTTTATCTAAAAAGGGAATGAATAGCCCCACACGACCACGACTATTCTTACTCATTCATTCTCATCCCTTATGTTTCTACGCCACAACGGTGAATACGGAATGCGCTACTCAACACAATTACTTTCGTTTCAACGCAATTACTTTCGTTTCAACACAATCATTACCGTTTCAACGCGATTACTACCGTTCAGATAGTAGGCAGACAAATGGATGAGGCAAAAATTGGCACTAGTTTACCAGATTTTGTACATTTTGGGGGAAGTGTGTGGATAATTAAGTAAAAAACCCGCCACAAAGACGGGTTTGCACATTAAATAATTGCCATAAAGACAAAAAATTAACGTTTGGAGAACTGTGGACGACGACGTGCTTTACGCAGACCAACTTTCTTACGTTCAACTTCACGAGCATCGCGGGTAACGAAGCCAGCTTTACGAAGATCAGAACGCAGAGTTTCGTCATACGCCATCAGTGCGCGGGTGATACCGTGACGGATTGCACCTGCTTGACCAGAAATACCACCACCTTTAACAGTGATGTACAGATCCAGTTTACCCAACATATCAACCAACTCCAGCGGCTGACGAACAACCATGCGCGCTGTTTCACGGCCAAAGTAAACTTCAAGGCTGCGTTTGTTGATGACGATATTACCGCTACCTGGCTTAATAAAGACACGTGCGGAAGAGCTTTTGCGGCGACCAGTGCCGTAGTATTGATTTTCAGCCATTGCCTATAATCCCGATTAAATGTCCAGAACTTGCGGTTGCTGTGCCGCATGGTTGTGCTCGCTACCTGCATAAACTTTCAGTTTACGGTACATTGCACGGCCCAGCGGCCCTTTTGGCAGCATGCCTTTAACCGCGATTTCAATTACACGCTCAGGGCGGCGGGCAATCATCTCTTCAAAGGTCGCTTGCTTAATACCACCGATATGACCGGTGTGGTGATAGTAGATTTTATCAGAACGCTTGTTGCCGGTGACTGCAACTTTTTCTGCATTAACGATGATGATGTAATCACCGGTATCAACATGCGGAGTGTATTCCGCTTTATGCTTGCCGCGCAGACGGCTAGCCACTTCAGTTGCAAGACGGCCTAAAGTTTTGCCATCTGCGTCAACAACATACCAGTCGCGTTTTACGGTTTCTGGTTTAGCTGTAAAAGTTTTCATTAAAGCTTACCCAATAATAAGTTACACGTTGGTGAACACTCAAGGTTCAGAAACTTGCTGAGGTTCACACGACTCTTGTCCAGCAAACCTACCCCTTCGAATAGCCTATGCCGGCACTATTGCAAGTTTTTGGGAAAAAAACATTGCCGTAACGTGGGGTCGCAAGATTATAGAGAAGTCAAAAATAAAAATCGACCCCAATTTGAATATTTAAAATCAGTTTTGAGTCTGAAATATACGGGTAAACACAAAATTAAGGTAAATGAGGTAATTTCAGATACTCTTCACTTTGCATCTCTTGCAAACGGGATAAGCAACGCTGGTATTCGAAAACCAACAACACCCCTTGGTAAATTTGCTCCATCGGCACCGCCGCATTAATTATCAATTTTACCCGGCGTTCGTAAAATTCATCAACCAGTGCCAGGAAACGGCGAGCGGCATTTTCATTACCCGGCATTATCGCTGGAACCTGATATAACAAAACCGTGTGATAAAGTTTTGACAAAACAATGTAATCCATCTGACTACGCGCATCTTCACACAAAACTTTAAATCCAATTGCCAATACACCGTCAGCATGACGAATCGCGGGCATCCGCCGGTGGTTAATTTCCAATACAGCGGCTTGCTCACCGCTATTACCGGCCAAAAGAATAAACATTCGATCCATCGCGCGTTCATTATCTTCATTCAGCGGTGTGAAATAGAGATGAGCTTGAGTCAACGTGCGCAACCGATAGTCAATACCCGAATCCACATTCATCACGTCACAATATTTTTTGATCTGCTCAATAGCAGGCAAAAAGCGAGCTCTCTGTAAACCATTACGATAGAGTTCATCAGGAGGAATATTTGACGTTGCAATCAAGGTAATCCCCCTGACAAACAGCGCTTCCAACAATGTACCAAGAATCATAGCATCAGTAATATCGGAGACAAAAAATTCATCAAAGCAAAGTACATCTGTTTCCGTTTTAAAACCATCAGCCACAATATCCAGCGGATTTTCATGCCCTTGCAATACCTTTAATTCTTCATGTACCCGCAGCATAAAACGATGGAAATGCAAACGTAGTTTTCTTTCACCGGGTAAACTCTGGTAAAACATATCCATTAACCAAGTTTTCCCTCTACCAACGCCCCCCCACATATAAAGCCCTTGAACAGGCGCACAGCTCATTGAAGCCTGCTTTCCTAACAGTTTACTCAGACGCCTTTTCAAGCTTTGTCGCCTTACGGGATTGCCGGGAGAAGCATTAATCAGAGTATTGTGAATGGTATCCAATTGCGCTACAACTTGGCGCTGAACATCATCTGGTTGGTATTTACCCTTAGAAAGGGCTTCTTGATAGTATGATGAAGGGGTAATCAATGATGGCATAACAATAACAATCCTTAAAATAATCGCCCGTTTTTTATCGTTTTTATGATTCAGATTGACCTTATTACCGGATCAATTGTCTACAATAAGGTCCACAATAAGATCTATACCCTATGAATTTCAAGATGCATCGCGACGGCAAGGGAGCGAATCCCCGGGAGCATAGATAACTATGAGACCGGGGTGAGTGAGTGCGGCCAACAAAGAGGCAACTTGAAAGATGACGGGTATACAAGCAAATGTAAATCATGATCAATATTCCACTCTAACTAGATTAACGGTTATAGTGACGATAATTAAGTGAAACATTCTGCGGAACAACGATGTCGATGAAGGAGTAGCTATGACTTGGGAGTATGCACTGATTGGCTTGGTGGTTGGTTTTGCTATCGGAGCGCTAGTTATGCGTTTTGGTAACACTAAGCTGCGCCAGCAAAAAGCCTTACAAACTGAACTGGAGAATAATAAATCAGAACTGGAAGAGTACCGTAAAGAATTAGTTGGTCATTTTGCCCGTAGTGCAGAATTACTCGACAATATGGCTCGCGATTATCGTCAGTTATATCAACATATGGCTAAAAGCTCTCATGAACTGATGCCGAATATGCCAGCACAAGAAAATCCATTTAATTATCGATTGACTGAGTCAGAAGCGGATAATGATCAATCTCCGGTTAAAATGCCACCAAGAGATTATTCCGATGGCGCTTCCGGCCTGTTTCGTCCGATGAATGAAAAAAACCAGTAAATACCCTGCTGTGGCACATCGTGTGCCACAGCATTAATTCAAATGTAAAATCTATTATCTACCTACAAGTTTTGTTTTTTTGTTTTCCAATCATGTAAATACCTGTAAAGAATCATGCTAAATCTGTTTGCCCGATGAACTTTATTTAATAATTAACAGTCATATACCTTATGGATTTCAAGATGCATCGCGGCGGCAAGGGAGCGAATCCCCGGGAGCATAGATAACTATGTGACCGGGGTGAGTGAGTGCAGCCAACAAAGAGGCAACTTGAAGGATGATAGGTATAGAGTAATCATGGCAGCTTGCCAGAATTAACTCAATTAGCTTTCGGCTTAGGTATACAAGAGAACAAAATTAGATGAAAAGAAAACACTTATTCCTTAGTGCATTAGCAATCAGTATCGGATTGTCTACAATTTCTGTCCCTACGATTAGCAATGCTGCTTTGCCTGCTGCTATCGCCGGTCAGGCGTTGCCAAGCCTCGCACCGATGCTTGAAAAAGTCCTGCCAGCCGTTGTCAGCGTGCATGTCTCTGGTACGCAAGTACAACAGGAACAGAGTATACCTGAAGAATTCAGATTCTTCTTTGGTCCAAACCTACCCATGGGCCGTGAAAGTACCCGCCCATTCCAAGGGCTTGGTTCAGGTGTCATCATTGACGCCGCCAAAGGTTATATATTAACCAACAATCACGTTATTGAGAATGCAGATAAAATCCGTGTGCAATTGAATGATGGCCGTGAATATGAAGCCAAATTATTAGGCCGCGATCCTCAGACAGACATTGCCTTGCTGCAACTGAAAGATGCTAAGAACTTAACTGCAATTACTATGGCCGATTCTGATAAGCTCCGAGTTGGTGATTTCGCTGTTGCGGTTGGTAATCCATTCGGCCTTGGTCAAACTGCAACTTCCGGCATTATCTCCGCGTTAGGGCGTAGCGGTTTGAATCTGGAAGGATTGGAAAACTTCATCCAGACAGATGCCTCTATTAACCGTGGCAACTCTGGTGGCGCGCTGGTTAATTTGAATGGTGAATTAATCGGTATCAATACCGCCATTCTAGCCCCAGGTGGTGGTAACATCGGTATCGGCTTTGCTATCCCAAGTAATATGGCAAAAACCCTGAGCGAGCAGCTTATCGCGCATGGTGAAGTAAAACGCGGTATCCTCGGTATTAAAGGTACTGAAATGAATTCCGATATCGCTAAGGCATTCAATATTGACGCCCAGCGCGGAGCATTTGTCAGTGAAGTATTACCAAAATCCGCAGCCGCGAAAGCAGGTATTAAATCTGGCGATATTCTTATTTCCGTTGAGGGTAAGAAGATTAGTAGCTTTGCTGAACTGAAAGCCAAAATCGGCACAACGATACCAGGTAAAGAAATTAAAATTGGTTTATTGCGTAAAGGTAAGCCAATGGAGGTTTCTGTTACGCTGGAAAACAGTGAAGGTCAAACAACCAAAGCCGGAAATCTAACCCTTGCCCTGCAAGGCGCAACCCTAAGCAATGGTGAAGTGAAAGGGACTTACGGTGTGAAAATCGATAGTGTTACTCAAAACTCACCGGCGGCGTTATCTGGCTTACAGAAAAATGACCTGATTGTTGGGATCAATAATGAACGGGTACAGAATATTAATGAACTGCGCAAAGTTATTGATTCAAAACCACCCGTCATAGCTCTGAACATTCTTCGCGGTGAAGAAAGTATCTATCTATTACTGAGAAATTAATACTTTTAGTAAAAATCGATCTAATGCCATTTAAGACACAGCATTATGCTGTGTCTTAAATGGCTGATATCCCTCGCGACCTTGATTTCGAGGGAGTGAACGAATTGGAGATTATTCGTGAAAGCGATATCATTATTCTGCGGCCGGTTAAACCCTGTTGGAATTCCTTTTTGCAACAAGAAAAAGCTAACTCTGACTTTTTAACCGAACGGCTGGATATTGTGGAAGAAGGACGCGTTAAGTTATGAAAAAATATAATCCATTGTTTTAACCTCTGATTTTAATCGGTATAAAGTTTTAACCGTTGTTTTTACCACTCTTAACACCTGCTTTTTATTAAGTTTAATCATCATGGCATATCGTATTTTACATTTAACAAACGTTAATCATACCCGTTTTTTATCTTTACTGATGCTGTTTACTCTCAATCCTGAGAGATTTTTATAGATTACCACCTTTTATTTTACGGCATAAATTATGCCAGTAAATAGCCTGATGATATTAAAGATACCCCTTATATCTTTTCGGATAATCAACTCTCTATTTAGAAGTTAAATCCTACCACATTAACCGTTTTATCCCTCTTTTTATTGCGTTATGTTTATACCCGTCATCTTTCAAGTTGCCTCTTTGTTGGCTGCACTCACTCACCCCGGTCACATAGTTACCTATGCTCCCGGGGATTCGCTCCCTTGCCGCCGCGATTCATCTTGAAATCCATAGGGTATATAACTTGCTTAGTAAAATAATGGTGAGAAAACACTTTAATATCAACGTACCGAGTAATATTCCTTTACCTGATGATTTCTTTTCAACTTTCTGTTAATGGTTAATAGCATTTGATTAAATGTAATTAACTGTTCTTATAAAAAATGCATCATTGAGTTAAATCCGCCTTTTACTTTCACATAAAACCTTTAATTTCTCTGCATTCTCACTTTTAAATGCTCATAGTAAGGAATAGACCATGTTTATTTACTCTGTACCTTTTAAAAAACTGGCATTAATGGGATACTTACTTTTTAAATCCTCAGATGAGTTAATTACCGATAAAAAATGCTTGCATTCACTAATAACTGGAAATACAAGTAAAAAGAGAAAGTTAACCATGTTAAAAGAGATGGAATCTGTAAAACAATTATCATTACTGGGGTTTTCCTATTTTTTAAAGCAAAAATGCATCCAATAGATGGTTTTGATTAAGCAGTTTTTATAAACCTAATGATTTTTCGTTTCCTGATACGTATTTAACTTTCCCATTTTCATTAAACTGATGTTTAGGTTTTCTCTTTTCCCGTATTTTACTCTTCAACTTTAAAACCAGAGCAGATAACAGATATACTAATAGTATTTAAGATCAATACCTACTTATTTAATCATTTTTAATACTGCTAATCTAGTCAACCTAAATGTTTATCGATTTTCTTTAATGATTGACTCTGTTTTTCATAAACGTCTTACAACCCATACAAAACCGCTTATTTAAGCACATTAGCTTAATTTGGTTAATCCTATTAAATACTTTTATTCTTATTATTATATTAACGCAGTCACTTTGTTAATCAATTCAAAACCGGTTTTTCCTGATGTTTTCTCTTACAATGTCAGTATAACGTCGAATTTTTTACCCATTTTAAAAAGCCTTAATCACTTATTTTCACCTTTAATGATTAAAGTTTTTACCTGTTTTTTCATAATACGCTTACTATTTTTTCCAGATTTTAAAACTACACTGATAAACCATAAACGGTTTTTTAACGACTGGTTTATCATATGCAGATAAAGCGTACCTTATCTTACCTGAATGAGTGAAAATTTTTGTCACGCCTTGTTTTCAAACGATATGAAAAACGACACCTCACATGATTTAATCTGAATGAATCTCAACATTACGAAGTAAATAAAAAGCGCTAAAACGAAAAATTAAAGACAGTGAAAACAGCGTTAAAACCCCTCCGTTTGTAGCAAAATGCGATAAAAAAAGTTTAATACCCATGTAAACTGTCAGTACAAATTTTTTCGTTTTATGATTAATGAAAACTCAATAGTGATAATCGAAGCGCTAAAAGTAGATACAGCATAATGCGGTGTCTGTTAATTTCTATGTTATCCTGCCATGACTCATTAACTCACACTGAATAATACCCATGATTGCCAAGTTGCTGCGCTCTGCTTTTTTAGGATTACTTGTCGCTGTAATTTTACTCATTACCATTCCATCGCTGCGCCCTAGCGGGCTGATATCTGCAATTACCAGCAACAGTAATGACGAAGTTCCATTCAGCTTTAATAAAGGTGTCCGCAGGGCGGCGCCCGCCGTGGTTAACGTCTACAGCAGCAACATGGGGAGTTTTTCTCATCAAGGTCGGGAAAACCATACCCTTGGTTCTGGCGTCATCATGAGTGATAAAGGCTACATCCTTACCAATAAACACGTCATTAATAATGCAGGACAAATTATTGTTGCACTGCAAGACGGTCATTTTTATGAAGCTCTGGTCATAGGTTCTGATAGCTTAACGGATCTTGCTGTCCTGAAAATTAATGCCGAGAGCCTGCCTGTCATAACGATTAATCCAAATAGAGTCGCGCATGTGGGAGATGTCGTTCTCGCCATCGGTAACCCTTACAACTTGGGGCAAACCATTACTCAAGGGATTATTAGCGCTACCGGTCGCGTTGGATTAAGCCCTACCCGCCGCCAAAACTTTCTCCAAACTGATGCTTCCATTAATCAAGGTAACTCCGGCGGTGCACTGATTAACACCCTTGGTGAGCTGGTGGGTATCAATACATTATCATTCGATAAAAGTGAAAATGGTGAAACGCCAGAAGGATTGGGGTTTGCTATTCCGACTGAACTCGCCACTAAGATTATGCAGAAACTTATCCGTGATGGACGAGTTATCCGAGGTTTTATCGGCATAACGTCACAAGAGCTGCCACATATTCGCTCTTCTAACGGCAATATTAACCAGATTCAGGGGTTACGAGTATTTCAGGTGACTGCAAACGGACCAGCGCAAAAAGCCGGTATTAAAGTGGGCGATATCGTTACTAGCGTCAATAATAAACCCGCTATTTCTGCGGTTGAAACAATGGATCAAGTGGCTGAAATACGCCCCGGCAGCGTTGTTCCTGTCACTTTATTGCGCAATGGGAAAATATTATCGTTGCAAGTGACCATTGAAGAATACGATGAATATTAATTAACCTGATCTTCACTTAAATCGGATTTTTAGTGAGTGTAGCAAGTTAAAAAATTTGCGATTTATGTCACATTTATTAAGTTAATCAAATATTCATCAGACAAACAGACGGGACAACATAAGTTTTTTGTTATATGTTTTTGACTGGATATTAAACACATAAAACGACTGATTAGCTATCTTCACGATGCTCTTAAGCCGCAATGGAATATTCCCGACGTTGCCTGTTCATACAGGTTATCAATAAGACTATCAGCGACAAACTGCTGGCGCCTTTATCGCTTTATAGATAGTTCTGACGTAACTTGCCAATGATAAGGGAGCGTGATGCCATTCCCAAAAAACCAATGCTGGCGATTGAGCGCCGGACAAATTGCTGACCGCCTGAGTGCTCAAGGCACCGACGGTCTAATCTGCCACATGTCCCCAACCCAGCCAAAGCCGCTGCTCACCATCATGACCACGTTTCAGCTTCGCCTGAGTCATGAGCCATAACGTCCGGGAGGGGTCATGAGTGTCTTGATGATGGCCTGGCTGGGGGCCGGCGCCGCGCAGCGTACACCCCAAACAAAGACGGCCGCCGCGGATAATGCTCCGCCGCCGACCGAAGGCAGCTCTTCTGCCGATACGGTGCTGAATTATCTGGAAAGTGAGGATTTTCAGCGTCATTCGCTGGCGGCGGCGATGACGTATACCGTTGCGGTGGGCGGCGCCCCCGCCGTCCTTCCGCTGGTCGCCGGGGTGGCCGCCGGGAAGCTGGGGGCGCAGATAGGCAGTGATATCGGCGAAAGCCTCACGCATGGCGTGATGTCGCTTTGGGGCCAGCGCACCGTCGCCACCGAAGGCCAGGCCCCGGCCCGGCTCGGGGATGCGATTGCCCACCAGAACAAAAGCGCCGGGTTATGGGGGGCGCTGGGCGGCGTGTTGCTTGGCGCACTGGCTGCGGTGGCCGTCAGCGGGCTAGTTGTGGCGACCGGCGGCCTGGCGATGGCCGTGGTCGCCGGGGCGGCGGTCGGACTGGCGGGCGGTTTTGTCGGCGGACTGGTCTCGTCCGTGGGCGCGGCGCTCGGGCAGTACGGGGCGAATAAAGGCCAGATTGTCGAGGGGTCGCCGGATGTCTTTTTTGAAGGCCGGCCGGTGGCCCGACAGGGGGACAAAATTGTGTGCGGCGACCACCCCGGCCCGGTGGTGATTGCCGAAGGCGCCAAAACCGTGTTTGCCAACGGCAGGCCGATTGCCCGGCTGGGCCACCGCACCGCCTGTGACGCCAATATCAACAGCGCCGCCGCCTCGATTGCCCTCACCACACAAACCGGTGACGCCCTGACTATCCTGACCGCCAGCAACAAAGACCTGCGCTGGCTGGTCGCCATTGCCGGCCTGCTCCCCCTGCCCAGAGGGAACAAAAACCGCCCCCATGAATCACCCCCCACCCCGTCGGTGAAAAAAACCGGCTGTGACAGCCAGCTCTGTCACAAAGCCGGCGAGCCGGTGGACGTGGCGACCGGCGACTTCTTACAGGTCTGGCCGGTGCTGGCCCTGCCGGGGGTATTGCCGCTGACCCTCAACCGGACTTACCGCTCCACCGCCGCCCTGTCCGGGCTGTTCGGCCCCCAATGGGCCGACGACTGGTCGCAGCACCTGCGCCGCGACGGCGAGGAAACCCATTTCACTGATGGCGAGGGAGTGATTTACACCTTCCACACCCCGACGGAAACCGTCTTCTCGGTCAATCTCCATGCCGGTCACTATCTGCTGTACGGGC
>NZ_NSCM01000018.1 GCF_003287735.1 Photorhabdus bodei | reverse complement strand
ATTTCGAGACAAAGTATTCAAATTTTTCACCACAACGCTACCGGATATAGCGGACTCGCTGATGTCTAGAATTAACGACCATTTTCAGGTGCTAAAAACTGCATCTTGAAGTTTCTTGGGTATATATACCCTATGGATTTCAAGGTGCATCGCGACGGCAAGGGAGCGAATCCCCGGGAGCATAGATAACGATGTGACCGGGGTGAGTGAGTGCAGCCAACAAAGAGGCAACTTGAAAGATAACGGGTATAAAACTTTAAATGAGAATACTGTGCAAAAAATTACATTAATTACGGGTGGATCACGCGGCATTGGTCGCGCAACAGCTTTTTATCTGGCAGAGAAAGGGCATCACATTTGTATTGGCTACCACACCAATCAAGATCAAGCTCAGGAAGTCACAGAAATCATCCATAATATCGGCGGTAAAGCTATCGCCATTCAGGTCGATGTCGCTGATGAAAAACAAGTTGTAGAACTCTTCCAAAAAACTGATGCCGAACTCGGATGCATAACAGGTCTAGTCAACAATGCTGGGATTCTTAAATCACAAGCGTCAATTGAACAATTAACCGCTCATCGCTTGCATGATATTTTTGCCACCAATGTCATAGGCAGTTTTCTCTGTGCACGAGAAGCGGTTAAAAGAATGTCTTTTCAACATGGGGGACAAGGTGGATCAATTGTCAATGTTTCATCCGCAGCATCCCGACTGGGAGCACCACGCGAATATATAGATTATGCCGCATCAAAAGGAGCGATCGATACTTTGACTATTGGCCTGTCTCTGGAAGTGGCAGATCAGGGAATTCGGGTCAATGCCGTTCGTCCTGGATTTATTTATACGGATATGCATGCCGATGGTGGCGAACCAAATCGAGTTGATCGGGTGAAAAATTCCTTACCAATGAAACGTGGTGGACAACCGAAAGAAGTGGCACAGGCTATCGCCTGGTTGCTGTCGGATGAAGCTTCATATGTAACAGGAAATTTTATTGATCTGGCCGGAGGGAAATAACATTTAAAACAAGTATATACCCTATGGATTTCAAGATGCATCGCGACGGCAAGGGAGTGAATCCCCGGGAGCATAGGTAACTATGTGACCGGGGTGAGCGAGTGCAGCCAACAAAGAGGCAACTTGAAGGATAACGGGTATAGATTGGGTTGAAAGCAGGCCAATACGGCTAACTTGACTGAGATTGAAAGTTTATTTAGAGCAGCAGGAACCAACCCAATTCGAACAGCCTCCAATCATCCAGATGCACAGCTACGCTGGCATGAATCATTTCATTTTATGAGAAATAGTTTGCAACCCGGTCAATTCACAGGTCTTGCTTATACTCGGCCACCATCTCAACAACAAAATGGTTTATTTCTCCTGGTGGCGGTCATATGGTCGTTGTCAGACGTCATCAACCTCAACACTCGTCTGAATTCTTGATTATCAAAGCGGGCAAATAACCGGGTTACACGAAAACTTTCCACCAGAAGGCCAATGGCACGGAAGCTACCATATATTTAACAGAGGTCCTACCCAAATATCAGGAAATAACTGGGGGGGAATTATATTCAAGGCTTATTTCAACCACGGATCAAACACAAAATAATACCGAAATCCATCCAAGACGCACCCAATTAGGCGGACTGACTGAACCTCAAGGTTCAAATCGCAGACAATCTTATCGGGCATGGCTTTTTGAATAAAAGAACCTATTAAAATGAAAATACCTATAGGTCAACAACTGTTGCTCTGTAGGTATAAAATCTCCTGCTCATCTTCATTAACCCAGCCAACAAAAAAACAGACCTTGAAATAACAATCATAAAAATATCGCTTGGATCACACTTTAAGTAACAAAGCATCCTTTCCAACGAAAAGTACCAGTCAACCTTCCGAAAATCTATTCAAGAAATGCCGTTCTAAAGCTTCAATTAAGAAACACAAAACAAACATTAAATTAACATCCATGTGCCAATATTGATTATACCCTATGGATTTCAAGATGCATCGCGACGGCAAGGGAGTGAATCCCCGGGAGCATAGATAACTATGTGACCGGGGTGAGCGAGTGCAGCCAACAAAGAGGCAACTTGAAAGATGACGGGTATATATTATATCAAGACAGGCGCTTTTTATGACGACTGTGAGGTAGACATGAAACCAGAAGATTTTCGCGCCGACAAAAAACGTCCTTTCACCAGTGAAGAGTACCTGAAAAGCCTTCAAGATGGCCGCGAAATTTACATTTATGGCGAACGCGTAAAAGATGTCACTACACATCCCGCATTCCGCAATTCTGCTGCTTCAATCGGTCAGTTGTACGATGCCCTGCACGCCCCAGAAACCCATGATACCTTGTGCTGGAATACCGATACCGGCAACGGCGGGTATACTCACAAATTCTTCCGCTTTGCTAGCAGTGCGGATGAGCTGCGCCAACAACGTGATGCTATCGCTGAATGGTCACGTCAAACCTATGGCTGGATGGGCCGTTCACCTGACTATAAAGCGGCCTTCGGTAACGTACTCGGCGCATTTCCTGAATATTATGGTCAGTTTGCTGATAACGCCCGTACCTGGTACAAACGTATTCAGGAAACAGGCGTTTACTTTAACCATGCCATTGTCAATCCACCAATCGATCGCCATAAACCCGCCGATCAGACACGTGATGTCTATATTAAGCTAGAAAAAGAAACTGATGCCGGTATTATCGTCAGCGGCGCAAAAGTGGTAGCAACTAATTCAGCCCTGACTCACTATAACTTTATCGGTTTTGGCTCCGCGCAAGTAATGGGGGATAACCCTGATTTCGCCCTGATGTTTGTCGCGCCAATGGATGCGGAAGGCGTGAAATTGATCTCCCGCGGCTCCTATGAATTGGTGGCAGGCGCAACAGGTTCCCCATTCGATTATCCCTTATCCAGCCGTTTCGATGAAAACGATGCAATTCTGGTGATGGATAAGGTCCTTATCCCTTGGGAAAATGTCCTGATTTACCGCGACTTTGACCGTGCACGCAACTGGGCCATCCAAGCGGGTTTCACTAGTCTGTTCCCATTACAGGCTTGTGTACGGCTGGCGGTGAAATTGGATTTTATTACCGCTCTGCTACAAAAGAGCCTGGAATGCACTGGCGTGATAGAATTCCGTGGTGTTCAGGCTAACCTGGGTGAAGTGGTTGCCTGGCGTAACCTGTTTTGGTCACTGAGTGATGCCATGTGGGCAGAAGCCAAGCCGTGGAAAGGCGGCGCTTACCTGCCAGATACTCAGGCAATACAAACTTATCGCGTTATGGCACCAATGGCCTACACGAAAATTAAAAATATTATTGAAAGTAACGTCACCAGCGGCCTAATTTATTTGCCATCCAGTGTACGTGATATGAATAACCCAGAAATTGATAAATATCTCGCCCGGTATGTTCGGGGTTCCAACGGTATCGATCACGTTGAACGCATTAAGATTTTAAAACTGATGTGGGATGCCATTGGTAGTGAATTTGGTGGTCGTCACGAATTGTACGAAATCAACTATGCCGGAAGTCAGGATGAAATTCGGATGCAATGTCTGCGCCATGCTCATGGCTCTGGCAACATGAAAAAAATGATGGATATGGTTGATCGCTGCCTTGCTGATTATGATCAGCATGGCTGGCGTAGGCCACATTTATACAACAATAACGATATTAACCAGTTAGATAAGCTGCTGAAATAATCGGTAGCAGGAGGCCAATATGTCCTTAGAAAATGAACATCGCCTGCGTTTCAGAGATGCGATGGCGAGCCTATCAGCAGCGGTGAATATCGTCACCACCGATGGCCATGCCGGATGCTGTGGCATCACTGCCACCGCAGTATGCTCAATCACCGATACGCCACCCACGCTGATGGTATGCATTAACCGCAGCAGTGCTATGAATACAGTTTTTCAGGAAAATGGCCGCCTGTGTGTCAATATTTTAAACCACGAACAAGAATTGATGGCACGTCACTTTGCCGGTATGACCGGAGTCAGCATGGAAGAGCGCTTTCGCTGGAATATCTGGCAGAAAGGAATATTAGGTCAACCGGTGTTAACTGGCACCCTCGCCAGCCTTGAAGGTGAAATTGAACAGGTTCAAGAAGTGGGAACGCATAACGTGTATCTGGTTCAGATTAAACATATCACGGTGAGCGAACAAGGCCACGGCCTCATCTATTTCAAGCGTAATTTCCGTCCAGTTATGTTGGAAATTGAAGCCGCCACAGTTTAACTGCTTCTCCATCAGGCAGTGATTGTTCCTCCACTATTCAGGCTTTGAACGGCCTGAATAGCGTTTTTTATCAACACTTCCATTAAACTTCTGATTATTTTTGATATTCACCTGATGAATATACTATTAAATTCAATACTAATATCTTTATATTAGTGTGATCGCCCACCAGGAACATATTTTAACCATATAATAATCTACCGTCCTCCGATCACTTGAATAAAGTACATAAAAAAACCACTTTAGCGACAGATCATGTCACTGAATGTCACTGTACATTTCCGAGTGTATTTCAACCAATAATGCTAATCAGAGGCAATCAACTATGAATAAACCCGCATCCATCGGTTTATTACAACAACCCAAGCCGTTCTTTATGATTTTCTTCGTCGAGCTTTGGGAGCGATTCGGCTACTACGGTGTACAAGGCGTTCTTGCTGTCTATTTTGTACAAAAATTGGGATTTTCCCAGGAACAAGCGTTTATTACCTTCGGTGCATTTGCCGCGTTAGTTTATGGTTTGATCTCGATTGGCGGTTATGTAGGTGACCACTTACTGGGAACTAAACGAACCATTGTGTTGGGTGCCATAGTCCTGGCAATTGGCTACTTTATGACTGGTCTTTCTATCCTACACCCTGATTTAATTTTCTACGCATTGGGAACGATTGCCGTTGGTAACGGCCTGTTCAAAGCTAACCCAGCCAGCCTACTGTCTAAATGCTATCCACCCAAAGATCCTCGTCTGGATGGAGCTTTTACGCTGTTTTACATGTCAATCAACCTCGGCTCGCTGTTCTCACTCGCTCTCGCTCCTGTTATTGCGGAAAAATTTAGTTATGCCGTTACCTACAATATTTGTGGTATTGGTCTGATTATTGCTTTGTTAGTCTATATTTTCTGTCGCAATACGGTACGTAATATTGGTTCTGAACCCGACCATCAACGAATCAACTATAAAAACCTATTCATGGTATTAGCAGGAAGTGTTGCGATGGTTTACGTCTGTGCATGGCTGATGCACAACGTGAAAATAGCCAATATTGTGCTGATTACCCTATCTGCTATCGTGGTATTTATCTTCTTCCGTGAAACATTAAAGCAGGATAAAGCTGGCCGTAACAAAATGTTTGTTGCTTTCATTTTGATGCTTCAAGCTATTGTGTTCTTCATTCTGTATGCTCAGATGCCAACTTCTCTCAATTTCTTTGCCATCCATAACGTTCACCATCAGTTGCTTGGTTTTGACATTAATCCGGTCAGTTTCCAGGCGCTTAACCCATTCTGGATAGTTGTTGCCAGCCCGATACTCGCCGCCTTATACACTCACTGGGGCGCTAAAGGTAAAGACCTCACAATGCCAGCTAAGTTTGCAGTTGGTATGTTCCTGTGCTCTTTAGGTTTCCTCACTGCCGCCGCTGCCGGTTTGTGGTTTGCAGATGAACAAGGTTTGACCTCCCCTTGGTTTATTGTTCTGGTTTATTTTTTCCAAAGCATCGGTGAATTGATGATCAGCGCATTGGGCCTGGCAATGATTGCGGCCCTTGTTCCTCAGTACCTGATGGGTTTTATTCTGGGGATGTGGTATTTAACTCAAGCAACTTCCTCCTTACTCGGCGGCTATGTCGCAGCCCTTACCGCCGCACCGAAAGGTATTACTGACCCATTGCAAACATTACCAATCTATACCAGCGTATTTGGCAAAATTGGGATAGCTACCTTCATTGTCGCTATCATCATGTCGGTCACCGTGCCGTGGCTGAACCGTATGATGAATGAAAAACAAAAAATATGATTTGATCCAAAATAAAAAACCTCGCCAAAGGAGAAAATACCGATCGTGTGACTTGCTCCCACCACTCAATCACCAGTGATAGTGGGGGCATCTTCATAACCCCAATTAATCATCGCTAATCGTTTTCGTTGTAATTCCCCGCACTACAAATGTTATTATTCAAGCATTTATTAAATATTAATTTCAGCTTCCAACATGATAATTTACCGCAATCCAGTAATCCATTTGCCCGGCCTTACTTCGATGGTTCCGTGCATCCTGATAATTTGAAAATGTTTATTTAAGTGAGATTTACGGGCGATAAACTTGCCGAAGATCAAGAAATAGATTACATCCAGATTGCGACCGAAGACTACTTTGGTGTAATGCGTATCATTGGCGAGTGTGACATTCGCCACCGCCTCATAATTCATGGAGAAAATGATGAAAACTTTAGATTACTTTGCCCAGTTAAGATCACAACTGGCCGCGTTTACCTTCCTCAATGGCGATGGGCTGACTGTTTCCCGTCTGGGTCTCTCGATTACTCTGTTTTTTAAACAAGGCTACAGCCAGGAAAAAAACAACGCATTCTGGCCTGCTACCGCCGCTTTCGTGAAGAATTTGGCACTCACCTGCGTTTTCATACTCATGAGTTGAAAGGGTTCAAAAAATATTCTCCGGAAAATATTGCCAAAGTGGAAGAAGGTATCCTAAATCAGAAAAAAAACCAGCTTTCTAGATGGGATGTTAGTGATGCAAAAAATCTCTATGAAGCCCCTCGCTATCTGGCGAACCGATAGCCTACCGGGCAAGCAGTACTTCTTTGCTCAGGGTGCGATGGCTTTTGATGCTGAAGGTACAGAACCGGTCAAAACAATATTAAATTACCTTCGAAACCAGTCATGTGGAATCCCTCACCGGCATTTTTGTAATAAGCAAGGAATTCCATCGGTCAGATATATATCCGTTATCTTTCAAGTTGCCTCTTTGTTGGCGGCACTCGCTCACCCCGGTCACAAAGTTAGTTATGTTCCCGGGGATTCGTTCCCTTACCGTCGCGATGCATCTTGAAATCCATAGGGTATAGAGCATCTAGAATTTAGTAGCTTTGAACATGGCAAAAGGGGGGTAACATCGTAAATCTCCAGTATCCTTTAAAGCATCCGCGTCATTGTGTTCAAAAAGCTCAATAGTTTTGAACCCGGCCTTGTTCAAGATTTCATAATATGTATCTTTATGCCAATGCGTATCTGAAACCTTAAATATACTTCCATTTGGCAGATCTAAATACACTGGCTTGATTTCTCCATCATTGTATTTTTTATTTAGATCGCCGCTCATAAAAGAGCTGAACTTAATCCCACAAGAATCCGGATTAGTATCCAATACGTAAAAAATACCACCAGGTTTTAATGTTCTATGAACTTCCTTGGCGATTTTTAAAAGATCAGACTTTTTATTGCTACCGATGAACACGTAACAGCATATAGCTGCGTCGAAAGTATTATCATTGAAGTTAAGGACACCAGTTTTGATTTGATGATAAGAGCTATTGCCACGATTGATATTGCTGGCGGCTTTGTCCACCATAGTTTGTGAGATATCTACTCCCGTTACCGTCTTTATGCCCCCAGCAATTAGCCGACGTGACACTTTCCCACCACCACAACCGTAATCAAGAACCGATATGTTTTGCCCCAAGCTCTCCTTAAGGTTCTCAATCAACGGTGTGTACCCAAGTCTCTCTTCCAAATAATCATCATATTGATCGAATAAGTTTGAAACCTCTTCATTCATCCAGTCAGTATTCATTTGTCATCTCATATTCATATATGTGTAGTAATAACCAAAAATTGCTCTTTAAAGCCCTTCGGATTTTTCGCCTGATATCCCCGCCCGCACGGGGCAAGGGTTTACGGCGGTTTTTGCTAAGAAAAAACACAACTGAGTTAAATAAAAGGTCTAACAGAACCTAAAATAATAAATTGGTTTTTGCAATACCTAAATCATATTTAGCAATATTGCTTTTTCTTTAAATTGATCACGCTCCTCCAGAACCCCATTGTGAAAAAAATTCAATATCAAAATGACACAAATACAACTATGTGTATATGAGTATTATCTATACATTGAGTCCAGTCACAATATTCCTTTTTTTATAGGAGGTTTCTCGTATATATACTCAATCAACTTGAATCCTGCATTTTAAAATTAATTTGGTATATTATCATTCTAAAAATAGTTTTTAAAAATAATAATCATATTCATTGAAAATAACTACTTTATACAGATTAATATACAGTCGCGATAATTACCATAATGATAACCAAAAAGAAAAAAACTCACTGAATGCCATCTGACAATTACCTAAAAACAGCCCAAAAACGAGGCCATAAAACAGTCGAAATAATGTTTTTTATCATTATTCTCTTCGCTCATCACAAAATATTAATCACTTTACTTTCCATAAAACACCATTCAAAACAATAGTAATTATTTCATAACTTTATCATTTACAAAATTAATTATTATTTGCGTAATTATAAATTTTGTTATTGCATTCCCATAGGCATTTAGAGAAACAATAGATAATAACGTTATGAAATAGTTAATGACCGAATGATACCGTTTTATCTACCCGTTATTTTCATCCTATTTCAGCACGTTATCAGACGTCATATTTGCTGCCTTATTTTAATGAATAT
The DNA here is from genome assembly GCF_003287735.1 of Photorhabdus bodei. Taxonomy (GTDB): domain Bacteria; phylum Pseudomonadota; class Gammaproteobacteria; order Enterobacterales; family Enterobacteriaceae; genus Photorhabdus; species Photorhabdus kayaii. Next base: position 63,722 of record NZ_NSCM01000018.1, on the reverse strand, counting down.
CAATAACTTTTTTATTGTATCCATGATACGCAAGGCAGCATAACTACCTTATTTATTTAACATTTAAAAGGAATAAACATGAGCACAATCACACCAGAACGCCCTGAAATGACACAACAGGCACAAAAAGCTAACCGACTGCATGAAGCGAGTATCCTCAAACGTGCTAATCCTCAATTGCAAAATGCGGTACATCTTGCTTTAACCTCGCCTCATGCCGATCAACAAGGTTATAACAGTAAATTTGGTGGCCGTGCCAGCCAATATGTCGCCCCCGGTGCAGTTGCCTCCATGTTCTCTCCCGCTGCTTATCTGACTGAACTTTACCGTCAGGCACGGGATTTACACGCAGAAAATACCATTTATCATCTGGATAAACGCCGCCCGGATCTAAAATCACTGATACTCAGTCAGCAAAATATGGATGATGAAGTTTCTACACTTTCTCTGTCTAATAAAGTGTTGCTGGAAGGGATTCAGACGCAGGCCGGACAGGAAGGCCATACTCATGTGATGAAAGCGCTATCAACCTTTCGTCCTACTGGTTCGATACCGTATCACGATGCTTACGAAAATGTACGTAAGGTTATTCAGTTACAGGCCCCGGTATTTGAGCAATTCAATATTTCCCCAGAAACAACCATCGCTAAACTGAAGTACCAAACTTCCCTATTGGGGATTAATATTTCCATCTCTCCAGAACTATTTAATATCCTAACGGATAAAATTACAGATGACGAAGAGGAAATTAAAAGACTCTATAAAAAAAACTTTGACGGTATTCAGCCTTCTTTAATGGCAACGTTAGAATATCTAAAAATCTATTATAACTTAACTGATGAAGAAATTAATCAGTCTATTAATCAACGAAATATTGAACGAATACATAATGAAATGAATGCCGAGTATGGTAGTCAACAACCCGCTCAATATTATCTCCTCAAGCTTAATAAGATTATTCTTGTGTCACGAGCCACAGACATGGCACCAGAAATCCTTAAAAAAATTGCCTCTAGTAGAACTTATCACGCAATATCCCAACCTATGGAAGTCACCCTAGAATATAACCCTACTATATACGATGAACTGAATGACATACCAGACATCAATACAGAGATATTAAAGAAAATATTTCGCGTTAAATACTATATGCAACGTTACAATATTGATGCTGAAACTGCATTGATACTGTGCAATGCACCAATTTCAGAAGACTACTATAGCCCTAGCCCCAATCAATTTAATCGTTTATTTAATACCCCACCATTAAATAGCCGGGATTTCTACGCTTCAGATGAAGAGATTGATTTAAGCCAAAACAGTGCTGATAGCCAGCAAAAAGAGGTACTTAAACGTGCTTTTAATGTCGATGATATATCACTTTATCAATTACTCAAGATGACTCATCGTGACAATGGAAATGGAGAAATAATCAATAACTTAACTAATATTTCTTATCTCTATCTGACCAAATTACTAGCAGATGTCCATCAATTAACTGTTAACGAGCTGAATTTACTGCTAATTGCCATAGGTGAAGGATCAACCAGTTTATCTGGGATCAGTGATGATAATCTGTCTGTTCTGATTGACAAACTTTATAACGTTACCCAGTGGTTGCATACACAGAAATGGAATAAGTACCTGTTGTTTATGATGACCACCACCGACTATAACAAAACCCTGACGCCAGAAATCCAAAACCTGCTAGATGCTGTCTACAATGGTTTGCAAGGCCTTAACAGCGAAAACGAGGCAAATCTTCTGTTGAAGATCTCTCCCTATATCGCCGCCGCTCTGCAATTACCGTCTGAAAATAGCGCTTACTATATGCTCACTTGGGCAGATCAACTAAAACCCGGCTCTGGTGCAATGACAGCAAAAAAATTCTGGAAATGGTTGCAATCTCAACACACCCCAGAACAATCAACTACTGAGACAGAAGAACAAGCCGTCCAATATTGCCAATGCCTGGCACAACTAGCGCTGATTTATCATTCCATCGGCCTTAGCGAAAGTACCTTACGTCTGTTTGTCACAAAACCACAACACTTTGGTCTTACCGCAGGAGCAGCGTCAACACACAATGCATTATCACTGATAAAGCTGACACGTTTTGCTGACTGGGTTAACTCTCTAGGTGAAAACGCCTCTTCTGTACTGACCGAATTTGAAAAGGGAACATTAGAGGCCAAACAGTTGGCTGATGCCATGAATCTTGATACAAATCTACTGGAGCAAGCCAGTACTCATGCACAAGTTAATTTCTCCAACTGGGCATCTCTCGACAACCTATTGCAATGGGTTAACATCGCGCGTCAATTAAATATCTCTCCACAAGATGTTTCTACACTGGCGCAAGTATTGGGCATAGAATCTTCCACTGACTATAGCCAATGGGAAAAGGTAGCGACCATATTAACCGCCGGACTAGATATCCAACAGGCCAACGCCTTGCACACTTTTTTGGATGAATCTCGCAGTACTGCATTAAGCGAGTACTACATTCGTAAGGTCGCTAACGCAGATGCAAAAGTTAAAAACCGTGATGATCTATACCAGTATTTATTGATTGATAACCAAGTTTCCGCCGCCAGCAAAACTACCCCGATTGCGGAAGCTATCGCCAGCATCCAACTGTATATTAACCGGGCACTGAAAAACATGGAGGGAAACACGGTTTCGCAGGTTGCCACCCGACCATTCTTTACCGATTGGGATAAATACAACAAACGCTACAGCACTTGGGCCGGCATGACTAAGCTCATTTACTACCCTGAGAATTACATCGACCCGACGATACGCATCGGGCGAACAAAAATGATGGATACGTTGCTGCAGTCCATCAGCCAGAGTCAATTAAATACCGATACGGTAGAAGACGCCTTTATGTCTTATCTGACATCATTCGAACAGGTGGCTAATCTGGAAATTGTCAGTGCCTATCATGACAACATCGATAGCAATCAGGGATTAACCTACTTTATCGGACATAGTAAAACCGAAGCGAATCAATATTATTGGCGTAGCGTGGATCACAATAAATTCAGCAATGGTAAGTTTCCTGCTAACGCCTGGAGTGAATGGCACAAAATTGACTGTCCAACAAATCCCTATAAAGACACTATCCGCCCGGTAATTTTCCAATCTCGCCTGTATCTGATCTGGCTGGAGCAGAAGAAAATTGCTAAACAGGCAGATAATAATCAAACCGTCGAAGATTATTATTATGAACTAAAACTAGCACATATCCGTTACGACAGTACCTGGAATACACCAATAACCTTTGATGTCAATGACAAAGTATCTGCTGTTTTAAAAACATCAGATTTATTGGACCAATTGCAAGAGTACCAAAAGCAATTAGAAGATAAACTGAAAGAACAGCAGGAAGAAGTAGAGCGACTAAAACCAATCCTACCACTGAATCCAGTAAGTCCACCAAAACCTATAGAGCCACTAAAATCATTGCAACTATTGCCACCGCTAATAGAACAACGGAAAAAACAACTGGCGCAATGGGAGAGAGAATTGAATGAACAGGGGCAATCAACGACAGAGATAAGCGTAAGGGAAAAACAACTGGAATTGAACCAACAGGATATTCAGAAGGAGTTGGATCGATTAGAGCTAGAGCTAATAAGAAAGCAGCTAGGGTTCTACTGTGCAAATCACCAAGACAATAAGTTGTTAGTCATATTTTATCAAAAACAGGATGCACTGGATAAATATACAACAGACGCCCCCATAAAAGGGCTACATATCTCCTCAAATATATTACCCGAAGATATAAATCTCGGAGATTACATACCTAACATTCGTAACCAGTTTGATATCGATATTGGAGTCAATAGTATCATTACGGTGAATAACCAGTATGAAATCTCTTCATCAGTAGAAATAGGTGACAATAATATCCTGACCCTTTACCACGACACAAACGGAGCGCAGTATATGCAATCAGGAGGTTATCGTACTCGTCTTAATACCCTGTTTGCCCGTAAATTAGTCAGTCGCGCCACCGCTGGAATTGATACTATTCTGAATATAGAGACCCAGAATATTCAGGAGCCTACTTTATGGAATGATAATTTTATTGCAACATTACCAATATATAGCCCAAGTCTTCACGGTAACAGCAACAATATCACAATAATGTTAGGCAATGACATAGAAAAACCTGACGAAGAAAATATCATTTATCAGGGAGAATTAAAGGATGAAATTCAATTAATTGATCTTTCTAAAACTTATATATCCGTAATAAATGGCAGTAATAGTACTAAGCCAGGAAATGAGAGGGAGAATGGCGAATGTTGGATTTATTTATTTGTAAAATACTCTGGAGATCCAATATATATTGGAGAGTTTTGGTTTATTAATAAAACTAATTTTCAAGGTTATTATCCAAAAGGTTATATGGGAAATATTGCTCCCATTTTTACAGAAAATAAATTGGGAACCGAACCAATGGATTTCAGCGGTGCTAATAGCCTCTATTTTTGGGAGCTGTTCTATTATGCTCCGATGCTGATTGTTCAGCGTTTACTGCACGAACAAAACTTCGATGAAGCTAACCGTTGGCTGAAATATATCTGGAATCCATCAGGATATATTGAACATGGTCAGATTCAGCACTACCGCTGGAATGTCCGCCCATTATTGGAAGATACCAGTTGGAACGATGATCCACTGGATTCGGTCGATCCCGATGCCATAGCACAATATGATCCAATGCACTATAAAGTCGTTACTTTTATGCGCACCCTTGATCTGTTGCTGGCCCGTGGAGATTACGCCTATCGTCAGTTAGAACGAGATACGCTTAACGAAGCTAAGATGTGGTATATGCAAGCACTGCATCTATTGGGTGATAAACTTGATTTATCGTTCAGTTTAGAGTGGAGTAAACCAAGTTTAGGTGATGCCGCCAGAACGGAAAAACAAGAAGAACACGCCCAAGCAATGGCCGCCCTGCGACAAGGTGATATTAGTCGGCACAGCAACCCGACAGATCTTTTCTTGCCACAGGTCAATGAAGTGATGCAAAACTATTGGCAGACACTGGAACAACGGCTATATAACCTACGCCATAATCTTTCCATTGACGGCCAGCCCTTGCATCTGCCTATTTATGCCACACCGGCAGATCCAAAAGCGTTACTCAGTGCTGCTGTTGCTAGCTCACAAGGCGGAAGCAAGTTACCAACGTCATTTATGTCACTGTGGCGTTTCCCACAGATGTTGGAAAACGCACGCGGTATGGTAAGCCAGTTAACACAGTTCGGCTCCACGTTACAAAATATTATCGAACGTCAGGATGCGGAAGCCTTAAACACGCTATTGCAGAATCAAGCGGCAGAACTGATATTGACCAACCTGAGCATACAAGATAAGACTATTAAAGAGCTGGATGCGGAAAAAATCGTACTGGAAAAATCCAAAGCTGGGGCGCAATCACGCTTTGACAGCTACAAAAAGCTATACGATGAAAATATCAATGCAGGTGAAAACCGAGTGATTACATTGCATGCCTCCGTTGCTGGCCTCAGCACCGCCCTGCAAGCATCGCGTCTGGCCGGAGCTGCGCTTGATTTGGCACCCAACATTTTTGGTTTCGCTGATGGCGGCAGCCGTTGGGGGGCGATTGCCGAAGCAACAGGTAATGTCATGGAATTCTCCGCCAGTGTTATGAACACCGAAGCGGATAAAATCAGCCAATCTGAAATCTATCGCCGCCGCCGTCAGGAATGGGAAATCCAACGTAATAATGCCGAAGCAGAGATAAAACAGATCGATGCCCAACTTCAATCGCTGGCAGTACGCCGTGAAGCCGCGGTGTTGCAGAAAACCAGTCTGAAAACCCAACAGGAACAAACCCACGCACAACTGGTCTTCCTGCAACGTAAATTCAGTAATCAGGCACTGTTTAACTGGCTACGTGGTCGCCTGTCCGCCATTTACTTCCAGTTCTACGATTTAGCTGTAGCCCGTTGTCTGATGGCTGAAATGGCTTATCGTTGGGAGACTAATGATACCGCCGCAAGCTTTATCAAACCCGGCGCATGGCAAGGGACACATGCTGGTCTACTCGCTGGTGAAACCTTGATGCTGAATCTGGCACAAATGGAAGATGCCTATTTGAGATGGGATCAACGCGCTCTGGAAGTAGAACGGACCATTTCACTGGCGCAACTCTATGGAGCACTGCCAGCAAAATCGTTTAATTTGGCAACACGTATTTCTGCCCTGCTAGCAGGGGGTACAACTGAACCCGTTGACGATCATCCCGTTACATTAGAAAACGGCCAACTAGGTGCCAAAATCTCACTGTCTGGACTGTCACTACATAATGACTACCCAGAAGGCAACGGCGTAGGCAACATTCGACGCATTAAACAGATCAGTGTCACCCTGCCAGCTCTGTTAGGACCATACCAAGATGTACAAGCCATTCTGTCCTACGGAGGAAGTGAAACCGGATTAGCTGAAAGCTGTAAATCACTGGCGATCTCTCATGGGATCAATGACAACGGCCAGTTCCAGTTGGATTTTAACAATGGTAAATTTCTGCCGTTTGAAGGGATAGCGATTAACAATACCGGCACATTAACACTCAGTTTCCCGAATGCGACTGGCAAACAGCAGTCCATGTTACAGGCATTGAGCGATATTATTCTGCATATTCGCTACACCATCCGCCAATAACCATCTCAATCAAATAGTAAAAACAGGCTCCTAAACGGGGCCTGAGCCTTTCACGAATATACAAGTCTGCCCTCTTAACCTGTCCAGCGCTCGTTATAACAGAGATATTTCCTTTCCTCGTGCGTCCGATTGCCTACTATAAAATATCAACCTTCTTCTTTTTCGTAGCATGCAACATGTAACAAATGCAACTATTTCATTTGGTTATTGTTAACTGATTATATTACTTATGATGTAATTATAATTTTTGTTATTGCATTACAACAGCCATTTAAATAAATAATAACTCTACGAAATAGTTGATAGTTAAATGGTGTTTTTTATTTACCGTTATTTTCAACCTAATTTCAGGCCGCTATCAGACGTTACCTGTGTTGCCTTTATTTTGATGGAGATAAATAACCTTATTTATCTCCTCGATATGCAGGCCAGCATAAATGTTTTATTGACTCAACATTTAAAAGGAATAAACATGAACACACTCAAACCCGAATATCAACAAGCGTTAGGAGCAGATTTTAATAATCTAACCGATATTTGCCATCTCTCTTTTGACGAACTTCGCAAAAAAGTGAAGGACAAACTCTCATGGTCACAGACCCAGAGCTTATATCTTGAAGCACAGCAGATGCAAAAGGATAATATCCTGCATGAAGCCCGTATTCTGAAACGTGCCAATCCTCATTTACAAAGTGCGGTCCATCTTGCCCTGACAACACCTCATGCTGACCAGCAAGGTTATAATAGCCGATTTGGCAATCGCGCCAGCAAATATGCAGCCCCTAGCGCAATTTCCTCCATGTTTTCTCCTGCTGCGTATCTGACTGAACTTTATCGTCAGGCACGAAATTTACATGCTGAAAGTTCCATTTATCATCTGGATACGCGCCGCCCAGATCTAAAATCATTGGTACTCAGCCAGAAAAATATGAATACGGAGATTTCCACGCTTTCTCTGTCTAATAACATGTTGTTAAACAGCATTAAGGCTCAACCTGAATTGGACAGCCACGCTAAAGTGGTGGAAAAATTATCTACTTTCCGCACTTCTGGCTCAATGCCATATCACGATGCTTATGAAAGTGTACATAAGATTATTCAATTACAGGCTCCAGTATTTGAGCAATTAAGTGTATTTCCAGAAACAACACTCTCTCCATTGAAGTATCAAGCTTCCCTGTTGGATATTAATGCATCCGTTTCACCAGAGTTATTTACTATTCTGACAGAAGAAATTACCGAATCTACTGCTGAAACTCTTTATAAGAATAATTTTGGTGATATTAAACCTTCTCTGATAGAAAAACTTGAATATCTGAAAAGTTATTACAATCTGAGTGATGAAGAGTCTAGCGATTTTATTAAAATAAGAACTATACTTCTCCCAGAAGAAGAAATAACAATTACCAAGCTTGCATCGCATACTACTGAAACACCTGATTATCGCGCTCTGTTGAAACTTAATAAATTTATTCGTCTATTCAAAGCCATAAACTTATCACCGACGGTATTAAGTGGCATCCTCCGCAGCATCAGTCCAGAATTCAACATCAATAAAGAAGTGTTAAAAAAAATCTTTCGTATTAAATACTATATGCAACGTTATGGTATTGATGCTGAGACTGCATTAATACTGTGCAAAGCACCCATTTCAGAAAATCCTTCTCATCCCGATCTAACCAAATTACTAGCAGACATCCATCAGTTAACTATTGATGAACTGAGTTTACTTCTGGAAATCATAAATGAAGGAACAACCAATTTATCTGAGATTACTCATGATAATCTGGCTGCTCTAATTGAAAAACTCTATGCTGTCACTGGCTGGCTACGTACACGAAAATGGAGTGTATATCAGCTGTTTATGATGACGACCGATAAATATAACGAAACTCTAACCCCGGAAATACATAACCTTCTGGATACCATCTACAATGGCTTGCAGAATTTTGACAAGGATAATCTACTAAAAATCAAAGATAATCTACTGAAAGCCAAAGAAAGCTTACCAGAAGATAAAGATAATTTGCCAAAAGCCGAGACATATCTGCTAGCAGCCGAGAAATGTCTATTGGAAGCCAATAAAAATCCGCTAGAAGCCGAGAATAATCAGAAGGGATACGAGACAAATCTGAAAAAACACGAGAAATATCTGTTGAAAGCCGGAGAAGATCTGCCAGCAATTAAAGAGAATTTGCTAAAAATCAAGGAAAATCTGCCCAAAGCCATATCTCCTTATATCGCCGCCGCTCTGCAATTGCCATCTGAGAATGTTGCTCTCTCCGTGCTGGCCTGGGCAGATAAACTAAACTCTGGCAAAGAAAACAAAATGACGGCAGATTCATTCTGGAACTGGTTGCGGAAAAAACCCATTGAAACTCAATTGAAAGCAACTGAAACAACTGAAAAAATTACACTAATTCAACAAGCTGTCCAGTACTGCCAATGCCTGGCACAACTGGCGTTTATTTACCGTTCCACCGGCCTTAACGAAAACGCCTTAAATCTGTTTGTGAAAAACCCTCAACGTTTTGTCACTAAAACCGAGACAACACCAGCAACACCAAAACATGATGTATTAACACTGACAACACTAACGCGTTTTACTGATTGGGTTAATTCACTGAGTGAAAACGCCTCTTCTGTACTGACCAAATTTGAAAAAGAAACATTAACGGCAGAATCATTGGCTAACGCCATGAATCTTGATAAAAATCTACTGGAACAAGCCAAGACCCAGGCAGAAACTGATTTATCCAACTGGTCATCTATCGACAGCCTATTGCAGTGGATTAACATCTCGCGTCAATTGAACATCTCGCCACAAGGCGTTTCCACACTAGAGCAAGTACTGACCGCAGAATCCTCCGCTGGCTATACCCAATGGGAAAACGTCGCGGCGACATTAACCGCCGGGCTGGACATCCAAAAAGCCAATGCCCTGCATGCGTCTTTGGATGAGTCTCGCAGTGCTGCGTTAAGTACATACTATATTTATTCTCATAACCAAAAAGATCGAGAAGAAAGAAAACATACGGTAATTAAAGACCGTGATGATCTATATCAATACCTATTGATCGATAACCAAGTCTCCGCCGCCATCAAAACCACGGAGATTGCGGAAGCTATCGCCAGTATCCAACTGTATATTAACCGCGCATTGAAAAATATGGAGGGAGATACCGACACAAGTGTCACTAGCCGTTCATTCTTCACTAACTGGGATAAATACAACAAACGCTATAGCACTTGGGCTGGTATTGCTAAGCTCCTTTACTATCCTGAAAATTACATCGATCCAACATTGCGGATCGGCCAGACAAAAATGATGGATACGCTACTGCAATCCATCAGCCAAAGCCAATTAAATATCGATACCGTAGAAGATGCCTTTAAATCTTATCTAACGTCATTCGAACAGGTGGCTAATCTGGAAGTCATCAGCGCCTATCATGACAACATTAATAATGACCAAGGATTGACCTATTTTATCGGACGCAGTAAAACGGAAGTGAATCAATATTATTGGCGCAGTGTGGATCACAATAAATTCAGCGAAGGTAAATTCCCCGCTAATGCCTGGAGCGAGTGGCACAAAATTGATTGCCCAATTAATCCCTACGAAGATACTATCCGCCCGGTAGTCTACCAATCCCGCCTGTATATTATCTGGCTGGAACAGAAGAAGGTAACTAATCGAGCAGAAGGAGAAGATGTCAAACAAGGAAGCAAAACGACCACAAGCTATCATTATGAACTGAAATCGGCACATATTCGTTATGACGGCACCTGGAATACACCAATTACCTTTGATGTAGATAAAAAAATATCTGATCTAAATCTAGAACCGAATAAAATGTTAGGGCTCTATTGTGCAAGTTATCAAGGCAAAGATAAATTGCTGGTCATATTTTATCAAAAACGGCCCGAACAAGCAGATTATAAACAGGCTACCATGCAAGGGTTATATATCTCCTCTAATATGTCACAAGAAGAGATGGTGCCTGATAATTATAAAACTAATATCTATAAACAGCTTGATACCCGTACTGAAACCAATAGTGTTATAAGAGTCAATAACCGCTATGCAGAAAGCTACGAAATCCCTTCATCAGTAAACAGTAATAACGGTTATGATTGGGGCGAAGGCTACCTGAGTATGGTATACGGAGGGAGTATTTTAATTACCCGTCCCCAATTAAATGGTTCAAAAATCCAAATTTCGCCGAGGTTAAGAATTATTCATAATGGATATGAAGGTCGACAACGTAATCAATGCAATCTGATGAAGAAATACGGCAAGCTCGGTGATAAATTTATTATTTATACCACGCTAGGTATTAACCCGAATAATTTATCAAATAAAAAATTTATCTACCCTGTTTATCAATATGGAGACACCCCCGAAAAAGGGAAGCTACTGTTTTATCGGGATAGTGCCACTAACTTTGTAAGAGCCTGGCTCCCTAACCTTCTCTCTGGCTCTCAAGAAATGTCCGTAACCACTGGCGGTAACATTAGTGGTAACTATGGTTATATTGATAATAAACATAGTGACAACAATCCATTCAAAGAATATTTCTATATGGATGACCACGGTGGTATTGACACTGATGTTTCTGGACCAATGTTTATTAATACCGATATTAAGTCTTCAAATGTTAAAGTCATAATAAAGGCTACCGGTATCAAAGAAGAAACGTTTATAGCAAGCGAGAACAACAATGTACCTACTGAGCCAACCCCTAACTTCGAAGAAATGTATTATCAATTTAAAGCTCTCAAAGAAATAGATGTCTCCAAGCTGACATATAATAATAATGAAGCAAGTATTGATGTCACTTTTACAGCATCTGCTGAGAAATTTGAAGGTGATAAAGATTATCGTAAGCTGGGAGAAGAACACTTCAGTATTCGTATTATCAAAAAGGCGGAAACTAATAATGTCCTATCCCTTCACAGCGATCCAAGCGGGGCACAATATATGCAATGGGGAGCCTATCGTACTCGCCTTAATACGCTGTTTGCCCGTAAATTAATTAGCCGCGCCAACGCGGGGATCGACACTATTTTGAGCATGGAAACTCAGAATATTCAGGAGCCTAAATTAGGCAAAGGTTTCTATGCTACATTCGTAATACCTCCCTATAACCCATCAACTCATGGTGATGAACGTTGGTTTAAGCTATATATCAAACATGTCGCTGATAATGACTCACATATTATCTATTCAGGCCAGCTAAAAGATACAAATATAAGCATCACATTATTTATTCCTCTTGATGACGTTCCATTGAATCGAGATTACCACGCCAAGGTTTATATGACCTTCAAGCAATCGCTATCAGATGGTACTTGGTGGGGGCCCCACTTTATTAGGGATGATAAAGGGGTAGTAGTAATAAACCCCAGCTCCATTTTGACCCATTTTGAAAGCGTCAATGTCCTAAATAATGTGAGTAGCGAACCAATGGACTTCAACGGCGCTAACAGCCTCTACTTCTGGGAACTGTTCTACTATACCCCGATGTTGATTGCTCAGCGTTTGCTGCACGAACAAAACTTCGATGAAGCTAACCGTTGGCTGAAATATGTCTGGAACCCATCTGGTCATATTGTCAATGGTCAGAAGCAACATTACTACTGGAATGTCCGCCCATTACAAGAGGACACCAGTTGGAACGATGATCCATTAGATACATTTGATCCTGATGCCATAGCTCAACATGATCCAATGCACTACAAAATCGCCACCTTTATGCGCACCCTTGATCTGCTGATCGAACAGGGAGATTACGCCTATCGCCAATTAGAACGGGACACACTCGCCGAAGCCAAAATGTGGTATATGCAAGCTCTGCATCTATTAGGCGATAAACCTCATTTACCACTCAGTTCAACATGGAATGATCCAGAACTAGAAGAGGCCGCGGATCTTGAGAAACAAAAGACACATGCCAAAGCAGTAGCAGATTTACGACAAGGCCAGTCTACAGGTGGAAGCAATACAGATCTTTTCCTGCCACAGGTCAACGAAGCGATGCTGAGCTATTGGCAGAAACTGGAACAACGGCTGTATAACCTGCGCCATAACCTCTCTATTGATGGTCAACCTTTGCATCTGCCTATTTTTGCGACACCAGCCGATCCAAAAGCGTTACTCAGTGCCGCTGTTGCCAGCTCACAGGGCGGAAGCAATATGCCAGCGTCATTTATGTCACTGTGGCGTTTCCCACACATGCTGGAAAACGCCCGCGGCATGGTCAGTCAGCTCACTCAATTCGGCTCCACATTACAAAATATTATCGAACGTCAGGATGCAGAGGCATTAAACACACTGTTACAGAATCATGCGGCGGAACTGGTATTGACCAATCTCAGCATACAGGACAAAACCATTGAAGAGCTGGATGTTGAAAAAACTGTGCTAGAAAAAACACGCGCCGGAGCCCAATCACGTTTTGATAGCTACAGCAAATTCTACAATGAAGACATCAACGCGGGTGAAAAACAGGCGATGGCGTTGCGTGCTTCCGTCGCTGGCATCTCTACTGCCCTTCAAGCATCACATCTGGCGGGCGCTGCACTTGATCTGGCCCCCAACATCTTTGGCTTCGCTGATGGTGGTAGCCATTGGGGTGCGATCGCCCAAGCCACAGGTAATGTCATGGAATTCTCCGCCAGTGTCATCAACACCGAAGCGGATAAAATCAGCCAGTCTGAAGCCTACCGTCGGCGTCGTCAGGAATGGGAAATTCAGCGTAATAACGCCGAGACAGAGCTGAAACAAATCGATGCTCAGCTTCAATCACTAGTAGTACGCCGTGAAGCCGCGGTGTTGCAGAAAACCAGCCTGAAAACGCAACAGGAACAAACCCAAGCACAACTGCTGTTCCTACAACATAAGTTCAGCAATCAAGCTTTGTACAACTGGCTGCGTGGTCGGCTGTCCGCCATTTACTTCCAGTTCTATGATTTAACGGTAGCTCGCTGTTTGATGGCTGAAATGGCCTATCGCTGGGAGACTAATGACACCACGGCAAGTTTTATCAAACCCGGTGCCTGGCAAGGAACCCATGCCGGTTTGCTGGCGGGAGAAACCTTAATGCTGAATCTGGCACAAATGGAAGACGCGCATCTGAAACAGGATCAACGCGTACTGGAAGTAGAACGTACCGTTTCACTGGCAAATATCTATAAAGAGAAAAGTCAATTTTCCCTGACTGAGAAAATTGCAGAACTGGTGAAGAATAAATTAGGCACTGCCGGTAGCGGAAATAATGTCCTGAAGTTTGGTACCAAAAGCGCCAAAACTTCTCTGCAAGCGTCTATTTCGTTAGCTGACTTACAAATTTGTCACGATTACCCAGAAGGTAGTGGAGTCGGTAACGTTCGCAGAATTAAACAGATCAGTGTCACCCTGCCAACACTGTTAGGCCCCTATCAGGATGTACAGGCGATTCTGTCTTACAGCGGAGATGTCACTGGATTAACCGAAAGTTGCAAATCGTTGGCGGTTTCTCATGGAATGAATGACAGCGGCCAGTTCCAGTTGGATTTCAACGATGGAAAATTCCTGCCGTTTGAAGGAATCGACATCGATAAAGGTACGCTGACATTGAGCTTCCCAAATGCAATTGGTGAAGGAAGCAAAGAGGGCAAACAACAAACCATGCTGGAGAGTCTAAGCGACATCATTCTGCATATTCGCTACACCATTCGCCAATAACGATTTCAATTAAGTGCTAAAACAGGCCCCTAAATGGGGCCTGCAAGGAGTCTTTCATGCAAAATTCACAAGATTTTAGTATTACAGAACTATCATTGCCCAAAGGGGGAGGCGCTATCACGGGAATGGGGGAAGCGTTAACCCCCACCGGACCGGATGGTATGGCCGCGCTATCTCTACCATTGCCTATTTCTGCCGGGCGCGGTTATGCCCCGTCACTCGCCTTAAACTACAACAGCGGTGCCGGTAACAGTCCATTTGGTCTGGGTTGGGATTGCAACGTTATGACCATCCGCCGACGCACCCATTTTGGCGTTCCCCATTATAACGAAACCGATACTTTCCTTGGGCCGGAAGGCGAAGTACTGGTAGTAGCGGATCAACCGCGTGATGAATCGACATTACACGGTATCAACCTAGGCGCTACCTTCACCGTTACCGAATACCGTTCCCGTCTGGAAAGTCATTTCAGCCGATTGGAATATTGGCAGCCCAAGACAACAGGCAAAAAAGACTTTTGGTTGATATATAGCCCAGATGGGCAGGTGCATCTACTGGGTAAATCACCGCAAGCGCGGATCAGCAACCCATCCAAAACGACACAAACAGCACAATGGCTGCTGGAAGCCTCTGTATCACCACGTGGCGAACAAATTTATTATCAATATCGCGCCGAAGATGACACAGGTTGCGAAGCAGATGAAATTACGCACCATTCACAGGCTACAGCGCAACGTTATTTACACATCGTCTATTACGGCAACCGTACAGCCAGCGAAACGTTACCCTGTCTGGATGGCAGCGCCCCATCACAAGCAGATTGGTTGTTCTATCTGGTATTTGATTACGGCGAACGCAGTAACAACCTGAAAATGCCACCAGCATTTACAGCAACGGGTAACTGGCTTTGTCGTCAGGACCGTTTTTCCCGTTATGAATATGGCTTTGAGATTCGTACCCGCCGCTTATGCCGTCAGGTATTGATGTACCATCACCTGCAAGCGCTGGATAATAAGATAAAAGAACACAACGGACCAACGCTGGTTTCACGCCTGATACTCAATTATAACGAAAGCGAAATCGCCAGCACGCTGGCATTTGTTCGTCGAGTGGGACACGAGCAAGACGGTACTGCCGTCACCCTGCCACCATTAGAATTGGCGTATCAGGATTTTTCACCGCAACATAACGCTCACTGGCAGCCGATGGACGTTCTGTCTAATTTCAACTCTATTCAGCGCTGGCAACTAGTTGATCTAAAAGGCGAAGGATTACCGGGCCTGCTATATCAGGATAAAAACGCCTGGTGGTACCGTTCCGCACAGCGCTTGGGTGAAATTGGCTCAGATACCGTCACTTGGGAAAAAATGCAGCCTTTGTCTGCTATCCCTTCCTTGCAAAGTAACGCCTCGCTGGTGGATATCAACGGAGACGGCCAACTTGACTGGGTTATCACCGGACCGGGATTACGGGGATATCATAGTCAACGCCCGGATGGCAGTTGGACACGTTTTACCCCACTCAATGCTCTGCCGGTGGAATATACCCATCCGCACGCGCAACTCGCCGATTTAATGGGAGCCGGGCTATCCGATTTGGTACTCATCGGCCCTAAGAGTGTGCGTTTATATGCCAATACCCGCGACGGCTTTGCCAAAGGGAAAAATGTGGTGCAATCCGGCGATATCACACTGCCAATACCCGGTGCCGATCCGCGTAAGTTGGTGGCGTTTAGTGATGTATTGGGTTCCGGTCAGGCGCATCTGGTTGAAGTGAGCGCGACTAAAGTCACCTGCTGGCCTAATCTGGGGCACGGACATTTTGGTCAACCCATCACCCTACCGGGATTCAGCCAGCTAGAAGCTATATTTAACCCGTCTCAAGTTTATCTGGCCGATCTGGATGGCAGCGGCCCAACTGATCTGATTTATATTCACACCAACCGTCTGGATATCTTCCTGAATAAAAGTGGCAATGGCTTTGCTAAACCGGTGACATTGCTCTTCCCGGAAGGTCTGCGTTTTGATCATACCTGTCAGTTACAAGTAGCCGATGTACAAGGATTAGGCGTCGCCAGCCTGATACTGAGCGTGCCGCATATGTCTCCCCATCACTGGCGCTGCGATCTGACCAACATGAAGCCGTGGTTACTCAATGAAATGAACAACAATATGGGGGCTCATCACACCTTACGTTACCGCAGTTCCGCCCAATTCTGGCTGGATGAAAAAGCCGCGGCGCTGGCTGCCGGACAAACACCGGTTTGCTATCTACCCTTCCCGGTCCACACCCTATGGCAAACGGAAACAGAAGATGAAATCAGCGGCAACAAATTAGTCACAACACTGCGTTATGCTCGTGGCGCTTGGGATGGACGCGAGCGGGAATTTCGCGGATTTGGTTATGTAGAGCAGACAGACAGCCATCAACTGGCTCAAGGCAACGCGCCAGAACGCACACCACCCGCGCAGACCAAAAACTGGTATGCCACCGGGCTGCCGGTGATAGATAACGCATTATCAACCGAGTATTGGCGTGATGATCAGGCTTTTGCCGGTTTCTCACCGCGCTTTACGACCTGGCAAGATAACAAAGATGTTCCGTTAACACCGGAAGATGATAACAGTCGGTACTGGTTCAACCGCGCGTTGAAAGGTCAACTGCTACGTAGTGAACTGTACGGATTGGACGACAGTACAAATAAACACGTTCCCTATACTGTCACTGAATTTCGTTCACAGGTACGTCGATTACAGCATACCGACAGCCGATACCCTGTACTTTGGTCATCTGTAGTTGAAAGCCGCAACTATCATTACGAGCGTATCACCAGCGACCCGCAATGCAGCCAAGATATTACGCTATCCAGTGATCGATTTGGTCAGCCGCAAAAACAGCTTTCGGTACAGTATCCGCGCCGCCAGCAACCGGCAATCAATCTGTATCCTGATACATTGCCTGATAAGTTGTTAGCCAACAGCTATGATGACCAACAACGCCAATTACGGCTCACCTATCAACAATCCAGTTGGCATCATCTGACCGACAATACCGTTCGAGTGTTGGGATTACCGGATAGTACCCGCAGTGATATCTTTACTTATGACGCTGAAAATGTACCTGCTGGTGGTTTAAATCTGGAACTTCTGAGTGATAAAAATAGCCTGATCGCGGACGATAAACCACGTGAATACCTTGGCCAGCAACAAACCGTTTATACCGACGGACAAAATGCAGCGCCATTGCAAACACCAACACGGCAAGCTCTGATTGCCTTTACCGAGACAACAGTATTCAATCAGTCCACATTATCAGCATTTAATGGGAGCATCCCGTCCGATAAATTACCAACGACGCTGGAGCAAGCTGGATATCGACAGGCCAATTACCTATTCCCTCGTATTGGTGAAAACATAGTCTGGGTAGCCCGTCACGGCTATACCGATTACGGTACAGCGGCACAGTTCTGGTGCCCGCAAAAACAGAGCAACACCCAACTCACCGGTAAAATCACCCTTACCTGGGATACAAACTATTGCGTTGTGATACAAACCCGGGATGCTGCTGGACTAACAACCTCAGCCAGATATGACTGGCGTTTTCTGACTCCTGTGCAACTCACGGATGTCAATGACAATCAGCACCTTATCACACTGGATGCGTTGGGCCGACCAATCACACTACGCTTTTGGGGAACTGAAAACGGCAAGATGACAGGTTATTCCTCACCGGAAAAAGCATCATTTTCTCCACCATCCGATGTTAATGCCGCTATTGAGTTAAAAAAACCGCTCCCTGTAGCACAGTGTCAGGTCTACGCACCAGAAAGCTGGATGCCAGTATTAAGTCAGAAAACCTTCAATCGACTGGCAGAACAAGATTGGCAAAAGTTATACAACGCCCAAATCATCACCGAAGATGGACGTATCTGCACACTGGCTTATCGCCGCTGGGTACAAAGCCAAAAGGCAACCCATCAGCAATTCAACTTGTTGAACAACAGTACCCGTTTACCTCCTCACAGCCTGACATTGACGACAGATCGTTATGATCACGATCCTGAGCAACAGATCCGTCAACAGGTGGCGTTTAGTGATGGCTTTGGCCGCTTGCTGCAAGCTGCTGCCCGACATGAGGCAGGCTTGGCCTGGCAACGTAATGAAGATGGTTCTCTGATTATAAGTGTCAAGAATACCGAGAATCGTTGGGCAGTGACCGGACGGACGGAATATGACAATAAGGGACAACCGATACGCACCTATCAGCCCTATTTCCTCAATGACTGGCGATACGTCAGTAATGACAGTGCCCGGCGGGAAAAAGAAGCTTATGCGGATACCCATGTCTATGATCCCGTTGGTCGAGAAATCAAGGTTATCACCGCAAAAGGTTGGTTCCGTCGAACCTTGTTCACTCCCTGGTTTACTGTCAATGAAGATGAAAATGACACAGCCGCTGAGGTGAAAAAGGTAAAGATGTAACTTGATCAACCCCGCCTGGCTGACAGGCGGGAAACATAGATAGAGGTGAAAGGTGTTGTTCATAATACCGTCAGATACTCAACTTATTATCTGGTTGATCATTGGTTTTATTGCGGCCTGGGGCGGGTTAGTAAGGTACCTCATTGATATGCAACACAAACAATATAAATGGAGTTGGATCAACGTATTCTGTCAACTCATCATCTCCTGTTTTACCGGTGTACTGGGAGGACTGCTGAGTTTTGAAAGTGGCAGCAGTATCTATATGACTTTTGCGATTGCAGGTCTATTCGGCACAACAGGAAGTACCGGACTGAATTGGCTCTGGCGCCGCCTCATTACGCATCATCATGATCATGGAAGGAAGCAATAAGGTATGCCCACTGCCACAGCAAACCATCTGTCTCCAGCTAAACTGGGAAATTATCTACTACACTATCGTAAGAAAACTAACATGCAGACAAAAATTGCGATTGCAGAAAGGATTACACACAACAACGAGGTAACTCATGAAAAACATTGATCCCAAACTTTATCAAAAAACCCCTATCGTCAACGTCCAAGACAACCGTGGTTTGACGATCCGTAATATCGATTTTCACCGTACCACCGCAAACGGTGATACCGATACCCGTATTACCCGCCATCAATACAATGCTCACGGACACCTAAGTCAAAGCATCGATCCGCGCCTATATGAGGTCAGACAAACCAACAGTACGATCAAACCCAATTTTCTTTGGCAGTATGACTTGACCGGTAATTCCCTACGTACAGAGAGCATTGATGCAGGTCGCACTGTCACCTTGAATGATATTGAAGGCCGTCCGCTGCTGACAGTGACTGCAACAGGTGTCATACAAACCCGGCAATATGAAATTTCTTCTCTGCCCGGTCGTCTGTTATCTGTTACCGAACAAATACCAGAGGAAAAAACATCCCATATCACCGAACGCTTGATTTGGGCTGGCAATAGCGAAGCAGAGAAAAACCATAACCTTGCCGGCCAGTGTGTGCGCCACTATGACACGGCGGGAGTTACCCGGTTGGAGAGTTTATCACTGACCGGTACTGTTTTATCTCAATCCAGCCAACTATTGATCGACACTCAAGAGGCAAACTGGACAGGTGATAACGAAACTGTCTGGCAAAACATGCTGGCTGATGACATCTACACCATCCTGAGCACCTTCGATGCCACCGGCGCTTTACTGACTCAGACCGATGCCAAAGGAAACATTCAGAGGCTAGCTTACGATGTGGCCGGGCGGCTAAACGGGAGCTGGCTAACATTAAAAGGCCAGACGGAACAAGTGATTATTAAATCCCTGACCTATTCCGCTACCGGACAAAAATTACGCGAGGAACACGGCAATGGTGTTATTACTGAATATAGTTATGAACCGGAAACCCAACGGCTTATCGGTATCAAAACCCGCCGTTCGTCAGATGCCAATCCGTCAGACACTAAAGTGCTGCAAGATCTGCGCTATGAATATGACCCGGTAGGCAATGTCATCAGTATCCGTAATGACGCAGAAGCTACCCGCTTTTGGCACAATCAGAAAGTGGTGCCGGAAAACACTTATACCTACGATTCCCTGTATCAGCTTATCAGTGCCACCGGGCGCGAAATGGCGAATATAGGTCAACAAAGTCACCAATTTCCCTCACCCGCGCTACCTTCTGATAACAACACCTATACCAACTATACCCGTACTTATACTTATGACTGTGGCGGAAATCTGAACAAAATCCAGCACAGTTCACCGGCTACGCAAAATAACTACACCACCAATATAACGGTTTCAAATCGCAGTAACCGCGCAGTGTTAAGCACACTGACCGAAGATCCAGCGCAAGTAGATGCTTTGTTTGATGTAGGCGGACATCAAAATACCTTGATACCGGGACAAAACCTGAACTGGAATATTCGCGGTGAACTGCAACAAGTAACATTGGTTAAACGGGACAACAGCGCCAATGATGATCGGGAATGGTATCGTTATAACGGTAACGGAAGAAGGGTATTAAAAGTCAATGAACAACGGACCAGCAACAACGCTCAAATACAGCGAATAACGTATTTACCGAGCCTGGAACTTCGTCTAACACAAAACAGCACGACCACAACCGAAGATTTGCAAGTTATCACCGTAGGCGAAGCGGGCCGGGCGCAGGTACGAGTATTGCATTGGGATAGCGGTAAACCGGAAGCTATCGACAATAATCAGTTACGTTACAGCTACGATAATCTTATCGGCTCTAGTCAACTTGAATTAGATAGCGAAGGACAGATTATCAGTGAGGAAGAGTACTATCCTTATGGTGGCACGGCATTATGGGCAGCAAGGAATCAGACAGAAGCCAGTTATAAAACCATCCGTTATTCAGGCAAAGAGCGGGATGCGACCGGGTTGTATTACTACGGCTATCGGTATTACCAACCGTGGATAGGACGATGGTTAAGTGCCGATCCAGCGGGAACAATCGATGGGCTGAATTTATATCGCATGGTGAGGAATAATCCCATTAAATATCATGATACTGATGGTAGAGCACCTGAAATTAAAGATGTCGAACACACTGTGATATATGGTTTCAGCCATCACCGCGGATCAGAAATGGGGAAGGCATTCGCGGCTAATAAGAATCCTGTTACCATCGATGAATATAATGCCGGGCTTGGTATCATGGGTGAATTAAGTCTGTCTGATTATTTTAGAATTTCTCAAAATCTTAAAGAAGACAGTCCACCTAAATTGAATGAGAAAAATATAAGAATTAACTCACGTAAATATCTGGATGCTATAGGTATAAAGGCGGATTCAGCTACGGATAAAATTAAACAGGAAGCCTATGAACAACAATATGCTTACACTGCGTCATGGAGTTTTCATATGGTAGAAAATAAAGGAAAATTAGATATTCAAAGTAAAATAAAAAATCTTCTACCGTCAAAGGGACTTTTCAGTGGGTTATCCGGCCAAAAACGATTCCAGAAATTAGACGCATTTATTTTAAAAAATAGTGATGGTAGCGATTTCACTATTCAAAGGCAGAGAGATATATTAACGAAATTTGCTTCCGCAGGAAATGCAGGAGAACTTGAAAGCACTTTATCCGCAGCAGATCAATCATGGCTAAAAAATACTATTGCAACGGCATTCTTTAGACAAACAAGTAAATTAGGTATGGATTGGTTTATAAAACAATTAGCATCACCTGATTTCAGATTTGTTATGGCTGGATATAACGGTGAAAAATTGACTATCGAGCAACTAAATTCAGACAAGCCTTGGAAAACAGGAAAAAGAAGGAAAGAAGGCCCGAATGAATATGCCGAGGCAATAACTTTCTCTGAAATTCGCCACGCTTATAGAAAAGGATACAATAGTAAAATAAACTTTATCCAGAAATAATTAGGAACAAGCCATGAGAGAATATTTATCTCATGGCTTGATTATTCTTATTATTTTATTGAATGTTAATAAATTATTTTAACATTAAACATCATATAATTATGATAATATTTAAAATATCAAATCAGAAATTAATGAATTTAATGGCTCTTTATATTTATTCCTGAGAGTATAAGCACAATACCTTACCGATGGTGCTGGACGTGATTCAAAATCCAGAAATGCTATATTTTTATCAATATGGGTAGAGTAGCGCATTTCATTAGCTGTCATTAAACTTATCGCGACACCCGCTTTTACCAGATCCAATCTATTAGTAAAATCAGGGATCGTCAATAACGCTAAATTCTGGTATTCAGGCAGATAATTCAATGGCATAAAATTATCGCACTGTTTTAAAAAGGTACTATTATGCTGAACCAAAGGAAAGCTATATATTATTTCATCAACATGACTCTCTGGTTCTAAAATATCATTGGATACGGCAAGAGACAACTTTTGATAAGCACCATCTATCCTGATGATATCATCATTATCTGGATAACATTCAGTCGTCACATAAACCGTTATATCTCCTTTTATTAAGGAAGAAAATACCGCATCTTGCCTTATTAAATCATCAAAGAGAAAATTGTTGATTATACAAATATCACGGTAATGATAACGTTGCACCGCTCTTTTTACGACTGTAGATATCTTGTTAACATATTCTCCACTTGTGCCAATAACCAGTTTGTCTCTGTTTGATAATTTATAATTTTGACGACAATTCCAGTTATCCTCAACTTTCTGAATCCTTTCATAACACGGCAACAACTCCTGATATAATGCCTTACCCTCTTCCGTAAGCTTTGTTTTTCCCGGTAATCGTTCAAATAATTGGCAACCTACACGCTGTTCCAGTTGATATACGAGCCTGCTAAGTGGAGAGGGAGTAATGCAAAGCGTATCCGCTGCTAACGTGAATGACTCTTTCTTAGCTGATTCCATAAAATACTTTAGTTGCTTTGAACAAAATATCATCACATACCCTCTTGTTTTCATTCCAGAAATAGAATATTAACCATAGAACATGACAATGATGTTTCTACTTTGCATTCTTTTACATTAGGACATGTATTAATTGATATTGGATTTCACCACTTCCATTATTAATATTTATTTAATACTTGTATAATGATTATAAAATAAATATAACTTATCACTATGTTAGATTAATTATTTTAATTAAAATTCATATTTTATATTTCAATTAATTAAAAAAATACCGACAATATTCCCATTAAACCAACCCCAGTATAACATTAAATAAATTACTAATTTACACCAACCACAACTTGACTTTACCATTATTTCATTAATTAGAGATTTAAATTTAATATTTCACAAGAAGAAGTTAACCGCACTTCTTCTTGTTTAAAATCGCCACAATGACCGACTTATAAATTCGTAAAATATTAACCATCATACTCTTACTTAATGGCCGTATATTGTTCATCGAGCGTCTGTAAATAATCTGCATTGGTCAGGTGACTAATACTACCTCCACTTTCTAAACGCGATTTCAGCCAATCAATAATCCGTTCCTGTAATTTCCCTTCTGGCTTATTCAGTTTCTCCGCCAATTCACCGTGGTTTTCCCATAAATCGCTAATAAGTACGAATACCTGCCCTTGTAAGGCGTAATCAGAATGGAACCACGCCTCAAGTAAATGAGGCCCCAAAACAAAGGGTTGTTCACTCCCACCGTGACCACAATTCTCGGGGCGGCAATAGATCTGTGGCTCAGGTGTATCTATCATTAATTCACACACTGGTGTTAGGAACCCTGACCAATCGCTGACGATCATTACCGGTAATAACTGACTGAGGATACGCGCATCCATACTGCGTAAAAGCACCTGTTTCTCCTGTAATATCACCTGCTGGCGTGAGCGCCAATGATTAAGCTGCTGTATCCATGACTCATCACTGCGGTAAGCCCAACCCCAACTATTATTGCTTGGAGGATGGTTATCAAGCAGATGACCGATTACTGACAGACAGCCTGACTTGGGCTGAACCAGCCAGGGACTTTGCGTCAGCATGTGATCCATCGGTGTATTGCTGTATAGCGGAAAAGCCTGTTCTACCCAGTCATTGCTATAAAAGAGCGCCACGGGGTTAGGTTTCGCGAGTGAATTGAGCATAAAGAAAACCGATGGTTTATTAGGGATACTCAGCCACTGTTGCCAATTTATTGACTTGTTCATTTATCCTCCGGATTATCAATAATCCAATTTGCTTCCTGTCGAGCCAGCACAGCACAAAACGGTTTGGCAGGGAATTTAACCCCCGGCAGAGGCGCAACTCCTTCCGGTAGTTGCAGAGACAACCCACGGCCAGTACCGGCAGAACCTTGCCCGACCAATAAATTAGGGGAAGTCAGAATACCGCCGGGGGTTATCCGTATAAAATGACCGCCGACTTTTAAGGTAATCTCTGACGCCGCTTCCAACACCATTTTACCGCCGCTTTTCAGGTGTGTTTCCTGACCGCTTTCAGCCACCAATGCATCCCCGATCTGTAAATGTTGACTGCCTGAGATACGGTGTGAAACATCTCCATCGGTGCTGTATTTCCCCGATCCCCTGATATGTTGATGATCATCCACTGAAATTTCGCTATAGCGGTTATTATCGATGCGCTGTTTATGGTCATGTTTAATATGCCAGTAAGCATCGTGTTGAATATGGGCGGTCAGATCTTTTTGCCCGTGCAGGTAAATCTCCTCCCGGTCTTTCTCATCTTCAAAGCGCAATTCATTAAAACCTTCCCCTTTGTGGGTCTGGGTTTTAAATGTCGTGCGGGTCTTTTCAACGGGTAAATTTAACGGTGGCCGGTTTAAACCGTTGTAGGTGCAACCGGTGACAATCGGACGATCAATATCGCCGTTCAGATAGGAGACAATCACCTCCTGACCGATACGAGGAACCGCCATAAAACCGTAACCACTGCCATTCCAGCCTTGGGCGAACCGCACCCAACAGGAGGCGTTTTCATCGGCTTTATCATAACGATCCCAGTGAAAATGGATGCGGATACACCCCTCTTCATTGACATAAATCTCTTCCCCTTCCGGGCCAACCACGGTTGCCACTTCATCACCATCCGCCAGCGGTTTGTAGCGATATAGCGCTCGCCAATCGTTATAACCCGAAATAAAACTGAATTCGTTATGCAGATAAAATCCTGATTCTCCGCCACCTTCTTGCAGTGCCTGCGGACATTTGCCGTAATGGTGAATCGTCACGATTTGCCAGCGAGTGTTCATGGCATCAACCGAGTGTTCGCTGAGGCCAAAGATTTTACCGGGCATCAGTTTAAAACAGTTGCTTTGCCCGCTACCGGCCTGACGTTGATTCTCGACGGCCTGCTGACGGCGCTGGACAAACGGTTTCGCCTCCGCGTCTTTCTGAAAGCGGCCGTAGCTTTCAAAAAGCTCAAACAGGGTTTTCTGCCCCTCGACACGCGGATCAACATTGGCCCGGTGTGTCAGGCGGTAAGCGGGATTCTGGGGATTGTAGTCCTTATAAATGACCCGCGTCGGGGTCATGGAGACGCCCAGACGCACTTGATTAATCACATTCATTTCGGTGGCCGTCTCTATCTGCGGGTTGTAGACCAGCGGTAAATTGGCCGTCATTCCTAAATGGCTGTCACTGAAAAACAGCTTGTCGTCTTCAAACCAGAAATTCAGCCCTTCTTCGGCAACTAACCGGGCAAAGAAGGCATAATCGGACTCCCGTTTTTGCGTCACATACTCCCGTGTGTAATGAAACTCATCCAGTTGGCAATCAAACAGGATGCAATGTTTTTTCAGCAAACTAGTGAGAATTTCCGGCACGCTTTGCCGATGATAAATCCGGCTGTCCTGATTCAAGTTCATCCGCCAGAGAGCGGGCTGGACGGTGAGGTAATAAAGGGTGCGATGCGCATGCGTATCCCCCCGTACAGCCTGTGTGATAATGCCGCTAACCTGACGTTGCTCAATATCGTTGAAAACCACCCGGAATTTCACAGACTGTAATAGCAATGATTCCAGATCAATATCAGCCCGTTTACTGACCAGCTGTTAAGGATAGGGTAAATAATTCGGATAATTCTTCCTGCAAGGAAAATTCAGCTACCGCAAAAGTTTTCTCCGGCAAATCGATAATATGACAGAGAAAGTGTAATCCATCGTTCATATGGACTCCTTATTTCTGATGTTGGTGTTTAAATAAATTAGTAATATAGCCTTGGTGGAGTTACTTTATGTAACGGGTATCTGCCATTTGGGTATTGATTTCAATATGTCCTCCGGGATATTCAACCCATTCACCTTTCCTAGTTACTATAACTTTCGGCATTTTAGTTTCATCCAGTTTAGGTTTAAAAGTGATTTTCCATTCCGCTCCTGGAATTAATTTTAGCCGAAAAGGAAACGAATCCACTACACCCAGTAAGGAAACTCTGTTTGGACGTCCCTCAACCATTTTCAAAACAGGGTAAATAACCGGTCTGTAGTCTATAGTATTCACTGCGCGCGTCTCAGAGGCTTCAGAGTAAATTTCTCGTTCGGCATCGTTGATAAAAGCGGTTAAACCTGTCCCCGAATAGGGTACAGCATCTTTCACCAGGTGACTGACATCGGTATAATTCGCCGATACATAAGCCTGCTCAATTTTCCATTTACACCAACCTCCGCCACTAAAAGGCAATTTCGTCTGAAAATAACCGGTTTGGGGATCAGTAGTTACCTCTCGGTAAAGAACATTATGAGTCGGTACTTTATGAGGTGACATACCCGCATCAAACTCATATTCAAGACAAGATTTTGAGATATACCTTGCCGCTACATACGGCTCGGTGTATTTCGGCATGACGCCTTCCACTGTTATCCACGGCCCCTTAGATGAAAAGGGAAATAGCCAGTTAAAAAAGGTATCGCCCATCGACCAGTAAATAAAAGATAATAGTAATAATGACAGTGTGATTTTGAATATCCTCATACTGAAAGTTCCTTATCATCGCAGTAGTACTGTAAAGCCAGTTTCCCTTTTTCTTCTTGCTGACTGACGGCCAATGATTTTATTAACTGTTTATCCATTTCCAGAAAACAGAGATTACGGTAGTAAACAGCATCGGGTATCAGTCTCTTATAAACATCCATTTTCTCCTTAAATTGACGCTGACTGTCCTGATAAGCCGTCATTTTATCCGGTTCACATAACTCTTTAAGACGTGCATCAATATAACCGGCATATTTATATGAACTGTGATTAAGAATACTTACTCTATCTTTTAATTCAGGATTTTTATTTTCATCAAACAGTTTATCCTGCTCTTGCGGGCTTAGCTGATTAAACAGGGCATTTTGTTGTTCACCGGCCTGAGAGAAAAAGTGTTCTGTTTCTTTATCCAGCTCAGGAATTAAATACAGTTTTGTCGTATTACTTAATATTTCCTCTGCACTCAATCTGGTTATCAGTGACACATTACTGGCGGCAATCAGCCATTCCGGGCAGGCACTGGCTTTTAAAAAATGAATCACTTTGCCATGATGAAGATAAATTTCTTTACTGGCTGTCGCCTGCTTAATTGCCTGAATAATCGGTGAGGGTGACAATAATTTCATGATTTCCCAGTCATACCCCGCCAACGTCCAGTAATTGAAGAAAACATTATCCATATCCTGTTCAAAGGGCACCAAAGGAATGGGGTCATTTTCATTAACATGACGAAAATGGATAATAGAAGATAATTCCTGTACTGCACTGCGGGTTAATGTTCTTGGCATCCCGTAACTGTAGAGACAGGGATGGTATTCTTTCAATTGTGCACTGTGCAGTAATGCCAATGCACCTCCCAGACTGTGACCACAGATAAATAACCTTTTTCTTGTAGCCAAATCCAGAATATCGCTGAATACTTCTTTAGTTTTCTCACCAGGGACTTTTAACTTCCCAACCAAACTGAATGCATCCCAAAATCCTTTATGAACTTTGCCACGGTGAATAAACCCGCTGCACAGGGCTTTTTCATCATCGCAACTCAAACTTAACGGCTGGAAGGTAATATCAGTCAGGTCATTCGTCAGACTGGCTGTGCCCCGCCAGCTAACAAGAACATCACTGTTGCTGGCGATATAAAACAGTCGGGTATCACCCTGTTTATTGTCTGCCGTTTTTGAATCAATAAACATTATCCGGGTATAACGTTCACTGAACGGCACATCATAAACTACAGGCGTTGCTGACATTTTTTCCACCCGATAAGGCAGCTTCGAGACATCGACCATTTGCCGGTTAAAAAAGTGAAGTACAGAACCTTCAACATCAACATCCTTACCGGCATAAGCCAGCACGCTCATCAAACACTGGTTATAAGCATTCACAATGGAATACTCTTTCTGATGATGCAACAATAAAACCCAAGCCCGGAAAGGACATACTTCCAGTACATACCGGCGATTTAACGGATGAACCTGATAGCCTTTTGGTTCCGGGTCCGGGAAATGATAAGGCGGTGGAATATCTTTAGAATCTTTCCAATCTTTAATCACCGGCAACCCATCACTAATCTGCCCGATAGTCACATAGCGATATTGATGGCCTTCGGCTTCTGCTTTTGGTTTTACTACCGAAGCCTCTTCACCGCGTATTTCCCGCAACGGACGCTGTTCCATCTCATCGGCTAGCGGCTGAGCATCAATATATAGCGTCACCGGATGAGGCAACAACTCCTCTTCTCTGAGCACACCAAAACCATCGGTTTTCCCTTGGCGCACATAACCTGGGGTTCCGTGACTGATCAGGCGATAAGGCATGTTAACCAGCGGCTTTCCCTGTTCATCCACCAACTGAAATTCCACCCAGTTTTTCAGAAACCGTTTACAATCAAAGCATAAGCGTGGATCTGATATAGCCATTAGTTTTACTTCCTTCTTTTAACGTTATTTCCCCGCCCGGATATCAATCACCTTCATCAGCATAAATATCCTGTCAGGAATAGCCGTGATTGATTGCATCACTAAAGAAACAAGATAGTAAAAATCCTATTACCACAGATAAGAAACACCGCTTATGCCGTGAGTAATAGCAAGTTGAACGACAGGAAGACGAAATATATTCCCATCGATTAATCCCTTTGAATAAGGGAACAGGAGTTGAAAGGTCCTTCATACTGTCTAATATGATGGAACTTAAGTTATGATTATTAAATCATCATCAAATAGCAAGAAAAATTTTCATTTTCTTAATTTACAAAAAGTAGATTTTGTAAGGAAGTGTTACAAATTCAACAAAAGATTAAGTTATTGTAAATATAATGACGGATGCAATGACAAAATACCCCATTCCCAAAAGAAGCAGTCCACGATATATAAAAAAAACTGACCTTTACTGATTTTCCACATCCAGATTTAATCAAAAACCAATTGCAAATTTTGCGGCTGCTTTTTTTGCAACAGCTATTTGAAGAAAACAGTGACATAGTGATTATCCTCATCTTCCCATAGAACGGAATCATTCTTTTATTGTATCAATGGTACAGAGATCACACGGATGTTTCATTTACCTTATGATTTAAAAGGAATAAACATGAACGCATACGTGAATAAAGAGATACCTGATGTATTACAAAGCCAATGTGGTATTAATTGTCTGACCGATATTTGCCACTATTCTTTTAATGAATTCCGCCAGCAAGTCTCTGATCATCTCTCCTGGTCAGAGACCAATCGCTTATATCGTGATGCACAACAGGAACAAAAAGAGAATCAATTATATGAAGCACGTATTCTCAAACGCGCTAACCCGCAGTTGCAAAACGCAGTACACCTCGGTATTACCCTCCCTCATGCTGAATTGCGAGGCTACAATAATGAATTCGGTAGCCGAGCCAGCCAATATGTGGCCCCGGGTTCAGTTTCCTCTATGTTCTCCCCCGCCGCTTATTTAACTGAACTCTATCGTGAAGCACGTAATTTACATGCCAGCGACTCTGTTTATCATCTGGATGAACGCCGACCAGATCTCCAATCAATGGAGCTCAATCAGAAAAATATGGACACCGAGCTTTCCACGCTTTCTCTGTCTAATGAAATTTTGTTGAAAGGAATTAAAGCTAATAAGTCTAATCTGGACAGCGATACTAAAGTGATGGAAATGTTATCCACTTTCCGTCCTTCCGGTACGATACCTTATCATGATGCTTACGAAAATGTGCGTAAAGCTATCCAATTACAAGATCCTCAACTTGAGCAATTTCAGAAATCACCCGCTGTTGCTGAATTAATGCATCAAGCTTCACTATTAGGGATTGATAACTCTATCTCGCCGGAATTGTTTAATCTCCTGACGGAAGAGATTACCGAGGCTAATGCAGAGGAAATTTATAAAAAGAATTTTGGCGATATTGACTCTACCTGGCTGGCAATGCCAGAATATCTGAAAAGTTATTATAATTTGAGTGATGAAGAACTCAGCCAATTTATTCACAAATATCCAGATAATGAACTCAACACTCAGAAAATACATTTACTAAAAATCAATAAAATTATTTTATTATCACGAGCCGTAAACCTGCCATTTTTAAAAATAGATGAAATTGTTCCAGAACAGAGTATTAACCCAACGGTCTTAGGAAAAATCTTTCTAGTTAAATACTATATGAAGAAATACAACATTGATACTGAAACTGCCTTAATACTATGTAACGCACCTATTTCACAGCATTCCTATCGTAATCAACCTAGCCAATTTGATCGCCTATTTAATACCCCACCACTCAACGGGCAATATTTTGCTGTTGGAAATACCGACATTGACTTAAATCTGAATAGCACCAATAATTGGCACAAAACAGTACTTAAACGTGCTTTTAATGTCGATGATATTTCTCTTTATCGATTGCTCCATATTGCTAATCATGAAAATAAAGATGGAAAAATTGCTAATAATATAAATAATCTTTCCAATCTTTATATGACTAAACTACTGGCCGATATTCATCAATTAACGATTGATGAACTGTATTTGTTACTGATGACTATCGGTGAAGATAAGAGAGATCTCTATACAATTGATGATGAAAACTTACAGGAACTGATTAACAAACTCGATACCCTAAGCGATTGGTTGCATACACAAAAGTGGAGTGTCTATCAGTTATTTTTAATGACTACCACCAACTATGACAAAACGCTAACGCCTGAAATTCGAAACTTACTAAATACGGTCTACAATGGTTTGCAAAATTTTGACAAAGAGAAAACAGATCTTCTGGCTGCCATAGCACCTTATATTGCCGCAACGCTACAATTACCGTCTGAAAATGTCGCACATTCTATTCTTCTCTGGGCTGATAAGATAAAACCAAGCGAAAATAAAATAACGGCAAAAAAATTCTGGAACTGGTTACAAAATAAAGACATTTCAGAATTATCAAAACCACCAGAAATGCAGGAACAAATTATTCAGTACTGTCACTGTCTGGCACAATTAACAATGATTTATCGTTCTTCCGGTATTAATGAAAACGCTTTCCGCCTGTTCATAGAACAACCAACCATTTTTGGCATTTCTGATGAACCTGATAAAGCGACACCAGCCCATAATGCACCAACATTAATCATCCTAACCCGCTTTGCTAATTGGGTTAACACACTAGGTGAAAAAGCCTCTCCTATTCTAACCGCTTTTGAAAATAAAACTTTAACCGCAGAACAACTGGCTAATGCCATGAACCTTGATGCTAATTTACTGGAACAAGCCAGTATTCAGGCACAAAATTATAAGCAGGTGACTAAAGAAAATACATTCTCCAATTGGCAATCCATCGACATTATTCTGCAATGGACCAATGTAGCAAATGATTTTAATATCTCCCCGCAGGGTATTTCATCCCTGATAGCATTGGATTATATACAACCGTCTCAAAAAACACCGACCTATTCCCAATGGGAAAACGCAGTTATGGTATTAACTGCCGGGTTAGACACTCAACAAATGAATACTCTACACGCATTTCTGGACGAATCTCGCAGTACTGCATTAAGCAACTATTATATTGGCAAGATTGCTAACCGGGCAGCAGCAATTAAAAGCCGTGACGATTTGTACCAATATTTACTCATTGATAACCAAGTTTCTGCTGCAATAAAAACCACACGCATTGCCGAAGCCATTGCCAGTATTCAATTGTACGTCAACCGGGCACTGGAAAATATAGAAACCCATGCCATTTCTGATGTTATTACTCGTCAATTTTTTATCGATTGGGATAAATATAATAAACGCTACAGCACTTGGGCTGGCGTTTCACAATTAGCTTACTATCCCGAAAATTATATCGACCCGACAATGCGTATTGGACAAACAAAAATGATGGATACGCTATTGCAATCTGTCAGCCAGAGCCAATTAAATGCCAATACGGTAGAAGATGCATTTAAATCTTACCTGACCTCGTTTGAACAAGTCGCTAATTTGGAAGTCATTAGTGCTTATCATGACAATGTTAATAATAACCAAGGGCTGACCTACTTTATTGGACACAGCAAAACAGAAGTTAATCAATATTACTGGCGCAGCGTCGATCACAGTAAATTCAACGATGGTAAATTCGCTGCTAATGCCTGGAGTGAATGGCACAAAATTGACTGCGCAATTAATCCCTACCAAAGCACCATTCGCCCAGTTATCTATAAATCCCGCTTATATCTGATTTGGCTGGAACAAAAGGAAATAGCTAAACAAGATAAAGATAATAAAGTCATTACTGACTATTACTATGAATTAAAATTGGCTCATATTCGTTATGATGGTACCTGGAATACACCAATAGCCTTTGATGTGAATAGCAAAATATCAGCATTAGAACTGGCAAAATCTCAAGCTCCCGGACTCTATTGCGCAGGTTATCAAGGGGAAGATACACTACTGGTAATGTTTTATAGAAAAAAAGAGAAATTGGACGATTATAAAACTTCTCCAATGCAAGGATTTTATATTTTCTCCGATATGTCTTCCAAAGAGATGACCAATGAGCAATGCAACTCTTATCGAGATAACGGTTATACACATTTCGATACTAATTCTGATACTAATAGCGTCATAAGAATAAATAACCGATATGCAGAGGATTATGAAATTCCTTCATTGATCAATCATAGCAACAGCCATGATTGGGGGGAATATAATCTGAGCCAAGTATATGGCGGTAATATAGTTATCAACTATGAAGTTGCATCAAGTGATTTAAAAATCAAGATTTCACCGAAATTAAGAATAATTCATGAGGGAAAAGAAGGACGAGAACGTATTCAATGCGAGCTAATGAAGAAATATGGAAAACTGGGAGATAAATTTATTATTTATACCAGTTTGGGAATCAATCCGAATAACTCATCAAATAAATTCATGTTTTACCCGGTCTATCAATATAGTAGAAACGCTAGTGATCTCAATCAAGGGAGACTACTATTCCACCGAGACACAAATTATTCATCTAAAGTAGGAGCTTGGATTCCTGGAGCTGGACGCTCTCTTAACAAGGACGATGAAACCATTGGTGATGATTATGTAGAAGATTCTCTGAATAAACCGGATGATCTTAAGCAATACATCTATATGACTGATCACAAAGGGACTGCTACTGATGTCTCAGGGCCAGTAGATATCAACACAGCAATCTCTTCTGAAAAGGTTCAAATCACAATCAACGCTGGCAAAGAATACTCTCTTACAGCGAATAAAGATGTCTCCGTTCAACCATCACCTAGCTTTGAAGAAATGTGTTACCAATTTAATGCTCTCGAAATAGATGGCTCTAATCTGAATTTTACTAACAATTCAGCCAGTATTGATGTCACTTTTACCGCACTGGCAGATGATGGACGCAAATTGGGTTATGAAATTTTCAATATCCCTGTTATCCAAAAGGTTAAAACCGATAATGCTCTAACGCTTTTTCATGACAAGAATGGCGCTCAATATATGCAATGGGGAGCCTATCGCGTTCGTCTTAATACCCTATTTGCTCGCCAATTAGTTGAACGCGCCACTACGGGTATTGATACGATTCTAAGTATGGAAACTCAGAATATTCAAGAACCACAGTTAGGTAAAGGCTTTTATGTTAAATTTACTCTCCCTAAATACGATCAAAACACACATGGTAATAAGCGCCAGTTTAAAATTTACATAGGGAATATTGACGGTAATACTGCAATGCGGCCATATTACCAAGGAATATTGGCTGACACCGAAACCAATGTTATTCTTTTTGTCCCTTATGAGCAACAATTTTATACCAATGAAGGCGTTAAATTAGGGGTTGAATACAACAAAGTATTCTATCAAGGTACCTGGGAACCCGCTTTCTTCTATTTCAATGAAATTCAAAAGAAATTTATTCTAATTAATGATGCCAATTATGACTCAGCAACGACTCAATATGGTGAAACAAAAGGAATTATAAAATATAAAGGCTTCTTTGATGTTTCTATTCTATCCCATTATACGGATCCTATGGATTTCTGCGGCGCTAACAGCCTCTATTTCTGGGAACTGTTCTACTATACCCCGATGCTGGTTGCTCAACGTTTGCTACATGAACAAAACTTCGATGAAGCTAACCGTTGGCTAAAATATGTCTGGAGCCCATCCGGTTATATTGTTCGAGGTCAAATTAAAAACTACCACTGGAATGTGCGCCCGTTACTGGAAAATACCAGTTGGAACAGTGATCCTTTGGATTCCGTCGATCCCGATGCGGTGGCACAGCACGATCCCATGCACTACAAAGTGGCCACCTTTATGCGCACTCTCGATCTGCTGATGGCTCGTGGCGATCACGCCTATCGCCAACTGGAGCGGGATACGCTGAATGAGGCCAAAATGTGGTATATGCAGGCACTGCACCTGTTGGGCGATAAACCCTATCTGCCGTTGAGTTCTGCATGGAACAATCCACGTCTGGACAATGCCGCAGACACGACCACACAAAAAGCATATTCCTACGCAATAACCACCCTACGACAAGGCACGCAAACACCAGCATTATTATTGCGCTCCGCGAATACCCTGACCGATCTTTTCCTGCCACAAATCAACGACGTTATGTTGAGCTACTGGAACAAACTGGAACTGCGCCTGTATAACTTGCGTCATAATCTCTCCATCGATGGTCAACCGCTCTATCTGCCGATGTATGCCACACCGGCCGATCCGAAAGCGTTACTCAGCGCCGCCGTTGCTACGTCTCAGGGAGGAGGCTCGCTTCCACAACCATTTATGTCCCTGTGGCGCTTCCCGCATATGTTAGAAAATGCCCGCAGCATGGTCGCTCAACTCACACAGTTCGGCTCCACGTTGCAAAATATTATTGAACGCCAAGATGCTGAGGCCCTAAATGCTCTGCTGCAAAATCAAGCCAAAGAGCTGATATTAACGACGCTCAGCATTCAGGACAAAACCATTGAAGAAATAGACACTGAAAAAACCGTGCTGGAAAAATCCAAAGCCGGGGCACAATCGCGCTTTGATAACTACAGCAAATTATACGACGAAGATGTCAACGCCGGTGAACGTCAAGCTCTGGATATGCGAATAGCTTCCCAAAGTATTACCAGCGGATTGAAAGGTTTGCACATGGCTGCCGCCGCACTGGAGATGGTACCCAATATCTACGGCTTTGCGGTCGGGGGAACGCGCTTTGGAGCAATTGCCAATGCCATTGCTATTGGTGGCGGGATCGCCGCAGACGGTCTATTAATTGAAGCGGAGAAAGTCTCTCAATCTGAAATATGGCGCCGTCGCCGTCAAGAGTGGGAAATCCAGCGTAATAATGCCGAAGCAGAGATGAAACAAATCGATGCTCAACTCAAATCGCTAACGGTACGCCGCGAAGCAGCCGTATTACAGAAAACCAGCCTGAAAACCCAACAGGAACAAACTCAAGCACAACTGGCCTTCCTGCAACGAAAATTCAGCAATCAAGCGCTATACAACTGGTTACGTGGTCGGTTAGCTGCCATTTATTTCCAATTTTACGATTTAGTCGTCGCCCGTTGTCTGATGGCAGAACAAGCTTACCGTTGGGAAACTAACGATTCCTCTGCACGCTTTATTAAACCGGGAGCCTGGCAAGGAACCTATGCTGGCCTGCTCGCTGGTGAAACTCTAATGTTAAATCTGGCACAAATGGAAGATGCCCATCTGAAACAAGAGCAACGTGCACTGGAAGTGGAACGCACGGTTTCTCTGGCGCAGGTGTACCAATCCTTAGGGGAAAAAAGCTTTGCTTTGAAAGATAAAATTGAAGCGTTGCTACAAGGAGGTAAAGAGACTGCCGCCGGTAACGACGGCAATCAATTGAAATTAACCAGCAATACGCTATCCGCGACACTAACCCTGCAAGACCTGAAACTCAAAGATGATTACCCAGATGACATGCAGTTAGGCAAAACACGCCGCATTAAACAAATTAGTGTCTCCTTACCGGCACTATTGGGACCATATCAAGATGTTCAAGCTGTTCTGTCTTATGGTGGCGACGCCACCGGCTTAGCTAAAGGTTGTAAAGCCTTGGCGCTCTCCCACGGCCTGAATGACAACGGTCAGTTTCAGCTCGATTTCAACGATGGCAAATTCCTACCGTTTGAAGGGATCGATATTAATGACAAGGGGACATTAACGCTAAGTTTCCCCAATGCCACCAGTAAACAAAAAACCATATTACAGATGCTGACCGATATTATTCTGCACATTCGTTACACTATTCTCGAATAACCATCACCTGCAACAGGCCCTAATCAGGGCCTGTCATTAGAAATCATTTTACGTACCAACGTTATTTCAATTACCTCAATAGAAAAATTATCCTTATTATGTAAAAGGACTGAATTCAATTAACATAACAAAGGAAGTAAATGATGAAAAACATTGACCCAAAACTTTATCACCATACGCCCACCGTCAGTGTTCACGATAACCGTGGACTCGCTATCCGTAATATTAGTTTTCACCGCGCTACCGCAGAAACAAATACCGATACCCGTATTACCCGCCATCAATATAATGCCGGCGGATATTTGAACCAAAGCATTGATCCTCGCCTGTATGACGCCAAACAGACTAACAACGCCGTACAACCGAATTTTATCTGGCTGCATAATTTGACCGGCAATATCCTGCGAACAGAGAGCATCGATGCAGGCAGAACAATTACCCTCAACGATATTGAAGGTCGCCCGGTATTAACCATCAACGCAACCGGTGTCCGCCAAAACCACCTTTATGAAGATAACACCCTACCCGGTCGCCTGCTCGCTATCACCGAACAAGCACAGACAGAAGAGAAAACGACCGAGCGCCTTATCTGGGCCGGCAATACGCCGCAGGAAAAAGAACACAACCTTGCTGGTCAGTGTGTCCGCCATTACGATACCGCAGGGCTCACTCAACTCAACAGCCTTGCCCTGACCGGCGCCGTTTTATCACAATCTCAGCAACTGCTCGTCGATAACCAAGATGCCGATTGGACAGGTGAAGACCAAAGCCTCTGGCCGCAAAAACTGAGTAGTGATGTCTATACCACCCAAAATAGAACCGATGCCTCCGGGGCTTTACTTAGCCAAACCGATGCCAAAGGCAACATTCAGCGGCAAGCCTATGATGTGGCCGGGCAGTTAAAAGGTTGTTGGTTAACATTAAAAGGTCAGGCCGAACAAGTGATTATCAAATCGCTGACCTACTCCGCCGCCGGACAAAAATTACGCGAAGAGCACGGTAACGGGGTTATCACCGAATACAGCTATGAACCGGAAACTCAGCGGCTTATCGGCATTACCACTCGCCGTCCATCAGACGCTAAGGTGTTGCAAGACCTACGCTATCAATATGATCCAGTAGGCAATGTGATCAATATCCGTAACGATGCGGAAGCTACCCGCTTTTGGCGTAATCAGAAAGTGGTCCCGGAGAATAGCTATACCTATGATTCTCTGTATCAGCTTATCAGTGCCACCGGGCGTGAAATGGCCAATATTGGTCAGCAAAATAACCAGCTTCCCTCTCCTGCGCTACCTGCTGATAACAACACCTACACTAACTATACTCGTACCTATAGTTATGACCGTGGCGGCAATTTGATGAAAATTCAGCATAGTTCACCTGCCACGCAAAATAACTACACGGCGAATATAACGGTTTCTAATTACAGCAACCGTGCGGTACTCAGCACACTGACCGAAGATCCAACCCAAGTTGATGCCTTATTTGATGCGGGAGGCCATCAAACCAACTTATTATCCGGTCAAGTTCTAATATGGACACCGCGAGGCGAATTGAAACAAGTCAACAGTAGCGCAGGAAATGAGTGGTATCGCTACGATAGCAACGGCACACGACAGCTAAAAGTGAATGAACAACAAACTCAGAATATCGCGCAACAGCAAAGAGTCACTTATCTGCCGGGGCTAGAACTACGCACAACACAACATGGCAGCACTACCACGGAATATTTGCAAGTTATCACACTCGGTAAAGCTGGTCGTGCGCAAGTCCGGGTATTACATTGGGAGAGCGGAAAACCCGAAGATATCAACAACAATCAACTTCGTTACAGCTACGATAATCTTATTGGTTCCAGCCAACTTGAATTAGATAGCGAAGGACAAATTATCAGTGAGGAAGAATATTATCCATTTGGCGGTACAGCACTGTGGGCAGCAAGGAATCAAATTGAATCTAGCTATAAAACCATTCGCTATTCAGGTAAAGAGCGTGATGCTACCGGGCTGTATTATTACGGCTACCGTTATTACCAACCGTGGGCAGGCAGATGGTTAAGTGCGGACCCGGCCGGAACAATTGATGGGCTGAATTTATATCGCATGGTGAGAAATAATCCGGTGACACAATTTGATGTTCAGGGATTATCTCCGGCTAACAGAACAGAAGAAGCGATAATAAAACAGGGTTCCTTTACAGGAATGGAAGAAGCCGTTTATAAAAAAATGGCGAAACCTCAAACTTTCAAACGCCAAAGAGCTATCGCTGCCCAAACAGAGCAAGAAGCCCATCAATTATTGACCAACAATCCCGGTGTAGATACTAGCCCAATTAAAGATTACACCACGGATAGCTCGCAAATTAATACTGCAATAAGAGAAAACAGTATTACATCGATAGTGAAAGATTTAGATTCCTCATTATCTGCCCTGCAAGATAGACAAATGCGGGTAACTTATCGAGTGATGACCTATGTGGATAATTCCACCCCCTCACCTTGGCACTCTCCACAGGAAGGAAATAGCATCAACGTTGGTGATATCGTTTCAGATAATGCTTATTTATCAACATCGGCCCATCGTGGTTTTCTGAATTTTGTGCATAAAAAAGAAACCAGTGAAACTCGATATGTCAAAATGGCATTTTTAACCAATGCAGGTGTCAATGTGGCAGCAAAATCTAAGTATAATAACGAAAGTGCGGAGAAAGTATTTAAAATGGATTTAGATGATTCGAGGAAAAGCTTTGTTGAAAAATTGAAAATAAGAGCCAATGGACCAGAAGCGGGACAAGCAGAAATACTATTCCCCAGAGAAACACCGTTCGAGGTTATTTCAATGAAACATCAAGGTAGAGATACCTATGTATTATTACAAGATATTAATCAATCTGCTGCCACTCATAGGAATGTACGTAATACTTATACAGGCAACTTGACGTCATCCAGAGAAAATTGAGTTGGATAAAATAGCCATTAATTAATATAGTAATAGAAAATCCCCTAAAAAATATTTTAGGGGATTTAATAATTTTACCGAAAACCATAAGAAGAAATTTACCTAATAATTTTCTTACTTATTTTAATTACATAAAAATAAATATTCTAGCTATAAAACAATTAACAAAACCTTCTGCAATCTATCCATTTAATCTATTTCTAAATAATTAAATCAGAAATAAGTAAATTCAATGGCTCTTTATATTTATGTCTGAGAGTATAAGCACAATATTTCACTAATGGTGTTGGATACGATTTAAAATTTAAAAAGGCAATACCTTTATCAATATCAGCAGAACAAAGCACTTCATTAGGTGTCATTAAACTTATCGCGATACCTGATCTCACTAAATCCAACCGATGAGTAAAATCAGGAACAGTTAGCAAAGTTAAATTTTGGTACTTAGGTAGACAATTCAGTGGAGTAAGGCCGTCACATTGTTTCAAGAAAGCACTATTATGCTGAGCCAAAGGCAATGTGGATATAATATCATCAGCATGATTTTCCGATCCTAAAATATCATTAGCGATAGCAAGACGCAGCACCTGATAAGTTCCATCTATTCTTATAATATCATCGTTGTCAGGATAATGTTCAGTCGTCACATAGACGGTTATATCTTCTTTCATTAAAGAAGAAAATATTGCCTCTTTTCTTGCTGAATCATCAACCAGAAAATTGTTTTTTATGTAAATATCACGATAATGATAACGTTGCACCGCTCTTTTTATCACTGCCGAAATTTTATTAATATATTCTCCACTGGTCCCAATAATAAGTTTGCCGGCGTTCACTAATCTCCCGTTTCTACGATAATGCCAATTATCCTCAACTCGTTGAATTCTCTCATAACACGGCAATAGCTCCTGATATAAGGCCATCCCTTCGTCAGTCAATTTAGTCCTTCCCGGCAATCTTTCAAACAATTGACAGCCCACACGTTGCTCCAATTGATATATGATCCTACTTAGGGGGGAAGGAGTAATACAAAGCGTATCCGCTGCTAAAGTGAATGACTCTCTTTTCGCCGATTCCATAAAATATTTCAAGTGCTTTGAACAAAATAGCATCATATATCCTTCTATTCTAATTAATTGTTCCATCCGAGATAGAATGGAATATTAACAATGAAACATTACAACAACTTTTCTTCTTTGCATTATTTAACATTGAAATATGCATTAACTGAGATTGAGTTTTATCATCTTTATTCTTAGCAGTTATCAAACATTTTTTATTATTGTTGCAAAATAAACGTAATTCACCCTTACATCACAATAATATTTTTAAATAAACACCACATGTTATTATTAAGAAAAAACAGGCAACATTAACAATTTAATTAAATATTTCAATTGGTTGTAAAAACACTCATAATGTTCAACATAAAATAATCACATATTTAACATCAATTAAATTACATAATCTATATTCACCATCACTGAACTTTACCCTTCTCGCACAGTTCATTATGTGAACGACAGAGTGCCATTTCCATTCAACGCTTATTAGCAAGTCAGTTGCAAATTTCGCATCTGCTTTTTTTGCAACAGCTATTTAAAGAAAACAGTGAGATAGTGATTCTCCGAGAGATCAAGATTAGGTCTATTTTTCATTCGCAAACTATTATCTCAGCGATTTCTCAAAACCTATCTTTGATTATCCCTTCTTCCGATGGAACGGAATCACTCTCTTTATTGATCCATGATGTAAAAGCAACAAGGCTGTTTCATTTACTTTATGATTTAAAAGGAATAAATATGAACGAGTCTGTAAAAGAGATGCCTGATGTATTAAAAAGCCAGTGTGGTTTTCACTGTCTGACAGATATTAGCCACAGTTCTTTTAACGAATTTCATCAGCAAGTCTCTGCTCACCTCTCTTGGTCCGAAGCACACGACTTATATCATGATGCACAACAGGCCCAAAAGGATAATCGGCTATATGAAGCGCGTATTCTCAAACGCGCCAATCCTCAATTACAAAATGCCGTACATCTTGCCATCATCGCCCCTAATGCCGAACTGATAGGCTATAACAGTCAATTTGGCGGCAGAGCCAGTCAATATGTCGCGCCGGGTACCGTTTCCTCCATGTTCTCCCCCGCTGCTTATTTGACTGAGCTTTATCGTGAGGCACGCAATTTACACGCAAGTGACTCCGTTTATTATCTGGAGACCCGCCGCCCAGATCTCAAATCAATGGCGCTCAGTCAACAAAATATGGATACAGAACTTTCCACACTCTCTTTGTCCAACGAGCTATTATTGGAAAGTATTAAAACTGAGTCTAAGCTGGATAATTATACAAAAGTGATGGAAATGCTCTCCACTTTCCGTCCTTCCGGCGAAACGCCTTACCACGACGCTTATGAAAACGTGCGTAAAGTTATCCAGTTACAAGATCCTGGACTTGAGCAACTCAATGCATCATCGGCAATTGCCGGGCTAATGCATCAAGCCTCCCTATTGGGTATTAACGCTTCAATTTCACCTGAGTTGTTTAATATTCTGACGGAGGAGATTACCGAAGGTAATGCCGAGGAACTTTATAAGAAAAATTTTGGCAATATCGAACCGGCCTCACTGGCTATGCCGGAATACCTTAAACGTTATTACAATTTAAGTGATGAAGAACTTAGCCAATTTATTGGTAAAGCCAGTAATTTCGGTCAACAGGAATATAGTAATAACCAGCTCATTACTCCGGTAGTCAATAACAGTGATGGCACGGTCAAGGTATATCGGATTACCCGCGAATATACAACAAATGCTTATCAAGTAGACGTAGAACTCTTTCCCCACGGTGGTGAGAATTACCAGTTAAATTACAAATTCAAAGATTTCTGGAATGCCTCTTATTTATCCATTAAGTTAAATGACAAAAGAGAACTTGTTAGAACTGAAGGAGCTCCTCAGGTCAACATAGAATATTCAGAACATATCACATTAAGTACCACAGATATCAGTCAACCTTTTGAAATTGGCCTAACAAGAGTACTTCCTAA
Source organism: Photorhabdus bodei (assembly GCF_003287735.1). Taxonomy (GTDB): domain Bacteria; phylum Pseudomonadota; class Gammaproteobacteria; order Enterobacterales; family Enterobacteriaceae; genus Photorhabdus; species Photorhabdus kayaii. Next base: position 20,557 of record NZ_NSCM01000018.1, on the reverse strand, counting down.
TACTAATTACGCCTATGCTGCCGCAAAATTTACCGTTGAGGAATATAACCAATACTCTTTCCTGCTAAAACTCAATAAAGCAATTCGCTTATCCCGTGCAACAGAATTGTCACCCACTATTCTGGAAGGCATTGTGCGCAGTGTTAATCCACAACTGGATATCAACACAGAAGTATTAGGTAAAGTTTTTCTGACTAAATATTATATGCAGCGTTATGCTGTTAATGCTGACACTGCCCTAATACTATGCAACGCGCTTATTTCACAACGCTCATATAATAATCAACCTAGCCAATTTGATCGCCTGTTTAATACACCATTACTGAGCGGTCAATATTTTTCTACCGGAGATGAAGAGATTGATTTAAATCTAGGTAGCACCGGTGATTGGCGCAAAACCATACTCAAGCGTGCATTTAATATCGATGATGTCTCACTCTACCGCTTGCTTAAAATTACCGACCATAATAACAAAGACGGAAAGATTAAAAATAGCCTAAAGAATCTTTCCAATTTATATATCGGGAAATTACTGGCAGAAATCCATCAATTAACCATTGATGAATTGGATTTATTGCTGGTTGCTGTGGGTGAAGGGGAAACTAATTTATCCGCTATCAGTGATAAGCAATTGGCTACCTTGATCAGAAAACTCAATACCATTACCGGCTGGTTACAGACACAGAAGTGGAGTGTATTCCAGTTATTTGTCATGACCGCCACCAGCTATAACAAAACGCTCACGCCTGAAATTAAGAATCTGCTAGATGCCGTCTACCATGGTTTACAAGGTTTTGACAAAGACAAAGCAGATTTACTACATGCCATGGCGCCCTATATTGCGGCCACCTTGCAATTATCATCGGAAAATGTCGCCCATTCAGTACTGCTTTGGGCAGATAAGTTACAGCCCGGCGACGGCGCAATGACAGCAGAAAAATTCTGGGACTGGTTGAATACTCAATATACGCCGGATTCATCGGAAGCAGTAGAAACGCAGGAACATATCGTTCAGTATTGTCAGGCTCTGGCACAATTAGAAATGGTTTACCATTCCACCGGCATCAACGAAAACGCCTTCCGCCTGTTTGTGACAAAACCAGAGATGTTTAGCACGTCAACTGAGGCAATACCTGCACATGATGTCCTTTCATTGATCATGCTGACGCGTTTTGCAGATTGGGTGAACGCTCTAGGTGAAAAAGCCTCTTCTGTATTAGCGGCATTTGAAGCTAACACGTTAACGGCAGAACAACTGGCTGACGCCATGAATCTTGATGCTAATTTGCTGTTGCAAGCCAGTACTCAAGCACAAAACCATCAACATCTTCCGCCAGTGACGCAAGAAAATGCGTTCTCCTGTTGGACATCTATCGATACTATCCTGCAATGGATTAATGTTGCACAACAATTGAATGTCGCCCCGCAGGGCGTTTCCGCTTTGGTCGGGCTGGATTATATTCAATCAATGAAAGAGACACCGACCTATGCCCAGTGGGAAAATGCGGCAGGCGTGTTAACCGCCGGATTGAATTCACAACAGGCCAATACATTACACGCTTTTCTGGATGAATCTCGCAGTGCCGCATTAAGCACCTACTATATCCGTCAAGTTGCTAAGGCAGCGGCGGCTATTAAAAGCCGTGATGACTTGTATCAATATTTACTGATTGATAATCAAGTTTCCGCTGCAATCAAAACCACCCGGATCGCTGAAGCCATTGCCAGCATTCAACTGTACGTCAACCGGGCATTGGAAAATGTGGAAGAAAATGCTAATTCAGGGGTTATCAGCCGCCAATTCTTTATCGACTGGGACAAATACAACAAACGCTACAGCACCTGGACGGGTGTTTCTCAATTAGTTTACTATCCAGAAAACTATATTGATCCGACCATGCGCATCGGGCAAACCAAAATGATGGACGCATTACTGCAATCCGTCAGCCAAAGCCAATTAAACGCCGATACGGTCGAAGACGCCTTTATGTCTTATCTGACTTCGTTTGAACAGGTGGCTAATCTTAAAGTTGTTAGCGCGTATCACGATAATATTAATAACGATCAAGGGCTAACCTATTTTATCGGCCTCAGTGAAACTGATACCGGTGAATATTATTGGCGCAGTGTCGATCACAGTAAATTCAGCGACGGTAAATTCGCGGCTAACGCCTGGAGCGAGTGGCACAAAATTGATTGTCCAATTAATCCTTACCAAAGCACGATTCGGCCAGTAATGTACAAATCCCGCTTGTATCTGCTCTGGTTGGAACAAAAGGAGATCACCAAACAGACCGGAAATAGTAAAGATGGCTATCAAACCGAGACAGATTATCGTTATGAGCTGAAATTAGCGCATATCCGTTATGACGGCACCTGGAATACGCCAATTACCTTTGATGTCAATGAAAAAATATCCAAACTAGGGCTGGCAAAAAATAAAGCGCCTGGGCTCTATTGTGCCGGTTATCAGGGTGAAGATACGTTGCTGGTGATGTTTTATAATCAACAGGATACACTGGATAGTTATAAAACCGCTGCAATGCAAGGGCTATATATCTTTGCCGATATGGCATCCAAAGATATGACCCCAGAACAGAGCAATGTTTATCGGGATAATAGTTATCAACAATTCGATACTAATAATGTCAGAAGAGTGAATAATCGCTATGCAGAGGATTATGAAATCCCTTCATCGGTAAATAGCAATAACAGTTATGGCAGAGGAGAATATAACCTCAGTATGGTGCATGGCGGAGATATTCCAATTATCCGTTACCAAGCCTCATCAAGTGATTTAAAAATCCATATCTCACCTAAGTTAAGAATTACCTATGAAGGAGCTGATGAGCGAACTCGTCATCAGTGCGACCTGATAAAAAAATATGGCAAATTAGGTGATAAATTTATTATCTATACCAATCTGAGTGTCAATACACAATGGACATCAAATAAGAAGTTAATATACCCGGTTTATCAATATAGTGGAAACACCACTAATAATAGTCAGGGTAGATTACTGTTTTATCGGGATAACCAAATTGGTAAAGTAAGTGTCTTTCTTCCTAATTGGGGGAAAAGCCTATATTCAGAAGTTACCAATAGTGATAACGGCTACATTATAGACACTTCTGATCAAGAACCTTTATTTAAGCAATATCTCTATATGGAGGACACAAATAATGGGCTCCGTATTATTGCTACTGATGTCTATAACGCGGAAGAGATCAAAACTGCAATTCCTGCTGCAAAAGTTCAGGTAATAGTAAAAGCGGGTAGCAAAGAACAAACTTTTACCGCGGATAAAGATGTCTCCGTTCAGCCATCACCTAGTTTTGATGAAATGTATTATCAATTTAATACCCTCGAAATAGATGGCACTGGTCTGAATTTTAATAATAATTCAGCCAGTATTGATGTCACCTTTACTGCATTGGCGGAGGATGGGCGCAAGCTAGGTTATGAAAGTTTCACTATTCCTGTCACCCGCAAGGTGAGTACCGATAATGCCCTGACCCTTCACCATAATGAAAATGGTGCGCAATATATGCAATGGCAAGCCTATCGTACTCGCCTGAATACTCTATTCGCCCGCCAGTTGGTTGCACGCGCTTCTACCGGAATCGATACAATTCTGAGTATGGAAACTCAGAATATTCAGGAGCCTGTTTTATGGAGTGATAATTTTACTGCAACATTACCAATATACGACTCAAGTCTTCATGGTAACAGCAAAAATATCACAATTATGTTAGGAAACAGTGAAAAACAATCTGATCAAAAAAATGTCATTTATCAGGGTGAACTAACAGATAAAAATCAATTAATTAATCTCTCTGAAACTTATATATCCGTAAAAGAGCGTAGTAACAATACAAAACCAGTGGATAATAAAGGGAACGATAGCTGGATTTATTTATTTGTAAAATATTCTGCTGATCCAATAAAAATTGGCGAGTTTTGGTTTAAGAATGGTACGAATTTTCAAGGTTATTATCCCAAAGGTAATGAAAAAAACCGTGATCCTATTTTTATAGAAAATCAAAAAACTGAACCGATGGATTTCACCGGCGCTAACAGCCTTTATTTCTGGGAACTGTTCTACTATACCCCGATGCTGGTTGCTCAACGTTTGTTGCATGAACAAAACTTTGACGAAGCTAACCGCTGGCTGAAATATGTCTGGAGCCCATCCGGGTACATTGTCCACGGCCAGATTCAAAACTACCAGTGGAACGTCCGCCCGTTACTGGAAGACACCAGTTGGAACAGTGATCCTTTAGATTCCGTCGATCCTGACGCGGTAGCACAACACGATCCAATGCACTACAAAGTCTCAACCTTTATGCGCACCCTTGATCTGTTGATAGCACGCGGCGATCACGCTTACCGCCAACTGGAGCGAGATACACTTAACGAAGCGAAGATGTGGTATATGCAAGCGCTGCATCTGTTAGGCGATAAACCTTATCTGCCGCTGAGTACCACATGGAGTGATCCACGGCTGGACAGAGCCGCTGATATTACTACCCAAAATGCTCACGCCAGCTCAATAGTCGCTCTGCGGCAGAGTACACCGGCACTTTTAGCATTGCTCAGCGCCAATACCCTGACCGATCTCTTCTTGCCACAAATCAATGAAGTGATGATGAATTACTGGCAGACATTAGCTCAGAGAGTATACAACCTGCGTCATAACCTCTCTATCGACGGTCAGCCGCTCTATCTGCCAATCTATGCCACGCCGGCGGACCCGAAAGCGTTACTCAGCGCGGCGGTTGCCACATCTCAAGGCGGAGGCAATCTACCAGAGCCATTTATGTCCCTGTGGCGTTTCCCGCACATGCTGGAAAATGCACGCGGCATGGTTAGCCAGCTCACCCAGTTCGGCTCCACATTACAAAATATTATCGAACGTCAGGACGCGGAAGCACTCAATGCGTTATTACAAAATCAGGCCGCAGAGCTGATATTGACTAACCTGAGCATTCAGGACAAAACCATTGAAGAATTGGATGCCGAGAAAACCGTGCTGGAAAAATCCAAAGCGGGGGCACAATCGCGCTTTGAGAGTTACAGCAAGCTGTACGATGAAAACATCAACGCTGGCGAAAACCAAGCCATGACGCTACGAGCGACCGCGGCCGGGCTCACCACGGCAGTTCAAGCATCCCGTCTGGCTGGCGCGGCGGCTGATTTGGTGCCTAACATCTTCGGCTTCGCCGGTGGTGGTAGTCGCTGGGGAGCTATCGCTGAGGCAACAGGTTATGTGATGGAATTCTCCGCTAATGTTATGAACACCGAAGCGGATAAAATTAGCCAATCTGAAACCTACCGTCGCCGCCGTCAGGAGTGGGAGATCCAGCGTAATAATGCCGAAGCGGAGCTGAAACAACTCGACGCCCAACTTAAATCGTTGGCAGTACGCCGTGAAGCCGCCGTATTGCAAAAAAACAGCCTGAAAACCCAGCAAGAACAGACCCGATCTCAACTGACCTTCCTGCAACGTAAGTTCAGCAATCAAGCGTTGTACAACTGGCTACGTGGCCGGCTGGCGGCGATTTACTTCCAGTTCTACGATTTGGCTGTCGCACGTTGTTTAATGGCAGAACAGGCTTACCGTTGGGAACTCAATGATGACTCTGCCCGCTTCATTAAACCGGGTGCCTGGCAAGGAACCTATGCCGGCCTGCTTGCTGGTGAAACTTTAATGCTAAGTCTGGCACAAATGGAAGATGCCCATTTGAAACGCGATAAACGTGCACTGGAGGTCGAACGCACAGTGTCGCTGGCCGAAGTTTATGCTGAGTTACCGCAAGATAAAGGCCCATTCTCCCTAACTCAGGAAATCGAGAAGCTGGTGAATGAAGGCTCAGGCAGTGCCGGCAGTGGTAATAATAATTTGGCATTTGGCACCGGCACGGACACTAAAACCTCTTTGCAGGCATCCATTTCATTAGCTGATTTGAAAATTCGTGAGGATTACCCGGAATCCATTGGCAAAATCCGACGTATCAAACAGATCAGTGTCACCCTGCCCGCGCTGCTAGGACCCTATCAGGATGTGCAGGCAATATTGTCTTACAGCGATAAAGCCGGATTAGCTAACGGTTGTGAAGCATTGGCAATTTCTCACGGTATGAATGACAGCGGCCAGTTTCAGCTCGATTTCAACGATGGCAAATTCCTGCCATTCGAAGGTATCGCCATTGATCAAGGCACGCTGACCCTGAGCTTCCCAAATGCATCAACGCCGGACAAAGGTAAACAAGCCACTATGCTAAAAACCCTGAACGATATCATTTTGCATATTCGCTACACCATTAAATAACCGTCCCAACGTACTAAAACAGGCTCCGAATCGGAGCCTGTAAGGAGTTTTCATGCAGAATTCACAGACATTCAGTGTTGCCGAGTTGTCATTACCCAAGGGCGGCGGTGCTATTACCGGTATGGGTGAAGCGTTAACACCCACCGGGCCGGATGGTATGGCTGCCTTATCCCTGCCATTACCCATTTCTGCCGGGCGTGGTTACGCCCCCTCACTCACTCTGAATTACAACAGTGGAACCGGTAACAGCCCGTTTGGTCTCGGTTGGGACTGCAACGTCATGACAATTCGTCGTCGCACCAGTACCGGCGTGCCGAATTACGATGAAACCGATACTTTTCTGGGGCCGGAAGGTGAAGTGTTGGTCGTAGCATTAAATGAGGCAGGTCAAGCTGATATCCGCAATGAATCCTCATTGCAGGGCATCAATTTAGGGGCGACATTCACCGTTACCGGTTATCGTTCTCGTTTAGAAAGCCACTTTAGCCGGTTGGAATACTGGCAACCCCAAACAACCGGCACAACCGATTTCTGGCTGATATACAGCCCCGACGGACAGGTCCATTTACTGGGCAAAAATCCTCAAGCACGTATCAGCAATCCACTAGATGCTACGCAAACAGCGCAATATGTTAACCAAACGGCACAATGGCTGTTGGAAGCTTCGGTATCATCCCACGGCGAACAGATTTATTATCAATATCGAGCCGAAGATGAAACAGATTGCGAAACTGACGAGCTCGCAGCCCACTCGAATGCAACCGTTCAACGCTATCTGCAAGCAATACATTACGGTAACCTGACCGCCAGCGACGTTTTTCCCACGCTCAACGGAGATGACCCACTCAAATCTGGCTGGTTGTTCTGTTTAGTATTTGATTACGGTGAACGCAAAAACAGCTTATCTGAAATACCGCCGTTTAAAGCCTCAAGTCTCTGGCTTTGCCGCCAAGACCGTTTTTCCCGTTATGAATACGGTTTTGAATTGCGCACCCGGCGCTTATGCCGTCAAATCCTGATGTTTCACCATCTACAAACCCTGTCTGGTCAAGCAAAAGGGGACGATGAACCCGCGTTGGTTTCACGTCTGATACTGGATTACGATGAAAACGCGGTGATCAGCACGCTCGTTTCTGTCCGTCGGATAGGTCATGAGGACAACAATACCGTCATCTCACTGCCACCACTGGAGCTGGCTTACCAGCCTTTTGAGCCAGAACAAAAAGCACGCTGGCAATCAATGGATGTACTGGCAAATTTCAACGCCATTCAGCGCTGGCAACTGCTTGACCTGAAAGGAGAAGGCGTACCCGGTATTCTATATCAGGATAGAAATGGCTGGTGGTATCGATCTGCCCAACGCCAAGCCGGGGAAGAGATGAATGCGGTCACCTGGGGGAAAATGCAACTCCTTCTCATCACGCCAGCTTTGCAGGATAACGCCTCACTGATGGATATTAACGGTGACGGGCAACTGGACTGGGTTATCACCGGACCGGGGCTAAGGGGTTATCACAGCCAACACCCAGATGGTAGCTGGACACGCTTTACACCATTAGATGCCTTGCCGATAGAATATTCTCATCCCCGTGCTCAACTTGCCGATTTAATGGGGGCCGGGCTGTCCGATTTAGTACTGATTGGCCCCAAAAGTGTGCGCTTGTATGCTAATAACCGTGATGGTTTTACCCAAGGGCGGGATGTGGTGCAATCCGGTGATATCACCCTGCCGTTACCGGGTGCCGATGCCCGTAAGTTAGTAGCATTTAGTGACGTACTCGGTTCGGGCCAAGCACATCTGGTTGAAGTTAGTGCAACTCAAGTCACCTGCTGGCCAAATCTGGGACATGGCCGTTTTGGTCAGCCAATTACATTGCCGGGATTCAGCCAATCTGCCAACAACTTTAATCCCGACCGAGTTCATCTGGCCGATCTGGATGGCAGTGGTCCTGCCGATTTGATTTATGTTCATACTGACCGTCTGGAGATTTTCAAGAATGAAAGTGGTAACAGCTTTGCAAAACCATTCACACTCCGTTTTCCTGACGGCCTGCGTTTTGATGATACTTGCCAGCTACAAGTGGCTGATGTTCAGGGATTAGGGGCTGTCAGCCTGATCCTGAGCGTACCGCATATGGCGCCACATCATTGGCGCTGCGATCTGACCAATGCGAAACCGTGGTTGCTCAGTGAAATGAACAACAATATGGGCGCTCATCACACCCTGCATTACCGTAGCTCCTCCCAGTTCTGGTTGGATGACAAAGCCGCAGCCTTGGCGACCGGACAAACACCGGTCTGTTACCTGCCCTTCCCGGTCCATACTCTGTGGCAAACAGAGACCGAGGATGAAATCAGCGGCAATAAATTAGTGACCACGTTACGTTACGCTCACGGCGCTTGGGATGGACGTGAACGGGAATTTCGTGGCTTTGGTTATGTTGAGCAGACAGACAGCCATCAACTCGCTCAAGGCAATGCCCCGGAACGCACACCACCGGCACTCACCAAAAACTGGTATGCCACCGGAGTCTCGGAGGTAGACAATACGCTATCTGCCGGGTATTGGCGTGGTGATAAACAAGCGTTCACCGGTTTTACGCCACGCTTTACTCGCTGGAAAGAGGGCAAAGATGTTCCGGCGACACCGGAAAATGATGATAATCTGTACTGGTTCAACCGGGCACTAAAAGGTCAGCTACTGCGTAGTGAGCTCTACGGGCTGGATGACAGCGAACAGCAAAATATCCCCTATGCAGTGACTGAATCTCGTCCACAAGTGCGCCAATTACAAGATGGCACTACCGGTTCCCCGGTGCTTTGGGCCTCGGTCGTGGAAAGCCGTAGTTATCACTATGAACGTATTATCGGTGATCCTCAGTGCAATCAGGATATTACGCTGTCCAGCGACCAATTCGGGCAACCTCTGAAACAGGTTTCAATGCAATATCCCCGCCGCAATCAACCAACAACCAATCCGTATCCCGATACACTACCGGATACGCTATTTGCCAGCAGTTATGACGATCAACAACAACTATTGCGATTAACCTGCCAGCAATCCAGTTGGCACCATCTAACCGGTAATGAACTCAGAGTGCTGGGATTACCGGATGGTACACGCAGTGATGCCTTTACTTACGATGCCAAACAGGTGCCTGTTGATGGTTTAAATCTGGAAGCCCTATGTGCTGAAAATAGTCTGATTGCCGATGACAAACCACACGAATACCTTAATCAGCAAAGAACGTTCTATACCGATGGGAAAAACCAAGCACCATTGGAAATACCGACACGACAAGCTTTAATCGCCTTTACCGAAACGGCGGTATTAACAGAATCTCTGTTATCCGCATTTGATGGCGGTATCACGCCAGATGAATTACCCGGCATTCTGACACAAGCAGGATATCAACAAGAGCCTTATCTGTTTCCACGCACCGGCGAAAACAAAGTCTGGGTAGCACGTCAAGGCTATACCGATTACGGAACTGAGGCACAATTTTGGCGTCCTGTCGCACAACGTAACACCCTGTTAACCGGGAAAACGACGCTGCAATGGGATACCCACTACTGTGTCATCACTCAAACCCAAGACGCGGCTGGTTTGACTGTCTTAGCCAATTATGACTGGCGTTTTCTCACACCTGTGCAACTGACTGATATCAATGATAATGTGCATCTCATAATCTTGGATGCATTAGGACGCCCTGTCACACAACGTTTCTGGGGAATCGAAAATGGTGTGAAAACAGGTTACTCCTCACCGGAAGAAAAACCATTCTCTCCACCAATCGATATCAATACTGCCATTGCTCTGACCGGACCACTCCCTGTCGCGCAGTGTCTGGTCTATGCACCAGACAGTTGGATGCCACTATTCAGTCAGGAAACCTTCAACACATTAACGCAGGAAGAGCAAAAGACACTGCGTGATTTACGGATTATCACGAAAGATTGGCGTATTTGTGCACTGGCTCGCCGCCGTTGGTTGCAAAGTCAACAGGCTAGTACGCCATTGGTTAATCTGTTAACTAACAGCATCGGTTTACCTCCCCATAACCTTACGCTGACCCCGGATCGCTATGACCGCGATTCTGGGCAGCAAATTCATCAGCAAGTCGCATTCAGTGATGGTTTTGGCCGTTTGTTGCAAGCATCTGTACGGCATGAGGCAGGCGAAGCTTGGCAACGTAACCAAGATGGTTCTCTGGTGACAAAAATGGAAGATACCAAAACGCGCTGGGCGGTCACGGGACGCACTGAATATGACAATAAGGGACAGACGATACGAACTTATCAGCCCTATTTCCTCAACGACTGGCGATATGTGAGTGATGATAGCGCCAGAAAAGGGGCCTATGCCGATACGCATATTTATGATCCGATTGGGCGGGAAATCCGAGTTATTACCGCAAAAGGCTGGCTGCGACAGAGCCAATATTTCCCGTGGTTTACTGTGAGTGAGGATGAAAATGATACGGCCGCTGACGTGATTATGTAATTGAACCCATATTCGCTCGTTTAATGTTAACGAGCGAATATAAACTACATTGTGAGTTCTAAATAGAGGAACAGGATATTTTGTTACCTTTTATTTCATAAGTAATAAAATCCAATTCTGTAAAAATCTATCATCATGAGAACTAAAAATAACCACTTTCTCTTCTGCAAGAGAAATCAGCGATTCAATTAAAAATGTTATATACCCTATGGATTTCAAGATGGATCGCGATGGCAAGGGAGCGAATCCCCGGGAGCATAGATAACGATGTGACCGGGGTGAGTGAGTGCAGCCAACAAAGAAGCAACTTGAAAGATGACAGATATATATACTCACTATCCAAGCTCTCCTCGCTTCCCAATGACATATCAAGACCATGAAATATAATCGGTACCTCGTTACAGCATTTTTCTAAATAAGTGTCTTCCTTATCCCAAAAAAATTTTTTGGAGTGTACTTCAAGAACATCAATATGTTGAATATTTTTATAAATTTCTTTCGAAAAAGATGACTTATAGTTAACACCAATACCAAGCTTTTCATATTTACTCATTGAAAATATCCTTAGCACCAAGAAAGATTAAACCATTTGAAATGAGTGGGAATACCAACGATGCCAAAGCGTTCGCGGAAGTCACAAAACACCACATTAGTTGTCTGAAAGCGGCGCAAAACAGCCGCTATTTTGTCACGGATGCCACGCTGTATAGTGAAGCGAATATCTTCACTTCATCAACAAAAACAACGCCTTATTACCCGTGTGCCGTTAACGGTTAAGGAAGCTAAACAGCAGCTACGGAACGTGAATTTTATCGCTTTCAGCGTTTCGGACAAATCGCCAGTTCTGGATTCTGATTCTGTTGATACTGGCATGGGGAAACTCCATAAAAAAACCGCAGTTAAGCGGCCTAGAAATGAAAAGCCCCTCGTGGGCTTTGCGGGCTGATGTATGATTTTAGAGTAGCAGATAAGCGTGATAGAGCGCAAAAGCGAGAGATGGTAAGCCAAGTATCCACAAAATTATATGTAATCTTGCGTCTTTGATTTTACTTTCCGTCTTGGCTTCCTGTAGCGTAACTTCGCTTTTCACTTCACTAATTTTGGTGTTAATCATCTCAAATTTGACGTTCAATTTGTCATCTGTTGGTACCTTAGATAGTACGCTACTTATTCCATCTAATTTTTGCATGATAACAGCAACGTCGGTCTTCATTGAGCTGACATCACCAGTAACCGATTTCAGATCGGCCTTCATATCGCTCATACTGGCTTTAATATGCTCAACATCAGACTCAAGTCTCGCAACACGAGCTTCCAACATATCTCCACCTCCACCATCTCCGCTACCCGGTTTTAATGATGAACCATTATCATGTGAATGTCTACTTGGTGAAATATTACTAGCTAACCACCGACCATTAGAAAATTGCATACCATCAATGACAGAATTTTCATTGTTCATTGCACGCCTCCGGTAAGATTTACCCTAAAGCGGGCTTCTGTTTCATGAATAGTCTCGTCAGGCGTATCAGCATGGGCTATAGAACATCTTATTATATGAACACCGGTATTTGCTACTCTAGTCAAAACTGAAATACTCAAAAACCCAGGCACGTCAGTTGGTTCTGCCTCAGGATCATTAGCGGTTACTGGTATTTTTACGGGTATTTCTTTTGCCTGACCGTTTAAAACTGTTGTGCCATTTCTATCAGTAACATCTATAGAAATCAGGTAGTTTTTAGATTGTTGAAGTCCAACAAAAGCAGCTGCAATAGCGAGTTTCATTTCAACAGGTAATGCTGCACATTGAAAATTAAGGATCGGCCCTTCCCTACCTTCGGCATCTTTTGCGGTAGGAAAAATGAAAGCTATTTTCTCTGAACTCATTCAGACCTCTTGTGTGTTCTTGCTACTGTTTCACATCTGATACATCGGATTAATCCGCCACTTTCTTACACGGAAACGAGCCGATGATCTTCGGTGTAGCTGTCATTAAAGCCCCTTGAACTATAAACACGAACCATACCCGCCCAATGTGAAAATAGGATTTGTCCCTTAATGGGGTTGTAATAAATATTACCGTCGCCCATTCCATGGTGGGCCCATGCTCTATTTGAAATAGATTTGTCTCTGACAACATCCTCCCATTCATCAATACCTTGTGCAATACCTGCCAAACAATAATATTCTGTTGACCTAGAATCGGTGTATGTTCCTACCTCTTTACAATCTTGAATGGTGACTCTAGTCTCACGGACAAAATTAGCTGTTAGTTACACGACTGCTATAATGGCTGTCTATCAATTTGCTACACAGATGATTCATGAGAACACAACCTAAAGAAACCCCGATCAACATCCGGGCGAAAGCCTTCCAGCGGGAGCTTATTGACCATGCAGCAAACCTGCACTCAAAGACCCGAACTGATTTCATCTTGGATGCTGCCTGACGTGCTGCCGAATAGGCCATACTCAATCAGAGCCACTTTTTCATTAACGACGAAAAATATCATGCGTTCATGCAGATGCTGGAGCAACCGCTTTCTGATAATGCAGGTTTTAAAAACTCATGGAATATAAAGTACCATGGGAATAAGCGCACCTGAAATATTAATGGCTGAACATAATATAAATGATTTTTATTGCCAGCATGAAACATTAAACGAATGGCTTTCATGCCGGGCTTTAAAAAATAATAAGCTCGGCGCGAGCCGCACATTTGTTATTTGCAAGGAAGACACAAAAGACGTTATCGGTTATTATTGTCTAAGCGCCGGTTCAATTAATCATATTGAATCTACACCATCGCTTAAACGCAATATGCCAGATCCTATCCCTGTAGTGCTTCTCGGCCGTCTGGCTGTCGATGTGGAATATCAAGGGAAAAAGTTAGGGGCTTTGCTTCTCCAGGATGCTTGGAAGCGGGTCGCCAGCACGGCGGAACAGTGGGCATTTCAGCCATACACGCTGATGCTTCCATTAGGTAAACAGAATGAAAATAGCGCAAATAAATTCCTCAAACAGAAAACAACCAGTATGGCTAAATTCCTGTCGAGGAACTAGAGAGGGATTACAAAATTGCCTGAATTAATTCACAATACAGCGAATCTCTGTCTTTTAGTGATAAGTAAAACTGGGGGGCAGTAAAATTATATTTTTCTCGTAAGTAGTCCAACCTTAGAGGTTTAATTTTACGTATACTTCTCACGGGAATAGCCAGACCAAAATCTTTCTCAATAAAATATTCATAAACTGACTTTCCATTCCCAGGAATAGAAGATTCAGCTATTTTGGCAATTTTCTCAGCATCTCCCTCTATTGGTTTATCCAAAAAAATCACACCCTTAATTTCTTTTACGGGATGAGTTACATATATAAAAGCCAATGTTTGTTCTCGGCGAAATCGTCTTCTGAATTCATGAGTTTTCATTCCTGATACTATCATATTCCATGCATTTTCATGAAGACTTAATATAATAGTATCTGCCGCGGAAAGTAATTTCAAACTATATCACTCCTTTCTCTACTGTAATTTAAATTTCTTACACTCATTGATAATTTCGTTCATCACTATCAATGGACGTGAGATATTATTCAAACTGCTAGTTTCCTTAGCTAACATAATACCATTAATACCGTCAAGAATAGCATACGTTAGACCTGAAATTTCTGCTCTGGCCGGTACATGCCACTCACAACTGCTTTCAAGAATTTGTGTTGATAAGATAACTGGCATTTTGGCTCTCTTACAAGCATCAGTTAGAAGTTTTTGGTTAATACCAAGTCTGAAGTAATCTGCGCTAACTGCAAGATCACCACGTGCAATAATAACTGCATCAACTAATTTTATAAATTGATGAATGTTATCTACCCCTTGCTGTGTCTCTATTTTAATAACGAAGGAAGTGTTTAATCGTGTAATCCCGTATCGGGACATTATTTCGAAAGACTTAGTTAACTGCTGAACATCATTGATAAATGAAAGAGCAATCCAGTCAGGTCGAGTTTCCGCTACAAAAGCCAACATTTCCTCATCTATTTCTGCTTCAACGATATGCCCAAAATTAACCGACTTCTGGCAAGGTATAAAACCATCATTCAGGGCAACTGCACTGAAGCTTTCATCTGACAGTTGCTGTTTAACCTTAAGAGCCAGTTCCCCATCACCAATGCTAATATCTTTTCCCGGTTCGACAAAACGTGCAATATTAGGGTAATTAACCGGAATAAAGTCATGAAAATTAATACTTTCCTTGCCAGTTTTGAAGGTCACAATTTCACCTTTCTTCACTGTATGCTTCCTTTCAGGCAGCATTCCAATCCTGATTTTTCTTCCGGGAAACGG
This sequence comes from Photorhabdus bodei, assembly GCF_003287735.1. Taxonomy (GTDB): domain Bacteria; phylum Pseudomonadota; class Gammaproteobacteria; order Enterobacterales; family Enterobacteriaceae; genus Photorhabdus; species Photorhabdus kayaii. The sequence continues at coordinate 5,378 of NZ_NSCM01000018.1, read as the reverse complement.
CAAATCAAGCATAATCGCAACATTACCTGCCTTGCCAGCTTTAGATATCTCGCCACGCGCCAGTTTTATTCTTCGACTATGTTCTAAATAGCCTAAATCAGCTGCAATATTGTATCGCAATACATTTACACCATTTCGCAGAAGTAAATCAATTCCGTCAGGTTCACAGCATGGCATCCCAACCGTAGCAATGATAAATGGTTCACATTCTTGTGTGAGGCTTTTCTTTAAAAATTCCATTGTAGTATTTCCTGATGATGTTTAATTACACTATGAGTAACTTCTCCATTTTCGGTAATCATACCGTTGCGAAAAGTTTCACTCATTATTCCGCTGGATTGAATGTGTTGAAAGCACTCGATAAGATAAGGTCGGTAAACTTCGTTAGCATATGCCACACTGCTAATAGGGGCAGCGGCTGGAAGATTGTCGATCTTGATATGCATTACATCATGTAGATAAAAATAGGGGTCACGCAAGTTTGTATTATGCGCAAAGGTTTCTATATACCCGGGACCATAACCGGCAGTAGCATCAATTAAGATTGAACCTCGCTTCATACTAATAACCATATCTTCAGAGATCATTGTTGGCGTATCATAGGTTGATATCAGTATAGCGCCAATCACAATATCAGCTACTTTAAGCATCTCTGTCAGGCGCTTAGGCTCATTGATATAAGCATTAAAATCGAAGTCAAACATCTCAGTTTTTAATTTATCCAGAGATCGTTCTCCAGATACCAAGAAAGTCACCTCACATCCATTCTCAATGAAAGTTTTGGCCGCAGCTTTTGCGACATTGCCGCTACCAATTATCAGGGCATTTGTCACTGGGTTAATCGACTTATCATTGCAGATAATCTTGCCAGCTCTACCGCTTGGTAACAACGAGTGATAGAGTGCGTATATAGCCGCAATTCGTCCTGCCATGGCTCCGCCAGCTTTGGCAAGGCAGAAACTATTGCCATCATGACAAAATTCAAGAGAAACCGCAGTAACCTTTTTTTCTAATAAGATCCGGATAAGGTCTTCATTGTCTTCTGCATGAAAAATCGCAAATATATGCTGATCTTCCTGAATTCTGTTGTACTCTTCTGGGATAGGCGCTTTGTATTTAATGATGTAATCACAGTTATTCCAAATCGTCTCCGCATCACTAATGTTAGCTCCTGCTAACATATACTCTTGATCAGAAATATTTATGGCCTCACCTGCACCTCCCTCAACAATAACAACATAGCCCAAATCACATAAAGCTTTTACAGTTTCAGGGTTGGCAATAACGCGACGTTCGCTGGTGATAAGCTCTTTCAGAATACCAATCGACATATCTGCTCTCATACATTTAAAGGTTGAAGGTTGGCAACCTTTTTTAGTCCCCAAGGAATTGACTCATTATTAATGTTTGAATTGGTTATCTGATCATTAAAAACCTGGACAGGTGCTTCAAAGTTATTGACACTATTACTTATTTTTTTGGCACAGAAGTAGACTAATAGCATTTTTTCAGATATTAGTTTCTTCCTGGAAATACTCCAGTCCCAGTGCCAAAATGTTTGCTGAGAATGATTTGTTTTTCTGACAGACATCTCGGCTAGGTAACAGTGCTGTATTTGATACCCACGAGATGAATAAAAGTCATAATATAACTGAGGGCTGATTTGATAGTAGCCATGATCCAAAAAACCATGAGCAGGTGTTATATGAACGACAAGGCCACCCTTTACTAACATCGCATCAATATTATTAAGAGCAGTACGGATATCATAAATGTGTTCGATAGTACCTGCGTCCAGTATAAAAGAAAATTTCTGTTCATAGCAATTGCCAACCTTATAATTAAGATCCTGCCTAAAGTCGACATAGGATTCGTCAGTAATGTCCATTACTTTTGGTGAAACTCCAAATAAGGATGATATTACAGCTTTATCATTACAGTATTGCGAATATGGTTCAACAAATTTCAGGTGTTCAAAGTCTTGGGAAAATTCACAACTCTTATTTACATTGCAATTTGGTATATCTTTTTCTTTTAGCACTCTGTTTAAAGTATCATAATCGAAAAATACCATCTGTTTTCCAAGAGTTAATATATTTCCTTGTATATCGTGATTTTTTTTAAGTTCGCAAAGATAATTTAATGTCGAAATACTGATGCTCATTAATTCAATCCTTATTCAGATGACGGTGAAGGGGTTTTTCTATCCAGCGTGGTGCAAAAGAGCGCCAAGGATCATCAAATAATGAATATAACTGAAACTCAATTGGTCTTAAATTACTTTTAATTGTTAATAAGTTGCTATTATTCCATTTCGGCTCTAACCACCTAGGACCATATTCCATAAATATCACTTGCCGTATAATATCACTATGGTTAGGACCTCTGCCATGTAACATTCTCGGATCAAACATTATCACGTCGCCAGCTTCTATTTTCAAACTGTACGTTTCGTCATTATTACTTTCTACTTCACGATATTGTGTACCAAGGATTACTATAAAGTTTCCACGATTTAACTCCATACCGTCTGTTAGCCACAGTGCAAACTTTACGCCAAGATCTGGGAACGGATAACCTAAATTTTCATACAATTCACCGCCATCTCTATGAATGGGCATTCCATTTTTTTCGGGTTTCTGTTTTGGATTTATCTGGGCACCAAAATAATTAATCTGAATATCATCACCTTGTAACAGAGTAGCAAGCTTTAGTAGATGATCGTTGAGTGCCAACTTTCTGAAGGCTGGAGAAATAAGTAAGGTATCACCATGAAGCTCGAGTTTAGTATGTGGTTTCTTATAACCTTCCTTTTGGAAATAAGCTTGCCATTTATTTGTTAAATAATCCGACATTATTTTCAGATCAGTGCCATTTACACATTTTTTTATTATGTAAAAACCATCTCTTTTATAGCGTTCAACAATTTTTGATAGAGAATGGTGTTCAAATGGATTCATAGTTTACTCACTATTTCATTTATGGGAAGCGCATGAAATAATCTCTCCGGCATTTCAACCCACTGAGCGGTTAGCATATACAAAGTCCAGAGATAGGATTCCATGCCTAAATCGTCCAGCTTGGTTATGTCTAGAAGAAATGGTGGTATATCGCTGCCATACCCTTTGTTCATATATATAGATTTGGATAGCTTTAAGCCATTATCGGTGATAACCACTGGAGTATAAATCTTTTTGGGTATGTACTTCGTAGAAATACCTAATTTGCAGTATCCGGGTAATATCACATCATGAAACCAGTTTCCAGCCCAGTCGCTACCATCAATCATAATTTCGAGCGTACCGTTGTCTATACTATTCTTTGCTAACGTATATTGCTTAGCTATGTCTCGTGGTGCTGTTCCGGTATCTAAGAAAACAGGTTTACTCGATTTAACTATGGTTTCATGCGTACCATGTATAGGACATATTGCACTGAGTTTTACTTCTTTATCTTCATTAAGCACGACAGGAGAGGATGATGGGTCTTTTTCAATTATCCCACATTCCGGGCAAGGAGCTCTGATATGAACAGACCTTCCTCCCGGATTGGTTATTTTATTGAAATAAATGTTTTCGACTAACATTTCATTTAAAGCATAGTAGAAATTCGAATTAAGACAAAAATCACTGTAATCGCGAATTTTATAATCGGCAGCTGAAAATAATGATAAAATTCTTAGGCAGTTATTATATATTTCTCTATTAACTCCAAATATATTCAACCCATTATTACTCTGCTTCAACATATACTGATATTCAACGCCATTAACCACCTTTCTTTGGCTTGGGGCATTATCTAATAAGTCGATGACGATATTTACTTTCTTGGCATACTTTTTTTTAAAATAACTTGCAATGTTAAAAACATATGAAAAAGTAAGCAATGTTCCAACATGAGGAGCACTATTGGGTTGTGAAGATGTTGTTAACGTGATGCTTTCGGCGCTGTAGATTTCATCTAAGTATAAGTCTTCTATTCTTTCAATAAGATGTGTAACACCTACCCGAGGAAATTTCATTCTACTTCCTTATTAAGTTATAAATAATTATGTTTGAATAGTTTTATCGTAGAGTTCGATCTCAATCAATAAATCTTGCATTATTTTCCTTCGCAATCTTGATAAATATTTTCACGCAATACAAAACTATTATCCATATTTATTCTTCTGGGATATTCACCAGCGAGCAGCTAGTTGCCACCAATCAAATGCTCATTTTTCATCAATGATTGTCAGCGCGTATCTGAAGCAATCATTAAATCGCGTGTAGTTTTCACATAAGCTAAGCACTCCAAGTGCTGTTATAAGATCAGCTTTTTCACTATTTTCCCAAGGTTGGAAAGTATCGATAATTATAATGATCCAACACTCCGCACAGCATTCGTAATTTTTTGTTTTAATTAAGAATTAACAAACACATGAATTTTATACAAACGGTTTAAAGTCAGTATATTACAGATATAGCTACGGAATGATTGATGATACTTTATGATCGGCGATTATCCTCTGATTTACGATTAATAATATGTCTAAGGAAAAATCTGAGTCTCTCCATATTACATATCTGATATCAATATACTATCACAACTTAATAGTGGCATAGATAAATAAATCGGAGTTCCCTTTGCACCTAAGTGTGGGCTTTTATCACGTAATAATTGGAATGTTTCCTCAACGTCTTTTCCTTTGAGCTGTCCGAGGCTATATCGTCTATTATAATAATTTTTATAATTTTTTTTATCATATGTTATTATAGCTTGCGAAATACCATATCGTTTTTGTTTTAACTTTGTTAAGAATGTCACCATAATTTTTATTCAACAGCTGATCATCTGGGATATCAATATCCAGAAAATCATTAAGTATTCTAGAAATTATATTAACTTCTGGGAATAGGCTATCATAATAGTGATAATCAATATTTTTTCGTATTAGGGCCAGATCTAGCAATCCTGATGCTCTGAAAGTTTTGGATTTTTTAGATGATCCGCTAAACATCTCTCGATATAAATGGAAAGCACATTCAAGATAGTGCCCCCCCGCTGTCATGATATGTTTTCCTCCGTTTTTTTTCTGTTCTAGATTTAAAACTTCGGCCAGTCTTTCTTTATTATCATAATTATTCCAAGCAAGTGTAAATGCTGCATCAAGCCGTATATCTGTTCCGTCTTCTAAAATTTTAGTGTAGTGTGGAAGGTGATCTGGGCTCATTTTATACCCGCTTAACTTGAAGATGCAGGATTCAGAACTTGGAAGTTGTCATTAATACGGCACGACAGGTTCCCGGCAAGTTCCGGTAATATTTCCGTAAAAAAACGATGGATTGCCTGCCTGAACAAGGTCGTCGAAGCGAAATAATGGTTATTCCTGACCTGTT
>NZ_NSCM01000017.1 GCF_003287735.1 Photorhabdus bodei | reverse complement strand
CGAATGCACGAGCATTACCACCGTAGGTTTTAGCCAATACAGTAGTGATAGCAGCAGTCAGGGTAGTTTTACCGTGGTCAACGTGGCCGATAGTACCAACGTTAACGTGCGGTTTTGTACGTTCAAATTTTTCTTTAGACACGACTCTATTCCTTAATATCGCACCCTCATCATATTGGAGAGGGAGCTGAATCTAGATATTAAACCCGAAAAACTTATTTAGCTTTACGAGATTCGATAATAGCCTGAGCGACGTTGCTCGGCGCTTCATTGTACTTCAGGAACTCCATAGAGTAAGAAGCACGACCTTGGGTCTGAGAACGCAGGTCAGTAGCATAACCAAACATTTCAGATAATGGTACCTGAGCACGTACGATTTTACCGGTAGTCATATCTTCCATACCGTCAATCATACCACGGCGGCGGTTTAGGTCACCGATAACGTCACCCATGTAATCTTCTGGTGTTTCAACTTCAACTTTCATGATAGGCTCCAGCAGAGCTGGTTTCGCCTTCATAAAGCCTTCTTTGAAGCCCATAGAACCTGCGATTTTGAACGCCATTTCAGAAGAGTCCACTTCGTGGTAAGAGCCATCGAACAGTGCCACTTTAACGTCAACAATCGGGTAACCGGCCAGAACACCATTTTTCATTTGTTCCTGAATACCCTTATCTACCGCTGGGATATATTCTTTAGGAACAACACCACCAACGATTTCATTGGCGAATTCATAGCCTACGCCACCAGGTTCCATTGGTTCAATACGCAGCCATACGTGACCAAACTGACCACGACCACCAGACTGACGAACAAATTTACCTTCTTGCTCAACAGTAGAACGGATGGTTTCACGGTAAGCAACCTGAGGTTTACCGACGTTCGCTTCAACTTTGAACTCACGACGCATACGGTCAACCAGAACATCCAAGTGAAGCTCACCCATACCGGCGATAATAGTCTGACCAGATTCTTCATCGGTAGACACGCGGAATGATGGGTCTTCTTGAGCCAGACGACCTAAAGCGATACCCATTTTTTCCTGGTCAGCTTTAGTTTTTGGCTCAATAGCAACAGAAATGACTGGCTCTGGGAATTCCATACGCTCCAGGATAATTGGGGCGTTGATATCACACAGCGTATCACCGGTAGTCACATCCTTCAGGCCAATCGCAGCAGCGATGTCACCTGCGCGAACTTCTTTAATTTCTTCACGTTTATTAGCATGCATCTGAACGATACGGCCAAAACGCTCTTTTCTGTCTTTCACTGGGTTAAGAACGGTATCACCGGAATTAACCACACCAGAGTAGACACGGAAGAAGGTCAAGTTACCAACGAACGGGTCAGTAGCGATTTTAAACGCCAGTGCCGAAAATGGTTCGTTGTCGTCAGAGTGACGCTCTGCCGACGTATCTTTACCGTCTGGCAGAATACCTTTAATGGATTCAACATCCGTTGGTGCTGGCAGGTACTCAATAACTGCATCCAGCATTGCCTGAACACCTTTGTTCTTAAATGCAGAACCACAAGTAACCAGGATGATTTCGTTAGTCAGAACACGATGACGCAGACCAGCTTTGATCTCTTCTTCAGTCAGTTCTTCACCGCCAAGGTATTTTTCCATCAGCTCTTCTGATGCTTCCGCAGCGGCTTCAATCAAATTGCTACGCCATTCTTCCGCCAGATCCTGCATATCAGCTGGGATATCTTCGTAAGTGAAGGTGGTTCCCTGATCTTCATCGTTCCAGTTGATGGCTTTCATTTTCACCAAGTCAACAACACCGGTGAACGCATCTTCTGCACCAATGGCTAATTGCAGAGGTACTGGGTTTGCCGCCAAGCGAGTTTTGAGCTGCTCAACAACGCGTAAGAAATTCGCTCCCATACGGTCCATTTTGTTAACGAACGCGATACGTGGAACTCTATATTTATTTGCCTGACGCCATACGGTTTCGGACTGTGGCTGAACACCACCAACCGCACAATAAACCATGACCGCACCGTCAAGAACACGCATGGAACGTTCTACTTCGATGGTGAAGTCAACGTGCCCTGGGGTGTCGATGATGTTGATACGGTGCGCATCAAACTGCTTAGCCATACCTGACCAGAAAGCAGTTGTTGCTGCGGAGGTGATGGTAATACCACGCTCCTGCTCCTGTTCCATCCAGTCCATAGTAGCAGCGCCATCATGAACTTCACCGATCTTATGGTTTACACCAGTGTAGAACAGAATACGTTCGGTAGTGGTGGTCTTACCGGCGTCGATGTGTGCACTGATACCGATGTTACGGTAGCGTGCAATGGGTGTTGTACGAGCCATTTGATTCCTCTATTCCTAGGACGTTCAATGTAAATCTGGGTGGCAGAACAGCCACCCAGGGCATCATCACTACGATGAGATTACCAACGGTAGTGTGCGAACGCCTTGTTAGCTTCTGCCATACGGTGAACGTCTTCACGTTTCTTAACAGCAGTGCCTTTATTCTCGGCTGCATCAGATAATTCGTTCGCCAGGCGTAGGGCCATAGATTTATCACCGCGTTTACGAGCAGCTTCAACGATCCAACGCATTGCTAACGCATTGCGACGAACCGGACGAACTTCAACTGGAACCTGATAAGTAGAACCACCAACACGGCGGGACTTAACTTCCACGGTTGGACGCACATTATCCAATGCAAGTTCAAACGCTTCCAGGTGCTCTTTACCAGAGCGCTGAGCCAGGGTCTCAAGCGCACTATATACAATTGCTTCCGCAGTAGATTTTTTACCATCTACCATCAGGATATTGACGAATTTGGCCAGTAATTCAGATCCAAACTTTGGATCTGGCAGAATTTTACGCTGACCAATTACACGACGACGTGGCATGGAAATACTCCGTTTCGAATTCAGGGTTGTCCAAAACTCTATGAGTTTATTTTGACATTAAGGTAAATAATGTTTGGCCTTACTTAACGGAGTACCATTAAGCTTTTGGCTTCTTCACACCGTACTTAGAGCGACCTTGTTTACGGTCTTTAACACCGGAACAGTCCAGTGCACCGCGAACAGTGTGGTAACGCACACCTGGCAAGTCTTTAACACGACCGCCACGGATCAGAATTACGGAGTGTTCCTGCAAGTTGTGGCCTTCACCACCGATGTAAGAAGAAACTTCGTAACCGTTAGTCAAACGCACACGACATACTTTACGCAGTGCAGAGTTTGGTTTTTTAGGGGTGGTGGTATATACGCGAGTACATACTCCGCGCTTCTGTGGGCAAGCTTCCAGAGCAGGAACGTTGCTTTTTGCAACCTTCATGCTACGGGGTTTGCGCACCAGCTGGTTAATAGTTGCCATTATTAAAAAAACTCCTGGTTTTTTTGCTTCGTAAACACGGATTAAATCTCTTGTCTGCCCTAACGGCAAAACACGAGGACGCGGAATTTTATGGCTGACTCGCCAAAGTGTCAAGAAATATACAGCTTTTTCTCAACTACCAGGCGAATTGTTGATGGTGTTTTACCGTCAGGTTAACAAAGTCAGTATAGTCGATCACTTGCACTTTGTCTGAAACCTGATCGTCCAATCCCCGCGCCTCAATATCTTCTTTTAGCGCATACAATGTAGCACCACGACTGATCAACGCCGGCAGATAGCAATTACCCTCAATACCTGCCAGTACACCATCCTGAATAAATAAGATGTCATCACCACTGGCAAGCAGCTTGGATATCACATTGAAATCACATTGATATGGCGATCGGCCAACAGTATATAGCATCTCATTGTCCTTCCAATAGCTCAGAATGTCAGCACAACATCATAGTCAACCAGTTTCTCACGGATCGTTTCTGCGGGTATCACTTTCGCATCCAGAACAAAATGATTGACTGAGCTTAATCCACGCATAACAAGGTCTTCCTGGCACAAATAACATTCTTCAATATCGTACAAAGGCAACACCTTAAAAGTAGCGATATAGTTTCTGGAAAGAATTCTGTCAGGCTGCTGACCTGGTAATAGTTGAAACACACCGTCAGAAATAAAAAATACACCTATCTTTTCTGTTAATGCCGAAGTTGCCAGCAATGCATCTAGACCTTCTCTACCCCCTGCATCACCATGAGGCGCTTTAGTGAAGACAAAAGCGATTTTTTTCATTTTTGCCTCTCAGAATTGCACCACACGGTCGCAAGTTAGCATAGCGTCAGCCAGTGTTCCCAATCCGCTTAATTCAAACCCTTCAGCCAAGTTTGCTACCGGTAAATTCAACTCACTTGCCTGCTGAACATCAAGAACACCACGGCGAAGGGCAGCGGCAATACAAATGTGCATGCTAAACCGGTGCTCCGTTGCCATCATCTGCCATGCGCTAACCAAGTTAAACTCATCACTGGCTGGTGCGGTCAACTGATTGCCGTTATAAACCCCTTCCCGATAAAAAAATACAGTATTAAGTTTATGCCCCATCGAAATCAAAGCTTGCGCGAATTGGTAAGCACTGCTGGCTTGTTGGGTGCCATATGCAGGCCCCGTAACCAGCAGACAATAAGACAGCGAAGACATTACCGCTCAGGCCCTAAACATTCACCATTTTTAAACTGACGAATATAGAGATAAACAGTATGTTTAGAAATATTTAAACGCTCAGCAACCTGATTGATTGCGTCTTTAATATCAAAAATACCTTTCTCATAGAGATTCAGAACCACCTGTCTGTTCTTGGCATTATTGGATACACTGCGATCAATATTAACTTCTTCAATAGTATACTCCAGCGTTTGCGCAACCAAATCATCCACGGATGAGGCAAAATTTACATTTGGTGCGACATCATGTGTTTCCTCTGGAATAAATGTCTGAATAATTTCAGAGAAAGGGACATCAAGATTCATATTAATGCACAAAAGGCCGATCACTCGGCGATTCCGGTTGCGGATCGCAATCGTGACTGACTTCATCAATGAACCGCTTTTCGCTCGGGTAAAATAGGCTTTGGATGCACTACAATCTTCGTCTGTAATGTCATGTAACATACGCAGCGCAAGATCAGTGATAGGTGAACCTATTTTACGACCTGTATGTTCTCCGTTGGCTATTCTGACGGCTGAACATTTCAGATCTTCCAATGAATGAAGGACAATCTCACAATGCCCACCAATTAGCATAGCCAAGCCATCAACTGCGGCTTCATAAGACTTTAAAATTTCGTGGTCCGTTTCAGTAAACGGTTGGTTTTCCAGTAAATCGACATCACTGATATCACCAGATAATAACGGGTTAGACATTAAATACACCATCCTTCAATCGCAGACAACGTCTTGCTAAAAACACAACGTGATAAACCTATAAAAATTTCTTGTGAAAATTCAATTATTGCAGCTTAACAGAGATCCTAATCAAAGATCTTTGCATTCACATGAAATATTGACGTTAAAACCACATGACATCATCGTCAAGCCATTGCTACTCAGACATTTGGTCTCTATCACAGCTTTCAGTAACAAAAAACCGTTGACAGAATCTCCACCAACGGTTTTATCCGTATTCATCAAAGATATTTAGCGAATATACCCGTTATCTTTCAAGTTGCCTCTTTGTTGGCTGCACTCGCTCACCCCGATCACATAGTTAGCTATGCTCCCGGGGATTCTCTCCCTTGCCGTCACGATGCATCTTGAAATCCATGGGGTATAGCTTACTTAGCTTTGGTCTCCGCTTTAACATCCAGCAACTCAATATCAAATACTAGTGTCGAATTTGCAGGAATACCTGGCAGATCCGCTTTACCATAGGCCAGCTCTGGTGGAATAACCAGTTTAATTTTTCCACCTTTTTTCACATTCTGTAAACCTTCTGTCCAACCTGGGATAACGCTATCCAGGCGAATAGAAAGGGGTTCATTACGTTTATAGGAGCTATCGAACTCTTTACCGTCAATCAATGTCCCCCGGTAGTTCACAACTACCGTGTCGCTTGCCACAGGCTTCTTACCGCGGCCTTCCTTCTCTATTTTATATAAAAGGCCAGTTTTACTCTTAATGACCCCCTTTTCCTTAGCAAATTCTTCACGATATTTAACACCTTTAGCTTCATTCTCTCTGGCTTCTTTTTCCATCTTAGCTTCAGCGGCAGATTTCACTTTACCTTCAAATGCACGCAGCGTATTTTCAATTTCGCTGTCAGTCAGTTTGCTCTTGTTATTAAAAGCATCCTGCACACCCGATAACAATTGATCTTTATCCAATGGGATACCCAGAGATTTCTGTTCTTTCAGGGTGTTTTGCATATAACGCCCTAAAGATGCGCCCAGAGCATAAGCATTTTGCTGATCTTCTGTTTTAAATGCGCTGTTCAATTCTGTGCTACTCTGACTATCTGCTTTAGCCGCCAGCACCTGAGGGGCACTGAAAGCCATCGCTAATGTGGTAGCAAGCAGGGTAATTTTAAACAATGATTTCATCTGTTTCTCCAATAGCTTTGGGGGATTTTACCGTCAGCAAAAGTTATGCAACCAAGTCACTATAACCGTCTACAGGAGCACAATACAATATTTGCCGTTTTTTAGTGCCCCAAGCTTATTAGGACAACATGAATGACAAGAGGTTTCATAACAACCGCATTTCACAGAATATTCTGGGCATAGTAGGCTACTCTTAATTAATATGAGGCATCTAACACGGGCAATACAGGACCTGAAACGGGAGAAAATCATGGATCTATCAGAATTTGAGCAACGGCTTGAGCGTTTGGAAAGTCGAATTGTCTTTCAAGAAAGAACTATCGAAGAATTAAATCAGGTAGTGACTGAACAGCAAATGGAGATCACTAAATTAAGAGATCATTTGCGGTTGATGACAGAACGATTGAAAGCCACTCAACCCTCAATGATCGCTTCACAATCTGAGGAAACACCTCCTCCTCATTACTAGGAAAGGCATTAAACTACAATAAATTAGGGCAAGCGCTGAAACCAACTATCCCAAACTTGCCCCGCTTTTTTTAAATATTAAAAGTCCACTATCCGCTTTAGCTTATCAGTGGCAACCGCCACCACCGCAGCATCCGTGTCCTTCATTATGGTGATGATGACCGTCGTCATCGCCGTGACCACCGCAGCACCCTTCACCATGTTCGTGACCATGAGCACCATGAACATGACCATGAGCCAGTTCTTCTTCAGTCGCTTCACGGATGGCAATAACTTCAACATTGAATTTTAGATTCTGACCAGCCAGCATATGGTTACCATCAACCACAACATGCTCATCTTCAACTGCTGTAATTTCTACGGGTACTGGCCCCATATCGGTATCAGCCAGGAAACGCATGCCAATTTCCAGTTCATCAACACCAACAAAGACATCTTTTGGTACACGCTGAACCAAATTGTCATCATACTGACCATAGGCATCATCAGCCTGTACGCTGACATCAAAACTCTCACCCGCCTCACGGCCTTCTAGCGCCTTTTCCAAACCGCTAATCAATGAACCACGGCCATGCAGATAGTCCAACGGCGCACTCGCCGGTGACTCATCAACTAAAACACCATCTTCTGTTCTTACTTGATAAGCCAAGCTGACTACCAAATCTTTTGCTACTTTCATGACATCTCCTACCCGTGGGTCTAAAAATTTTTACCGATTGTAGCGGAATTTTCAGTCTCTGTACTCACTCGCGCTAATATTCACATAATTATTGTGGGGTAAAAATACCAATAACCTGCTCCTGCTTTCTGACATGAGAGGTCACTTTCTCATCAGTCTGGCGTTGTTGGTGACCACAATGGACACATTCCACCACATCCACCTGATCTTCTTGCCACATTGCCAGCGTGTCCTGAGAGTGACATTCTGGGCAGACAGCACCGGCAATAAATCTCTTACGGCTTACTGACATGATTTGCTCCGCTATTATTCATGTATTCATGCTCATTCCAACCATCCGGTTGGCGACGTTCATTCAGCATTTCCCGTTCGAATAGCTCTTCCAGTTCCCGTCGCGCCTCTTTTATACGAGATATGTGAGCCACATCACCCTGTAGCTGCGGCATAAGTTCTCTTAGCATCCGCATATCTAACCGCTGGAAATGTTGTTTTGCTCGATTAGCTTTATGCGGATGCATTCCCAATTCGACTAAGGTTTTACGCCCCAGATCCAGGGCACTGGAGAAAGTTTCACGGGTGAAATTTTCTATTCCATTTTGTAGCAGTTCATGCGCTTCCAGGCGTCCTCTGGCTCGCGCCATAATATGCAGATTAGGGAAATGTTTCTGGCATAAATGAACGATCATCATGGTATCTTCCGGCTCATTACAGGTGATGACTATCGCTTTGGCTTTCTCCGCGCCTGCCGAACGTAGCAGCTCCAATTCAGCCGCATCACCATAATAAACTTTATAGCCATAACGCCGCATAGTACTCACAGCACTGACATCGCGTTCCAACACCGTTATACGGATTTTATTCACCATTAGAAGACGACCGATTACCTGTCCGAACCGGCCAAAACCCACTAAAATCACCTGCGGATCATCATTTTCTACAAAGGGCTGTTCATCTGTCTCATCTTTGGCATTATAACGGCGTGCCAGAATAGCATCTATCAATTGCATGACAAGCGGCGTTGTCATCATCGATATCGTCACCACGACCAGCAACAAAGCCATCTGCCCACTATTGAGCACATTCTGGCTCAGTGCAGCAGAAAACAGAACAAAGGCGAATTCTCCCCCCTGGCTGAGTACGCCAGAAAATTGCAAGCAGGATGCCCCCCGTAAACCAGCACTCATTGCGATAAGATATAGAACAATGCCTTTCACAATCACCAAAGCCAGCACACCAAGTAGTACTTCGGACAGATGTATCAGTAATACCCCTAGATTCAGAGACATACCGACCGAAATAAAAAACAACCCCAACAGCAATCCTTTGAACGGTTCTATGGAGATTTCCAGTTCATGGCGGTATTCACTATCTGCCAGTAATACTCCGGCGATAAAGGTTCCGAGCGCCATAGAAAAACCGAGCGCTTCCATAAATAGCGCTGAGCTGAGTACCACCAGTAACGCCGCCGCAGTAAATAACTCACGTACTCCAGCTCTGACGACCAAACGAAACAGCGGACGTAACAGATAACGGCCACCGAGCAACATGCCAGCAAAAGCAGCAATTTTTAACGCTATTCGATACCAGTCACCGGAGGCTGTTCCACCTGCCAACAACGGAATCAATGCCAAAGCCGGGATCACCGCCATATCTTGAAATAGCAAAACCGAGAAACCAAGCTGCCCGCCTTCATTGCGGTTCATGCCCTTCTCTTTCATGAGTTGCAGGGCCATTGCCGTTGAGGACATCGCCATACCGATACCACCAATAACCGCCGCTTGCCATGAAAAATCGGTCAGATATAACAACACAGCCAGCACACTCGCCGTGAAAATAACCTGAGCCGCACCGACACCAAAAATAGATCGTCTGAGTTGCCAGAGTTTAGCGGGGTTAAGTTCAAGACCGATGATAAACATCAGAAAAACAATCCCTAACTCCGAGAAATGAAGAATATCATCAACATCCCTGATAAAACTCAACCCCCACGGGCCCAAGACAATCCCTGCCAACAAATAACCCAATACTGCCCCAATCTTGCATTTCTGTGCGAGTGGCACTGCTACAACGGCAGCAAATAAAAACAATACACCGGCGCTCAATTGCGCTGAATGCTCCATAACTTATAGCCCTCCTAATGATAATGGCGATTTGAGCCACTCACGATAAGCATTAGCATGGATGGCAAGAAGCTCAGGTTTTCGACGGCGTGCCCAATAAATAATAATGGGTGATAACCAATGCATACGGCACATCGCCGCGGTGAGTTCAAAAGGACGAAGGATCTCTTCCATTGAATAGAGATTATACCCATCAGCCTGGAAAGTGCCTTCCGGCTCCCCAGTAGTAATCACTGAACGCCAATATTTTCCCTGTAATGCCAACCCGGTAATACCACTGGCAAACCCCCGAGTCAGCACACGATCCATCCACTCCTTTAATAAAGCTGGACAACTGTAGGTATACAGTGGGTGTTGAAAGACAATCACCTGATGCTCTCGAAGTAGCTGTTGCTCATGATGAACATCAATAAAAAAATCTGGATAAGCTCCATATAAGTCGTGGACCGTAACATGCTCTAAACCCTGCACAGGTTGTAACAAAACACGATTTGCTACTGAATCCTGTGGCTCAGGATGGGCATACAGCAGCAGGACTTTAGGCGGCTGTAACATCGTTCCCTCCTCAAGAACGTGTCAGGACACGTATTTTCCGTTACCATGCATACGAAAGTTATAAAATAAGACGCTTACTATCTGTTATTACTAATTTAACATATTCTATACAAACGATACTTATGATTGTTTTCTCTTCATTACAAATTCGTCGCGGAACTCGTGTTCTGCTGGACAATGCCAGCGCCACTATCAATCCCGGGCAGAAAGTGGGTCTGGTAGGGAAAAATGGCTGTGGTAAATCTACCCTACTTGCACTATTAAAAAATGAGCTTCAGGCTGAAACAGGCACATTCACTTTTCCCAGTAACTGGGCACTTTCCTGGGTGAATCAGGAAACGCCGGCACTGGAAATACCCGCTCTGGAATATGTCATTGATGGTGATCGTGAATTCCGTCAACTGGAACAACAACTGCGGATAGCCAATGAAAAAAATGACGGTAATCTGATTGCTCATCTGCATGGTCAATTAGACACGATTCAAGCCTGGACGATCCGTTCAAGAGCATCAAGTCTACTGCACGGTTTAGGTTTCTCTCAAGAGCAACTTGATCAACCTGTACGTGCATTTTCCGGTGGATGGCGCATGCGCCTCAATCTGGCTCAGGCACTACTCTGCCGTTCTGATTTGCTGTTGCTTGATGAACCCACTAACCATCTTGATCTGGATGCGGTTATCTGGTTGGAAAAATGGCTGAAAAGCTACCCTGGAACATTAATCCTTATCTCCCATGATCGGGATTTTCTCGACCCGATTGCCGATAAGATCCTCCATATAGAACAACAATCTCTGTTTGAGTACAGCGGCAACTACTCATCTTTCGAGCGCCAGCGCGCTACCAAACTGGCGCAACAACAGGCCCTTTATAAAAGTCAGCAAGAGAAAGTTGCCCATCTGCAAAGTTATATTGACCGTTTCCGTGCCAAGGCCAGCAAAGCCAAACAAGCTCAGAGCCGTATCAAGATGCTGGAGCGGATGGAATTAATCGCTCCTGCCCATGTTGATAACCCATTTCATTTCAGTTTCCGTAAACCGGAAAGTCTGCCAAACCCACTCCTGAAAATGGAAAAAGTAAGCGCAGGCTACGGCGAACGGACCGTTTTAAATTCCATCAAACTGAATCTGGTTCCCGGCTCCCGCATTGGCCTGCTTGGCCGTAATGGCGCGGGTAAGTCCACGTTGATTAAACTATTGGCTGGCGAACTGCAATCTCAGAGTGGAACCGTAGAATTAGCTAAAGGGATCAAACTGGGGTATTTCGCCCAACATCAACTGGAATATTTACGTGCTGATGAATCACCATTACAGCATTTAGTCCGCATTGCGCCACAAGAAACAGAACAGCAACTTAGAGATTATCTGGGCGGCTTTGGTTTCAAAGGCGATCAAGTGACTGACCCAAGTGGGCGTTTTTCCGGGGGAGAAAAAGCACGTTTAGTTTTGGCATTAATGGTCTGGCAACGCCCTAACCTCCTGTTACTTGATGAACCAACGAACCACCTCGACCTGGATATGCGTCAGGCACTGACAGAAGCTTTGATCGACTTTGACGGTGCATTGGTTGTGGTTTCTCACGACCGACATCTATTACGTTCAACAACAGATGAGTTGTATCTGGTTCATGATGGCCGGGTAGAATCATTCAACGGCGATTTGGAAGATTATCAACAATGGCTGATAGATCAACAACGTCAACAAAATCAGCAAATACGTGAAAACAACGATAAGGAAAAAGAGACATCCAACCAAAGTGCTCAGGAAAGAAAAGATCAAAAACGGCGTCAAGCTGACTTCCGTAACCAAACGCAGCCATTGCGTAAGCAACTGACCAATCTTGAAAAACAGATGGAGAAACTGGGTGGCGAATTGGTTGTACTAGAAAATCAACTTTTAGACAGCGCTATCTATGATAGCAGCCGTAAAGTCGAATTAACTGAATATCTGCAAAAACAAAATCAGACCAAATCAAAACTGGAAGAAATTGAATTAGCATGGATGGACATTCAGGAACAACTTGAAAAAATAACGCAAAAGTTTGAAGGATAAATGATTTTACAAATTATCATTCAATAAAAAATAAAGCGGAAAAAAATAATCCGCTTTATTTTTCGATAAATGAATCTGTCATTGAGTAAAAAACTCAAGATGATTTCAATCAATCCTTGGATATCAGTTAAAATTCATCTTTTTATTTAATAACGTAACATATTAACTCCTAAATAAATTATAATAAATAAAAAAATCAGTATCCTATGATATTCATAATTATCATTACCTAATGAAAAATCCTCATTAGCGCAACATTAATGAGGATTTCTTATCATCAGATGATATTTTTTGTTGTAAAAGAAATAATTTATCATATCACAACACATTTTATAAAAAGAAGGTATTAACTGAGTCCTTTTGAAGGAATTTCCCATATATTGGAGAACCGTTTTACATTGCTTGCTGTGTAAATAACAGTATGAGATATATTGCGGTGACCGAGATAATCCTGAATAAGGCGTGTATCTCTTCCCAAATCAGCAAGAGCATAGCCGCAGGCATGTCTTAACATATGTGGATGAGGTGAAATATCGACTAATGCTTGTCTGCCATAATGTTTTAACAAACTATAAACCTGATAGCGTGAAATCGCACCTGATTTTTGTGATAAAAAAACCCACGATGTGTCTGATTCTCTCCAGCTCTTACGGATATTAATCCATTGGTTTAACGCATTAAGTTCTTCAGGCACCAATGGATGTGTTGTTGATAGTCCCCCTTTTAATCGCCTTACGTAAATAATTCCCGAGCTAAGATCAAGATCGGATAGTGTCAGATGACATAGCTCACTGACTCTAAACCCATGAATAAAACACATGAGTAGCATGCAATAATCCCGCTCAGCATGACGCCCCTGACGTGCTTTTTCTAAAATCGCATCAATTTCATATCTGGTTAAGAACTTACGCTTCTTCATGAAAATAGTTCCTGTGAGATTTGGGCATATAGTTACTGATAGAGAATACTAATCTAAATAACTATATCAATTAATAGAGATTTTATGGAATTATTGATCTAAAATTTCATTTATTTATCATAAGAAAGAAATAAATTTTTTTATATATAAATATAAAATCACATATATCATTGAACAGTGATTTTTTGACAGAAAATATCAGGATGTAGAATTTTTATTAAAAATTAAGAAACTATTTTACAACAAAAAACTAAACAGAATGCACCAAACTGTTAATAGTTTTACACAAAACTATCACCTAAGTCAACTTTTGTACCTCTCCAGACTAACAACATTTAACCATTTGTAATATATAGTTTTTTTAATATCTTTTTATTACTTTTAATATTTTATCAATATTATTTTGTAAAAAATCAGTTGGTTTGTTTGAACTTAATTAGATATCAATCAATTAGAAAGTTTATAAGTTTAAATTAATGTCTTTTTTTGGATATTAATTCAAAAATATTATCTATTTTAGTATTTATAACTAAACAAAACAGTTTGGTGCATTTTGTTTGGTTTTAAAAAATGTTGATATGAGATTTTAAGACCCCTTTTGCATTGGATATCTGGTGTAGGACCTGAAGTTCCACACTGCTACTTTTGTATGGTTTTATCCTTAAGTTAAGGAATTAATTCACATGAAATTGAATACATTAGTTATGGTTCTCGGATTGGGTGTAGCCCTAACAGCAGGTTCTGTCAATGCGCAGACCAAGCCGCCCGCCAGTACTAAAAATACTAACCAAGGCCAAGGAAAAGTGACTTTTGAAGGTTCTATTATTGATGCGCCTTGTTCCATCCACCCCGGTGATGACGATCAGACTGTGAAGCTTGGGCAGATTTCCAACAAAGCACTGGCAGGAGGTGGTAAGTCCACGCCGGTTCCTTTTAATATCCGTTTACTAGACTGTGATGCTAACGGCTTGGAAAAGAAGATTGTAACGGCGACTTTCTCTGGGACACCATCTTCTGTGAATAAGGACCTACTGGCAATTGTTGGTTCGGCCTCTGGTGCGGCTATTGGTATCACCAACGATAACGCCAAACTTATCAAACTGGGACAACAGAGTTCACCCACAATCATCACCGATGGTTCCGATTCGACCATGCACTTCGCTGCTTTCTTACAAGGTGACGGGGCTTCTGCGACTATCGTTCCTGGTGATTTCAGCGCTGTGGCTAACTTCACTCTGGCTTACCAATAAAGGTGGTGAAAGAAGCCTTTCTGTGCGTTGGAAAGTCTATCTGTTTCTCTTTCCCGCTGTGGCCTAGCCTTCAGGCTGACAGGGGAAACAGCGGGAAAGAGGGGTCCCTACAAGATTAGGGAAATGAATTTGCTGGTAAACCAAATTTTGGAGAGCGAGATGACTCTTCTTAGCCGTCCAACCTGTTCTAAGATGTTGCCTTCCCTGCTGACGTTGTTAGTGCTAACCAGTCTGATATTGTCATTTATGGCAACCGCTATCAACCAAGAGCATGGCCGCGTCAACATGCAAGGCTCCATCATTGATACACCCTGTACAATTGCTTTGGGCAATCAAGATCAGACCATCGACATATCATCTATTTTGGTCGGACAAATTATCCGCAGTGGTCACGGGCCGGTACGGCTTTTAAGTATACAGTTGATTAATTGTCTGTTGACTCCCGTATTACTGAATCGCCTGAGTAGGTCACACTTTCGAGTGACTTTTGATGGTGCTGCTGCTCGTAACGACTTGTTTAGCATGAATGGTGAGGCGAGTGGTGTGGGATTACAGATATCGGACAGTACAGGAGCGATAGTTGTGCCAGGCAAACCCATGCTTGTAGAGGATCTGCAAATAGGCTCAATGCGGCTGGATTATACTTTACGTCTGATAACAGCTCACCAAGTGTTACGCGCCGAGGCCCTCCACACCATGATACGTTTCAAACTGGATTATTTCTGATGAAAGGACCCATGCCATCGCTACTTTGTGGAGCGAGGGATAGCTCGGTGGCACTGTGTATCTTGTTGGCTCTTTGTGGCATGCAGGTGGTCAAGGCTGCCGATAGGGTGGAATTCAACACGGATGTTCTTGATGTCAAGGATCGGGCGCGTATTGACTTAAGTCAGTTTTCCCAGGCTGGCTACATTATGCAAGGTAGCTACCAGATGGTATTACGCTTGAATAAAAACGAATTGCCCGAGCAGACGGTACAGTTCATTGCTCCTGATCATGATCCGAAAGGCAGTGAAGCGTGCCTGACGCTGAAGATGGTTGATCAACTGGGACTTAAAGCGGATGCAATCCGTCAGCTTACTTGGTGGCATAACGGCCAATGCCTAGAAATAGCTTCTCTGAAAGGTATGGAAGTTCGAGGTGACTTGGGCGCTGGGGCACTATACATCAGCATGCCGCAGGCTTACTTAGAATATACCGTGGAAAACTGGGATCCGCCGTCACGTTGGGATAATGGGATCTCCGGTATGTTATTTGACTACAGCGTCAATGCACAAGTGACAAATCAGTCAGGTGCAAGCAACCAAGCGCAATCTTTGAGCGGTAACGGAACAGTTGGGGCCAACTTGGGAGCTTGGCGTCTGCGGGCCGATTGGCAGGTGCAGTACAGCCATACTACGGGACAGGTAGGAAGCGCCCAGCAAAGCTGGGAGTGGAGCCGCTACTACGCCTACCGTGCAATAGCCGCTCTGCGTGCCAAGCTGACGTTGGCGGAAGACTACCTCAACTCTGGGATGTTTGACAGTTTCCGTTACATCGGAGCCAGTCTGATATCGGACGACAACATGCTGCCACCGAACCTGCGTGGTTATGCGCCGGAAGTGACTGGAGTGGCGAAAACCAATGCCAAGGTGACCATCAGTCAGCAAGGGCGTGTGATTTATGAAACTCAGGTGGCAGCAGGTCCTTTCAGTATTCAGGATCTGAATACTGCGGTGAATGGCAAGCTGGATGTGAAGGTACAGGAGCAGGATGGCAGCGTACAGACCTTCCAGGTGAATACCGCTAATGTACCTTATCTGACACGTCCAGGTATGGTTCGTTACAAGATTGCCGCCGGTAAACCATCAGACATTAAGCATCGCAGTAAAGGACCGGGCTTTGCAACTGGAGAATTCTCTTGGGGGGTGAACAACGGTTGGTCGCTGTACGGAGGAGCTTTGCTGGCCAGGGGCTATAATGCTCTGGCTATCGGTATCGGCCGTGACTTGCTCGCGTTTGGTGCATTGTCATTTGATGTGACGCAGTCGCGAGCTCAGTTTCTGCATGATGACACCAAACAAGGAGGCTCGTATCGGGTTAGCTATTCTAAACGCTTTGATGAATACGATAGCCAGATAACATTTGCAGGTTACCGTTTCTCAGAACGTAATTTCATGAGCATGTCGCAGTATTTAGAGGCGCGTTATTACGGTGTCAATAATGGAAGAGGTAAAGAGTTCTATACCATTACGTTTAACAAACAGTTTAAGGAAATGGGGCTTAGTGTTTATCTGAACTACGGCCATCAGACCTACTGGGACCGTCCGAACAACGATACTTATAACCTGTCACTATCGCGTTATTTCGACATCGGACGCTTTAAAAACATTAGCCTGAGCCTAACGGCATATCGGACTCAGTACAACGACACTAATGATGACGGTTTGTATCTGAGTATGGCTGTACCGTGGGGTGAAAATAGCACAATAACCTATGACGGTCAGCTTAGCCGTAATAGTAGTAATACTGTGGGCTACTATGACCGTATCGATGACAACAATGCATATCGGATTAATGTCGGTAACGGTCAGGGTGGGCGTAGTATTGGCAGTGGTTACTTCACCCACGAGGGGGATATAGCTAAGTTGACAGCGAATGCCAATTTCCGTGGAAGTGAATATAGCGCTATGGGGCTGTCACTTCAGGGAGGAATGACGGCAACGGCAGATGGCGCTGCGCTACACCGTATCAACATGATAGGGGGAACACGCATGATGATCGACGCTGATGGGATTGGTGGTGTACCAATACGCGGTTATGGCAGTGTGACCCATACCAACATTTTTGGTAAAGCGGTGGTGAGTGATATCAACAGTTACTACCGCAGCAGCGTTAATGTGGACGTGAACCAACTGGCGGATAACGTGGATGCAACTCGCTCGGTGGTACAAGGCACGCTAACGGAAGGCGCTATTGGTTATCGCAAGTTTGGGATGATCGCCGGCGAGAAGGCGATGGCCATTATTAAGTTGACAGACGGTACGGCTCCTCCATTCGGCGCTATCGTGATGAACGAACGTGAAATGCAAACTGGCATCGTGAATGATGAAGGAAGTGTGTGGTTAACCGGCATTAATCCAGGCGAGAACATGAGTGTGCATTGGGATGGTCGTATACAGTGTCTCATCACATTACCGCAATCTCTTCTAGCCAACTTGATGAATAATCTGTTGTTACCTTGTCGGCGTGTTAAAGGGAATGATGGTAGTGACGCTGTAGAGACAGTTGTTACACCAGCCAACACAGGTAACGTAGCGAGGATCGGCGGCGAAAATGGCAGGTGAGTTAAGACAAACTGGATGGGTAATTCAGGTGTGGAGAATCAGGTGTGGAGAACCGTAAACCGCGTAAGTATGTGCTGCGAGATTAGATTTATACCCTATGGATTTCAAGATGCATCGCGACGGCAAGGGAGCGAATCCCCGGGAGCATAGATAACTATGTGACCGGGGTGAGTGAGTGCAGCCAACAAAGAGGCAACTTGAAAGATGACGGGTATAGCAGTGATATCAACCATATTTGCGCATTCGCACTCGATTCCAGCCAAGGGTGGTGGTTCTTTCCAGAAGATTAATAAAAGTGTGGGGTGGATGAATGGAAATGTTGCCTAAAGATAAGTACAACCGCATGAGTATGACAATGAAAAAAAACGCGGCGGCTTCTGCTGTCATGTTGGCCGGTATTCTGGCTGTTCAGCAGGCTAATGCAGCTATTGCCCTCGATCGCACCCGAGCGGTGTTTAATGGGGAAAATAAATCAATGAGCCTTAGTATCAGTAACCAGAATAAAGAGTTGCCCTATCTTGCGCAGGCTTGGATTGAGGACGAGCATGGCAACAAGATTAACACTCCACTGACTGCACTACCGCCACTTCAGAGAGTAGAGCCGGGAGCCAAAAGCCAAGTGAAGTTGCAAGTCACTCAGGGCATCAACATGTTGTCTCAGGATAAAGAGACGCTGTTCTATTTCAACCTCCGGGAAATTCCGCCAAAGTCCAACAAACCCAACACATTGCAGATTGCGCTGCAAACACGTATCAAACTGTTTTATCGGCCAAAGGCTATTACTGTTGGCCGCACGGACTACGAAAATCCTTATCAGGAGAAGTTGACGATGACTCGACAAGGGGATCGCTATGTAGTGAACAATCCGACGCCATACTACGTGACCATCGCATCAGCGTCTTCCAGCCTAAATGGGGCAGCGGTATCCGGTTTTAATCCGATGATGATCCCACCAAAAGGCAGTGCTGTGTTGGGTGGCAGTGCGTCAGCAATGGGTAACAATCCTGTACTGATTTTCATCAATGATTTCGGTGGTCGGCCAAAATTAGTGTTTGGTTGTAGTGGTGGCACTTGTACCGTGAAAAGTAGTAAACCCGGTTGAGATGTTTGCTGAAATTGGGATAACTCAGTAAAGGAGGCATGTATGAACACCATCCTAAAGCCAGATCGAGATGGACTGATACCGTCCTTGTGTCGGCGTAACCGATTACATGTTCTTAAAGCGTTGTTGCTCTTGCTTTCGATAAGCTCAGTGTGTAATGCGAAGGATAAATTTGAATCCATTGTTCGTATAAAAGTGAATGTACTTAGAGAAGCTTGCGGTATCCAGCCTGGAGATGATGCAATTACCGTGGACTTCGATACAGTGTTCGGAAAACACCTTTATCAAAATGAACGTAGTCATAGTAAAACGTTTTCAATTCACCTCATAAACTGTGATGTGACAAGAGCTCGGGAGGTGAATATAAAATTTCTAGGTAAGGAAAATAATGAGCTTCCTGGGCTTTTGGCTTTTCAACCGGGAAGTCAAGCATCAGGGGCAGCGGTTGGAATAGAATCTCTGGCTGGAGAACCTATTTCGATAAACAAGACTGTTAAAAAATACCGTTTAAATAATGGCAATGCCACGCTGGACTTTAAAGCCTATGTGCAAGGGGAGCCTTCTGCTATCAAAAATCACTCAATAGTATTTGGTAAGTTCTCGGCTATTTCGACGTTTATGTTGGACTATGAGTGAAATGGAGGGAATATGAGGGGCTTTTTCTATCTTGTTTTTTTCATGACATTGGCTGGTGTTCCATTTATAGAGGTAAATGCAGGAGCCTTTGTAACGCCTATTGATATGTACCAAAGCGGTTCAGACACTCGTGTAGTTCTACAAATAGTTGACTGGCCGGAAAATGATACCGACCGAAACCCATGTTACAAGGAGTTTGGACTTTGTTATGTTGGTCCAGATGTGAAATATCGCGATGACCCTGTATACCCGGGGATGTATGGTAGCTGTATACTGGGTAAGCATTGTCTTGAAATCTCTCAATTTAAGACTAGGAAGGAGGTAGCTGAAGAGTACAAAAAAGCATTTCCGTTGCCATATCGAGCAGAGTTCCTTTTGCGATCCCCTAAGGCAGATTGTATAGGATTGTTTTATATGCAACACCGACCTAGCCCATATATTTCAGATGCACAGCAGTGGCCTGGTAGTGTTTGTGGCAAGGTGCCATCAGTCAAGCAATCTTGCAGTCTTTCTTTGCCATCTGTCATTGATCATGGTGATTTGGGGGTGGAAAATCTCAACGGGAATAAGAAAACGATAACAGGAAATGTGCAGTGCACATTGCCAGCTAACCTGACTTTATATACAAAATCCTCAACGGGTGAAAAGTTTATTTATTTAAATCCTAAAAAAACACTTTACTCCGATGTGGATATCAATGGCTCAAATGCTTGGAATGGTGTTCCAATAACGGTAAGTGGAAATAATCTCTATTCATTTTCCTTTTCATCCAGACTTCAATCATTGGGTAAAGTTGATGCAGGTGCCTATTCGGGAGATGTTATTGTGATTATGACTTTTAATTAGTTTTGATGCTAATGATGCTGGGGAGTAATAAGGTGAATAACTTGTTTGTTCTTAAACATATATGTGTGATGTTGCAGGTTCGGAAAATAACAGGGCACTGCATTGTATCTTATGGTTGTTATTTTTACCTACTATTAGCAATCGCATTTCTTTTAACAGGATGTGCTCAAGAGCTCACACCGAAGAGAGTGCCGACATCAAGTAAAATAAAAGTATCGTCAACCTCTAAGACATTGGTTCATTCTTCATTATCCCCTGAATCTGGAGGCGGTGATTGTCGTTTTACCGGAAATGTGCAGCCCTCTGCTGACAGCAATTCCGGTAAATTGGCACAATGTACTCGCGAGTTGGAGGCATTGAAGCAGTTCAGCGGCACTAAATACACACGCTACAAAGCCGAATTTGATCGCATTGCCCGTACGGGTAGTCAATATTTGGCGGTAGCTAACGAGATCAGTCATGATATCAATGACTTAGTACGTCCTAAGTATCAGTATGCTCTTACCAGTTTGTGTTATCGTATAAAAAACGACTTATCATTGGCATTAATTAATCAGGTAGATGCACAATGAGCTGTATACGAATGCATCTTCATCACTGTGCCTGGTTATTAATTGGTTTTTTGGGAACGGTTGATATTGTAAGTGCAGCAGAAAGTGGAAACTATACACCTCCTGGCGGTACGCCCTCGGTGGATAGCTTGATGGAAAGCGCCAGTAATTCTGATTATGGTCTGAGTACCCTAATGGCGCAACAGTCCAAATCTGGTGAGTCATCTTCAAACAGAAGTGCATCAAAGCATGCGGTTGGAACATCCATTCTTGTTGGTATGGGGGCCTCGTCCGGTGGTAGCGAAGCAGCAGCCCGTAAAGTATTGCGTGCAGAGAATCGTAAGCTTAAGAGACAACTGACCGATAGTATCGCCGAGTTGAAGTCTTCCCAGACTGAACTAGAGAAGAGCCGTAAGCAGCTATCTGACCACCAATCAGTCAGGGTAGAAGTGCAGAAGCAGAAGGATACGTTACAAAAACAGTTAAGTGACCATCGGACCCTGCTGACGGCTACGCAGCATCAGTTCAAAGAAGCACAAACGCAGTTAGAGGCCGTGCGTAAACAGTTCAGAGAAGCTAACATTGCCCGAATGCAGTTAGAGACGGCATTGGTTTCTACTCGTTATCAACTAGTGCAAGCTAATGATCGAGCGGTAACAGCCAGTAAATCCGTGCGTGTACCGCTCGATAGCGATAACCGTAAGCGTGACTATGTCGTGGGCCAAGCGATGGCCTCGGGGCTAAAAGAAACACTGGCGAGTTATGCAGAAAGTGGGTTATCTCTGGATCCTGTTCGAGTGACTGCCGGATTAACTGATGGATTACGCAATCGCATGCAGCTTAAACGCAGTGATATGGATAAATATTACCTGACCTTTGCGGAGCAATTACAAAAACAGGTAAATGCCAAAGTTAAGATGGGAGAAGCACTGATTGCGAAGAAAACTGCCGGACGCAAGCCAGCAAAGAAAGTCAATGGCTTGGTGTACTTTGTGGTCAAGAAAGGTCACCCTATTAAGGATCAGGATGCACCGGTTTCGCTAGCTTTGTCTGAGCAGATTGTTGATGGGGCCACTTTAAGCGCTATTCCGACACTGACACTTACCGCTGACGATGATATACCCGCCGTAGTGCGTGAGGCGCTTCCATTGTTGGGTGAAGAGGCCGAAGTTGATGCCTATGCTTTAGCTAAGGTCGTGTATGGCAACTTACCGATGCCGAAAGGGGTAACCCCGTTTACGGTCTTGGTCTATCACCTGAAAGGGATTAAACCCCAGTAAAAATAAACCATTTTGACATCCTTATGCCTTGGATTTACCTAGGGCATCATCAATCTCATATTTACCTGATTTACCCTCATAATAATGATAGATTTATCAGGCACGACAAAATCATTATTATTTAACCAGAGGTTAGATAATTAATAAAAACATTCCCCTCTTCTACATTACAATATACCCGTTATCTTTCAATCTGCCTCTTTTACACATTATCAATCAGTGAAGAGAATAACTCCGCTTCATTTATCAATTCATAATTGATAATTGGACTCCATAAGATACCAAAATCAATCTCCATATCGGTTTTTAACACTTCTAATAAATCCAAATATTGTGATGGAATTGAGCGAATAATTTTTTCTGGAATTAAGGAAAAACCATTACGTTTAATTATTAATTCAATCATCACCATAATATCATTCGTTTTTAACATTAAATTCATACTGTTATCATAAATAGAAAATGAGTTAATACCATCAATAAAATCAATTGGGATATCATTCTCATCCATGTCAATAAGCTGATACAACGATGCCATTTCAGCACTTAATTCTGTAAAATGCCGAAACCAATCACTGCCTTTTTTAAAAAGGTAAACGAGTTTTTCAGTAAAAATCTTTCTAGGCATAAGTGATGAAGTCAATGGTAGAGGAACAATGGCGATATGTAATAAACCAGAGTTTAATAGATTCATTTGCTGCTCAAATGTCAGACCAGTAATTAGCACCAGCACGGCTTTTTCCTTCCTACCTAGAAAAATTCGCTCTTCCATTTTTCCAGAATCATAAATAGGAAAACAAGAGCTAACATAAAGGTAATGTGGCGCATCATCTTGCAAATCATGATTAACCTGAATCTGAAATTGCTCAAAATGACCCAGTAATTTCTGAGCATTCTCAAAGGTTTTTTGTCCAAAATCAGTCAACCTAGTACCACCTGGTCCTCTGGAAAACAAAAGAGCCCCAAATTCCGCTTCCAGTGCATTAACTTTCTTAGTCAGTGCAGGTTGAGAAATATGTAGTATTTGAGAAGCCTTATGATAATTAAGTGTTTCAGCTAACACGATAAAAGCTTTGAGATTACGTATATCCATATCTCCACCATTCAGGTTTATCTTTCATACTTTCTTACGTTATTATTTCAATAATGAACTAAATTATTTAGACTTAACTGAAATTAATTAAATAGAGATTAAACAACAATTATAAGATGATCAATTAATTTATTATAAAAATGTTGTCAATATAAATATAGATTTTATTAATACCATAATTCCTTCTTACCTTCTAAGATAAATGGGTAAGTAATTCACTTAAATTAAATTCGTTAGAAGATAAGAAATTTCCCGATTTTTAGCTGTTTTCCCTATAGTCATTCCTATGCACCTAATGACATGTATTTCCTACTATATAGGATAGCGAAATATAGCAGGTAAGCATCATTCTGAAAATATAACTATTAATTCTCATTTTTAAATAAAACCTCTCCTCCCTCCACCAATAAGACTAATATCAATCACATAGTTTAATATCTTTCACATAAGTATTAGGCGACATCCAGGATATTCTTGGACATACCAAATAGCCATCACTTTTCAACTTATAATGCACATAG
The DNA here is from genome assembly GCF_003287735.1 of Photorhabdus bodei. Classification (GTDB taxonomy): domain Bacteria; phylum Pseudomonadota; class Gammaproteobacteria; order Enterobacterales; family Enterobacteriaceae; genus Photorhabdus; species Photorhabdus kayaii. Next base: position 49,237 of record NZ_NSCM01000017.1, on the reverse strand, counting down.
AAAGATATTGGAAAACTTAAAAAAAGTGCAACAATAGCTATCGAAAAAAAACATTTAACAAATTTATCATTATGCTTTGGATAATGATCAGTCACAGTAAAAAAAAATAATAAGAAATGTAGTGTAAGAAATCAAAGGAAAAGAAAAAAATATTATAAAAACATTACTTGAGAATGTTATTTCCTCATCCATCTCAACTAAAGAAATTAGATTCCCCCCTGTTAAAAAGAGTCCTAATGATGCTAAAATAAAAAGAGCAAGAGCACCGAGGATCTGTATAGTCTTTTTTTTATTTACCATAAGTCCCCCAGTTATTAAGGAATTGATTGAAGTCAAATACAACAATATCAATCACATAACTTCATATCTTTCACATAGGTATTAGGCGACATCCAAGATATTCTTGGGCATACCAAATAGTTATCACTTTTCAGTTTATAATTCACATAGAAAGATATGGGAAAACTTAAAAAAAGTGAAATAATGGCTATCGAACCAAAGTATTTTATGAAACTATCATGGTATTTTGGGCAACGGTTTGTTATATTAGAAAAAATAATAGAAACCATACAATACGAAATCAAAGGAGAAAAGAAAAATATCATAAAAACACTACTTGAGAATGTTATTTTCTCATCCATCTTAACTAAAGAAACCAAATTTTCCCCTGTCAAAAATAACCCTAATGATACTAAAATAAAAGTAGCAGCAGCAACGATGATATGTATAACCTTTTTTTTATTTTCCATAACTCCCCCAGTTATTAAGGAATTGATTGAAATTAGCTTCTGGAGTTCTTGGTTTTCTTTCAATTTCTTCTTTGAGGAGATTAATGATAGTTTCACTAATTCTAAATTTTTTATCTACGCTATCAAGTATATACACCGTTAAAACACCTATACCAAACACAATACCAGCTACAACAATTATACCAAAAGTGAAAACAGATGTAGATATCATTACAGACCCAACAACCCAAGAAACAAAAGCTACTACTACTGCCTTAGCCAGATCTACCGCAATATTACCTAGAAAATCAGCCAGTGTGTATTCATCCTTAAACATAAGCTCAACCGTTCGATAAGCCGCGGAAAAGAATATACTAAACTTCATTCCTTTAACTATACCCGTCATCTTTCAAGTTGCCTCTTTGTTGGCTGCACTCACTCACCCCGGTCACATAGTTACCTATGCTCCCGGGGATTCGCTCCTTTGCCGCCGCGATGCATCTTGAAATCCATAGGGTATATACCGCTATTTAGTCCTTGCTGCCCAATCCCCATAGATATCACCTTCATATTAGAAGCTTTGTATCTTGAAGCAGTGATGATCTTTCTAACGCCCGCATAACCCGATATTTTAATATATCTGTTTCCATCCTTACCCACATACTCTGTGGCTTTAATTCCTAATGTTTTAAACTCACCTATAACATTAAAGAGATCAAAAGAATCATGTATGTTACCTGCATAAGGTGATATGGGATCGGTAATCTCAAATATCTTCTTTATAAATGGACTTTTTGGCTTCGGCGAATCAAGCTCCTCCAGAACATCTTTCGCCTCTTCTAACGAGAGTAACGCAATATAGGTTGTATTATCACTCAACTGCTTTTCAAGACCAATGGCATCAAAGAATTCATGCTGAGGTTTTAATTGGTTAACCCCAACCTGACCTCTCAGGAAATCCCCCATATAGCCCTCTGGCGAGGGGTTGTATTTTTTATATGTCATTGTGAAACCCTTTTAATATTCTTACTGCCTATCCCAATAAGACTATTGGGATAGGCACTTTAAAATCAAAAATCATCACATCAGTGTTTAACCGCCGGAGCTTCCATTTCCAATTTGAGTGAAAGGACGCGGCCATCTGAAGTCTTCATATCAATCGCACTGGCTTGAGTTGACAATAATAGCTGAAAACACTGCATCATCATCATTGCCAGTTTTTCCTCTGGGATTAACGGACTATTCATTAATACGTCGGTGAGCTGTTGTAATAACTGTTGTCTATCTCTATCGTTCATACGGCTAATCCCATTAACAATTAAAGGTTCAAATACCGCACTATATTACATAAGAAATAGCCATGTCGACCATATAATAGCAAAAAATTAAACAACCGTAGAATAAATAAGATTCCAAAATAGTGCTACATCTTATGCCACCCATAATTCTATGTATAACAATGGGTTGAATAAGGCTATGTGTAGCAGAATTATGAAACGTTATTTATCAACAGTTAAGTTCCTGTATAGCAATACAAAAATAACAGCTGATGTTTAAGCGTGAAAGTAATAAATACATCATCGAACAAAGAATTTTTTATTCTTTATCACTGTTTCTACCCTTTAAGAAAAAAACCAACATTGAACTCTTAATTTCTTTATATTTTAGTGTTAAGGTCGTATCTTGACAGCCTAAACATATCGTTTTAGGTAACTTAAATAAAGAATTTGTATGGTAATCGCTTATGTCACATATAATCTATTTATCGTTAAATGGTAAGAAGCAAGGTTTAATTTCTGCCGGTTATTCAACGCTAGACTCTATAGGGAACCGATATCAAAATGGGCACGAAGATCAAATACAAATATTGAGTTTAAAGCACTCGATAACTCGCCAACAACATGTCGATCATCACCCTATACAATTTCTCAAGCCAATAGATAAATCATCCCCGCTGTTAGCCTCCGCAATATCTTCAAACGAGCTAATCAATGCGATTTTCTTCTTTTACAGAACAAATATGGCTGGACAATTAGAACTTTTCTATGAGGTCAAATTAACAGAAGCGAGTATTACTGATATTGCTTGCGTTTACCCGCACTCAATAAATGATAATGAAGTGATGCCGTACGAAAAAGTCTTTCTCAAATATAGATCCATATCCTGGAATCACATAACCGCCGGCACATCTGCTTACAGTATATGGGATGATAGAGTTTATTGAAAATAAACCGAGTTAGGCATGTATATTTATATATGCTTAACTCTTTCTAATACGCAAAAAAACAAAAATGGTAACAACAACAATACCTAATAATGTCAATCGACCCCACATATCAGGAAAACAACCGGCGGCCATAGCCGACCAAGCTATAATCACTATAAAAGGGATTGTGTTCCATAAAAGATCTTTAATCCATATAAAAAAAAGATCCTTGAACCATGCCTTACTAAAAATCCTTCTTTTTTCATTCATATTAATATCCTAATTCATCATTTCAACAAATACAGAAATTATATCATCTTTCCCGATTTATAGCCCTTTTTGCTCTACACCCCATAAAATGCATTCACAAAGCTATCACTTTTATCGAAACATTGACCAAATTTGCTCTTTATGACAAAGAAGAGTAAATAACTATTTATCACTTCAAGAATATTCCATCAGGAAAACAATATGAAAATCAATCTCAACAATATGGTCACTGAAAGCCGCAATCCCGTCAGTGCCAATATTGATACTTTGCCGACCCTTGAAATGCTAAAACTGATTAACGATGAAGATAAAAAGGTCGCACTGGCTGTAGAGCAAACTTTGCCGAAAATCGCTGAAATCGTAGATAAAATTGCCGAAGCGTTTCGTCAGGGAGGTCGTTTAATTTATATCGGTGCCGGGACATCGGGCCGATTAGGGATTTTGGATGCCAGTGAGTGTCCGCCTACTTATGGCGCCAAACCGGAACAAGTGGTTGGATTAATTGCCGGCGGGCATCAGGCCATCCTAAGCGCCGTTGAAAATGCAGAAGATAACCAACAACTGGGCGTAAATGATCTTCAAGCGCTAAACTTTAATGCAAAAGATGTATTGGTTGGTATTGCCGCCAGCGGCCGTACACCTTATGTCTTGGGTGCGATGGCGTATGCGAAATCCGTTGGCACCACCGTTGCCTGCATTAGCTGTAACCCGGAAAGCCCGATGACACAAGCAGCCGATATCGCCATTACACCGATAGTGGGGCCGGAAATTGTCACAGGTTCATCACGTATGAAAGCCGGTACCGCGCAAAAGTTAATTCTGAATATGTTGACCACCGGTGCCATGATTCGTATAGGCAAAGTTTATAGCAACCTGATGGTGGACGTAGAAGCGACGAATGCCAAGCTGGTTGAAAGGCAGAAAAATATCGTTATGGCCGCCACAGAATGCAATCGTGAACAAGCAGAGCAGGCATTAACGGAATGTGATGGGCATTGTAAAACCGCCATTGTGATGATTCTGGCTGGCGTCAGCGCTCAACAAGCAAAGACTTTACTGGAAAAACATCACGGTTTTATTCGACCGACGATCTCAGCCGTTCGGTAACGATTTCCCTGCTGAGAAGGAGTAATAAGATGGCTAAAATTAATCAGACAGTCATTGCTCAGATCCTTAAAGCTATCGGCAATGCGGATAATGTGGCGCAATGCGGCAACTGTATGACCCGTCTGCGATTGACATTGCATGATAATACTCTGGTGGATAAAGCCGCGTTAAAACAGATCCCGAATGTGTTAGGTATTGTCGAAAGCGACAATCAGTTTCAGATTGTTCTTGGGCCGGGAAAAGCCCAAGCAGCGGCTGAAATAATGAATGAATTGCTAAATTCTTCTACCCATACAGAACCCTCAAAACCAAGCGGCACTGATTTAACCAATATTGCTTCTGCAAATAAAAAGCAACTTAAAGAGAAACAGGTAAGCGCGGTACACAAATTCCTGACCAAGTTCGCTACCATTTTTACCCCACTGATCCCCGGTTTTATTGCCGTTGGCTTGCTTCTCGGCTTTGCCACTTTATTTGAACAGATAGCTATTCAAGGCGTTAAACACCCTAATACTGTTTTGGTTGAAATCATCGGCTATATGAAAGTTTTCAGTAAAGGCATGTTCAGCTTTCTGAGTATTCTGATCGGTTATAACGCGCAAAAAGCATTTGGCGGTTCGGGAATAAACGGTGCCATTATTGCTTCGCTGTTTGTACTCAGTTATAACCCGGATGCCACCAGCGGTTTTTATTCCGGTATTTCTACTTTCTTTAGTTATAGCATCGATCCACGCGGCAATATTATCGGCGTTCTTATTGCCGCTATTCTGGGAGCATGGGTAGAACGACAAGTTCGTAAGATCATTCCAGACAATCTGGATATGATCCTGACCTCGGCTATTACGCTGCTAATCGTGGGAGCAATCACCTTTATTATTATCATGCCATTGGGGAGTTATCTGTTTAGCGGCATGTCATGGCTATTTCTTCACCTCAACGGTAATCCTTTTGGTACGGCGATATTGGCCGGGCTATTTTTACTCGCGGTTATGTTTGGTGTTCACCAAGGGTTTGTTCCGGTCTATTTCGCACTAATGGACGCACAAGGCTTTAATTCTCTGTTCCCAATCCTTGCAATGGCGGGCGGCGGGCAAGTTGGTGCAGCGCTGGCACTGTATGTCAAAGCGAAAAAAGACTCGCTGCTGCGTACGCAGATAAAAGGCGCGATTATTCCAGGCTTGCTCGGCATCGGTGAGCCGTTGATTTACGGAGTCACACTTCCACGGATTAAACCCTTTATCACCGCCTGTTTAGGCGGTGCCGCCGGTGGTTTCTTTATCGGTTTGGTGGCTTATTTAGGATTACCTGTTGGGTTGAATACGGTTTTTGGTCCATCTGGATTGGTAGCACTGCCACTGATGACCTCGAACAGTGGTATTTTTGTCGGAATGGCAGTGTATGCTGCCGGGCTGGTGGTTGCTTATATCAGTGGTTTTATGCTGACCCTGATCTTCGGAAGTAAAAAAATAGAGACGCTTAAAGCCGATGTCCAAAGCCAAAAAGAATGAATAAATATTCTTTATAACCAAAATGCAATTTATGGATGAATTACCCAAGCCAAATCAATGGCACGCAGGTTGCCGTCAATATACCCATCGTAATATTGAACAGAAACCAAGCATTGCGACTACGGAGTAACGTCCCAATCAATGAACCAAAACCCGCCCACACCAGGCCGCACAAGAAATTAATAAACATCACCACGACACTGATCACGATGATGGAATAGAGGTAATGATCACCAACAATACTGTAGCTGCCAACCGCACCCAACCCCATCAGCCAGGCCTTCGGATTCAAAAACTGCAATAACCAACCTTGATACCACCGCACTGGCTTAATAACAGCGCTATCTTTGGTATCCAGACGTCGGTAACTGGCTGTTGCTGTTTTCCATGCCAACCACAGCAAATAGAGGCTACCTGCAATTTTCATAACCGTGTGAATAGCAGGATAAACCAACAGCAACGCCGCTATTCCGAAAGCAGCCAGATATAAAATCGTCTGCATGCCCAGAACAACGCCAAAGAGCAATCCCAAAGAGCGGATAAAGCCGAAGTTAGCGCCTGATGACGTCAGCAACATGTTGTTTGGCCCCGGCGTAATGGAAGAAATAAATAAAAAAGCTGTTAATGAAAAAATTAGGCTTGCTGTCATGAAGAGTTACCTTTCATCCTGAATAATGGCGTTTCCCTTCCATAGAAAATATCAGTATGTTATTCACCATACAAGATAACTAATCAATTTAACTCGAAACTATTATGACTGATATCTTTCGTCCTCTCACCGGAGCCAGTAATCCGCATGTGCAGACACTACTCCCGCGTCTGGTGCGGCGGTATCCTGAACTGCAGCCCTATTGGCAACGACTTAGTTTACCGGATAACGATTTTGTTGATCTGGCGTGGAGTGAAGATCCCGCCACCGCAGCACACAAGCCACGATTGATCCTATTTCATGGTCTGGAAGGCAGTTTCCGCAGCCCTTATGCCCACGGTTTGCTTCATGTCTGCCAGAAAAAAGGCTGGCTTGGTGTTGTCATGCATTTCCGCGGATGCAGTGGTGAACCAAACCGCCAAAAACGCCTCTATCATTCTGGCGAAACAAGCGATGCCCGTTATTTTCTAAGCTGGTTAAAACAGACCTACGGTGATGCCCCCACATCAGCCGTAGGTTATTCAGTCGGCGGTAATATGCTGGCCTGCTATCTGGCAGAAGAAAAAACAGATGCTCAGATCAATGCTGCCGTTATTGTTTCCGCGCCTCTGATGCTGGCAGCCTGCTCCCTGCGGATAGAGAAAGGATTTTCTCATGTCTATGAACGCTATTTACTCAATAGCCTGAAACGTAATGCCACCCGTAAATTGTTACGCTACCCCGGTTCACTCCCCATTAATCTGTCTCAGGTAAAAAGATTGAAACATATTCGAGAATTTGATGAAATTGTAACCGCAAAAATCCACGGCTTTAAAAATGCAGCGGACTACTACCGCCAGTGCAGTGCTCTGCCGCGTCTGCCTGATATTACTGTGCCACTGCTGATTATTCATGCTAAAGACGATCCTTTTATGGCACCGGAAGTTGTCCCTGATCTCAAAATGTTACCCAAAAATATTGAATATCAAATGACAGAATATGGTGGACATGTCGGCTTTGTCAGTGGCTCGTTGAAGAAACCACAAATGTGGCTGGAACAACGCATCCCAAATTGGCTGTCATCTTATCTGGAGCAACCACAATGATTATTCCGTGGCAACAACTGGAACCAGAAACTCTGCTAAATTTGATAGAGAGTTTTATCTTGCGGGAAGGCACTGATTATGGCGAAGATGAAAAATCGCTGGAGCAGAAGGTCGCTGACATTCGCCGTCAGTTGAAACGGGGAGATGTTATGCTGGTGTGGTCTGAACTGCATGAGAGCATCAATATTGTGCCAAAAGAAATGTTCCATTCTTAACATTATGGAGTTTACTGAATGTCTGTCAAACATCCGATTATTGCAATTACCGGCTCCAGCGGTGCCGGAACAACAACAACCAGTTTAGCTTTCCGTAAGATTTTCCAGCAACTTAACATCAGTGCCGCGCAGATAGAAGGAGATAGTTTCCACCGTTACACCCGCCCTGAAATGGATGCCGCAATCCGTAAAGCCAAAGAGCAAGGCAGGCATATCAGTTATTTTGGGCCAGAAGCCAATGATTTTGGCATGCTGGAAAAAACCATGATCGATTATGGTGAAACCGGTGAAGGCCGCCGTCGGAAATATCTTCATACCTATGACGATGCCGTCCCTTACAACCAGCTCCCCGGTACCTTTACGCCGTGGGAATCCTTACCCAAGCAGACTGATGTGCTGTTTTATGAAGGTCTGCACGGTGGCGTTGTCACACCACAACATAATGTTGCCAGTCATGTTGATCTGCTCGTGGGCGTCGTGCCGATTGTCAACCTTGAATGGATACAGAAACTTGTCCGCGATACCGGAGAACGAGGACACTCGCAGGAAGCTGTGATGGATTCCGTCGTGCGTTCTATGGATGATTATATTAACTACATTACGCCACAATTCTCGCGAACACATATCAACTTCCAACGTGTCCCTACCGTTGATACATCCAATCCATTCTCAGCCAAAGCCATTCCATCACTGGATGAAAGTTTTATTGTCATCCGCTTCCGTGATCTGACTCAAATTGATTTCCCATACTTGTTAGCAATGTTACAAGGCTCATTCGTTTCAAGCATTAATACCATCGTGGTCCCCGGTGGAAAAATGGGATTAGCAATGGAATTAATTATGACGCCATTGGTACAGCGATTACTGGAAGGGGAAAAGATTTGTTAATCAGCGCCTGAGGTCAATTTAGCAAATCCAGTACTTAAAATTTGCATCTTATATTATTCAGTTAAAAAAACAGGTAACTGAGATAATTAGTTACCTGTTGTTATTTTTTAATCAAAAATAATTTCTCAATCTATCTCTTTAATTTCAAAACTGTGGGTAATTTCAACTGATTTCCCCAACATCAACGAAACAGAGCAATATTTTTCCGCGGAAAGCATGACTGCACGTTCAACCGCTTTATCTATTAAATCCTTACCCGTAACAATAAAATGCAGATTAATATGAGTAAACAAGCGTGGCACCTCTTCACGACGGCGGGAAGTTAATTTTACTTCACAATCTCTGATGTCATACCTGCCTTTCTGCAAAATAGAAACTACATCAACCGTACTGCAACCACCTGCTGCTATTAATACCATTTCCATTGGACTCGGTGCCTTATCGCCGGCATTACCATCCATCATGATCTGATGACCGGAAGATGACTCCCCCAAAAGAGACAATCCTTCAACCCATTTTACCCGCGCTTGCATAAATACCTCTTAAGTCGTTCTTTGCATCCAAGCCTACTCTTTCAGTATTAAGCTAGCAATCTAATGAGCGGTTTATTATGCTGAAACAATACAAGACAAGACAGAAGCCTTTTCCTGTGTTAAAAACAGAAGTGGGCCAGGTATATATAGGTTAAGATCAATACCCTAGGGTTCAAATTTCAGATAACCTATATAAAACCCTTACCTGTCGGTTTTTCAACAAACTAATGTTAAGCTAGTGTCTTTATAAGCCAGCCTGACGAGAAACTTTTAGATTCTCGTGTTATTTAGGCAGCGATAACAACAGAGGATGAAACGAATGGTTCTCGGCAAGCCACAAACAGACCCCACTCTTGAATGGTTTTTGTCACACTGCCATATTCATAAATATCCATCTAAAAGTACGCTTATTCATCAAGGCGAAAAAGCAGAGACGCTTTACTACATCGTAAAAGGCTCTGTTGCGGTTTTGATTAAAGATGAAGAAGGCAAAGAGATGATCCTCTCCTATTTAAATCAGGGGGATTTCATTGGTGAACTTGGATTATTTGAAGAGGGGCAAGAGCGTACAGCCTGGGTACGGGCCAAAAGCGCCTGTGAAGTAGCTGAAATCTCCTATAAAAAATTCCGTCAACTGATTCAGGTAAACCCGGATATTTTGATGCGTTTATCTGCCCAAATGGCAAACCGTTTGCAAACAACTTCTGAGAAAGTCGGTAATCTGGCTTTCCTGGATGTTACCGGCCGGATTGCCCAAACTTTATTGAATCTGGCGAAACAACCAGATGCAATGACCCACCCGGACGGAATGCAAATCAAAATCACGCGTCAGGAAATTGGCCAGATTGTTGGCTGTTCCCGCGAAACAGTTGGCCGCATTCTGAAAATGCTAGAAGATCAAAACTTGATCTCCGCACACGGTAAAACTATTGTTGTTTACGGTACACGTTAACGCCTGATTAATCAGCGCATAATCCTGCGCTGATTTCTCTTGTATTTAATTACACCAACTGGTTAATTGCCTGCTCTAACCGCTCCATTCCTCGAGCAATCTCTTCTTCACTAATAATCAACGAAGGCGTGAAACGCAGTACACCACCACCCGCACTCAACAACATTAAGCCATTTTCAGCCGCCAGTTGCAGAATATCTTTGGCTTTTCCCTGATATGGTGCTTTGAGTTCCGCACCAATCAGCAAACCCTTTCCTCGGATTTCACCAAATATCGAATGTTTCTGATTGATATCATTCAGAAAATTCATCATCAAATTATGGCGTTTCTCAACTCCCTCCAGAACTGTTGGTGTATTAATAATATCAAAAGCAGCATTTGCAACTGCACAAGCCAACGGATTACCGCCGTAAGTTGTACCGTGAGTTCCCGGCGTCATCGCTGAAGCAATATTCTCTGTCGTCAGCATGGCGCTAATAGGGAAGCCATTTCCCAATGCTTTTGCCGTGGTAATGATGTCCGGCGTAACATCATAATACATATAAGAAAATAGCTTACCAGTACGTCCCATCCCACTTTGCACTTCATCAAAAACCAACAGCACCTGATGCTTATCGCAAAGCTCACGCAACCCACGAATAAATACCGGTGCTGCCGGCGTGACTCCCCCTTCTCCCTGTACAGGCTCCAATACAACAGCACAAGTATGGTCATCTATGACGGCCTTTACTGCATCTAAGTCATTAAAAGGCACATGAATAATATCCGCGGGTTTTGGCCCAAAACCATCAGCATATTTTGGCTGACCACCCACGGAGGCAGTAAATAAGGTGCGACCATGAAAACCCTGATGAAATGCGATAATTTTGGTTTTATAGGGACTGTGACGCGTAATGGCATAGTGGCGAGCCAGTTTAAATGCCGCTTCATTCGCTTCTGCTCCTGAGTTGGCAAAAAATACCCGCTCAGCAAAAGTCGCATCAATCAGTTTCTGCGCCAAAATCAAAGCCGGTTCATTGGTAAAAATGTTACTGATATGCCAAAGTTTCTCCCCTTGCTGCTTCAAAACATCCACTAACGCAGGATGACAATGGCCCAAAGCCACAACAGCAATCCCTCCCGCAAAATCAATATACTCCTTCCCTTGCTGATCCCATACACGACTACCTTGCCCTGTCACCGGAATAAACTGCGCTGGTGAATAAATTGGCAACATAACTTGATCGTATGCGTTTCTATCTACTGCGGTATGCTCCTTCATTTTCCCACCCGTTTTCTATATACACGCCATTCAAAAGTGAAATTATAATCACTGAATATGCATAAAAAATCAAAGATGGGCAAATGAAAAAGATGGATAAATGAAGAAATTATCGGTATCTGGTTAATATCTCAGAAAGTTGCTCAGCAACTGGTGACCTTGCTCACTGAGAATACTTTCAGGGTGGAACTGCACCCCTTCCAGCGGTAGAGTGCGATGACGAATGCCCATAATTTCATCGACATTGCCGTTATGCTGGCTCCATGCGGTGACTTCAAATGAGGCTGGTAATGTCTCTGCGGCAATCACCAATGAATGGTAACGAGTCGCGGTTAATGGTCGGTTAAGCCCTTTGAACACGCCTTGCTGATTATGGTGAATAGCAGAAGTTTTTCCATGCATCACTTCCCTGGCTTTTACCACGCTGGCACCAAACGCCTGCCCAATTGCCTGATGTCCAAGACAAACACCAAGAATCGGCAACTTATCCGAAAAATGAGAAATCGCAGCCAGAGAAATGCCAGCTTCATTTGGGGTACAAGGGCCTGGGGAAATCACCAGATGAGTGGGCATCAATCTCTCAATATCTTCAAGTTGCAGTTCATCATTACGCTTAACTAAAACATCCGTACCCAATTCACAAAAATATTGATATAAGTTATATGTAAAAGAATCATAGTTATCTATTATTAGTAACATAGGAGTCTATCCTACTCATTTTTATCGCTGTATTTGTTGCCCTGCCACTCCTGCAATTTGTTTATCCTGCACAACTGGCTCCAGGTAAAACGACCTCGCGACAACGGGGCGGCTATCATAGCACATCAATATTTGTAGCATAGTACAACAAAATCAATGGCTGTTTTTTCCTTAATCAACTTACTCTCATACCCTACGAAACATATGCTCTATTTTGATATTCAATAAGTAAAGGTAATTGTTATGAAGACAAAACTGATTATAGCATCTCTTTTTTCACTGTCCTTCTCCACGCTGGCTGTTACTAAAACTGCTAACATTTTCTTCCCGGAAAAAGGGGTGGTTTGTGATAAAAAAGGAAAATATTGCGCTGATCAACAAGGGCTATCGCTAAAATTAACCGAAAGGTATTTAGGGAAAAGAGCCGCAGGACGCCTGAAAAAAGAGTTTGGTGATGGGCAATATATTGACTTTTCATCTTACACTTTAAGTAATGGGGTACACTGTGAGAGTAAAGAGAAAAAATGTTACAAAGACAGATATTATCCACGAACCGAAGTAAATAAAGAATTTACCCAAAAGATATATGAATAACGGCGAAACTGGCCTTCATTTAATGCAGGCCAGTTTGTTAATCTGATGAGAGTTAACCGGAAGACCAGAAACTGCCACAGCCAAAGTGAGAGGAAAAAATTAAGGAATAATCTCCGCCGACAGAATAACAACAGGTTTAACCGGTACATTCTGATATGGACCAACGTTTTCCGTTTTGACTTGAGAAATTTTATCCACAACATCCATACCTTTTACGACTTTACCAAATACTGCATAGCCAAAGTCACGCTGACCGTGATCAAGGAAAGCATTATCCGCTACGTTAATAAAAAATTGGCTGGTGGCGCTGTCTTTATCAGCGGTACGTGCCATAGAGATAGTTCCGCGTAAATTACGCAGTCCATTATCTGCCTCATTTTTAATAGCAGCTTTAGTCGCTTTTTGCTGCAAATCTTTGGTAAAACCACCACCCTGCACCATAAATCCAGGGATTACCCGATGGAAGATTGTATTGTTGTAATAACCCTCATTGACGTATTCAATAAAGTTTTTCGTTGTAATTGGAGCTTTCTGATTATTTAATTCCAGTTCAATATTACCCTCCGTTGTTGTCAGCTTCACGTGGATTTCTCCCACCGCCAAAGCCAGAGGCGCCATTGCGCTCAGAGAGCATGCAGTTACAAGTGCTACTAAAATACGTTTAAACATTCTGGGTTCCTATATTATTAAGGTCAACAACACAAACTGAATCAATTCTAATAATCTCTTCAACATCGTGCTTAATATTTACCTACATTTACGCTATCAATCGACTGGTGCTTTGAAGAAAAATGTATTCTTTCAATAACAGGTTAGATTTTATTTCATAAACCGAGCGTCATCAGTAACAAAATAGCAAGCTTGGTTCAACCCATCAGAAATATGTCATTATTTTTAATCCTGTCAACCAACAGTGGCTATCGGTATAATCTTCTTTGCCATATATTCGGCGCATTTCTCAGGGAGATAATCATTTTGACCATCAAAAACCACAACTATCATATGACCCGTTTTATCACGAGCGCACCTGATATTCGCCATCTGCCTCAAGATATGGGCATTGAAGTCGCGTTTGCCGGTCGCTCAAATGCAGGTAAATCTAGCGCTCTGAATGCTCTGACGAAACAGAAAAGCCTCGCCCGTACCAGTAAAACGCCTGGCCGAACTCAACTCATCAATTTATTCGAAGTAGAAGAAGGTATTAGCCTGGTTGACTTACCGGGTTATGGCTATGCCGAAGTACCAGAAGAGATGAAACGCAAATGGCAAAAAGCATTGGGTGAATATCTACAAAAACGTGAATGCCTGATCGGGCTGGTCGTACTGATGGATATCCGTCACCCATTGAAAGATCTTGATCAGCAGATGATCCAATGGGCAGTCGCAATGCAAGTACCGGTTATGGTGTTATTGACTAAAGCCGACAAACTGGCATCTGGCGCCCGTAAAAGTCAACTGAATAAGGTTCGTGACACCTTACTCGCGCTGAATGGGGATATTCAAGTGGAATATTTCTCAGCCCCGAAAAAAATCGGTATCGATAAACTACAACAAAAACTGGATATATGGTTCAGCCAGAAAGCCGTTCAAGTTGAAAACCATAGTTAATACAGTCTTTTTCATTCCCACCAATTAAATTCAGATGAAAAAAATGCCCCAGTCAAAATTGACTGGGGCAGCTAATATTCAGCTAAATCCGATTACGTGAAGTAAAAGGTCTGAAAGATAGAACATCTTACCTCTGTACCCTACGCCAATAACTCTACCCTATTTTATTTATTAGAAAAAGCCTTTTTGTAATTTATTTTCAGAAATTATCTCGATTCAGCCCAGAATTTTGCTCATTTTGACAACATTAAATGTAGTTTAATTACATATTTATGCGATCTAGATCTAATATGCATTACATGGACAACAAATCGGTACAAGTGAATACAAAAAATTTATTTAACTAATAATATTACTTAGTAAGAGTAAAATAACTGTTACACTCCCTCTCAATGGGCATGATTTTTCGTATAAACGCCTTATGAATAAGAATAAATCCGATACGACCTTAACCAGGAGAATAATAATGGACCAGCATGATAATGCTTCATTAGGTATAAGTAACAATAGTAACTCTCTATTAGAATGGGAAGAAAATGTCTATTGCAGCAATAATATAGCTCTCGCATCCACCATCGGAGCAACCGCTATGTTATTGCAGAATGGCAGTGTAATTACCTGGGGACTTCCACATCTTGGCGGTCAAATTCCACCTGACATTGCTGTATTACGAGATATCGTTAGCCTGAGTTCAACACAATATGCATTCGCGGCTTTACGAGCAGATCGCAGCGTGGTTGCCTGGGGAAATTCAGTTAACGGTGGACAACTTCCTCCCGACATTGCTCAACTAAAGGATATTGTTAGCCTGAGTTCAACGGCTAACGCCTTCTCAGCTCTGCGAGCAAATGGTAGCGTAGTTGCTTGGGGAGATAATCGCTATGGTGGCCAAGTTACACCAGAAGTTGCCCAATTACAGGACATTGTCAGTATAACTGCATCAGGTAATGCTTTCTTGGCTCTGCGGGCAAACCGCAGCATAGTTGCTTGGGGGCGTTTAGCTGGAGTGCTCCCACCCGAGATTACCCAACTACAGGACATCGTCAGTGTGCTTGGCAAAAACGACATGTACTCAACCTTCGCGGCCTTACGGGCAAACCGCAGTGTGGTTGCTTGGGGATACTCACTGTTTGGCGGTCAAGTTCCACCAGCAATTGCTCAATTACAAGATATCGTTAGCCTGAGTCAAACAGGTACTGCATTCGCAGCCATACGGGCAAACCGCAGCGTCGTTGCCTGGGGAGATGCAAGCAGGAGCGGCACGGTTCCGCCTGCCATTGCCCAACTACAAGATATTATTAATTTAACCGGTTCGGGCGGCACATTTATAGCTCTACGAGCAAACCGTAGTATTGTCGCTTGGGGAAACACATCAATCCCACCAGAAATTGCTGCATTAAACGATATCGTTGACCTCATCACAACAAGCTCAGCTTTCACTGCCCTGCGAACAAATCGTAGCGTGGTTACTTGGGGAACAATAGAGAGTATTGAGCAGGTCCCATATGACGCCACCCAGGTACAGAATGTCATCAGCCTAAGTGCATCAAGTGATGCCTTTGCAGCCCTACGAGCAGACCGCAGCATAGTCGCCTGGGGAGATATATATAATGGCGGCAAACTTCCACCTGAGATTGCGAACTTAAAAGACGTTATCAGCCTGACGTCAACACCCCGTAGTTTTTCAGCCTTGCGAGCAAACGGCAAGAGAGTAGCCTGGGGAGGCGGAGATTTTGTAGCGCATGGTGAATATGACTAATGCATCATTGCACATGGCTTATAATCACTTAACATGTTAAACCAAAGGGAAAAAGGCTTAACATACTGCGTTGGCATCAGGAAGAACCAATGTCCCAACGCAGTTGTTGATGTTTTTAACTGTATTAGCTCAGCCTATCGTTTATTAAGCTGGCATATCAGTGCGCCTGATCCCAATTGTCACCGATACCTACATCCACTTTCAACGGGACATCAAGCACCATACTCTTCTCCATTAATTCACGAATTTTCTGTTCTGCATATTCAAGTTGTGACTCATGGACTTCAAATACCAGCTCATCGTGAACCTGCATAATCATACGAACTTTCGGTTCTTCACTGACAATCCAATCATCCACCGCAATCATTGCTTTTTTGATGATATCCGCCGCGGTTCCCTGCATTGGCGCGTTAATAGCTTCACGTTCTGCTGCCTTACGGCGCATGGCATTGCGAGATTTGATATCCGACAGATAAAGACGACGGCCATCCAGCGTTTCAACGTAACCCTGCTCTTCCGCTTGTTTACGAGTACGCTCCATATACGCCAATACCCCCGGATAGCGCTCAAAATAGAGATCCATATAGCGTTGAGCTTCACCGCGAGGAATACCTAACTGACGGGAAAGACCAAATGCACTCATACCATAGATCAAACCAAAGTTAATCGCCTTAGCACTACGGCGCTGCTCACTGGTTACCTGTTCCAGTGGCAAACCAAAGACTTCCGCCGCCGTTGCCCGGTGAATGTCTTGCCCCTCAGCAAAAGCTTTCAACAACCCTTGATCTTGAGATAAATGGGCCATAATCCGCAACTCAATCTGAGAATAGTCAGCGGCCATAATCCGGTAACTTTCAGGTGCCACAAATGCCTGACGAATGCGGCGGCCCTCTTCATTACGGACAGGAATATTTTGCAAATTAGGATCACGTGAAGAGAGACGCCCGGTTGCCGTTACCGCTTGGTGATAAGAAGTATGCACCCGTTTGGTCAGCGGATGGACCATCTGTGGTAATTTATCGGTGTAAGTGGATTTCAATTTTGCCAGCCCACGATGCTCTAAGATCACTTTCGGCAATACATGGGTATCTGCCAACTCTTCCAATACTTCTTCATTCGTAGATGGAGCACCGCCCGGCGTTTTTTTTACCACCGGCAATTGCAATTTTTCAAACAATATCGTCTGTAACTGTTTTGGCGAAGCCAGATTGAAAACCTCACCTGCCAATTCATGTGCTTCTTTTTCCAACTCATCCAGACGGGCGGTGATCTCTTTTGAATGCTCAGCCAAAATATTTGCATCAATTAGCACACCTGTACGTTCCATACGGGAAAGCACCATGACCAGTGGCATTTCTGTATTCAGAAATACCTTTTCTAGCGTCGGCGCTTTCTCCAATTGCGGCCACATAACCTGATGCAGCAATAAAGTGACATCTGCATCTTCTGCGGCGTACATTGCGGCCTGCTCTACCGGGACCTGATTAAAAGTGAGTTGATTTTTACCTTTACCAGCAATCTCTTCAAAAGTCGTGGTCCTATGATTCAGATGACGCTCAGCCAAGCTATCCATATCATGCCGACCCATACCTGCAACGCTATTAAGTACGTAAGATTCCAGCATGGTATCGTAAGCAATGCCTTGCAGTTCAATGCCGTAACGCGCCAACACACCACGATCAAACTTAATATTCTGACCAATTTTCAGCAGGTTACTATCTTCAAGTAGCGGTTTTAATGCAGCCAACACAACTTCTCTGTCAAGTTGTTCAGGCGCCCCCAGATAGTCATGGCCTAGAGGTAGATAAGCCGCATCGCCGGCAGAAATTGCAAATGACACCCCCACCAGATTAGCAGTCAAAGTATCAAGGCTGTCAGTTTCAGTATCAAAAGCAAAAACAGGCGCTTTTTTCAACTTCTCAATCCACTCATCAAAGCTTTGCTGATCAAGAATAGTCTGATAATTATCAGAAGAGAGTGTGGCCGCAACAGATTTATCTTCCGTCGGAGATGATTCATCATTACCAGTGGATACCGGTTTTTTGCCTTTCTCTGCCAGCCAATCGCCGTTTGCCACATCACTTAACCAGCGTTTGAACTCATAACGAGAAAACAACTGATGCAGTTTCTCCGTATCAGGCTCTTTGACTGACAAAGCAACACAGGTTTTATCCAACTCAACATCTGTTTTGATAGTTGCCAGTTTATAGGAGAGATAAGCGACATCTTTATGCTGCACCATCTTATCCGCCAGCGTTTTCGCCCCACGGAAACTGAGCCCGGCAATTTTATCCAAATTGGCAAAGATATCATCCATGCCACCAATCCCTTGCAGTAATCCCAGTGCGGTTTTTTCTCCCACCCCAGGTACACCAGGAATATTGTCAGAAGAGTCTCCCATCAATGCCAGAAAATCGATAATCAGATCTGGCGGCACACCATACTTTTCAACGACGTCTTCCGGCCCCAAAATGGTGTTATTCATGGTATTAATAAGCGTGATACTCGGCGTGACCAGTTGCGCCATATCTTTATCGCCAGTGCTGATAAGTACCGCACGCCCCTCTTTTTCTGCCTGTAACGCCAAAGTCCCGATAACATCATCAGCTTCTACTCCTGGCACCACCAGCAATGGTAATCCCATAGCTTCGACCATCTGATGTAGCGGTTCTATTTGAGTACGCAGATCATCCGGCATAGGAGGACGATGAGACTTATACTCAGCGAACAATTCATCACGAAAAGTTTTGCCTTTAGCATCAAATACCACCGCTACATGGCTTGGTTTGTACTGCATTATCAAGCTGCGTAGCATATTCAATACACCATACATTGCTCCGGTCGGCTCTCCTGCGCTATTCATCAGCGGAGGGAAAGCATGATAAGCACGATAAAGGTATGAGGAGCCATCAACCAAAATCAGGGGATTGTCTGCTATCTGAGCCATAAATCTTCTTTATTATCTGTATCTGTTACGGGTGTGATAAGGAAATAGGATGCCACAGCAAGCAGTAGGAAACGAATTTTATGTGAATTTTCTTTGCTGAAACCCGATTAAAATATTCACATCCTGCTATAAATTCTGTGGATAACTTTGTGTATAGATATTACAAGCTTTATTTAGGTATCGATCGTTGATAAAAAAAACTTATCAACCTCAGGTAAAAAATCAATGACTTATAATCTTAGTCATTAAACTGTCATATTGCTTTATAGATCACGGAGTTGTGGATATAACCAGTGTTTGTTTTACATAAAATCTTTTTAGCATGCATTGTGCCAAAGATTCTCAAGTTGGTGGGTAGGCCGTTTGTGATGTAACTTACTTTTGTCTTACCAGAAGTTGTTCGATTTCAATGTCAATTCTTGCTTTTTTATATCCTTTATATGAGCACGTTAGTAGTGTTAAATATGAGTGAAAACGAGATTTACAGACGCATAAAGCTTGCTTTTGACAAAGCGCCAAGAAACCAGTTTACGGTTGAGTTACATTTACAAATGCTCAAGCATGCCGACGAATTAAAACACATTACAGCGAGGGAGTTTTGTGAAGGAGTAAGTCTTCACCCGAACTTCGACGCGGAGTTTAGTAAAATGCGTAATTTGACCTCTCATCTTAAAGCTGCTGGTCTTGACACGAATCTTCTTTAACAAAATATTTTTGGAAGGGGGTATTAATGAGTGACGACACTTTTGAATATGGCAGCCGGTGGCTCAAGACGGATTTTCACCTCCACACCCGTGCGGATAAAGAGTTCAAATACACGGGTGCAGATAACGACTACGTGAATCAATACGTACATTCGCTAAAAGATGCCGGTATTGGCCTTGGTGTGATTACCAACCATAACAAGTTCGATATGTCTGAATTTAAGAGTCTGCGCAAAAAGGCCCAAAAATCCGGCATTGGTCTGCTGCCCGGTATTGAGCTCTCGGTAAAAGATGGGAACGCGGGTGTGCATACCCTAGTGGTGTTTTCCGATGAGTGGATAAGCAACAAGGAACAAAAAAATTATATCCAAGACTTTCTCAATGTGACCTTTGCCGGGAAAGCTAATTTTGAGCAGGAAAATGCGCGTTCGAATCACGATATTCTCAAAACCATTAAAATTTTGGATGGTTATCACAAAGACTACTTTTTAGTTTTTGCTCATGTGGAAGCACCCAACGGTTTATGGGGTGGTTTATTGCCGGGTCGGATAAAAGAACTTTTCGACAATGCTTTTGTTCAATGCAGAGCTTTGGCATTCCAAAAGGTTCGCACCCGAGATGAGCGCTCTAAGATCCAGCAAGCACTGGGTGACTTATATCCTGCTGAAGTGGAAGGTTGCGATGCTAAGAACCTTGCCGATATGTCGGCCAGAAAGGAAGCCAGTTATCTCAAACTCGGTGCGTTCAGCTTTGAGGCTGTAAAGTTTGCCCTGCGGGATAAGAGATCCCGCGTACAAGCTAAGCTACCTAACTATCGCCATTCGTTTATTCGTAAAATCAGTTTTGAAGGTGTAGGCACCTTAGGTGGCACTAAAATCTGTCTATCTCCGGAACTGAATACTCTGATTGGCATTCGTGGCAGTGGCAAATCTTCCGTATTGGAAGGCATTCGCTATGCCCTGAATATCCCGTTTGGCGATAAGTCCTCTGACGTTGAATACAAAGAAGGTTTAGTTAAGCACCTACTATGTAGTGGCGGGAAGATCACTATCGACGCGATTGACCGGCGAGGCCAACCTTACCAGATACGACGTATATTAGGTGAACGCCCTGATGTATATGTTAACGGGCAATTACAGCCGGGTGTGTCGATTCGAGAAACCGTCCTACATCAACCCATTTACTTTGGTCAAAAAGACTTGTCGAGCACTGGCGCTGGATTTGAAAAAGACCTAATTGAAAAGCTGGTTGGGGAAGCTTTAATTTCTGTTCGCCAAAAGATAGAGCAAGGCCGTCAGCGTGTAGTGGATGCTATTGATCAGATTAAACGTTTAACCCGTGATGCCTTGCAGAAACAAGAGTGGCAGCAAAAAAAGCAGGATGTTGAGTTTAAGTTAAGGTTTTACCAGCAACACGGCGTAGAAGCCAAATTGCAAAAGCAGATTGATTTTGATCGGGATGAGCGCAAAGCGCAGCAGATGATCCAAGGGGCACAGCATTATCTGACCGAGCTAAATAGCTTTATTGCCAGCTTTGAAGATGAACTGAAAAACCAGATTCTGTATAAGTCAGCACAGAATCAGCCTTTTTTTGATGACTTTTTTGCGGTCTATCAACAGTTGCTCACTGGCTTTGACGAAATTAAGCAAGTGGCTGGAAGTGATCAAGCGACAGTTCAGCAATTGCAGCAAAAGTTGGTGGGCTTTCAACAACAAAAACAAGCGTTGAAAGAAGAATTTGCGGAAATCGAGCGCAAGTTAGCCAGTGAGTTTCAACAAGCGGGTGCACAAGCAATCAGTCCGCAAGAGTTTAAGCAGCTTAAAAGTCAGCTCGATCATGCTGAGCAAATGCTGGCTGTATTGACCAAGAGTGAGCAGCAATATACGGATTTGAATCAAGGAGTTGAACGGGAATTGGTTCAACTGAATAGTCTTTGGTTTGAAGAATACTGCGCTATTGAGCAAGTGCTGAATAAAATCAATCGAGTGGATTCGCCGTTAAAAATTGTGCCGAAATTTAAAGATAACAAAGCGGCCATGCTCAAGCATATTCAGGATTTATTCCGCGGCAGCCGTATTCGAGAAACTAAATTGCAAACAGTAGTGAATAAGTTCAGCGATTTTGGTGAGGCATGGCGAGAAAAGGATAAATTGAAAGCGCTGCTTGGTGGTTCGTTCGATACCTTCTGGCAGTGTTTTGAAGATAATCTAGACGCTTTGCTGACTTGGCAGGTGCCGAATGTTTTCACCATTGAATACCACGGTAAGGCTCTGGCTCATCATTCATTAGGGCAACGCGCATCTGCATTAATACTGTTTGTTCTAAGCCAACAAGAAAATGATGTTGTGATCATAGATCAACCAGAAGACGACTTGGATAACCAGACGATCTATGACGATGTTATCAAGCTTATTCGTGAGTTAAAGCCAAAAACGCAGTTCGTCTTTGCCACTCATAACGCCAACATTCCAGTGTTAGGCGATGCTGAGCAAGTCATCGCCTGTGAATATCAGGATGATCATATTAATATTGTCAGTGGCAGCATTGACTGCGCGGATGTTCAGCAGCGTATAGTCGGTATTATGGAAGGCGGTGCAGAAGCCTTCGAGAAACGTAAACAGGTATATGAAGCATGGAAACCCAAGAACTCTTAGCAATAATTGCACGTGATGAAGATAGCCGCCATCAATTTAAAGCAGACGTCAACAATGCATCTTCGTTAGGTGCCGAAATGGTAGCGTTTTCCAATGGTACTGGAGGCTTAATTCTCATTGGTGTTAACAATGGCGATGGGTCTCGATCTGGATTGACGAGAGAAGATATCGGTCGAATTAATCAAATCATAGCGAATGCTGCTACAAATAATGTTCGCCCCCCAATAAATCCTGTTACGGAAAACATTCAACTCCCCGATGGCCTGGTCATTGCAGTACATATAGAGCAAGGCATCAGTAAACCTTATATGGATACTCAGGGCTATGTTTGGGTGAAAAATGGTTCTGATAAGCGAAGGGTGACCGCTCGCGAAGAGTTGCAGCGAATGTTTCAGGAGGCGGCACTGATTCATGCAGATGAGACACCGGTAAGTGGTACGTCAGTAGCCGACATCGATCAGGAGTTCTTTGATTCGTTTTTCGAGGGGGAATACGGAGAGAGGGTTGAGGAACAAGGTGTATCTCGCTCTCAGCTTTTAGAGAATATGAATTTGGCTAAAAATGGTCAGTTGAATATTTGTGGTACTTTGTTGTTTGCATCGCGGCCTCAGATTCGCCTTCCTGTATTTATCGTAAAGGCTGTTGCCTTCCCCGGCGTGGATATTGAAGATGAGCACTATATTGATAGTCAAGATATCAATGGCAAGTTGTCGGATGTGTTCCAAAAGGTGCTGGGGTTTGTATTGGCAAATATACGACATATTCAAAATAAGCAGAGCTTTAACTCACTTGGCGAGGCTGAAATCCCGAGGATTGTTTTAGAAGAGCTGATTTCCAATGCGCTTATTCATCGCGATTACTTTGTGTCAGCCCCCGTTAAAGTGCTGGTTTTTGCAGATCGAATTGAAATTATTAGCCCCGGCCATTTACCCAATAATTTAACCATTGAGAACATTAAGATGGGGAACTCAAATATTCGCAACCCAATCTTGGCTTCATTTGCTTCTAAGGTATTGCCATACAGAGGTTTGGGAAGTGGCATTAAACGTGCAATCAAAGCATACCCAGATATTGAATTGATTGATAATAGGGAGGGAAATACATTCAAAGCTATCATTAGCCGAGTGTTACCCAATGAGTGACTCCAAATCACTTCACTGAATATTTTCCACCTGTATTTTCTAAGGGAATCCCCCCTCCTGAGTCACGGAGTGCGAAGGTGGGGGAGGATGTCGAAGTATTACTTCTGATTTAATAGGAAGTTAACCACGTCTGAATAGGATTTTGCATAGTTATCAGCAGAAGAGGCATCAATGCCGTCATTTTTCACCATATACTTGCCGTTAACAAACATTGCCGGTACACCTCGCAGTTGCAAATCCTGAGCGGCTTTTTGCTGCTTAACAACTAAGGATTTCACCACAAAACTACTCATGGCAGCATCATAATCCTCAGCCGTCACCCCGGCTTTGATAAAGGCATCGCGAATATCATTCGGAGTCTTAATAGCCAGTGTTTTCTGAATACCCTCAAACAGCACTGGAGTTACTTTGTCTTCAACCCCCATTGCCATTGCCGCAGCCCAGGCAGTAGTCAATTCTTTACCCAGTGGCCCTAAAAAATCCACATGATAACGGACAAGTTTTGTCCCTTCCGGTAAATGCTGTTTCACCGTCTGAGGCACTTTAAAAATCTCTTCAAACTGATAACAGTGGGGGCAATAGAAAGAGAAGAATTCTAGCACCGGTGGTTGATCCGCTACCGGCGATTTCAATTCAACATACTGTTTTCCTTCAGTAAAATTGGCGGCAGATACGCTAAATGCCATAACCATTCCGACTAAAGCTAACCACAACTTCTTCATAACTATCTCCATGATAAACATTAATACATCGGGTTAAGCTGCAAAGGTGATTCCTGCAACAGCTTAATCTGTTCAGAAAAAAGTGACGTCTGTTTTAACCAAAAATCGGTATCTGTCATCCAAGGAAACGCTTTGGGAAAAGCAGGATCCTGCCAACGTCGAGCAACCCATGCCAAATAATAGATCATCCGCATAGCACGCAATGGTTCTATCAATGGCAATTCCTTCGGATCAAAATCTGCAAATTCACTATAGGCTTCCAGCAGTGTATCTAACTGCAATAGCTGTTCCTGACGAGAGCCATGAAGCAACATCCATAAATCCTGAATTGCTGGGCCGT
Source organism: Photorhabdus bodei (assembly GCF_003287735.1). GTDB lineage: Bacteria > Pseudomonadota > Gammaproteobacteria > Enterobacterales > Enterobacteriaceae > Photorhabdus > Photorhabdus kayaii. Next base: position 24,666 of record NZ_NSCM01000017.1, on the reverse strand, counting down.
TACGCGCATCATCAAGGTCAACAAACCAAGCTTCGTCACGCCACAAGATATTACCCGGATGGCAGTCACCATGAAGCCTCAATATTTGCCAATCATCGCGCCAATTTGATACTACGACATTTATCAAATCATCCAATACCGCCAAAAATTGCCTTCTCTGTCCCGCAGGAACCAACTCACATGCAGCCAAATCCTGTCGTGGCTGATGCAGATACTCATTTAACCCGATAGTTGGACGAGAAGTGAATTTTTGCTGGCGACCAATCTGATGAATTCTCCCTAGCAAACGCCCTACATCTTCTAATTGAAAGAGATTATCGGATTCATACTGACGCCCTCCAATGCTTGGAAAAACAGCAAAAAAGAAATCTTTAAAAGTCAGTAAAGTTTGCTTATTAAATACCAAAGGTGCCGCAACAGGTAAATCAGCTTGTTGTAGCGCCAAAGCAAAATCATGCTCTTCCTGAATCTGCTGCTGATCCCAACGTAGTGGCCGGTAAAACTTCACAACATAACGTTTACGATCTTCATCTATAAACTGATAAACACGGTTCTCATAACTGTTTAACTCTGTCAGCCCGGAATCGACATACAGCCCGGTCTGCACCAATGCATCCATAATCAAATCCGGTGTTAATTCCCGGAAATTAAAAGCAGACTGGTTTGTTAGCACATTCTATTCTCTTGATTAATCTGTAATAACGGCTATACAAATTAACAGGGATGACCACATAGAGAAAGGATTGCTCTGTCAATAAGCGTAAAGATGACCCTTTTATCAGCAAGTTATCTGGTGAGCTTATTTAAAAATGCTCAGTTAAACCCAAATAATCAAGCTGAAAAGAAGTTATTATTAGTGGTAATAACTACCTCAGTTGATAACTTGAACATTATGCAACCAAAAATAAGCGGCGCGATCCTTGCTGGAGGTCGCGCCACCCGTATGGGCGGCAATGATAAAGGGTTAATTTTTTTAAATAAAAAACCACTGTACCAACATATTGCGGATAAGCTATTTCCACAAGTAGATGAATTAATTATCAACGCGAACCGCAATCTGGATATTTACCGACAAAGTGGTTATCAAATTGTTCCAGATTTAACACCAGACTTCTCTGGCCCCCTTTCAGGCATACTGACAGTCCTAAAATCAGCTAGTTACGATTGGGTTATATTTGTTCCTTGTGATGTACCAGATCTCCCCACTGATTTAGTCATTCGCTTATGGCAGGGAAAACAGCAAGCATTGGCAGCCTATGTAAATGATGGCAACCGGGCTCACCCTACCATCGCTTTACTACACCGCAGTCTGACTTCTCAATTAGAGAATTATTTGGCTAACGGTGATCGCAAATTAATACTGTTTATGCATAAGATCAGAGCGATAGCCGTTCAATTTGATGATAATCCCATCGTCTTTACTAATCTGAATACACCGGAAGATTGCCGACATTGGGAGCATATACAGGAGATCAAAAAATGAGTACCAAACCGCTTCCGCTACTGGGTATTACAGCCTATAGCGGAACAGGAAAAACCACGCTGCTCAAACAAGTGATCCCATTATTACGTCAACGGCAAATCCGGGTTGGTCTGATAAAACACACCCATCACGATGTGGATGTGGATAAACCGGGCAAAGACAGTTATGAACTGCGCAAAGCCGGTGCAGAGCAAACTCTGGTTGCCAACCAGCAACGCTGGGCGTTAATGACAGAAACGCCAGATTTGATGAAAATAGATTTGAACTATCTTGCCAGCCGTTTTGATCCAAATTCACTGGATCTGATTCTAGTGGAAGGTTTTAAAGATGAACCAATCAACAAGATCGTTCTATACCGCAACACTCTTAACCACCGATTAAGCGATCTGCTTGATCAACATGTGATTGCTGTTGCCAGTGATGAAAAATTGGAGACTATTTTGCCACAATTGAATATCAATCAACCTGAACAGGTGGCTGATTTTATTGTCGAATGGCTAAATATGGAGCGTTAAGTCACTTCCGCCTGCGTCCAGTCATGTGAAAACTCCCGAAACACAGGCAGAAGACCAAAAACAACTACGGATAAGGGAATAATTAACCGATTGTACTTCTTTTGGATCAAGACCTGATTACAGCACCGGCCACCAAACGCCCCTGATGGAACGTCGCCTGACGGGCGGGCAAACGTGCCACGGCCTCAGCAGAACAACTCGCTGCCACCAAGACAAATTCCGCCTTATCACCTACCCGCGGCCAAATACGCTGCCCCTGGTCATTAAGCGGCAATACACCGCCAGTAGCAATAGCCATAGCGCGGGAAAGATGAAATTCATCTGAGTCACGGTACAACTGCGCATACAAATTCGCCTTTTCCAACATATCACCCGTGCCAAACGGCGACCAATGATCAACCACACTATCAGTACCCGTCATAATAAATACCCCTTTAGCCATGAGTTGCGGCAACGGCATCATCAAGCTACCAATAGGCACGGTGGAAGCTATCGTGATTTTTTGCTCCGCCAAACGGGAAGCGGTTTCTGTTAGTTTCCCCTCATCCAATGTGGTCAGGGCGAAGGCGTGGCTGATAGTGACCTTACCACGCAAAGCGGATATCTTCTCCACCGTATCAATCATATAGTTGATAGCAGCAACACCCGCTGGGCTTACCTCATGCAGATGAATATCCACACCAGCGTTATTATCGAGTGCAATCTGGAACATAGTATCCAGTGATTTTTCCATCGCAGCATCCACGCTAGTAGGGTCCAACCCACCAACATACTGTACCCCCATTTGCATCGCCTCACGCATCAGTCCCTCCACTTTGGAGTGCAGCAAACCGTGCTGAGGAAAAGCAACGATTTCACAACTGAAATCATCACGGTAATTATCTAACGCATACTGCAAATGCTCCAAACTCTTCAAACCACTAACCGGATCAATATTACAATGGCTACGGGCTACCGTACTGCCCTTGGATTGCAACAGAGCGATCAAACCCTCCGCTCGTTGCTGTGAAGTAGGCAGTAGTTTGGGGATCAGAGTTTGTTCCTGAGCGATCATATCCATAATGGTTTTACCCTGGCGGGGTAACGGTGCCTGCCACGGACCACCGTAGAAAGTCTTATCTAAATGGATGTGCATATCACGGAAAGTAGGCAACAACAGCTGTCCCTGCGCTTGATAGCATGGCAAATGCGTATTTAGTAGCACACTCGCAGCATGGATTGCAGCGATCCGACCATCTTTGATTTCCAATGTATATAATGCGGTACGTGTGCCAATCACAATATCGCCATTATATTCAAACCCATCCTCCAATAGCACATCTCTCAGATAGTAATGGCTATCAATAAGGGTAGTCTGCATCAATGATGTATTAGCGGCAGTGGTTGATGGTATAGCCTGCACGATCCCCCCGGTCAAGGAGACCGCCGCACAAGCGGTAGTGAATTTACCCGTTTGGCTGAGAAAAGCTCTTCGGCTTTGCTGTTGAGTTTTTTCCACATTTAAGTCCTTATTTGAATCCTCAAAAAAGCTCACTGAATGTGACTGCTTCCCACCCTATCAAGGGATTACGACAGTTTTTGCTAAAGAATTAGACATTGAATGACAAGATGATTGTAGCATTTAGCCAACCACGTCAATCAGCCTGTAATGAACAGGTATAATGTTAAATCCAAACAAACGATATGCGCTCTCGTGTGTTTCATTCGTTTGTGCACAAATCCTTACACCTATCTCTGATAAGAGAAAGGCCGAATGGAATCGGCCTTTAGAAAAATGTTATAGATAGGGTTCAACAATATCACCGCATCGTTACAAACTCTTCCGCCGCAGTGGGATGAATTGCAACCGTGTTATCAAAGTCTTTCTTCGTTGCCCCCATCTTCAATGCAACAGCGAAACCTTGCAGCATTTCATCCATTCCGAAGCCGATACCATGAATGCCAACAATCTTCTCTTCCGGCCCGACACATACCAATTTCATCCGGCACGGCTGGCGATGTTGAGTGACAGCGGTATACATCGCAGTAAAAGAAGATTGATAAGTTTTCACCTGCTCTTCACCAAATTGCGCTTTCGCCTGAGGTTCCGTCAGCCCCACAGTACCAATAGGCGGATGGCTGAATACGACAGTTGGAATATTGGTGTAATCCAGATGTTCTTCTGGTTTATTGTTAAACAAGCGCTCAGACAAACGACGACCTGCTGCAACCGCTACGGGGGTTAATTCCACTGCACCGGTGTTATCACCTACTGCATAAATACCTTTCACATTCGTGTTCTGGTATTCATCAACTCTAATGTAGCCTTTTTCATTCAACTCAACACCGGCTACAGACAAATTCAGATTATCCGTTGCGGGCTCACGGCCAATAGCCCAGATTAGGGTATCAACGGTTTGTTCTTTGCCATTTTGCAGTTGCAAGGTCAGGCTACCATCCGCATTTTTACTTACTGATTTTGGCACCGATTCTGTATGCAAAGTAGGTCCTTCGGTATTGATAACTTCCAAGAGTGTTTCAACAATCATCGGATCAAAAGAACGCAACGGTGCATGTTGACGCACAAATAGATGGGTTTCACTACCAAGAGCATGCAATACACCAGCAATTTCTACGGCAATATAACCTGCGCCAACAACCGCAACCCGCTTTGGCATCTCTTCCAATGCAAAAAAACCATCAGAATCAATACCATATTCTGATCCTGGTATATCAAGCCGCACAGGGCGGCCACCTGTCGCAATCAGAATATGATCTGCGGTGATTTTTTCACCATTCACTTCAACCGTATGTGCATCAACAAAACGGGCAAACCCCTGGATCACATCAACTTTATTGTTACCCAAGCCACGCCTATAAGACTGGTGGATACGATCGATATAAGCAGTGCGACTGGCAATGAGTGTCTTCCAGTTAAAGCGGTTGATTGTCGTATCAAAACCATAATCTGGCCCATATTGGTGGATAGATTCAGCAATTTGCGCCGCATGCCACATCACTTTCTTCGGAACACAGCCCACATTGACACACGTTCCACCCAATGCCTTAGCTTCAATTAGGGCACATTTCTGCCCGTACGTAGCCGCACGGTTAATTGATGCTATGCCACCACTGCCACCACCAATCGCTATATAGTCGTAATGTTTGCTCATCCGGATTGTTTCCATCTAATCAATTCAAGGGAGTTAATACCCAAAGCCTATTATGGCAAAAAATATCAAGCAGTCGTGATGGTTTTGGCTCTCGCTGCCATTGTTAAAAGCTATTCTGGCACCACCCATTTAACCAAGGTGTGACCCATTCCTTCCGGCACCAGAACCTGATGTAACCACGGCAACACCGATTTCATCTGCTGTTCCAGTTTCCAAGGTGGGTTAATCACTATCATGCCAGAGGCGGTCATGCCTCGCTGATCGCTATCAGGCCGGACAGCCAACTCAATTTGTAGAATACGGCGAATGCCAGTTGCTTCCAGCTCTTTAACCAGCCGTTTGATTTGCTGGCGTAACACCACTGGATACCACAATGCATAAACACCGGTTGCAAAACGTTTATAGCCTTCCTGAACAGCCTGTACGACCGCTTGGTAATCCGATTTCAGTTCATAAGGTGGATCAATAAGAATGAATCCGCGGCGACTCAGTGGTGGCAATTGTGATTTTAATTGCTGATAACCATCTTCACGCACAACTCTGGCGCGGTTATCACGGGAGAATTCATTACGTATTAGAGGAAAGTCACTCGGATGCAGTTCTGTCAGATTGAACTTATCATTCTGTCGTAACAAATGGCGGGCGATTAAAGGCGATCCTGGGTAGTAACGTAAGTTGCCACTCTGATTCAGTGCAGCTACTGCACTCATATAAGCGTTCAACTCCTGCGGTAAATCTTCACGCTGCCAGACGCGGGCAATCCCTTCCAGATATTCACTGGTACGTTCAGCATGTTCACTACTGAGTTGATAGCGGCCCGCGCCGGCATGCGTATCCAGATAGAGAAAAGGTTTCTCTTTTTCTTTAAGAGATTCAATGATCAAGCTTTGTACAGTGTGTTTCAGTACATCAGCATGATTACCGGCATGAAAACTGTGACGATAACTTAGCATTAATTTCAGACCCCAGAGCAGAGAATAGGTTGATTGCCAGATAGAGTACCTGACAACTAAAAACCCATCCCAGTAGATGGGACAGATGGTAAGGCCCTATTATAGCCCTATTAGCGACAAAAATGTCAGACTCCTTACCTTTACTCTTGGCGATCTCTTTAGTCATATTAATTAAAATTTAGGATAAGTGAAAAATTCTGACCGGACCTAATGTGATATTTAATGAGTAATGTTATCTACATTTTCACTGAAAATCATAAGTAGTATTTACGTAATTACAAACAACAAAAATTGTGCAATTAAAAAAACAAGACATTAAACGAACAATTAAATATACAAGATCTTATGTTGATGTTCACGAAATCACCAATCAGGAACAGAGATTGAAAAATGTTAACACTCACTATATGGAAAAATAATCAAAAGAAAAGCCAGAAAAAATGACTGAATGTTATCGAGATCATTAAGTAATATCGTTAAATAGTACGTGTAAAAAATGAAAGGGAGAGAAAGAAAAAAAATCAAAAAAGCTGAAAGAAGTTGAAGACAGTTATTAAAAATCTTCAACTTAAAATAAAGAAAAATTAAGCTTTTCAGCCAATGAAGAGATATTTCATTGGCTGAATGATTATATTACCTATCAAGCAACAATAGGTGCACGCCAATCATCTGCGCCGGAAGTACCTGCGGTTGTATGCTCCCAATTAATCTTACGATAAGACAGAGAAACACGAACCAGCTGAGTAAATTCAGATTTTGTTGGGTCCTGACAATGAGGCATTTGGCAATCAATGTCGATAATAGTGGCATCTTCCAACTGCGTCGTGAAGAAATGCTCTTGTTTCCCTTCAACAGAAGTGCGATACCATTTCAATACTACACTCGTCAGCATTTCACCCGAAGCCAACGCGTTATAAAGCAATGGAACAGATTTATTTAATGCAACTGTAAAACGGAATGGTTTATGAGCACGCTGACCTGAAGGCTGACCTGATTGAGGATCAGTTGGTACGGTGACGACATGATCAAATGCTTGAACCAGCATTTCATCTTCGTGGCCCTGAACGTAAATATTGCCTACTGATTCAGCAGTGAATGAACCCGCAGTAATATTGCCCTGTGTTTTTCCGGTGATGGAAATATAACATGGAGTTGGCATAGAAATATCCTTTATAGAGATTGTGTCAACATTAAGGTAGCGATCATATTAATTTCAACAGTGATTATTTCATGTTGGGAAAAATTACTGACAAATGTATTGAACGCTGAAACGGATAATAAATACCAACTCGCTCGTTTCAAAATAAAATATAAATTGCAAAATCATTGAATCATCACTAACAAATAAAAATATTATAATTAATACCATTTTAAGATAATAAATCCATTACTGGCTTTATTTTCGGGATAACAAACTACAAATGACAGTTTTATTGTTAGCTATAATTTCGTATCTATATGAAATTAAAGTATTTTTGTGATTTAGGTCTAAATAATATTTTGTTCAATTAAAAATTGATAACTGGATCAAAAAATTAAACTTTTCCACTTAGTTAATAATGGAAATAATATTTCCATTATTAACTTAACTTACAAAATATAAACAAAAACACACTTAGAAATACTTTGTTACATAATGAAACAAAAAATCATAAAATGTCATAAATATAAAAAAACGCATGTTGCTCTATACCTATTATAGAGTACTTCAAACAAGGGGGTGATTAAGAAAGAACCAAGATGTAACTTATTGCTAAATAAAACAAAATCATCAAAATGCCAAATAGATAGGTATATCTACATATATTTTAGCTTTACAATAAAAAAACAAAATGCGAAACTCTGCTTTGCAGAGCACATCTATATTGATGCTATTGCTCGATGAGTAAGAATATTCTGAATTCCGTATTTATCTATATGCTCATAAAAGTCAGCTTACTATCCAACTCAATGCAGTGAATCTCCCGTTTTTTAGTCAGGGGGAATTTTATGTTCTCCGTCACATATAGGTAGGTATCAAGGTCAGCTCTCTCATCAATATTGTTATCAGATAATTCCTAATTGACTAATTGTATTACCCAAAGGATTCAAATATGAGTAAAAATGGTTCAGGTAGCGTAGCGCCGAAAGAAAGAATTAATATCAAATACGTTCCGAATACCGGTGATCAAGTCGCCGAAATTGAATTACCCCTTAACCTACTTATCGTTGGTGACCTCAAAGGAACAAAAGAAGATACGCCAATTGAAGAACGGCAAGCTGTTTCCGTGAACAAGAATAACTTTAATGCCGTGATGAATGAGGCCAATATCAATCTCACTTTTAGTGTCCCCAATCGTCTTAATGATAATAACGGAGATGACCTGCCAGTTAACCTAGAAATAAAATCACTCAATGATTTTTCACCCGATAACGTGGCGAAGAAAGTGCCTGAATTAAATAAACTTTTAGAACTGCGTGAGGCGCTCGTCGCACTAAAAGGGCCACTAGGAAATATTCCGGCATTTCGCACCCGCCTACAGGAATTATTGGGTGATGAAAAAGTCCGCGAACAACTTCTAAAAGAGCTTGAAATCGTCAATCAAAAGTAATTGACTGAAAAGGAGTTTTTAACATGTCCTTGCATGAAGAGAGCAGTACAACATTAACCCCAGGGTCCACGACTTCTTTGCTTGACGAGATCATGTCTCAAGCAAGAATGACGCCGGAAAATGATGGCTACCACATCGCGAAACAGGGTGTAGCCGCTTTTATCAGCAGCATTTTGGATACCGGTACTAGCGAAGAACCTGTCAACAAGCTTGTCGTTGATAGAATGATTGTTGAGCTTGATAAAACACTCAGCACTCAAGTCGATGAAATTATGCACGCTAAAGAGTTCCAAGAACTGGAATCATCCTGGCGTTCGCTGAAATTGCTGGTTGATCGCACAGATTTCCGTGAAAACATCAAAATCAACATCATCCATGCGACCAAAGAAGAGTTACTGGAAGATTTCGAATTTTCACCAGAAATCATTCAGTCAGGCTTATACAAACATGTTTATTCAACAGGTTATGGCCAGTTTGGTGGTGAACCGGTCGCTGCGGTCATCGGTAACTATGCATTCAGCAATAGCTCACCCGATATCAAACTAATGCAATACGTCAGTGCGGTTGGCGCAATGGCTCACGCGCCATTCCTCTCTTCCGTTTCACCTGATTTCTTTGGTATCAGCAGCTTCACCGAGTTGCCAGCGATTAAAGATCTGAAATCTGTCTTCGAAGGTCCGGCACACACTAAATGGCGTTCGCTGCGCGAATCGGAGGATGCACGTTACCTTGGTCTGACTGCACCGCGCTTCTTGTTGCGTCTACCTTATTCAACCATTGAAAACCCAATCAAAAACTTTAACTATCAGGAAGATGTCAGCAAAGATCACGAACATTTCCTGTGGGGTAATACCGCTTATCTACTGGCAACCTGTTTGACTGACAGCTTCGCCAAATATCGCTGGTGTCCGAACATTATCGGACCACAAAGCGGGGGGACTGTCAGTGATCTGCCGGTTCACCTATTCGAAGCAATGGGACAGATCCAGGCCAAGATCCCAACAGAAGTTTTGGTTACCGATCGCCGTGAATTCGAATTGGCGGAAGAGGGCTTTATCACCCTGACAATGCGTAAAGGCAGTGACAACGCGGCATTCTTCTCTGCTAACTCAGTTCAGAAGCCAAAAGTTTTCCCAAATACTCGCGAAGGGAAAATGGCTGAAACCAACTACAAACTGGGTACTCAATTGCCCTATATGTTCATCATCAACCGTCTTGCACACTACATCAAAGTGTTGCAGCGCGAGCAGATTGGTTCCTGGAAAGAGCGTCAGGATTTGGAGCGTGAACTGAACACCTGGCTGAAACAGTACATTGCTGATCAGGAAAATCCACCTACGGATGTCCGTAGCCGTCGCCCTCTTCGTTCTGCCCAAATCCAAGTTTTGGATGTGGAAGGAGATCCAGGCTGGTATCAAGTGGCAATGCAAGTTCGCCCTCATTTTAAATATATGGGAGCTAGCTTTGAGTTGTCATTAGTAGGTCGCTTGGATAAGGAGTAATCAGTCATGGCTACGCTATACAGTTGGAATAGAGAAGGTTCTGCCAGCTTGTTCGAGCGTATTCAGGGGAAGAACTCCGGTTCTTCCCGCCAATCAAGAATGCGTGAACTGCTCAACTCCATAAAACGGCACCTGAATCATGTTCTCAATACTCATCCAGGTGCTTGTCAGAGTGCGGCTGATCTTGGCGTCATTGATCTCAATGACGCCACAACCACGGCAACTGACTTTAAACAGAGTATTGAGCAAGCAATAGTGCATTGCATCACAAATTATGAACCAAGAATATCATCAGTCACTGTCAGTGCAATTCATGATGAGAGTGATCCGCTGTTGTTACGTTTTCACATCAGCGCGCAGGTATCCCTGGATGATATTCATGACGCTGTTGAATTTAACATTCAACTGGATAACAACCGGCGTTATTGCCTAGAGAGGACTCAATAAAATGTCACTTGAAAAATATTTTAGAGAGGAATTGGATTACATTAGGCAATTGGGGCGACAAGCTGCAATTGAACATCCTCACCTCGCCTCATTTTTGTCTGAACAAGGCTCTGACCCGGATGTTGAGCGTTTACTAGAAGGATTTGCCTTTCTCGCGGGTAACTTACGGGCAAAAATTGATGATGAATTCCCTGAACTCACTCATGGATTGTTGCATATGCTATGGCCCAATTACCTGCGGCCAACGCCTAGCATGACCATTATCCAATATACACCTGATGATAATGCCATCAAACAAGCGACGCAGATCCCGCGTGGAACTCAAATCAAAAGCCGTCCGCTGGCGGATGATAGCGAAAATGATGAGGATGAAGATAATTACTTAAGCAATACCAAGACTCAAAAAACAGGCCAAGACAATCATCGCTGTACTTTCACTTTATGCCGTGATGTTTGGCTGCTTCCGATGTCTATCCGGGGCATTTCAGTCAATAATAGTAATGAGCAGGGTGTCATCAGTCTAAATTTCACCTCAAAAACAGAGCTTACCTTACCAGAACTGCAACTTGATAAGCTGCGTTTTTATCTAAGCGGCGATGATTACAGCAGCACACAACTCTATTTCTGGCTCAGTTACTACCTTAAAGACGCAAAACTTGTCGTCGGCGATACCACCATTTCATTACCGAATTTCGACTTCGTTCCAGTGGGTTTTAATCGGGAAGACGCCCTATTGCCGTACCCGAAAAATGCTTACATGGGTTATCGCGTCTTACAAGAGTACTTCTGTTTTTCCGAAGGTTTTCTATTTTTCGATGTTACTGGCATCCCTAAATTACCGGCGGATCTTAAAGCCCAAGATTTCACGCTGGATCTCTATTTCTCAGAAGCACTGCCACCAGAAATCAAAATTCGCCAAGATACTTTTCGGTTGCATTGCGTTCCGGCAATCAATCTCTTTCCAATGGATAGTGAAGTTATTCAATTGGATGGTAGTCAGGACGAATATCCATTAAGAACCAGCTATAGCCATCCTAATCGCTATGATATTTTCTCCGTGGATAAAGTGGAAAGCTATCTGACCAATAATGACGGTACATTTGACCGCAGCCGAGGGGTGGAACGGATCTATGTGCCATTTGAAAGCTTTCATCATCAGATCGAACATGAAAGCGAACTCAATACGCGCTATTTCCGTATTAAGGTTAAAGAATCGCCCTTTCGTAACGGGCTTGAACACTATATCTCTTTCGTACGTGGCGATGCGTCATTGCTGCTGGAATTGGAGCGTAGTGAAAGTATCTCTATCCGACTAACTTGTACTAACCGCGAATTACCCCTGCAACTCCGGGTAGGTGATATTAATTACACCTCAGCGGGAAGCCCTTCATTTGCGCCATTTCATAACATAACCCGCCCATCCGTTCCACTTTACCCACTGATGAGCGGCAAGTATCACTGGGAGCTTATTTCCAATATGTCACTGAACTATATGACACTATTGAACAAAGACGCATTAAAGGAGGTACTGAGTACTTACGATCTCCCCAGCCGATATAACCGACAATCCTCACGATCATCCCAAAAACGGCTAGATGCCATTGAACGGATCGAAACGAGGCAAATAGACCGACTATTTAAAGGTCTCCCGGTACGTGGTTCGGAATCAACATTGTATATCCGGCAACAGGCTTTCTGTTCTGAAGGAGAGCTCTATATGTTCGGCACCATACTGTCACGCTTTCTTGCGTTATATGCCAGCATTAACTCCTTCCACATGTTGAAGGTGATCAATCTAGATAATCAGGAATGCTATCAATGGCCGGTACAAATAGGTCAACATCCGTTGATGTAACAGATAACAACTCGTCAGCAAAACGCTCGTTGGATGTATCAAAATACGATTTTTATCAATTGGTCGAATTACTCAACCAATTGGCGGTAGCGTGGGAAAAAACTGGGCAAACTAATCGTCCTGACCGTGAAGCAATCTGTTTTACATCCAGTGCCAGCCTGGCTTTTCCAACTAGAGATATTGTTTCTGTAAAACGTACCAAACAAGGTCGTTTTCATGTAGAAGTCTCTTTCCTTGGGCTACATGGTAGCCAGTCTCCCATGCCTGGTTACTACCTTGATTCGCTGGCATGGGAAGACGCCCAGGATGAAAACCGACTGACAGACTTTTTGAATGTTTTCAATCACCGTTCAATCGTTATGCTCCATCAGATCTGGCGGAAATATCGCTATTACATCTGTTTCGACAAGAATGGGCAGGATGATTTTTCTCAGCGTATGTTCTCTCTAGTAGGACTTGGCAGTCGTGTGAACCGTACTCATTTAAAAATCAACCATAGCAAAATGCTAGCCTATGCAGGTCTGTTAGCTAACCCGGGCCGATCACCAGAAGTGATATGCAGCCTGGTTTCACATTGCTTTGATTTGCCAGATGTTACTGTTCATGGCTGGCAATTACGGAAAGTCGCCATTCCCTCATCACAACAAAACCGTTTGGGTGAAACGCTGACAATAGATGGTCAGAAAAATACGGAAATGTCCGTATTAGGTGAAAACTTCACCATCGGATCATGGGTAAAAAACTACAATAGTAAGTTTATGTTATGCATCAACGATCTATCCCGTGAACATTTCCTGTCATTTCTTCCCGACGGCAAAAATTTCCTACCATTGGTGATGTTTATCTGTTTTGTCCTGCGTGATCAATTAGCTTGGGATCTGCGTCTTGGCTTGGCTGAAAACCAAGCAGGCGGCATGGTGCTTGGCACAAAATTAAACAATAACCTGGGGTGGACCAGCTTTCTCGGCGAGCCGGAAAAGAAACCTTTTATCACGATTTCAGTGAGTGGATAAAGACGATGGAAAAACAACAGCCAACCCTTTCATTACGAGTACTCAATAGTGATCAACTGGAGAGCGGTAAATCTGCCAGTTGCCTATTCTCCACTCAAGGTGGCACTGTCGGCAGCAGTGAGAGCCATATTTGGTCCATTCAGGATCTGCAAGGCAATATCAATCCTTCACAATTTACTATCCAGTGGCGTGATGGCGCATTCTGCCTGCAAATGATCGCGGGTCCCCTGTTTGTGAATCAGTCACCCCTGACTTCTGGCGCCGGTTTCATCCGCCTGCAACAAGCGGATGAAATTACCATTGGTAAACTGGTGATCAAAAGCTATATCAGTTTTTCCGATGCAGATCGTACTGATCCAATGACAGTATCACCGGAATCACTGGTTTCCAGCTATAGCAATCCACTGGACGCAATGATGGAAAAAGATCCCGTTCAGGATACCGCGTTCACCGATCATGGTTCTTTAGCGCCCACGATTAAACACAATTTTAGCCACGATCCACTCAAGGTTCTCGATAGCGAAAATCTGACCACACTGGACCAAACACCAGTGAGTAACGAGATAGACCGAAGTCTGCAACAAGGCCATTACCAAGCTCCATTATTCTTCTCTCCCCTCTCGGATAACAGAGGCAATGCTATGGATCGGGATTTTGTTGATTTACCGAATATCTCTTCACCTTTAAGTGAAGAGTACCAGGACATGGAACAGCAACATGTTGCTATCACCCCACTGATGAGAGGGTTGAACACACAATTGCCTTTGCATAATAGCCAACAGGCTAATGACTTTCTGGAAGAAATGGGTAAGACCATGAAAGCGGCAATTGAAGGTCTACTGGTACTGCAACGTACACAGCATGGGCTGCGCGATAAACAATTGCGCCCTATCGAAGATAATCCGCTACGGCTGAACATGGACTACAACACCACTATGCAGGTGATGTTTGCGGATCAAAAAAGCCCAGTACATCTCTCTGCTCCTTCCGCTGTCGCTGAAAGCTTACATAACCTGCAATTGCACTATCAGGCTAACCGGATTGCGATCACTGCCGCCTTGAACACCATGCTAGATGCTTTCTCACCGGAACACCTACTGAGTCGTTTTGCCCAGTACCGCCGCAGCAATGAGATACAGGAAAAAAATGCAACCTGGGCATGGGAAATGTACACCAGTTACTACCGTGAACTGGCTTCCAGCCGCCAACAAGGGTTCGAAAAACTGTTCGGTGAAGTCTATGAGCAAGCTTATGACCGTGCTCTGCGTCAAGGTTTAGAGGATAGCCAGTAATGAAGCGCTCCGGCGGTAATACCTCATGGTCCGGTAGTTATACCGTATGGTTTGTATTGCTGGCAGCACTGATATTAAGCGGCTGTAGCAGTGCATGGCAGGCAACGAAGAAAGTCGGACAGGTAGTCTGGGATCCATCAACTCCTGTTGGTCAACCTGCGAATTTACCTTCCACCGTCGCGATCACTTTGCTGGCAGAACCTGATATTAACCCCAATAAAAATGGAGAAGCCACTCCGGTTGAAATGCATCTGCTCTATCTCAGTGAAGATTCCCGTCTACTTGCCGCTGATTATGACCAACTGGCGAGTGACAAACTGGATAAAGCGCTGGGGAAAAATTATATCGACCATCAGGATTACACCTTATTGCCGGGGCAGTACAAACCACTGCCAGTCATCCCGCTGGAAAAAAATAGCCGTTACATCGGCGTTATCGTTCGCTATGCCGATATTAATCAATCCGAATGGAAAAAGGTCATCCGAGTGAAAGACACAGGACAGCAATACCACATTCTGGTGCATATCAGAGCGAACGAAGTTGAACTTAGAAAAGAGGAGCAATAATTATGTCAGGTAAAAATCGGGTGATTTGGCGCGAAGGATTATTCATCAAGCCACAACACTTTCAGCAACAACAAAAACATAATGACTATCTGGCTCATAGCCGCCTGACAACCTTTATCGAACACTATTACGGTTTCAGTTCCCTGACTATCGACAAAGATCTTCTTGCTCTTGGGCGTATCAGTATTACCGAAGCCAGCGGTATTATGCCGGATGGCACTATATTCTCGATTCCCCATCAGGATGCCACTCCCCAACCGCTTAATGTGATCGATATTAACGGGCCTGGCAGCAAAAATATCTACCTGGCACTCCCCATAACTAACGATACCTTTAATGAAATCTCCCATCCTGAATCCAGGCATGCTGGGGCTGTACGTTACCGTGCACATATAAATAATATCCGTGACTTGCATACGGATGATGGTGATGTCAGCCCCGTCACTCTGGCACAACTGACACCGATTTTGAAACAGGGATCAGAAGACCTCAGTGCTTTTTCCCTGCTGCCACTATGCCGGATAAAAGAGGGGGTTAAAGGTGCAGCCCTCGCTCTTGATGAGGATTTCATCCCAACTTGTACTGCTGTCAAAGTGTCCGAAAAACTGCAACGCTATATGGGTGAAATAGAAAATACACTAACGGAACGAGCTCAAACTCTTGCGAAGCAGATTGGTTCACCTGGTCAGCAAGGCGTTGCTGATGTGTCTGAATTTATGATGCTCCAGTTACTTAACCGAGTTCATCCCTGGTTTACCCATTATTCTAAGCAAGCTCTTCTTCACCCTCAGGACTTCTTCACCCAAGTTCTCCAAACTTGGGCTGAATTGAAAACATTTACGGATAAATCCCGTTTGGTCGGCAATATACCAAATTATGATCATAGCAATCTGACTGACACATTCCTGAACCTCATGCGTCACATGCGCCGGGAAATGAATGTCGTTCTGATGCCACGAGCAGTCGCCCTACCGCTACAGATTCAGGGGAATGGTTTCCGGGTAGCAACTATCCATGATCCCGATCTATTACACAAAGCAGCTCTCATCTTGGCCGTTCGTGCGCAGATTCCACAGGAGCAGTTACGCCGACAGTTCGTTCAGCAGATCAAAGTTGCATCGCAGGAAAAAATCCGCGAAATGGTCAGCGTCCAGTTACCCGGGGTCGCTATAGAGGCGCTTTCCGCCGCTCCACGTCAATTGCCTTATCACGTCGGCTACACCTATTTCTGTTTTGATCAACAAGGTCCGGCATGGCAAGAGATTTTGAAGGGCAACTCCATCGCTTTCCACGTTTCAGGAGAATTCCCTGGATTAGATATGCAACTCTGGGCAGTCAGTAACGGGATTGATTAATGAAAACTGAAACCATAAATGACAATCCTATTCCGACGCAGGAAGTCACTGATAATACTGTGCATTTTCAGTATCAGTTACCGCTACGCGGAGAAAGCCTAAACCCGATGATCGATGCCGCTACACCGCTGCTCGGCATGGTCATGCGTCTAAAAGACATGGGCGAACAACCGCTGCCGGACCAGCTTTATCAACAGGTCGTTACTGATATTCAGGCAATCGAACAACTTCTACAAACCAAAGGCTATGAGCCAGGCGCAATTATCTCTTTTCGCTATACGCTCTGTACCTTCATTGATGAAACCGCATTGGGTCATGGTTGGAATAGCAAGAATGAGTGGTTACAACAATCACTACTGGTTCGATTCCACAACGAAACTTGGGGTGGTGAAAAAGTCTTTCAATTGTTAGATCGTTTGATGGGTGAACCACAGCGCTATCAACATCTGCTGGAGTTTATTTATCTCTGTTTTTGCCTCGGTTATCGTGGTCGCTATAAAGTTGCTTCGCAGAAAAGTGATGACTTTGAACGTTTATTCCGTCGATTACACCAACAACTGCACGCGCTGCGGGGCGAAGCACCCCCCATCATTCTCCACAATAACGCCAATGAGCGTAATGATCGCTATCGCTTGGGTAAGCGTCTGACTATTAAACATCTGTTCTGGAGCGGTATTACTCTGCTCGCTATCGTTTATAGCTTCTACGCTATCCGTCTGCACAACCAAACCCAGAACATCTTACAACAACTAAATAACTTACTGAGCTAGGAAAGAAACCGATGATTCAGATTGATCTACCTACATTAGTTAATCGCTTAAATCCGATGACTCGGCACGCTCTGGAAGCGGCGGCAACGCAATGTGTCAGCCAACAGCAACCTGAGATCACGGTTTCTCAGCTATTGCTGCAAATGATCAACACCCCTCTCAGTGACGTCAGAGCGATCTTCAATCAAGCAGAAGTGGATAGCGACCTGCTGAAAGAACAACTTGATCAGATGATCCCTCACCATCAAGCAATGGTTCAGGCTTATCCTAGCTTCTCTCCAATGCTGGTGGAGTGGTTACAAGATAGCTGGCTGTTAGCATCGACTGAGATGCAGCATCAGGAATTACGCAGCGGCGTCATGCTGATGACCTTGCTGTTCAGCCCATTACGTTACCTGACGCCACAATCCGCACGTCTTTTATCGGGAATAAACCGCGAATTGTTACGCCAGAATTTTGCCCAATGGACAGCGGGCTCTGCCGAACAACCAATTGTGGAAAACGATCAAAACGGACAAGGCAAAGCTGCCGCCAGTAGTGACAGCCTGCTCGCCCGTTTTACTCAAAATATGACGGAACAAGCTCGTCAGGGAAAACTCGATCCTGTTCTATGCCGTGACAGAGAAATCGACCTAATGATCGATATTCTCTGCCGTCGCCGTAAAAATAACCCGATTGTGGTGGGTGAAGCGGGCGTCGGTAAAAGTGCGCTCATTGAAGGGTTGGCCCTGCGCATTATCGACAACCGAGTACCGGAAAAACTGCGTAACAGTGAATTGATGACGCTGGATCTGGGCGCATTACAAGCGGGTGCGGCGGTAAAAGGTGAATTTGAAAAACGTTTCAAAGGCATCATGAACGAAATAAATCAGTCATCCGTACCGATTATTCTGTTCATCGATGAAGCTCATACCCTGATTGGCGCAGGTAATCAACAAGGCGGACTGGATATCTCCAACCTGCTAAAACCCGCTTTGGCACGTGGCGAATTGAAAACCATTGCTGCGACCACTTGGGGCGAATACAAAAAATACTTCGAAAAAGACGCTGCCCTCTCCCGTCGTTTTCAACTAGTTAAAGTGGCCGAACCGACCGCGGAAGAAGCCATCATTATTATACGTGGCCTGCGGGCAATCTATGAACAATCTCATGGTGTATTAATCGATGATGAAGCGCTAAAAGCCTCTGCGGTATTAAGCGACCGCTACCTCTCCGGGCGCCAGTTACCGGACAAAGCCATTGATGTACTGGATACCGCCTGCGCTCGCGTTGCCATCAACCTGACCGCACCTCCGCGCCAAATTTCCGCCCTGAAAAACCAACTGCATCAGCAGCAAATGGAATCAGACGTGCTGACGAGGGAACAGCGCATGGGGCTAAACCAGCATATTGATAGGCTGGATGAATTACAGCAACAACAGCAGGAAACCACGGAGAAATTGGTTGAACTGGAAGCCAGTTGGCAACAACAGCAGCAATTGGTTCAACAAATTATTGAACTACGCCGTCAGCTATTAACCGACGAAACAGAAATAACCAACGAAACATCGGCCGAGATAACAACTAACGAGTTGATTGCACAATTGGCTGAACTCAATGAACAGTTGGAACAATTACAGCAACAACAAACGCTCGTTTCTCCTCATGTGGATAAGAACCAGATTGCGACGGTTATCGCTGAATGGACTGGCGTACCACTTAATCGCCTGTCACAAAGTGAACTCTCCGTCGTGACTGAACTTCCAACTCATTTGGGACACAGCATCAAAGGACAAGATCTCGCTATTAAATGCCTGCATCAACATTTGTTGACTGCCAGGGCGGACCTGCGCCGTCCCGGTCGTCCATTGGGCGCTTTCTTGCTGGTAGGACCAAGTGGCGTCGGTAAAACCGAAACCGTTTTACAGATTGCAGAATTGATGTTTGGCGGACGTCAATATCTGACCACTATCAATATGTCGGAATTTCAGGAAAAACATACCGTTTCCCGCCTGATTGGTTCACCTCCGGGCTATGTTGGATATGGGGAAGGAGGTGTACTCACCGAAGCTATTCGCCAGAAACCTTATTCCGTCGTTCTGCTTGATGAAGTGGAAAAAGCCCATCCTGATGTACTGAACCTGTTCTACCAGGCTTTCGACAAAGGTGAGTTGGCCGATGGGGAAGGCCGAGTGATTGACTGTAAAAACGTGGTCTTCTTTTTAACTTCCAACTTGGGCTATCAAACTATCGTCGATAACGCCGATAAACCGGAAGAGATGAATGACCTGCTTTATCCTGAACTGGCGGCCTTCTTCAAACCCGCATTACTGGCGCGAATGGAAGTAGTTCCTTATCTACCATTGGGACAAGACACCCTGAAAACCATTATTCAGGGCAAACTGGCACGCCTCGATAACCTGTTGCGTCAACGCTTCAACGCCGAAGTCACCCTGAGTGATGACGTAGTTGAAGAGATACTGCAACGGGCAACCCGTGCTGAAAATGGCGCACGCATGCTGGAATCGATCATTGATGGCGCTTTGTTGCCACCATTATCTCTGCTGTTGTTGCAAAAAATGGCTGCCGGAAAGCAGATCAGCAATATCCAGCTAACTGTTAACGACCATCAATTCAATGCGGTGGTTGAGGAGATACCATGAAACAACGGCTGAAAAGCGCATTAGCGTTATTGGAAAATGACTCTATCGAGCAACTGGTTCACCACTTTCTTCAAGTGAATCACCAACGCCAGCGTTTTGACGCCTTGCTGGTCTCTCTGCTTAACGTGAATGAAAACCGTCTGGAATGCTACCGGCTGCCGGCGCCAAACCAAATAAGCGCGCTACAACTGGATGTCAATATCGGTGATATTAACCATCCACTGATACAAATCCTGTACAAAGGTACCCCTACGACCTGGGAATCACTCAATCAGGGAGTACGAATAGACAATCGAAACTTTCGCATTTTCGTCGAAGAACTCCCTAATCGCTGCGGCCTACATGCTATCCCGTTGTTTAATTGCAACGGGCAAGCGTGTGGCGTGATTGCTGTTTTCGCCAAAGATGTTCGTCGTTTTGCTGACGATAGCAACATGTTTTACATCTACTGCCTCGTCATGCAACACCGATTGAAAAAATTACAGGAACTGGAACAACTGCGTGAACAATTACGCCAGATCCGCCAGGTTTTTCAGACACAACGCCAGAAAGAAAAACAGCTTGATGAATTGCTGGCTTCGTTAAGTACCACAGCAGAAAACAAAACATCAGCCAGCGTCTCCCACGATTACAGCAAAATCGACGACTTATCTCAGGCACTCGAAGAGTTCGAATGCGCAGTACTGATACAACGCCAACATATTTACGGCAATAACACCAAACAGATTGCCGAAAGCTTAGGTATCGCACCACGTACACTGACTTACAAACTGGCGAAATACAGGTGTAAATTATGAGTTTTCTGTTACTGGTCAGTTCACTAATCGCCTCTCTGACAGGCAAACCCGATATTCAGCCAGATCAGGAAACCCCAACAGCGCCTTCACTACCCGCTTTACTGCAATGCCGGGCAGAACCGTCGCCGTTGGTTAGACTCGATTGCTACGACCGTCTATTGGATAAAGTCGATAATATTGCCGTTATCCCGTTAGAAAAAACTGGCCCTGTTTGGCGACAGGCAATGGAACAGGAGATGAAACGAACTGACCATTCAACCGGCTTTATCACCACCCAATCTGAAAGCATACCGACTCGCGTCATACTGACCACACCCGCAATTGGTGTTCCACCACCACGGCCAGTACTGATGCTGAGTTGTATCGATAGCATTACCCGAATACAAATTGCCCTGGCTAAACCACAAGATAGTGGCACTGTAATGATTTCGACAGAAATCACCCAATTCAGTGCTGACTGGTTCTTGCGTGAAAACGGCTACCTGCTGGAATCCAGCCGTGGATTACCGGGCATTGAAGAACTAAAACGACTGATGACAGGAAAAACCCTGACCATCAAAACCGGCAACGGAAACCGAATGACATTCAACATTTCTCAACTGGAACAGGCGGTGAAACCTTTACGCTCCGCCTGTCGCTGGTGATCCCAATGGATATCAGGAAACAATTTGACTGGCAGGGCCTCCTGCTGACACCCCTGTCGGATGAACTTATCAGCCGGGAGCTGGATGAAAACGAACCCGCCTGGGAATATATCGATGGAGAGATGGTTAAGCTGGGATCACTGGCCCATTCCAGCATCAATATTGAAGAGATCCAGCGTCAGGCGCTGCAACTGTTTAGCGAAAAAAGCAAAGATTTCAGGCTGATGGTTCATTTACTGCGGACACTGCAACACGGCAGTAATCCCCCTGAACTCATCCTGGCAATGGAGCTGTTAGCCGATTACATCCAGCATTACTGGCAGACAGCCTGGCCACAAAAACCGCTGCTCAAGCGCCGCCTGGCACAACAGGTGATTAAACGTTTTGTCTCCGCGCAACCCGGCTTCTGCGAACAGGCTGATGAAACTCAGCGCGAAGAGGCACAGGGCGCACTGGCTCATCTGGCACAATGCTGGCATACCGATGAACCGGCACTGGCTAAAGAGATTGACCAGTTGCGTCCCCGTTATGCCCGTAAACCTGAGCCAAAACCGGTAGCCGCGCCTGTTGAATCGACAGAAACGACGGCACAATCTGCAAACACTTCAACACTGGCATCCATACCCATACCGGATGTCACCGTAGACAGTTCCGGTGAAAAAGCCTGGAAACAGACGCTCCTGACCGTGGCCGACCTGCTATGCGAACGCCAGCCAGATTCCCCTGTGGGTTACCGTCTGCGTCGTTATGCGATCTGGCACACCCTGACCACGGCACCGATGGCGAATGGCACAGGCAAAACACCGCTGGCACCGACGTCGGCAGACCGCACCGCAGATTATCTGACGAAACTCCCGGCGGCGGACAAATCCCTGCTGCAACAGATAGAACAGAGTCTGACACTGGCCCCTTACTGGCTTGACGGGCACGCTATCGCGGCGCAGGTGGCCGAAAAACTGGGTTACCGCCCTGTCGCTGACGCTATCCGCGATGAACTCCGGGCCTTTCTTGACCGCCTGCCGGTCCTGCAAAACCTGGCTTTCTCTGATATGAGCCCCTTTATCTCAGACGCCACGCTGAACTGGCTGCATCCTCCGGCAACCGCCACCGTCAGCCACGGCACCACGCAGGAACAGGACGCCATCTGGCACTGTTTTCAGCAACACGGCCTGGAAGCCGCCCTCAACGCCGCAGAGCACTATCAGCAACACCTGACCGAACCCCGGGATCAGTTTTACGGTCAGCTGCTGACGGCACAGTTACTGGAACAGGCAGGCATGAGCGCGCTGGCACAACAACATTACCGACAGCTGCTACAGGCAGGACAACACCTGTCACTCGCCGACTGGGAACCCGGCCTGCTGGCGGCACTGGCAGAAAAAGCCGCCAACACCGCCCCCGCAAAGGGGACGACTGCAAACAGGAGCGTTAACCCATGAACTGGCTTTCTCTACTGCTGAAAAATATCAAAAAACCGGCGATGTCGCGTCTGCCGCCACTGAAAGCCACCGCCTCGCTGATACTGGCCCTCCTGCCCTGTNCAGGAACAGGACGCCATCTGGCACTGTTTTCAGCAACACGGCCTGGAAGCCGCCCTCAACGCCGCAGAGCACTATCAGCAACAGCTGACCGAACCCCGGGATCAGTTCTACGGTCAGCTGCTGACGGCACAGTTACTGGAACAGGCAGGCATGAGCGCGCTGGCACAACAACATTACCGACAGCTGCTACAGGCAGGACAACACCTGTCACTCGCCGACTGGGAACCCGGCCTGCTGGCGGCACTGGCAGAAAAAGCCGCCAACACCGCCCCCGCAAAGGGGACGACTGCAAACAGGAGCGTTAACCCATGAACTGGCTTTCTCTACTGCTGAAAAATATCAAAAAACCGGCGATGCCGCGTCTGCCGCCACTGAAAGCCGCCGCCTCGCTGATACTGGCCCTCCTGCCCTGTATTGCCCTTATCTGGCTGTGGTGGTGGGGACCCGGCTGGCAGTTTAAACAGACCCGCCCGCTGGAAACCCTGTCTGCCCGCTGGCTGGCGACGGTCATCATCCTCCTGCTGGCCCTGAGCGTTGTCGGGATAAAAATCTGGCGCCGCCTGCGCCAGCTTGAAAAGCTCAGGCTGGAGGTGGAACTGAAAGCCGTCGATCCGGCGCAGGCTGACATCACCCGTCAGGACAGTTATCTCCATCACTGGAAAGCCCGGCTGCAACGCCATCTGGGGACCCGGGATTATCTCTACCAGCGCCCCTGGTACCTGGTGATGGGCAACACCGGCAGCGGCAAAACCTCACTGATTCAGGAAGGTTGCCGGCTGACTGACATTGCCGCGCCGGACACCCTGACCGGGGAAGAGGCGCTGCCCCTGCATCTGCGCTGCTGGCTGGGGGAAAAGGCCGTCATCATTGATCCGGACGGGTTCCTTATCGACCAGCTATCGCCGCCGGACACCCCCAAGCCTCAACTGCCTGGCCGCTTATGGCAGGCCCTGCTCGCCTGGCTGACCGAAAACCGTCAGCGCCAGCCGCTCAACGGCATCATCCTGACGGTGGATATTCACCGCTTACTGACCGACAACAAAGAACAGCGGGAACGGGTTATTGCCGCGCTTCACCTGCGCCTGCAGGATCTGCGGTTAACCCTGCATAACCATCTGCCTTTCTATCTGGTGCTGACCAAACTCGACCGGCTGCACGGTTTCAGCGCCGCCTTCCAGTCGCTGGACAGATCGCAGCGCGCCCAGATCCTGGGCGTCACGTTCAGCCTGAACGCGCAGGATGAGCACAGCTGGCGCGCTGAGCTGGCCCAGTTCTGGCGCCAGTGGATGCAGCAACTCAACGCGGCCATGCCGGACATGATGCTCAATAAAGTGGATATCAGTCAGCGCAGCCCCCTGTTCAGCTTCACCCGCCAGATACAGGGGCTGCACAGCGCGCTGGTACCGCTGCTGGAGGGGCTCCTTTACAACGGCGGTCCGGCACAGCCCGGCCTGCGGGGGGTTTATCTCACCTCGTCTAAACAAATCGGCCAGATGGATGACCTGTTTACCCAGTCCGCCGCGGCGCAGTATCACCTCGGGCCGCAGG
>NZ_NSCM01000016.1 GCF_003287735.1 Photorhabdus bodei | reverse complement strand
AATATGCCTGGCGGCGATAGCGCGGCGGTCCCACCTGACCCCATGCCGAACTCAGCAGTGAAACGCCGTAGCGCCGATGGTAGTGTGGGGTCTCCCCATGTGAGAGTAGGGAACTGCCAGGCTTTAAATACAGTAGAAACCCTCAGCGAGAGCTGGGGGTTTTTGCGTTTTAAGGGATATCCTATGGATTTCAAGATGCACCGCGACGGTAAGGGAGCGAATCCGCGGGGGCATAGCGAACGATGTGACCGGGATGAGTGAGTGCAGCCAACAAAGAGGCAACTTGAAAGATAACGGGTATATTATTTATTTACTTATTCCCTTTAAGAAACAAATAATTTGTTTAGTAGTCTTAAATAATTAAAATATATTGTAGTAATAGCAGGCATAAAAAATAATTTAAATAGCTTTTTGAACTGATGGGAAAAAATGAGTCATGTTATCTTAAGGTTATCCGAGCATGACAAAAATCTCTCTATATATTCATAAACATCATCGAGCCGGTTATTAACAGACTTTAATGAGTTCGAATATCTGTTTTAGAGTCTGTAATTTGAATTGTGTAATTACCTATTTTTTCTCTTTCCATGCTTATTATTAGCATCTGATTCAAATTAGCTTCTTATTATAAGAAAAGTGCATATTCTAGTATTGAAGATAAATCTTATAACTCAATATTAATAATAAGAATATTTTATCAATTAGTCTTGTTACTTTTTTAGAATGTATTGTTTTTAATATGTTTCATTCCATTTTTAATTTACCTTATTGTTTTTTTATATAAAAAATATAATTTAAAGTATTTTCTGTTATAAATACTGAAAATTTATTAACTATTATCATGTTGAACATTGTTGTAAGACCAAAAATGAAATAATTTCAGCTTACTTGTAAATCCTCGACATTTTGTTAATACTTAGTTAGATTTAGCTATCTAGAAGTCTAAGCGTGTAAATGGATAAAAAATCGAGGTTATAGCATGCCAATTTGTATACCGGATGAATTACCCGCAGTGAATTTTTTACGAAACGAGAATGTGTTCGTGATGACATCTACTCGTGCAAATATTCAAAATATACGTCCACTAAAGGTATTGCTGCTTAACCTGATGCCAAAGAAAATTGAGACTGAAAATCAATTTTTAAGATTACTATCCAATACGCCTTTACAGGTAGATATCCAGCTATTGAGAATAGATAACCGAAAGTGCAGGAATACGCCTGCTGAACATTTGAATAATTTTTATTGTGATTTCGAGCAGATAAAACACCAAAACTTTGATGGTTTAATTGTCACTGGAGCGCCATTGGGATTAGTTGAATTCGAAGATGTGGCATATTGGAAACAGATTGAAAGAATAATTAGTTGGGCAAAGGAACATGTCACTTCTACCTTATTTATTTGTTGGGCTGTGCAAGCCGCTTTGAATATTTTGTACGGCTTACCGAAGCTTACCAGAGAAGTAAAACTATCAGGTGTTTATTATCATTCTACTTTGGAGCCTTTAGCATTATTGACTCGCGGCTTTGATGAATCTTTTTTTGCGCCTCATTCTCGCTATGCGGATTTTCCTGAGCAGGTTATTCGTGAACATACTGATCTGGATATTCTTTGCAGTTCTGAGGATGCGGGTGTGTATTTACTGGCGAGTAAAGATAAGCGCATGGTATTTGTTACTGGTCACCCGGAATATGATGCTGGAACGTTGGCTAGTGAATATTTACGCGATTTGGCAGCGGGTTTGGAACCCAAGATCCCAATAAATTATTTTCCAGATAATAATCCAGAAAGAAAACCACTGGCATCATGGCGTAGTCACGGGCATTTATTATTTTCCAACTGGCTAAATTATTATGTGTACCAGATCACGCCATATGATCTTACCTACATGAATCCAACACTGGATTAATATCTTTATAAATGGCTGAAATTCAGCCATTTAACCCTTCTGATTTTTTCTACTTTCCTGTTATTAACACCTATCAAAATATCGCACTTTTTGTAGTTTATCTTATATAACAAAAACTTAACCAAATGATCTTATAATTTATGGAATTAATTTCTCTAATTTAAAATTGGTAATTTGTAATATAACTAATTGTTTTTCATCGAATAAAAATAAATTTTTTAAAAAATGGAAATCGTTTTTGATTTATTTTAAATTTCTATTACTCTTATTCAGGTGTGGTTTAAAATGAGGATGAATGAATGACGCAGCAAACTTTAGCGACTGAATTATCGTTTATTAAACGATTTGGAGCAGCAGAGCAGGAGGTTTTGATACCTGAGGCGGTAGATTTTCTGAAAGATCTGGTTGTTCGGTTTACTGATGCACGGAAAAAATTGTTAGTCGATCGGGATATTTGGCAGAAGAAAATTGATGATGGTGAATTGCCTGATTTTATTTCGGAAACTAGTTCCATTCGTGAAAGTGAATGGGAAATTCAAAATATTCCAGCGGATCTCCGTGATCGTAGAGTAGAAATCACTGGACCAGTAGAACGGAAAATGGTTATCAACGCCTTGAATGCTAATGTAAAAGTTTTCATGGCGGATTTCGAAGATTCCTTAGCACCAGCTTGGGATAAGGTGATTGAAGGGCAAATCAACCTGCGTGATGCGGTTAATGGCACAATTTCTTACGTTAATGAGCAGGGTAAACAGTACCAGTTGCAATCAGATCCCGCTGTTCTGATCGCTCGGGTAAGAGGGCTTCATTTACCGGAAAAACATGTTCTCTATCAGAATGAGCCAATTGCCGGTGGATTGTTTGATTTTGCGCTCTATTTTTACCACAACTATAAGCAATTGCTGGCAAAGGGGAGCGGCCCCTATTTCTACTTACCAAAAATTCAGTCTTATCACGAAGCTCAGTGGTGGAGTGATGTATTTAGTTTTGCAGAAGATCGTTTTGATCTGCCGAGAGGCACAATCAAAGCAACGGTATTGATTGAAACTCTGCCTGCTGTATTTCAGATGGATGAGATTCTTTATCATCTTCGGCACCATATCGTTGGCCTTAATTGTGGCCGTTGGGATTATATTTTCAGCTACATTAAGACACTGAAAAATCATAGTGATCGGGTTCTGCCTGATCGTCAGTCTGTCACAATGGATCAACCTTTCCTCAGTGCTTATTCCCGTTTGCTGATCAAAACCTGCCATAAGCGCGGAGCATTTGCGATGGGGGGAATGGCTGCTTTTATCCCCAGTAAAGATATTGAACGCAACAATTGGGTACTAGATAAAGTCCGGGCGGATAAAGAGCTGGAAGCACGCAATGGTCATGATGGTACATGGATTGCCCACCCAGGTCTTGCCGACACGGTAATGGAAGTTTTCGATAGGGTCTTGGCAGAGCGGCAAAACCAGTTAGATATTTTCCGTGAAGAAGATGCACCGATTACCGCAGTTCAATTACTGGAACCTTGCCCAGGCGATCGTACTGAAGAAGGTATGCGGGCCAATATCCGTGTAGCGGTTCAATACATTGAAGCGTGGATTTCAGGAAATGGCTGCGTTCCTATTTATGGTTTGATGGAAGATGCTGCGACAGCCGAAATTTCCCGGACATCCATTTGGCAATGGATTTATCACGAAAAATCATTATCTAACGGTAAAAAAGTGACAAAAAGTTTGTTCAAGCAGATGTTGGCAGAGGAAATGGAGGTTATTAAGCAAGAAGTTGGAGAAACACGTTTCAGTCAAGGGCGATTTAGCGATGCGGCCAAGTTGATGGAGCGCATTACAACTCAGGACGAGCTGATAGATTTCCTGACGTTGCCGGGATATCAATTGCTTGATTAGAGCCCATCCCATTAGGGCTACTGAGAGAAGTTTGAGCAACGAATAATAACAAAACACCATATCCGATTAATTTAACAAAGATAGGAAGTAGAAGTTATGACAATCTCCAGAACTCAACAAATCGCTCAACTGGAACAAGAATGGAAAAGTGACCGTTGGAATGGAATTATCCGTCCGTACAGTGCGGAAGATGTGGTTAAATTGCGTGGTTCGGTTAATCCAGAACATACATTGGCACAGCTTGGTGCTAAAAAACTGTGGGAATTGCTGCATGGCATGGCAAAGAAAGGCTATGTCAACTCATTAGGTGCATTGACGGGTGGGCAGGCATTACAGCAGGCAAAAGCGGGTATTGAGGCGGTTTATCTTTCTGGTTGGCAGGTCGCGGCTGATGCTAACACTGCATCCAGTATGTATCCTGATCAGTCCCTGTATCCGGTGGATTCAGTCCCGGCGGTGGTAAAACGCATTAATAACAGTTTCCGCCGGGCAGATCAGATTCAGTGGGCAAATGGTATTGGTACTGATCATCAGGAATATATCGATTATTTTCTGCCAATTGTGGCGGATGCGGAAGCAGGATTTGGTGGTGTTCTGAATGCTTTTGAATTGATGAAAGCTATGATTGAAGCGGGTGCTGCGGCTGTTCACTTTGAAGATCAACTGGCAGCGGTGAAAAAATGTGGTCATATGGGCGGTAAAGTTCTGGTTCCGACACAAGAGGCGATTCAAAAATTGGTTGCTGCGCGTTTGGCGGCGGATGTTTCTGGTGTACCTACCCTGTTGATTGCTCGTACCGATGCTGATGCAGCCGATCTGTTAACCTCTGACAGTGACACTTATGACAGTGAATTCATTACTGACGAACGGACTGTTGAAGGGTTCTTCCGCACCAAAGCGGGTATCGATCAAGCGATTAGTCGTGGTTTGGCTTATGCGCCGTATGCTGACTTGATATGGTGTGAAACATCAACACCTGATATTGAAATGGCCCGTCGTTTTGCTGAGGCGATTCATGCTAAATATCCCGGTAAATTGTTAGCTTACAACTGTTCTCCATCGTTCAATTGGAAAAAGAATCTGGATGATAAGACTATTGCGCGTTTCCAAGATGAACTGTCAGCAATGGGTTATAAATTCCAATTTATTACTCTGGCGGGTATCCACAGTATGTGGTTCAACATGTTCGACCTGGCGCATGCTTACGCGCAGGGTGAAGGGATGAAACATTATGTGGAGAAAGTACAGGAAAGAGAGTTTGAATCAATTAACCGTGGTTATACTTTCTCTTCTCATCAACAGGAGGTTGGCAC
This sequence comes from Photorhabdus bodei, assembly GCF_003287735.1. Classification (GTDB taxonomy): domain Bacteria; phylum Pseudomonadota; class Gammaproteobacteria; order Enterobacterales; family Enterobacteriaceae; genus Photorhabdus; species Photorhabdus kayaii. The sequence goes on along the minus strand of NZ_NSCM01000016.1, from coordinate 69,306 downwards.
AGGTTATTTCGATAAAGTCACAACGATTATTCAAGGGGGAACATCGTCAGTAACCGCATTGACAGGTTCCACAGAAGAGCAGCAGTTCTGATTGTTCTATACCCTATGGATTTCAAGATGGATCGCGACGGCAAGGAAACGAATCCCCGGGAGCATAGGTAACAGCATAGGTAACTATGTGACCGGGGTGGGTGAGTGCAGCCAACAAAGAGGCAACTTGAAAGATAACGGGTATATTTCTGATTCTATTCAGCCTGCAACAAGCAGGCTGAATATTATTGAGGAGTTGCGATGGAGATAGATTCAGCACATTTGATAGCACAAACCATTTTACAGGGATTCGATGCACAATATGGTCGCTTTCTGGAAGTGACTTCAGGCGCACAACAACGTTTTGAACAGGCCGATTGGCACGCTGTACAGCAAGCTATGAAAAAGCGTATCAATCTTTATGATCATCATGTTGGGCTGGTGGTTGAGCAGCTTAAATGTATACATGGTGCTTTTGGATATGATGAAGAGTACATTACCAAGGTAAAGGTTGTTTATACCGGTTTATTACCGGATTATCCCCGGTTTGAAATTGCCGAGAGTTTTTTTAATTCTGTTTATTGCCGTCTATTTGAGCATCGCAATTTGACACCGGATAAATTATTTATTTTTACCTCACAGCCTGCACGTAGATTTCGGGATATTCCTCGGCCATTATCGCGTGACTTTTTCCCTAATGATAATCTTGCGTTAATGTTACGGACAATTCTTAATGATCTGCCGCTGCGTTTACCTTGGGAAAATCTGGAAAGAGATATTTATTATATTACAGACTATCTACAACAGATATTTCCAGTCGGAGAATTATTACAGGCAACTTTTCAGATAGCTAATGAACTGTTTTATCGTAACAAAGCGGCTTGGTTAGTCGGTAAGATCCGCATGGGCAGTCAAGTTTATCCTTTCTTATTGCCGATCCATCATAACGAATCTGGGGGGATCTTTATCGATACCTGCCTGACTGATTATGCTGATGCCAGCATTGTATTTGGTTTCGCCCGTTCCTATTTTATGGTTTATGCGCCTTTGCCCGCGGCTTTGGTTGAATGGCTGAGAGAAATTCTGCCTGCCAAATCAACGTCTGAACTTTATATGGCAATCGGCTGCCAGAAGCATGGTAAGACAGAATATTATCGGGAATATCTAGCGTTTATTACCTTCTCCAAAGAGCAACTTATAATTGCTCCCGGTGTTAAAGGGATGGTGATGTTGGTGTTTACTTCGCCTTCATTTGATCGCGTCTTCAAGGTGATTAAAGATAGATTCGCGCCGCAGAAAGAGGTGACTCAGGAGCGGGTACAGGAGTGTTACCGTCTGGTCAAGGAGCATGATCGTGTGGGGAGGATGGCCGACACACAGGAGTTTGAAAATTTCGTTATTGATAAAGCCCGCATCAGTCCTGAACTAATGGAAGAGTTGCAGAAAGAAGTGCCAGAAAAGCTAGAAGATTTTGGTGATAAAATCCTGATTAAACATCTATATATGGAACGGCGGATGACACCGCTGAATATCTATATGGAACAGGTGGAAGAACAGAAGTTGAAAGATGTCATCGAAGAGTACGGTAATGCGATTAAACAACTTGCGGCGGCGAATATTTTCCCTGGAGATATGCTGTTTAAAAACTTTGGTGTGACACGGCATGGACGAGTAGTGTTCTACGACTATGATGAAATCTGTTATATGACAGAAGTTAATTTTCGAGACATACCGCCACCGCGTTATCCAGAAGATGAGCTTGCCGGTGAACCGTGGTATAGCGTGGCGCCAAATGATGTTTTTCCTGAAGAATTCCGACATTTTCTTTGCACTGACAGTCGTATTCGCTGTTATTTTGAAGAGATGCATAGTGATTTATTTAAAGCAGACTATTGGCGGGCGTTACAGGAGCGGATTAGAAGTGGTCATGTGGAAGATGTGTTTGCGTATCGCCACAAACAGCGGTTCAGTCAACGTACTGAAATAGAAACTTACTCTATTGTCAAAGTTTCAGCCTGATTTTATTGGGAATTGGCGATTGCTGTCAGTAACCGCCATTTTCACCAATATACCCGTCATCTTTCAAGCTGCCTCTTTGTTGGCTGCACTCACTCACCCCGGTCACATAGTTATCTATGCTCCCGGGGATTCGTTCCCTTGCCGTCGCGATGCAACTTGAAATCCATAGGGTATAGTTAATATTATTATCCTCATTAAATTATTTCTCTAAATTAAATATAAATTAATTCCTATTTGTTTTTATTGTGTGGGATGTGAATATTTCTAATAAAAATAAACCTGGGGTTCTATATGAAATATATTTCTTATTAGGAAGGCATAATTGGAATGTGAGTTAAAAGCATATATTTAATAATTTCTTTAAGAAATAAAAATAGATCCACTTATTTGTGGAGGTTCTATAATTTTATAGAGTTTGGGAATCAAGGATTTTTAGCCACGGCTAGCGGTTGTAAAAAGAATTGATATCTTTGACTCTAAATTAAATACATGAAAATTCTCATATAACACACATATAACTTCTTGGAAGTATTTAAGGATATAATAATGGCTAGTGTAATTTTATACGGTGATAAAATCCATATTAAAAATAACTATCTTGGAAATGGTGGTTATCTGGATACTAATGGTTATGCAACCGCGCAAGGCGCAAAATATAACGTATACACGGCTACTTCGCCGACTCGTGCTCCGGGTACCGGTACGGGTACATGGCAAATTTTGTCTGCGAGCGGAAAAGGCGTAGGGGAAGAGATTTACAGTGGTGATATCGTGTTTCTTTTCAATCTTTACCAGAATAATGGGGGATATCTCGGTACTAATGGTTATGCGCCATCACCTGAACTCTATAATATTTATACATCGGATAAAGCGGCACGTCCGGTTGAGACCCTGACATGGTACATTTTTTCAGATACAACCAATGGATATGATGGTAAAGTTCGTGAAAGTGATGTTATCCGTTTTCTGAATGGTTATAATAGCGTACGTGGAGGATTTCTTGATACTTGTTTCAATGCTACTGCTGCTGGCGCATTATATAATGTATATACTTCACGTCTTTCTAATCGAGGTAACGGAACAGGCACTTGGAATTTATCAAAAGCGATTTAATCAGGATGATACTCATCGATTAGTGTTCCATTAACTAATTCTTCTATATATAAGAGTCCGGGAATATAATTATTTCGGATTCTTTATCTCATTTTCTATTGATATTATGTCTAAACTAGTTAAATAATTTCGTTGCTATTCTATTATATTGCCGCTAATATTTTTAGCGGAATGATAAATTAAGTTGAATTTATTAGTTTGAAAAGACAGGGCACGAAAAATCAATGCCCTGAGAATCATATGATAATTTAAGAAAAAGAATTAACGAATCCCGCCATATTCTTTACTGATCTCTTTTGCTGCCCGGATCACCAAAGCACCAAGTTCAGTGATACGATCATCGGTGATGCGTGAGACTGGGCCGGAAATGGAAATAGCTGCAAAGGCTTGGTGATGTTCATCATAAATACAGGCAGCAATACAGCGCAGACCTAAAGCATGTTCTTCATCATCGAACGAATACCCTTGTTTACGTGCTTGCTCCAGATTTTCTTTTAAATTCGAAGGGGTTGTCTTGGTGTGTTGTGTGTAAGAATGAAGCCCTTTCTTATGCAGTAATTGAACCAGTTGGTTATCTGATAATGTTGAAAGGAATGCTTTACCAGCCCCGGAAGCATGCATAGGCAATTTACCCCCGATAGGGGCGGACATTCTCATCAATGCATTACACTGTACCTGATCGACAATAACCGCTTCATATTCACTGTGATCAAGAATAGCTAAATTCACGGTTTCACCGGAATCTTCCATCAAACGGCGGAGGATCGGGTGAATGAGTGCCAATAAATTTCGGCTCTGTAAGAAACTACTGCCGATAATAAAAGTGTGCGAACCGATAACCCACAATCCTAAATCGCCAATCTGACGGATAAAACCGTGCTGTTGCAAAGTGGTCAAAAGGCGGTGAGTGGTGGAATTTGGTAATCCGGCTTGTTGGGCTAAATCAGTCAGGGCGATACCACCGGGTGACTCGGAAATATATTCCAAAAGAGTCAATCCGCGACTTAATGACTGTACTTGCCCATTAGCAACAGCATTACTCGCCGTAATCTTAGTTTTTTTTGTTTTTTTACTGGTAACGGCAGTGCTCATCGAAATACCCTCTGAATAATAAGATGGAATTCATTTTCATTTCTCATTATGGACGATAAACCTGAAAAACACTCATCCGATGTGTGGAAAATGCTACCTGCCATTGAGATTTCCTTAAATCTCAATGGCAGGTCTCAAATCATCGTGATAGTTAACTCACTATAAATGTACAAGATTATTAAGATGAAAAATGGTTTCCTGTCTATGGATATAAAGAAGCGACATTGTTGATGCAGCACGATATAAGCCAATAAACTTGCTAGTACTTTCTGTGTGTAAATTGGATTCGTCTTATTAAAGTAATCTTCGTAGAATATGAATACTTTTAGGAATTGACTCATTGTATTAATAGTATTTTAGTGGAAATAATTTATAAATAACATCTCTTAATGATATGTATTAAATAATACCTTGATGAATTTATAGGAAATATGGTTTTATCTAACTATTTTTTGATTATATAATTACAAAAGAGCGTCTGTTATTGTCAAAAATAATGTTTTATATTATTTTAAATTAGTCTGAGTTATTTGGATTGATTTTCTATATTTTCATTTTAATTATAAAAATATGAGAAAATATTATTAATTATATCAAGAATAATATTTTGTTACTATTTTGTCGGAATGGGAGAGTTTAATGAAACGCATTTTTTTGATTATCTGTTTTTTAGCAACTTTAATTGTTGCGATTATTCAGGGTATCGGTTTGGTACTTCCTGATAAAGTCCCTGTTGAATATTTTAAAGAAAGTGGATTCAAGAATGTGATGAGAACGCTTGGTGTTATTGCTGCGGAACCTCATCCTGCGGCTTCAACACAGCAAGCGTTAGTTCGGGCTTACCTGATTAACGAAATGAATGATATGGGATATAGCGTCACTGAACAGACATTTCATTACACGGCGGATGATTTGGCCTCTCGGCAGAAGAGAATGTATTCAAACTTCAATAGTCAACAACGCCGAGCTTTTGATAAAGAGTTTGCCAGGATAAATACAGGCAACTTTGCAAAACAAGTGGGGGAACAATCAGAATTAACTGGAACGAATCTTATCGCAAAGTTGGAGGTTCCTTCGCCAGAAGGAACTTTATTATTCGTTTCACATTATGACAGTGTTAGAACTGCGCCAGGAGCCAGTGATAATGGTATAGCCGTCGCCTCGGTACTCCAATTAATGCGGGATCTTGCTAAAAGAACGAATATAAAAAATAACGTTATATTCTTATTCTCTGATGCTGAAGAGTTGGGATTACTCGGTGCGCATCACTTTGTTAAGAATATTAATGAGATCGCTACTCAACCAATAGATGTTGTTTTTAATTTTGATGCTAGGGGAAATAATGGCGTGCCACTCTTATTTGAGACATCGGCAAAAAATCTTGCTCTTGTTTCAGAATGGAATCGGAATGCTTATAAGCCAGTAGCTTTTTCATTTAGTCCCATCGTGTATCAAATGTTGCAGAATAACACAGATTTTAGTGTCTTTCTGAATAGAGGGTTTACCGGGATGAATTTTGCTACGATCTTGGGTTATGAGCATTACCACCGTATGAGTGATACTGTTGAGAATCTTAACCTTGGAACTTTGTGGCGATATCAGCGAACGATTCGGGATTTGGGAGCGCATTTCGCGGTAAAAGATGAGATTAACTTGTTTAAAGAAAGTGTAGATGCAGTTTACTTTCCTGTGCCCTATATTGGGCTTATTATCATATCTATATTTTCCGCTTTCGTTACAGGTATTTTAACATTTTTACTCTCTATCTCATTAGCGATAAGAAATATATGGTTTTCATCTTCACGCCGAACTGTATCAAATATCCAGAGCATTTTAAGGATACTTGCTGGATTATTTAGCCTTGTCGCAGCATTAGTTGTACCCACAGCATCTTATCTTATTACATTACCTGTTTTGCTGTTTTTATTAACGGATTTGATGTTGAGGGAGTTCAATAAATTTAGCGTTGCGTTGATTTTGTTAATTGTCTGTACTTACATTACATGTATTCTCTATGTTCCAATTATATACCTTGTTTCTGTCGGATTACATGCTCCTGTAGTGGGGAGTGCGCTCGCTATTCTGCCAATGCTTATTTTGGGATTTGGTATAGCCAGTCTTTGGAAGCGAATAACTTAATTCTATAAAATTAGTCGTTATAATTAAAGTTAATATAAAACCAGTCATAGAGTAAGAGAGCAGAATGGCTGGTTAATTTCATAAACTAAATATTGGTAATGATATAATTCATGGGTATTAATAATTTTGCCATGTAAAGTATATAAGGAAGTAATATAAATAGATTTGTGAAAATAATGTTGGTAAATAATTTTTTGAATATATTTTCAAATTGATTCATGAATAAATTTCATTTTTTTATGTGTTATTTAAACTAAGATTATCTCTTATTACTATTAACTGTTTGTTGTTTTATGTGGTTATAGATTTCTATCAATATTGTTTCATGTAAATTCAATACATTTAAAATTGATATTTTATTATTGATTTATAAATTATTTATTAATATTTAAATGGTATGATTTACATTTGAAACTAAATTTTTCTAATGTGTAAAATAATTTTTCCAGCAAATAATTTATAAAATAATATATGTTCCTTGCTTTATCTATAGCCTGTTACTAAGAAAGTATAAGGGGCTTTTATATTGGTTAATAAAAAATTAGAAAATCACTAATAACCCGGCGATATGGACAAGCATTTGACACTTATCGCATTGAAAATAAAACTTTTTTGGCGGATTTATCGCCAATGCCAGTCACCGGAGCGTGATGTAGTTATTGGGAGCATATAGATATGAAAAATAATATTAATGGTAATCATTTTAAAGTGGCTGGCAATTTCCTCTGTAATTATAAAGTTTATCAGGGAGATAGTAATGGCAGAGTTGTTATATTGTTACCTGCTATTGGTGTGGAAATCAGGAAATATGACGCTTTAATACAACAACTGGTAAAAGAGGGTTTTCAGGTTGTCACTGCTGATATGCCAGGTTATGGAGACAATCAACCTAAACCAAGTCGAAAAAATGACTATAACTATTCCGATCTGTTGCAGGATTATCTTCCGGCAATGTTAGACAAGGCTGTTGAATTAAATAGACATAAAATTCCTATTGTCTTTGGTCACAGTCTTGGAGGACATATTGCGACGCTCTTTGCCAGATCAACTGACAGGTCATTTTCTCTGTTTTGTGTGGCAACCGGGAATGTATGGTATAAGAATTGGCAGGGAATGGGGAGAGTACAGATAATAACAGCAGCTATTATTTTTAACATTCTGACTGCGTTATATGGTTATCTCCCTGGGAAAAAGATTGGTTTTGGCATAAGAGAAGCTAAGGGGTTAATGCGGGACTGGTCCAAAACTGCTTGTACGGGAAATTATGATCATGTCCGTGCTTATAAAGGGAAGGAGAATAAGTATTTATCCAAGGCTGTTTATATCTGTTTTAAAGGAGATAATTGGGCTCCGTTGAAGTCTACTCAAGTATTAGCAAGTCTTATACCTAATGCAGAAGTTAGGGAAATAACTTTGTCTCTCAAAGGTAATCCTCACAGTGCCTGGATTAAACAGCCAGGAGATATTATTGCAATCATGAAAAAAGAAATGATGGAGAATAGCGATGATTAATACATTTAAAATTCTGCGTTGGGAATTTTTGGGATTGTTTTTTATTAGTTTATTTCTGACTTGGCAGCTTGAGAGTTATATAAATTGGTGGCAATTTATTGTGTTATTTTTTCTGATTGATATTATTGGTTATTACCCAGGGCGGATCTGGAGTTTACTGAATAAAAAAGAAACTCCTCCTTCAGCTTTTTATACCATCTATAATATTTGCCATAATTTATTCACACTCAGTGTGATTAGTTTGCTCTGGATCTGGTTCTTTAAGGACAATTACAGCGTTATTGCACTATTTGTTCATATCTGCCTGGATCGAGGTGTACTGGGAAATTTCCCTAAGTTATCTATTAATATATTTAAGCAGCCCACTGTTCATTGAAGTAAATCATTATAGAGAGATAACTTATTTGGAGAGGAATTTATATTATGAATTTAATTAAACAGGCATCGGAAGTAGAAATGCGGGCAAAAGATTGGGGCTTGGATGAATGGTTCACTGAACAGATAAATGTTGAACAAAGAAAAAGAACCCATTATGCCAATGATCCTAAATTAACCTATTTGCCGGGTGATTTACGGGAGTCTCTGATCAGGGAACTTTCTTTTAAATCGATTTCGGAATATGAAGCAACGAAAGCATTATTGTTACTTGCAGATAAGGCTCCTGATAATATCAACTTTGATTATATGCTGACTCAGATATTTGATGAAGGTAGACATGCTAAATTATTCAGAGAACATCTGGTCAGAATAGGCTTTGCGGATATCGACAATGTGGCCGGAAAAATGGAAAGCCTCTTACGAGGAAAAATGACCAATATGTTGGAAACATTAAGAACTTATTTCGATAAGTGGGTGGTGTTGAAAAATGACTACATTGCAGGCGTGTTAATCATTACTGTTGTTCTGGAAGGCGTACTTGCGCCAACGTCAGAGCTCAGCGAAATCAAGTGGCACCCTTTTGATATTGTCGCCGCCGAGACACAGGCCAGAGCCAATGCTGATGAATTAAGACATCTGACCGTGTGTGCAAATATCGTCAAGATGGCACTCGAAAATGATAGTTCTCTAAAGCAATCGGCGCTTGAGTGTATAGAAGAAGGGCTGGCGTTATGGAACCAGGTATCTGTTGATGACTTGTTTGTGGAGCGTGAAATGTTCTATCAACGGGGTATGCAGAACCATTTGCGCTTTATTGAAGGTTATGAATTAGTGCCTGGGATGTTGTTGTCCGATTCTACGGTGGAATCTCGTCTTGAGCTATCTCATTCCTTGGTTGAACAGATGCAGCAGTCACGCCTTAAATACATGGGCTTAGTGTAGATATTGGCCTTATTCAGCAGGTTGTTTGAATAGGTTAAGGAGAATTAAAAATGACAAATATTGTTGAAGAACTCAGGAAGAATAGCGGGAAATACCAACATTTGACACCAGATAGATTGAAAAGATTGTTATTGGGTTCTGAAGCCGCTTCACAATGCCTACGTTTGATGGCTCAATCCAATATGGATGGGCTTCATCAAGTCGGTAATACTATCCGTGAAGCCTCTGCATGGCTTCCCGCTGTTGGTATTGCCTTAACAATGCATAATCATATTGTACTGGCTTGCAGTAAATTTCCTGACATATTCGAAGACAGCAACGTATTATTGAATGAAGTTATGGCATCAAAAGCGTTGGTTGCTTCCGCTTTTGCAGAAGGTGTGCCTGGAACGAATATTTTTACACCATCGCTTAAAATGCATTCTAAAGAGGGAAAGTTGTTTGTTAATGGTTCTAAGAAACCTTGTTCCTTATCTTCGATTGCTGACTATTATGTGTTATCGGTCTGCGATATTGATAATAATAATGATATGAGGATAGTATTGGTTTCTAAATCGGATCAGAATTTTAAGGTTATTCCTTTCTGGCGACTGGGGATTATGGCTGAAAGTGATAATCAAGAAGTTAAATTTTCGGATACCGAAGTTTCATTAAAACGACTTTCTCATTATAAAGGGATTGAGCAACAGATGCTGCTTTCCTGCGGTTTATCACTGTTTAATTATTTTGCCGCAAATACTTATTCTGGAATTCTTGATGGGCTGACTCGTTTTATTCCTGAGAAAATGGTAGAACAGCAACCAATTAAATATACCCTGACCCAAGCTGATTATAAGATTAATGTTATTCTCGGTCAGATGATGATTATTGCCTTTTATGCTAGCCAGGATGAAAATGCCGTCCATAAGATTCTCGCGTTACGTTATACCTTGGAAAAGATCCTTGAGGAGACTGCCAGTTTTATATTCCGATGTTGCGGTGGGATTAAGGTAATGACAACACCGGAAATTATGAATTTCTATTTGGCAGTACAGTTATTTAAATTTCATCCGATAGGAGAATTCCAAATGATTAACCAGATCATGCAGCAAACTTAATTACTTCTAGAATCACCTATTTATCACTCAAGGATTTTCCCATGCTGTTTACAGCATGACTTTGTGCACCTAAAAAAAAGAGAGAAAACTATGTTTGTTAATCAATATCGTGAGAGTTTATTGAATTCTGTGGGCCTTGAACTGGATATCAAGTCTGCTCAAGATAACCAGCTTACATTATCGGATGGCCGGGTTGTTAAGGATTTTTTGGCTCAATATGGTGCTCTGCCATTTGGACATAATCCTGATTTCGCTATCGCTGAAATTGACAGATTCACTAAAGATAAAGAGCCTATCTTCTTTCAGCCCAATATTCACAAAAAGGTACGGCTATTGGCTGAAATGCTTGCAGAGCAAATAGATAAGGAAAAATATACCCACTGTACTTTTACTAACAGTGGTGCTGAAACAGTAGAAGCTGCGATTAAATTTACCCGTCTGTTTACTGGCAGAAAGCGTATTCTGAGTTTGCATCGCAGTTTTCACGGAAAAACCTATTCGGCATTATCCGCTACGGGATCAAATCGATTTAAAGCCGATTTCATTTACGATGATAAATTATATGAGCAGGTTGATAGCGAAGATTTAGATGAAATAAAAAGAAAGCTAGAGAGCCGGGAATTTGCCGCATTTATTATTGAACCGGTGCAAGGAGAAGGTGGAATGAAAGTGATTCCACCAGATACGTTGTCCAGTATTTTGGCACTGTGTAAAGACAATGGCACATTGTCAGTATTTGACGAAGTTCAGACGGGTATCGGTAGGCTTGGGGCATTTTGCGCGGCCACGCTCTATGCTTTGAAACCGGATGTTATCCTGTTTTCTAAAGCGCTGGGGGCAGGTATTTCGCCGATTGGTGCGATGTTATATTCAGATGAACTTTATTTATCCGAGTTCGACAGGAAACATAGCTCCACTTTTGCCAATAACGTTCTAGCCGCAACGATGGGGATTGCTGTTATCGAGCATCTGACTAAAGATGATGGTAAGGCGTTAACCCATATTCAAGAAGTCAGCCGTTATGTTGATGAATGCCTTGAACAATTGTCTGCTAAATATCCAGAGCAATTTTACTGGCAAGGGGCTGGGTTGATGCGCGGTCTTGAAATACAGGACAGCAAAGCGGCTTCCAACATATTTATCAATTTCAGTCAAAGAAGCGGTGGCCTGGCTTATATCATTTGTAGTTTCTTATTGAAACATTATGATCTTTTCACCATGCCGTTAATGTCTCGCCCTTGTTCTGTACGTTTTGAACCACCGCTTAACGTTTCCAAAGAGGATATTAAGACGTTTTTCACCGCTTTTGATGAGGTATGCCAACTAGTTGAGAATGGACGATATGACATTCTTTTTTCACACTTGATAGATATACCTGTTGCGGATCTCCCACCCGCTTCGGTGAGTTATCCGATTTCAAAAAATAACAACTTGGCCCAGATTAAAGCGCCTATCCCTGGATTGATTGAGGGTAAGAAATTCGCTTTCTTGATTCATACCACTTCGGTCAATGAGCTCGCTCATTCTTATTGCTTGTCAATAAAGGAGAATTACACGCTGGAGCAGCAGAAACAGCTCGGTAATTGGATCACACAGGTTTCCTCGATCGATTTTAATCCTGATGTCGCTATTGAGTTTGGTGTCGAAAGTTCAACGGCATATGCTAATGGTATGCTCCTTTTCTCACCCATTAGTCCCGAAGATATGATGGCATTGTCAGCGAAAGAACGGGCGGTATTGATGAGGGAATATCTTGATGTGGCAGAGAAAAATGGCGCTGAAATCGTTGGCTTAGGTGCTTATACCTCGGTTATTACTAATGGTGGTAATAGCGTGGTGAATAATCGGCAGGGTCGGATATTGACTAATGGCAACTCTCTGACTGCGGTGGCGGTGATTGAGGGGATACGCTCAATGTTGATTGAGAATGCATCCCGGCAAACATTGGCGGTAGTGGGTGCCAGAGGCTCCGTAGGCAGGCTTTCAGTCATCGGCTTAGCTCATAATTTTGGCCGGATTATCTTGGTTAGCCGCCCCAATAAAGCACGCATATTGCTCTCTGAACTGACCAAGGCGCTTCTTTCCGCAGTGTTAAGGACTCATGATGTTATCCAGCCAGATTCGGTCATGGATAAGATGAGAAAATGGCTTTTTAAACAAAATCCGGGGGTGACAGATGCACAAATATTACATCAGCAAGTTCTTGAAGTCGTTGGTACCTTTGGTTTGGAAGCGATAGATAGTTATGAACATTCTTTGAGTCAGGCTGATTTTATTGTTTCGGCAACGAGTGAAGGTAAGCCTTTCTTGAATACACATTACTTGAAAGATTCTGCCATCGTTTTTGATGCGGCCAGACCTTTCGATTTCATTCGTGATGGCAACCGTCAAATTTACGAGGGGGGATTGGTCTATCAGCCTGAGAAAGTGGCTTATAGCGATTGCAACGTGATCGATGTACCTGCGGGGGTAAATCTCGCCTGTTTATCAGAAACTATCGCTGTGGCGCTTGAAGGGGTAAGTGTTCATCAAAGCATCGGTAAATCTATTGATTATAATGATGCATTGGCGATTCGGGATATTGCCAGGAAGCATGGGTTCATCCCTGTCCAGTATTCCCGAAATAATCAAGGTGAGCGTTATGAGCATGTTGCTTGATGCTCCCCAGATTATTGCCACCGGGAACGCTCAAGATGTTCTTGGCAACAGTCATCTTAGAAAAGTGCTTTGCTATGCAAAGCACCCGTTGAGTAGCCTGTTGTTCAATAGTGAAACATATTGGTTTACTAATCAAAAGGGGGCTATTGGTTTCTTTCAGGACAAAAATCTGCATATGTGTGTAGGCGGTATTTTGGCTCCTGGCGAAGAACGAGCTGCACTTTTGCACTCTTTTCTCAACTTCACCAGAGAAAAGCGGGCTTTCCCGGTTTTTCTGCACGGTGATGAGAGCGATTTTGTGTTGTTGAAAAATAATGGCTTTTCTGTGAACCAGCTTGGCGCGAGTTATTCATTGAGCCTTGATGGATATGATATGAAAGGCAAACGGTTTCAGCAGCTTAGAAATAAAATCAGTAAATCCAGAAGAGCGGGGATTTCCGTTCGAGAGATCTGCTCGCAAGAGGAATATTATCGATTTAAACCACAACTAGAACATATTAATCAGCTTTGGCTGAAAGAAAAACACGCGAAGGCCCTGAAAAAATTGGTGATTGATTTCAATACGGTGGAAGTGAGTTCAGGCCAGCACAGAGTCTATATTGCAACACAGGGAGAACAAATTCAGGCATATATTGTTTATAGCTACACTTGGGGGGAGACATCGGGATGGTTTCATAATCTATCTCGAAAAAAACCGGATATACCCGACGGCACTATGCAATTTATTAATGAAACGGCGATTAATGACTTCCTGAAAGAGGGTGTAGTTTCCTACCTTCATTTGGGCTTCACCCCTTTGGTGGAGTTCGGCGAGGAGGGATACATTAATGACTCGGCAATCTTTTATAAAGTTGCCAAATGGTTGTCATCAAAAGGTGGCATTGTTTATCCTGCTGCTTCGCAACGTCAATATAAAATGAGCTGGCGGCCGTCGTTAATTGAACCGGAATATATTGCTTTCCCTAGAGGAAAGGCCATGAAGGCATTGTGGTCAACATTGCGAACGACCAACAGTATTTAATGTTATAAAAAGCTTTTTTTAATATTAGGTAACAGGTGATCAGTCCGGGGTGAAAATACCGGGCTGATCACCTGCCATAGGGTATAATTGCTTGCTTATTGATATATACCCGTCATCTTTCAAGTTGCCTCTTTGTTGGCTGCACTCTCTCACCCCGGTCACATAGTTATCTATGCTCCCGGGGATTCGCTCCTTTGCCGTCGCGATGCATCTTGAAATCCATAGGGTATGTTTTCTATGGTGAACCTATTTTCACTGAGCATATATATTTAAAATTATTTCTTTCTTTATAGGTTGTTTATACCTTATTTTTCTTTCTATTTTCGGCTTTCCGTTAATTATTTTATAATTTCACATTCATTATTGTTATATCTTGACAGTAAAGATTTTGTGTCAACTTTACTGTTATTGGTGACTGGAAAGTTATCAATATTGATAAATTCACTGGGTATCATATAGGAGGGTAAATTCTTTTTAAGAAGGTTAACTAAATTTCCCTTATCAATAATGGTTTTGAATTTACAGAAAGCAACCAGGCGAACAATAGAACCATCTTCTTTTTTTAATGGCAAAACAACAGCACTATCAACAATAGGCAGATTCATCAGCCTTTCTTCAATTTCATGTAGCTCAATGCGATAGCCATTTAGTTTTATTTGGTTATCTTTCCTGCCAAAGCAATACCAGATATTGTCAATTAATTTGCCGGTATCTCCGGTTCGAAAACTTCTCATTCCATGTTGATTAATTGTCAATCTATTATTATCTTCCGCTTTAGCGCCAATATATTTTCTCATAACATGAGTGCCAGAGATAACAATTTCGTCATTTTCTAATGTCAGAGTAGAGCCTGATCTTGACTCGCCAATTGGCAATAATTCCATATCAGAATGGAGGTGTTGATCGCTAATTTCAATTAATGTTGTTGCTACAGTAGCTTCTGTAGGACCATAAGTGTTATAGATAATGGCAGATGGAAATCTTTTCCTTAAATGTTTAACGAGGTTTTTACTTAGAATTTCACCACAAAATAGGAAATGTTTTAGATTTTTTAAAAAGGAATAATTAAAATTTTGCGATAGCAATTGCTTATAGGAAAAAGAGGGTGTGGAAACCCATACCGTTGGCTGATAATGATTTAAAATTTGATAGAATTTTTCAGAATCAGTCGTTGTTTCTTGAGAAATGCAAATACATGTACCACCGTATACCAATGTGCCAAATGTTTCATACATGGATAAATCAAAATTAAATAGCGCTTGATTCATGAAAACAGGTTTTTCACCAAGTTTGAAATCATTGTACATCCATCGCATAAGATCATAAACGCTTTCACGTCCAATGACTACGCCTTTAGGTTTTCCTGTGCTACCAGATGTGAACATGATATAGGCAACATTATCTTCATCAAACTCAATATAATCAACGTTTGTTGTTTTGAATTGATTGTTAATCACATCGTAGTAATAAGGCGTGTTGGATAGTGATGCAATTTCTAACAAGCGTTGTATTGGATAAATTATATCGATTGGAATAAATGGGATTTTATAGGTTATACATGCATAAATTGAAACTAAAAAATTAGCTTCTTTGTGTCCGTATAAGATCAAAGGCGTGTTGCGGTTTAAATTTAATTCTAAATATTTAGAATGCCACTTTTTAATTTCATCATATAAATTACGCCAATAAATGACTTGATCTGAACCCACGATGACGGGGGTGTCTGGATGAGAAGGCGCTATGATTCTATCGTTAATGAATAAATCAAAGTTTGATTCACTATATTCGTTGAGATATTTCATTTTATAAAACTGTATCCACTAAATATATATAAAGAAAAACAAATTAAAGTCAAAGTTATCAGTCTACCAAAGAAAGAGATGAGTTTTGTATTTAAGATATTAGTGATGTTTTCTTTATCTCTGGTGTAATTAATTAAACAGTTATGCATTACTGAGTAAGAACCAAATAAAGCACCACTTATAATGTAATTAAGTTCTAGTCCATTCCAAATACCCATACAAAATAATGTGATAAAAATACTGATATTCTGGGCAAAAAGTCTATGATTTTTGAAAAATTCTTTTTCCATTAGCATCTTATATAATGGCATAAAGATGACGTCTCTTAACCATTCAGATAAACTAATATGAAATCTACGCCAAAAGTCCTGTGGATTTTTGGCTAAAATTGGATAATGAAAATTAATAGGTAAATTTATTCCAAATAGCTTGCCGGCTCCACAAGCCATATTGGTATAACCTGCAAAGTCAAAATATAAATAAAAACTATAACTTATAGCAACTACTAAGTATGATTCAATAGTGTCTTTATTAATATAGTCAGATAAAAATACGTTATAGATAATGGCTGCGAATAAAAATTTCTGAACTACACCATATAATATTTGTCCAGTACCGGCAAACCATTTTTCTAAAGAGACTGGCACTTGTAATTCAAGTAAATCACGTTTGAAGCTGTTCCATCTATACATAGGGCCAGCCAGCCAAGCTAATGGTAGGAATAAATAGGCAAAATATTCATAAATTACTATTTTCTGTTGCTTGCTAGAGAATAAAATGACATCTATAGCTCTGAATGTAAAAAAGGATAAACCGATAACACTAAGTAGATGGCTAAATTCCAAATTTAATTTAACTAAAAATAAAGGTGAAATTATTAGCAGAGAAGATACTAATTTATTAATTATATTCTTTTTGAAAATTAAAGTTATTAAATAGAAATAAACAGATAATGCTATAGGTATATAAATTTTATATCTAAAAATAATACACCAGCAAATAATAGAAAGTACACTTAATGCAATTTTAGAGTTTATTTTTTTATTAAAAAATAGAAAAAATAAAGAAAAAACAAATGAGGCTGAAAATAGATAAATGAAAAAGTTAAAATTTGCGAACATGTTTTTTTATGCCTTTTTTATTCTAAAATTGCTGATATTCATATTTTACTTTAACTTCACTGCTACCATTGACGATAGAATCAGAATGATAAAATAAGGTAAGCATTAGAAAAAGATATAATAAAAAAGCCTTTATAAAATATTTCATTTCGCAAAATGTTCCACAATAGCTTTATCAGTTAATAACCAACCATATTCCCCCATATGCATAATATCCGTTAATACTCCTGGCTGATATTGCTCTTCAATAAGATTTAAATATCCCATACCATGAGATTTTATTTTCTCTGATATAATATTTTCAACGGGTTTAAAATCGTTTGTATCTGTGTATACATAAGGGTTTAATGGCTGCATAATAAACAGAGCATCGACATTATATTTCGCTAATAAATCTAATAAGTTGTCAAGAGCATGCATTTCTTTGTTGTAATTGATGCCATTAGGAAATGCTTTTTTACTTTTTTTATCCTTTACATACTTTTCATAGTATTTTTTATTTACCCATTGCGTCTCTTTGTTCATATTGTTAAGTTCAATATTTTTAGCATCATTAGCTAGATCTAGCCATTGAACTTCGGTATTGACAATTTTAAATTGTTTTTTCATTAAAGGATCTTTATGAAGGACATAAATATTGTCAGCTTTAATTTCATGATTGTCGGTTATTATATTTTTGATGTTTATTCTTGCCTCTGCTATATAGTTTAAAACATTTGCAACTGATGACACTATTATATTGTCTTTATGAATCAACTTTAATTGGGTAGCGTTTAAATTTTCAAAGTTATCTTTGTTTTCATTGAGATAGCTAGAAAATATATTTTTTGCATTTTCATCATTTGCGAGTTTATTTGCGATATAGGATGGAAAGTGAGAATTGTATGCTTGTGGTAACAAGTCTGTTTTTTCAAACCATCCTGGCGACAGAATAATGACTATTCTGCTATCTTTATTTAAATATTCTTGATAAGCTGATAAATAACCGTAAATTGCTAATAATTCAAAATGTGCTTTACCAATACCTATTGTGGGAATATTTAAATTTTTTGTTAAGAAATTATATGGAATGAATTGATGCGCTCTGTTTGTTAATTCAGAAGATCCAAATAAAATGACATGATTATTTTTAAATCCATATTCAAGTGATTTTTCTTTTGAGAAATCAATGGCATTGTGTTGATCTGTAATCGTAGGTATATAATTATTCGATTTATTATCGTCTTTAATATATTTGTATTCTACTATTTTCGAAGTGAAATTATTAATAAATAATATAATAGATGAAAAAATAATTGCTGCGAATAATAACGCTGCGATATTAATGGATATCTTTTTTAACATCATTTTAAGTTGTTTAAATAGTGGATAATTGACTCAGGGGTTTCGAGAATAGATTCAGCATCAGTTGCTGATATGTAGCAATCGAATTCCTCTTGTAATGCCAGGATGAGATCGACTGTAGTAATTGAATCTATTAAATTTTGCTTCAAAAGTTCATCATCTAACTCAACATTTTTTCTGGCAATTTTGTTGACTATCGATAATACTTGCTGTTCAAGTTCCATATATTATCCTTTTATACCTTATGGATTTCAAGATGCATCGCGGCGGCAAGGGAGCGAATCCCCGGGAGCATAGATAACTATGTGACCGGGGTGAGTGAGTGCAGCCAACAAAGAGGCAACTTGAAGGATGACAGGTATATACCAAGATTGTATTTGTATGATTTTTTTATAATAGATACTGCTTGATGGCTAGAAAAAATAATAGCTACCGCACAAGCTAAAGTATATTTGCTTGCTAATATAACTGTTATTCCTTCAGTTCATTTGATTGATTTTACATATGTTATTCAACAGTATGGGATATCAATACCTCAGTTTTAATCGTGATGCATACTAATTGATAGTCCTTTTTTTATCAAGATAATATGATTGTTCTGCGTACAATTTTCTAATAAGTGAGAAAATAATATTTTGTTAAAAAATATCCTATGATTTACTATCCCTCAATATAATTAAATATGTAATTAAAAATGTTAACTAATTCACACTAGAATTTTCAGCAGAAAGCTATTTAAAAATAAATAGTAAAATCAAAAGAAAATTTTTATGATTTTGCCAGCATGAAGTAAAAATAATAATGAAGAAAGAGGGAGTCTCGCTATTATGAAAAACAGATATTCCTACACAATGAATTTGTAAGTCAAATAATGGACTTACCGTAATATCCCCCTCAGCCTTTTAACTGAGAAGGATATCAAGTACCTGAAAAACTATACTTATTCAAACAAACGCTGATGAAGCGTTTGAACAATTTGTTCTGCATCTTTGCCTTGAACAAGCAAACACAGGTTATGGTTACTGGCACCATGACTGATCATACGAAGATTGAATCTTTCCAGCACACTAAAAACCTTTTTTCCTAATCCATTGGTTTGAGAAAGCTGATTACCAATAATTGCCACCAGCGCCAGATCTTCTTCCACTTCAACCCGACACAGCGTCGAAAGCTCCGTCATCAGTGCATTGGTCAGCAGGCTGCCATTTGTGCTAGTGGAGCCAGTGGTGTCGAGTGTTAATGCCACATTAACTTCGGAGGTGGTGATCAAATCCACTGAGATATTATGGCGTGACAAAATGGTAAATATTTCAGCCAAAAAACCTTGTGCGTGGAGCATTTTCAGGCTGTGTAGTGTCAATAACGTCTGTTTCTGGCGTAGGGTAATAGCGCGGAACTGTGGTGGGGCTTCTGTGGTATCACAAACCAGCGTACCGCCGGCCTGTGGGTTTTTGCTAGAGCCGACAAATACTGGAATACCACAGCGAATAGCAGGAAACAGTGTTGCCGGATGTAGGATTTTGGCGCCAAATGTTGCCATCTCCGCCGCTTCATCAAAGGCAATCTTATCAATTCGTTGGGCAGTTGGAACGACTCGCGGGTCAGTGGTATAAATGCCCGGAACATCTGTCCAGATATCAACGCGTTTCAGGCCAAGGGCTTCTCCCAAGAGTGCCGCGGTATAATCGCTGCCACCGCGCCCCAGTGTAGTGGTACGGCCGTTCTCTTCACAACCAATAAAACCTTGGGTGACGACCAGGCTATTTTTCAGATGTGGTAAGAGATGTTCCGTTGCCAACGATTGAAGTTGTTCATGGTTTGGTTCTGCATGGCCAAAACTATCGTCGGTATACATCACTTTGCGTATATCAAACCATTCGGCATTTTTCCCTCGCTGGCGAAGCAATTCGGTAAACAATCGTGTGGACATCAGTTCACCGTGGCTGACTAATTCATCTGTCAGAGCCGCAGAGGTTGCCAGAGATGCGGCTTTAGCAAGGGTTTTAATATTTTCCAGTAGACGATCAATCTCTTGACGAATCGTATCGGATTCATGCAAACGATCAATAATTGCGTATTGAATGGAGTGGATCTGTTTCAAGTAGTCAGCCCGCTTATCTGCATCGCAGCCTTCCGCTAATGTAACTAATAAGTTTGTTATACCGGCAGAAGCAGACAGCACAACCACACGTACTGCTTTATTTGCCAGTACGATATCTGCACTGTTATTCATGGCATCGAAATTTGCCACGCTGGTACCACCAAATTTTGCGACTACATGCCCGCCAATTTCTGGGCATTGGAATGAAACAGGACTCATTGCGATAACCTTCTGTTAACTGGATAGTCTTTTAGAAATATCGGGTTAACGGGTTTGAGTCAACGGAGTGAAGAGTGACATCAATATCTTTCATGACGCGATGAGAATCATAAAATAAATTGAGGATAGTAGAGAGGGGCGATTGTTTTTTGTACGCTCCGGTAGATGGAACTAGAAAAACTTAATCGTTTTGACCAATATCAGCGATTAAAGGAAAAGAGGCTCGAATCACAGAATTACAGGTTACAATCTTTCTTTAACTCCCAATTAATTACAGTCAGTTGATAGAGAGCATAGCTATGAAAAATATCAATCCTAGTCAAACCTCAGCTTGGAAAGCGTTAGAACAACATGTTGCGCAGATAAAGGATATTCACCTACGTGAATTGTTTGAACAGGAACCAAATCGTTTTGCTAAGTTCTCAGCGACATTCGATGACCAGATCTTGGTAGATTTTTCAAAAAATCGCATCACAACGGAGACATTAGAAAAATTACAGGCACTTGCTAAAGAGACGGATGTTGCCGGGGCGATTCGCGGTATGTTTTCGGGTGAGAAAATTAACCGTACGGAAGATCGCGCTGTACTGCATATTGCGCTACGTAATCGTAGCAACACCCCGATTGTGGTTGATGGGGAAGATGTTATGCAGCAGGTCAACGCGGTGTTGGCAAAAATGAAAGATTTCAGTGAACGCGTAATTAATGGCGAATGGAAAGGTTATACCGGTAGGGTGATTACTGATGTTGTGAATATCGGTATCGGTGGTTCAGATCTTGGCCCTTATATGGTGACGGAAGCGCTGAAACCTTATAAGAATCACTTGAATATGCATTTTGTTTCTAATGTTGATGGAACCCATATTGCGGAAACCTTGAAAGTACTTAACCCGGAAACGACGCTGTTTCTCATTGCTTCCAAGACGTTCACTACTCAGGAAACGATGACCAATGCTCACTCTGCCCGTGACTGGTTCTTAAAAAGTGCGGGTGATGAAGGACATATTGCAAAGCATTTTGCGGCGCTTTCCACAAATGGACAGGAAGTTAAGCAATTTGGTATTGATACCAAAAATATGTTTGAGTTTTGGGATTGGGTTGGTGGCCGTTATTCGTTGTGGTCAGCGATTGGTTTGTCTATTGCACTCTCTGTTGGGTTTGAAAATTTTGAACAATTGCTTAGTGGTGCACATGCAATGGATCAGCATGTTGCCAATACCCCATTTGAGCAGAATATTCCTGTATTGCTGGCGTTAATTGGTATTTGGTACAACAATTTCTTTGGCGCGGAAACTGAAGCGATTCTGCCATACGATCAGTACATGCATCGCTTTGCTGCCTATTTTCAGCAAGGCAATATGGAATCCAATGGTAAATATGTCGATCGCAATGGTCATCCAGTGGATTACCAAACTGGCCCAATCATCTGGGGAGAACCTGGAACAAATGGTCAGCACGCGTTTTATCAGCTTATTCATCAGGGAACTAAACTGATCCCTTGCGATTTTATTGCGCCAGCCATCAGCCATAACCCATTGAGTGACCATCACAGCAAATTGTTATCTAACTTTTTTGCTCAGACAGAAGCATTAGCCTTTGGTAAATCTCGTGAGCAGGTGGATGCTGAATTTGTCGCCAGTGGTAAAACGGCGGTTGAAGTTGAACATGTTGCACCATTTAAAGTGTTTGAAGGAAATCGCCCGACTAATTCTATTCTGTTACGTGAAATGACTCCATTTAGCTTGGGGCTGTTGATTGCCATGTATGAACATAAAATATTTGTGCAAGGGGCGATTCTCAACATCTTTACTTTTGACCAGTGGGGGGTTGAATTGGGTAAACAATTGGCTAACCGTATTTTGCCAGAGCTTGCGGATAGTGAAGAAGTTACCAGCCACGATAGTTCAACAAATGGGTTGATTAATCGTTTTAAAGCATGGCGTTAGTCACTTATTCTGAGTCAGAAAATTAATTGATATGAGCGAATTATGTTCATCATAATTCGCTTATTTTTGGTCAACAGTATTTATATACCCTATGGATTTCAAGATGCATCGCGACGGCAAGGGAGTGAATCCCCGGGAGCATAGGTAACTATGTGACCGGGGTGAGCGAGTGCAGCCAACAAAGAGGCAACTTGAAGGATAACGGGTATAGAATTTGTTATAACTTTTTATTCTGTATACCTGCAACGTGGTATTCTCTGCGGTTATCAATTGTACTGTCGGATGGAAGAAATTTGTCCTAATGGAAAAGCATATGTCAACTGACTCAATATTAACAATGGTGCCTATTCAGTGGCTTTCGGCGGATTCACCCGTTTTGCCTGATGAGGTTTTAGACTGGTTGATGGAGTTGGGCTCAATGACCCGCCGTTTTGAGCAATACTGCAACTGTGTTCGTATCATACCATTCAGAGAATGTTTTATTACCGAGGAACAACTTGCTGATGAAAATGAGCGTTTGCTAACGGGTCAAAGATATTGGCTGCGTGAGATCGTACTGTGCGGTGATAATATCCCTTGGCTATTGGGGCGGACGTTAATCCCTGAAGCAACATTAACCGGTCCTGATGAAAGTTTGGTTGATTTAGGAACAGTCCCACTGGGGCGATATCTTTTTAGTGGTAATAAATTGACGCGGGACTATATTCATGTAGGGCAGCAGGGGAACCGTTGGGCAAGACGATCATTGCTGAGGTTATCAGGCAAGCCATTATTATTAACCGAAGTCTTTTTACCTGAATCACCTGTGTATAAAAGGTAAAATTTAAAAGGGGGAAACAGAAGTGGCGGGAAGTATGGCGCAAAGTAAATGGCAGGCCTATTGCCGTTTAGTGCGCATTGATAAACCTATAGGTGCATTATTGTTGTTGTGGCCGACTTTCTGGGCTTTATGGATAGCTGGGAAAGGGATTCCAGATATGCACATATTATTGGTCTTTACTGCCGGTGTGTTTCTGATGCGTGCGGCAGGGTGTGCAATCAATGATTTTGCTGACAGAAAATTTGATGGTTATGTTGAACGCACAAAAACACGTCCCCTGCCGAGTGGTGCTATCAGCGAGAAAGAGAGCAAGATCCTATTTGTCGTACTGGCGCTGGTTTCTTTCGGGTTGGTGCTGACCCTGAATAAAATGGCTATCTGGTTGTCAGTCGTTGGGTTGGCTCTGGCTTGGCTTTACCCCTTTGTTAAACGGTTTAGTCATCTTCCTCAGTTTGTACTGGGGGCCGCTTACGGTTGGGCTGTTCCTATGGGATTTGCGGCAGTTAGTGAGTCCTTACCACTAGAGTGTTGGTTGTTATTCCTGGTTAATATCTTCTGGTCGGTTATTTATGATACACAGTATGCGATGATCGATAGAAATGATGATCTAAAAATTGGCGTGAAGTCCACCGCCATTCTGTTTGGTCGTTTCGACAAGTTGATTATTGGGTTATTGCAACTCGCTATGTTACTGGTGCTGGTGCTGGTGGGTTATATGATGAATCTGGGCGGTATCTACTATTGGTCACTGTTGCTTGCGGGCACTTTATTTATTTATCAGCAGAAACTGATCGCTGGTCGGGAAAGAGAGCTTTGTTTCCAGGCATTCCTCAATAATAACTACGTTGGTCTGGTACTATTCCTTGGCATCTTCTTCAGCTATGTCTGAAACATCTGGTGATAATGTGAATAACAACCATTATCACCAGTATTTAAGACGATTATCCTTCCTTAAGCATTCTCGTCGGTATCGTTATGCTCTGGTGGCAAACTGACGCTCTCGATAGTAAGACGAATCTCAGGTGACATCAGTTCACCTAATACCTGATACAGCTCTTGGGTATTTGCTGTAATCGCATTACCACTGTCACTGATATAACCTTCTTCACGCAGTGTATGGACCGATGTAGTAAATACCGCCTTATCAAAGAATTCAGGTGCGTTGATGCCATGCAATACCGACAAACGTTGCGCTAACATCCGACTCTCTTTTTCCAGCACTCCCCGGCTGATTACTGGGTTGGCGTTTAGTAAAGAGAGTGTGATGGCATAACGTTGCAGTGTTTCACGGATGCCCGCTGCCAGCAATTGCAGGGGGCGGATACGTGCTGGATTAAGTACCAGCATGCCATGCTCCTTGTTACAGATAAGGCACTGGCGGGTCAGTTCGTTGATCAGCGTATTAACCACTTCTGGCAGCTCTGTTTTGCTATAACGCATAAACAGCTCGGCTTTAAGGAGTGGATAAATGATCGCGACCTGGCTTAACAGCGCTTCGCGGCTGATACGGCGATGATGAATAACGATGCAGGCAATCAGTGATGGCAGTACTAATAGATGTTGAATATTGTTGCGGTAGTAGGTCATCAAAACTGCACGATCACGTGGCAGAATGATAATGTCACCCATACTGTCTTTGTCTACCTCGAACTTATCCATTTGCAGAGCGTGTTCTAGCAACTCCTCCGCGGTTTTCTTTGGTACGGTGACATCAGCAGCGTAGGGTGCATTGTGCATGAGCTGTATATAACAATCCAGTTGCTCAAGCAGTTGCTCACGAGTAAGTGCTCGCTGACGTGACGAAAGCAGGGCGGTTGAACACAAGTTAATTGCGTTAGCCGCCGCTGTGTTGTTGATGTTTACCATAATCTTCTCAGACAGTTGACTGACTGTCGGATTGAACCATTCGGGGCGATGGAATTCTATTGGATCAATAGAATCGCGCCAGCTAGGAACATGGTTGTTAAGGTATTGGATCAACGGGATGGGTTCGCCAAAGTTGACGTAGCCTTGCCCCAGATTACGAAGTTTGCGCAAACCACGTATCATCTGGAAAAAGCCCTCTTTCTCTTTGGTTGCGCCACGCAGCTCTTTGGCATAGGTGGCAACTTCCATCACATGCTCGTAGCCGATATAAATCGGAATAATGGTAATTGGGCGTGATTCGCCTCTCAACAGCGCCTGTAACGTCATGGACAGCGTACCCGTTTTGGGATCGAGTAAGCGACCTGTCCTGGAGCGACCGCCTTCCATAAAGTATTCAACAGAATAACCTCGGGCAAATAACTCACCTAGATATTCCCGGAATATCGTGGCGTAGAGCTTATTACCCTTAAATGTGCGGCGGATGAAAAATGCACCAAGGCGGCGGAATATTGGCCCTGCTGGCCAAAAATTTAGGTTGATGCCAGCGGCGATATGGGGCGGTACCAAGCCCTGATGGTAGAGCACGTAGGAGAGCAGCAAATAATCCATGTGGCTACGGTGGCAGGGCGCATAAACCAGTTCGTGACCATCCTGTGCCAGACGGCGGATGCGTTCAGCATTGTGAACATTGATCCCTTGATACAGACGGTTCCAGGTCCAACCCAGTACACGGCCTGACAGCCGTAACGTTTCATAAGAGAAATTCGCAGCAATCTCTTCCATCATGTTAATGGCATTCTGTCGGGCTTTCTCATGTGAGATTTTCTTGGTACGGGCCTCATCAGAGACTGCCTTTTCTATTGCTTTTGAAGCCAGTAATTTGTTAAACAGCTCTTGCCGAACCGGCAGGCGTGGGCCAACGGCTGCCAGGCGTTGGCGTGAATAGTGCATTCGTGCCACACGAGCCAGCTTATGGGCAATAGTCTTGTCAGTACCATGCTCAGTAGCCATATAGCGTAGAGATACTGTGTTTGAAAAGCGCACAAAACTATCTCGGCCTAGCCAGAGAATGGCAAAGAATTTTTGGATACCATTGAGTAGCCGCAAATGTGGTGTGCTCTGCCCTTCGCGCCCGGGGGAACGGCCGAACATGACAGAAACTGGCAGCATTTGAATATCCAGATTGGGATTATTGCGATGCAGATCTAGATAAGCATGGAAAATTTTTACGGATTCCTGCTTTGGTGCACAATAGCGGAATACACGTGGACCATTATCGATAAATACATAGCTGGGAAGTTCAGTGTCACCAATCTCCAGTAAATTTAATGGGTCCGGCAGATCCTGCTCAAGACATTGCTGACGTAATGCCAGTAAGTCTGCTTTGGAGTGATACGGTAGCACGTACAGAATCGGGCGTGTCGTATCGAGCCGCAATTCAGTAATCGGATCTGTAGGAATAAGTTTGCTCTTTACCAGTATTTTTAGTGGTAAATTCAATAATTTATAATATATTTTACGCCAACTTGACATAAATATCTTGAAGCCTCTTGTTAGCAACACGTTGCCAGCATATCAGAAACGGGTGTTGAGATCTGTTGTGTTAAGACAATAATAAGAGTGGAAAGTGTCAAATAACCTCATATTTGGTGTGAATAATTTATGGCGAATCAATCCAAGGGCTTGACCCGTATCATTAAAGCAATCGTATATTCGGTGAAGGGTATTAGGGCGACATGGCAAAATGAAGCGGCTTTCCGTCAGGAAATAATTTTAGCGATATTGGCTATGATGGTTGCATTTTATCTGGATATCGGCGCTATTGAACGCATTTTACTGATTGGTTCAGTGATGCTGGTGTTGATTATGGAAATCCTGAATAGTGCTATTGAAGCAGTTGTTGACCGTATTGGCAGTGAGTTCCATGAATTGTCCGGTCGTGCGAAAGATATGGGATCGGCGGCTGTCTTTCTGACAATGATGCTGTCATTAATTGTCTGGGGGACCATCCTTTGGCGCTATTTTATGGTCTGATTTGGTTTAATAATTAGGTATTATATTATAATTGGCTGATTTTCTGCCTTAGTAGGTTCCCAATCGTTATTTAGCTGTATATACTTACATATTGACTGTATAAACAAACAGGGGACGAAATGAAAGCACTTACCGCAAGGCAGCAGCAAGTTTATGACTTGGTGCGTGACCATATTTCGCAAACAGGTATGCCGCCAACGCGTGCTGAAATTGCAGCACGTCTTGGCTTTCGTTCACCTAACGCGGCTGAAGAGCATTTAAAAGCATTGGCTCGTAAAGGGGTGATAGAGATTGTTGCAGGGGCATCTAGGGGAATCCGTTTGCTGTTGGAAGAATCTGGTTTACCGTTAATTGGCCGTGTAGCCGCAGGTGAACCACTGTTGGCACAGGAGCATATTGAAAGTCATTATCAGGTTGATCCTGCATTGTTTAAGCCAAGTGCGGATTTCCTGTTGCGGGTCAGCGGAATGTCTATGAAAGATGTTGGGATTATGGATGGTGATCTGCTGGCTGTGCATAAAACACAAGATGTTCGTAATGGGCAGATTATTGTTGCCCGCATTGAAGATGAAGTGACGGTAAAACGTTTTAAACAGACTGGAAATAAAGTTGAATTGTTGGCCGAAAACCCAGAATTTAAGCCAATTGTGGTGGATTTGCGTGAGCAGAGCCTGACAATTGAAGGATTGGCGGTTGGGGTGATTCGTAACGCCAACTGGTCCTGATAGTAAAATATCAAATTGTTGTTTTTGGAATTGTTAACGAATTGCAATATTCCGGCAGAATCATGTTGTTGAGTTTATTGTTGTGATTATCTTAAATGTGATTCTGCGGTTGTTTATTTCAGTCTGACTCTGTACCAAAAGTAAGTATCTACTTACTATACCTCATGAATTTCAGGATGCTTCGCGACGGCAAGGGAGCGAATCCCCGGGAGCATGGCGAACGATGTGACCGGGGTGAATGAGTGCAGCCAACAAAGAGGCAACTTGAAAGATAACGGATATATCTATTTCTTTTTACTTCCTTCAATTCTGTGGTCATGCTGGCATTCATCTCGTTTAATACAGGATTCGATCTCTTCACAAGGTGAACATAAGCCATGCGCTTCGATGATGGTATGGCGTAAACTGAACCCGGCTGTTTTTGCTAACTGTTGGATGGCGGATTCAACGGTTCCACCATCTCGCTCTGTGACAGAACCACAACGGTCACAAATAAACATTGCTGAAGTGTGGCTTGGCTGTTCAATATGGTGACATAGGACATAACTGTTGGTGGATTCTATTTTATGAATAAACCCCTGTTCCAACAGAAATTCCAGTGCCCGATATACGGTAGGCGGTTTGGCCTGTGGTTCTGCTTCCCGTAGCAAATCCAGTAAATCATAAGCACTGATTGCCCCGGGTTGCTCTGAAATGAGACGCAGAACTTCAAGCCGCTGCGGAGTAAAGCGGACTCCACGAGCCTGGCAAATAACTTCGGCCTGTTCCAGTAACTTTTTTTGATTAATCAATTTCATTACGCCTCTTACAACCAGTACGATGATAATATTGTGATGTTATCATGTTTCTTCAATAGAAAATATTATCCAGAAAAGTTCATTGTGATTGTCCCCTGATGGAGTTAATTTGGCTAAATTGGTACTCAGTAGCAAAAATAATGTTTTCTTGAAGTTTATGATAATACAGACAAGAATTATCGTATATGACAGATAATTTTCGGAAAGGAAGCATTTGTGATGAAAGAGCTTTTACAAAATCAGCCTCATTATAGACAGTTCCCCGTTAAAGGCTATCAGGTAATGA
Organism: Photorhabdus bodei; assembly: GCF_003287735.1. Lineage (GTDB taxonomy): Bacteria > Pseudomonadota > Gammaproteobacteria > Enterobacterales > Enterobacteriaceae > Photorhabdus > Photorhabdus kayaii. The sequence goes on along the minus strand of NZ_NSCM01000016.1, from coordinate 40,244 downwards.
GGCATATTATCTCTGAAAAAAGAAAGTTGCCTTTTCTAAGTGCATTATATGCGTTGATTAATATTTTATTTGTAATGGCAGTATGTATGGGTATTGTATTATCTGTAGCAATTGTTTTATTTATAATAGGTAATGTATCTGTCCCTGATACGGACTATTTACTTCTGGCACAAGTAGGCGGTATAGCATTATTTGGCGTAATGTTACTCTCGGTTATTATTTATCGCATTGTTAAGCGCCCAGAATGGGAACAACGGCGTTATTATCAACAAGCAGGTTTATCTCTTTTACCAGAAGATAAGCGTCAGGTATTACGACTAAATATTGTTAGTGACTATTGGCTAGGTTTTTGGAGTGAAACTCTAGAGCATTATCCTCTACAGTCACGGGTTGCCCATGATAGCTATCGTTACTGTCTGCTTCCATTATCTCCGACTCAGGAACATCAATCCCAATTATACAGCGACTGGGGAATTATTGATGAAGAAGGGTATATGAAAATGCTAACAGGTTTGTGGGAGGGGGTACATTCAAAACATTTTGCTATTGATGCTGCTCTTAGTGATGGGAAAATGTTTAAAGTGCTTGCCAAATTAGTTGAAGTAACACCTGACTATATTCATAAATGTGCCAAACCTATTAATAAACGCCCTCCGGCATTAGTGTGGGGATTTGATTTGTGGCTTGCAATTGTTTTAAGTCGTAACTGTTTTTGTGCCGGTTATATCAGTGAAGAAGTAGCATGGAAAAATATGCTGAAAACCGCTGATTATATTTATGAAATCTTCGGTAGTTTTGATGAGTTTTATACAAATTTTCGGCTAGGCAATGCTTACTGGAGTAATGATTTTGATCGGTCTAAAGAGCGGCTGGAACAATTTAATTATTATAAGTCACATTGTGACTGGCCAATTGCTAGTTTGCCGTGGCCTGAACCAAAAGGCGTTATTATGGAAAGGCAGATGATGACAGGTTTTTCTGCATTAGTAGAAGATGTTTTACGCAGTAACATGGAAGAACAACAAAGTTATGAATTTGATATTACTGAGCTGTCAGCGTCTCGTGTACTCCATTAATATTTACATGAAACATTTCCCCTTGAAGAACATTTCAAGGGGAAGCAATAATTAATAATAGGAAATAATGGTGTAAAGTGAGAGAACGGATTTTTTCATTATGGTATCTATTATTTCTAAAGGTAACATAATTTACCCCGTTTCCTGAAATCACCTGTTTCAAATGAAACGGGGCCAATATTTGCTTTATTAGTTAATGGGTTAAATCAAACTAATAAATTTTCTCTCTATATCCTTAATGGCTGCACATCCTGCCAGCTTCATGCTAAGTTTCAGCTCATCCTTCAGTAGGTTTAAAATAGAAGTTACGCCTGGTGCTCCACCCAATGCCAGCGCATACAAAATGGGCCTACCGATAGCGACAGCTTTGGCACCCAATGCGAGCGCTTTAAACACATGGGTACCACGGCGGATGCCTCCGTCTAGATAGACTGGAATTTTAGATCCAACAGCTTCAACAATGTGTGGTAATGAAGCAATTGCTGCCGGGACAGTATCCAACTGCCGGCCACCGTGATTAGAAACTTGAATCGCTGCGGCACCGTGGTTAACACACTCTTTAGCATTTTCGGCAGATTGAATGCCTTTCACGATGATTGGAAGGCCTGATTCTTTAGCGAGAAACTCCAAATCATTGAAATTAAGATCCCGTTTAAATAGCGCTGTAATCTCTGATAAGGTTGCCCCTGCGGGAACGCCTGGAATATTAGGAAATGGTAATGAATGTGGGAAAACAAATTTATTACGTTTATCGGTTTCTCTATTACCACTCCACTCTAAATCGACTGTAAAGACGATTGCGGTTGCCCCCATCGCTTTGGCTCGGCGTATCATTTCGCGGTTAATGCCCATATCTTTGGTAAAATAAATTTGGAACCATTTGGGGCCATTACTCACTTTCGCTATCTCTTCAAGAGGTGAATTAGCTAGAGTTTGTGCAGTAAACAGGGTACCGGCAGCGGCAGCGCCTCTCGCTGTTCCCAATTCAGCGGTAGTATGAGATAGCCCATGTGCTGCCATTGGGGGAATGAAAATAGGCATATCCACTTTACTGCCGAGCAATTCGGTTGTTGTGTCAGGCTCTTTTACTCCTGCGAGATAGCGGGGAATAATTTGGAAATCGTCAAAGGCTCTGGTGTTTTCACGTAGAGTCCATTCATCACCTGAACCGCTGCTGATATAGCCAAATTGGGGCGCTGGAATCAATTTACGTGCTTCTTCTTCCAAGTCATAAAGATTAATAATATCAAGGGATTTTTCTGCACTATTTGTTTTATAGGCTCTTGTCGGTTTTATGTTAGCAGTTGCGGCGTTGGCTGAGGATGCAGCGGATAGTGTACTGGCAGCAGCAAGACTTAATCCTCCAACGATGACGTCTCTTCTTGATGGCATATAATTTTCCCTTACTTAGTAGGTTTAATAAGTATTGACAATAGAATTTGTCCACATATTAAGAATAGACCTATTCTGAATAATTCAAGCTAATAAATCCTCAATAATGTTTTTATAAGCTGATCGATCCTATTGGAACGGCCGGTTTTTTGTTGTGAGAGGAGCATCACAAAACTCAGATTAAAATATGGTGGCTTATTTTCTCTGCTTACCTGAATTTTTGGGGAATGGTTCAAATAGAGGGACTTTCGGATGCTGAATGTAAATGAATAGTTTAGGTATAAATTTGGCTTCAGGCATTGATCTATTAACGACATCAACTATAAGAAAATAATTAATTTCTCTAAGTTATAAAAATATTTCATCATTCTTTATCAGAAAAAGACTATTATTGAAATGCGATCTGAAAATTATATACGATGATCAAGTAGATATTTTGATTTTCATTAATTCAAAGTTTTATTTAATGAAAAAATAAGTTTTTTCCTTAAGGAGAACTCATGAGTAATAAAAATGACTTTAAAGCTTTTTCTATTAGTCAGGATGCTAATGTTGTTTCTCAAGGAGAATATGAAGAAAGTCAGGAATTGAATACGGGAATTCCCCCTAATATTATTTCCATTGGTTTATTAAATAAGGTTTTGCGTCAGTCGTCAACGATATCATCGGTGGTGGCTAATTTTATCTCTACACAATGTAGTGATGATGTTTTGGATGATGGCGATATAGACAAGCTCACCACCCAATTAAATATCGCTTTAGAGCAAAAAGCTTTAACAGAGATTCCAAGTGCTTCATTAACACAAAAAGGTGTTATTCAACTTACAGATGTACTTGGTGATAGTAATACTCTGGCGGTCACGCAAAAGCTTGTCCAGGAAATGATAACTTCGTTAAGTGAAAGTATTAATAGCAGAGTACCTAATATCCGGCAGGTGAATGGTAAGGAGTTGTCTGAGGATATTGATTTGGATGCCGTGGATATCGGGGTATACACAAAAGAAGAAGTAGACAATGAAGTTAATGCCAAAGGTAATAGGAATAGTGCCAGTAAAGCGATTAATGGTTGGTGGAGATGTGGAGATACAGGCGTTATCTATCAATGGGGGCGTACTAAGGTCATTGATGCTGGCTATATAGAACGTATTCAATTACCAATTAGTTTTTCCAATAAGCATTACGCCGTCAATATTAATGCTATTCAAAGTAAAATGGGTTTTATGGGGGCATCTGTTGGCTATGTAAATGTAATTGATAATTCATCTTTCGATTTATTAAATTCTTGGGTAAATGCCAAATGGGATAGCCCATTCTTTTGGATAGCGATAGGATATTAATTATGTATTATTACAGTGCAAAAACAAATGCTTTCTATCCGGTAGAATTGGAACAAAATTATATTGCTGCTGGTTCACTGCCGGATGATATTATAGAAGTCAGTAATGATATTTATCAGGAATATGCTGCTAATAATGCGCCAGAAGGAAAACACCGTGTAGCAAATAAAAACGGTTTGCCGGAATGGGCAGATATTCCTCCGCCAACGAAAGATGAATTACGGCAATATGCTGAACTCCAAAAACAACAACTCATCGCTGAGGCAACAAATCAAATTGCACCATTGCAAGATGCTGTTGATTTAGGTATTGCGACTGAGGAAGAGGAAATAGCTTTATTGGCATGGAAAGAATATAGGATAATACTGAATCGGATAGATGTTTCACAAGCAATGGATATTGATTGGCCGGAAAAACCAGAGGGATAAATAAACGCAATTTTTTAGTCCACCCCCAAAATTGACCTGTTTGATTTTTTGGGGGTATATCAGGGTTCCAAATTTAACCTTAATTTTTGATTGTCTTCTGTAGGATAAATTTATTATTTGTTATTTTGGATGAGATATTATTCCCTATATAAATTAATGGAGAAAATAATGATATACCCTATGGATTTCAAGATGCATCGCGACGGCAAGGGAACGAATCCCCGGGAGCATAGATAACTATGTGACCGGGGTGAGTGAGTGCAGCCAACAAAGAGGCGGCTTGAAAGATGACGGGTATAGACTTTAAAGGGTTGGGTCATATTAATATCGTTGTAGATGACATGATGGCAGCAATGGATTTTTATAAAAATCTATTTTTGGCAATACCAAGACAATTCTTTCCTCATTTTAAAAATAAGGGTTTTGCAAAGTCAGCAGGTTTTATTGATAACCCTGAACAGATTGATGTATCAATGGCATTTTTGGAAATTCCTGGAGCTAGGGTTTTTATTGAGTTAATGGAATATCATCATCCGACGGGAGCAAAAAGGGTTAAAATAAAGGAAGCTAATGATATTGGTGGTATTGGGCATATTTGTCTTAGAGTACAAAATATAGATAGTGTATTTGAACATATAAAAAACTCTCCTGATGTTAGATTGATAAATTCATCACCATTATATAAGCCATACAAAATAGATGAAATTACCAGTGATGAATTTATGTTCTTTAACGAGGAGGATGAAAAAAACTCTGTTTTAAAACAAAAAACTTGCGAGATCATGGGCAAGATAAGATATTTTTATTTTATCGACAAATATAATATTCAATGGGAGTTTGAAGAGGGCCATGATGATATTGGCACTGATTAAATAATGCTTAATAATTATTTTATTTGTCGATCTGCTGCTGAAACGGTAGATAGTGTCGTTACAAGTGTAGTGAGGTATCTAAGTTAATAAAAGTGTACTTGGTACACCGGTATGACTTTATTTATGTACTCAGTACACTTACTATGGATGAAAGGATAATAATCAGACCGGGAGCACGATGTTTACTTTTATTGAGCTGCAAGGCTTCAGTAAGCGGCGACCAGGATTGTTACCCGATGATGAATATCGGGAGTTTCAAGAAACGCTAATTAATGATCCTGATGCTGGAGATACCATTGCGAATACGGGGTGATTTCGTAAGATTCGTTGGAGTCGTTCGGGATGGGCAAACGTGGGGGAGTTAGAGTTATTTATTATAATGTTACCAGTAAAGGTTGAATTTATCTGGCGTTGGTCTATCCGAAGAATGAGCAAGATAATTTGACTGATGAGCAGAAAAAAATGCTTAAGCAACTTTCGGATAGGCTGAATTAGTTGCGTTATTTGTGGGAGTAACTCCCGCGCCAAAGAGCGGAGAAATCGCATGAAAGATGAAATATTTGCCGATCTGCCGGCCAGTGCAGAAGAAATGGTGAAAATTGAGAAGGGTGAGCTGACACCGAAACCAGAACATGTTCATACTTTCACCGAGATTGATGTTAAAGCAATACGCGAAGCTACCGGCTTGAAGCAGCAAGATTTTGCTGTGGTGGTCGGGGTAAGTTATGACTTGGTGAAAAGTTGGGAAAGTCAACGCCGTTATCCCACTGGCGCATCAAGAAAACTGTTGTTGTTGCTTCAAGAGAACCCTTTTATTATCAACCAGCTTAAAATGATTTAATTGAGTGACAATGCGCCTGTGCCTGTATGGGCGTGTTTTCGTTATTGTGCCAGATATTTGATAACCGATTCTTTTGCCATCCGCAGCCCTTAGCCCTTCCGCTGAAAATTTTAAAAGTTAGCGCTGAGTGTAATCCACTTCCGGCCTGCGTTCATTCGGTCTTGTCGGCCGAACTGGTGAACATGGGCAATATGCTGAAACTTGCCAACAAAATGGAGGTTGGAGCTGTTGGTGTTTTGGATACGGGTGGTACGTAATTTGCGAGTTAAGGTGACGTAGCTGAGGCTTACGGGAACAAAACCTGATAGTTCCATCAGTACGAGGGCTTTTTACTATGCTATAGTAAGCCGCATTCCAGTGAGTTCCTGCATCCGAGTACACCATGTATATGATGTACTTAATGGTGTACTGAGAATATCAAAATAATCTAAAAAGTATAGCAATGCACCAAAGTAAAGAAATTGAAAAAACGTTTAAATTCAGTGAGAAAGATAAAGAGACGGTTAAATATAGCCTTAACCGTTTCTCCGTCGCCCCGATGTTAGACTGGACAGATCGCCACTGCCGTTATTTCCATCGTTTATTAAGTCAGCAAACGCTGTTATATACCGAAATGGTGACAACCGGCGCGATTATTCATGGTAAAGGCGATTATCTGGCATACAGTGAGGAAGAACATCCGATAGCATTACAACTGGGTGGCAGTGATCCGCAGGCGTTAGCGCATTGTGCGAAGATTGCACAGGAGCGTGGCTATGATGAAATTAACCTAAACGTCGGCTGTCCTTCTGACCGGGTACAAAACGGCCGTTTTGGTGCTTGCCTGATGGGGGAAGCTGAACTGGTCGCTGATTGTGTCAAAGCCATGCAGGATGTGGTTAATGTGCCGGTGACAGTTAAAACCCGTATCGGTATTGATGAACAGGACAGTTACCAATTTCTATGTGATTTTATTGATGTTGTTGTGCAACGCAGTGGTTGCAATATATTTACTATTCATGCCCGTAAAGCTTGGCTTTCTGGTTTAAGCCCAAAGGAGAATCGTGAGATTCCACCGCTGGATTACCCACGAGTTTATCAATTGAAAAAGGATTTTCCTCAATTAACGATTGCTATTAATGGCGGTATTAAATCGCTGGAAGAAGCGAAACAGCATTTACAATATGTAGATGGCATTATGATTGGGCGTGAGGCTTATCAGAACCCGTCTATTTTGGCACAGGTTGATCATGAATTATTTGATGCTTCAATGCCGGTAGTTGATACTGTTGCGGTGGTCAAAGCACTTTATCCTTATATAGAGCAGGAGTTATCAAAAGGAACATATCTGGGACATATTACCCGCCATATTTTAGGTATTTTCCAGGGGATTCCGGGGGCACGTCAGTGGCGTCGTCATCTTAGTGAAAATGCACATAAACCGGGCGCGGATGTTTCTGTTGTGGAGCAGGCGTTAGCCATGGTGACTGAGCGGATGTAATATCCGCTCATTTTACGGTTAAAGGCACAGTCATATATGAGAATTGAGCACTAAAATATTTATGGATACTGCGTGATTTTTTGCCGTGCTTTAATCTGTTTTTTCGGGTTAGCTTTCCATTATCGGACAAAAACAGATATCCATATATTTTTTCAAAACATTGTGATGCTGTTCTAATAAATTCATTTTTCCATATTAGAATCTGAACAACTATTCTTGGCAATAATATCCCAGTTTACGTGATTCTTGCTGATAGTAAGTATATAACAACAATAGCATTCATAAAATATATATATGTGCAATGCAAGATGTCCTTCATATGAAGAGAGGGGATATTATTGTTATATATAGAACGGCCGATAAACAAGGGCCAGCACGATATAGATCTGTGATTAGTTCACTTTGCGTTGTTGAAGAAGTCAGGGTTATTAGTGAGTTCTCAATGCTAGAAAGCTATATTGATTATTGTAGTAAATTTAGTGTCTTTAGTGTAAATGAATTAACTGAAATATATAGAAGAAGGCAGTATCCATATATAGTAAGATTTACTTATAATGTGGCTTTACCCAAAAGGATTATTCGTGATAGACTCATTAATGAAGTCGGTTTAAATAAAAGTGATTATTGGGGAATCATGAGATTGACTGATGATCAATTTAATAACATTATCAAACTGAGCAAAGCCAATGAAAGTTTTATTATCAATTAAACCAGAGTATGTTGATAGAATACTTAATGGTTCAAAGAAATTTGAATTTAGGAAAGTTGCCTTTAAAAATAATCAGGTTCAATCCGTTGTTATATACCTTATGGATTTCAAGATGCATCGCGGCGGCAAGGGAGCGAATCCCCGGGAGCATAGATAACGATGTGACCGGGGTGAGTGAGTGCAGCCAACAAAGAGGCAACTTGAAGGATGACAGGTATATATGCAACTATGCCGATAGGTATGGTTGTTGGCGAGTTTGAAATTGAAGATATTATTTCTGACGTTCCTTCCGTTGTATGGGAAATGACTCATCAATTTGCAGGTACAACAAAGGATTTTTTTGATAGTTATTTTGAAGGAAGAGAGAAGGCTGTCGCGATTAGTATTGGTAATGTTAAAAAATACGATAAACCTCTGCCTTTAAATGTGTTTGGTCAAGGGATAACAGCACCTCAATCTTATCGTTATTTATCTGCCTGAGGTGTGATACCCCTGCCAAGAGGGGTATTGTTTTATCTTTCATATATTCAGCCAGCATTGCCCTCCGGTCTAAGGTTATTCGTGCAGGCAATAGCGGCATAATGAGGTATTAGACTTGCTGGCTTAGTTAATAACCCGCTCAACTTACTGTTAAGGGATCAGTAAACTTGATCCTTGCGTTGCCCGGCTTTCCAGAATCTGATGTGCCTTTGTCGCTTCACTTAGCGGGAATTTCTGATTTTCGGGTACATCCACATTAATTTTTCCGCTGGCAATCAGATCAAACAGTTCTTTGCTCGCTTCATCCAACTCTTCGCGCGTTGAAATATAGCCGGCGATAGAAGGTCGGGTAACGAACAGTGAGCCTTTTTGATTCAAAATTCCCAAATCGACACCGGTAACTGGCCCGGATGCATTGCCAAAGCTAACCATTAATCCGTGGCGTTTCAGACAATCCAGCGAGTTCAGCCAGGTCGATTTACCAACAGAATCATAAACTACACCGACTTTTTCACCGTTGGTGATTTCATAAATTCGTTCGACAATATTTTCACGGTTATAGTTAATAACCTGCCATGCCCCGGCATCTTTAGCGCGTTGTACTTTTTCTTCAGAGCCGACTGTTCCAATCAGTTTCGCACCCAAAGCTTTTGCCCATTGGCAGGCAATCAGCCCAACGCCACCCGCGGCGGCATGAAACAAAAAGGGTTCGCCTGACTGGATTTTGTAGGTACGGCGTAGAAGATAGTAGACTGTCAGACCTTTCAGAAAAGAAGCAGCAGCTTGTTCGAAGGAGATGGTATCTGGCAGAACAGCGACTTTGTTTTCCGCGACATTGTGCACTTCACTGTAAGCGCCTAAAGTTGATTGTGCATAAACTATACGGTCACCCACTTTTATGGTAGTCACGGCAGAACCCACTTTGGTCACTACGCCCGAGGCCTCAGTGCCTAGGCCGCTTGGTAATTGTGCCGGTGGGTATAGCCCGCTACGAATATAAGTGTCGATGTAATTGATTCCAATCGCTCTATTTTCTACTTGTACTTCATCGTCAGCAGGAGCTCTGGGGGTGAATTCACAATATTGCAGGACTTCGGGACCGCCAATAGAGGAAAATTCGATATGTTTTGCCATGACTCAACCTCATCAATGTAAGGGAAATGTGTGCACGTAGTAGTTGAACTCATTGTGAACAGGCTTTAGTGTGCTAGAAATAATTACAAACTATATGTAATTACTCAAGGCACTTCATAGCGTATACTCATGCGCTGTTGCAGATTTATCAGTAGATTATTGCGGGATTCATGGCGGGAAAAAAATCAACTCACAACAAAATGGCTGAACCAAAAGATCGCCAAATGGAAGGGCTGAAACTTCCGCCACACTCTTTGGAAGCAGAGCAGTCTGTGTTAGGTGGCTTAATGCTAGATAACGACCGGTGGGATAATGTTTCCGAACGTGTTACTAGCAATGATTTTTTCAGCCGCCCACATCGGCGCATTTTTGCTGAAATGCAGCGGTTGCTGGAGATGGGCAACCCCATCGACCTGATTACATTATCGGAATCCCTTGAGCAGAGTGGGGAGCTGAATAATGTAGGGGGCTTTGCTTATCTGGCCGAATTGTCCAAAAATACGCCAAGCGCGGCTAACATTAATGCTTATGCGAATATTGTCCGCGAACGTGCTGTTGTCCGCGAGATGATCGCTGTCGCAAACGAAATTGCAGATGCGGGTTATGATCCCCAAGGCAGGAGCAGTGAAGAATTATTGGATCTAGCCGAATCGCGGGTGTTCCAGATCGCTGAAAATCGTGCCAGTAAAGATGAAGGGCCGAAAGGAATAGAACAGATCCTTGAAGAAACCGTCGAGCGGATTGAGCAACTCTATCAACGCCCTCATGATGGTGTAACCGGTGTTTCAACCGGTTATCAGGATCTGGATAAGAAAACCGCAGGCTTACAAAAATCAGACTTGATTATTGTGGCGGCTCGTCCTTCGATGGGTAAAACCACTTTTGCCATGAACCTGTGTGAAAACGCAGCCATGATGCAGGATAAGCCGGTTTTGATTTTTAGTCTTGAGATGCCCGGTAACCAGATCATGATGCGTATGCTGGCATCCCTTTCACGGGTGGATCAAACCCGTATTCGTACCGGTCAGCTTGATGATGAAGATTGGGCGCGGATCTCCAGTACAATGGGCATATTGCTGGAAAAACGCAATATGTATATTGATGATTCGTCTGGCCTGACACCTACCGAAGTCCGTTCCCGGGCTCGGCGCGTCTTTCGCGAAAATGGTGGATTGAGCCTGATCATGATCGACTACCTGCAATTAATGCGGGTTCCGGCCTTATCCGATAATCGTACTTTGGAAATTGCGGAGATTTCCCGTTCATTAAAAGCCTTGGCTAAAGAGCTTCAAGTGCCGGTGGTTGCACTTTCTCAGCTCAACCGTAGCCTTGAACAACGGGCAGATAAGCGCCCGGTTAACTCTGACTTACGTGAATCCGGCTCTATTGAGCAGGATGCCGACCTCATTATGTTTATCTATCGTGACGAGGTTTACCATGAGAATAGCGACATGAAAGGTGTGGCTGAAATCATTCTTGGTAAGCAACGTAACGGCCCAATCGGTACAGTTCGCCTCACGTTTAATGGTCAGTGGTCGCGGTTTGATAACTATGCCGGGCCAAGTTATGACGACGAATAAGTATTAACCACCAAAGAATTAATAAATTTAAGGAATAGAATGAAAGCGGCAACCGCAGTTATTGACCGCCGCGCTCTGCGACATAACTTGCAACGGGTAAGGGAGCTTGCTCCTAAAAGCAATCTGATTGCAGTTGTGAAAGCAAACGCTTATGGCCACGGTTTACTGGAGACAGCACATACGCTGGACGATGCCGATTGTTTCGGTGTAGCGCGAATTGGTGAAGCCTTGACGTTGCGTCATGGTGGTATCGTTAAACCGATTCTGTTACTGGAAGGATGCTTTGATGCGACTGACCTGCCAGTACTGGTTGCTAACCATATTGAAACGGTGGTTCACAGTGTTGAACAGTTGGAAGCACTGGAACAAGCTAAGTTATCTCATCCGGTAAAAGTATGGATGAAACTGGATAGCGGGATGCATCGCTTAGGTGTAAGGCCGGAAGATGCGGAAGAATTTTATCAACGGCTAAGTCGTTGTAAAAATGTACAGCAGCCCGTCAATATTGTCAGCCATTTTGGCCGGGCTGATGAACCAACGGTAGACACCACTTGCCAGCAGATAGCCTGTTTTCAGGCTTTCTGTGCTGACAAACCGGGAGAAAAATCTATTGATGCATCGGGAGGTATCCTGTTGTGGCCGGAAGTCCATCAAGATTGGGTGCGTCCTGGGCTGATGATGTATGGTGTATCGCCATTGTCTGATAAAACGGCCGTGGATTTTAACTTGATCCCAGCAATGACCTTAAAGTCGAGCTTAATTGCTGTTCGTAAGCATAAAGCTGGCGAGTCGGTTGGCTATGGCGGGACCTGGGTCAGTGAACGTGATACTTGTCTTGGCGTTGTGGCTATCGGTTATGGTGATGGTTATCCGCGCAGTGCGCCTTCAGGAACGCCAATACATATTAATGGCCGTGAAGTGCCGATTGCTGGCCGTGTTTCAATGGATATGATCTCTGTTGATTTGGGGCCAGATGCGACAGATAAAGTGGGTGATGAAGCGGTCCTCTGGGGAGATGTGCTGCCGGTGGAGCGGATTGCTGAACGCACCGGTATCATTACTTATGAGCTGGTGACTAAACTCACTTCCAGAGTGGTAATGGAATACCTGGACGAATAATGTTGTAGGTTATATTGTTTATTGAATAACTAACTGATAAGGAGTAGAGCCTGATGTTCCAGAATGTTGATGCTTATGCTGGTGATCCGATTCTTTCGCTGGCTGAAGAGTTTAAAAAAGATCCCCGTGCGGAAAAAATTAATCTGAGCATCGGGCTTTATTACGATGAGCAGGGAGTGACTCCGCAATTGCAGGCGGTGGCTACCGCGGAAGAACAACTTAGGGCGTTATCACAAACGGCCTCTCTTTATCTGCCAATGGAAGGATTGGAATCCTATCGTCTTGCGGTTCAGGAACTGCTATTTGGTAAAGATCATCCGGTGTTGAAACAGAGGATGGTGGCAACGATTCAATCATTAGGCGGTTCTGGCGCCCTTAAAATTGGTGCTGACTTTTTGCATCGCTATTTCCCTGATTCAGAAGTGTGGTGCAGTGATCCAACTTGGGAAAACCACGCGGCTATTTTTACGGGGGCGGGTATTAAGGTGAACTATTACCCTTATTTTGATACACAGACTAAAGGGGTAAAATTCAATGAAATGCTGGAAACATTCAGGAAATTGCCGGCAAAAAGCATTATTGTGATGCACCCTTGTTGCCATAACCCAACCGGATCGGATCTAACCTATGAGCAATGGGATCAGGTTGTTCAAATTGTTAAAGAGAGAGAATTATTGCCATTCCTTGATATTGCTTATCAGGGGCTTGGGGATGGTATGGAAAAAGATGCTTATGCTATTCGTGCAATGGCGAACGCTGGTTTGCCTTGTCTGGTGAGCAACTCTTTCTCCAAGATATTTTCTATGTATGGTGAGCGCGTGGGTGGCTTGTCTGTCATTTGTGATGATGAACAGACCAAAGAGCGGGTATTGGGGCAGTTGAAAGCGGGTGTGCGTCGCGTCTACTCTAGCCCACCGAGTTTTGGTGCACAGGTTGTGGCTAAAGTACTAACTGATCCTGCTTTGAAGGCACAATGGTTGACAGAAGTTGAACATATGCGCTTACGTATTTTGGAAATGCGTACGGTGCTGGTGGATGCTTTGAAAATCGCATTACCAGAGAAAAACTTTGAGTATTTTCTGAAACAACGCGGGATGTTCAGCTATACCGGTTTTAGCGAGAAACAGGTGGATCGCTTGCGCCAAGAATTTGCTGTTTATCTGGTCGGTAATGGCCGAGTCTGTATGGCGGGCGTCAACCATCATAATGTTGCACGTATTGCTGAAACATTTGCGATGGTAAATAAGTCATAAATTTTAATATAAATGATTTACTATCGATGATAATGATCGACAATTTTGTAAAATAGCAGTAAACACCTCCTTAAAGCGCACTATTTATGGTGCGCTTATTCTCTTTCCTAATATTAATTTAATATGTCGAATTTATAGTAACTTCATTCACATATTCTTTTCAGTCTTCCATTCTATACTGAGTTAGTAACGAGTATTATTAATCTTAATTGGTGTTTATTTTATATAAATAATGATAATCATTATTGTTTGAGATCAATTTTTTTCTACCTTAATTGTCTGTGTTTATATATGAGGTGAATTATGGGATTAAAGTTAAATATTGCGTGGTTTGATAAAAAAACGGAAGAGTTTATTGGTGAGGAATATTCTGGAGATCTGGGAGATGATGGTTCAGTAATAGAAAAATTAGGGCTTCCTATTGAAGATAATATTAATAATGGTGTATTCGATGTAAAAAAAGAATGGGTGACAACACTTGAATCATGTTTTAAAAATAAAATTGAAACAGATAAATATTGGTATCAAATATCATTTGACTATCGAGATAAATGGTAGTGAAGCTGTAATTTAAATTTATTTACTTAAACCTTGCCACGGCAAGGTTTAAGACTATTTGATGGTGATGTTTAAATGGCAACAAGTTCCAGATGTTTACCCAAGGCATTTAACGCATTCGCGATAGTGTCAATTTTAGTGCTATGACTTAATGACACTATACGTTGAATTTCTTGCGGTCGAGTTCCCAGTAACCGTGCAAGTTCTGCGTTGCTTGTTCTTGTTTGAAGCATCGTATTCAACAGTAAAACCTTAGCCGCTATACTGGCTGGTACTTCGACAAAAGCTTCACCTTTAGTCGATGGTGTTGGTATTTCGCGCCGGTCTTCAAAGTAGAAATCAAACGCAGTAACCAGAGCATCCTGCGCCATAGCTAATGCTTCTTCTCTGGTATCTCCGCCTGTTAAGGCTTCTGGGATATCTGGGAACATCACAGCCCAACCTGTTTCGTCATGTTCGAATTTTACTGGATATCGCATATTTTTACTCAGTGAATTTATGCGAGTAACCAGCCCCTTGGGGCCGGTCTGTCATTTGATGCCTAGCTGTTTTAATATTAATTTCCTCAGTGGTTCTGGGATTTCTTTACTAGGGTGCCTTGGCATCGTGGTTTGCTTACCGTTCAGGAAAACTTTCAAGTGGTTAGTCCCATCTTTGAATTCTGCTCCCTGAGCTTTAAGCCACCGGCGAAACTCGCTTTGCTTCACTGCCTCCTCCTGTTTGTTTAACTTGAAAATAAACATAAACATTTTTGTTTATATAAGCAAGAGGTTTATAAGCATTTTTGTTTATAAGCGTAATAGAGTTATGAACATTTAGATTTATTCTTTATAGGATGAAATCTGACGTGAAAATTATTCTATATCCGTCATCTTTCAAGTTGCCTCTTTGTTGGCTGCACTCGCTCACCCCGGTCACATAGTTTGCTATGCTCCCGGGGATTCACTCCCTTGCCGTCGCGATGCATCTTGAAATCCATAGGGTATAATCGCAGCGTATATAATTTGTTCATGGATATTTTCGGCTATGAAGTATGTTTTTTAATGTGAAGCAGATCAATTTTTCATGAAACATGTTTCAGATGGTGAAAAATAATTCTCACCATTTCAAGGTATATCCAAACATTTGTTAGCTTTCGATAAGGGTTTACTTAGATCTTTGTTTTGTTGAATTTATTTCTAGCGTAAAACACGGGTTGATTATTAATATGCAGCAAAAAGGATTGTTTAGCAGGATTTTACTTGATGGTTATCACATAAAATAGGGCTGATAATCCAGTCATATATTCTTACGATCGTTCTCCCAACTTCGTTGTAAAGTAAAAAATCCCACTTTACTATTTTTCCTTTAACACATAAAACAAACGTGTGTTTAAGAACAAACAAGTGTCCAAAAATGACGAATCGGGAAAAACAAATATTGCAGCTTCTGAGACGAGATCCGTTAATTCCACAGCAGGAAATGGCCGATATTTTAGGTATAAGTCGCTCCGGTGTTGCTGGTCATATTATGAATTTAATGAATAAGGGATATATAAAAGGAAAAGGTTATATTTTGTCTGATCACAATTATGTGGTGGCGGTTGGTTCTATTAATATGGATGTTTACGGTTATGCATCGAATAAACTCATTTATCAAGACTCTAACCCAGGAAAAATAAAATGTACCCCCGGTGGTGTAGGCAGAAATATTGCCCAAAATATCGCGTTATTAGGTAAAGAATGTCATCTTATTTCTGTGGTTGGCGATGATTTCTATGGTAGCACTTTACTGGATCAGGCCAGATGCGCAGGTGTTAATGTCAACTATTGCTATAAGTTTTATGGTGAAAATACCTCGACATATGTCTCCTTATTAGATGACGGTGGTGAGATGTTGGTTGCCATCAATGACATGCATATTTTGGAAAAACTGACGCCATCGTTGTTAGCGAATCATTGTAATCTTATTCAGCACGCTGGCGTACTGGTTATTGATTGCAATTTATCTGAAGAAGCTTTGGTTTGGCTGTTGACTAATGCCGGAACGGTACCGGTATTTGTGGATACAGTATCCGCATTTAAAGCACCTAAGATTAAAAACTGGCTTTCCTATATCCACACCTTAAAACCTAATTGTCTGGAGGCGGAAGCACTGAGTGGAATGAAAATCACCCAACCTACCGATGTTCCGGCAGTGGCGCGATGGTTTCACGATCAAGGTGTACAGCGGTTGGTACTCAGCATGGGCGTAGAAGGTGTCTACTTTAGTGAAAGTAATGGTGTGGCAGGCTGGTCACTTCCCATCAGTATCAAGATTGTCAATGTAACAGGTGCCGGAGATGCCATGATGGCTGGGCTGGTGAACTGCTGGCTAGAAAATATGACGCTGGCAGAAAGTGTTCGCTTTGCTCAAGGGTGCTCTGCGCTCACGCTCTCTTGCGAATTGACCAATAATCCAAATCTGTCAAATGGCAGTGTCCAAAAACTGTTGGAATTATAATCATGAAAAATCATGCTATTAGCAATAAATATTTGGATATTTCCCCGGAAGTTACAGAGGCCTTAGAGAATAACCGACCGGTTGTTGCGTTGGAATCTACCATTATTGCTCATGGAATGCCTTACCCGCAAAATATAAAGACTGCGCTACAAGTTGAGCAGAAAATCAGGGAAAATGGAGCTGTTCCTGCGACAATTGCTGTTATCAATGGGATGATGAAAGCAGGTCTGTCGCATGAAGAAATAGAGTTTTTGGGTAGAGAAGGTGACAAGATAACTAAAGTCAGTCGTCGTGATTTACCCTTTGTTATCGCGGCCGGAAAAAATGGCGCGACGACGGTAGCTTCTACCATGATTATTGCGGCAATGGCCGGGATTAGAATCTTCGCTACCGGCGGTATTGGTGGTGTGCACCGGGGAGCGGAACAGACTTTTGATATTTCGGCCGATTTACAGGAATTGTCGAAAACCAGTGTCGCGGTAGTCTGTGCTGGTGCTAAATCTATTCTGGATCTTGGCCTGACAACAGAATATCTCGAAACTCATGGCGTACCACTGATTGGCTATCAGACTCACTCTTTACCGGCATTTTTCTGCCGTACCAGCCCATTTCCCGTCAATATTCGTCTGGATTCCCCAGAACAGATAGCTCAGGCGATGGCAGTAAAATGGGATACTGGATTACAGGGTGGTTTGGTGATTGCCAATCCTATCCCTGAGCCATACGCCATGCCGGAAGCGGAGATCAATACTGCTATCGAACAGGCAGTACGCGAATCCATAGAACAGAGAGTAAATGGGAAAGCGTGTACGCCGTTTTTGTTAGCGAGAGTCTCTGAGTTAACCGGGGGCAATAGCCTATCTTCCAATATTCAGTTAGTGCTCAATAACGCTGAACTGGCAGCGAAAATTGCCTGTTGCTATTGGGAACGCCGCATGTGAAATCCGTTTCAAAAAGTTGCGGCTAGAAAATAAGGGGCTAATTGAGCCCCTATCTATGAATTATGCCTCTTTCTTCAATATAGATTTTAGGAAACGTGCAGTATGTGATTTCTCACATTTGGCGATCTCTTCTGGGGTACCAGAAATCAGAACTTCACCGCCGCCGCTACCTCCTTCTGGGCCAAGATCCACGATCCAGTCAGCGGTTTTAATCACATCAAGGTTATGTTCAATAACCACAATGGTATTCCCTTGATCGCGTAACTGATGCAGAACCGCTAATAGTTGTTGAATATCAGCAAAATGCAAACCTGTTGTTGGTTCATCAAGAATATATAACGTCTGCCCAGTTCCGCGTTTGGATAGTTCACGTGCCAGTTTTACTCGCTGCGCTTCACCGCCTGATAACGTGGTTGCTGATTGCCCCAGACGGATATAAGAAAGGCCAACGTCCATGAGGGTTTGTAGTTTACGGGCCAGAGCAGGAACTGCATCAAAGAATTCACGCGCTTCTTCGATCGTCATATTCAAGACTTCATTGATATTCTTGCCCTTATATTTGACTTCCAGTGTTTCACGGTTATAACGTTTACCTTTGCACTGATCACAAGGGACATAAATATCAGGCAAGAAGTGCATTTCTACCTTAATAACGCCATCACCTTGGCAAGCTTCACAGCGCCCACCTTTAACGTTAAAACTGAATCGTCCAGGTGTATAACCACGAGCGCGTGATTCAGGTACGCCAGCGAATAATTCCCGGACTGGTGTAAATATGCCGGTATAAGTTGCCGGGTTAGAGCGGGGAGTTCGGCCAATCGGGCTCTGGTCAATATCAATCACTTTATCGAAATGCTCTAGCCCTTGAATGTCGATATAAGGCGCAGGGGTGATATTGGTTGCGCCATTTAACTGGCGTTGAGCAATCGGAAAC
Source organism: Photorhabdus bodei (assembly GCF_003287735.1). Taxonomy (GTDB): domain Bacteria; phylum Pseudomonadota; class Gammaproteobacteria; order Enterobacterales; family Enterobacteriaceae; genus Photorhabdus; species Photorhabdus kayaii. The sequence goes on along the minus strand of NZ_NSCM01000016.1, from coordinate 21,629 downwards.
AGCGTATCATTGATTAACGTCGATTTACCGGAACCAGAAACCCCGGTAATACAAGTAAATAACCCAACTGGCAGATTGAACGTCACATTTTTCAGGTTATTACCTTTCGCTCCGATCAGTTTCAGCACCTTTTTCGGATCTGCCGGGATACGCTTCTCTGGGATGGCAATTTCACGCTCTCCACTCAGGAATTGACCTGTTAGTGAATCTTTGCTCACCATAATGTCTTTAACTGTGCCTTCCGCGACGATTTCACCGCCATGAACACCTGCACCGGGGCCGATATCAATGATATGGTCGGCAGCCCGGATGGCATCCTCATCATGCTCAACCACAATCACGGTATTTCCCAGATTGCGCAAGTGGATTAGCGTTTCCAACAGGCGTTCATTATCCCGCTGGTGCAACCCAATAGAAGGTTCATCAAGTACATACATCACTCCCACTAAACCTGCACCAATCTGGCTGGCAAGGCGGATACGTTGAGCTTCGCCCCCGGACAGAGTTTCGGCAGAACGGGAGAGCGTCAGATAATTCAGACCAACATTAACCAGGAATTTCAGACGGTCGTGGATCTCTTTCAGTACTTTTTCAGCAATTTGTGCACGTTGACCGCTGAGTTTAATGTTTTGGAAAAAATCCATCGCATGGCCGATACTGAAATCAGAGATCTCCGGCAGAGTGGTATTCTCAATAAATACGTAACGGGCTTCTTTACGTAAACGAGTTCCGTGGCAGGAAATACATGAACGATTACTAATATATTTCGCCAGTTCCTCCCGAACGGCGGTGGATTCCGTCTCTTTATAACGGCGTTCCATATTATGCAGTACACCTTCGAACGGATGGTTACGCACTGTGGTATCGCCACGGTCATTGGTGTATTTAAATTCGATGGATTGTTTACCGGAACCGTACAACACCACTTTCTGAATATTGGTGCCGAGGGAATTGAAGGGTGCTTCGATATCGAATTTATAATGTTCTGCCAATGAACATAGCATCTGGAAATAGTAGAAATTACGGCGATCCCAGCCACGAATTGCACCACCGGCCAGGGAGATATCACCATTCTGAATGACTCTATCAGGATCAAAAAATTGCTGAATACCTAAACCATCACAAGTTGGGCAAGCACCGGCAGGGTTGTTAAAAGAGAATAGGCGAGGTTCCAGCTCACTCATGCTATAGCCACATGCAGGACACGCAAAGTTAGCGGAGAAAATCAGCTCTTCGGCTGTATTATCATCTATATTGGCGACAATAGCGGTGCCGCCTGAAAGTTCCAGCGCTGTTTCAAAAGATTCAGCGAGGCGTTGTGCCAGATCGGCACGAACTTTAAAGCGATCAATGACCACGTCAATGGTATGTTTCTTCTGTAATTCTAATTTCGGCGGATCGGATAGATCACAGACTTCACCATCAATACGGGCGCGGATATAACCTTGTGCTGCCAGATTATCCAACAATTTAGTATGCTCGCCTTTTCGCTCTTTGACGATAGGCGCCAGCAGCATCAGGCGATGACCTTCTGGCAGTGTTAGCACATTATCTACCATCTGACTAACAGTTTGTGCCGTCAATGGAATATCGTGATCTGGGCAACGAGGTTCACCTACGCGTGCAAACAGCAAACGCAGATAATCATGAATTTCGGTAATAGTCCCTACGGTTGAGCGTGGGTTATGGGACGTGGATTTCTGCTCAATAGAAATGGCCGGGGATAATCCTTCAATATGGTCAACATCGGGTTTCTCCATCAGTGACAGGAACTGGCGCGCATAAGCTGAAAGCGATTCCACATAGCGACGTTGCCCCTCGGCATAAAGCGTATCAAATGCCAGAGAAGACTTACCTGAGCCGGACAAACCGGTGATAACGATCAGCTTGTCTCGGGGAATTATCAGATTGATATTTTTGAGATTGTGGGTACGTGCGCCCCGAACTTCGATGTTATCCATGAATCATTTCCCGGATTATTCATACGTGCATAATTAAATAAGTGAGTTATTATTACACAGAGTTGACTGATTAGATATACAGTATTTAAGTGAAATAATGTAATAAGTACGGAATTAAATTACGGTGAGCTTCGCAAAGTCTGCTTTAAAGCGGTTGCGTTTCATTTTTAGCGTCGCATGTTAAACTGTGTTGCTTAATAATTGTAGAAATTCATTTCATCAGGAGTATTCCCAATGGCCAGCAGAGGCATAAACAAAGTTATTTTAATCGGTAACCTGGGGCAAGACCCGGAAGTCCGCTATATGCCAAACGGCGGTGCAGTGACTAACATTACTCTGGCGACTTCTGAAAGCTGGCGAGATAAACAGACCGGCGAGATGAAAGAGAAGACTGAATGGCACCGGGTTGTTTTATTTGGCAAACTGGCGGAAGTCGCGGGTGAATACCTGCGTAAAGGTTCACAGGTTTATATTGAAGGTTCTCTGCAAACCCGCAAATGGCAGGATCAGAACGGTCAGGAGCGTTACACCACGGAGGTGGTGGTAAACATGGGCGGTACCATGCAGATGTTGGGAAGTCGTGCTGGTGGTGGTAGTTTCCAGGATAGCCAACCACAAGGCAGCGGTTGGGGACAGCCACAGCAGCCACAACCACAGCAACAATCTCAGCAGTTCAGCGGCGGCGGCGCTCCTTCGCGTCCTGCTCAATCCTCTGCTCCACAAAGCAATGAGCCACCAATGGATTTTGATGATGATATTCCGTTCTAGGTTCGCCGTTTTTGCTTTGTAAATCAAGTGGTTAATTAATTTATTGAGTTAATCATAGGCTGTTGGAGTGCCTATTGCAAGCCTGACTTATCCTTATCCAGTAATGGGTTTGAACCTTGAAAGAGGAAGGGGAGTGCAGCATGTCAGGAAAAGGCTGGTTGCGGGGAAATAACCTACTTTGCGCCAGCCACTCTTGTTTTTCCTTCTGCAACAGGTTGACGTCTACGCTATCGACAAGAGTTCAGACATGGGAGACGGTTGCTTGCTGGACACTTACATTCAAAATGTGGAAGGCCCATTTTTAACCCATTATTGACATTCATAGTTAACATCTCTGTTTAGGTGACGAAATGCAGGGTGCTACACCACAAAGTGGAGTTAATTTTTAATGAGGTCGCTGCCACAATTTGGGATCGCGAGGCGTTGTTATCGCCACCCGAGATATAAGCGCCTTCATTGCGCCGGCCATTAATAAGGTAACCTTCTCTCCTCGATTAGTTCTTTGTCTGCATTCCCAGGCCCGTACTCCTGCTTGTTGCACTTTAATGCCGATTTCACGATAGATACCATGAGCAGAAGCGATGACCCAGGCTGAACGCAAAGGTAAACCAACAAGACCTGTCAGAGCAGAGGTATAATAAGACTCCGCTTCCACAATCAATCGGGATGCCACCCGAGCTAGCGCAGGATGGTTTTCGGTATAAATAAGTGTGTCCGGCATTAGCCCTTCTTGGTAAAGCCATTCTAGCGGAAGGTAGCAACGCCCGGTCTTCGCGTCCTCAATAATATCCCGAGCAATGTTAGTTAACTGAAAAGCAATTCCTAGATCGCAGGCCCGATCCAGCACACTCGCCTCGCGAACACCCATCACTTTTGCCATCATCAGCCCAACCACTCCCGCGACATGGTAACAATATCTCAGAGTATCATCTAACGTTCTGCAAGGGTCACCGCGTACATCCATCGCGAATCCCTCCAGATGTTCGAAGGCCTGTTGCTGAGGGATTTCATTACTCAGAGCAACTATCTGAAAGGCTGCAAAAGCAGGTTCGGTCATCGGCAAGCCGTCATAAGCCTGCCTCGTCAAGTATTGCAGCATTTGAAGTTTCTCGTGGGCGTCATACTTATCAACATTGCTTATTTGTCTCCCCAGCTCTTGCCCGTCTATTATATCATCACAATAACGGCACCAGGCGTACAGCATCATTGTGTTGTGCTGTGTTGCCGTATCGAAAAGTCGGGTGACACTGGCAAAACTTTTTGAGCCTTGCTCCATTATCTGAGTAACGTGTTTAAGTAGCGCGGGATTCATCTGGCTATATCCTCTAACATCAATGTGGCTGTGGTTTTTGCTGATCCAATTACGCCGGGAATACCCGCTCCAGGATGCGTTCCTGCGCCGACAAGGTACAGATTATCAATACGGCTGTCCCGATTGTGTGGTCGGAACCAGGCGCTTTGTGTCAGCAACGGTTCAAAGGAGAAGGCCGAACCTAGATGGGCATTTAGCTGGTCACGAAAATCAAATGGGGTAAAAATACGATGAACGACTAACTGCTTGAGCAGACCGGGCATATAGTACTTTTCCAGATACGCGAAAATACGGTCGCGTAAGCGTGGCCCCTCTATATCCCAGTTGAGATTAGCTGTCCCCAGATGTGGTACAGGGGCCAGAACGTAGTAACTTGCGCACCCCGGGGGCGCAAGGGATGGGTCAGTAACACAGGGGGCATGGAGATAGAGCGAAAAATCCTCCGCCAGTCGGTCATGATAAAAAATATCTTCGATGAGTTCCTTATAGCGTGGACCAAAGCAAACGGTATGATGGGCTAATTGGGCATGGTGGTGGTTCAGACCGAAATAAAGCACGAACAGTGAGTTGCTCATTCGTTTACGCACCAGTGTTCGGGCGCGGGCCATTCCGACCGGATGCTCACCCAACAGATGTTTATAGGTATGAATAACATCGGCATTTGAGGCCACAACGTCACATGTCATATTTCGTCCATCCGTCAATTGTACGCCTGTGACCCGATTACCATGAGTGGTGAGGCGTTTTACTTTTGCATTAAGCTCAATTTTTCCACCAATATCAGTAAACAATTTCACCATTGCTTCGACCAAGGCGCTGGTTCCTCCACGCGGAAACCAGACTCCCCATTCTCGTTCCAGTGCGTGGATCAAAGTATAGATAGAAGATACAGCAAAAGGGTTACCTCCTATCAGTAGCGAGTGAAATGAAAATGCCTGGCGCAGACTCTCATCCTTGATATAGTGTGCCACCTGGCGATAAACACTACGCCATGCGTGTAGACGTACCAACTGTGGAGCCGCACTCAGCATGTCGCGAAAAGAGAGGAAGGGCACTGTTCCAAGTTTCAGGTAGCCTTCATCAAAGGCCTTCCGAGAGTAGTCCAGAAAGTGTCGATACCCGTTAACATCACCTGGATTGAACGTATGGATTTGTTTTTCCAGATGTTGCTGATCATTGTCGTAATCAAATATCTTGCCTGATTCCCAACAGAGCCGATAAAAAGGGCGTACGGGAAGTAAATCGACGTAATCAGCCATACGTTTACCAGCCTGTGTGAACAATTCTTCAATGACATTGGGAGCGGTGATTACGGTGGGGCCAGCATCAAAGGTGAACCCCTGTTCCTTATAAACATAAGCGCGCCCACCTGGTTTATCCCGTTGTTCCAAAATACATGTCGGAATTCCCGCGGACTGGAGCCTTATTGCCAGCGCCAGCCCACCAAAACCAGCACCAATTACCAGCGCTTTAATCATGATAAAAACCCTGAAGCTTCTTGTGTTGTTTAAACATTGCCTTTAGGGCACCCTTTATCGGCACCGGCGGTTTACCTATGAGAATCCGGGCCTTATCGACGAAATTAAGTCGCTCTGCATAAAAACGTGCAATCAGATCTGGGGAAAGTTGATAAAAACGTTGCATCACTTTCCAACGTTGTTGTGGATCCCCAGCGAGGAAGAGCATGCGATTTAGAAGACGGAAAAAGCGCTGGTGTTGCCACTGCTGCCGTGCGTAATCCCTGAGGGTAATGAATAAGGAGGTATCGGTAAGCTCTGGCAGAGCAACAATACGATCTGCCAACCGAACAGCGTGTGGCAGAGAGTAGCCTGTTGTGGGGTGAAATAAAGCTGCACGTAACCCACTGGTGGGCTGGCCTGCTAGTTGTGCCCAGAAAGAGGTAAAATCCCCCGTAAGTGTAATCGGGAGACAACTGCTCTCTTCTCGAACTAGTTTACCCAGTTTCCAACCATGCCTCTTCGCGTATTCTGCGATAGTTGCCTGTGACAAGGTCTTATCCGGTAGTCCCCGATCAACGTAATGAGTATCCTCTATCAGCAGACGAGTTGAGGAAAACGGTAGGACATAGATAAATCGATAACCTGTATTCTGTCCCACACTGGTATCCATTAAAATCGGGCGGGTTAAAGAGTGCGATTCTTCCAGTTCCCATTCCTGACCAAAAAATGCCTGGGTACCACTCCCCAGAAATGGTCCTGGTCGCCAGCCTCTCCCATCAATGACTGCGCCTGCACTTAGAGCCGAACCGTCCTGTAAGTAAACCTTCTGTGGAGTTAGCTCCTTTACTAATAAACGAGTCTGTATACGCTCGCCCAAATATGCTTGGAGTATGTTTGCAAAGTGTTGGGACGTGACACTGAAATATGAATGTGGCAATGTGCGCTGAAATGCTGGAAAAATTACGTCGTAACCTGACCAGCGATAGGTGATCAGCGGTGCTATCCACCCATGTTCCGCCTCAGTAAGATCATGTTGATGAAATGACCACGTGTGATTGCCTCCTATTGTTTCTGTGTTTTCAATCATCAACACTCGGAGATGTGGTTTACACTGCTGGAGACGCATCGCGATCAGTCCGTTAGCCAATCCTCCCCCCACCAAAATCAGATCCCAGTCGTACATCATTTTGTTGATCCTCCGGCAATCACAAAGTTACTAACCTCATCAAGAGTCATATACATCACGGAAATTCGTGTTTGTTGAAAGAGATTAAAGATATGCAATCATAGCGGAAAAGCTCATGTTGGTAGCAGAACAGCTGTACGCAGAGCAGCAATATCAGTGCTTCCTGTGCAAAAGCAGGCGACTTTTATCTGCTCAATAATTAATTGGAAATGTTCTATAACTGCATCTGTGGAGAGGGCTGCACTATGTATGACGGCAGCGGCTTGGCCGACCAATTGTGCCCCCATGCAATAAGCTTTGGCAGCATCAACACCATTTCTGATACCACCAGAGGCGATCAATGGCATATTTGGAAGTGCCTCGCGTATTTCACGCAGTGCCGTCGTGGTTGGGGTCCCCCAGTCAGCAAATGCCATAGCCAATGCGCGGTGATACGGTGTGGATGCTCGTTCTGCTTCAATCGCTGCCCAACTGGTTCCTCCAGCTCCGGCTATATCCAGCATACTGACTCCAGCTTCTGCCAATTGGTGTGCGACAGGCAGCGATAAACCTGAACCTACTTCTTTAACAATTATGGGAACCCCAAGTTTTGTTACGAGTTGTTCAATAGCATATAGAATATGGCACCAGTTACGATCTCCCCCCTGTTGCAGCGCCTCCTGTAGCGGATTCAGATGGATAATTAGAGCATCGGCTTCAATCATCTGTACTGCTCGCAGAGCATAATTAAACCCGTGTTCGCCACGAATTTGGGCTGCCCCTAAATTAGCGAAAAGGAGAATATCAGGAGCTATCTGACGTAGTGAGCGGCTAAGCCCATCGTTTGCTTCATTTTCAAGAGCAACACGTTGCGACCCGACCCCCATTGCAATTCCTAATATTTGAGCTGCCTCTGCAAGATGGTGATTAATCGCATGAGCACGATGAACCCCTCCAGTCATTGAGCTTATGAGCAATGGTGCCTGCAAAATTTTTCCAAAGAGGGAACACTTAAGATCTATTCTGTCCAGATCCAATTCTGGCAGAGCACAATGCTGAAATCGCCACTCAGCAAACCCTGTTTTTACCTGGGTCTCAGTTTGAGGAGAATGGAATATAATATCCAGATGCTCATTTTTACGTTGAGTGTGATCGATCTTTTTCATTTTTTTGGCCAAGGTTGAAATTAATTAAACATCGCAATATTTTTATCAAACCAATATCGTATAAAATATCGTGAGGCTAAATTTCTGCGACACGCTACCGCCAAATATTTATCAATGTATCTGATGTGCCTGCGTAAATGCTCATGCACTTTAGATTTTCCGAGCAGTGTAACCATTGTTAACTTTCCCTTATCCTGAGACATATCTTTCCCTGTATTATTTAGATCATCGCTCAAGTCATCCAGTAATTGAAATGCCTGCCCCAAATGTTGTGATACATGACGTAATGCCTGACGAGTTATATCAGGTGCATTCACAGCAATTGCCGCTAACTGAAATGTTGCGTCGAAAAGCAAACCGGTTTTTAAATCGTTGGTGGCCGCAATGGTGTGATAATTACCAGTACATAATGTATTGTTCAGATCGCGAAACTGCCCCTGGACAAGACCGTTTAAACCAACTGCATGAGAAAGTATGGCGACAGCAGCAGATTTATCGTATTCAGAAAGATTTGTTTCTACAATGAGGCCAAAAGCCCGGCTCAGCAAGGCTACAGCCGCTAGGATCGCTACACTTTCACCATACTGCCGATGAATAGCCGGGCGTCCGCGCCGATACTCCGCATTATCCATACAGGGAAGATCGTCTAAAATTAATGAGGCTGCATGTACTATTTCAATTGCAGATGCCAGCTGTAGAAAGTCGGTCTTCCAGGGGTTTTCTCCAAGATCCAGGACTATGAGCAACAATAAGAGGGGGCGGATACGTTTTCCAGACACTAGTGTACTTTCTCGCATGGCTGCGCAGACTTTGTCATCCGGGGCTCCTGAAGGAAGTACCAGTTCTAGGTGCTGTTGTAGTGCACTCTGTAACTCCAGTAATGTCTCTTCGTAATTCATAACTCGTGCAGTACTAACGTTCATAAATATTTCCCGAATCACGTAAATAATTTCACTAAGCTATTTGAAAAACAATGATAAGTTTATATTACTACTACAGGCTTTAGGCTTTAGGCTTTAGGCTTTAGTCTTCCAGCATAACTTCATTTATCCAGCAGTGATGCATTCCCATTGGAATATGGTGCGGCAAACGCAATCTGCACACCATTGAGAGATCATCAGCATTTAAAACCACGACATCTGTACAGTGCAATTTTTCGACATAAACCTTAAAAATAAGCCAACCATCATCTTCTTTAACAGAACCCTTTTTGGCTACAAAAACAGGTTCTTCAGGCAAATCATTATCAAAACTGTGGCTTATTACACTCTTGTCAAAAAAATCAAATTTAATTATTGATTTCTCTTCACTTTCAGAATCCCCCCAGCAAACGAACCAGGCATATCTGTGCTTTCTACCACAGACTGTAGGGTTTATGGCTGGGAAATCAGTATTCCCCCTGAATAAAATTTCTTTATCGACATTCCCGGATGCAGTGCATAAAGTAAAACGACAAAGTTCTGAACTATTATTTTTAAATATATTCTGTGTAAATACTGGGAATGATCGCCAAAATGAGGCATCAAAAATCACATTCCCATCGGCATCTTCATAGCCATTTGTGAAATGAAAAATAAATCCAGGAGCTGCATCATAGAATTTCGCATCATGGCATTCTCTTGAAACTAAAAGAACCCTGCCATCTTCATTTTCACGTGAATTCATAGATGCAAGTATGCTTTCATTGCCAATTATGTTCCTCAACTTAAGATTTATATGCGGCCCACCTAAAAAAAATAAAAAGTAATTTTTTGTCACTATGAAGTCGTGAATTAAGTACCTTTTCTTAAGCGGAATGTTGCATATAACAGTCATGTCACCGGTATTGTCTATTTTGTATAGCGTCAACTTAGATCCAATACTATATGTCACACCAAATCCATATAAATTATCATCATCTGGTATTTTTTTAGGATGTGCTGTAAATGGTACTTCACGAAGGTTAAGTTTGGGGAGGAAAGAGAATCGTGCTCTTAGCTTTCCAGAAAAATCATATTTTGAAATTGTCTCAAGAGTTACCGGATTAATTAAATGTGGCATCCCTCCTTCCCACAACGCCAGAAGTTTATGAGAATGATACACAATATTTGTATTTGCCGGATTTTTAATAATAAAAAATCTCATCCTGAGTTTTAGTTTTTTGGGGACGGTTCCAACTGAGCGATACAGTAATCTTTGAGCTTCTTCTTCTCTTAAGTATTCCTTTGTTAACACATGTCTGTTTCTATAGAATACCCCATTATCACTGAACGTTACTTTAAATATCATCCCATCCCCATCAAATGGATGATTATAATATTCGTCTCCCCTGTGCAGGCGACCGGGACCAATTCTAAAGAAAGTACCTTTTAACTTTGAAGGAACCTCTCCTTCAATAGGAACTAATTTTGAATCAAGTTCCTCTAACTGGGATTGAAAGGGATTTAGATGGTTTTTCGAGAATACAAAATCGCTCAAGCCTTCACCTCTATATTTCCAACTGAATAATAGGTAATGATTTAATACAGGAGCTCTATAAGAAGATATAACTATACTAAAATAACAGTACTTTATTGAAGATGAACAGAATTATTTTTTTCCAAAGGGGTTTTTGTAACTGAAATCACGAAGAAGAATTTTTCTATAACTATAAACAGTAACACACCTTTGATGTGATGGAGTAAATAAGTTTTCATAATTATGCTCCACTTCCAACCAGCCCTTGTGTACCAAGACATACAGCCTTTTCATCCAAGTGGTCCGTAGAATCAATGAGATAGGCTACAGAACCAATATTGTTCAAAAAGAAAACAAAAGGCATAGGTGTATCGGTATTATGGAAAGCTATTTACATGTAGAAGGGTGACTGAAGCATTAGGAGCAACGCCAGATAAATGTGTATTCAGGCTTGGAACGTGAGAGAGTGCAAGCATGAACTGTCCCCCAAATGTTGGACTTCAATCCGTACATAGGGGGACAATTTAAATATGGTGGGTTTGTATGTATTACGAGATATCAATCAAACCAAGATCATTGCTTAATGTCGTACCACTGATATTGTAGCTGGCAAGTACTTGACTTCCTTTTTTGTATAAAAAAGCTTTACGGGCTTCATTATCATTTCCCCATACTACAAACACATGCATAAAAACTATTGAGCCATCAGGAACGCCAAGATCGCCAGGGTCAACAGTATCTGTTAATCCAAGAGTAATATCATTACCTTGCTGACTTAAATGCTTTTCACCGTCGCCATCCATATAACTAAATTGGATTCTAGCAACAAATCCGCCTGAATTTTTAAGACTCATCTTGCCAATTTCTTGCAATGTCATCACAGTCTCCTTTTGAGAAAAAACTAATAACATTTAGTTATTCAACTATATAAGTCATCTAAGGTGTGTTAAATAAAAAATAAATCTTAACGAGTGGAATAAATAACACATTAAAACCACTAGGACAAATAATTGTTATGTGTGTTTTATAAAAAACAAAAATTATTTTAACAATTACCAAAATAAGTAATTTTCTTTCATTAGATATGTAATATGGTTCCTATTTTTTCTTTATAACACAATAAAATGAGATATTTATTTTTATACAAAATGACTTTATTGTTTTGATTAGTAATGATTTCAATTTATAATGTTTTTTTATAATAGTAATTGCAACATCATGACGCTGTTAATAAATGATTTCGTATTTATTTAATGAGTCATTAGATATTTTTCCATCTTGATTTTTTCTCAGTCGATTATTTTATTAGTTTATGACAATAATTTATCTCTTAATGCTTAATTAAAATCTGTATATTTTTATAAATAAGTGAAAATGACTTTATCTAATACTATAAGATAATTTTTTGATTTAAAAATAATTCATTAGGTGTTTAGTATCCTAATGTTTGATGTAGGCGATTATTCAGTTTATTCATAAAGAATCTTATTTTCCATTTTGTCGCCGATGAAAAGTCTGTTTCCTAATATCTTCTGCCCTTTTAAGTTGTTCAAGTAACTCTTCATAAAGTTGTTGCAGGGGGTTGATGGGATGCCGCTGGAGAACTCACTTCAAATCAGCGGCCTACTCTACAGGATTGACCCAAAGTAAATAGGGTAAAAAATTTCTTTAATACCTTATTAACGTAGGTTTTTTTGTCTGAATTTGTATCAAATCGACTAAATGACCACCCGTGTATTGGTTTAGTCATCCTTTTATCATAAAAATATTAATGGATTCGTATGTAATTTATTGATTATCAATACAAATTTCCTTCAATACATTGGCATAATATGCGATATGTTCACCGATAAAACTGGCGACAAAATAGTAACTATGATCATAACCAGTGCGTAGGTTCAGTGTGTAGGGATGCCCAGTGTCTTCGCATACATCTTTTAGCAGTTCAGGACGTAGTTGCTCTTCAAGAAACGGATCATCGGTACCAATGTCAATTAACATATGCAATGGCTCGGCGTTATTAGCCAACAGCTCGACTGTATCATAGGCTTTCCATATGTCACGATCTTCACCCAAATAAGCGCGAAAAGCTTTTTCTCCCCAAGGAACTTGAGAAGGAGCAACAATCGGTGAAAAGGCCGATACGCTGTGGTAACGATCTGGATTGCGTAGTGCGATTATCAGTGCGCCGTGGCCTCCCATCGAATGACCACTGATGGCCCGAGCGGCTGTTACCGGAAAGTGTGCTTCGATCAGTATTGGTAGCTCTGACACCACATAATCATACATGCGATAGTGCGGTGCCCAAGGTTCTTGTGTTGCGTTGAGGTAAAAACCGGCTCCCTGACCTAAATCATAAGCGTCATCATCTGCAACTTTCTCACCACGAGGGCTGGTATCTGGGGCGACAAGGATAATACCCTGTTCGGCAGCGTAGCGTTGAGCTCCCGCTTTAGTGATGAAATTCTGCTCATTACATGTTAGGCCCGAGAGCCAATACAGCACTGGTAATTTCTGATGTTCAGCCTGAGGAGGAAGGTAGACTGCAAAATTCATGGTGCAGCCAAGTACGGCCGATTCATGCTGATAAACATCTTGCCATCCCCCAAAACAAGCGTGGCGTTCAATTCTCTCCATTCTTTTTCCTCTCCGTAAAACATACAAGTTCACTCATTTCACGGTGAACCTGGGGCTATCGTTTCCTGTTTTATTAAAAACCGCCTATTACAGCACGGTTTTTAACTCCCTCAGAACAGCTTAGTAATGGATGACTGTGCGAATCGATTTGCCCTCATGCATTAGATCGAATGCTTCATTAATGTGTTCGAGCGGCAAGGTGTGAGTCACAAAAGGCTTTAATTCAATTTCACCTTTCATTGCCTCTTCCACCATTTTAGGCAACTGACTGCGGCCTTTAACACCGCCAAAGGCGGTGCCTCGCCACGAACGACCGGTGACCAGTTGGAATGGTCGGGTTGATATTTCCTGTCCCGCACCGGCTACACCAATGATCACTGATTGCCCCCAGCCACGGTGTGCGCTTTCGAGCGCGGCACGCATCACATTGACATTACCAATACACTCAAAGGTATGATCCACTCCCCATTCAGTCATCTCGATAATGACTTGCTGAATAGGTTTGTCATAATCATTTGGGTTCAGGCAGTCGGTTGCACCGAACTGTCTTGCCAGCGCAAATTTTGCCGGATTTGTATCGATGGCAATGATCCTGCCAGCTTTTGCCTGACGAGCGCCTTGGATTGCGGCAAGGCCAATGCCGCCGAGCCCAAAGACGGCAACGGAATCACCGGACTGTACTTTAGCGGTATTATGCACTGCACCGATGCCGGTAGTGACACCACAGCCCAGCAGGCACACTTCTTCATGATTTGCTTCCGGGTTGATTTTTGCCAGTGATACTTCGGCCACGACTGTGTATTCGCTGAATGTGGAGCATCCCATATAATGATAAATAGGCTGCCCTTTATAGGAAAAACGGGTTGTGCCATCCGGCATTACGCCTTTCCCTTGAGTTGCCCGTACAGCCACACACAGGTTGGTTTTTCCTGATTTGCAGAACAGGCACTCTCCGCATTCTGCGGTATAAAGAGGGATAACGTGGTCACCGGGTTTGACGCTAGTGACGCCTTCACCAACCTCAACGACTACGCCGGCGCCTTCATGCCCGAGTATGACAGGAAAAACGCCCTCTGGATCATCTCCTGACAGGGTGAAGGCATCCGTATGACACACACCGGTATGACTGATTTTGACCAGCACTTCACCGGCTTGGGGCGGGGCTACATCGATTTCAACGACTTCAAGGGGACGGCCCGGTCCGAATGCAACAGCAGCTCTTGATTTCATAAGCTCTCCTTCTGAATAGACAGTGCTACGCGTTTGCGAATACAGATTAATAAAGTCAATCGGCTTGTCAGCGAAGATATCTTTGTAATAGTTTATTAAGAATATGATTTCGCATCTGTAGAAATGGTACAAAAATTTTAACATTAATACGTATTTTTAAAATAGCGTACTAGAGATAATTGGAAAACTATGATTTGTCATGGTTACAGATATCCTTTCAGGAAAAGTCGGGCTGCGGAGAAATAACCTAACTTTGCACCAGCCATTGCGAGTTCCATAATATCCAATATAGTTCTACTGGCTGGTAAAGTATCGGTTAGACAATGAGATTATTGGGAGTTTTAACTAAATAACGTGAACGTGTTCATGAACTTGTGGATGAATTGCATCAAGCCGGCATTGAAGCCCGATACCTTGAAGGGGAAATGGTACAGGCTAAAAGGACGGAAGCAGTTAAGCACCTGAATGATGGCAGTATCACTGTTCTGGTTGCAACAGATATTGCTACCCGTGGATTGGATATTGATGATATCAGCCATATTTTCAATTTTGATTTACCGCGCACCGCCGATATTTATCTACACCGTATTGGCCGGACAGCTCGTGCAGGTAAAGGTACTGCAATTACCTTAGTGGAAGCGCATGATCATCCTTTATTAGGCAAAATCAGTCGCTATCTGAATGAACCACTCACGTCGCGGATTGTTGATGAACTTCGCCCAACAACCAAAGCACAAGTGACAAAGCCCACAATAAGCCATCGAAAAAAGTATTGGCTAAACGCAAAGAGAAAAAGAAAGCGGAAGAATCGAAGAAAAAAGCTAAAATACGTCATCGAGATAGCAAAAATATCGGTAAACGCCGTAAACCTTCCGGTAATTCAAAACCAGAAGCGCCAACCAATAGCAATGCGTAAATCTTTAAACGGGCCGATTAGCCCGTTAATTATAATATGCAGTTTCGCATAGTAAGATTATTCTGTGAGTAAATAGACTCCGAGCAAATGTTTTTTTAAATCCGACATTCCGCACCCAATTCAGGAATGTCGGGTGATACTTTTCAAAATCTACCAACTTTATGTTTTGATTATCGCCCTGTTAAAGTGATAATCAAAATATAAGGTAAAAAAACAGACGGCTGGGAGTGATTGATGATTACTTTTACCGTTCTACTATATTCAAAAAGTTGGAAAATATCTTCTTACAATCTCTCGTCCAATTTCTATTGATGCCGTTGCAGCTGGTGAAGGTGCATTGCAAACATGTAATGAACGATGACCAACTACAAAATGAAAATCATCTACCAATTTTCCATCAATTGTCAATGCTTGGGCACGAACTCCAGCTGCCCCCAAAGAGATGTCCTCTGATTGCAAATCAGGAATAAGCTGACGGGCATTTTCGGTAAAAAGTTGGAGTGAAAACGAACGTCGAATTTCTGCTATACCTTCACTGAAATAACGTGTAGCAATCTTCCAAAAACCTTTATAAGTGACTATCTCCATCATGTCTTGCAGACAAAAATCAGTTTTGCAATATCCCTCTCGTTTAAAAGCTAATACCGCGTTCGGACCAACATCCCGTTTGCCATTGAACATTCGTGTGAAATGCACACCAAGGAATGGAAAATCAGGATTAGGAACAGGATATATCAGATGATTGACCAAATAATTTTTACTACTATCCAGAACGTAATACTCACCACGGAATGGTACAATTTTCATTCTTGTTTCATACCCCGCTAACTTAGCAATTCTATCGCTATACAATCCAGCACAGTTCACAATCTGTTTGGCCTTATAACTCGCATGTAAGGTTTGTATTTCAACGTAGTCGGTATATTCATGAATTGAACACACCTGCTGTTGATAATAAATATTCCCATCTCTGTTTTGAATAATCTCAGCTAGTTTTTCCGCAATTTCTGGGTAATTCACAATTCCTACATCCGGAACCAGAATAGCTTCCAACCCATTGACATAAGGCTCGCGCTTTTTTAAATCAGATCGTGATAATCGATTAATTTCAATCCCGTTTTGTAATCCCCTCTGATAGATATTATCCAGCAAAGGAAGCTCTTTTTGATGTGTTGCCACTATTACTTTACCGCAGCGGTCATAATATAACCCGTACTCTTGACAAAAGTGATATATAGTTTGGTTTCCTTTTTTTGCTAAACGTGCTTTTAAACTTCCGGGAGAGTAATAAATACCGGAGTGGACAACATTGCTATTATGTCCACTTTGATGGGCAGCTACTCTATTTTCTTTATCTAATATTAATAAATGTAATCGTGGATTATGTTCTTGCAAAGCATTTGCAACACCAAGACCAACCAATCCCGCTCCAATAATAATAACGTCGTACATTTTTAATTTTTCCTTATTTATTTCTAAATAATATATGGACACCGACAAAAATTAAAGTTGGTATCCATATATGTTATTTAAAATGATTCATATCAAGATTAAATAAATATTTAAGTATACATAACCTTTCATTTTTAAAGATATTAAACTCCATCAAACACTATTTAAATACACGAAAAAGGCACACGGTAATAATAAGAGGATAAAAGATACACACCTCATGGAGTTTTCTGTTTATTATAATTTTATGTAAATTCGTGCGACTCTATTAAACCTTAATTAAATCGAATTGCTTTATCAACATTACTATCTTCTCAATATCGTTGTCAGAAAGATGGTGATGACAGGGAATAGTGAGAATTTCTTGCGCTAAACGTTCAGTAGTGGGAAGAGCTATTTGAGGCTGGCTACGCAGCCATGCTTGTTGTCGATGAATCGGTATTGGATAATGGATAGCGGCTTCAATACCATGTTTAGCTAGGTGCTGCTGCAATTTGTCTCGGTTTTTTGATTTTACCACATAATGATAATAAGCGTTTCCCGGTTTTCCTGCCCCTAAATCTGTTCCAGTTCTTGTATTGAACAATTCTTTGTCATAAAAAGCTGAAATTTCCTTGCGACGTTGTAACCACTGGTTTAAATACTGAGTTTTGATATTTAATGCAGCTGCTTGTAAAGTATCAAGGCGTGAATTTATACCAAATAAAATAGATTCATTACGTGTCTGCAATCCATGATTGCGAGCAAATTTTGCATACTCAGCTATTTTCGAGTTAGTAGTGATGAGAATCCCACCATCACCAAAACCTCCGAGCGTTTTCAGTGGATGTAGCGAAAAAGCCGCAGCATCGCCTAATGTACCGACTTGCTGGTCATTGATAGTAGTTCCAATGGCTTGAGCACAATCTTCGATAACATATACTCCCCTCATATGGCACAGCGTGACAATCGGAGCAATATCTACGGGGCGTCCGCGCAAATAAACGGGTATAACAGCCTTTGTTCGTTCAGTAATCAGAGGAACAATGGTGTCAACATTAATGAGTTCATCCTCTCCAATATCAGCTAGGATTGGTTTAGCGCCAACAGCAACTATTGCCCCAACTGTTGCTATAAACGTATTAGCACAAGTAATAACTTCATCACCCGAACCTATACCTAAAGCTTGCAATGCAAGTAGCAAAGCATCTGTACCAGAATTGAGTGCGATGGCATGTGCTCCTCCACAACATTGTGACATCCATTTTTCTAATCTTGAAACCTCTTCACCAAGCACAAAATCACCGGTTGTCAAAACATTTTGCCATTGCTTGAAAATTAGTTCGGACAAATCGATAGCCTGCTCTTGAATATTGTTACATTTAATCATGCTATTGCCTTTTAAATTTTTCGAGTGATAGCAGAAAGTGCGATGGCAGTGATTCCAATAGCACTGACGATTGCAGTCAATGTTAGTGTTTCAGAATATCCCACTGTTGCACCGATAATTCCTGCTCCAAGATAAATGAATGGGTGTGCACCA
The DNA here is from genome assembly GCF_003287735.1 of Photorhabdus bodei. GTDB lineage: Bacteria > Pseudomonadota > Gammaproteobacteria > Enterobacterales > Enterobacteriaceae > Photorhabdus > Photorhabdus kayaii. The sequence continues at coordinate 3,604 of NZ_NSCM01000016.1, read as the reverse complement.
CTGGTAACAAAAGTATCTACCGCTACAACTTTTCCAAGGTCTTTTTCCGGAGAGAGGGTTTGCATAGCAGTGGTCCAACCAGTGAGCCAGGATGTTTCAACAATCCCAACAAACATTGCCCCCAGAATGACCATCCAAGAGAAGCCCCCCATACCCAATAAAAGCATTGCGCTACAGAGAAATAAACCACAGATCACGGCAAGTCTTATTAGACGTTGGTGACCAGCAGTAAGTACTGTGATAACAGATCCAATACATGCACCAGCTCCCGAAGCTGCCAGACAAAACCCCCACATTGTATCACTGAATCGATCACTGATTGCGTATGGAGCAATGACTAAGAAAATAGGGAAACACAACACATTCAGGATCAATGTCGCGATAAATCCGAGTAACAATACAGAGTTACCAGTAATGACTGTGATACCGTTCAATACCTCACGTATAGAGAATTTATCATCGGAACCACGAATCCCTATATCGGGTATCAGGGCAGTAAAAAGAGCTGCTGCGAAAAACGTAATGCCATCAACCAGTATTCCCCATGCTGGTTCCCACAATATGATCATAACTCCTACTGTGGCAGGAAAAACTACTGCCACAAAGTTATCTACAAAATTCATGGCTCCATTTCCTGCCACTAAGGCTTGCTTGGGTAGCAAGTTTACAAGCAGAACTTGAGCACATGGGCGAGAGACACCAATGCCAATACCAAATATTAAATAGGCAAGTACTAATCCCCACCACGGGGCGTTTAACACAAGTAACATAGTTGCAGCAACTTGCGCCAACCCCCTGGCAGTATCTGTCGCAATGAGAATGTGTTTTGGTGACTTTCTGTCTGCTAGCAGACCTCCAGCGACAGCCCCAATGACTGTCCCTAATCCCACCGCAGCCATGACGACACCAAAAACCTCCCCACTAAGTTTGGCATGAATCAACGCAACAGGAAGGGCAGCTAAACAGACTGCATCACCAATCATTGACAAGCCTTGACCAATAAGCAATTTCCGGAATGATGAGGAACGTAATGCCTCGGCATAAGGCGATGCTCGTTCAGCGAATGAAGTCATTTGTTTCTCCGCAAATATAGATACGTCCATCTGGACAACATTCGGTAGTGAGTTTCTTCCCTCCACAGTAGATGTCAATGATACCATCTGCAAGTACACTGACCATAAGTCGTTGCCCACAAAAATAAAGCATGAACCGATAGGAATCCCAGTCGGATGGTAACCGGGGGCGAAAATAAAGTCTTTTCTCTGCGACACGTAGCCCGGCTAAGCCTTCAACAAGCCCTTGCCATGCACCCGCGTAAGCTGAAAGATGTAATCCATTGTTGTAATTTAATATAGGGGTGAAATCCAGATTATATCGACTTGCGCGTGATATAAAATCGGCACAAACATCTATCTTACCTATATCTGCAGCAAGCACGGCATGAGGGCCATAACTGAGTGATGATTCATGAACAGTACGGGGCTCATAGAAGTTGAATGCTACTCGCTTGACTTCATCAGAGAAATCATCGGGGAACAAAGACATAAGCAGAACAACATCAGCCTGTTTTATGATTTTGGATGTGAAATTTTGCAGCTTTTCGGCAGAATACCGTTCATGTTCATCTATGAACTGCGGCCCATGTTTTTTTTCGTTTCTTAACTCAGTATCTTGAAGAATTGCATACCCATCGAATTCCTCCGGAATGGAAACGCCATCAATAACCATCCAAGGAAGATAGACATTTTCACTAATTGTTTTCCAATTCTTGATCTCGTTTGCAGAAATCTCGGGGAAGCATTTATAGCTAATTAGCGAAAGTGCAAATTTTATGCACCATCTGAGAAGATAGTTTGTAAAAAAACTATTGTCGACATGATAATGATATTCATCAGGTCCCATTACAGAGTTAATAACATATGCCTGTTTTTTATCGGACCACTTAAATACAGATGCTGCAAATCTTGCACATTCTGCAACTATTTTATAACCACGAGTGTTCATATAAGCATCATCGTAGGTTACAGACCAGTATCTGTATAGGGAGTAGCAGACATCTGCAGAAATGTGTAATACTTCATCGACACTCCACTCACGCACGATATCAGCATCAGGATAGGAAAGGACATAGTGAGGTCCGTTTTCAGCACCATGATCATTAGAAGCCTCTGGAAAACGCGCCCCAAAAAATCCTGTGGACTTTGCAAATTCAATCGCTTTTTCCATACTATGGTATCGGTAGTCAATGAATGCTTTTGCTACACGTGGGTCATTCCAAGCCCAAAATATACATTTATGAAGTTCAGTATCAAAAAAAGTCGCTCCTGAATGATAAGGGCTGGTCAACCCCCGAGCTGGTGAAATAAAACCTGACTCATGGTTATATGCACCAATACCATGCTGTAAAAGTTGGAAAAGTGCATATTTAATACCGAGTTCAATGGGTTTATCGGACGCATTGATTGTCACATCATGCTCTTCCCATAATTTATTCCACCTTGCTCGATGCTCATTCTGGGAGGAGATGAAGTTAAATGGCACCGGGGATATCTCAAGTCCTACCCTGCAATCCCCTGAACGTACCTTCCAATGTATAAATAGAGGATGATGTTCATTCTGGGAAAAGTCGAAGGTTACGGATGTTGCACAACTCTGTCCCAGATATGACCATGTGCTTGCGTATCTGACAAAGAATAATTGAACATCATAGTGCAATTTTTGTTCTTTGGTTGTAACTATCGCGCTAAAACCATCTTTATTGGAATAACATTGATTAATATCATAATGACGAGCGACTAGCCAAGGAGCCGTGCCGAGGTATTCGTTACCTGCAGAAATATCAAGCCCGTAATCCAACCGTAATCTCCGTGGACCAATTTCAGTATTTAATTGACGTAATTCAATAACAGTTGAGACTTCAAGCTTATTAGGAACATCAATAAACTGCCTTATGATTAACTCGAATTCTCCTCCTCTTACGCACAAATATTCAGTGCTGGTAACAAATGCTGTATCGAGAGATAAAATAATTTTCGCGGCTCGGCCATTTTTGTGAATTGCTGGTTCACCAGTTTCGACATCATAAAGCCGGAGAATTTTTGGTGCGGGCAGTGATACTATTTCACGTGAAACCCCAACACCTGATGTATATACCTTATCCATAAGTAGCTGAACCCGCTGAGCTCGTTCAGATGCTTTTGGTACGTGTGGTCGCAGTCCCATAAAACTATTAGCTAATGTTGTCACACATGAAATAAATGCTGACGAATCAGAACCGACTTCAGATATATTTTCTTCTTTTCTTCCATAAGTGATGGTCAGCATCAAAGACTCCTTGATACATTGAAAGACCAATCTGTGTATTTCATATTCAGCATATTATGGTAGCAAGGATCTGTAAGAACATTTGTACTGTTAATAAACCAACCCGATTGCCATTTCTCACATATTTCCAAAACAGCATCCCGAATTGTATAACCGTCATTCCGCACCGTATTTCTGATTTAAAAATAGTGTGATCTTACACAGGTTTTTTGTATTGATGATATCAGTGGGGTTGACGGTAATCGCCAATTTTGATCTATTACTTTTATTTACCGGAAAG